>NZ_FCOY01000007.1:1275000-1278062 GCF_900018785.1 Xanthomonas massiliensis | reverse complement strand
CCGCACGACGCGTCGCGTAGGCCTGAGCAGTGCGGGATCGGGGTATTACCAGCGTGCGGTGGAGCTGCTGGGGGAGCTGGCGGAGCTGGAGGCGGCGGTGGGGGCGCAGGCGCTGGCGCCGGCGGGGGTGCTGCGGATCAACGCGCCGGTGAGCTTCGGCATCGCGCGCCTGGGCCCGCTGCTGGCGGGTTACCACGCGCGCTATCCGCAGGTGAAGCTGGACCTGACCCTGGGCGATCGCCTGGTGGACATCGTGGAAGAAGGCTACGACGTGGCGCTGCGCATCACTCGCCAGCCATCGCCGTCGCTGATCGCGCGCAAGCTGGCGCAGGTGCCGGTCCTGCTGTGCGCGGCGCCGGGCTACCTGGCGCGGGCGGGGACGCCGCAGGTGCCTTCTGACCTGTCGCGCCATGCCTGCCTGACCTACAGCTACTGGAGCGGCGGGGAGACGTGGCAGCTGCAGGGCCCGGGCGGGGAGGCGACGGTGGCCGTGTCCGGGGGCCTGCGCGCCAACAACGGGGAGGTGTTGCGGGAGGCGGCCTGCAGTGGGCTGGGGATCGTGCTGCAGCCGCAGTTCGTGGTGGGCCCGGCGCTGGCGTCGGGGGCACTGGTGCCGGTGCTGCCGCAGTGGCAGGTAGCGCCGATCGGGCTGTACGCGGTCTATGCCAGCCGCAGCCACCTGGCACCGAAGGTGCGCAGTTTCATCGACTACCTGGTGGAGGCGCTGGCGGCATCGGCCGAGGCGTAGCGGGCCACCCGGCCAAGGGCACCAAGCCGCGCACGAACAAATCGCGCGCAAAGAAGAACCCCGCCCTTTTGCAAGGACGGGGTTCGGATAAGACCCTGGCGATGACCTACTCTCGCATGGGAAACCCACACTACCATCGGCGCGGCTGCGTTTCACTTCCGAGTTCGGGATGGGATCGGGTGGTGCCACAGCGCTAATTTCACCAGGGAGACGGTTGGAGCGTGCTGGCGCGTATGGATTTGCATACGTACCGCACCGTCTCGCATTGGGACTTGTGACGTAGGAGGCTTGGATGACTTTGACGCGTCGTCAGAGTCCAAGGCCACTTGAGGTTATATGGTCAAGCCGCACGGATCATTAGTATCAGTTAGCTCAACGCATTGCTGCGCTTACACACCTGACCTATCAACCACGTAGTCTACATGGTTCCTTTAGGGGGCTTGAGCCCCGGGAGATCTCATCTTGAGGCGCGCTTCCCGCTTAGATGCTTTCAGCGGTTATCGCTTCCGAACATAGCTACCCGGCAATGCCATTGGCATGACAACCGGAACACCAGAGGTTCGTCCACTCCGGTCCTCTCGTACTAGGAGCAGCCCCTCTCAAATCTCCAACGCCCATGGCAGATAGGGACCGAACTGTCTCACGACGTTCTGAACCCAGCTCGCGTACCACTTTAAATGGCGAACAGCCATACCCTTGGGACCGACTACAGCCCCAGGATGTGATGAGCCGACATCGAGGTGCCAAACACCGCCGTCGATATGAACTCTTGGGCGGTATCAGCCTGTTATCCCCGGAGTACCTTTTATCCGTTGAGCGATGGCCCTTCCATACAGAACCACCGGATCACTAAGTCCTACTTTCGTACCTGCTTGATCCGTCGATCTCGCAGTCAAGCACGCTTATGCCTTTGCACACAGTGCGCGATGTCCGACCGCGCTGAGCGTACCTTCGAGCTCCTCCGTTACTCTTTAGGAGGAGACCGCCCCAGTCAAACTACCCACCATACACGGTCCCTGATCCGGATTACGGACCGAGGTTAGAACGTCAAGCACATCAGGGTGGTATTTCAAGGATGGCTCCACCGAAGCTAGCGCCTCGGTTTCATAGCCTCCCACCTATCCTACACAGACGAACTCAACGTTCAGTGTAAAGCTATAGTAAAGGTTCACGGGGTCTTTCCGTCTTGCCACGGGAACGCTGCATCTTCACAGCGATTTCAATTTCACTGAGTCTCGGGTGGAGACAGCGCCGCTGTCGTTACGCCATTCGTGCAGGTCGGAACTTACCCGACAAGGAATTTCGCTACCTTAGGACCGTTATAGTTACGGCCGCCGTTTACTGGGGCTTCGATCAAGAGCTTCGCCTTGCGGCTGACCCCATCACTTAACCTTCCAGCACCGGGCAGGCGTCACACCCTATACGTCCACTTTCGTGTTTGCAGAGTGCTGTGTTTTTGATAAACAGTCGCAGCGGCCTGGTCACTTCGGCCATCGCCAGCTATAGCCCGCATGGGCCACCGGCAATGGCGCACCTTCTCCCGAAGTTACGGTGCCATGTTGCCTAGTTCCTTCACCCGAGTTCTCTCAAGCGCCTGAGAATTCTCATCCTACCCACCTGTGTCGGTTTACGGTACGGTCTGCGTGAGCTGAAGCTTAGGAGCTTTTCCTGGAAGCGTGGTATCAGTGACTTCGCCCTAAAGGGCTCGTCTCGGTGCTCGGTCTTAAAGGATCCCGGATTTGCCAAAGATCCAAACCTACCGCCTTTCCCCGGGACAACCAACGCCCGGTACACCTAACCTTCTCCGTCCCTCCATCGCACTCACGCGAGGTGCAGGAATATTAACCTGCTTCCCATCGACTACGCATTTCTGCCTCGCCTTAGGGGCCGACTCACCCTGCGCCGATTAACGTTGCGCAAGGAAACCTTGGGCTTTCGGCGTGCGGGTTTTTCACCCGCATTGTCGTTACTCATGTCAGCATTCGCACTTCCGATACCTCCAGCAGCCTTCTCAAGCCACCTTCGCAGGCTTACGGAACGCTCCTCTACCGCGCATACAAAGTATGCACCCCAAGCTTCGGTTCACTGCTTAGCCCCGTTAAATCTTCCCCGCAGACCGACTCGACCAGTGAGCTATTACGCTTTCTTTAAAGGGTGGCTGCTTCTAAGCCAACCTCCTGGCTGTCTGTGCCTTTCCACATGGTTTTCCACTTAGCAGTGAATTTGGGACCTTAGCTGTGGGTCTGGGTTGTTTCCCTTTTCACGACGGACGTTAGCACCCGCCGTGTGTCTCCCATACAGTCCGTCTCGGTAT
>NZ_FCOY01000007.1:0-1270000 GCF_900018785.1 Xanthomonas massiliensis | reverse complement strand
GCGCCCAGGTAGATGCGATCGCTGCGCCCGGGATCGTGGGCGTCGCGCAGGTTCCAGTCGCCGTGCTGGCGATGGCGGTGGGCATAGCCTTCGAACTTGTCCAGGTATTCCAGCCCGTCCACGCCCTGCACGTCCACCTGCAGCGCGTCGCCGACGCGGAAATAGCTGTGCAGGGCCTGGCTGACGCGTACCGGCGCGTCGCCGCGGTTGACGGTGACCAGGCGCTGCTCCAGCGCGCGACCGAGCTGCAGCTCCATGCGCAATGCCAGCGGCCAGCCGGGAAACGCCGGCGCGTCGAGCACCAGATGCACGGTCTCGTCGCGGCACTCGGCCGCGGCCACGGTCCACACCGCGGTCCGTGCCAGGCCGTGGGCCGGCGCGGTGTCGGGCTGGTCCTGGCGGCCGAACCACGGCCAGCACACCGGCACGCCGCCGCGGATGGGCGCGGGCGGGGCCTTGGCCAGCGGCGAGAGCCAGAGCAGATCCTGCTGGCCGGCGGGCACGAAGGACAGCAGCTGCCCGCCGAACAGGCTCACCGCGGCGGTGCAGGCCGGGGTGGCGATGCGCAGCAGGGGCTGGCCGTGCCAGTGGTCCAGGGACAGGCCGGGCACGTCGGGCAGGGCGGTCATGCAGTCTTCCTCATCGGGCATCCAGGTAGTACCAGCGGCCATCCTCGCGCACGAAGCGGCTGTACTCGACCATGCGCACCGCGCGCCCGCCGCCGATGCGGTAGCGCGCGACGAATTCCACCTCGGCCCGGTCCGACGCGACCTGGCGATGGCGGCCGACGTCGAGCCCGAGCCAGACGGTGCGGCCCTGCGGCGGATCGGCCAGGTCCAGCTGCGGCGGCCGCGTGGACGGATGCCAGGTGGCCAGCAGGTAGTCGGCCAGGCCGCGCACGTAGGCACTGTAGCGCGAGCGCATCAGGGCCTCGGCATCGGCAGCGGGCGCACCGGCATGCAGCCGACCGCAGCACGCGGCGTAGGCCAGCGGGCGGCCGCAGGGACACGGGTCGGCGGGCGTCTTCATCCGGGCATTGTTCCGCATCGGGCCGGCGCGGTGCACGCCGGTGACAGCATCGCGCGCCGCGCCTATGCTTGCGCGCCTTTTTCGCCGCCCGTCGTCCCGTGTCCGAACTGCTGCCGTTGCTGCCCTGGCTGGTCGCGCTGGCCTTCACTGCCGGCCTGGTGGACGCGGCCGTGGGAGGCGGCGGCCTGGTGCAGATCCCGGGCCTGTTCGCGGCGCTGCCGCAGCAGGCACCGGCGACCTTGCTGGGCACCAACAAGTTCGCCTCGGTGGCCGGTACTGCGACCGCGGCCTGGCGTTACGCGCGGCGCATGCCGCTGCCGTGGAAGCCAGTGCTGGTCGCGGCGGCCACGGCATTCGCCTTCTCGTTCCTCGGCGCCACGGCGGTGAGCCTGCTGCCGCGCCAGGCGGTGCGGCCGCTGATCCTGGTGCTGCTGCTGGCGATGCTGGCCTACACCCTGGCGCGCAAGGACTTCGGCGCGCTGCAGGCGGCCCGGCCGGGCGCCCGGCGCGAACTGCTGGCGGCCGTGCTGATCGGCGCGGGGATCGGCTTCTACGATGGCTTCTTCGGCCCGGGCACCGGCAGCTTCCTGATCTTCCTGTTCGTGCGCTTCCTGGGCATGGACTTCCTGCATGCCTCGGCCGCCTCGAAGACGGTCAACGTCGCCACCAACCTGGCCGCGCTGTCGTTCTTCGTCCCCACCGGCCACTTCCTGCCGGTGCTGGCCGTGCCGATGGCCGCGGCCAACATCCTCGGCGCACTGGCCGGCACGCGACTGGCGCTGCGCGGCGGCACGCCGCTGATCCGCCGCCTGTTCGTGGTGCTGGTGGTGGTGCTGATCGCGCGGATGGGCTGGGACCTGCGCCAGGGCTGAGCCGCGGCACCGCCGGGCTCAGCGGCGGTGGTTGCCGGTCTCGATGAAGCGCAGGAACTCGGCGCGGGTGCGCGCGTCGTCGTGGAAGCTGCCGAGCATCTTGGAGGTGATCATGCTGACCCCGCGCTTGTGGATGCCGCGCGTGGTCATGCACTCGTGCGCGCCTTCGACCACCACGCCCACGCCCAGCGGATGCAGCACTTCCTGGATGCACGCGGCGATCTGCGCGGTCATCTTCTCCTGCACCTGGAAGCGGCGCGCATAGGCCTCCACCACCCGCGCCAGCTTGCTGATGCCCACCACCTTGCCGTCCGGCACGTAGCCGACGTGGACCTTGCCGATGATCGGCGCCATGTGGTGCTCGCAATGGCTTTCGTACTCGATGTCGCGCAGCACGATCATCTCGTCGTAGCCGGCGACCTCCTCGAAGGTGCGCTCCAGGTAGGCGCGCGGATCGTCGCGGTAGCCGCTGAACCAGTCGCCATAGGCCTCGGCCACGCGCCGCGGCGTATCCAGCAGGCCCTCGCGCGAGGGATCCTCGCCCGCCCAGCGCAGCAGCGTGCGCACGGCCTGCTCGGCCTCGGCCTGGGTGACGGGGGTATCGGCGGAATCGTGCTGGCTCATCGGACGGCGGGGACCTGCCCTTGGGGGGCCGCCATGGTACCCGCACGCGGTCCGTTAATACTTTAGCGGGGAAATTAGTAGTATGCTAACTAACGTCATGGACACCTACCAAACTCTGCAGATGCGGCTGACCTCGGGCCTGGGACCGGCCGCGCGCCAGTGGCAACGCCTGGCCGATATGCGCCTGGGCAGCTACGGCATCTCGGCCGCGTGCACCGGCACGCTGCTGATGATCGGGCGCTCCGGCGGCGGCATCCGCCAGGTCGCGCTGGCCCAGCAGCTGGGCATGGAGGGCCCGTCGCTGGTGCGCCTGCTCGACAAGCTGGCCGCCAGTGAGCTCATCCGCCGCGAATGCGACGCCAGCGACCGCCGCGCCAACCTGCTGTGGCTGACCGACAAGGGCCAGGACCTGTTCGTGCAGCTGGAGCAGGAGCTGATCGCGCTGCGCACCGAGGTGCTGGCCGGGCTGCCGGAGGAGGACATCGAGGCGGTCCTGCGCGTCTACCAGTTGCTCGGGGAGGCCGCGACCCGCTTCCCCTGATCCGTTCCCTCCCCCCTTCCTCGCGACGGGTCGCCCTGGCGGCCCGTCCATCGTTATGGACGCCGGTCCCGGACGCCAGCAGGCACCGCGGACGCGGATCCGCCCACCCCAGCCGAAAACCACCGCCATGTTCGGAGAATTCAATCTCTACGGGGTCTTCATCCCCACCCTGCTGCTGCTGATGCTCATCGCCTACCTGTTGATGAGTGCGCTGCAGCTGCTGCTCGCGCACGTGGGCGCTTATCGCCACGTGTGGCATCCGCCGCTGTTCAACCTGGCGATCTACGTGCTGCTGCTCGGCGGCCTGTTCGCCCTGATGCAGGAGCTGCGCGTATGAACCGCATCGCCCGCAACGCCCTGCCGATCGGCCTGACGCTGGTGGCGGTGGTGGCCGCCGCCTTCGTGCTCAGCCACCTGTGGCACTACTACATGGACGAGCCGTGGACGCGCGATGCGCACGTCAACGCCGACGTGGTGCAGGTGGCGCCGGACGTGTCCGGCCTGGTCACCGAGGTGCTGGCCTGGGACAACCAGCCGGTCAAGCGCGGCCAGCCGCTGTTCGTGGTCGACCAGGCGCGCTACCGCATCGCCCTGGAACAGGCCCAGGCCACGCTGGCCGAGCGCCGCGCGGCGGTGGCCGAGGCCGAGGCCGCGGCCAACCAGCTGCGGCGCGAGACCGCACGCGACCGCAGCCTGCAGGACCTGGTCGCCGCCGAGGACGCCGAGGTGCGCCGTGCCAAGCTGGAAGCGGCGCAGTCCACCCTGGCGGCGGCACGCTCGGCGGTGCAGACCGCCCAGGCCGCGATCGACCTCGCCCAGCTCAACCTGGCGCGCACCGTGGTGCGCAGTCCCGCCGACGGCGCCCTGACCGACCGCACCGTGCGCGTGGGCGACTACGTCAGCGCCGGCAAGGCGGTGACCGCCGTGCTCGACGCCGGCTCCTACCGCGTGGACGGCTACTTCGAGGAGACCCGCCTGCGCCGCGTGCGCCCGGGCCAGCGCGTGGAAATCCACCTGATGGGCGAGGACCGCCCGCTGGCCGGCCACGTGGCCAGCATCGCCGCCGGCATCGAGGACCGCTACCGCAGCGACGGGGCCAGCCTGCTGCCCAACGTGACCCCGGCCTTCGACTGGGTGCGCCTGGCCCAGCGCATCCCGGTCCGCATCGCCATCGACACGATCCCCGCCGGCGTGCAGCTGATCGCCGGGCGCACCGCCACGGTCAGCATCCGCGACGACGACGGCAAGGCCCGCGACGCACGGGGCCAGGCGGCACGGCCATGATCGCGCGCCTGCCACGCCTGGCCCTGGGACTGGGCCTGGGCACCCTCGCCGCCTGTGCCACGGTCGGGCCCGACTACCACCTGCCCGGCGAAGCCGCGGCCAACCGCGCCGAGGCGCAGGGCGCCTTCCTCGATACCGGCAACGACCGGGTCGCGCCGGGCCAGCCGCTGCCCGAGCGCTGGTGGGCGCTGTACGACGATCGGGTCCTGGACGGCCTGATCGAGCGTGCCCTGGCCGCCAACGCCGGGCTGCGCGCGGCCAGCGCCAACCTGGAGCGCGCCACCGCGGTCTACGAGCAGGCCCTCGATGCCGGCGGCCTGGAGTACGCGGCCGAGGCCGGCGCGCAGCGCGCGCAGGTGTCGGCCGAATCGTTCCTGCTCAGCGAGAAGCTGCCGGTGTTCAACCTCGGCAGCGGCGGATTGAAGATCTCCTACGATTTCGACCTGTTCGGCAAGCTGCGCCGCGCCAGCGAAGCCGCCCATGCCGACGCGCAGGCCACCCAGGCGGCGCTGGACCTGGCGCGCATCGGCGTGGTCGCGCAGGTGGCCGGCAACTACCTGGACATCTGCAACGCCAACCACGAGCTGGACATCGCCCGCCATTCGGTGGACCTGCAGCAGCACAGCCTGGACATCGCCCGGCGCCTGGCCGATGCCGGGCGCGGCACCGTGGTGGACGTGACCCGCGCCCAGGCCCAGGTGGCCGCGCTGCAGGCCGCGCTGCCGCCGCTGCAGGCGCACAAGCGCGCGGCCGAGTACTCGCTGGCGGCGCTGCTGGGCAACACGCCCGGGCAGCTGCCCGAGGGCGTGGACGGCTGCGCGACGGCGCCGCACCCGGACCGGCCGATCCCGGTCGGCGACGGTCGGGCGCTGCTGGCGCGCCGGCCCGACGTGCGCGCGGCCGAACGCCGCCTGGCCGCGGCCACCGCGCGCATCGGCGTGGCCACCGCCGAGCTGTACCCGGACATCCGCCTCGGCGCCGCGGCCGGCGCCGCCGGCCTGCTGGACGACTTCGGCGAAGCGGCCACGCGGCAATGGTCGATCGGCCCGCTGATCTCCTGGTCGATCCCCTCCAACGGCGCGCGCGCGCGAGTGGCGGCCAGCGAGGCCGGCGCCCGCGCGGCACTGGCCCAGTTCGACCAGACCGTGCTCGATGCCCTGCGCGAGACCCAGACCCTGCTCGACGCCTACGCCCAGGACCTGCAGCGCCTGCAGGCGCTGCGCACCGCGCACGATGCCGCGCGCCTGGCCGCCGAACAGAACCGGCGGCTGTACGTCGGCGGGCGCGCGCCCTACCTGGCCAGCCTCGACGCCGATCGCACCCAGGCCGGCTCGGACGCGCAGGTGGCCGCGGCCGAGGCCCAGGTCTCGCAGGACCAGGTGCGGCTGATGCTGGCCCTGGGCGGTGGCTGGCAGGCTGCGGCCGCGCCGTGAACACGGGAGCACGACCATGCTGTTGAGCGACCGGCGCGCGTGGATGTTCTCGGCCAAGCTGTACGTGGCCGCGGTGGCCACGCTGGGCATCAGCCTGCTGGGCAACCTGGCGCGGCCGTACTGGGCGATGGCGACGGTGTACGTGGTGTCGCAGCCGGTGCTGGGCATGACCCGCGCGCGCGGCGGCTACCGCATCCTCGGCACGCTGCTGGCGTGCGCGGCCGTGGTGGTGTGCATGAACTTCGTGCAGACCCCGCTGCTGATGAGCGCGATGCTGGCGCTGTGGCTGTCGGGTTGCCTGTTCATCGCACTGCTGCACCGCGGTCCGTCCGGCTACACCTTCATGCTCGCCAGCTACACCGCCGCGTTCATCGGCTTCCAGGCCATCGCCACGCCCGAGCAGATCTTCGACATCGCGGTGGCGCGCAGCGAGGAGATCATCCTCGGCTCGCTGTGCGCGGTGGTGGTCGCCTCGCTGGTGTTCCCGGCCTCGGCCAAGCCGGTGATCAACAGCCGCATCGGCAGCTGGATGGACGATGCGGCGCTATGGGCGCGCCAGGTGCTGGTCGGCCGCAAGGGCCAGGACGGCAAGACCTCGCGCCGGACCCTGCTCGCCGCCGACGTGGCCCAGTTCGACACGTTGATCACCATGGCGCGCTACGACGACCCACGCCATGCCGCCGCGCACGTGCGCATGCAGGAGCTGCGCATGCGCATGCTGGCGCTGCTGCCGGTGCTGGGCTGGATCGGCGACCGCCTGGACAACCTGCGCGGCCGCCATGCCGACACCCCCGAACAGCAGCAGCTGCTGCACGACATCGCCGCCTGGATGGAACGCAAGGAGGCCCCGCAGGCCGAGGCGGTGGCCGCGCTGCACGCGCGCGTGCGGGCGATGCGGCCGGAGCCGTCCTCGGACGTGGACACCCTGCTGGCCAACAGCCTGCTGCTGCGCCTGGACGAGCTGATCGAACTGTGGAGCGATTGCCGCAGGCTGCAGGACGCGATCGCGCACGGCCACGAAGGCACGGTGGAACGCAACTTCTTCCGCATCGATCTGGACCGCATCAACGTGCTGCGCCAGCGCCACGTGGACTGGCCGATGATCGCCTTCGCCGCCGCCAGCGTCGGCGTGAGCCTGTTCAGCTACTGCGTGCTGTGGATCGCCATCGGCTGGCCGGGCGGTGCGTTCGGGGCCATGCTCGGCGCGGTGGCCGCGGCCTTCTTCGCCGCCCAGGACGACCCCACCCCGAGCATGCTGCGCATGCTCCTGGCCACCATCGGCTCGCTGGCGCTGGTGGCGTTCTACCAGTTCGGCGTGCTGCCGGCGGTGCACGACTTCGGCTCGCTGGTACTGGTGCTGGCGCCGGCGTTCCTGCTGCTGGGACGGCTGGTCTACGACCCGAAGACCATGCCCTACGCGCTGCCGATGACGGTCAACCTGGCCACCCTGCTGAACCTGCGCAGCACCTACAACGGCGACGTGCAGGCCTTCTTCAACTCCAGCGTGTCCATCGTGCTGGGCGTGGGCTTCGCGATCATCGTCACCCGCCTGTTTCGCTCGGTGGGCGCCGAGTGGAGCGCGCGCCGGCTGGTGCGCCAGGCCTGGAAGGTGATCGCCGACGCCGCCGCCGGCCATGGCCTGCAGGACCGCGAGCTGTTCACCGCGCGCATGCTCGACCTGCTCGGCCAGCTGGCACCGCGCATGGCGGCGGTATCGGCCAGCAGCGGCCTGGCCACGGTGGACCTGCTCGACGAGATCCGCGTCGGCCTGAACGTGCTGGAGCTGCGCCGTGCGCGCCGCGACCTGCCGCCGGTCAACGCCGAGGCGATCGACCGCCTGCTGCTGCAGGTGGCCGCGCACTATCGCGCACAGGCAAAGCGCGCCAGCCACCTGCCGGTGCCCGATGCGCTGCGCCAGGGCCTGGATGCCTCGCTCTCGCGGGTGCGCTCGCTGCCGCCCGGCCAGGGCCGCGACGAGGGCCTGCTGGGCCTGGTGGGGCTGCGCTACTCGCTCGCGGCCGCGCCGACGCCGGCGCTGGATCCGGCGCCCAGCGCCTCCTGACCGGGCCTCTCCCGGCCGCGCACGCCGCGGCCGGCGAGGGTGCTTGCGGCCCGGCGGCCTCGCCGCCGGCGACGACACGGACCCGGGGACCCGAGCCGCGTTCCGAGAGCGCCGGCGCCCGGCTGCCGGTCCGGCGGATCCGGTACGGCCCGAGGGCCGGCCTCAATGCGGCGCCGCGCCCTGCGTTGCCAGCGGCCGCACGTACTGCAGCAGGCTGGCCAGGGTCTTGCCCGGTTCCTCCCACGGCATCATGTGCGCCGAATGCTCGAACCACACGCCCTGCTTGTAGGGCGCGCGCACCCGCGCCAGCCAGTCGGCCGTCGGTTGCGAGGGCGTGGTGTAGTCGTGGCGGCCCATGAACATCACCACCGGGATCGGGAAATCGCGCACGCCGCGGAAATCGACCTGCAGGAACTCGTCCAGCAGCCGGCCCAGCGTGAACAGGCTGCCGGCGTCGATGGCGCGGACGTCGGCGGCGTCGTAGTCCGGCGACAGCTTCGGCCCGTCGAAGAAATATGCCGAGTTGTCGCGGTACGCGCTCAACCCGCCGTAGTACTGCGGCCACTTGCGGGCGATGACGATGCGCTCGCGGGTGAGCGGCTTGTCGCCCGGATACGGGGCGATGGACTCCATTTCCTTCACCGCCTCGGCATTGCCGTGCGCGCGCGCCTGCGCCAGGCCGTAGTCGAAGCTCAGCTTCTCGTTGCTGCGCACGTCGATGACCTGGCCGATGCCGACGTAGGCGCTGAACAGGTCCGGCCGCTGCAGCGCGGCGTTCATCGCCACCACCGTGCCCCAGCTGTGCGCCATCAGCACCAGCTTGTCCTTGTGGTAGCGCGCGCGCAGGTACTGCGCCAGTTCGATGGCGTCGTCCACGTAGCGCTGGATGTGCAGGGTGTCGGCCACCGCCTCGGGCGGATTGAGACGGAAGGTGCGCCCGGCGCCGCGCTGGTCGTAGTTGACCACGGTGAAGTATTCCTCCAGCGGGCGCTGGAACTGCCACAGCGTGGGGATCACCGGCAAGGCGGGGCCGCCGTGGATGAACAGCACCATCGGGTTGTCGTGGTCCTGGCCGCGCACGTTGATCCATTGCTGGATGCCGCCGATGGGCGCCGCATAGGCCTCCTGCACGCCCTGCGGCGCCACGATCCGGTCCAGGTCGGCGATGACCCGGCGCGCCGGCGCATCGGCCGACGTGTCCGCGGCGCCTTCCTGCGCCAGGACGGCCATCGGCCACAGCACCCACGCCAGCACGCATGCGAAACGCCACATCGCCACGCCCTCTCCCGGAAAGCGCCTGCATTCTGGCCGGGACGGGACGCGGCGGCATGGGCCGAAGGTCCCGTCCGGCGCGGATACCCCGCAGCCGGACGCAGCCGGCTTCAGCGGCCGCGCCACGGCGACCGGATCACACCAGCGAGCCGGCGTTCTCCAGCACGTAGTCGCAGGCCTTGTCCTTGAGCTTGCCGGACACCGAATCCAGGTTGAAGCTCTTGCCGTCGCTGCCCTGCAGGACGCCCTGCATGCCGCTGCGGTAACCGCTGTCCTGCTCGGCCTTGGCCTGGTCGCCGAGCCCGTACTTCGACATCAGCTTGTCCTTGACCGAGGCCACCGCGCCGCCGGACAGGTACTTGCGCTTGACGCAGTACTCCAGCACCCCTGCGGCGTTGCCGGCGGTATCGCCGCCGATGGCCGGCAGCCCGCCCAGCGCACCCAGCCCGGCGCCCTGGCTGCCGGCGCCGGCCGTCTCCTTGCCGCTGCCCAGGGACTGTTTCAGGCCCTTCAGGTCGACGGCGGAAGCGCTGCCGGCCAGCGCCAGCAGGGTGGTGACGATCAGGATGCGTCGATGCATGGCAGTCTCCTCGTGGACGATGACGGGCCGCGGCCCGGCCTCCGATCATAGCGTCCGGGTCGCCGCGGCGGCCGCGGACGGGTCGCACGGTGCGGGCTCAGTCCCGGGCGAGGACGCGCGCGGCGATCATCTGCCCGATCGGGATGGCCGAGGTCGCCGCCGGCGACGGCGCGTTGCATACGTGCACCATGCGCGGACTCTCCACCAGCAGGAAATCGTGGACGAAGCTGCCGTCGCGCAGCACCGCCTGGGCACGGATGCCGGCCGGGTGCGGGCCCAGGTCCTCCAGGCGCAGCGACGGGCAATAGCGCTGGCACTGGTGCAGGTAGCCGCGCCGCCACAGCGAATCGCGCATCTCCCGCAGGCCCGGGCGCAGGTGCGCGCGCAGGCTGCGCCAGAAGCCGGGGAAACGCAGGTTCTCGACCACGTCGGCCGCATCGAAGCCCAGGCGCCGGTAGTCCTCGCGGGCGAAGCCGAGCACCGCGTTCGGACCGACGGTGACGCCGCCGTCGATCGTGCGGGTGAGGTGGATGCCCAGGAACGGCAGCGACGGGTCCGGGACCGGGTAGATCAGGTGGCGGACGATGCCGGCCCGCGGTGGCGGCAGGCGGTAGAACTCGCCGCGGAACGGCACGATGCGGTGCGCGACCGCCAGCCCGGCCAGGCGCGCCAGGCGGTCGGACTGCAGCCCCGCGCAGGCGACCAGGCGACGCGCGTGCAGGGTGCGGCCGTCGCTGTCGACGCGGACGCCGTCGGGACGCTCGTCGATGGCGCGCACGGTCTCGCCGGTGGCGATCTCGCCGCCAGCCTGCCTGACCTGCGCGGCCATGGCGGCGCAGACCTGGCGGTAGTCGACGATGCCGGTGTCCGGCACGTACAGCGCGCCGAGGCCGGCGACATTGGGCTCGCGGCGATGCAGCGCGTCCGCATCGAGCCGCTCGACCGCCAACCCGTTCTCGACCGCGCGCGCCTGCAACGCATCCATCCTGGCCAGCTCGGCCGCGCTGGTGGCGACCAGCAGCTTGCCGCAGGTCTGGAAGGCGATGCCGTGATCCCGGCAGAACGCGCGCGTGGCCTCGGCGCCGGCCCGGCACAGGCGCGCCTTGAGGCTGCCGGGCGCGTAGTACACCCCGGCATGGATCACTCCGCTGTTGTGCCCGCTCTGGTGCATGCCCAGCTGCGCCTCCTTCTCCAGCAGCAGCAGCGAGACACCGGGCCGGCGCGCGAGCAGGTCCATCGCCGTGGCCAGGCCGACGATGCCGCCGCCGATCACGCAGAAGTCGTACCCCATCGCAGCGAGCTCCCGGCCTGCCGCGCGGGCGACATGCCGGCGGACACATCGGCTGCCAACGGCAGCCCCGGCATCAGCCGGCCACGCCTCGTGCGCACGGTTCCGGTGGCGTGCCGGCCGTGGCGGCACAGGGCGAAAGGGCCGCACGGAAAAGATGCGGGCGGGACCGGTCGCGAAGGAGGGACGCCTCATGATGTGCCGCACCCCACCTACCTGCGGAAGGCCGGCCGCTCAGGCCGCCGGCACCGCTCCCCGGCGGCCACGGGTCTCCAGGTGCCACTGCCGCAGCAGCAGGAACAACGGCAGCGCCAGCGATACGCCCACGCCCAGCCCGAGCAGGGCCAACCACGGCCGCACCATGCCCAGGCGCCGGCCTTCGGCCAGCACGAACGCGGCCAGGGCCAGCGCGGAGACCCCCACGTCCAGCCAGGCGAACCGCGCCACCGGCTCGGCCGCGGCCTGCCGCACCAGCAGCGGCAGGTCCAGCCCGTGCGCCAGCGGCCAGGGCAGGAACCCGGCCAGCGGCAGCAGCGTGCCGAGGACGCACAACACCGCATAGACGGATTTCATCGGCGCCCTCGCGCATGGCCGGCAGTGACCCGGACTGTACCGCGTCGGCAAGGGCCCGCGGACGGCGCGCCGCTGCGTACCGCTTCGCCCGGCCGCGCTCGCCATGCTCCGGCTCCGGCTCGTGCCGTCGGGGACGTGCGGACACGGTCGTCCTGTCTGTCTGCATCCCAACGCCGCGGCGGACGGCGCGCCGCCGCGCAGGTGCACCGGGCCCGGCACGCGCTACGATGGCGCACCCCCACGGCCGCGCTGTAGATCCCCACATGAAGGTCCGCCCCCACGCCGCGCCGACGGTGGCATGAGCAGCGCGTCGAGCCACCTGGAGCGCGGGGCTGAACCCGGGACAGAACGCCTGCAGCGGTGGATCGCCGCGCTCGCCAGCGCACTGCTGCACCTGCTGCTGTTGCTCCTGCTGCTGTATGCCTCCAAGCCCACGATGACCGCTCCGGCGGGCGCGGCCGGCGGCAGCCGGATGAAGGTGGACTTCGTCGGCGAGGCGCCCCCGACCGACCAGCCCGAGCACCCGATCCGCAGCGCGACGACGGGCCGGCATCCCCATCCCAGGCCACCGCGTCCCCGGCCGCCCACGGCCACGCGCGTGCAGTCCACGCTGGTCGCCCAGGCCAGGGATCCCGTGCCACCGCCCGACGCCCGCGCGGCACAGCAGCCGCCCGCACCCGAGCAGCGCCCCAGCGAACCCCAGCCCGACGCGCCCACCCCGGACGAGGCCGCGCCGAGCCGGTCCCAGGCGACCACCGCCAGCCCGCCTTCCGGCGCACAGCGCCACCCCGAGACATGGACGGGACGGCCGCCGGGCATGCTCGACCGGGACACCGCACGCGAAAACGCGGGCATGGCCGACAGCGCCGCCATCAACCGCGGCAACGGCCGCGCCGCCGACACCTCCGGCCCCAGCATGGAAGTGGGCGGCTATCAGGTCTACTACGACCTGCACAGCGAGACCCTGCTGCGCAGCTGGAAGGAACAGGGCATGACCGAGGTGTACATCCTGCTGCCCGGCACCGACTCGCGCATGGTCTGCCCGCTGGAGATCGCCCTGCGGCGCGGCTCCGGCAAGTGCCGCCTGCTCGCCCCGGATTCCCCGGAACTGAAGGCCATCGGCGATGCCCGCCAGGTCATCACCATGATGGACGTCTACCACCAGGGCGAACGGGTCTGGCACGGCCCGGGGCCGTACCGCTAGGCGTGTAAACCCGGCGCGTCGTTCGGCGGGATGCGGAAAATGGCGGCAGACAATCGGGACCGGCGCGGGATCGGTGCCAATCGTAATGGTGCCACCATGGGGGCGATGGCGTCGGCCCGTTGCTACCAATTGTCGTAGGAGTGCGCCCAGGGCCACTTGTGCAGCGTGGTCTATGCCATCTGTACCAAGTACTCGGCCTGACCGTTGGTCCGTGGAGGATCCGCACGATAGGACGGTGTATGCAGAGGGCGCAGACTGAATCGGCCGGGCGCCTGGTGTGATGAACGATCAGACGGGACGCGGAATCCGTCAGCCAAGGCACCTTGCGTAGCTCTTCGGACATCAGGACCTTGTCGTCTTCCAGGTCGATAGCGTCGCGCAGCCGGAAAAACACGGCCGCCATAGGCTTCAGCCACCTCGGCGGCCAATGCGGCCTATTTGTCCAGCCAAGCCTACTTGGTCGCATCGATATGGCAGACATACAACTGCTCCGGCGGACTGGTGTCGCTTTCCACAATCTCGAATCCCGGCCAGTCCCACGGCGAGCAGAGCGTGAGCTGGCCTTGTCTATGGTCTAGAGGCTGCCCTTGTTGGCCTGAACCCAAGCCCCACCGATATCCTTACCGACAATCGCAACTTCCTCTGCTGGCAATTTGCTGATTCGGCTCACTGGGCAATGCCAACTTCGCTCCGTTCTCCACTTTGAGCAGTGTCTTTTGCTTCGCGCTCAGTTGCTTGGCGCGTTCACGGCTCTTGGCGATGAAGTCTTTGATTCATTCGAGATAAAGACATCGAGCTGGACCAATGAACGAGGGCGGGTGCTCGCCATGGGATTGGTATCGATGTAGCGCTCGTATTGCCCGAGATAATCGATCAGCTGGCCGGCCTTAATGGGTTCCGGCTTGGGCAGGACATGGACCGCATCTTTGGTTGGTTCGGCCCCCGCCGGGGTCAGCCCTTCCTTGCTCTTGGGCGAACCCTTGAATATATATGTTCCTGTCACGTCATCGGGATATGTGGTCTCGCTAACTACCTCGGCAATCTTGAAATATCCCTTTTTCTTGGGATTTCATCGCCCAGTTTCAACTTGACTCCGCATGGCGCAAAGCCCGCGTATTGATTTTCGGCCGTGCGGGCTTCTGGGGCGCACTGCCTGAGGCGGTACGTCCTTGTCTTGATCCTTCTGGTCCTGTTGTTTGGCTGCAGGCGCAGAACGCACTGGCTAGCTTAAGAATCTCGTTGGCACGGTGAAGCTGACGGTTCTCTCGCTCCAGTTCGTTGATCTGCTTGGCCTCGGCAATGCTTAGGCCTGCGCGCTGACCCGTATCATGCTCGTGCTGACGCACCCAGTTCAGCAGCGTCTGCGTGCTGCCGATCTTGCCGGCGATCGACACGACCGCCGCCCACTTCGTACTCCCCCGGTGCTCAAACACCGTAATTATTTTTTATACATGTATTGGGTTTTGTGGCCGCCAAACTCGCCACTATCGAAGGTAAAGCAGAAAGATCCATTTTTTATTTCGCGTTGAACTTTCAATGAACCATCAATACAGACTTCATTTGCTTGTAAGTCGAATTTAAGGTTCCCATCACTTGCAATGCGGCCATCTTTTTTCATGGGGCCGGAATATGAATCAAATGGAAATGGGTAAACCGCACCGGTGGATGGATCTAATATGACTAACGAGCGCTGATGATAGACTTCACGCTCCATTATGCTCAGTAGAATGTAGCGATTAGAAAAATTTATTTTATGCCTAGAAATGGCTTCACGATATATATTCATATGATGCTCATCGCAAAAATCTATTGGACTATATTGAAAAGAGCAGCCATCGTGTGCATACGATATGATCACCTCTGGGGAGATTTTTTCTGGTTCTGACTTGGTATCAGATTTCAGTGCTTCCGAGCTTTCGCTCGTTGAGCGTATGCCAGTTTCTTCATGAGATTTTGCTGAGCATGAGTTGGCCATTGATATGGCTAGAAGAAAAATTATTCTGTACATTGGATCAATATTTGTCATGGGCGATGACTTTGAATTTCTTGAAGTATTTCGCGTAGATTTTTTGTCGACACGCTATTAGCCGAGTTGGCTGCAGATTCATAATAAGAGAGAGTTCCATCTGATATCTGACCATTCTTAATAGACTTTCCTGAAGGAGCTGCTATTGAGGCCCATTCTTTGGCTGCCGCATACTGTGCATCATCAATCGTGCCAGTTCCTTCTTTAACAAACCGACCGAGTGCCCCGCCGCCTGCCTTATCTAGCAAGTACTCAGCAAATACGCGCTCTTGCATGTCATTGTCATATTTCTCCTTTCCGGTCAGCCCCATCTTTTCTTTCGCTGTACGCAGAGTTGAAATGACGGTTTGGTATTTGCCAGTAGCAAACATGCGATTCGAGTCGGTTCCTGACAAGCTATCGGTTTCCAATATCTGATTGATAGTCTTTCCGGTCACGGTCCCGGCAGGGGGATGCAGGAAGGAGTGGCCAACTGCATTATTGGCAACGCCTTTCGTACCGCTGTTATAGGATTCGTATCCACCTTCTCCGTGAGAAATAATGTCCCCAATTCGGCGTATTAATTCTTTTAGTGAATCGCTGATATTCAGAAAATTTACAATAATCCCAATAGGATGGAAAGCATAGACCTTGGCATCCACGGGCAGAGCGGGATCGGTCTTGACCTGACTCCACCACTGCAATGCCTGAATGCGTTCCTTTTCCTTGTCCCAATCGACTTTACGCAGTTCGGGAATGTCCTTGTCGATGGCGTTCCACTGTTCCGCTGGCGTTCCCCATTCGCTGGTGTGATGGATGATCAGGCGCGAGAGCGCATCCGCCAGCCAAGGCTGCTTGAGCGCCTTGCGTAGCTCTTCGGACGTCAGGACCTTGTCGTCGTCCAGGTCGATGGCGTCGCACAGCCGGGAGAACAAGGGGCCGCCGTTGGCTTCGGCCGCCTTGGCGGCCAGCGCGGCCTGTTCGTCCGGCCGGGCCTGCTTGGTCGCATCGATATGGCGGGCATACAACTGCTCCGGCGTACTGGTGTCGCCCTCCACGATCTCGAATCCCGGCCAGTCCCACGGCGAGCATAGCGTGACCAGGGGATGGTCCTTCTCCCGCACCCATCCGATCCGCGAACTGCCATCCGCGGTCCCGATATCGATTTCCCACCAGCGGGTACCATCCGGCTCGGCGACGACCTTGGACAACTGCTTGATCGCCACGACACGGACGAAGTTCGCGGTCGGTCCGTCACCTTGTCCGACCTTCAACGGAAACTGGCTCCAGGCCTGCATTTCGCGTCCGGATGCGGTGCCCTCGCTATCCAACATGCCGGCTTCGACCCAGACCGGTGTGCCGGTGGGCACCCACACCTGGCGCCGGGTGTAGGCAGCCTTCGCGTCTTTGCCGAGCGCATTGTAGGCAGCCTGGGTAATCGCGTCGGAATCCTGCGCACCAACGAAGCGGTAGGGAATCTTGCCACCGGGGTAGCTATTGGTGGCGGAATCGAATGTGCCCAGCGCGCTGCGCTCGGCGATCTCCAGCGTGCCCCTGCGCACCTGTATCCAGCCGCTGGACGCCTTGGGTGTGCCGACGGCAACGACGGCATCCTGCGCGGCTATCCGTTGGTCGGCCTTGGTGGGTAGCGCGAGCTTGGCGCCCTTGTCGACTTTCAATAGCACTTTCTGCTTGGCATCCAGTTGCTTGGCGCGTTCACGGCTCTTGGCGATGAAACCCTTGATGTCATCTGGCGTAAAGACATCGAGTTGGGTCAGTGAACGCGGACGGGCGCTGACCATGGGATTGGTGTCGATGTAGCGCTCGTATTGCCCGAGATAGCCGATCAGCTCGCCGGCCTTGATTGGCTTCGGCTTAGGCAGGACATGGACCGTGTCCTTTGTCGGCTCTGCTCCGACCGGAGTGAGCCCTTCCTTGCTCTTGGACGAACCCTTGAATACATAGGTCCCCGTCACGTCACCGGGATACGTGGTCCCGCTGACGACCTCGACGATCTTGAAATATCCCTTCTTCCTGGGGTTTTCCTCGCCCAGCTTCAACTTGACCCCGCGCGGTGCGAAGCCCGCGTATTGGTTCTCGGCCGTGCGCAGGTTGATGCCGGGTCCACTGTCTTCGGGGATGAATGCGTTCCTGGTGCGATCCTGATCGAAAGCTTTGTCGCCCACCAGGTAGATTTCGTCGCCCCAATAGCCGGGCCTGGGCTTCTTCGCATCCAGTTTCTGGTAGCCGGCCCAATCCAGCAGGTGCAGATAGACGCTATAGAAGATCAACGACGGCTCTTCGGCCTTCTGATCAGGCCTCTGTGGGGTATGGTCCGAAGCGGGCGCGGTCTTGTTTTGTTCCTTCTGGCCCTGCTGCTTGGTTGCAGGTGCGGGCGGCAGCTCCAGCCTGTGGCGCACCAAGGTGAAGCCACGCGAGTAGAGTGCCTTGCCGGTGCTGTATTCGACCGAGGAGTATTGCGATTCGACCTGATAGGCGACGACCTCCCCATCGCCGATGCAGCGGATGCCCTCCTCCTGCGGTAGCGTTGCACCGGTCTGCGCATCGAAATGGATGCCGCCGTGCCATTGGCCATTGGCACCAATGGGATAGAAACCATCGGAAGCATTGGACAGCGCTTGGAAATAGAACCGGGTGTCATCAGCGCCGACAGGTTGGGCGCCTACCTTGCCTGACTCCGCCTTTTTCTTGAACGGATAGACCAGCGTGCCGATTTTTGCCGGCGTCTTTTTCCCATTGTCGCCCATATTGATGTCTTCCTTGTAGAAACTGATGTCTTCCTTGTAGAAGTCAGCCCGAGAAGTCGAGCATGCGATCCGGCTCCAGATGCACCAGGCCATCTGGCAGCGACATGCGCAGATCTCCACTATCTCCACCCAGGAACGGATGCTGGCTGGCCTTGACCGTGAACTCTCCCGGGCAGGCGAAGGTGATGTCCCCGCCCTCCAGCGTGATCGCGCTCTGACCGGCCTGCAGCACGATCTTCTGCTGCGCCAGCACCTCGACCCGGTCGTCCGTGGCAGTGATCGTCACGTCCTGGTCGGCCAGCAGTTCCAGTTCGCCGGCATGCGCCTGCAGGCTCACCGGGCCGGCGGCGGCGATCCCCTGGATCGGGCCGGCCTGGGCGAACAGGCTGGCGTGCCGGCCGGCCACCGCCGACAGGGTCTGGCCCGCGGCCAGGTGGGCGTCGTCCTGCACCGTCCAGTGCAGCGCACCGCCGGCGTAGGCCACGCCGCTGTTGGCGCTGGCCAGGGCGATCCGGTCCGGGCTCTCCGCCAGCAGCCGTGGCTGCGCCAGCGCCTCCACCGGGGCGTCGCCCGGTGCGCGGCCCGCACCCGGCTTGAACGCGCTCTGGCCGTTGACGCTGCCGCCGTACCTGCCGTCGGCCTCCGGGTCTATCGACTCGCGCAGCGCGGTGAGGTTCTCCCCGCTCTGCAGCGTCGGCACCTGCTGCTGGACCAGGGTGTCGGCCAGCGCCTGCACGGTGGGCTCGGCGCCCTTGAGCTGGGCGACCGCCTCACTGGCATCCTGCGCGGTGGAGATGGCGTCTTGCCGGGCGGTGGTGGACAGCAGCAGGCCCTGGGCGGCGTGTACCTGGCCCCAGCCCTGGGTCGCCAGTTCGAAGCCCTGCCCGCGCAGCGCGCCGCGACGGGTGTCGGCGTGCTCGACCAGGTAGCCCAGTTCCAGCCGGCTGTCGGCCAGCGAGGTGTGCAGGCGCGTACGCAGCTGCCCCGGCGTGTCGTCCAGCAGCCACTGCTGGTGGCCGCTGCCGTCGTGGGCGGTGCTGTGCAGGCCACTGAGCACGCCCGGCTGACCGCTGTCCACGTCCCCGCCGAACGGGGGGACGACCTCGCCGTTGTAGAGCTGGCCGACCACGCGCGGCTGGTCGATGTCGCCCTGCTGGAACGCGACCAGCACCTCGGCACCGACGCGCGGCAGGAAATGGCTGCCCCAGTTGGGGCCGGCCACCGCCTCGGCCACCGGCACCCAGGTGCCGGACGTGGCATCGCCCGGCGCATGGTCGTGGGCAGCCTCCTCGCCCGCCAGGCCACCGGCATTGGGCGCGGCGCCACGCTGCCAATCGAACTGGATGGGCACCTGGTGGTCGCGGTTGGGAGTGACGGCGGCATCGGGCAAGCCGACCACGCGCGGTCAGCGGGCCATGCAGCAGCGGGCGATCGTGTGGCAGCGCACGCAGCGGCGTGCCTTCGGGCACGGCCACGAAGCGGTTGCGTAGCCGCCGTTGTCCATGGCGTCACGGCCGAGCAGCGTGGCGATGCCGGTATCGAGGTTGTTGCGGGCGTGGCGCTCGACAGCGAGCACGGTGAAGCGCTGGTCGCCGTACTGCGGAAGCTGGCTCAGGCCGAAGCGGGTACCGCTGGCGAGGGCGCACACGCTTCCGGTGGCGCTCGGCGCAGCCGGCCTGACGCAGGCGCAGGGTCAGCAACTGAGCCGGCAGCGACGCCGGGTCCAGCCCGGCCGAGGGCAGGAACATGTCGATGTCGAAACGGAAGAGGACTCATATTTCTATTGATGTTAATAACTTCGTTGAAGTTCCGAGGGCACGATATATTTCCCGACCGTAGAATCAAACTTCAATGTGTAGCGTTTTTCCTCGGATGTGCCATTGGTTTCATTCTGCTCCACAATAGTCAGCCCTTTATTTGCATCCGGCGTTACCGAGTCGAGAAATTTTCTGGATATGCGCTCGCAACCATGCTCGTAACCCTTGCAATCGGGATCGGATGTGTTGTCAAGCTGGTCGATGAACTCCGCAACTGCAGGTAATTCCTCGTCTCTCTTTGCGTAGAGGGTAGTCGCACCGGAAATGAGACCCTGATTGATCTCGCTCTGAGACACCGCAAACCCCAATCGCTCGCCACCCAGAGACACTAATGACACATTCGCAGATCGGACCAGGATGCCTGTGTTTGAGGCCACGACATTGTTAGCGTCGGCCGTCAGGATGTATAGATCAATCTGCTTTTCGGGTGCAGAATCGTCCGCGCTGCACAATGCTAGGTAATGATATTTGCCCGGTGTTTTTGCTTGGCGATATGCGCAGATCGTGTAGCGTATGCCATTCTGTACGTAGGCTCCATCGGTTGGATTTTGTTCGGCGTAGTTCGCCTTGACAAATTCGATGACATCGGGCGGCGGTCGCGCTTCGTCTGCGGAAGACACAGATGGCGACTCCGTCGATGCTGACGCAGCATTGGTAGGCGCGGAACCTTGTTCCGGAATTTTAACTTCGCCTGTATTCGCCTTGCAGGCTACTAGCAGCAGCACGAATATGCCGGTCGCGATGAGCTTCTTCATAGGTTTCATTTTTTGATTGAATCAGTAATGATAGTTAGCTCGCGTACAGTCGGTGCCTTGGACGGATCGCACATGAACTTGGTGAGGACGATTGTTTTCGTAGGTATACAGCACCCTGCCCGCGCAGCGCGCCGCGACGGGTGTCGGCGTGCTCGACCAGGTAGCCCAGTTCCAGCCGGCTGTCGGCCAGCGAGGTGTGCAGGCGCGTACGCAGCTGCCCCGGCGTGTCGTCCAGCAGCCACTGCTGGTGGCCGCCGCCGTCGTGGGCGGTGCTGTGCAGGCCACTGAGCACGCCCGGCTGGCCGCTGTCCACGTCCCCGCCGAACGGGGGGGCGACCTCGCCGTTGTAGAGCTGGCCGACCACGCGCGGCTGGTCGATGTCGCCCTGCTGGAACGCGACCAGCACCTCGGCACCGACGCGCGGCAGGAAATGGCTGCCCCAGTTGGGGCCGGCCACCGCCTCGGCCACCGGGACCCAGGTGCCGGACGTGGCATCGCCCGGCGCATGGTCGTGGGCAGCCTCCTCGCCCGCCAGGCCACCGGCATTGGGCGCGGCGCCACGCTGCCAATCGAACTGGATGCGCACCTGGTGGTCGCGGTTGGCGGTGACCGCCGCCTCAGGCAGTCCCACCACCCGCGCGGTCTGCAGGCCGGGTGCCGTGGGCCGGTCCACCGGCAGCGCGCGCAGCGGCGTGCCTTCGGGCACGGCCAAGAAGCGGTTGCGGTAGCTGCCGCGCTCCAGGTCGGGCGCGTCCAGCAGGTCGACGACACCGCTGCCGAGGTTGTTGGCGGCCACGTGCATCACCGACAACGGTACGAACCGTTGCCCGCCGAACCGGTCGTGCGCGGCCAGCGCGAAGGTGGCACCGGCCTGCAGCTGGCGGCCGCTGCCTGCGCCGGCGTGCACGCGGCGGGTCATGCGCAGGGCGTCCAGGCGCGCCTGGGCGGCTGCCACGGCCTGCTCGCCGGTAGGCAAGGCGCCGCTGCGCGGGGCGACGAAGATCTCCAGTGCCGGCAGCTCCGGCCCCTCCGCGGAGGCCTGGCCGGACACCGCGCCGACCTGCTCGCTGTGCCAGCTGGCGACGACCGCGGCATTGGGCGCGATGCGGCGCTGCTCGCCGAAGGCGGTGATGGCATCCTCGGCCTCGGCATAGTCGGCGCGATGGAAGCGCAGCGTACCGGTATCGGCCAGTTCGGCCTGCGGGTCGAACACCACCAGCGTGTGCGCGGCCTCCCCGTCCTGCGCCTGCTCGTAGCGCCAGGCCAGGCCTGCGTTAGCCAGCAGCCGGGTGACGAACTGTGCGTCGGTCTCGCGGTACTGGGTGGTGATCGCCGGCACGGGCAAGTTGGCGGCCACGTCGAAGCGGTAGCTGGCCTGCGGGTAGTCCGCGAAGACCTGCGTGCAGATCGCACGCACGTCCATGTCCTGGAAGATCACCGCATTGCGGCGCAGGCCCAGCAGTGCCGTCCACGGCTCCATGACCAGCCGGTAGCGCGCCAGGCCGCCGTCGCCGCCGAGGCTGTCCACGCCGGTGCACAGGCCGTGCCAGCGGCGCAGGCCGCCATCGGCACGCGCCAGTTCCAGTACCAGCGGTTGCTCGAGCAGGTCTTCCACCGGCAGGAACGCCGAGGTCGCCAGGCACTCGATCTCGAAGCGGAACGGCGCGCAGACCGATTCCTGCCCGCTGAAACGCTCGGGTACCAGCCCGGCCAGCGGGGCCTGCAGCCGGATCAGCCGGTGCGTTTGCGCCGGTTCGGCAAGCGCCGCCAACGCCGCGGATATGTCCATATATCCCTCTTCCTTGAGCGAAGGCTCCCCTTATAGGTCAAGTGGCGGGGACGGGGCAATCGCCACGGCCCGGCTTTGCCGGGCCGGTCACGCGCCGCTCAGTGCCCGGCGGCCGGCCGGTGCGCGGCAGCGTAGTCCTGCACCTGCTGCATCACCCGCATCAGGTTGCCGCCCCAGATGTCGGCGATCTGCTGCTCGTCGTAGCCCTTGCGCAGCAGCCACGCGGTGATCTTGGGCAGGTCGGCGACATCGCGCATGCCGGCCACGCCGCCGCCGCCGTCCCAGTCCATGCCGATGCCGACGTGCTCGGGGCCGACCAGCTTCAGGATGTGGTCCAGGTGGGCGAGGAAGTCGTCCAGGTCGGCGGTATGGCGCAGCGGATACTTCGCATCCAGCTCGGCCTGGATGCGTGCCAGTTCGCGGCCCTGGGCCAGGGTCATGGTTTCCCAGTCGCCCAGGGCGCGGGTGGCGGTCTCCTCGGCCTGCTTGCGCTCCGGCGATGCGCCTTCGTCGGTGACGTAGCCCGGATAGGAGTTCACCTGCACCACGCCGCCCTTGGCGGCCAGCGCGCGCAGGCGCGCGTCGTCGAGGTTGCGCGGGTGGTCGTGGACCGCGCGCGCGCCGCTGTGGGAGGCGATGAACGGCACCGGCAACAGCGCGACGAGCTGGTCGAAGACCGCGTCGGAGGCGTGCGACTGGTCGATCAGGATGCCGCGCGCGACCGCCTGTTCCAGCAACGCCTTGCCGGCCGGGCTGATGCCGTGCCATTCCGGGCCCTTCGGGTCGGTGGCCGAGTCGGCCAGCTCGTTGTTGGTGAAGTGCACCAGGCTCATCAGGCGCAGGCCTTCGCGGTCGTAGAAATCCAGCAGGCTGGGGTCCTTCACCAGCGGGCTGGCGTTCTCCATGCTGATGAACACCACGCGCTTGCCGGCGGCCTTGACCCGGCGCGCATCTGCCGGGGTCAGGGCCAGGCCGAACCGGTCCGGATGGGCGGCGAGCATCTCGCGGATCTCCACCAGCCGCGCCAGGCCGGCGGTCTGGTCGGCCACCCATGCCTGTTCGGTACGCTCGCCCTGGCCGGTGTAGATCGCCCAGAAGCCGCCGTCGAAGGCACCCTTGACCATCCGCGGGTAGTCCACTTGCGAGAGCGGATTGCCGCCATGATCGGCCAGGATGTCGAAGTCCGGGCGCGCCAGGTTGGCCGGCGTGTCCAGGTGGCTGTCCAGGGTCAGCAGGCGCTGCTGCAACGCGGTGGCGCGGGCCAGCTCGGCTTGGGTGAACTCGATGGCTTGCGCCGTTCCGGCCAGGCCGAGGGCCAGGCACAGGGCGAGGGATCTGAAGGCGATCTTCATGGACAGGCGGCGCTCGCTGCGGTCGGGAACGGAGTTGTCGATCATACCCACGGCTCAGAACCGGGTGGACAGGGTCAGTTGCACCGTGCGCGCCGGGCCGGGCCGGAAAGGGGCCGGGCCACTGACCTGGGTCGAGATCGTGCCCAGGTAGTCGCGATCGAACAGGTTGTCCACGTTCGCGCGCAACTTGATGTCCTTGAACACGCCCCAGTTCCAGTTGTCGCCGAAGTCGGCATAGGCGCTCCACACGGCGTAGCCACCCACCTGCTCGGTATTGGTGAAGTTGGTATAGCGCGATGAGATGGCACGGCCCTGCAGGTGGAACAGGGCCCACGGCGCCGCCTCCCAGGTGGCGCCCCCCTGCAGCACCCAGCGTGGGAAATCCGGGACCGTGTTGCCCTTGATCTCGTAGCTGGCGAAGTCGTCCTTGAACTTGGAGACGTTGCAGGACAGGTTGCCGTTGAAGTAGATCTTCCCGCCCAGCACCGCCGGCTTCAGTTGCAGGCTCGGCTCGGAACCGTAGGCATCCACCGAGCCCACGTTCTGGTAGTAGGTCTCGGTGGTGGTGCCGGGTACCTCGGCCGAGTACGAAGCGCCGTTGCAAGGCGCCCGAGGGAGTCGCGCCACGACCCGGCTGGTCGCTGCTGCGCCAGGTCCCGGATGTCGTGCCGGACGATCAGTCCAGCACGCGGCAGAACACCGCCTTGAGGTAGCGCGACTCGGGCACGTTGGCCAGGAACGGATGGTCCGGGCCGGCGCCGCCGACCTTGAGGATCTGGAGGGTGCGGCCGGAATAGAACGAGGCCCGGCGCAGCATGTCCAGGAACTGGTCCTCGGCGACCAGGCCGGTACACGAGAACGTGGCGAACAGGCCGCCCGGCTTGACCACGCCCAGCGCCAGCTTGTTCATGTCCAGGTACTTCTTCAGCGCGGTGATGACCTGGTCGCGGTCGCGGGTCATCTTGGCCGGGTCGAGGATGACCACGTCGTACTGGTCGCCGCGCACGGCGGCCTCGCGCAGCCACGGGAAGATGTCGGCCTGCACGAACTTCGGGCGCACGCCGTTGAGCTTGGCGTTGCCCTTGGCGATGTCGATCACGTCGGCATCGATGTCCACGCCCAGCACTTCGGCGGCACCGCGCACCGCCGCATACACGGCGAAGCCGCCGGTGTTGCAGCACAGGTCGAGCACGCGCTTGTTCTCCACGTGCTGGCTCAGCCACTGCCGGTTCTCGCGCTGGTCGGCGAAGAAGCCGGTCTTGTGCGCGCCGGCCGGGTCGGCGCGGAACTTCACCCCGTATTCGCTGATGATCGCCGGCTCGGTGGCGGTATCGCCGCGGAAGTCGAAGCTCTCCTGCTTCTGCACGTGCTCCTCGGCGAAGGCGTGGAAGCGGCAGCCCGGGAACTGCGCGCGCAGCGCCTCGTAGATCCACTCGCGGTGGCGGAACATGCCGGCGGCGAAGAACTCCACCACCAGCAGGTCGCCGTAGCGGTCCACCACCAGGCCGGACAGACCGTCACCCTCGCTGTGGACCACGCGCCAGGCATCGGAGACGGCATCGAGCTTCAGCACCTGGCGGCGCAAGGCCACCGCGTCGGCGATGCGGCGCGCGAACCAGGCCGCGTCCACCGCCACGTCCTGGCGGGTTTCCAGGATCCGCACGGCGATGCGCGAATGGCCGTTGTAGAAACCGCGGCCGATCCATTCCCCGTCCACGCCGACGACGTCGACGATGCTGCCGGGCTTGGGCTTGGCGGCCGGTTTCTCGACCAGTTTCTGGAAGATCCAGGGATGGCTGGAACGCCAGGCGTTCTTGAGGTGGACGACGGGGTAATCGGAGATGGTCATATGAACGCATTGTATCGCCCGCGTTGACGCCGCCGCTGCCCGCCCCGCACAATCGGTCCTGAAGGGGAGTAGCTCCCAGACGTTGTCGCCGTCAATTCGAGCGCTAGCCGCGCTCCGGTGCAACGGCAACCGCCCAGGCGGTTGTGAGCGAGACCTTCGCCGCAATGGCGAAGGCCCTGTCCCCGGATTCCTGCATTCGGTGTCACGCGCCCCGGCCCTGCGGCCGGGGTTTTTCATTTTTCACTGCGACGGAGCGGACATGGAATCGATAGGCAATGCGTGGTTGTGGGGCGGTTTCGCCGGCGTGGTCATCGCCGCGCTGCTGGCCGACCTGGTGCTGATGCGCCACGGCGGGCCGCACAAGGTCGGCTTCAAGGAAGCGGCGTGGTGGTCCATCGGCTGGGTGGCGCTGGCGCTGGCCTTCAACGCCGGCCTGTGGACCTACCTGCGGCACAGCGCCGGCGACGCGGTGGCCAACCGCGTCGGCCTGGAGTTCCTCACCGGCTATCTGGTGGAGAAGTCGCTGGCGGTGGACAACATCTTCGTGTTCCTGCTGATCATGGGCTACTTCGCCGTGCCCGAGACGCTGCGCCAGCGCGTGCTGGTGATCGGCGTGCTCGGCGCGATCGCGCTGCGCGCGGTGATGATCTTCGCCGGCGCGGCGCTGCTGAACCAGTTCCACTGGCTGCTGTACGTGTTCGGCGCGTTCCTGGTGTTCACCGGGATCAAGATGTGGCGCTCGGCCGGCGAGGAGCCGGACCTGGAGGCCAACCCGATGCTGCGCTGGATGCGCCGCCACCTGCGCCTGACCCCGGCCTACCACGGCAACGCGCTGCGGGTGGAACGCGATGGTCGGCGCTGGTTCACGCCGATGTTCGCGGTGCTGGTGCTGATCGCGGTGACCGACGTGATCTTCGCGGTGGATTCGATCCCGGCGATCTTCGCCATCACCACGGACCCGTTCATCGTGCTCACCTCCAATGTGTTCGCGGTGCTGGGCCTGCGCGCGATGTTCTTCCTGCTGGCCGGGGTGGCCGACCGCTTCCACCTGCTGCCGTACGGGCTGGCGGTGATCCTCGGGTTCATCGGCACCAAGATGCTGGTGGCGGAGTGGGTCAAGATCCCGGTGCCGGTGTCGCTGGGCGCGGTGGTGGCGATCCTGGCGGCGACCATGGTCCTGAGCGTGCTGCGCCCGGCCGAGGGCGGCCACGGCAAGTAGCGCCCGGCTGATCGGTTCGCAGCCGGGGCGAGGAGGCAGATGCCCGGGATAGTGCCCGTCTCCCCCGCGCAGGCGGAGGTCCAGTGCCCGTGCCTTGAAAGGTGCAGCTACCGGGAGATTGCGCAGCGGGCTGTCCACCGTGCAAGTCGCTGGGTCCCCGCCTGCGCGGGGTCGACGGGCTCGATTCTCCCGGGCGTGAGCTGCGTCACCCCAATGCGCTTTCGCGGCAACGACGAATACAGCGTTTCCGGCGCTACGGTCCAAGTCCCGTGATCGCCAGGCGCTCCCGCAACCCCGCAGCCGCATGTCTCGCCAACACGGGGATGGGGACTTTCCCGGGCAGCCATACACCTGCACGGGACGATGGCATCGCGCACTCGCCCGAGACAGGAATGCGCAGGCCGCCTCGTACACACGATTGTCCCGCCGGCGATTGCGAATATCCCGCCATCTCGCCTTGCAAACCTGGCGATGGCCGCCATTCCCTGGCCATGGACATGCCCGACACGCCCCTCCCCGCCGATCCGCAGAGCGAGCGCCGCCGCGACCGCGCCCGGGTGCTGCGCGCCTTCAACTTCAGCCTGGCCTTCGTGCTGGTACTGGTGGCGGTGTTCGCCGCGCAGGGCCACTTCGACTGGCAGCGCTGGGCGGTGGCACCGCTGCAGGCCTCCGGCCTGCTCGGCCTGATCGGCGCGCCGCTGCTGCACGCCTCGCCCGCGCACCTGGCGGCCAACGCCACCGCATTGCTGATCCTGGGCACGCTGGCCGGGAGCGTGTATCCGCGCGCCACCGCGGCCTCGCTGCCGCTGCTGTGGCTCGGATCGGGCCTGGGTGCGTGGGCGCTGGGCGATCCCGGCAGCCATCACCTGGGGGCCAGCGGCGTGACCCACGGGCTGATGTTCCTGGTGTTCGTGCTGGGCCTGGTCCGCCGCGACCGCGCCGCGATCGCCGCCGGCATGATCGCCTTCCTGTTCTATGGCGGCATGCTGATGTCGGTGCTGCCGCACGAGGCCGGCATTTCCTGGCAGTCGCACCTGGGCGGCGCCGTGGCCGGGGTGAGTTCCGCCCTGCTCTTCCATCGCCTGGACCCGCCGTTGCCGCGCAAGCGCTACAGCTGGGAGGACGAAGACCGGGAGGAGGATGGCGACGAAGCCGCGACCGGCGACGCGCGCGACGGGCTGGAGCCGCCTGCGCCGTCCGAGGTACCGGTGCTGTGGCGCCGCGAACCGGGCGCCACGCCCGGCGTGGTGCTGAAGTTCCGTCCGCGCGGGCAGGACGAGGCGCCGTAGCGCGACCCAGCCGGGATCCCCGGACCTTCCCTTGAAGCACGCAGGCGGCGGATGCCTCGGCCCTGCGTGGTCGGACCCAAGCGGCATGGCGGCGTCTCCCGCCAGCCCATCGTGCGGCCAAGCGGCATGGCCCCGGATCCAGAGCGATCGCGCCACCGCAAGGCCGGCGGCAGCCGGCGTGCCGGCATGCCCCGGCCCGCGCTTCGTTCCCGGCGGCCCCATCGCCGATACGCGTTGCCCCGGGCACGCCATCCTGGGCCGTCGGTCATCGCGTGGTAGTCGCGGGTGCAAGCCGAATCGCGGCCGCACCCCAGCACGATACGGCCCGGCTAGCGTCCGTCCAGCGCCTGCCGGCCCAGCGCCGGGTCGTCGGTGAAGAACGCATCGATGCCGGCCTCCAGGTAGCGGCGCACCAGCGCGACCATGCCCGCGGCGCTGCGCGTGGCCGGGTCCGCACCGTCGCGGTAGCCCTCGGGCAGGAAGTAGTTCTCCGGCCGGAACGTATACGGATGCACTTCCAGCCCGGCCGCGTGCGCGTCGTGCACCAGCGCGCTCGGGGCCTGCAGGCGCTTGTCCGCATCCCACGGGATCACCGCATGGAAATCCGGGCCGATGGCGTCGGCGTAGGTGGCCACCTCCCGCAGCCCGGCCGCGCTCATCAGGTCGCGGTAGCGGCGCCCGCGCGGATCGCCGGGCACGGCCTCTTCGGCCGCCGACAGCAGCTGCAGCAGGCGCACCTGGCCGCCACGCGCGCCGATGCGGCCGCGCAGGTAGCGCAGGTTCTCGGCCTCGAAGGACTGGATCTCCACCGGCGCGCTGCGGGTGTAGGCATGGGCCTGCAGCACCGCCAGCACCGCGTCCTCCATCGGCAGGCCGATCGACTGGAAGTAGCTGGGGTGCTTGATCTCCGGGACGATGCCGATGGTGCGCCCGCGCGCGGCGGACTCGGCGGCGACGAAGTCGACGATCTCGTCCAGGGTGACCAGCTGGAACTGCCCGTCCCAGCGCGTGCCGCGCAGCTGCGGCAGGCGCTCGCGCGCGCGCAGCGTCTTCAGCTCGGCCAGGGTGAAGTCCTCGGTGAACCAGCCCTCGACCGGGCGGCCGTCGATCACCTTGGTGGTCCGGCGCGCGGCGAACTCCGGATGCGCGGCCACGTCGGTGGTACCGCCGATCTCGTTCTCGTGGCGGGCCACGAGCGCGCCGTCCTTGCTGGATACCAGGTCCGGCTCGACGTAGTCGGCCCCGTCCGCGATCGCCTTGGCGTAGGCGGCCAGGGTGTGCTCGGGCCGCAGCGCGCTGGCGCCGCGGTGCGCATAGACCTTCACCTGCGCGGCGATCGGCGCCTCGGCCATCGCCGTCCCCGCCGCCAGCATTGCCATCGCCAGTCCCAGTGCCCGTATCGTCAGCATGGCGCCATCCTACGTCGGGCCGGCATCAGAATTTCGCGTCCACGGTCAGGAACGCCTGGCGCGGGGCGCTGGCGTGGAAGGCCAGCGCGCGGCCGGCCGGATCGGTGTTGGTGTAGGCGCTCAGGTCGGCGGCATAGCGCTTGTCGGTGAGGTTGGTCACGTTCAAGGCCACGCGCAGGCCGTGCAGGAAGCCCACCTGGCCGAAGTCGTAGCCGGCACCGGCATCGAAGCTGGTCACGCCGCCGAAGCCCTGGTCGTTGGTGTAGGTGTAGTAGCGCTTGCCGACGTACTTGCCGCGCAGGCTGGCGTTCCAGCCGTTCCAGCGCCAGCTCAGTTCGCTGGCGAACATGGTCTCCGGGATGCCGACCACGCGCTTGCCGGCGATCGGCACGACCGCGCCGCCCTGCTGGTAGTCGTCCTCGTAGGTGCTCTTGTTCCAGGACGCGGAGTTGTACCACTCCAGCGTGCGCGCCGGCTTCCACACCACGGTCGCCTCGGCGCCGCGGCTCTTCACCGAGCCGACGTTGTAGTAGCGGGTGATGCAACCGGGCGTGCCGACCAGGATGCTGGCGCAGGGATTGAGCGAGAGCAGGCGATTGTCGAAGGTGGTGTGGTAGAGCGCCACCGAGGCCTGCAGCGGGCCTCCGGCGTAGCGCCAGCCACCCTCGAAGGTGGTCGATTCCTCCGGCCGGAGGTTGCCGCGGCTGTCGTCGAACGAGGCCTGGCTCACCGACAGCGGACCGGTGGTGAATGCGGACAGGTTCTGCGCATAGGACGCGAACAGCTCGTGGCCGCCGCCCAGCTGCCAGCCCACGCCGGCCTGCGGCAGCAGCGCCTTGCCGGCCTTGATGCGGCCGCTGGCGTAGGGGCTCTCCACGTCCTGCGCGGCGACCGCCTTGACCGAGTTGTGCGGGCTCTTGACCCCCAGGTCCACCGCCAGGCGGTCGTCCAACAGCCTGAAGCTGTCCTGCAGGTACAGCTGCCTGGTGACGATGGTGTAGTCCTGGCGGAACAGGCGCCGGTCCGGATCGCGCAGGTACTTGTCGTCGCTGACCGGGCCGTCGATCCAGTAGAAGTTGCGCTCGATGTCGTGGTCGTTGTGCTCGTACCAGGCGCCGGCTTCCAGCCGGTGCGCACCCAGCTGCCACGCCAGCGAAGCCAGCGCGCCGCTGCGGTCGATGTAGTAGTTGGTCGAGCGGATCGAGATCGGCAGTTCCTGCGGCGTGCCCGGGTTGGACTTCTGCCCCGGCGCCCACCAGTGGCCCTGGCCCTCGTTCTTGTGGTGGTAGACCTGCGCGCGGGCGCTGACCGTGTCGCTGAAGGCGAAGTCGCCGGCCAGGTAGTACAGGTCGTCCTTGCGCAGCGCGCGGCTCTGGTAATAGGCGTCGTCGATGTTGTCCACGCCGCCGCTGTAGCCGCACTTGGCGGCATCGTAGGTGGCGCTGGCGCAGTAGGCCGCGGCCAGCGCGCGCTCCCAGTCCGGGGCGTACAGGTTCCAGTCCCAGCCCAGGCCACGCGCCAGGCCGCTCTTGGACAGGTAGGCGTAGTCGGCCTGCGAGGTGCGCGAGGTGTCCACGAAGGCGGTCAGCTTGACCGCATCGTTCTGCCATACCGCCTTGCCGTTGAACTGGCGCGTCCAGGTCGGCGAGTGCGGGCGCGCCCACATGTCGGCGCGGGCATCGATGCCCGACAGGTAGGCGGAGAAGCCGTTGTGCTCGCCGGTGTCCACGCGCAGGTAGGTGCGGCGGTTGCTGTCGCTGCCGAAGGTCTGGCCGAAGCGGCCGCCGAACCCGGGCGCCGGATCGTCCGAGTAGTACTGCACCGTGCCGCCCAGGTTGCTGGTGGAGGCGGTGCCGACGTTGCCGATGCCCACCGCCAGCTCGGCGCCGCCGAAGTTCTCGGCGATCAGCGCGCGCGAGATGTTCAGGCCGTTGAAGGCGCCGTAGGCATTGTTGCCCAGCGGCAGGCCGTCCAGGGTGTAGCCGAGCTGGGTGGTGCCGTAGCCGCGCAACTGGATCGACTGCGATTCCTCGTTGGCGCCGAAGGCGTCGTTGGATTGCACGTTGACGCCGGGAATGCGGCCGAGCAGCTTCTGCGGGCTGGTGCCCGGCGGCAGCACCGCCTGGTCCTGCACGCCGATGCGCTGCACCTGGCGGGTCTGGCCCTGGCCGATCACCGAGACGGCATCGAGCTGTACCGGGTCCGCCGGCGCGTCCGCGGCATGGACGAGCGAAGGCGGGGCGAGGGCGGCGAGGATCGCGCAGGCGAGCAGTCTGTGGCGTTGCATGTCGTCGGGTGTCTTCGTTGCGAAACGAACCCGGAGCCTGCGTCAGCCAGCTTGCAGCACGGGGACAGGTCCGTGACAGCGGGAAGACACTGGCGGCCGGCGGCGTGCACCGACGGAGGCCGCGACGGCGCCGTCACCCGCCCATGCGCCTGCCGGCGGGTACCCTTGCCACAACCTTCACTGCCGCGCCGCCATGTCCTCGTCCACGCCTCCCTCCCCGCGCGATCCGGTCTGCGGCATGGCCGTGGCCGCCGATTCGCCGCGCCACCGCCACTACGCGGGCCGCGACTACCGGTTCTGTTCCGATCACTGCCTGGCCCGCTTCGACGCCGACCCCGCCCGCTACGCCGCCACCGGTGACCAGGCTGCATCGGCCGCCATGCCTGCCATGGCGATGCCCCCTCCGGACGCGCGTCCCGCCGCACCGGGCACCGCCGGGCACGGCAAGGTCGTCTACACCTGCCCGATGCACCCCCAGGTCCGCCAGGACCACCCGGGCACCTGCCCGATCTGCGGCATGACCCTGGTCCCGGCGGACCCGGCACCCGCCGACGGACAGCACGCCCACGAACACCCTGCCGCCATGCCCGCCATGGCGATGCCCCATCCGCACACATCATCTGCCGCTGCCGCGCCGCGCACGACCGGGCACGGCAAGGTCGTCTACACCTGCCCGATGCACCCCCAGGTCCGCCAGGACCACCCGGGCACCTGCCCGATCTGCGGCATGACCCTGGTCCCGGCGGACCCGGCACCGGCCGACGGACAGCACACCCACGAACACCCTGCCGCCATGCCCGCCATGGCGATGCCCCACCCGCACACGTCATCTGCTGCTGCGCCGCACACGGCCGGGCACGGCAAGGTCATCTACACCTGTCCCATGCATCCGCAGATCCGCCAGGACCATCCGGGCTTCTGCCCGATCTGCGGCATGGCGCTGGAGCCGGAGCTGCCCAGCGCCGATGCGGAGAACCCGGAGCTGCGCGATACCGTCCGGCGCTTCTGGTGGACCCTGCCGCTGTCGCTGGCGGTGATGGTGCTGGCCATGGCCGGGCACCGCCTGCACCTGGTCGGCATGGGCACCGAGAGCTGGATCGAGCTGGTGCTGGCGTTGCCGGTGGTGGCCTGGGGCGGCGGGCCGTTCTTCGTGCGCGGCGTGCAGTCCCTGGCCCACCGCAGCCCGAACATGTGGACGCTGATCGCGCTGGGCACCGGCGCGGCGTTCGTCTACAGCGTGGTCGCGACCCTGGCGCCCGGCGTGTTCCCGGCCTCGTTCCACTCGATGGGCCGGGTCAATGTCTATTTCGAAGCCGCCACCACCATCATCAGCCTGACCCTGCTCGGCCAGGTGCTGGAGCTGAAGGCGCGCGCGCAGACGTCGGCCGCGATCCGCGCCCTGCTCGGGCTGGCCCCGCGCACCGCGCGACGGATCGCCGCCGACGGCAGCGAGGCGGACGTACCGCTGGAACAGGTGGCCGTCGGCGACCGCCTGCGCGTGCGTCCCGGCGAGAAGGTGCCGGTGGACGGCACCGTGCTGGAAGGCGACAGCGCGGTGGACGAATCCATGCTCACCGGCGAGCCGCTGCCGGTGCACAAGCGTGCCGGCGATGCGCTGATCGGCGCCACGCTCAACACTTCGGGCGCGCTGGTGATGCGCGCCGGGAAGGTCGGCGCGGACACGGTGCTGGCGCAGATCGTGCAGCTGGTGGCGCAGGCGCAGCGTTCGCGCGCGCCGATGCAACGCCTGGCCGACGGCGTGGCGTACTGGTTCGTGCTGGCGGTGGTTGCGGTGGCAGTGCTGACCCTGCTGGGCTGGGGCCTGTTCGGCCCGCAGCCGCGCTGGACCTACGGCCTGGTCAATGCCGTCTCGGTGCTGATCATCGCCTGCCCCTGCGCGCTCGGCCTGGCCACGCCGATGTCGGTGATGGTCGCCACCGGGCGCGGCGCCACCGCCGGCGTGCTGTTCCGCGATGCCTCGGCGATCGAGAACCTGCGCCGCGTGGACACGCTGGTGGTGGACAAGACCGGCACCCTGACCGAGGGCCGGCCGGCGTTCCGCCAGGCCCTGGCCGCCCCCGATTTCGACGAGGACACCGTGCTGCGCCTGGCCGCCGGCCTGGACCAGGCCAGCGAACACCCGCTGGCCCGCGCGCTGGTCGACGAGGCCCGCCGCCGCGGCCTGGCGCTGGCGGCGGCCGGCGATTTCCGCTCGGATTCGGGCATCGGCGTGACCGGCACGGTCGAGGGCCACGCCCTGGCCCTGGGCAACACCGTATCGATGCAGCAGGCCGGCGTGGACGTGGCGCCGCTGCAGGCCCGCGCCGATGCGCTGCGCGAGGGCGGAGCCAGCGTGATGTGGCTGGCGGTGGACGGACGCCTGGCCGGGCTGCTGGCGGTGGCCGACCCGGTCAAGGCCAGCACCCCGCAGGCCATCGCTGCGCTGCACGACGACGGCGTGCGCATCGTCATGGCCACCGGCGACGGCCTGGCCACGGCGCGGGCGGTCGCCGCCACGCTCGGCATCGACGAGGTCCATGGCGAGGTCAAGCCGGCCGACAAGCTCGCCCTGGTGGAGAAGCTGCAGGGCGAGGGCCGCACCGTGGCGATGGCCGGCGACGGCATCAACGACGCCCCGGCCCTGGCCCGCGCCGACGTCGGCATCGCCATGGGCACCGGCACCGACGTGGCCATGGGCAGCGCCCAGGTCACGCTGGTGAAAGGCGACCTGCGCGGCATCGCCACGGCCCGCGCGCTGTCGCGCGCCACCGTGCGCAACATGAAGCAGAACCTCGGTTTCGCCCTGGTCTACAACAGCCTGGGCATCCCGCTGGCGGCCGGCCTGCTGTACCCGCTCACCGGCCACTTCCTCTCGCCGATGTTCGCCGCGCTGGCGATGAGCCTGAGTTCGGTGTCGGTGGTCGGCAACGCACTGCGGCTGCGGCGCACGCGGCTAGTCTAGCGGGCGGGAGCGCAGCGTCCACAGGTACGGCATGGATTACGGGAGACGTGTCCGGCGCTTCCAGTTCCTTCAGGGTTCCGGGATCAGGAGGCCGGGGAACCCTTCTCCCCGGAAAGCCGGGCTTCCGTCCGCTGCGCGCTCGGCTTCGCCCTTAGCGCGCGCCAGCGGAAGCGCACCGAGGAAAGGCGCTTTTCCCTGCGATGATCGAGGGCGCTTCGCCGGAAGCGAAGTCGGGATTTCCGAGCTACCCCTCGGAGCCCGGGCGAGGCCGACGCCGACGCGTGCATTGCCGCCCACCTGCGCGGCGACCCTCCCGGCCTACTTGCTGGCGCCAACCCGGGCCAGAACAGCCCGATCCTAGCCGGCTGGCCCGCCCACGGATGGCAACCTCGGCGTCTGGACAGGTGCTCGTCACGGGCAGTTGGCGCAACGACACAGCGAAACGAAGCGCCCTTCGCTTGCGAGGCTGGAGCGCCTACGAGCGCTTGCGAGCCATGGGCTGGCACTCGGTGCAGCGCCCACCCGCCATGCCGGTAGGCCGATTCGCTGTGGGCGAATCGTTCGCGTTCTGATCGGAGGCCACTGCCGGAGACCAGGTTCGGGGCAGCGTTTCCGCTCGCGCCGGTGCGCTAGAGGATGCGACCGGCCTCGCCTTCTTCGCCGGCCTGCAGCCACGCCGGCACCGGCAGGCCGCGCGCCGCCAGGAAACCGGCATCGAACAGCTTGGCGCGGTAACGCGTGCCGGCATCGGCCAGCACCGTCACGATGGTGTGGCCCGGACCCAGTTCGCGCGCCAGCCGGATCGCCCCGGCCAGGTTCACCCCGCTCGAACCGCCCACGCTCAGGCCCTCGTGCTCGACCAGCTCGTGGATCAGCGGCACCGACTCCTCGTCGCCGATCGACCAGGCGCGGTCGATCGGCGCGCCGGCGAAGTTGGCCGTCACCCGGCTCGAACCGATGCCTTCGCTGATCGAGCCGCCCTCGGCCTTCAGCACCCCGGTGTTGACGTAGCTGGCCAGTGCCGAGCCGGCCGGGTCGGACAGCGCGATCACAGCGCCCGGCCTGCGCGCCTTGAGCGCCCGCCCGACCCCGCCCAGGGTGCCGCCGGTGCCGGTGGCGCAGACGAAGCCGTCCACCGCGCCGCCGCTCTGCTCCCAGATCTCCACCCCGGTAGTGCGCTCGTGCCAGTCGCCGTTGGCGGTGTTGTCGAACTGGTCGGCGAACCAGGCGCTGCCCGGTGCCTGCGCGTTCATCGCCTCGGCCAGGCGCCGGGCGACGTGCGCGTAGTGGCCCGAATCGGCATAGGGCACCGCAGGCACCAGCCGCAGCTGCGCCCCGGTCGCGCGCACGGCGTCGATCTTCTCCCGGCTCTGCGTTTCGGGCATGGCGATGATGGCGCGGTAGCCGCGGCTGGCGCCGACCAGCGCCAGGCCGATGCCGGTGTTGCCGGCGGTGCCCTCCACGATCGTCGCGCCCGGGCGCAGCAGGCCGCGCGCCTCGGCGTCCAGGATCAGGCCCAGCGCAGTGCGGTCCTTGATCGAGCCGCCGGGGTTGAGGAACTCGGCCTTGCCCAGGATCTCGCAGCCGGTGCGCACGGAGGCGCGGCGCAGGCGGACCAGCGGGGTGCGGCCGATCAGGCCGGAGACATCGGGGGAAGCATTCATCGGATCGTGCGGTCAGGCCGTGGCTCGGTGGGGAAAGAAACGAACGTGTTCGCGGGGGAAGGACGGCACCGGCAGGTATTGCGAAAAACGATGTCGCGGTGCACTGCGCTGGCCGGTCACGGGCATGACGTAGCTGTCCCGCCTGGTCGATGCCGGCCGCATGCGTCCCGGCACCCACGGCATTCCTGCAGCGGACCGAAGCCGGTCGCGACGAACGCCGCGGTCGATGGGCCCGTCCCGCATCGCACTTCCGCCCTCGGCTTCGGCAATGGGCAGCGCACCTCAATCGCTGCCGACGGCCTTGGGCGTATCGGCACGCGCGCCCCACTCGGTCCACGAACCGTCGTACAGCGCGCCCTCGGGCAGGCCGGCCACGGCCAGGCCCAGCAGCAGGATCGCCGCGGTCAGGCCGCTGCCGCAGCTGGCCACCACCGGCCGGCGGCCGTCCACGCCGGCGGCGGCGAAGCGCGCGCGTACCGCCTCCACCGGCAGGAAGCGCCCGTCGGCCTGCAGCAGCTCGCCGAACGGCAGGTTGGCGCTGCCGGGGATATGACCCGAAGCCAGGCCCGGCCGCGGTTCCGGCGCCTGGCCGCTGAAGCGGCCGGCCGCGCGCGCATCGAGCACGAGCTCGGCGCCGCTGGCGAGATTCGCCCGCACATCGCCCAGCCCGCGCAGCAGCAGCGCATGGAAATCCACCTCGAACGTCGCGACCGGTTCATAGGCCTGCTCGCCCGCCTCCACCACCTGACCGGCATCGATCCAGGCCGGCAGCCCGCCATCGAGCACCGCCACCGCGTCGTGGCCGAATAGGCGCAGCAGCCACCACGCCCGCGCCGCCGAGAACAACCCCTTCTGGTCGTAGACCACGATGCGCGCATCGTTGCGCAGGCCCAGCTCCGCGGCCAGCCGCGCGAAGCGGCCCTGCGTCGGCGCCATGTGCGGCAGCGTGGTGTCCGGATCGGAGAACCGCTCGATATCGAAGAAGCGCGCGCCCGGCACGTGCGCCTGCCGGTACAGCGCCGCCCCGTCCTTGCCCTCGGCCGGCAGGTAGTCGCTGGCATCGAGCACGATCAGGTCCGGATCGTGCAAATGGGCGGCCAGCCAGGCCGTGTCGACGAGAGGTCCGAAATCGCTCATGGGGTCCTACGGGGTGCGATGAAGATGACGGATCAGCGTGGCACTTCCGCCGCGACAAGAAAAGCACGCCGAACCAGGCAGCAAGGAAACGCTGATAACCGGCTGGCATACGCACATGCCAGATCATGCAGGCACACACCCCAGATCCGCAGGCGGATGACCTTCGACAGCCAGCAAACGAATAGCCGTCGTAAAGATGGCAATTACTAGCATGGAAGGCCCCGGTAGCAAGCAATCGCAGTGCGGCCCAGCAACTTCGTCTCAACGCCGAGTCGATCTACAAGTCCGCAGCAGACCAATCGCGAACACGGGTGCATGAAGTCACGGTGCTCCATCCAACACCTCGAGGCTTCATTCGTCCTTTCCGGCGTCCGGGTCATCGGCTGCCAGTGTTCTTACCACCTTGTCGAAATCGCTTTCAAACAAGCGGTCCTGCACGATTCGATACCTCTCGAATTCGCTGGCGAATTCAACTTTGATTCGCAACACAATTGCTGAATTCCTTGACGAAGACGTCGAGGGGCGTCTTGAATCCTATTGTCTTGCGTGGTCGCGTGTTGAGCCGTTGCTCGACCCAGCGCAATTGTTCACCTGATTAGCACGATCTTTCAGCGCAGTCGCAAGTGGTGAGAGCGTTACGCAGCATGTTGGGGTCATCGCTCTCGGGAGATCAGAAGATGGCCATGAACCGTGTGCAGTTCCAGCCGGGCCTGTCGTTGCCGGCGTTCCTCAAGCGCTATGGCAGCGAGCGCCAGTGCGAGCAGGCGCTGGAGGCCTCGCGCTGGCCGCATGGCTTCGTCTGTCCTCGTTGCGCCGGTACGGCGCACAGCCGGTTCCAGCGTCACGGTGCCACGTACTGGCAGTGCACGGCCTGCCACCGCCAGACCAGCCTGCGCTCGGGTACGGTGATGGACAACAGCAAGCTGCCGCTGCGGACCTGGCTGCTGGGCATGTACCTGCTGGGCCAGAGCAAGACCAACCTGTCGGCGCTGGAGCTGATGCGGCACCTGGGCGTGAGCTACCCGGCGGCGTGGCGGATGAAGCACAAGCTGATGCAGGCGATGGCCGAGCGCGAGGCGGGCCGCAAGCTGGGCGGGATCGTGCAACTGGACGATGCCTACCTGGGTGGGGAACGCAACGGCGGCAAGGCCGGCCGTGGCTCGGAGAACAAGCGCCCTTTCGTGATCGCCGTGGAGACCACTGACGACGGTCGCCCACGGCACGCAGCGATCGACCTGGTGCCGGGTTTCACCAAGGCGGCCCTGTCGGACTGGATCGGGCAGCGCTTGCATCCGGGATCGGATGTCTACAGCGACGGACTGGGCGCGTTTCGGGCGCTGGAAGCCGAGCATGCGCACACCGTCATCGAAGGCCATGGCCGCGGCCGCTGTAAGGAAGAGAACGCCCGTTGGGTCAATGTCGTGCTGTCCAACCTCAAGCGCTCGCTGGACGGGGCGTATCACGCCTTCAAGTTCGCCAAGTACGCCCAGCGCTACCTGGCCGAGACGATGTGGCGGTTCAACCGTCGCTTCGACCTGACTCGGCTGGTGCCGAGTCTTTTGGCCACGGCGGCTACTGCAAAGCCTTGGCCGGAGAGAACGTTGCGCGATGTGCCGCTGTTCTCGACTGAAAGTGCGTGCTAATCAGGAAAGCATAAGCCTCGGCGGGTGTCTTCATGCCCAGCGCCTGGTGCGGGCGCCGGTGGTTGTAGAACTGGATCCAGTCGCCGATCACGCGGCTGGCGTGTTGCTGGCTTTCGAAGCGGTGCCGGTGCGCGCACTGCTCCTTCAACGTACGGATCACCCGCTCCACCATCCCGTTCTGCTGTGGGCAGTGCGGGGTGATGAATTCCTGCAGCAGCCCGTAGCTGCGCACCAGCCGGGTGTAGTTGCGGCTGGTGAACACCAGGCCATTGTCCGAGCGCAGCAGGAAGGGGCTCTGCACCCGTCCCAACGTTCCGAACCGGGCGATCAGCGCCTGCTCCAGCGCCGCGGCGGCGGTGCTGGCCTTGCCGCTGCGCGAGAGCTGCCAGCCGAGTAGCTGCCGGGTGTAGCAGTCGATCACCAGGGCCAGGGTCAGCCAGCCATCACGGCCACCCCAGATCCGACACAGGTCGGTCGCCCAGCGCTCGTCCGGGGCCTGCGCGACCGATGGCAACGCCTGGATCCGCGGGCGGGCGCCCACCGCCCGCTTACGAACCTGCCAGCCCATCAGCTGGAAGATCCGCTGCACCGTGTTCTTGTTCATATCCAGGAGGCCCGCCACCGTCCGGTAGCCGAACGACGGCTCGGCCTCGATCAAGGCCTTGATCGGCTCGGCGAGCTCCGGACGGACCTGCGGCGCTGCCTTGGTCGGCTTGTAATAGAGCGTTCGCCGCGCCACGCCGAACCATCTGCACAGCTTCACCATCGAGACCTCGAAGCCGTCTTCCCGCAGTCCCTGCTGGATCGTGACCATCAGGTCTCGTCCTTGCCCAACAGGGACTGCAATTTTTTTCGTGCGCGAAGCTCCAGCATGGCCTCGCCGTAGGCTTCCTGCAGGTCCTTGAGCTGCCGCTCGTACTGCTCCCGGACATCTTCGGGCTTGGCCCGAAGGGCGTTCTCCATGCCGCGCTTGCCCTCGTCGACCCAGCTCTCGATCTCCGACGGCGTCAGGTCGAACTGCCGGCTCGCCGCAGCCACCGTCGTCTTGCCCTGGATGATTTCCAGCACCAGCGCCGACTTCCGTCGGGCCGTCCAACGCTTGATCTCTTCGTCCATCACTTGGCTCATCGTGCTCTCCCTCAAAAGGTAGCACCTGAGCAGGAAATCACTGGGTCATTACAGCTATGCGGACCATGGCGACCATATCGTCATCAAGGGATCATGGGCCAAGGGCGGGCGTGATCGGACGGTGCCAATCTCGACGCCGGAACAGCGTGCGGTACTGGATGAGGCCCACCGGCTGGCCGGGTCTGGCTCGCTGATTCCGACGCACAAGACTTACATCCAGCAGCGGCATGTCTACGACGGGCAGTGCAAGGCGGCAGGGCTGAGCAATATGCACGGGCTGCGGCATCGGTATGCGCAGGTGCGGTATGAGGTTTTGACGGGATGGGAGGCGCCGGCGGCGGTTGGCCTTAGTACGGTGCAATTGGATTCGTTCCAACGTCTGCTGGATCAGCAAACCCGACAACAGATCAGCCGAGAGCTGGGACATGAACGTGCGGCAGTAACAGCGATCTACCTGGGAACGTGAGATTCCAATCAGGCCACCTATTGCAACACCAGCTGTTCCCAGCAATTTGACGGATCAATCTTGTGAGTCACCCCTGGCGAGCACAAACAGATGCCGTTTGGCGCGTGTTGCCGCAACGTGTAGCAGACAACGTTCGGAAACCTCCGTGTCGTCTGTGACACCGACATCTTCGTCATGGCTGAACTGCTCGGCATACTGCCTGGCGCCGCGATAGCCAGCCAGGATGACGATGTCAAATTCCAGTCCCTTGACGCGATGCATGGTGGCCAGTCGAATACCCGGTTCCGCAGGATCATCCGTCGTGCCGTGGTCCAGCCTGAGACAAGCTATACCGCGTTGCCGCAAGGCCAGTGCCAATGCATCCAGATCTTCATTGGTACGGGCCGTGACGCAGATGCGCCTAGCCTCGATATCATCGGCTTTACCATGTTCAACGACGGACAGGATGTGCTCCACGTCCTGTTGCAAGGAGGCGGATGGAAAGACTTCCGGCAAGTCGCCGTGGGTCAATGAGCGATAGCCGCGCAAGCTGTCGATGCTTCCATCCAGGTCGTCGATCTCGATACCTTCCAACTGCGCGCAGGCCCAACGTCGAATCTCATCGGTCGTTCGGTAATTGACCTTGAGGGTACGGCTGCGACCTCTTACCTCGATCCCCACCTGTCCAAGCGTCACCTTGTGGCGATAGATGCGCTGATGGGCATCGCCGACGATGAACAAATCATTCTCGGCCTTGGGCACGGCCGCGCGAATCAGGGTGTAGGCAGCGGCGCTGATGTCCTGCGCCTCATCCACCACCATGGCGCGAATGCTCAGTTGCGGCTTTTCCTGCAGTATCAGTTGGCAGGCTTCCCTGAAGGCTTCTTCCGGCTCGCGAAGGTTGGCCGCGTGCAATTGCGCCCGATATTCGGCAAACACCGGCCACAACGCCTTGCGCTGCAAACGGCCCAATTGCCCGCCACGTCCGATGCGACGGGCGCGCATGTAATCCTCCGCAGTTTCGCAACCTTGGGGCAGGATCACGCGCTCGTACTCCGCCCTCAGGAAAGCGGCGCTGTAGGCAGCGCCTGTGGGCAGCGCGGACAAGGCGGCTTGCCAGAAGCCACGCCGCTGTTTCTCGTCATAGAGCAGCGCGTAGGGATAGCCGAAGCGGCGCAGCAGGCCTGACGCCCATTGATCCAGGTTGACCACCTGAATCTTGGCCAATTCTTGCGGTGAGCACAGCAGAGACAGGTTGTGACGGATGTCTTCGGCTAGCGTGCGAGTAAACGTGGTGAAGATGATTGGGCGCCCCGGAAGGTCTGCGTATTGCCTGGCCAACCACCTTGCCCTATGCATGGCCACCACCGTCTTGCCGGTGCCAGCGCCGCCGGTGACCTTGACGGGGCCACTCTTGTTGCCTTCCACCAGTTTGCGTTGGCTCGGGTGCAGGAACACACGCCAGCGCTCCAGAGGAGCGGCCAGCAGAGCGTCCAGATCACTGTCATCAGTGAGCACAACAAAGTGACGACGTGTGCTGTCGCGCGTCAACGCCGCGCCAAAATCTTGGAGGTCAACCGTTTCGGCGGGTGCCCGCTCGGCCAGGATCTTGTCCAGCGGCTCGCCGGCGGCAAACAGATACAGGGCCTCGAAGGCTTCATCCGGCAACTGCGCTTCGAGGGCCTCCAGGTCGGCTTCCGATACAGCCGCTCGCACGGCTGCCAGCCGTTCCTCCGGCACACCCAGCTTACGGATCTCCCGGTCACGCAAATCCGCAAACAAGCCCGCGCTCGGGGAGGCTTCGGTTTGGGCTACCTCATTATTGGTCAGAGATTGCGTTTCCTGTACCGCATAGACTTGCAGGCTGCCCACGTCCGGGTGAATCGCGACGCGGTGGCGCTTGGCCCACTGATAGGCATCGTCGTGACGATCCACCCATAACAGGCAATACACATCGCCTGTTTCCGGCTTGAGGATGATGCCGCGCAGGTTGTCGTTGATGCGCACCGAGCGCATGTTGGCATCGGCGGCATCATTGATGCGCTCGTAGTTGATACCGCTGGCCAGCGGGTTCTGGCGGAACTTGGCGACGAAGGTCAGCACCGCCTGTTGGTTCTGGCGCGGAATCCTGGCGAACGATTTCAGAAAGTCGTCCGACATGGCGATCTTGGGCGAAAGTGCCATTTCAATGTTCCTTCAAGCTATCCAGAAGCGCCTGGGCGGGCGCGTCGTCGGTTGCGATATGGATCGTCCAGCCTTCTGCCTCGAAGCGGGACGCATCGGTCTGGTAATCGGCCAGCAGTACGGCGATCTTCAGGCTGACCCAGGCCAGCTCTGCCTCTGCCAGTACCCGGCCGCGTTCGTCCGTCAATTCGAAGCCGATTTCCGGCAGCGGTGCTCCTGCATGCGCCAATGCAAGCAACCATGCCTGCACATCCGGGCTGGCCAGCTCCAGTGCCGTTTGCCAATGACTGTCGAACGTCTGTTCTGCTTGGCGCAGTGCAGGACTGGCTTGGAAACCAGGCAGGCCAGTCATCTCGTCATGGCCTGCCCAAAGATGACGCAAGGGTAACAGCAGGTTCAGGCATTGCCAGAGATGGCGCCAGCGCCGTTGCAGATCGGCCTCCGGTACATCGCCCGGTTGCCACTGCACCAGCACGACAGGCTCTGCGGATACAGCAGCCTGGCCGGTCATCCACTGTTGCAACTGTTCCGGCGACAGGCCTGCCAGCCATTGCGCGACAGCACTCAAGGAGCGATGACCCCAGCGGTGTAGGTGGGTGTCGGGCAATAAGCCATAGTCGTCGAGCCGACAGAGGAAGGTACCTTGCTTGAAGCCTTGCAAGGCGGCGTCATCGCCAGGTGGCACTGACATGGCCGCACCCAGTACGCCGGCGAGGCGGCGCAAGGCATCGTGCCGCCCCTCCGCCAGCCGCCGATGCAGTTGGAGGAAAGGTGACAAACGGTGGAAGGCGGCCAACGAGGCGATCCCCTGGGCTTCGCATAGACGTGTGACCACCTGATCGGCAGGCCCGAGCAGCAACTCGTCCCAGGCCGTGGAATCCGGGGCCGCTTCGGCACGCAAGGCCGCGTCAACGTCGTCCCAGGTCAGCGTCCACGCAGCGAACCGCCCACTCTTGGCTACCGCCATGCGCTTGGCCAAGTCTTCGGCCACGATGTGCTTGTGGTACTGCCAGCCATCCGTGAATACCGCGACCGGCACATCGTCCACGCCGTCGTCGGGCCAGAAAACGAAATCTGGTTTGCATGGCACGACGACACCTTCGCGCTCACCGAGTGCCACCTGCAATTCCAGACGCCAGCGGCGACTGCCTGCCTGGATCAGGTACCCATGCTTACCGCCGACGAGCTTGTCCTTGAGCGTGAACGCGACGCCAGCATGCTCACGCCGCAGTGCTTCGAGAAATCGTTTTTCCAGCGTACTTTCCAGCAGGCTATTGTCCGGTTGCTGTGAAAGGTTGCTGACACGCTTCAGCGCTGCACGATGCTCCAGGATCTGTGCCAACAGCTTCTGTGCCACCGTGCGCGAGATGGCTTGGCGCTCATGGCTGTTGCGATAGCGGTACATGCACCGATAGCAGCCATCGGCGGTGTCGTCCTGGTTGCAGCTGCAGGTGTTCAATGCGGTTGCCGCCTGACTGAATACTTCGAACAGCGGGGCTGGGTCGCGCATCAGTTCCTTCAAATATCCGGTACCGCCGGGCACGCTGTCGTAGATCACCAGATAGGTCCGCGCCGACTCCGAGTCTGCCGCCATCCGTACGTCGGTAGCGATGCGCAGGTGCGCCACCGCACCCTTGAAGCGTTTACTCAGCCCCAGTTCCAGCGCGGAGATGAAGCTCAGCAAGGCTTCCTTGGATTCGGCAAATCCGACCTCGGGCAGGAACAGCCGGATACCTTCGCTGGCGAACTCCCGGTACAGGAAGATGCATTGCTGGGTGCTGGCCTCGGGTGTTTTGCGGCGTGAGCACCAGGGGGCATGGTTGCGATAAAGCTCTTCTGCTTTGCGCCGACGCTGTAGCGTGCCGCACTCAGGGCAAATGGCGAAACCTGGCCGGTTGAGTTCTTCGCCCGCGATGGTCATCGGCGTGGCATCCACCGTCTGCTCGCCGAAGTTCACCTCGCGGAATGTCACCCGGTCGAGGAATTCGAATCCGAACGGGAAACTTGGGTTGTCGATGGCGAATGCCTGGCGCACCGCTTCCGGAGGGCTGTCCACCAGCGCCTGGCGCACGTAGAAACCACGTGTGCGCTCGTCGGAATCGTCGGCGATCCGGCTTTCGCGGTCCAACGTGCGTGCGAACACCGTGGTCAGGCGCAGCATTTCATGGACCCGCCCGGTATCGCGCCACTGGCCGTCGCCGCAGCGCGGGCATTGGTGGTGCCGGTCGCCCGCCGACAAGGGCTCGGCGTAGGAGCACTGGCGGCACAGGCGCCAGGCTTCCGGTTTGACGCGTGAAACATCCACCTGGTTGATGACCACCCGGCGGCCTTCGGCATAGAAGGTGTTGTTGGGCGCCAGCTCGGTGATGGCGGTTGCGCCGGGGCGCTCGTATTCGAAGGTCAATGGCTCGGCAGGCGGTCCTTCCCGGCGGGTGTCGCGCACGATGATCGAGCGCAGCAGCACGCCTTGTTCGGGGAAGGCATAGTTGGGCAGCAGGCCTTCGTCGGTGAAGACGTTCAGGGTGGCCTTGCCCTCGATCCCACCGATCAGGCGCGCCAACGCCGCACGTTCCTGGCGCAGGGTTTTCAGCTCTTCCTCCTGTTCCTCGCCGCGCACCGGAAGCTGTTCCAGCTTCTCCGCTTCCTTGGCGGTCTTCTCGCGCAGACGCTTGATCTGCGCCACGTCACGGGCGATGCCCTGCAGCTTGCTGATGATCTTGAAGGTCAGGGAGCTTTCCTCGTCCTGCCGACCATTGACGAAACGCGCCAGCCACTGTCGGGTGGCTTCGGTCAGTATCTGCCCGCCGCCTTGCTGGAACAGCGCCAGGAAGCGATCCAGCAAGCTAGCCCGGTTTGCCTCCACATACTCCAGCCAGGGGAAGGGAAAGCGCGTCGTCGCACCGTTGTCCACCGCGCTGAGCACCATGCGGATCTCCTGCGGAATCGACGCGCTGCGACCCCGCTCGCGCACCCAGCAATCCAGCGTGAACGCCGTCAACTGGCGCTCCAGCACCGCCGAGGCGTTGAGGAACACACCTGGTGCCGGCACGCTGCCGGCGATCATTTCCCTGGGGTCGGCCCAGAAATACAGGTCGTGCGGTTTGCTGGCCGCCATGGTCAGCAACAAGGCATTGCCGGTGCTGCGTCCCGCGCGTCCCGAACGCTGGATGTAGTTGGCCTGCTGTGGCGGCACGGAACACTGCAGCACCGCCGACAGATCGCCGATGTCGATCCCCATCTCCAGCGTCGGCGTGGCCGAGAGGACATTGATGCTGCCAGGCGCCTGGCTATCGGACTTGAAACTGTGCTCCACCCGCTCACGCGTACCGCGTGGCAGCAGGCCGGTGTGTTCGTGGGCGACCACGCGCTGGATGTCCGCACGCAGATACAGGCTGCGGTAATAGTCGGCATCCCCTTCCGCCAGCGCTTCCAGATGCCCTCGGCAGCCAGGGTGCCGGCAAGGCTGCCCGGCGAGCGACACTTCAGCCCCGGTGCGCCACTCGCTGCGGCAGGTGTCGCAGCGCCAGGCGCGGCTGCCCAGGGACACCAGAAAAGCGCCAGGCTCCAGCCCCCACACGCGAATCTCCGGCTTGCCGTCTGCCTGTTCGGCGCCAAGCAAACCCACCTCGGCCAGCGCCTCGAATGCCAGCTGATACAGCGCCGGCAGCAAACTGTCAGCGCCCAGAGCCAACGCATGCAGCGGTTTCAGTGTCTTGAAGGCCCAGGCGCGATACCACTTCGCGTGGCTACCCAACACACCGACGCAGCGCTGGTAATCGACAAGGCTTACGAAGCGTGGCGGACGCGGGCCGGACAGCATTTGGAACTGCACCGGATTGCGCTTGTAGACCCACGGCCGATTGCCGACCTGTGCATAGAAATGCAGTCCAGCGTCGCGCCAGGCCCCCAGCCGCTGCAGGGATTGCACGATGCCCTGCAGGAATACCGCCAGGGCCTCCGCCGGCACACCAGCCAGCGGCTCCAGCGTGGCCTGCAGGCGTGGCAGCATCCACTGCACGGCCGATGTCAGTGCCTGTGGTGGCGGTTCCACGCTGGCGGTCCCGGTCACGGTCAGGCTGCGGCCGATATGGGCGTCCTGGCCGAACTCGGCATTCAGCACCCACGGCAGGATGCGACGCAAATCCTGCGGCAACTCGCTATTGGTTGGCAGCGACCCTTCGCTCATCAGCGTTTCAAAATCCCGCAGCCAATGCAGTTGCGGCGGCAGGAAATTGGCCAGGTAATGGCCCTGTCCCATTGCAGGCAGCCAATGGTCTTCGAAGGCCTGAGGTAACTGCGCCAGCGTCAGCGGTTCCCCGGTCTGCTGCGCCGCGGCGATGACCTGGGCCACCGCTGGGCGCAAGTTCAAGCGCCAGGTCCGGGCCGCCAGGAACCCCGCACGGTGCGCCGCGTCCTGCACCGAATCGGAAAACGCGATCAGCTTCTTGTCCGGGTTGAAACGTGAACCGAACAGTTGCGCCAGCATCACCGCCGCCAGGCTGGCCGCTTGTGAACCGACGATCGACAGCGTCTTGTGCCCGCCGCAGTACGGGCAGTCGTGATGGGAACGGGTATAGCGGGCACCGTTGCGCGTGCCTTCGCGCAGGTTGGCGGTCACATCGACGTCCACCAACGCGACCGGGTCCTCGGCGCAGTCGCAGTGCGTCTGCCCCAGCGCATGCAGGGTACCGCAGCGCGGGCAGACCTTCCTGTGCTCGAACACCTTCGGGTCCGCGCTTTCGCCATGGGGAAACAGAAAGCGGGTGCTGACATCCTCGGCGAAGAAGGCGCTGTAGAACTGCTGGATATCCTGATTGAACTGGTTCGGGCTGGTCCTGGGCAAGGTCGCGCCCCAGCCGGTGGCGTGGCAGTCCCGGCAGTGGATCACCGGCAACCAGACCTGTGTCTGCTCGGCCTTGCCCAGATCGTCGTGATGGGTCAGTCGAGGCGGGTTGTCCAGCGAAGCCACCATGCGCCGCAGTTCGCGTAGCCAGAGCTCCACCTTGACTTGCAGGAAGAAGGCCGTGTCCTGTTCGCCGCGCACCGCGTCGAGCGACACACCGCGAGGCTGGCGCGCATGCGCCACCAGCGCCAGCAGGCTGCCCAGCCACAGCAGTGGATAGCGCGCGTCGGCATGAGGTGGCAGGCGGCGCGCCAGTACCGCCAGCAGATCGTCCAGCGCCACGGCGCGTGGCCCCAGGCGCTCCATGTCGCGCAACAGGTTCTGGAAGGCGAAATGGCTTTTCAGCATCCCGCCCAAGCGACAGCGCCAGCCCGCATCGTTCACTTGCTCGGCGCTGCATGAGGTGCCGAACCACAGTGGCACCTGGACCGCCAGCCAGGACGGCAAGCCGTCATGGCCTGCCGGATCCAGCACCGACGCGGCGTCCGGCGGCGGAGACTGGGTGAACTCCACCACGGCATCCGCCAGATAGTCCGCCACCGGCTCGCGGTCCTCGGCGATCACGGCCTGGTCATCCAGCGTCTCGCCGAAGATCTGCCCGGCAAACGCCAGCAAATCCTGTTCGCCATCGCTGCCCAGCGTGGCCGAGGTGCCCACGCACACCAGTTGCCCCGGCGGCGTCCCCAGCCGCCCCTTGAGGCGGCGGATCAGGCAGGCCAGATCCGTGCCCTGGGCACCGTCGAAGGTATGCAGCTCATCGACCACCAGATAGCGCAGCGTATCCGGCTGCTGCCGCGCCCACAGTGGCACATCGGCGGCCCGGATCAGCAGGAAATCCAGCATCTTGTAGTTGGTCAGCAGGATGTCCGGCGGGTTTTCGCGCAGGGCGTTGCGGTCGGTGATGATCGAGAAGCCGCCATCGGCCAGTTGCTGCACGCGGGAGGATACCTCGGCCGGGGCCTCGCCCACGTACAGGCCTGCGCGAATACCGGCCAAGGCGGGTGTGCGCAGGATCTCCTTGGCCAGGCGGCTGGCCTGATCCGAAGCCAGCGCGTTCATCGGGTACAGGATGATGGCCTTGATGCCCGGCCGGCCCAGTTCCCGTTGTTCGCGGCAATGCTCCAGGATGGGATAGAGGAAGCACTCGGTCTTGCCCGAGCCGGTGCCGGTGGCCACCAGGGTCGATCGGGCCTGCTCGCCGGCCAGGCGGTCGAACGCCCGGCCCTGGTGAGCATGGGGGACGAAGCCCGGCGGCAGCCAGGCGAACGCGGGTTGGCCTCTATCGGGCTGCTTGCGGAACGGCAGCGGCAAGGTCAGGTACGGCCCCTTGAACACCCGGTCGCGGTCGGCCAGGAAACGCTGGATCAGGCCATCGAAGCCCGGCGTGGTGGCCGGGAAGGCCGCACGCAGGAAGTCGGCGACGCCCTGGGTGATCTGCTGGGAGACGATCAGGGGTTGCATACGGCGTCCGCTTTTCTCAGGCCGGTTTCATTCATCACCCGACTCCACCACCCGCTCAACCGTGGCATAGGCCTGATGCGGGTGCTTCTCGGTTTCGGGGTACTTCAGGGCAAGCCGCCCTTCATCTCGCAAGGGACGCAGGTAGGTGCGGCGCAATTCCTTGGTGTCGCGGCGTCCAAGCACTTGGCACAACTCGGCCACGGTGTAGGGGCGCAGAGCGCACAGCGTCAGGATCAGCTCACGAACCTCAGCCTGGCGAGGTTTCGGGCCGGCCGCCGTGATCCTTGCTTGTAGCTCGGGGGGGACATCGGCGAGAACATGGGGGGATTCCGGAAATCCCCCCATGCTTGGTGGTGAATCCCCCCCTCCTCCGTCCGTCGATCCCACGGGGATTCCCAGTGGCAGCTCTGCCTGGCTAGCATCCCCAACCGTCTGCCGCTCGGCATCGGCCAATACGTAATAAGTGCGGCTGCCGGCACCTTGCTTTTCCAACAGGCCCCGGTCGCGCAGCCGGCGCAGGACCAGGCTGGCCGCCAATGTATCCAGCCCACAGAAATCCCGGCAGGCCGTGTTGTCTACGGCCCCCGTGGCGCGGGTGTAGATCAGCACCTTGGCCTCATCGGCACTGACCGCCGGGCCGGCGAACTCCCGCAGCCAGGCGTGGTCGTCCTCGGTCAGCAGGTTGTGCAGGAACAGGGTGAGCCGGAACTCGTTGGCCTGCCGGTCGGAGTGGAATTCCGGCAAGGGCAAGCCTGCCTCGGCGGCCAGGCGGCGCATGGCGCGGATGCCGGTGCCCTTGGCCTCGGCCAGGTGCAGGTCGTGCAGCACGGCGGAAATGGCCGGGTTGCGCAGGCGCGACCCCGGTGTACCCAACTGCGCAGGCTCCTTGAGCGAATAGCCGACGTTGCGGATTTCGATGCGGTTGCTGTAGCGGATGATCTGGGTCGGGCTGTGCACGGTGTAGCTGCGGTGCATGGCGGCATTGGCCAGCGCCTCGCGGATCACCTTGCGCGGCAGGATCGGCTCCTGCACGCTGTGCAATTGCCCTTCGGGCAGACGAAAACCCTTGGGCAGCTCGTCGATGATGCTGGCCTCGGCCTGTGGCAGCGCCAGCAGCAGCGGCTTGCGGATGTCGATGGACTGGAAGCGGTTTTCAGGGTCTTCCACCCATTCGTTGCCTGGTACGCGGATGTAGTCGATGCGCACCATGGGCAACAACCGGCGCAAGGCCAATGGCTTGCCGAACAGCACGATACCGGCAAGCGTTGGTTGCAATTGACCGTCCACGCGGCGCAACGCGCCCAGGGCTTCGAGCAGGTCCTCGTCGCCGTAATCCAGTTCCTCAGCCTGGGGGTTGATGCGGGCACGTTCGCGCCGATAGGAGGCTACGGCGGCCGGGTCGAAGTCGTCCAGCCGGGCATTGGGCAGGATGCTGGAATCCGGCCCATGCAGCGGCTGGCTTTCGCCGCGCAGCACCCACAGGTCTTCATCCACGCAATGCTGGTCGCTGGAGCCGATGCGGCGGTAGGCGCCACGCGGCAAACCGGTAGCCTTGAGATAGACCGGCTTCTGGGTGACATCGGCCTCGGACACGTACACCACCAGCACCGTCTTGCCGTCCACGGTCTCGGTCTGCATCTCCGGCCGCAAGGCGACATTGAGCATGGACGCGCACTGGCTGGCCAGGTCGCGCTGCACCTTGTCGGGATCGGGCAGGCCGGCGGCACGGTACACCGTATCGCCCTTGTCGTTGACGAACCAGTCCGCACCCAGCAGCAGATAGCCGCCCTCCAGCCCAGGCTCATTGGCGAAGGCGATGACCGTCTGCATCACGGATTTGCCCAGCTCACTGGCGCGCTTGGCCTCGATGCGGGTGGACTCATCGACCGAGTTGAGTTCTTCGAAGAGGTCGGTGGCGCTACGCATCAGCCTCCCCCATCAATTGTTCGGCATAACGCGCCACGATATGGCCGAAATCCGGGAGATGGCCATCGGCATCGGGCCGCTTGTAACCTTCTCGCAGACGATTCAGTTCGTCCGTGCTGGCGTTCTCCAGAAAATCGTTGTCGAACACACCTTGCAGAACTGCTGCCCGGCGGTCGTTCAGGAACTCGATATCCAGTTTCAGCAAGTTGCACATATAGGCGGCGTTGTCATTTTTCGGGATGATTTGTCCGTCCAACGTGTAGCGGAATTGCTGTTCACAGCCAGGGGTCGTCGGACTTATTGCAAGCGCCTCATCAAAGGCATTGCCCTTGGCATGGCCGCAATGCAAGGGCGTTCCCGGACTGGTTTCACGAATGCAGGAGGCATGCAGGTTGTCGTAGCTCAATACCCTGTCTGGATAGTGCTCCTGGGGGCGAAAATGTTCGATATGGCTATGCGCCTGCTCGATGCTGCGACCGCAATAGCAGCACACCCAGCCCTGCTCGCTCAGCAAGGCTTCTTGCAGTTGCGCCTTCTCCGGGTTCTGCAAATCGGCATAGGTCGGCTGCCAATCGTCATTGGCCTGCGCTTTCCATCGTTCGAAGCTCACCGGCGCTTCCTGCTTTTGCACATGCTTCATCGCCCGATCACCTCCTTGCGGCGGATCAGGGCGTCGGCACGGCCAAGTTCGGGAATCTGAGGCGCGGACTTCTTCAACTCCGTCAGCAGTCGCTTGGCTTCGTTCAGTGGACCGTTTTCGATCTTCTCAAACAGTTGCTTCAGCTTTTCGTCCACTTTCAGGTTACGGGAGGATGCCCCCATGATTTCTTCCAGCACCTGGCTGGAGTCCAGCCCATAGCTGACCTGCGGCTGGGAAGTCCCACCCTCGCGCAGCAGGATGATTTCTTCCGGTTGCAGTTCGCCCAGTACCTGGGGCGAATGGCTGGTGGCAATGAATTGCACGGATGGAAATGCGGCCTTCAGGCCATTGACGATACCGCGCTGCCAGCGGGGATGTAGATGCACGTCCAGTTCATCGATCAGCACTACACCTGGCGTTTTGCGGATTACATCTTTACCCAGTTGCGGGTTGAGCAGGCAGATGCGTCGGGCAATATCCGCCACCAGGCAGATCACCGCGCGCTGGCCGTCGCTGAGGTGATCGAAGGAAATGGTTTTCTGCTCGTCACCTTCTGCCTGTTGCCAACTCACCAGCAAACTTTTCTGCTGCATGTCGTAGCGCAGATCGCCAATGCCTTCGATGGCAGCGGTCAATGCGGTATTGACCAGTGCCAGTTCGTCATCGTCGATCTCATGGAAGCGCTTGCCTGTCTCGGACGAGCGTTGATAACGCTCCAGGCACTTGCCGATTACCCAATGCTGCAAAGCAGAGACATTAATAGCCGCATCCCACCATTGTTGGTAGCCATCGTGGCGGGAGGGTTTTTCCATGGCTGCCTGCATCACCTGACTGCGCTCAGCGAGCCATCGGCGGTTGGCGCGGTAGAAGGCAACCACCGGTAGGACTATATGTCCCTGCGTCGGCTGGCTATTCCCTCTGCCTTGAATGAGATCACGCAGTGGAGACCTTCCTTCAAAAGCAAGTTGTGCAACATCGCTCGCTTTTTTTACTATGATGGTGAAGTCGTTTTCTACGACGCGCCCTTCAGCTTTTACCGTTACGGGAAACAGTGGCTCGAAGCGATAACGTCCCTCTGTATGCACGGCACTGACATACGCATAATCCACTTCCTTGAAGACATGAGGAATAAGGTTCGGAACGCCCATTAACAAACCTGCTAACCCCTCAGAAATCCCCTTCAAGAGCGACGTTTTTCCACTACCATTGATACCGGCCACCACATTGAAATTGGTACTGAATTCCACACGCAAATCCCTGTGGGCACGGTAGTTCTGCAAATGGATCGAGGTCAGTTTCATGGTGTACCTCATTCAGAAAACGGTAAAGATACGAAATGCTCCCATGCTAGCCGGTAATCCGCTTCTCGATCCGCCAGGGTGAAGGGCGCGGTGTAGCGGATCGTGCGGTCGATGGGGCCGCCGGGTTGGGTGGCGTCGGTGATGGGGCGTTCGATCACCGTGCCGTCGGGGACCTGGGGGTGCAGGCTGCCGTCGGGCATGGGCTTGGGCTGAAGGTCTTCCCAGCCGAGGCGGCGCGGCTGGCGGATGCCGTCGGGGGTAACGACGGTGCATTCGGAGTCCTTGCGGTTGGCCTTGCGCGGCAGGCCGACGCCGACCAGGCCCTTGCTGGCGGTGAAGACGATACGGCCGTTGGCATCAAACCAGGTGTCGCGCTCGTACTGGCGCATGACGGGGAACTGCACGCGGTAGATGGTCAGCAGTTCGTCCAGCGTCAGGCCCAGGGCCTGGGCGGCGAGGACATCGATTTCCACCAAGGCCTGGCGGCGGGCGTAGTCGCTGCGCAGGGCGTTGTGGCGTTGCCAGTCGGGGGTGAGATTGGCGAAGAAGTCCTGCGGCAGGCGTGGATCGGCGCTGGCCCAACGATCGTGCCGGAATTCGGGCTGCCAGCAGGTTTGCCAGAGGTCGGCGTAGTGGGTGGTGAGGCAGTTGAGGGCAAGGGACCTTATTACCATTTGCGTGCTGTTTGCTGTCAACATTGGCAATTGCTGCGCGAGATCCCAGCGGAAATCACCTTTCCCCGTCGTTTTTATAAAGAAATCATACGGAATGGAGGCAAGTGCTGCTGACAACGCCGCATTGCCACCTTGATCACGGGATACAAGAGAAAACGCAAGATTGATATGTGCCGTACCCTTTGGAATCAGGCATGGAATAAGGGTTCTTTCACCTGACTGGCTCAACATCCTGCGAGTAACAGTACGGTAATACGCTGTCACCGGCTTCGCCTCGCTTTCCCCTTCCTCCACCCAACTGACACGCGGCACGCGGCGGGCGTATTCGGCGGGGCTGCACGCGGGGCGGTAGTTGCTGCGTGGCAGGTAGTGGTCGGGCAGGGTTTCGAGGTCGAGGGTGTCGTAGTGGCCCTTCTCGGTGCAGATGGCTCGTGGAGTTTTGCTGAGCGGGTTGCCGACGTAGAAGTGCGGGCCGGAGAGCACGAAGTCTTCGGGGCGGCTCACGAAGCCGGTTTCGCGGCGGATGGTGCCGTCCTTCTGCGCGCCGGTTTCGTGCCACATTTCCAGCGTGAAGTAATCGTCCTTCAGATCGCCCAGACGGCGCGGGACGCGGGCGAATTTTTCCAGCACCGAAACCAGCTCTCGACTGTGCACGGCGGGCAGGCGCGCCTGCAAGGGCGGCGTGCCGGGGGCGTCGTAGAGTTTGGCAAAGGTGGCGAGTACGCCTTCATTCACTTCCACCGCGCGATTGCGGTGTCCGCTGAAGTCCCATCCCCCTCCATCGTGTTTGATGCCGGGTGTCGGCCCGGCGCCGCTATGCTCCAGGCTGGCCTTGATGGTCGACGGGTGAAACAGATTCGCCATCGTCCGGAACCGTGGCGTTGCCTGCTTCGGCCCGTAGATATTGATGCTGTATTTCACACGATGGCCAATCTCGAACAGCATCAACTGGTTCTGGAACTGGAAGTGGCTGCGCAACCGCGCATACATCGCCGCGCGTAACTCCCCGCCCTTCGGATCGTCATACGGCCCTTCCGGGTGCAGCAGCGCCTGCACGCCACTGCCCACGCGCCACACCAGCGGCAGGAAGCCTTTGTACAGGTTGCTCTGCTGCCCCTTGAGCAACGGATAGTTCTGCACCGCGTTGAGAAATTCGCCCATGCCTTCGGTGGCCACGCACTCACTCAGGTAGTCGTCACGGGCCTGGGGCACGGCGGCGAACACAGCCTCGCGCTGGTCGGCGGTCTGCTTGGCACGGAGCTTTCGGATGGCAAAGCGCGGGTCGAAGTCCGACAGCAGGCTTTGCTCGTTCCATTCCACCTTGATCCACGGCGGGTTGCCCAGCACGACGTCGAAGCCGCCACGCTGCCGGAAGATGTCGGCGAACTCCAATTCCCAGTGCAGGAAGCGCTGCCGTGCGGCCACCTGCCGGGCCACTTGCAATTGCGGCAGGGTGTCGACCAGCGCTTCGATGTCCACATGGCCGTAGCGGTCGCGCTCGGGGGTGAAGTCCAGCGCGGTCTGCGGCATGGTTTCCGGGAACAGGTCGCGGTCGCCGGTGTTGGCAGCCAGGCTGGCGTTGCCCAGCAGCACGGTTTCCAGCACGAACCACCATTCCTCGCGGCTGGGCAGGTCGTCCGCCTTGTCCAGCGGCCAGAACCAGAGGGCGCACCAGAAATCCATGACCAGTTTCAGGCGGCGGTAGGGGCTGGCGTTTTTTTGCGCCTCGCTGAGCATTTCGCGCTGGAAGGTGGCGTCCTTCTGCGCGGTGGTGGTGGGCGCACGGTTGGCGTCGGTGCTGGGCCAGACGTGCAGCTCGTCGCTGGTGGCGCGGCGCACGCGGGCCAGTTCCTGGGCATGCTGCTGCCAGAGGGCCTCGGCGGCCTGGGCGATGGCCTGCACGCGGGTGATTTCGCTGCGTTCCAGCGGGGCGGTGAAGGTCTTGCGCCATTGCCTGAAGCGTTCGAAGGCGGCGGGTTCCAGTGCCTTGACCACCTTGTCGGTGACGGCGCCCATGCCCTCGGCGGGCAGCAGGAAGTGGAAGATATCGGTGGCGGCAGGTGTTTCCGAAAGCGCGAGGGCACGCGGCACGGCGCAGCGCCAGTCGCGCTCGGGCATGTCCTTCTCGCCCCGGCCGGGCGACAGTTGCGCGGTGCTGAAGACATCGCGCCGCGCGCCGACCAGGGAATTGCCGGCCACCAGTTGCAGGCCGAACCAGGGCACATGGCCGCCCTTGAAGATGGCATTGAGCCACAGCGAGACTTCGGCCAGTTCCACCGCCACGGGGTTGAGATCGACGCCGAACACGTTGGTGTCGGCGATGTACATCTTGACCCGCTGTTTTTCCGCCGCGTAGTCGTCATGCGGGATGCTCCGGCCCAGTTCCTTCTGCTTGGCCTGCAAGTAGGCTTCGGCCAACTGGCTGACGGCTTCGTTCAGGAAGGCCGCGCTGCCCATGGCGGGCTCGCAGATGGTCAGGCGCAGGATGTCGTCGGCGGATTTACCGGGCAGGATTTCGCGCAGGGCGTGCTCCACCAGGCAGCGGGTGAGGATTTCCGGGGTGTAGTAGCTGGCGGACTTTTCGCGCTCGCGCCCAGCCAGCCGGTAGATGAAGCTGCCCTTGGGATACAGGCGCGGCTCGCCGCCGAACAGGCGTTCAGCGTCGCTGTACTGGCCGATGGCGCTGGCCGGCACGAAATAGGCCGCTTCCAGCGGGTCGAGTTCGGCGTCCTTGCGCTTTTCGCGGGCGCTGGCGGGCGGGGTGTCGTCGTCCTCCGTGGCGTCGCTGTCATCGGGGAGCCCGCCTTCGTCATCTTCGGTGCGGCTAGCCTTTTGGGCCTTGGGGTCGCGGCGCACTTCATACAGGTCTTCTTCGGCGAAGAAGCCACGGAAGGAAAGCAGCGCCTCGTACACGGCACCAAGCTGGTTGATGCCCAGGGTGGCGTAGCTGATGCGGCCACGGCGACCGTTCTTGCCGCTGCTGCCACGCGAGAGCGACATCAACTCGATGACGCGTTGCAAGACATGGTTGCGCAGCTTGACACTGTTAAGCAGTTTGGTGCGGGCCGGGTCGAACAGATGGCCTTGCAGCGGGGCGATGGTGAAGCCAATGCCTTGCACGATGTCGCCCGGTGCCGGCTCAAGGCCGGTGCCCAGTTCTTGCTGCCCACTGTCGGCATCGCGGCGCGGGAAGCCCTGCCAGATCAGGCCGAATAGTTGCTGCAGGCTGTCGTGGAAGTAGAAGCCGTTGCGGGCTTGGTCGGTGGTGAGCGGGGTCTGTTCCAGCTCACGCAGGTGCTCGACGCTGTAGCCTTTCAGATAGGCTTCGGCCTGGATCGGGGCGTAGCCAAGTTCGGGGCGGGCCTCGATGTAGAACAGGAACAGCAGCCGGTACATGTAGCGCAGGCTTTCGCGGCTGAGCTGGTCGGCTAGGTCCGTGTCGGTGCGCTCGTAGAGCTTTTCCTTGCTGACTTCGCGCTTGTAGCGGATGGCCTCGTTGGCGATCAGTTCGATGCACTCGCGCAGGGCGTACTTGAGGTCGGTGGAGACCTCGAAGGCGTGCTTGTGGGAGCTGTCGTCCAGGCTGTCGAGCAGGGCTGCGCCGCCTTCCGCTGGCAGGACGGACAGTTTGCCCAGCAGGGCGCAGAAGGCGCGCAGGCTGTGTTCGTCACGGGGGCCGAACAGCTCCGGCAGATCGAAGCGCAACAGGGCCTTGCGGCCCCATTTGCTGCGTTCGATCAACAGCCATTGTTCGTGGTGAACCAGCAGCACCCAACGGGGCGGGGTGTCGTCGGCGAACAGGCGGCGAGAAAGGGTTTCCTCCCAGTCTGCATGGTGACGGCCGGTCTTGGCGCCTTTGCCGTCACGCGGGAGCAGTTGCAGCGGCGCGGTGTCTTCGTCGCCTGGCAGGGCCAGCGCTGTGGCGATGGCCAACAACGGGTGGCCCTTGCTGTCGCGGTATAGCGCCAGCAAGGGCAATTCGCCTTCGCGGCCGGCGTCGGCGAGGGCTAGGGTATGCGGCTGCAATTCGTAGCCGAGCGCGGCCAGCAGCGGCTGGGCCAGTTCGTGCAGCAGGCGTGCGCGTGCTTCGGGGCGTTTTTCACCCAGGAAGCGCTCGCGGTCACGGAAATAGCCGTTGGCACCGCTGGCGCTTCTGAGGCGGGCGACGGGGCTGTTGCTGCCCTGTTCCTTCCACTGATCGAACAGCGGTTTGAGATCCTTGACCAGGATGTCGTCCAGGTAGTGCTGGCTGTAGAACTCGTTGGCGTTGCTCAGGCCATTGATGGTGAAGCTCATTGGGCCGCTCCTTGCGCCACGTCCTGTCGTGCTGCGTCCTGTTGGGAAACTAGGGCGGCAACAACGGTGAACTGGGCGCGGTCGTCCAGTTGCAGCGTGTCGCGCACCCATTGCTGGTACTGGCCGAACAAGTCGGCGGTGGCGCTTTCACGTTGCTGGCGCTGGGCGGCGCGGACTTGTTCGATGCCGCCCTGGGCCAGTTCCAGTTCCATCTGCGCGAGGTGCTTGTCGCGCAGGGTGGCCAGCTTGGTTAGTTCTTGGTCCAGGCGCTGGCGGCAGTCGGCATCGAATGCCTGCTTGATGGGGCGCAGATGCATTTCGGCGGCGTGGATGACGGCAGGCAGGGCTTGCTGCCAGAGGAGGCTGTCGGGGGCGTGGCCATCGTTGGCCGGGGCCGGGTTCTGGCCCCCGTCCAACCCGGTGCGGTGCAGGGTATCGGGCAGGCTCAGCACGGCCTGCACCTGGCCCCGCGCATCGAGCTGCACGCCCAGCCATTCGGCCAGCATGGCCTGGCCACGCCGGTTGGGCACCTGGGACAGCACGAGGATAATGGCTTCACCCGCTTGCAGACCTTGCGGTACGCGCAGCAGCGGGGCGCGCTGGCGGCCGAAGGCAGCCATCAGCTTGTAGTCCAGCCATTGGGCGATGGGATGCAGCGGCCAAAGATAGTGCAGTTGCGGCCAGTCGCTGCCGTCGCGGGATTGGGCGATGGCGGCCTCGACCATGCGCTTGTCGGCGCAGAGGGCAAACGTATTGTCGGTTGGCCACATTTCCGGAGCGAGGTCGCGCTCCAGAATCTGCGTCAGGTCACGCCCCGGCTGGAAGCTGAGGGTACGGGTGGCGTCATCGGCCTGTACGGCGGGTTGCTGCTCGGGCTGGTGCTGGCGCAGCCAGCGCAGGCCGTCGCGGGCGTAGTGATAGTGGCCGGCGAACAGGCTGGGCAACGTAGCGGTGCGAGGTGGCGTGGTGGAAGGTACAGGTTTGCCCACAGGTGGCGTCACGCTGTTGGCGGCGTCGCCCCAGAGCAGTTCGAAGGGATCGACGTCGCCGCCTGCCAGTTGCTGGGCGAAAGCTTCGGCGGTGGTGTTGCCTTCGATGGCCTTGGCCACTTCCAAAGTTTCGGCGTCTTCGTCGTACAGGCCCATGAAGGCAGAGGGGTCGCCAATGTTCTTCGCGGCCTGTTCGTCCTTTTCGATAAGGATTTCCAGGTAGCGCAGATCGCCACGGACGCGCTCGTTATGGGGCTGGGTGTAGAGGTAGCCGATCTTGGGCGCTTGCGTCTGGCCATAGCGGTCCACACGGCCGTTGCGCTGCTGGAACACCATCAGCGACCAGGGGATGTCGAAGTGGATCAGCCGGTGCGACTGGTAGTGCAGGTTCAGACCTTCGGAGGCCACATCGGAGGCGATGAGCAGGCGCAGCGGCGAATGGCTGCGGCCAAAGTCCTCGACCGTCTGCTGGATGTCCTGGTCGGGCAACTGGCCGTGCAGGATGGCGACGGCGTCTGCCTTCAGGTCCAGCGCGGCAGGCAGATGTTGTTGCAGGAATTTCAGGGTTTCGATGCGCTCGGTGAAGAGCACCAGGCGGTCATCGGCGGCACGGCCGTCCCAGCGCCAACGTGGATCGTCCTTAAGTTGGGCGAGGAGATGTTGCAGCTTGCTGAACTGTGCGGGTTCGATCTGCTGCACAAGAGCTTGCAGGTCGCGCAGCGAAGCCAGGTCAGGATGCGTTGCATCACGGGCTTCCAGGCGGCGGATACGCTCCTTGAGCGTTTGCAGGCAGGCGGCGGGCGAGGAGAACAGTGCCTTTTCCAGCACGGTGCGGAACAGCATGGCACCATCGCGCGCGCCGCTGCCATCGCTGGCGAGCCTGAGTTCGGCCAGGGTATCGAAGGCGAGGTTCTCGGCAGCGCTGGCCTGGGCGGCCAGCTTGAAGACCTGGCGCTCGGGGAAGTCCTGCTTCATCTGTTCGCGCACGTCGCTCTTGAAGCGGCGGATGAACAGGTGTTCCACGTCGCTGCGGGTGTAGTCGGCCCTGGGCGGCAGCACGGTGGGGTCGAGCATGCGCACCAGGCTGGCAAAGCTTTCCTTCTTGCCGTTGTGCGGCGTGGCGGTAAGCAGGATGAGCGCGTCGGAGCGTTGGGCCAGCAAGTCGGCCAGACGGTTGCTCTGGGTGCGATTGCCCTTGTAGGAGACGTTGTGAGCCTCGTCGATGATGATGAGATCCCACCACGCGCTTTCCAAGTAGTGGCGGTATTCGCTGTCGCGCTTGAGCGTATCGACCGAGATGATGGTGCGGTCGTAGTAGCTGAAAGGGTTGTGGTTGGCCGGTATCTGCCGGCGGATGCGCTGGATGCCCGCCGAATCCAGGCGCGTCAGGGCGATGGTGAAGCGGTTCCAGAACTCCTGCTGGAACTGGCGCATCATGCTTTTGGTGGTGACCACAAGGATGCGCCGGGCACGGCCGCGGCGGATCAGCTCGGCAGTGAGGATGCCAGCTTCCAGCGTCTTGCCCAGGCCGACGGTATCGGCGATGAGCAGGCGCGGGCGAAGCTGCTGCAAAACCCGGTGGGCGGGGTCGAGCTGGAAGGGCAAGGCGTCCATCACGGCCTGCTGCCCCAGCACCAGCGCATCGCCCTGCACGGCGGACTGGCGCAGGCGGGCTTCGATCGCCAGCCGTGCGGCCATGAATCCGGGAGAGTCGTCAAACACCAGTTCGGTCTGTGCCGGGTCGATCAAGGTGACCTCATCGAGCGCCGTCAGGAACAGGGCGTGGCGATTGCGCACGGTTTCCGACACACCGATGCAGGACAGTTGCCAGCCGCCCTGGGCACATTGATCGGCATGCTGGACGAGCCATTCTTCGTCGCGAATCAGAGCGCGGGAACCAGGGGCGGGAGGCTGGGACAGGGACATGAAGTTTCTACGCTACGCTCGGGTGAATGGACGGGACACAGGGAACAAGTCAACGAACACCCCATCACGCTGACGACTCCGAGGGCCGTCCAGCCTGCGCAGGTTCCTGCAATCCATGCTTGCGTGCGTATTCGAGCACCAACACCTCGACCATCGAAGCCACGGAGCGGTGTTCACGTTCCGCTGCGGCCCGTAACAGTTGCTTGACGTTTGGCGACGTCCGAATGGAGAGCGTTTCAACCTTCAAGCGCGTCATTGCAAGGCCTTTGGACAAGTCATATTTACTCGCAAATGTACTGCGCTTTGCACGGCACGAAAAGCACATGTGTTAAACGCATGTGGATCGACGGTTTGGCAACTTCTGTTAAGAAAAGGCAAGGGCAATAAGCCGAAGGGGAATGGCACCAAGGGTCAACGGCCCTACCCGGAAAAGGAAAAGGCCACCCTCAAGCCGAAGCGGCGCCGATCACCAAATTGGCCGACGGCGCCAGCCCATCGATGTAGTTCGACCACGCCTGTAACATCTCCCGCCGCTGTTCGGCGTACTCGGCCCGGTTGTAGACGCCGCGTACGCCGCCGATGGTGTGGTTCAGCGCTTTTTCCATCACATCCGAAGGCCAGCCCTGTTCGTGCAGCAGAGTCGATGCGGTGCGCCGCAGGTCGTGGATGGTGAAGGCGGGAATCTCCTGCCCCTGCAAGGACACCTTCAGCGCCTGGTTCAGCGCATTGTTGGCGAAGGGCTTGGCCAGAGTGCCACGCCCCGGCAACACCCAGTCGCTGCTGCTGGCCAGCGGCTTGAGTTCCTTGAACAGGGTTTGCGCCTGGGTGGACAGGTAGACGATGTGCGGCTTGCCGGTCTTGGAGTTCTCGACCGGGATGTGCCATTCGCCTTCGTCCAGATGTACGTCTTTCCACTGCGCCAACATCAGCTCGGACTTGCGCACCAGCGTCATCAGGATCAACTGGAAGGCGATCTTGAACTGGCGGCGGATGTTGGAGGTCTGCATGGCGCGCAGGAACTGCCGGATTTCGTCCGGCGTCAGCGCCCGATCGCGGACGGCAGCGCGGTAGACGTGGCGCATCGGCAAGGCCATGACCGGGTTGGCCTGGATCAGGCCGCAGGTCAGCGCGTAGTCGAACATGCGCTTGAGCAGGCCGCGTACCTGGCCGGCGGCGGCGTCGAAGCCTTGTTCCTTCTTGCGCCAGATGACACCGCGCACGTCCTCTGCGGTGATATCCCTGACCGGCTTACTGCCGATGTGCGGCAGGATGTCCTTCTCCAGGTAACGGCGAGGCATGGTCACGTTCTTGCGGTCGCGTGACTGGATGTCCTTGAAGAAGCGTTCGGCGAAGTCGGCCACCGTGGCGTCTTCTGCGCCGGCCATCTTGGCCTGCTGCTTCTTCTTTGCAGGCGATTCGCCCATCGCTACTTGCTGGGCCGCCTCATCCCGTTTCAGGCGAGCGTTCTTCAGCGTTAGCGCAGGGTACTTGCCCAGCGTCAGCTTCTCGTACTTGCCGTTCAGCCGGTAGCGGTAACGCCAGACGACGCCCCCGGTTGGGAAGACTTCCACATACAGCCCGCGGTCGTCGGTGACCGTATAGGTTTTGTCCCTGGGCTTGAGTGCCTTGAGCGCGGTGTCGGTCAGTGCCATCTCATCCTCCGTATGTCCAAGCAGGGGGATGAGAGACAAAAACCCAGCTACTTGGAACCAAACTTGGACATAAAAGCGATTGGCTTCGACTGTATCACCGAATCACTCATAAGACAAAAATCCCTTTATTTATGCGGCCTACAGCCGCATCAGCAGACTTCAGTGGACGTCCATGAACCCAACCTCACTTCCCGATGCAGAAGCTCGAAAAGATCTTCCCCAGCAACTCATCGGCACTGATGCGCCCGGTGATCCCGCCCAGCGCCTCGTGCGCCAGGCGCAGTTCCTCGGCCGCCAGTTCCAGGCGTTCGTGGTCCAGTTCGGCAGCGGCGGCTTCAAGGTGTGCGCCCGCCTGCAGCAAGGCCTCGACGTGACGCGCGCGCGCGGTGAACTCGCCTTCGCTGCCCTCGCCCGCATCGCCTTCGACCACCGCGCGAAGCCGCCGGTGCAGCTGCTCCAGTCCCTGCCCGGTCACCGCCGAGACATGGATCGCTTCGTCGTCCGCTGCCGGCCACTGCGGCAGCAGGTCGCTCTTGTTGTGGATCAGCAGCCAGCGCGGTACCTGCGCCAGCGCGTCGTCGAGGACGGCCAGGCCGGCAGCCGGATCGCGCGCGTCCAGCACCACCAGCGCCAGGTCGGCGCGCTGCAGCTCGGCGCGGGCGCGACGCATGCCCTCGCGCTCGATGGCGTCGCCGCCTTCGCGCAGGCCGGCGGTGTCGACCAGTTCCAGTTCCACGCCGTCGCTGCGCACGGTCTCGCGCAGGGTGTCGCGGGTGGTGCCGGCGACATCGGTGACGATGGCGCGCTCGCTGCCGGCCAGCGCGTTGAGCAGCGAGCTCTTGCCGGCGTTGGGCGGACCCACCAGCACCGCGCGCACGCCGTCGCGCAGGCGCCGGCCGCGCTCGGCCTCGCGCAGCAGCTGCGCCAGCGCTTCGCGCACCTGCGCCAGGCCGGCGCGCACCTGCTCGCCGCCGAGCGTGTCCAGCGATTCGTCGGCGAAGTCGATCGCCGCCTCGACGTGGATGCGCAGCACGGTGATGCGTTCGCCGACCTCTTCCACGCGCTGCGAGAACACGCCGTCGAGCGAGCGCCGGGCGGCGCGCGCGGCGCGGATGTCGCCGGCGGCGATCAGGTCGGCGATCGCTTCGGCCTGGGCCAGGTCGAGCTTGCCGTTGAGGAAGGCGCGCTCGCTGAACTCACCGGGCCGCGCCTGCCGCGCGCCCAGCTCGCGGCAGCGCGCCACCAGCAGTTGCAGCGCCACCGGGCTGCCGTGCGCCTGCAGTTCCACCACGTCCTCGCCGGTGAAGCTGTGCGGCGCGGCAAACCACAGCGCGATGCCGTCGTCGATCGCCTGCCCGCGCGCGTCGGCGAAGCGCAGGTAGTGGGCATGGCGCGGGCGCAACGTGCGCCCGCCGATGGTGGTGGCGATGGCATGCGCGCGCGGCCCGGACAGGCGCACGATGCCCACGCCGCCGGCACCCGCGGCGGTGGTGATGGCGACGATGGTGTCGGTGGAGAATTCGGTCATCCGCAGATTGCAGCACGTCGGCGCGGTGGCGGAAACCGCATGCAGGGCGCGGCACCGCACGTCAGGCATCGTTGCATCGCCGCTGCCGGGCGCGCGAGGCGCGTCGCGGCCCGCACGTGGAGGCGAGCGGGAGGGCTTCGGCAATTCCACCAGTCCGGATTCCCGGCCTGAGGCGCCGCCAACCCGCAATCGCCGCTCCCGATCGTCGCCGCGCCCGTGGCGGCCTACCCACAAAGCGCAAGGCCCGCCTCGCGGCGGGCCTTGCGGCGTCTTACTTGGCGATGTTGTCGTGGATGATCTTGGCCGGCTTCTCGCCGTGCTTCCTGATCATCATCCACTGGATCAGCAGGCTCAGGCCGCCGCTGACCACCCAGTACAGCACCAGGCCGGCCGGCATGAAGGCCATCATCACGCCGAACACCAGCGGCATGAACTGCATCATCTTGGCCTGGGTCGGGTCCATGCCCGTGGTCGGGGTCAGCTTCTGGGTGAACCACATGATCGCCACGTTCAGCACCGGCAGGATGAAGTACGGGTCGCGCGCGGTCAGGTCGTGAATCCAGAATGCCCATGGCGCCTGGCGCAGCTCCACCGATTCCACCAGCACCCAGTACAGGGCGAAGAAGATCGGCATCTGGATGAGGATCGGCAGGCAGCCGCCCATCGGGTTGATCTTCTCCTTCTTGAACAGCTCCATCATCGCCTGCTGGTACTTCTGCCGGTCGTCGCCGTAGCGCTCCTTGAGCTGGGCCAGGCGCGGCTGCAGCTTGCGCATCTTGGCGCCGGAGGCGTACTGCGCGGCCGACAGCGGGTACATCGCCGCGCGCAGCAGGACCACCAGGCCGATGATCGACCAGCCCCAGTTGCCGATCAGCGCATGCAGGTGCGCCAGCACCCAGAACAGGCCCTGGCCGATGATCGCCATCAGCGAGAAGCGGCTGTAGTCCACCACGCGGTCCAGGCCCTTGACGTCCTCGGCCTTGATCGCGGCGACCAGCTTCGGGCCGACCCACAGCCGCGCCTCGGTGCTGGCGCTCTGCCCCGGCGCCACGGTGAAGCCCGGGCCACGCAGCTCGGCCACGTCGCGCGGGCCGTCCTGCGCCAGCACGTACAGCGAGGCCTGGTCCTTCTGCGGGATCCACGCGGTGAAGAAGTGGTGCTGCAGCAGCGCGATCCAGCCACCGGTGATCTGCCGGTTGAGGCCGCCGTCGTCCATGTAGTCCTTGAACGCGCGGCGCTCGTAGCCACCCTGCGGGCTGAACCAGGTCGCGCCGTTGAAACTGTAGGAATCCGGGTTGGTCATGCTGCGATCGACGATCGCCGGCACCCGGTCCAGCTTGCGGAACACGTAGGCCTGCCACGGCGCGGTGCCGGCGTTAGTCACCGCGTCCTTGACGTCGATGGCGTAGCGGCCGCGCTGCAGGGTATAGGTGCGGCGGATGGTCACGCCGTCCGGCCCGTGCCACACGAACGGCACCTGCAGGCTGTCCTGGCCCGGCGCCAGCGCGTAGTCGGTGCGGCCCGGCTGCTCGGGCTGGAAGCCGCCCGGCCCGGGGACCGACGCGCCCTGGCTGCTGGCCCAGCCGGCCACCGCGCTGTAGGGATGGGCCGGATCCTCGGTCAGCAGGCTCACCGGCGCGCTGCCCGGGGCCTGGGTCTGCGGATACTGCAGCAGCTGTGCATCGAGCACGCTGCGCCCGTCGGTCACCAGCTTGAGGACATCGGTGGTGACGGTGATGCGCGGAGCCGGCGCCGCCGCGGGCTGTGCCTGGGCGGTGGCGGCCGGCGTTCCCGCGGCACCCGCCGCCGGCACCGCGCCCGGCGCGGCCGGCCCGTCGCCATCGCTCGCCGGCGGCACCGCGGCCGCGGGCTGGGTGGCGGGCGTCGGCGTCTTCGGCGCCTCGTGCTCGCGGCCCCACTCCATCCACAGCAGTACGGCCACCATCAGCCAGGCGAAGATCAGGAATACACGGGTCTGGTTCATCAGGCGTAGTAACTCGGCTCAGCCGGCGGGAGGATCCGGCATGGACAGGGAGGGGGAATCGCCGCGAGCGGGCGCGGGCATTGTGACGCCGCCATCGAGGGGCGGCAACGCGCCGGCACGGCGCAGCAGGCCCAGCAGGGCCTGGCGCAGGCGTTCGTTCGAGGCGGCGGCGGCGGCCGAGCGGGCCACCAGCACGTAGTCGCCGCCGGGCAAGGCCGGCAGCAGCGGGCGGAAGGTCTCGCGGATCACGCGCTTGATGCGATTGCGCACCACCGCGCGGGTATCGACCTTGCGCGAGACGGCCATGCCGACGCGCGCCGGCGCCTGGCCCCGGCGCCAGTGCAGGGTGAACAGCGGGTCCGAACAGCGGCGGGCGGCGTCGAAGACGGCGCCGTATTGCGCACGCGTGCGAACCCGCGCAGAGCGAGGGAATCGCTTGCGCGGGTCGAGGGTCGTCACGATCGCGATTGTCTCGGCCGCCGGAACCAGCGGCGCGGCAATCAAGCGCTCAGGCGCTTGCGGCCCTTGGCACGACGGCGAGCGAGGACCTTGCGGCCGTCGGCGGTCTTCATGCGGGCACGGAAGCCGTGGTCGCGCTTGCGCTTGAGGTTGCTGGGCTGGAAGGTGCGCTTGGTGGCCATGGGGGCCTCTGGGAATGGAGACGGAAAGAATCGGAAATTCTAGGGTACGGATCGGCCGGTGGTCAAGCCGGCGCTTCGCCGCGGCACGGGGCGGCCTGTGGATCACCTGTGAACAAGCTTGGGGAAAACGTTCCGTCGCCGCGCCCCGGATGATAGTCTGGCCCACCGCCTTGATGACCGCGTGGCCCGGCCCGGACTCCGGCTGGCGCTGCGTGGCAGCCTGCTTGAAGAAACGAACTTGATGGACGCCTGGCACCGTTGCCTCGAGCGCCTCGAAGCCGAATTCCCGGCCGAGGACGTGCATACCTGGTTGAAACCCCTGCAAGCGGAGACGCGCGACGGCGACACGGTGCTGTACGCGCCGAACGCGTTCATCGTCGACCAGGTGCGCGAGCGCTTCCTGCCGCGCATCCGCGAGCTGCTCGGCTACTTCGCCGGCAGCGCCGAGGTCGCCCTGGAGATCGGCTCGCGCCCGCGCGCGGTCGAGGCGCTGGCACCGGTGGCCGCGCCCGGCCCGGTCGCGCCGCCGCCGCCGGCTTCGCCGTTCGTCGGCCACCTCGATACCCACTACACCTTCGACAACTTCGTGGAAGGCCGCAGCAACCAGCTGGCTCGCGCCGCCGCCTTCCAGGCCTCGCAGAAGCCGGGCGACCGCGCCCACAACCCGCTGCTGCTGTACGGCAGCACCGGCCTGGGCAAGACCCACCTGATGCTGGCCGCCGGCAACGCCATGCGCCAGGCCAATCCGGCCGCGCGGGTGATGTACCTGCGCTCGGAACAGTTCTTCAGCGCGATGATGCGGGCGCTGCAGGACAAGGCGATGGACCAGTTCAAGCGCCAGTTCCAGCAGGTGGACGCACTGCTGATCGACGACATCCAGTTCTTCGCCGGCAAGGACCGCACCCAGGAGGAGTTCTTCCACACCTTCAACGCGCTGTTCGACGGCAAGCAGCAGATCATCCTCACCTGCGACCGCTACCCGCGCGAGGTCGAGGGCCTGGAGCCGCGGCTGAAGTCGCGCCTGGCCTGGGGCCTGTCGGTGGCGATCGATCCGCCCGATTTCGAGACGCGCGCGGCGATCGTGCTGGCCAAGGCGCGCGAGCGCGGCGCCGAGATCCCGGACGACGTGGCGTTCCTGATCGCCAAGAAGATGCGCTCCAACGTGCGCGACCTGGAAGGCGCGCTCAACACCCTGGTGGCGCGCGCCAACTTCACCGGCCGGGCGATCACCGTGGAGTTCGCCCAGGAAACCCTGCGCGACCTGCTGCGTGCCCAGCAGCAGGCGATCAGCATCACCAACATCCAGAAGACCGTGGCCGACTACTACGGCCTGCAGGTCAAGGACCTGCTGTCCAAGCGCCGCACCCGCTCGCTGGCGCGCCCGCGCCAGGTCGCCATGGCCCTGACCAAGGAATTGACCGAGCACAGCCTGCCGGAGATCGGCGACGCCTTCGCCGGCCGCGACCACACCACCGTGCTGCACGCCTGCCGCCAGATCAAGAACCTGATGGAGACCGACGGCAAGCTGCGCGAGGACTGGGACAAGCTGATCCGCAAGCTCAGCGAGTGACGCACCGCCCGGCGCCGGTCCGGCTCGGGAAAAAACGTTGGATCACTCGCGGAAAAATCGGGGAGAATCTGTGGACAAATCGGCGACGGCGGCATCGGCGGAAATTGTCCACAACTTCTCCCGCAGCTGTCCTGGCGGTCATGCGCAGGTTTGCTAGACCACAAAACTTCTTGTAAATCAGGATGTTGATGCGGTTTTCAACCGAACTGGCCGGACACCAGCACCACCAAGCTTTTGATTTATTCCACATCTTCAAAGCATAGGGGCACGGATCACATGCGATTCTCACTGCAGCGCGAAGCCTTACTCAAACCCCTGGCGCAGGTCGTCAACGTGGTCGAACGCCGCCAGACCCTGCCGGTGCTCGCCAACTTCCTGGTGCAGGTGCAGGACGGCCAGCTGTCCCTGACCGGCACCGACCTGGAAGTGGAAATGGTGGCGCGCAGTACGGTCGAGGATGCCGAGGACGGCGAGACCACGATCCCGGCGCGCAAGCTGTTCGAGATCGTGCGTGCCCTGCCCGACGGCAGCAAGGTGACCGTCAGCCAGACCGGCGACAAGGTGACGCTGCAGGCCGGACGCAGCCGCTTCACCCTGGCCACGCTGCCGGCCAACGACTTCCCGTCGGTGGACGAGGTCGAAGCCACCGAACGCGTGACGGTGCCCGAGGCCGCGCTGAAGGAGCTGATCGAGCGCACCGCCTTCGCCATGGCCCAGCAGGACGTGCGCTACTACCTCAACGGCTTGCTGTTCGACCTGCGTGGCACCACCCTGCGCTGCGTGGCCACCGACGGCCACCGCCTGGCGCTGTGCGAGACACCGCTGGAAGGCGACGCCAATGCCAAGCGCCAGATCATCGTGCCGCGCAAGGGCGTCACCGAACTGCAGCGCCTGCTGGAGGGCGGCGACCGCGAGCTCGAGCTGGAGATCGGCCGCAGCCACGTGCGCGTCAAGCGCGACGATGTGACCTTCACTTCCAAGCTCATCGATGGTCGCTTCCCGGACTACGAGGCGGTGATCCCGATCGGCGCCGATCGCGAGGTCAAGATCGATCGCGAGGTGCTGCGCGCCGCCCTGCAGCGTGCGGCGATCCTGTCCAACGAGAAGTACCGCGGCGTGCGCGTGGAAGTCTCGCCGGGACAGCTGAAGATCAGCGCCCACAATCCCGAGCAGGAAGAAGCGCAGGAAGAAGTCGAGGCGGAGACCAAGGTTTCCGACTTGGCCATCGGCTTCAACGTGAACTACCTGCTCGATGCGCTGTCGGCATTGCGCGACGAGTTCGTGGTGATCCTGCTGCGCGATGCCAATTCCTCGGCACTGGTGCGCGAAGCAAGCAGCGAGCGCTCGCGTCATGTGGTGATGCCGCTGCGCCTCTGACGCGGTGCGATGTTCCACGTGGAACCTGAAAAGCCCGGATCGATCGATCCGGGCTTTTCTTCTTTTGGCCTTGTTCGCAGCGGGAAGTCGCAGGCGCGGCGCGAATCCGGGCATCGCGGGCCCAGCCTCAAGCTCGCGTCATAGGGGCGCCGGCACGGCGCTCCTGACCGTTGCCGAGCAATCGACCGGCTGGCCGCGGCGCCCCATGCCACATCGCGCATCCGGACCCGGAGCCGGCCGCAAGCCTTGGCTGGACGGAATACGGGGACCGACGGATGACGCAGCACAAGGCCTTCGTCGTGGTGCCCTTCCTTGCCAACGGCCCGCTTGGTGGGTACGCGATGGATGCGGCGGCAGACTGCCGCGATTCGACTACCAGAGCTGCGACGGCGCCTCCAACGACCTGACTTATCGCCTCAGGCACGGCTGCGGCCGGCACACATACCTGGGATCAATCTCTGCTCCTGGAGAAAGACCTGGGTGCATCGGCCCGCTGCCCAGCCAGGCCCCCCATCGCACCTGCGTTTCGACAGCAGCGTCGCTTCCCGAGCGCGGCACGCCTGGTGATGGATCGCCGGCAGGCGGTGTCGTGGAGATCGAGGAAGTCCCCGCCCTTATCCGACCAACGGATTTGCGCAGTCGGGGTCGTTCTGCAGGGAAATCCGCGGCAGGCCATGTTGACGCCCGTCTGGCGGAAACCGGCCATCGTCTTCTCCAGCCGGACGGCGAAAGTCGTGCCGCGCGGAACCAGGGATCCCCACTACGTCTTACGTGCAGCGCCATCAGGGTCCGCCTCCCTTTTCCCGGCAGTGCAGCTCCAGTTGCTCGCCGAGGCCATGGCGCTGAGCACGCGAATGCTCCGATTCGTATGTCAGGGACTCAATTCCGGAGGGCTTCTTGCCGGCCTCGCGGACTACCGCCTTATGCTTTTCTATGGGGATAAATCAAAAGCATGGTGATGATGGAGGGCATCGTTTTCGGTTGAGAAGTGGTTCAACTTGCTGATTACCATTGATTTATCTCACCTCCAAAGGCACTGGACGAAGTCCGTATGGTCGGTGGATAACTTGTGGGACAAAATCGGGTTCCTGGCCACGCTGTGGTTGTCCACAGCTTGTCCTCCCTTGGTCCACGGGATGCCCCCGTTCTTGTCCTTGGCGGGTGCCGAGATGCGTCCCGCCTTCGTGGTCCAGGTGTGCATGGCCGCCACTGCGCATCCCGACTTGCCGTATCCTGACCGCCAGCCCTGTTCATTCCCGTCCGCATCGGGCCGGGTCGGATGTCTTGCCCATGCGGGTCCAACGCCTTCTTTTCCATCAGCTGCGCCGTTTCCAGGAAGCCTCCCTGGCGCCGGAACCCGGCATCAACCTCCTGGTCGGCGGGAATGGCGCCGGCAAGACCACGGTCCTGGAAGCCCTGCACCTGATGGCCTACGGCCGTAGCTTCCGTGGCCGGGTACGCGATGGCCTGCTGCGGCAAGGGGCGATGGCCTTGGACGTGTTCGTGGAATGGGAGCAGGCCGGCCTGGACGGCAGCCTGCGGACGCGGCGTGCGGGCCTGCAGCACAGCGGCCAGGCCTGGACCGGTCGGCTGGATGGGGAGGACGTGGACCAGCTCGGCACATTGTGCGCGGCACTGGCCGTGGTCACGTTCGAGCCCGGCAGCCATGCCTTGGTCAGCGGCAGCGCCGAATGGCGGCGCAAGTTCGTCGACTGGGGCTTGTTCCACGTGGAACCTGCCTTCCTGGCGTTGTCACGTCGCTATGCGCGGGCCCTGAAGCAGCGCAACGCCCTGCTCAAGTCCGGACGAGCCGCGGCGGCGGCGTTGGAACCCTGGGACCGCGAACTGGCCGAGGCCGGCGAGCCGCTGACCTCGCAGCGGGCGGCCTACCTGGAGCGGCTGCAGCAGCGCATGGTGCCGTTGGCGCGGGAGCTGGCGCCGTCGCTGGACATGCAGACGCTCGAGTTCGCTCCGGGATGGCGCCGCCACGAGATGCCGCTGGCGGATGCCCTGCTGTTGGCCCGCGAGCGGGACCTGGCGCAGGGGCATACCAGTGTCGGGCCGCATCGCGCCGATTGGTCGGTGGTCTACGCCTCGGGCCTCGGCCGGGAAGCGCTTTCGCGCGGCCAGGCAAAGCTGACCGCCCTGGCTGCCCTGCTGGCCCAGGCGAAGGAGCACGCGGCCGAACGCGGTGATTGGCCGGTGATCGCGTTGGACGACATGACCTCGGAGCTGGATCGCGATCACCAGCGCCAGGTACTGGACTGGCTGGCCGGCACGCCGGCCCAGGTGTTCCTGACCGCGACCGAGCCTCCGCCGACACTGGAAGGCCTGCCCCGCACCATGTTCCACGTGGAACATGGCCGGCTGCATCGTGAAGATTGATCCTGCCACCGGAACGGACGCCCCGCCCCGGCTGCTATAATCGCCATCCATGTGACTTCATCCTGCGGGCCGGCCCGGGTGGCAGCGCCTGCAACGGAGACAGCGGCAGCAATGACCGACGAAACCAATCCCGTTTCTTCCTCCTCCGCTTCCAACGGCGGCTACGACTCCAGCAAGATCACCGTGCTGCGGGGCCTGGAGGCCGTGCGCAAGCGCCCCGGCATGTACATCGGCGATGTGCACGACGGCACGGGCCTGCACCACATGGTGTTCGAGGTGGTGGACAACTCGGTCGACGAGGCCCTGGCCGGCTATGCCGACGAGATCACGGTGAAGATCCTCGCCGACGGCTCGGTGTCGGTATCCGACAACGGCCGTGGCATCCCAGTGGACATCCACAAGGAAGAGCACGTCTCGGCGGCGCAGGTGATCCTCACCGTGCTGCACGCCGGCGGCAAGTTCGACGACAACAGCTACAAGGTCTCCGGTGGCCTGCACGGCGTGGGCGTGTCGGTGGTCAACGCGCTGTCCGAGCACCTGTGGCTGGATATCTGGCGCGACGGCTTCCACTGGCAGCAGGAATATTCGCTGGGCGAGCCGCTGTACCCGATCAAGAAGCTCGAGCCCTCGGACAAGCGCGGCACCACCCTGCGCTTCAAGCCGGCGGTGGAGATCTTCAGCGACGTCGAGTTCCACTACGAGATCCTGGCGCGGCGCCTGCGCGAGCTGTCCTTCCTCAATTCCGGGGTGAAGATCGCGCTGGTCGACGAGCGCGGCGAGGGCCGCCACGACGACTATCACTACGTCGGCGGCATCCGCAGCTTCGTCGAGCACCTGGCCCAGTCGAAGAACCCGCTGCATCCCAACGTCATCTCGGTGACCGGCGAGCAGAACGGCATCGTGGTGGACGTGGCCCTGCAGTGGACCGACGCCTACCAGGAAACGATGTACTGCTTCACCAACAACATCCCGCAGAAGGACGGCGGCACCCACCTGGCCGGCTTCCGTACCGCGTTGACGCGCGTGCTGACCAACTACATCGAGCAGAACGGCATCGCCAAGCAGGCCAAGATCAGCCTGACCGGCGACGACATGCGCGAGGGCCTGATCGCGGTGCTGTCGGTGAAGGTGCCCGATCCGAGCTTCTCCAGCCAGACCAAGGAAAAGCTGGTCAGCTCCGAGGTCAAGCCGGCGGTGGAGGCCACCTTCGGCGCCAAGCTGGAGGAGTTCCTGCAGGAGAACCCGAACGACGCCCGCGCCATCGCCGGCAAGATCGTCGATGCCGCCCGCGCCCGCGAGGCCGCGCGCAAGGCCCGCGACCTGACCCGCCGCAAGGGCGCACTGGACATCGCCGGCCTGCCCGGCAAGCTCGCCGACTGCCAGGAGAAGGATCCGGCGCTGTCCGAGCTGTTCATCGTCGAGGGCGACTCGGCCGGCGGCTCGGCCAAGCAAGGCCGCAACCGCAAGAACCAGGCGGTGCTGCCGCTGCGCGGCAAGATCCTCAACGTCGAGCGCGCGCGTTTCGACCGCATGCTCGCCAGCGCCGAGGTCGGCACCCTGATCACCGCGCTGGGCACCGGCATCGGCAAGGACGAGTACAACCCGGACAAGCTGCGCTACCACCGCATCATCATCATGACCGACGCGGACGTGGACGGCTCGCACATCCGCACCCTGCTGCTGACCTTCTTCTACCGGCAGATGCCGGAGCTGATCGAGCGCGGCTACGTCTACATCGGCCTGCCGCCGCTGTACAAGCTCAAGCAGGGCAAGCAGGAGCTGTACCTGAAGGACGACGCGGCGCTCAACGCCTACCTGGCCAACAGCGCGGTCGAGGGCGCGGCGCTGATCCCGGCCGCCGGCGAGCCGCCGATCGAGGGCCTGGCGCTGGAGAAGCTGCTGATCGCCTGGGCCGCGGCCAACGATGCCATCGCCCGCAACGCGCACCGCTACGATCCGCGGCTGCTGTCGGCGCTGATCGATTTCGCCCCGCTCGACCCGGAACACCTGGCCCGCGACACCCACCAGCGCGAGGAGCTCAATGCGCTGGAGGCCAAGCTCAATGCCGGCAGCATCGGCAGCCCGCGCTACGCGCTGGAGATCCAGCCCGGCAGCGAGCACCGGCTCGCCGCGCTGGTGGCCACCCGCCGCCACATGGGCGAGGAGCTCAAGCAGGTGGTGCCGCTGTCGGCGTTCGAGAGCGGCGAGCTGCGGCCGCTGCGCGAGACCGCCACGCTGCTGCACGGCCTCATCCGCGAAGGCGCGCAGATCGTGCGCGGCGGGCGTTCGCAGCCGGTGTCGGACTTCGCCCAGGCGCAGGCCTGGCTGATGGACGAGGCCAAGAAGGGCCGCCAGATCCAGCGCTTCAAGGGCCTGGGCGAGATGAACCCGGAGCAGCTGTGGGAGACCACGGTCAATCCGGATACGCGCCGCCTGCTGCAGGTGCGCATCGAGGACGCGATGACCGCCGACCAGGTGTTCAGCACGCTGATGGGCGATGTGGTCGAGCCGCGCCGCGAGTTCATCGAGGACAACGCGCTCAAGGTCGCCAACCTCGACATCTGAGCCACGCGACGGCCGGCGCCCAGCCGGCCGCCTTCCCACGTCCTGCCGGTCCGCCGTCATCGCCACGTCCTTCGTCCCGCGCCCGGTTTCCCTGCCCCGGATGCTGTCCGGTTTCGCCCTGGACCTGGCGATCGGCGTGTTCGTGCTGGTGCTGGTCAGCGTGGCCATGCAGCTCGGCTGGTCGGTGTGGCGCGGCTTCGAACTGGCGCACCAGGCCCGTGCGGCCGGACTGCAGCCCGACCCCCGGACGCTGATGGCCCGCATCGGCACCCCGGGCGTGCTGATGCAGATCCTGATGGCGCTGGTGGCCACCGCCAGCAGCGCGCTGGTGCTCTACCTGGCGCGGCGCCCCGCCGATGCCGACGCGCGCCGCGCTTCCTGGCAGGCGATCCGCCGGCCGGCCACCTGGGGCTACGTCGTGGCCGTGGCCGCCGCCGTGGTGCTGCTCAGCAACGGCGTGGCGTGGATCTGCCAGGCCCTGGGCATCCATCCGGTGCCGAGCAACGAGGCCATGGTCGAGCAGGCGATCGGCCGCTGGCCGTGGTTCCTGGTCCTGTTCGCGGTGGTACTGGCACCGTGCTACGAGGAACTGATGTTCCGGCGCGTGCTGTTCGGGCGCTTCCTCGATGCCGGCCGGCCGTGGCTGGGCATGGTGCTCAGCGGGCTGGCCTTCGCCCTGATGCACGAGGTGCCGGGCCTGAGCGGCAACGGCCCGGCCGCGATCGCCCAGCTGTGGCTGATCTACGGCGGCATGGGCGCGGCCTTCGCCTGGCTGTACTGGCGCACGGGCACGCTGTGGGCCTGCATCGCCGCCCACGCCCTCAACAACGCGGTGGCGCTGCTGGCATTGAAGTTCGCCGGCACCGCGTCCTGAACGAATTTTTAGCCTGGTCTTTGCCAGACTCGGCCCATGCACTGGGGAATCCTCGTCCAACTCGCCTGCGGCCTGGTCGGCGTCGTGTTGCTGGCCGGCTGCACGACCATCGCCTCGCCCACTGGCCGCCGCCAGTACGTGGGCGGCGTGTCGCAGCAGCAGCTGGACCAGCTCGGCGCCCAGGCCTTCGCCGAGGCCAAGGCCCGGCAGAAGCTGGATACCGACGGTCGCCAGAACGCCTACGTGCGCTGCGTGGTCGATGCCCTGGTGGCGCAGCTGCCGCCGCAATGGCGCACCGCCCCCTGGGACGTGGCGCTGTTCGCCGACGACGAGCCCAACGCCTTCGCCCTGCCGGGCGGCAAGGTCGGCGTCAACAGCGGCATCTTCAAGGTCGCCCGCAACCAGGACCAGCTCGCGGCCGTGCTCGGCCACGAGATCGGCCACGTGATCTCGCACCACCACGACGAGCGCATCACTCGCCAGCGGGGCGCCCAGGCCGGAGTGGGCCTGCTTTCCGTCCTCGCCGGCGCGGCCTATGGCAGCGGCGCGGCCGACGTCGCCGGGCAGCTCGGCGGCAGCGCCGCCGGCGTGCTGATGCTGCCCAACTCGCGCACCCAGGAAGCCGAGGCCGACGTGGTCGGCCAGCGCCTGATGGCGCAGGCCGGCTTCGACCCGGCCCAGGCCACGGCCCTGTGGCGGAACATGGTCGCCGCCGGCGGTGCCCGCCCGCCGCAGTGGCTGTCCACCCATCCCGATCCCCAGGCCCGCATCCGCGAACTGGACCGCGATGCCCCGGCGCTGGAGCCGGTCTACGCCGCGGCCCGTGCGGCGGGACACCGGCCGCGTTGCGGACCTGTTGCGCCACAACATTGAAAAGCTTTTCCGCAAACGAGAATTTCTGCTAGTTTTGCTGACCCCCGTTACATTCGGCACATGCCGTTCTTCCGCAGTCGCGGCGGCCCACTCCGAGGTGAAAGATGAAACTCCCTGATCGCAAGCGTGCCCTCCTGTCCCTGGTCGTGGCGTCCCTGCTGGGCGGCGTGGTCGTGGCCGATGCGATGGCGCAGTCCGATGGTTCCGACCGTCGCGGTGGCCGCAAGGCGGAGAAGGTGGAGGTGCTGTTCCCCAACGCCACGCGCCAGGAGCCCAAGGAGAAGGCGTCCTCGAAGATGTCGAGCAAGCTGCAGAAGCTGATCGACACCTACAACAAGGGCGAGGACTACGCCGCCGTGCGCAGCCAGGCCGACGAGATCCTGGCCGCCGCCGGCGCCAACGGCTACGACAAGTCGCTGGCCGCGCAGCTGGCCGCGCAGGCCGCCTACAACCTGGACGACAACGCCGCGGCCAAGCAGTACCTCCAGCAGGCCATCCAGCTCAACGGCCTGGACAACAACGGCTACTTCCAGGCGCTGCTGATGCTGGCCCAGCTGCAGCTGCAGGACGACCAGAACGCCGAGGGGCTGGCCACGCTCGACAAGTTCTTCGCCGAGTCCAAGTCGACCCGGCCCGAGGACCTGATCATCAAGGGCCAGACCCTGTACCAGCTGGAGCGCTACCAGGAGGCGATCCCGGTCATCAAGCAGGCCATCGCCAATGCGTCCGAGCCCAAGGACAGCTGGAACCAGCTGCTGATGGCCTGCTATGCGCAGGCCGGCGATACCGGCGAGGCGGTGAAGGAAGCCGAGGCGATCGCCGCCAAGAACCCGGACGACAAGAAGGCCCAGATCAACCTGGCCAGCATGTACATGCAGGCCGACCAGATGGACAAGGCCGCGGCGGTCATGGACAAGCTGCGTGCGTCCGGCCAGCTGACCGACGAGCGCGAGTACCGGCAGCTGTACTCGATCTACGCCAACATGGACAACCACGAGAAGGACGTCATCGCGGTCATCAACGAGGGCCTGCAGAAGGGCATCCTCAAGCCGGACTACCAGGTCTACCTGGCGCTGGCGCAGTCCTATTACTACAGCGACCAGGTCCCGCAGGCGATCGAGAACTGGCAGAAGGCGGCGCCGCTGTCCAAGGACGGCGAGACCTACCTCAACCTGGCCAAGGTGCTGTTCAACGAGGGCCGCAAGCCGGAGGCCAAGCAGGCCGCGCAGCAGGCCCTGGCCAAGGGCGTGAAGAATCCCGACGACGCGAAGAAGATCATCAACGCGAAGTAACCGGATTTCACGCAAAATTTCCTGCCTACGTGTAGTGCAGGCCGCCGGGATTGGTATAAGCTTGGTTTTAGTGCGGTGCAACATATCCGCCGCCTGAACCAGGATTTCTGCCCCGGGTCGGATCCCACTCCCCTATCACGAGCCAACGGCGCATGACGGAACAACTGGTTGTCCACCGGCGACCCGAAGAGGACAAGAAGGGCCTGAACTGGGCCCGGATCTTCGGATATGCCTTCGTAATCGCACTGCATCTGACGGTGCTGATGTTGCTGCTGATTCCGGCGGTCGCGCCCAAGGCCGTGGCCGAGAAGGAGCGCAATATCGCCGTGACCCTGGTCGATGCGCCGCCGCCGCCCCCTCCGCCGCCGGTGAAGAACCTGGCGCCGCCGAAGCCGAGCCCGGTGCCGCCGCCGCCGCAGGCGCCGATCGTCGACGTGCCCGAGCCGCGCGCCAACGACATCGTCACCCCGCCCTCGCCGCCCTCGCCCCCGGCCCCGCCGAGCGACGTCAGCGCGAGCGTGGACATCTCCTCGAAGAACATGAACCCGCCGAAGTACCCGCCGTCCGCGTTCCGCGCCGGCATCCAGGGCGAGGTCATCCTGATCATCGACGTGGATGCCAGTGGCAACGTCACCAATGTCTCGGTCGAAAAGTCCAGCCGCAATCGCGACCTCGACCGCGCCGCAATGGAAGCGGCACGCAGGTGGAAGTTCAACGCCGCCATGGTTGATGGCAAGAAGAGCGCCGGCCGCGTCCGCGTCCCGGTCAACTTCGCCCTGAACTGATCCGCAGGGGCCGGCCGCGGCCGGCCCACGGATCCAGGTTTTTCCCGCACCACCCTTCTTCAACACACAACAAAGGTAAGCGTCATGCTGCAGGAAATCTTCATCGCCGCTGCTGCCGGGGGTAGCAATGCATCGGCCGCCCTCTCGCAGATGGGCTTCGGGCATCTGCTGGGCGAAATGACCTCCAATCCTGGCGAGTTCGCCGTGTCCTGGGTGGTGCTGATCACCCTGATCGTCATGTCGGCCTCGTCCTGGTACTGGACGATCATCAACATCTTCCGTGCCACCCGCCTCAAGAGCGCCGCCGAGCGCGTCGTCAACAAGTTCTGGGAAGCCCCGAACGCCCAGGAAGCCGTCAAGGCGATGGAAGAGGAGCCCGTTTCCGAGCCCTTCTCCAAGATCGCGCTGGACGCCGCCCAGGCCGCGGCCTACTACCAGAAGATCGAAGGCAAGGGCGAGAACCTGAGCCGCTCGGAGTTCGTCGATCGTGCCCTGCGCCAGGCTGTGGTGCGCGAGAGCGGCCGCCTGCAGTCGGGCATGATCCTGCTGGCCACCGTCGGCGCGACCGCCCCGTTCGTCGGTCTGCTCGGTACCGTGTGGGGCATCTACGGCGCCCTGATCAAGATCGGTGCTTCCGGCTCGGCCTCGATCGACGCGGTCGCCGGCCCGGTGGGCGAGGCGCTGATCATGACCGCCATCGGCCTGTTCGTGGCCATCCCGGCGGTGTTCGCGTTCAACTTCTTCAGCAAGATCAACAACGCGACGATCGCCAAGTTCGACACCTTCGCGCACGACCTGCACGACTTCTTCGCCACCGGCTCGCGCATCCACTGAGCCGGACCGGTACAAGCAGTCATCGCAACGACCTAGACGGAGCCCGTTATGGCTTTCAGTAGTGGTAACAGCGCCGGCCCGATGGCCGACATCAACGTCACCCCCCTCGTGGACGTGATGCTGGTGCTGCTGATCATCTTCATCATCACGGCGCCCCTGATGTCGCACAAGGTGAAGGTCGAGCTGCCCGAGGCCAACCTCAAGCAGAAACCGGAAGACGAACAGAAGCGTTCCAATCCGATCACGCTCGCGGTCAAGGAAGACGGTTCGCTCTACTGGAACGACGAGCCGATCACCAAGGAAACCCTGGAATCGCGCCTGTCGACCGCCGCCCAGCAGACGCCCCAGCCCCCGCTCAACCTGCGTGGCGACAGGACCACCAAGATGAGCACGATCAACGACATCACCAAGATCGCGCAAGGCCAGGGCATGCTGGACATCGGGTTCGTTGCGACCAAAGAGAAGAAGGGGCAATAAACCATGGCCTTCAGTAGTGGCAACAAGGGGCCGATGGCCGAAATCAACGTCACGCCGCTGATCGACGTGATGCTGGTGCTGCTGATCATCTTCATCGTCACCGCCCCGATCATGACCTACCCGATCGCCGTCGATCTGCCGCAGCGGGTGCTCAACCCGCCGCCGCAGACCACGGAGCCGCCGCCGCCGATCGAGCTGCGCATCGACGCCAGCAACCAGGTGTACTGGAACAACAATCCGGTCGCCGTGGGCGAGCTGCAGCAGCGCATGGAGGAGGAAGTGCAGAAGGATCCGACCAACCAGCCCGAGCTGCGGATCGATGCCAACCCCGATTCCGAGTACGAGGTGATGGCCAGGGTTCTGGCTGCCGCCAAGAACGCGGACATGAAGAAGATCGGCTTCGTCCAGCAGTAGCCGTAACCGCGACAACCGCGGGGGCGTCAAGCACCCGGCGCGATGCCCGCCGCGTAAAACCAGTCATGACGCGACTGCAAGGTGCCACCGGCGACGGTGGCGCCTTTTTTTTCGCCGTTAGCGAGGCCCGTTCGCCAACGGATGGGAATCCGGCCTAGGCGACGCGTCATGGCGCGGCCGCCGAGGCTTGGCGTTGTCGGGGATTGCGACAGGGCGGACGGAAGCATGAAGCCGTACTACGCGGCATGATTTGCGGCGAATTCCGGTGCCCGGGTGGCATGCATCGGGGAAGGCGCGGTCGGGCACGGCGCTCTGCCTTGGTTGGCGCGAGTGGCGAATGGTTCCGGTCGGTGCCGGTCAGCGGGGACCATCGTCGTGTTGGTCGGATAGCGGACGGCGTCCTCGCCGGGGTTCCGGTCGAGGACACCCGCGCGCCGTGATCGCCATCGGGCCGCCGGGCAGGAATGCAAGCGCTGCAAGCGGCGGCCTGTCGTACGAGGTGTGGCGGCCGGGAAAGCGTGACCTCCCTACTCCAGTCGGCGGATTTGGCGGCAGCGCCTAGCGCGGCATGGAACGGCAACGAGCTCCAGAATGGTGGCCGTCGCTCGGCCAACGGGAGCAGCGGTCGCACAGCGATGTGTCCGACAGTTCGAGCGAGGCCCGGGTCATGATCGCCGGGACCTGCGGAGCGGCTGTCAGCGCGGCACCACCTCATAGGCCGGCGTCGACGCTGGTTCGTCCTTGGGGCTTCCGCTCGAGGACACCCGGGCCACCATCGCCATGAGGCCGCTGGACACGAGCGAAATGCCGGAGGCGGCGGCCGGTTGTGCGAGACGTGACCGCGGCGTTCGGAAAGCCCGGTCCTTCCAACCACCTCAGATCGGCAGGTTTGGCGGGGATGCCTGGGGGGGGCATCGGCCGGCACGAGCTCCGGGACGGCGGCCGTCGCCTGGCCGACCGGCGTCGCGGCCGGGCGGCGGTACACCGACGGAGGGCCACCATCGCCATGAGGCCGCTGGACACGAGCGAAATGCCGGAGGCGGCGGCCGGTCGTGCGAGACGTGACCGCGGCGTTCGGAATGCCCGGCCTTTCCAACCACCTCAGGTCGGCAGGTTTGGCGGGGATATCCGGCTGGCATCGGTCGGCACGAGCTCCGGGACGGCCGTCGCCTGGCCGACCGGCGTCGCGGCTGGGTGGCGATACGTCCGACGGTTCCGTCAACGCCCGAGTCACGCTTGAGCCGGCACTTGGCCGCGGCACCGCATGACGGCCCGGCGTCGGCGCGCGGCCGCCCTCTATCGGCTGCCGGTCGGGGACGCGCGTGCCGCATCCGTCACGAGGCTGCGGGGTCAGGAACGCAACTGGTGGAGAGCGGACGCACGAGACGTAATCGGGGTGGCCTGCCGGCCACCCGGTCGCTAGGGCCTGCCCGCACCGGCGAAGGCGTCGCAGGAGGAGCTTCTGCAAGACCGACCGGCGCGGCGGCCGGGTGTCAGTGTGCCTGCCGGTCCCCGGCCGGGTCCTGGTCGCGCCGCGCCCGCGCCTGCTCGCGCATGCGCTGCAATTCGGCCGGCGTGACCATGAGCGGGGTCCGGTTGTCGGCTTGCCCCATCCGGGCCAGGTACCAGCCGCGGATCCACAGCACGAAGAACAGCAGCGAAGCCAGCAGCGACAGCAGCAGCAGGCCCATGTGCGGCGTGGAAAACGCCAGCACGAGGGCGCCGAAGGCCAGCAGCAGGAACAACCAGTGCATCACGCGCATCCTCCCCGGAGACCGGCGGAGTGTAGCGCCTGCGCGGTGCCGCGTTCCACGTGGCGCGCTACAGCAACGGCGAGGCCAGGCGCGCCATCGCCTCGGGCAGGCGCTGGCGCCACAGGCTGCCGCCGCGCGGGGCGGTGACCTCGCGCGCCTGGGCCAGGTCGCCGGCCAGGACCGCTTCCAGCGCGGCGGCCATGGCGCGGTCGCGGAACAGCATGGAGACCTCGAAGTTGAGGCGGAAGCTGCGGTGGTCGAAGTTGGCGCTGCCGAACAGGCACAGCTCCGCGTCCACCAGCAGGGCCTTGCTGTGCAGCATGCGCGGGCCGTACTCGAACACGCGCACGCCGGCGGCCAGCAGTTCGTCGAAGTACGAGCGCGCCGCCCAGGTGACGAAGCGCGAGTCGCTGACCCGCGGCACCAGCAGGCGCACGTCCAGGCCGGCCAGCGCCGCCGAGGTCAATGCCATGCGCGCGGCCTCGCCGGGCACGAAGTACGGCGTGGCCAGCCACACGCGCTCGCGTGCGCCGTGGATGGCGGCGACGTGCAGGCGGTGGATGGCCTCCAGCGCCGAATCCGGCCCGGAGACCACCACCTGGGCATGGATGCCGCCGTCGCGCCGCGCAGGCATGTCGCGCGGCCATAGCCGGTGCACGTCCAGCGACGAGGTGGCCTGGCGGCCGGCATACAGCCAGTCCTCGACGAAGACCATCTGCAGGCTGCGTACCACGTGGCCTTCCACGCGCAGGTGCAGGTCGCGGTAGGCGTCGGCGCGCAGCGCCTCGTTCTCCGTGTCGGTCACGTTGATGCCGCCGGTGAAGGCGATGCGCCCGTCGACGATGGCGATCTTGCGGTGGGTGCGCAGGTTCACCCAGGGCCGCCGGAACGGCTTGAGCACCTGTGCGGGATGGAACCAGAGCACTTCGCCGCCGGCCTGGCGCAGCGGTTCCAGGAACGCGCGGCGCACGCGCGAGGAGCCGACCGCGTCGAGCAGCACCCTCACCGCGACGCCGGCGCGCGCGCGCTCGACCAGGGCGTCGCGCACCCGGGTGCCGGTCGTGTCCGGCTCGAAGATGTAGTACTCCAGGTGCACGTGGTCGGTGGCCGCGGCGATCGCTTCCAGCAGCGCGGCATAGGTCGCCGCGCCGTCCACCAGCAGGTCCGCGCGGGTGGCCGAGGACGGGGCCAGGCCGGTGCTGGCCTGGGCCAGCAGGGCCAGCTCGCTGCAGTCGGCATCCACCGGGCACATCGCGCCGTATTGCTCCAGACCCGCCCGCGAGCGGCCGCGGCGCAGGCGCTGGCGCTTGATCCGCTGCGGCCCGAGCAGCCAGTAGATGAACAGCCCGAGGTAGGGCAGCGCGGCCAGCGACAGGATCCAGCTCAGCGTCGCCGCCGGCTCGCGCTTCTGCAGCACGATCCAGACGAGCAGGTAGGCCAGGTAGGCGACGTAGGCGGCGGTCAGCCACGCCGACAGGTGCGGCAGGCCGGCGAGCCACTGCCAGGCGCTGGAGAGGGCGGCGAAGGGCATGGGCGGATTCTATCGGTCCGCCGCCTTCGCCAGGCCCGGAGGAGCGGCTGAACCCTTCAGGCCGCGTCGCAGGCGGCGAGACGCGGCCGCGCTAGCCTCGTGCAATGGCTACACCGATCAAAGGACGGGGTGCACTCCGGCACCTGCCCGGGCGCTTCGAGGTGACCGTCAGCGAGGCCTTCGACGACGGCTGGGACGGCGCGGAGGCGGACGAGTTCGCCGCGCCGCGGCTGCGTACCCAGGTCACCGAGGAAACCGCGCGCAGCATCATCAGCCGCAACACCTCGCCGGACGTCGGCTTCGACCGCTCGGTGAACCCGTACCGCGGCTGCGAGCACGGCTGCTCGTACTGCTTCGCCCGCCCCAGCCACGCCTACCTCAACCTGTCGCCGGGGCTGGACTTCGAGACACGCCTGTTCGCCAAGACCAACGCGCCGGAACTGCTGCGTCGCGAGCTGGCCAGGCCCGGCTACGTGCCCGCGCCGATCGCGCTGGGCATCAACACCGATGCCTACCAGCCGATCGAGCGCAAGCTGCAGCTGACCCGGCGCCTGATCGAGGTGCTGCTGGAGACGCGTCATCCCTTCACCCTGATCACCAAGAACGCGCTGGTCGAGCGCGACCTGGACCTGCTGGTGCCGCTGGCCGAGCAGAACCTGGTGAGCGTGGCGTTCTCGGTGACCACCCTGGACCCACACCTGTCGGCGCGGCTGGAGCCGCGCGCCGCCGCCCCGCATGCGCGCCTGCGGGCGATGAAGCGCCTGGCCGAGGCCGGGGTCCCGGTCGGGGTGATGGCCGCACCGATGATCCCGTGGGTAAACGACGCCGAGCTGGAAGCGATACTGGAAGCGGCGCGCGAGGCCGGCGCCGGCACCGCCGGCTACGTGCTGCTGCGCCTGCCGCACGAGGTCGCGCCGCTGTTCCGGGACTGGCTGGAAGCGCACGTACCCGACCGCGCCGAGCACGTGATGAGCACGATCCGCCAGCTGCGCGGCGGCAAGGACTACGACAGCCGGTTCGGCACGCGCATGAGTGGCCAGGGCGTATACGCGGAGTTGCTCGCGCGCCGCTTCGCGCTGGCCCGGCGCCGGTTCGGCTTCGACGGCGGGCGCTTCGCCGGCCTGGACTGCAGCCGTTTCACGCCGCCGTTGCCGCCGCGGCCGGCGTCGCCGCAGGGCGAGCTGTTCTGAGTGCGGGCGGGGGCGCGGCGGCCAGCGCACCCTGCGTCGCTGGAGCGAGCCGCGTTGCCTGGTCGATGCGTTTCGGTGCCGGTGGCACTTCCCGCGCCGGGAATCCCGCGATGGATCGTGGCCGATGTCCACGGAACGAACCGCGGTAGAGACGGCTGGAGCGGCTGGGAGATCGAGGTCGTCGGTCACGAGGCCGCGGCTTGAATCGGTCGCCGGCGGTCCGGTATCCCGCCGGCGATTGGAGGGAGGGCCCCTACCTGCCCGGCCTGTCATCGGCAGGTTGGCCGGTTCGCAGGTCGTTGCTGCCACGCGCGATCGGTGTTGCGACCACATCGATCATCGCTCCAACGCGGACCGGGCATGGCGGTGCTGGTCCATGGAGATGCCGAATCTCCGTCGCTGCAGATGGCCCGTGGGCGAGCCACGGCGCCTGGGAGTGCGAATCCTCCAACCACTCATGCGTCGCCGTGACCGGCGATGCCAAAGCGAAAGATCGCGGCCGCTGGCTGATGGAGATGCCAGGCATCGCCGTTTTCGCCAGAAGGCCCGTAAGTAGCCTGGATACCAGGGAGTGCGAATTCTCCGGCCATCGTGCATGCATCGCCAGGACCGGAGATGCCAGCGCGAAAGGCCGCGACTGCTGGCCGACGAAGATGCCTGGGCGTCGCCCTCTCGCCAGAGGGTTCGTAAGTGAGCCGTGGTACTTGGGGTGCGAATTTTCCGGCCATCCTGCACGCGTCGCCAGGACCGGCGATGCCAGCGCGAAAGGCCGCGACTGCTGGCCGACGAAGATGCCGGGGGTCGCCCTCTCGCCAGAGGGGCCGCAAGCGGACGATGGCACTTGGGAGTGCGAATCTACTGGTTATCGATGCATGCATCGCCAGGCCCGGCAGAGAACCGCGCTTGCTGCCGGACGGCATGCCGTGTCCGCACCAGCCGGCGTGCTCTTGATGGCCGGCAGCGGCGCAACGCCGGTGTCCGGGATCGCGGCAGGCACCGCACGCCGGGTCATGCCGGCTTACCGGTTGAAGGATGAGTCCTCCACTCGTCGCGGACGCCTGTTCCTGCGCCGCGCATCCGCAGACGCATGCACCTACGGCACCGCTCAGCGCGCGCCGTAGAGCCGCTCGGCGCTCTGGAACAGGATCCAGCTGGTGGCGATGAACTTGTCGCCGCCCAGTGGACGATTGCCGCGGTGGGTATGGGTGAAGGCGGTCGGGGCGATCAGCAGGCTGCCGGTGCGCGGGGCGATCTTGCGGTGCTGGAACAGGAATTCCGTCTCGCCCTCGTCGAAGCCGTCGTTGAGGTACAGCGTCCACAGCAGGTGGCGGTGCAGCGTCTGCGCGCCGGCATCGCGCGGGTACAGCTCGCAATGCCAGTACGGGTAGCCGCCCTGCCCGGCCTCGTACCACTGCAGGTTGGCCGCACCCGGGCGCAGGCAGGTACGCGCCAGGTCGGCCAGGGTCGCCTCGTCCATCGTGGCGAAATCGTCGGCCTGCAGGCGCCGCGCCCGGCCGTCCGCACCCGGGACCTGCAGCATCAAGGGCGAGATCAGCGCCTGCGGATAGCGGCGCAGGTAGTGCAGCAGCGCGCCGAACACGGCCTGCTGGATCTGCCGGTCCATGTCGGCCCAGTCGGCGAGCGCGGAGATGCGCAGGTCGCGGCTGCGCTTGAGTTCCGGGAACACGCCGCCGCCGACCGAGCCGGGCGCGAGCTGCGCGCTGGCGCGCATGCGCGCGACGATGGCCGCGCACAGCGGCGGCGGCAGCACCTCCTCGTAGACCTCGATGAAGTCGTCGCGCGCGTTCTTTTCCATCGCCGAAGTCTAGCCGGCGGCGGCGGATGCGTCCGCCCGTCCACTGGCCGCGGCGGGGATCGGGGCGGACAATGGCCCTTCCCCACGCAGTCGATGCCGATGATCCGCACCCTCTATCTCGCCGGCCCGGACGTGTTCCGGCCGGACGCCGCCGGCCATGCGCGCCAGCTCAAGGCGCTGTGCGCCCGCCACGGTTTCGAAGGCCTGTTCCCGCTCGATGCCCAGGTCCACGAACAGGCGGTGGCCACCGCGGCCGAGCGCGCCGCGTGGATCTACCGCGCCGACGTCGGCCTGCTCGACCGCGCCGACGCGGTGCTGGCGAACCTGGATTTCTTCCGCGGTGCCGAGCCGGACAGCGGGACTTGTTTCGAGATCGGCTACGCGGTGGCCAAGGGCAAGCCGGTCTACGGCTACGTGCCCGAGACCGGCAGCTGGGCCGAGCGCATCCGCGCGCGCCATCCGCAGATGGCCGGGGCCGATCCGTCGGTGGACGTGGCCGGCTGGGAGCTGGAGGAATTCGGCCTGCCGCTCAACCTGATGCTGGCGGTCCCGGCGGTGGTCGTGGCCGGGGGTGCCGAGGCCGCCCTGGCGCGCCTGCGCGCCGACCTGGATGCCGGCCGGCTGGGCGCCGCCGCCTGAAGCGCGGCGGGGTCAGTGCGCCTGGCGGTTGATCGCCTCGATCGCCGGGGTACGCCAGCCCGAGCGCACGCCCCACAGGTAGAAGACCAGGCCGATCACCGCCACCACCGCCAGGTCGACCCCGTCGGGCAGGTAGCCACGGCCGCCGAAGGTCGTGCTGCCGGCCCAGGACACCAGGGCCATCGCCGGCAGGTAGGCGATCAGCCAGGCCGCCCCGCGCAGCTGGTGGCCGAAGCCGTCCCAGCCGCGCTTGGCCTGGTACCAGGCGTACACCGGCAGGGCCACGACCATCAGCACGATGATCTGCCCGGTCAACGGCCAGCGCGCCCAGTACAGCAGTTCGGTGGCGAGCACGAATGCCGCGCCGGCCAGCACCGGCAGCGCGAACACGCGCAGCGGGCGGTCGACGTCCGGGGCGGTGCGGCGCAGCGTCATCGCGCTGATCGGGCCGGTCAGGTAGGAGATGATCGTCGCCACCGAGATCACCGCCGCCAGCGTGCCCCAGCCGCGGAAGAAGAACAGGAACAGGTAGGACACGCCCAGGTTGAAGAACATCGCCGGGCGCGGCACGCCCCAGCGCGGATGCACCTTGCCCAGCACCTTGGGCAGCGTGCCGTTCTTCTCCATGCCGTAGATCATCCGCGCGGTGGTGGCGGTGTAGGTGATGCCGGTGCCGGACGGGCTGATGAAGGCGTCCACGTACAGCAGGATCGCCAGCCAGTGCAGGTTGACGATGATGGCCAGCTCGGCGAACGGCGAGCGGAAGTCGATGCCGTGCCAGCCGGCCTTGGCCAGCAGGTCCGGCGGCACCGAGCCCAGGTAGGCCACCTGCAGCAGCAGGTACACCACCGTGGCCAGCGCGATCGAACCGAGCACCGCGAACGGGATGCTGCGCCCCGGGTTGCGCGCCTCGCCGGCCAGGTTCACCGGGCTCTGGAAGCCGTTGAAGCTGAACACGATGCCGGCGGTGGCCACCGCGGTCAGGATCGCCGCGTAGTCCAGCACGTGCGCATCGCCGTGCAGGCCGACGCTGAAGTTCTCGCGGTGGAAGCCGCTGGCGATCAGGGCGATGCCGGTGGCGGCGGGCACGACCAGCTTGAACACGGTGATCAGTGAATTGGAGCGCGCGAACAGCTTCACGCTCCAGAAGTTGAGCAGGAAATACACCAGCACCAGCACCGCGGCGATCAGCAGCCCGGGCACCGACAGCTCGCCGGCCCCGCCGGGGGCGTGCACGTACAGGTCCTGCGCCCACTGCCACGGCCAGGAAGCCATGTACTGCACCGAGGCCTCCGCCTCCACCGGGATCACCGAGACGATGGCGATCCAGTTGGCCCAGCCGGCGATGAACCCGACCAGCGCGCCGTGCGAGTAGTGGCTGTAGCGCACCATGCCGCCGGACTCGGGGAACATCGCGCCCAGCTCGGCGTAGGACAGGGCGATGGTGGTGATGATCACCGCGCCGATCACCCAGGCCCAGATCGCGCCGGGCCCGGCCAGGCCGGCCGCGCGCCATGCGCCGAACAGCCAGCCCGAACCGATGATCGAGCCCAGGCCGGTGAGCATCAGGGCGAAGGGGCCGACGTCGCGGCGGATCGGGCTGGCGGATTCGGACATGCGCGTAGTTCTCGTTGTACAGGCCGCGGCAGGCGCGGGCCGAAGCCGTCGATTCTCGCAGATCTGCAGCGGGTGGGCATGGCCTAGCGTCGCCGGGGGCCTGTGCGGCACCGGCGGGCGGATCCGCGTCCGGCCAGGACCGCCGCGGCGTGGATCCGTGATGAAGGCGACGGGCCAGGGAGACAAGACGTCCATGCGTGGCGCCGGCCGGGCCGCGGCGGTGCAGCCTTCCGCCTGAAGCACCGTTGCCTCGTCGTGGCTCGTGCGATCGAGCCGGACATCGCGGGCGGATGCCGCGTTCCGGGTCGCGCATCGTGCTTCTGCCACCGGCTCACGGAAGCCGATGAGGCTGGGCACGCTGCCGCTGCCGCTGCCGGTGGTGTCGGACGGGATCCGGTACGTGCTTTTGCTGCGTCCCGATCGCGTCGTCCTGCCCACCGGTTGTGTAGGCCCGTGAAGCCGGACATGCTGTCGCTGTCGCTGTCGCTGTCGCTGTCGCTGTCGCTGTCGTTGTCGCTGTCGCTGCCGCTGCCGCTGCCGGTGGCCGCGGACGGGATCGCCACGTGATCCGGTACGTGGGCTTCGCTTCTGCCTTGCGGAGTTCGGGATCCGCGCTGCGGTGGCGGCGGCGCTCGTACTCGGCACCGGCCGTTCGCGAGGGACGATCGTCGAACGCAACGGGTTCGTTCCGTCTCGGAAAGCCAGCACATGCCGCCGAGGCCCGGCTCCGTCGATCCTGGCGGCTGTCGAAGAACGAAGGCTTGCAATGTCCCGCCCGAGGCCGGCTTGCGTTGTGGATCGTCGGGGATGAGCCAGGCCGCGCGATGGCCCGGGCCACGCCGGCGGAGGATGGCTCGCCTTACACAGCGACGGCATGGGCCGCACGTATTCCAGCGGTCGCCGTGCCCCGCGTCGATTCCCCGAGATCGGGAAGGCTGCACCGCGCTGGCGGCAGGGCTTAGGTGCTTCGCGGGCTGCGGGGTGACACGTCTGCGCGCGGATGCGGTGTCCGGACTGCTCCGATGACCGCAAGCCATCGTTCGCGATGGCCACCGACATCCGCGTGCGCGTCCCAGCGCCCCCCCGGCCGCCGTTGCGGGGGTACCTGTGCCAGCCATCGTATTCCAGCGGTCGCCGTAACCCGCGTCGATTCCCCCAGGACCGGGAAGGCCGCACCGCGCTGGCGGCAGGGCTTAGGTGCTTCGCGGGCTGCGGGATGGCACGTCGGTGCGCGGATGTGGCGTCCGGATTGCTTCGATGACCGCAAGCCATCGTTCGCGATGGCCCTGGACATCGGTGAGCACGACTCGGCACTGCGCCGCCCCGCCGTTGCGGGGCACCCGTGCCAGCCATCGTATTCCGACGGTCGCCCTGCCCCGCATCGATTCCCCCCGGACCGCGAAGGCCGCACCGTGCTGCCAGCAAGGCTCCCGGCGCTCCGCGCGCTGCCGGGCGACACGTCGGTGCGCGGATGTGGCGTCCGGATTGATCCGATGACCGCAAGCCATCGTTCGCGATGGTCCTGGACATCGGTGAGCACGACTCGGCGCTGCGCCGCCCCGCCGTTGCGGGGCACCCGGGGCCGGCCACCGTCCGGCCGCCGCGCGCGGCGCATGGCCTGTGCGGCGTCGCTACACCGGGCCGGCTACGAGTAGCTCGATTCTCGTCCCGCGCCCGATATCGCTCACAGCGCCCGGATCTGGTCCGGGTCGGTGACCCGCACGTGGGTCTGGTAGTAGTACTTGCCGCTGGGCTTGCCGCCGACGGTGAAGTCGATGCGCACGCGCCGTGCAGCGCCGCTGACCAGCAGCCGCTTGCCGCGCAGCGTGGCCTGCAGCGGCGTGCCGAAGCGCTGCGCCAGCCCGGCCTCGGCCTGCGGGTCCACGGCGATGCTCAGGTTGCGCGGGTCGCGGTAGTCGCGTTCGGAGTTGAGGAACAGCCGGCCGCGATCCTCGCCGGTGGCCTGCACGGTCAGGGCGAACACGCCCGACACGTCGCGCCCGCTGGCGGCCGCGGCCAGCTGCACGGCCTGCATCGGCGCGATCCAGGGGGCCGCGTCGGCCGCCGGTTGCGCCGGCCTGGCCGGCCTGCCGGCACATCCGGCCAGCAGCGCCGCGGCCAGCAGCATCGTCAGCGAAACCCGTCTTGTCGCCACATCCATGGGGAGCACCTGGTCAGGGGAAGGAACGGATCGGGATCACCGCGCGGGCGCGGCCGCGTCCAGGTCGCGATAGTAGCGCTCGGCCTCGGCCACTTCGTTGCGCGAGCCCAGGAAGACCGGCACGCGCTGGTGCAGCCGCGCCGGCTGCACTTCGAGGATGCGCCCGCGCCCGGTGCTGGCCGCGCCGCCGGCCTGCTCCACCAGCATGCCCATCGGGTTGGCCTCGTACATCAGGCGCAGCTTGCCGGCGCGCTCGGGCTCGCGCTGGTCCCACGGGTACATGAAGATGCCGCCGCGGGTGAGGATGCGGTGCACGTCGGCGACCATGCTGGCGATCCAGCGCATGTTGAAGTCCTTGCCGCGCGGGCCCCCGGTGCCGGCGAGCATGTCGCGCACGTAGTGCTGCACAGCGCCGTCCCAGTGGCGCTCGTTGGACATGTTGATGGCGAACTCCTTGGTGTCCGCCGGGATCCGCATGTCGGCGCGGGTCAGCAGGAACGCGCCGGTCTCGCGGTCCAGGGTGAAGGCGTGGGTTCCGTGGCCGACGGTGAGCACCAACATCGTGCTCGGCCCGTAGATGCAGTAGCCGGCGGCGATCTGCTCGGTACCCGGCTGCAGGAAGTGTTCGTCGTGCACCTGCTCCACGCCGGCCGGCAGGCGCAGCACCGAGAAGATGGTGCCCACCGAGACGTTGACGTCGATGTTGGAGCTGCCGTCGAGCGGATCGAACAGCAGCAGGAAGTCGCCGCGCGGATACTGCGCCGGCACCGGCTGGCAGTGCTCCATTTCCTCGGAGGCGCTGGCCGCCAGGTGGCCGCCCCAGGCGTTGGCGTCGAGCAGGATCTCGTTGCTGATCACGTCCAGCTTCTTCTGCGCCTCGCCCTGGATATTGCCGGTGCCGGCCTCGCCGAGCACGCCGCCCAGCGCGCCCTTGCCCACCGCGATGGCGATGCTGGTGCAGGCGCGCGAGACGATGGTGATCAGCTGGCGCAGCTCGGCGTCGATATGGCCGGCGCGTTGTTCCTCGATCAGGAAGCGGGTCAGCGAGGGATAGGCTTGGGCGGACATGGCGGGCGCGCCTTCTGACGGGAAGAACGGCCATTGTCCCCGCCCGGCCGGCACCGGGACAAGCACGCATCCCGGTCCGCCGCTGGAGGCGGGCGGCGCGGCGTGGGGCGGCGTCGCCCGCCACCGGCACCGGCCGCCGATGGATCTCCGGCGGCGGAGCCGCCAACGCCGGTTTCGATTCGCGCGCCGCCGTGCGCCGCCGGCGGCGATGCGGCGCCAGCGGTGGCCGGATTGAATGGGCGATGCCGGCCCGGCGAGCGCCTGGCGACCGGCGTGCCGTCGGCCGCACACGCCACGGCATCGGTGCGGGCTGCCTGGCCGGCACCGGTATCCGATGAAGGGCAAGGGCTATGTCGGGCGGCGTCGCCGCCCGGCCGTCTCGCAAGCGGTGCCGGCGGCCGTGGTGGCCGCCGGCGGGCGGATCAGCCGCGGCTGACCGTGGCCACCGCTTCGGCCACGTAGTCCAGGTTGCCCTGGTTGAGCGCGGCCACGCAGATGCGGCCGGAGCCGACCGCGTAGATGGCGAATTCCTCGCGCAGGCGCTCGACCTGGGCCTTGCCCAGGCCCGAGTAGGAGAACATGCCGGCCTGCTGCTCGATGAAGCCGAACTGGGTGGCACCGAGGCCGGCCAGCCGGCTCACCAGGCCGGCGCGCAGCGCGTGGATGCGCTCGCGCATGCCGGTCAGCTCCTCTTCCCACATGCCGCGCAGCTCGGGGCTGCCGAGCACGCCGGCCACCAGCTGGGCGCCGTGCATGGACGGGCTGGAGTAGATGGTGCGGATCACGCGCTTGATCTGCGACTGCACCGCCTTGGCCTGGGCGGCATCGGCGGCCACCACGCTCAGCGCGCCGACGCGCTCGCCGTACAGCGAGAACGACTTGGAATACGAGCTGGCGACGATGAACTCGGCCGGGCCGATCTCGCCCATCACGCGCACCGCGAAGGCGTCCTCGTCGATGCCGGCCTTGAAGCCCTGGTAGGCCAGGTCGATGAACGGGAACAGGCGGCGTTCCTTCAGCAGCAGTGCCACCTGCTCCCACTGCTCGCGGCTCAGGTCCACGCCGGTGGGGTTGTGGCAGCACGCGTGCAGCAGCACCACGGTGCCCGGCTCGAGCTTGTTCAGGTCGGCGAGCATGCCGTCGAAATCGACGCCGTGGGTGGCCGGCGCATAGTAGGTGTAGTCCACCAACTCGAAACCGGCCGCGGCGAAGATGGCGTGGTGGTTGCCCCAGCTCGGGTTGCTGATGGCGATCTTGGCGTGCGGCAGCAGCTTCTTGAGCGTGTCCGCGCCCACGCGCAGCGCGCCCGAGCCGCCGATGGTCTGCGAGGTGGCCACGCGCCCGGCCTCCAGCAGCGGCGACTTGGCGCCGAACAGCAGGCCCTGGGTGGCCTTGTTGTAGGCCGGCAGGCCGTCGATGGGCAGGTAGCCGCGCGGCTTGGCGTCCTGGCCCAGCTGCTGCTCGATCTGGTACACCGAGCGCAGCAGCGGGATGCGGCCGTGCTCGTCGTAGTAGATGCCCACGCCCAGGTTGACCTTGTTGGGACGCGGATCGGCGTTGTAGGCCTCGGTCAGGCCCAGGATGGGATCGCCCGGGGCCAGTTCGACAGTTGCAAAGAAGGACACGGTGGGACTCGCAGGTGACGGGAGGAGATGCGGCGGGCGGCGCCGGAACAGGCCGTCGGCCGAGCCGGCCCATCGTAGCAGGGCGCGGCGGCGTTGGCGGAATGCGCCGTTTCCCGGGCAGGGCTGCAGGCCGGCGCCGCAGCCGCGACAATGCACGCATGAAACGCATCTGCCTTCTCGCGGCGGGCATCGGCCTGGCGCTCGCCGCCCCCGCCTTCGCCCAGGACCCGGACAGCGCCGTCGACGGCACGGCGCGCACCCTGCCCACCGTGCAGGTGCAGGCGGCGCGCGTGCGCGGCGTCGATGCCTTCGACCTGCCCGCCTCGCTGACCACCGTCGACATCGACCGCGACGCCAACCGGCCGCAGGCGCAGGTATCGGAGGCCCTGGCCGGCGTGCCCGGCCTGCTGGCGCGCGACCGCCAGAACTACGCCCAGGACACCCAGCTCTCCATCCGCGGCTTCGGTGCGCGCTCGGCGTTCGGCGTGCGCGGCGTGCGCCTGCTGCTGGACGGCGTGCCCGCCACCATGCCCGACGGCCAGGGCCAGCTCTCGCACTTCAACCTGTTCGGCGCCGACCGCATCGAGGTGCTGCGCGGCCCGTTCTCGGCGCTGTACGGCAATTCCTCCGGCGGCGTGCTGCAGCTGTGGAGCGCCGACGGCCAGGCCGGCGACCCGTGGCGCCTGCGCACCACCTGGGGCAGCCACGGCACCGCCACCGCCGCCGCGCAGCTGCTGGGCCAGCAGGGCATCGTCCACTACGACCTGACCGCCACCCATTTCCGTACCGACGGCTGGCGCGACCACAGCCGTGCCCGGCGCGAATCGGTCAACGGCAAGGTCGGCCTGGACCTGGCGCCGGACAAGCACTTGGACCTGGTGTTCAACTACCTCGACGCCCCCGATGCGCAGGACCCGCTGGGCCTGACCGCCGAGCAGGTGCGCCAGAACCCGCGCCAGGCCACCGCGGTGGCCGGCACCTACGACACCCGCAAATCGGTGCGCCAGACCCAGGGCGGCGCGGTCTACACCCAGGACATGGGTGCGCAGACCCTGCGCCTGATGGCCTACGCCGGCAGCCGTGCGGTGGAACAGTACCTGGCCATCCCGCCGGCGACCCAGGCCAATCCCCTGCACAGCGGCGGCGTGGTCGACACGGACGGGCGCTACGGCGGCCTGGACGCGCGCTGGGCCTGGCGCGGCGAGCTGGCCGGCCGCCCGTTCGAACTGACCGTGGGCGCCAACGCCGACCGCCAGCACCAGCACCGCACCGGCTACGAGAACTATGTGGACACGGTGCTGGGCGTGAAGGGCGCGCTGCGCCGCGACGAGATCGATACCGTGGCCAACGCCGACCAGTTCACCCAGGCCTGGTGGCAGTTCGCCGAACGCTGGTCGGCGCTGGTCGGCGTGCGCCACACCGACGTGCGCTTCAAGGTGGGCGACCGCTACGTCACCGGTACCAATCCGGACGACAGCGGCCATCGCGACTACACCGGCACCCTGCCGGTGGCGGGCGTGGTGTTCCGCGCCACCGACACGCTGCGCCTGCATGCCTCGCTGGGCCGCGGCTACGAGACCCCCACCTTCAACGAGCTGGGCTACCGGGCCGACGGTGGCGCCGGCATGGCCCTGGACCTGGCGCCGGCGCGCAGCCGCAACTACGAAGTGGGCGCCAAGTGGCGGCAGCAGAGCGGGGCCAGCGCCGAGCTGGCGCTGTTCCGCGCCGACACCGACGACGAGCTGGCGGTGGCCACCAGCAGTGGCGGACGCACCACCTACCGCAACATCGGCCGGACCCGCCGCCAGGGCGCCGAGGCCAGCTGGAACCAGCCGATCGGCCAGACCCAGCAACTGGCCCTGGCCTGGACCTGGATCGACGCCACCGTGCGCTCGCCGTATGCCACCGGCAACGCCGGTGCCGTGGTCGCCGCCGGCACGCGGCTGCCCGGCGTGGCCCGCCAGCAGTTCACCGCGCGCTGGCAATGGCAGCCGCGCGCCTGGCAGTTCGCCGCCGAGGCAGTGGCCATGGGCAGCACCCTGGCCGACGACCAGGGCACCGCCCGCGCCGCCGGCTACGCCCTCTACAACCTGGAAGCCTCGCGCCGCTGGTCCACCGCCCACGGCCCCCTGCGCCTGTTCGCCCGCGTCGACAACCTGTTCGACCGCGCCTACATCGGCTCGGTCATCGTCAACGACGGCAACGGCCGCTATTATGAACCCGGCCCTTCGCGCGGCTACACCGTCGGCCTGCAGTGGGACTTCGCGCGCTGAGCGCCGATATCGCCGGGCACGCCGACGCGTCGCCCGGCATTCAATGGCGGGGTTCCAGGCCGGCGCGTACTGTGTGCCCGGGACCGGGCCGCGTTCCAGCGAGCGCACGGATTGTGCCCGCTGGAACGCCGCATGACGCAGCGATCGCATACCGACGGTCGGCGCAACACATCAAGGGGATGGGAATTCCGTGCTTGCCCCGCGCCTGGCCCTGGCGATACTTCGCCTATGTCGCGTTTGGTTGATCCAATTGGGCGTCAGGCCGTGTACGAAATTCATGTCTTCTGCGGGACAGCAACTGCCAAAGCCGGGGGCAAATTCCCGCCAGGGGAAAGGCATGCGTTCCTTTTGTTCTTGCGTCAATTCAGGGAAAGCGACTTTGATTGGGCCGTAGCCGAGGATTTCATGAGCACCAACGGATGGGACGACCCTGACCTTCAGCAGGCCGGCAAAGTTGGCCCGGGGAGCGAGCTTGAAGGCGTAGAAGACATGTATCAGGGCGCGCTATCCGATGGCGGATCTATCATCATCTATTCGGATCCGCTTTGACGCGGCCTAACAATGCATTCAAGCCGAACCCGCTTGGCGGGTCGGCTTAGTTTGCTCGCCAAGTGCGCCAGGAGAGATATCGGTGAATTGGTTCCGAAAGGCAATGGCAGGCCTCAAAGCACGGGGAGGATTATCCAGACAGGATTACGTCATCGGCAACGCAGAAAAGTTGCGGGATGAGAATCCAAGAAGCTTCTCGATTCCCAGGTCGGACCAGCGCCGCTCTCTTCGGGTCGGCGATACTGCAAAAATCATTCTAGAGGCTACCGCGAGCTCAGGCCCCATTAGCGCGGAAAGACCATGGGTGACGGTTACGGAGGTGGGAAATGGCGGCTACAAGGTGGAGATCGACAACAGTCTTGTCCTCTTTCCCTCGCTAAACGGTGCAATCCTCTCAATACGTCCAGAGCACGTCATTTCGGTGACGCTGCCCGACGAGTATGTTCTTCCTTACAGTAAAACATGCCTGGTCAGTGCAGGCATTGTCCAAGATGCAGCCTGGCCTCACAGGCTGGTTCGTGTTTCGCAAAAAGGCGACGCCGATAGTGGTTGGCGCATCCTCGAAAAAGGAGCGTCGCTGACCGACGAACTGCAAGAAGTATCGTGCGGCGCAATTATCGCGCAATATCAAGTACTGGACTCGGTGATGGATGAGCCGGGCCTCTGTAGCTGGATATGGAATGACCGTGAAAACGAGTTCGCACGAGAAAGCGCCTGACAATCCATTGAAATCCAAGCCGATTCGCGGGTCCATTTAATTCTGGCATTAAGCGGTGTGGGTCAAGACCAGCGGGCGGGTTCTGCTTCGGCAAATCGGCTGGCCGTTTCCCCGTCGGTTCCGGCGATCAATCCTCGCCGCTCCTGCTGTCGGCCAGCGCGGGGTTCGGCCTGTGCATTGCGCCTGCCTTACGCGCCTTGTCATCGGCTTCGGCGAATTTGTTCGCCAGGCTTTGCAGGGCAAACCCCGTCCTGGGAGCCGTGGCATCATCGGTCCTTGTCGTGTTTTTCACGTCGGGACATTGGCTGGGGGCAGGGTTCTCGGCCAGTCTCGCCCGGCACCTCATCCAGGCCGATGCCACTTCGCGGTGCGGCTGAGCCCAGGCCTTGGGCACCCTTCGGAGGATTCGTGAAGTACGTCATTGTCGGAGGCACTTCGGGAATCGGCCTTGCGGCGGCCAAGGCCGCGGTAGCGAGCGGTCACGAAGTCGTGACCGCCTCTCGAGACCCTGGAAAGTTTTCCAATGCGCAGGCGATCGGGGCTCTTCCCGTCACCCTCGATGCCTCCAACCTTGTGCAGTGTCAGGCCGTCTTTTCCGAACTTGGCCCCTTTGACCATCTGGTCGTCTGTGCATCCGGTGCTTCCGGCGCCGGCAACTTCAGGGATCTCGATCTCGCCGACCTGCGCAAGGGATTCGAAGGCAAGTTCTGGCCACAAGTGAACTGTGCCAAAGCGTGCCTGCCAGCAATCTCCGGGACCGGATCGATTACGTTTATCGGGGCGATTTCCTCACGAGCAATGCAACCGGGGACTGCCGGGCTTGCCGCGATCAATGCCGCACTGGAGGCGATGATTCCGGTTCTGGCCTCCGAGCTCCGACCGCTCCGGGTCAATGCTGTCGTCCCGGGTGTCGTAGACACACCCTGGTGGTCGCGGCTTCCGGTGCAAGAGAAAACCAAGCTTTTCGAGCAGCTCGCCACGAAAGTACCGGTCGGTCGCGTCGGGACTCCGGATGATCTTGCCCAGGCAATCATGTTCGTCACGACCAACACGTTCATCACGGGCACCGTCATCGACTGTGATGGCGGCTGGAAGCTCAAGGGTGCCTGACAATCCATGCAAGCCGAGCCTGCCTCGCGGCCCGGCTCAATTCCGGCGCCGGCACTTCGCGTTTCCGTGAACGTGATGCCGCATGAGGATCAGGGGTGGAGGCGCGGATTCATATGCAGGGCAGGCACCACTCGCCGTTCGCATGCATCCCTTCCCGGGCGCGCCATGCCCCACCTGCGGGCCGATCCGCGCATCGTCGGCGTAGCCGCTGCCGGCGCGTTCGCCGGTGGAGGGAGGGACGAGTTCAGCGACCTGCACCGGGTCCTTGAGGTGGAACCCGGCACCGTGGCAGCCATCGTGGGCGAGCATCATCGTCTTGCGGCCAGGCCGGGTCCGCTCGTGGCCGCGTTCACCGACGAGCGTGTGGGCGCACCACGCCTGTTGATCTGCACGAGGGCGAAGCCGGCGGCGCGCCGTCCCGTGTCGATCTGAAGCTTCGTCTCGCTGCCCGACGCCGCCGCCCGCGTGGACGAACCGGTCGTGCTCTGGGAGCGTGAGGGGCGATTGAGCCAAGTCCTGCGGACGGCCGAGGCGCGTTATCCGCCGCCGGACCTGGCCTGGATCGAGGGGCGCTTCTGGGTATGGATCCGCTACGCGACGCTCAAGGTCGGCCGGGGCGAGCTGTTCGAGGCAGTGGATTTCCTCGCCTTCCTGCGCGTGCGCGTCCTGGGGCCCTCGTACTGGTGGAGGCGGGGGCGCAGCCGGCAGGTGTGCGCCACGTAGAGACCGCGGCCCCGTCCCGTGCCGCGCAACTCCAGGCGACCCTCGCCGCCTACGACCGCGACTCGTGCATTCGCTGCCTCCATGCGGCAGTGGCTCGCTGCCGATCGCTTCGCCACTCGGTCGTCGGCGACGGCCATGGGGTTGCGAACGAGGCGGCAGGAAGCACCGCGATGGCCTATTGGGCGGATGTCGCTGCACACTGGCCATGCATTTGAGCCACGTCGACCGGCAGAGGAAAATCCCGAGCAGATGAAACAGCGCGTACTGCTATCCTGGAGTTCGGGTAAAGACTGTGCCTGGGCGTTGCACACGCTCCGGGAAAACCCGGACGTGGAGCTCGTCGGTCTGCTGACGAGCGTCAATATCGTCCACGAGCGAGTGGCGATGCATTCGACCCGTCTGGCTCTGGTCGAGGCGCAGGCCCGCGCTATCGGGCTCTCCCTGCGCGTCGTCCCGCTGCCCTGGCCTTGCTCCAATGAAGTGTACGAGCGCGAAATGCGTGCCGCCTTCAGACATGGGCTTGCTTGTGGCGCAACGCATATTGCCTTTGGCGACCTGTTTCTGGAGGACATCCGCAACTATCGCATCAAGCAGCTTGAAGGCTCTGGCCTTCAACCCCTCTTCCCCAACTGGCGCGAGCCTACCGGGACACTTGCACGGCGCATAATCGATGCGGGCGTGGTCGCTGTCGTCACGTGTGTCGATCCAAAGCAACTTTCTCCCTCGTTTGCTGGACGGGTGTTCGATCACGCCTTTGTCGACGAGCTGCCCGCGGGGGTGGATCCTTGCGGTGAAAACGGCGAATTCCACACATGTGTTCTGGCCGGGCCGATGTTCCGGGAGCCGCTTGATGCCGTTGTGGGCGAGGTCGTGGAACGCGATGGGTTTTATTTCGCGGATCTGGTGCCAACCGCCGCGACGTTGCCGGCGGATCGCCAACAATTCGCGCCGGAGGCTGACGTGGGCCGATTACGCTAGAGTGCAGTCCACGGCGTAGACAGTCGCCTGATTCAGGCAGTACCACCAACGATGCGGTGATCCCATGGACATGCTCGGTCCCCTCAGCCATATCGCCCTGGTCGTCAGTAATCCCGACAGGACCGCGGAATTCTTCCATTCCGTCTTCGGCGCGAGGATCTGCCGGCACAGGGACGAGGAAGGCCATGACGAGACCTATGTCCAGCTGGGTTCCACCTGGCTGGTTCTTCCTGAAGCGAGCGTGGATCGGCCGCTTCTCGGCGACCACATCGCTTTCAGGGTTTCGAAGGAGCAGTTGGCCCATTTCGCGGACAAGCTCGCCCGGCTGGGCCACCGCTGCCAAATGGCCCGCAACGATACCGCCCTGTATTTCATGGATTTCGACAACCACGTGTTCGAGCTGGAATGCGTGGGATTGCCTTTCCAGGCGTGAGCCCCAACCCATCGTCCAGGCCGATGCCGCGTCGTGGCGGTGGTCCCGGCGGCCGGATGCGCCGGCCTGGCAGCCTGTCCACGGAACGCCCCACCTGACGCAAGGATCCACCGAGATGACACCTCCCTTCTGGAAGAGCCGAAAGTTCTGGCGGCGCGTCGGCGGCATTGTCGGCGCGCTCCTGTTATTCGCGCTGGCGACCCATCCGGAGCTGCGCCTGCTGGTTCCCTTCCTCGACGCGATAGGCCTGGACGCACTGCTGCTGCTGGTGGGCGCGCAGACGATTTCGTTCGTCTCGGGCGTCCTCGGGCCCGCGGCGATCAACGCTTGGAGTCGCCTGGTGCCGGCGCTTGCGGCCACCGACCGGATCACTTCCCGGGGGCTGCCGGGAGCCGCGCGCCGGCTGGCCGGACGTACCCTCGGCGAATACAGCGGCCACCTCGGCCAGTACCTCGCGATCCTCCTGGGCCGCGCCTGGCGCCTGGCATGCGAGGGCCCCGATCGTCCGTCCCGGCCGGACTCGCTTCCCGGCACGACTTGACCGGCGTCGGCCACCGGCAAGCACGTGTCGATGACCGAACCGGCGAGGGTGTTAGCTGGATGAGGGTGGACAAGATGAGGGTGGACAAATTCTGGGTGCTGGCCTGGGCCTTCCTGTTGCTGCAGATGGTCGTGACCGTCCTTCACGTACACATCGGCGCGGATAGCCGATGGGAATGGATGGGATGGGCCGCCTTGGTGTTCCTGTCCGTGTTCGTTTTCAATCTGGCGCTGTCGCTCCCGCTGGCGGCACTCGGGGCCCTGCTGGTACGCAACGGCCGTGGCTATGGCATGCGCTTCAGGCGCCTGGTGCCTGTCGGCATCTGTATCGCGTCGCTGGTCATCTGCTTGGTGTGGGCATTGGGATAGCCTTTTCCTGGGTTTTCCCGGTCCCAAGGCGTGGCACGGGCATTCGTGCGGGGATCCGGAGCTGCAACCGGCGGAGTCTTTGATTCCGCGACAGGAGGGACGACGACGACTCTCAGACCAATGCGCTGATGGACCTGCTGCCGGCCGTCCGGCCCACGGCCTTTCATGCGCGCGGCGTTACTGGCGGCGGGCACCGGGCTTCCTCGAACCGGTCGTGGGCGGCCCGCTCCGGATGCCGTTCCTCGGGATGTCGCGCAGGCCTGCGCCCGCGTCGGGTCGGGCCCTTCGTTGCCCGGCCATCGCGCCCGGCCGCGTGCGCGCGACCGGTCGCGGGTCAACGCCCGTCGGTACCCAATCGCCGGTACAGGGTGCTGCGGCTGATGCCCAGGCGGCGGGCGGCGCGGCTGACGTTGCCGTTGCAGGCGTCCAGCGCCTGGCGCATGGCGGCTTTCGTCAGCGACTGCAGGTCGCCGGCCGGCGGGGTCGCGGGAGTCCCGGCGGCGGCCGGGACCGCATGGTGCACGTATTCCGGCAGGGCGTCGGGGCCGAGGACGTCGCCGGGTTCGCTCAGTGCCACCAGGGTGCGCAGGCAGGCATCGAGCTGGCGCAGGTTGCCGGGCCAGTCGTAGGCGGCCAGCGCCGCGAGGGTGTCCTCGCGCAGGCGCCGGCCCTGCCCTGCCCGGTCCCAGAGCTGGTGCACCAGCGCGGCACGGTCGGGCTGCTCGCGCAGCGACGGCAGGCGGGCGACGTGGTGGGCGATGCGGTAGTACAGGTCGGCGCGGAAGCGGCCCTCGGCAATGGCGCCGTCCAGGTCGCGATGGGTGGCGCAGACCAGGGCGAAATCCAGCTTCACCGGCTTGCCGCCGCCGAGCGGCACCAGTTCGCGTTCCTGCAGCACGCGCAGCAGGCGCGGCTGCAGCGCCAGCGGCATGTCGCCGATCTCGTCCAGGAACAGCACGCCGCCCTCGGCCTGGCGCAGCAGGCCGGCGCTGCCCTGGCGCCGCGCACCGGTGAAGGCGCCTTCCTCGTAGCCGAACAGCTCGGCCTCGATCAGGCCTTCCGGCAGGGCGGCGCAGTTGACCGCGACGAATGGCTTGGCGGCACGGGCGCAACACCGGTGCAGGGCATGCGCGAACACTTCCTTGCCGGTCCCGGTCGCGCCCTGCACCAGCACCGGCAGGCCGGCATCGAGCACGCGCCGGGCGCGTTCGAGCAGGCCCTGGCGCAGCGGGTCCAGGCGCGGGGCGTGCGCCTCGCCGGTGCCGGCGGCGGGCATGGCGCGGGCCGCCGTCCCGGGCCGTCCCGGGCCGGAAGGACGGATGCGGATCGACACCGCGTCGCGGGCGGCATCCACGTGGCCGAACAGTACCCGCCCCTGCCGGTCCTGCAGCACGCCCTCGTCGCGCAACCGCGCCAGCGGCGCGTCGAACAGGGCCTCGTAGGGGGCGCGGCCGAGCTCGGCGCGGTCCAGGCCGAACAGCTTCAGGCCGATGCGGTTGGCCGCCACCAGGCGACCGTCGCGGAATGCCAGCAGGCCCTCGCGCGCGGTGCCGAGCAGGGCCGGGTCGTGGTGCAGGCGCAGCAGCTCGCAGCCGGGGATGCCCTCGTCGAACCAGCGGTGCTCGATGCCGGCCACCGCCATCTTGGCCAGCCCGGGCGCGTGGCGGTGCGGGGCGCCGGCCTCGCCGGAGATGTCCAGCACGCCGGCCAGCCGCCCGTACGGATCGAAGATCGGCGTGGCCGCGCAGCTGAGGATGCCGTGCGGGGCCGAGTAGTGCTCGCCGCCGCGCACCTCCACCGTGCGGCCCTCCACGATCGCGGTGCCGATCGCATTGGTGCCCACGCGCGCCTCGTTCCAGCACACGCCGGGCATCAGCGCCACCCGCCCGGCCTTGTCCAGGAAGGCGGGATTGCCCTCGGCGTCGAGCACCCAGCCCTCCGCGTCGGTGAGCAGCACGATGCTGCCGGCCGCGGCGGTGGCCGGGGCCAGCGCGTCCAGTTCCGGGCGCGCCAGGCGCCACAGCCGCTCGTGGCGCTCGCGCATCTCGCGCAGGCGCGTGGCGGGCAGCGGTTCCAGTTCCGTGGCGGTGTCCAGCGGCACGCCCTGGTGGCGGCAGCGGCGCCAGGACTGCAGCACGATCTCGGGAATGTCGCCCACGGGCAACGCGCCGCGCTCGAAGAACGCGCGCCGTGCCCGGTCCATGCGCAGGGGCAGTGACGGCTGGGCCATCGGAGGGCTCCTGTGTCGCAATCTGCGACAGCTGTTGCAGGGGGTGTCCCGATAGACAGCACACCTGCGCGGCGCTTGCAACGACCAGACGTTGCGCGCCGCAGCACATCCGGCGCCCGGGGCGAGCCCCGGCGCGGCGGCGTCGGCTGACGCGGCGCAACAGCCCGGATCTGGCATCGCCCTTGCGGATGCCAGGGGACACGATCCCTTCACCCCGGAGACATCCCGCCATGAACGCCGTCACTTCCGCCAAGGCCTACGCCACCGATCCCGATGCCATCTTCAAGCCGCGCTACGGCAACTTCATCGGCGGCAAGTGGGCGGAGCCGCGCAGCGGCCAGTACTTCGAGAACACCACGCCGATCACCGGCAAGGTCTTCACCACGGTGGCGCGTTCCAACGCCGACGACGTGGAGGCGGCGCTGGATGCCGCGCACGCGGCCAAGGCGGCCTGGGCCGCCACCAGCGCCGGCGAGCGCGCTGCGGTGCTGCTGAAGATCGCCGACCGCATCGAGCAGAACCTGGAGCTGCTGGCCTACGCCGAGACCTGGGACAACGGCAAGCCGATCCGCGAGACGCTCAATGCCGACGTGCCGCTGTGCGCGGACCACTTCCGCTACTTCGCCAGCGCCGTGCGCACCCAGGAAGGCGGCATCTCCGAGATCGACCACGACACCATCGCCTACCACTTCCACGAACCGCTCGGCGTGGTCGGCCAGATCATCCCGTGGAACTTCCCGCTGCTGATGGCGTGCTGGAAGCTGGCGCCGGCGCTGGCCGCCGGCAACTGCGTGGTGCTCAAGCCGGCCGAGCAGACCCCGGCCTCGATCATGGTGCTGCTGGAGGTGATCGGCGACCTGCTGCCCGCCGGCGTGCTCAACGTGGTGAACGGCTTCGGCCTGGAGTGCGGCAAGCCGCTGGCGTCCAACCCGCGCATCGCCAAGATCGCTTTCACCGGCGAGACCACCACCGGCCGGCTGATCATGCAGTACGCCAGCCAGAACCTGATCCCGGTGACCCTGGAGCTGGGCGGCAAGTCGCCCAACATCTTCTTCGCCGACGTGATGGCCGAGGACGACGACTTCCTCGACAAGGCGATCGAGGGCTTCGTGCTGTTCGCCTTCAACCAGGGCGAGGTCTGCACCTGTCCCTCGCGCGCGCTGATCCACGCCTCGATCTACGAGCGCTTCATGGAGCGCGCGCTGCAGCGGGTGGCGGCGATCAAGCAGGGCAACCCGCTCGACCCGAACACCATGATCGGCGCCCAGGCCTCCTCCGAGCAGCTGGAGAAGATCCTCAGCTACATCGACATCGGCAAGCAGGAAGGCGCCCAGGTGCTGATCGGCGGCGAGCAGAACCGGCTGCCGGGCGAGCTGTCCGGCGGTTTCTACGTCAAGCCGACGGTGTTCAAGGGCAACAACAAGATGCGCATCTTCCAGGAGGAGATCTTCGGCCCGGTGGTGTCGGTGACCACCTTCGAGACCGAGGAGGAAGCGCTGTCCATCGCCAACGACACGCTCTACGGCCTGGGCGCGGGCGTGTGGAGCCGCGACGTCAACCGGCTGTACCGCATGGGCCGCGGCATCCAGGCCGGGCGGGTGTGGACCAACTGCTACCACGCCTACCCGGCGCATGCCGCGTTCGGCGGCTACAAGCAGTCGGGCATCGGCCGCGAGAACCACAAGATGATGCTCGACCACTACCAGCAGACCAAGAACCTGCTGGTGAGCTATTCGCCCAAGAAACTCGGCTTCTTCTGACGCCGGCCACGGTCGCCCCGCCGCGGTCGGCGGCGGGGCCCGGGCGCACCTCCCTCCCCCAGGACGCGTCGGTGCCCGGCAGGCAGGCGGCTCGATCGCCGCTGCCCGCCCTCCCCATCCGCAAGCTTGCAGCGAGGAAACACCGCATGGCCGTCACCGAAGAAACCCTCTCCGCCAGCGTCGCCCGCAGCGACGCGCCGACCGACACCCTGCGCCACTGGCTGGCCGGCTTCGCCGACGCGCTGGCGCGGCGCGACATCGACGCCGCCCTGGCCTGCTTCGCCGAGGACTGCCACTGGCGCGACCTGGTGCTGTTCAGCTGGAACATCGTCACCGCCGAGGGCAAGGGCGAGATCCGCGACCTGCTCGAGGCGCGGCTGCAGGACACCGATCCCTCGCATTGGCAGGTGGAGGGCGAGGCCGGCGCCGCCGACGGCGTGGTCGAGGGCTGGATCAGCCTGGAGACCGCGGTCGCGCGCGGCAAGGGCTACGTGCGCCTCAAGGACGGGCTGTGCTGGACGCTGCTGACCAGCATGCGCGAGCTCAAGGGCTTCGAGGAACCGCGTGGGCGCCGCCGCCCGCTCGGCGCGCAGCACGGCCATGGCCATGCCGACAAGCGCAACTGGGCCGAGCGCCGCCGCGACGAGGAGGCCACGCTCGGCATCACCGAGCAGCCGTACTGCCTGATCGTCGGCAGCGGCCAGGGCGGACTGGGGCTGGGCGCGCGGCTCAGGCGCCTGGGCGTGCCGACGCTGATCGTGGACAAGGCCGAGCGCCCGGGCGACCAGTGGCGCGGGCGCTACAAGTCGCTGTGCCTGCACGACCCGGTCTGGTACGACCACATGCCCTACCTGCCCTTCCCCGAGCACTGGCCGGTGTTCACCCCCAAGGACCAGATCGGCGACTGGCTGGAGATGTACGCCAAGGCGATGGAGCTCAACGTCTGGAATCGCACCGAGTGCGTCAAGGCCGACTTTGATGAAGCCGCCGGCCACTGGAACGTGACGGTGCTGCGCGACGGCGAGCCGGTGCAGCTGCATCCGGTGCAGCTGGTCCTGGCCACCGGCATGTCCGGCGTGGCCAACGTGCCGAAGTACCCCGGTGCGGAGAGCTTCGCCGGCCAGCAGCACCACTCCAGCCAGCATCCCGGCGGCGATGCCTGGCGCGGCAAGCGCGCGGTGGTGATCGGCGCCAACAACTCGGCCCACGACATCTGCGCCGACCTGGTCGAGCACGGCGCGCAGGTGACCATGGTGCAGCGCTCGCCCACCCACATCGTGCGCTCGGAAACGCTGATGGAGGTGGTGCTGGGGCCGCTGTACTCGGAGGAGGCGGTGGAGAACGGCATCACCACCGACAAGGCCGACCTGATCTTCGCCTCGATCCCGTACAAGGTGATGCCGCAGTTCCACCGTCCCGCCTTCGACGAGGTGCGCCGCCGCGACGCCGACTTCTACGCGCGGCTGGAGCAGGCCGGCTTCATGCTCGACTTCGGCGACGACGACACCGGGTTGTTCATGAAGTACCTGCGCCGCGCCTCGGGCTACTACATCGACGTCGGCGCCTCCGAGCTGATCGCCGACGGCACCATCGCCCTCAGGAGCGCGCCGGGCCTGGGCGTGGACCACATCGAGCCCGACGCGGTGGTGCTCAACGACGGCTCGCGCCTGCCGGCCGACCTGATCGTCTACGCCACCGGCTACGGTTCGATGAACGGCTGGGCGGCGAAGCTGATCAGCCAGGACGTGGCCGACAGGGTGGGCAAATGCTGGGGCTACGGCTCGGGCACCACCAAGGACCCGGGCCCGTGGGAAGGCGAGCTGCGCAACATGTGGAAGCCCACCCGGCAGGACAACCTGTGGTTCCACGGCGGCAACCTGCACCAGTCGCGGCACTACTCGCTGTACCTGGCGCTGCAGCTCAAGGCGCGCTACGAGGGCCTGGACACGCCGGTATACCGGCTGGCGCCGAGCCACCACCTGCAATGAACCGGAGCGATTGATCCTGCGCAAAGCGGCGCTGGCGGCGATCGCCGACGCTGCCGCCTCCCCCGCTGGTTGCATTCCTTCGAAAGGAGATACCGCCATGCAAAAGACGATGAAGGCCGCCGTGGTGCGCGAATTCGGCAAGCCGCTGGTGATCGAGGAAGTGGAGGTGCCCCGCCCCAAGGCCGGCGAACTGCTGGTCAAGATCGAGGCCTGCGGCGTCTGCCACACCGACCTGCACGCCGCCGACGGCGACTGGCCGGTCAAGCCGCATCCGCCGTTCATCCCCGGCCACGAGGGCGTGGGCCACGTCGTCGCCGTCGGCGAGGGCGTCACCTACGTCAAGGAGGGCGACCGCGTCGGCATCCCGTGGCTGTATTCGGCCTGCGGCCATTGCGACCACTGCCTGGGCGGCTGGGAGACGCTGTGCGAGCAGCAGCAGAACACCGGCTACTCGGTCAACGGCGGCTTCGCCGAATACGCCATTGCCGATGCCGACTACGTCGGCCACCTGCCCAAGGACGTGGGCTTCGTCGAGATCGCCCCGGTGCTGTGCGCCGGCGTGACCGTGTACAAGGGCCTGAAGATGACCAACACCCGCCCCGGCGAGTGGGTGGTGATCTCCGGCATCGGCGGCCTGGGCCACATGGCGGTGCAGTACGCCAAGGCGATGGGCCTGAACGTGGCCGCCGTCGACGTGGACGACGCCAAGCTGCGCCTGGCCGAGAAGCTCGGCGCGGCGGTCACCGTCAACGCCCGGACCACCGACCCGGCGGCCTACCTGAAGAAGGAGATCGGCGGCGCCCACGGCGCCCTGGTCACCGCGGTCTCGCCCAAGGCCTTCGACCAGGCGATCGGCACGGTCCGCCGCGGCGGCACGGTGGCGCTCAACGGCCTGCCGCCGGGCAGCTTCCCGCTGGACATCTTCGGCCTGGTGCTCAACGGCATCACCGTGCGCGGCTCGATCGTCGGCACCCGCCTGGACCTGCAGGAATCGCTGGATTTCGCCCAGCGCGGCCAGGTCCACGCCACCGTCGCCACCGACAGGCTGGAGAACATCAACGCGGTGTTCGAGCGCATGCACAAGGGCCAGATCGAGGGCCGCATCGTGCTCGACCTGGCGGCCTGACCCGGCCCTCGCCCGCCGGCCGCGGGCCGGCGGACGTCCGTCCCTTGCGGCCGGTCCCCGCGGACCGGCCGCCCTACCCCGGAGGCGGCATGACCCTCGCATCGTCCGGCGCCGCGCCCCCGCCGCAGGTGACCGCCACGCTCGCCGCGCTGCAGCTGATCGAACGCCTGCGCGCCAAGCACGGCGAGCTGCTGTTCCACCAGTCCGGCGGCTGCTGCGACGGCTCCTCGCCGATGTGCTTCCCGGTCGGCGACTTCATCGTCGGCGACCGCGACGTACTGCTGGGGCAGATCGGCGGCGCGGAGTTCTACATCAGCCCCTCGCAGTTCGAATACTGGAAGCACACCCAGCTGATCATCGACGTGGTCGAGGGCCGCGGCGGCATGTTCTCGCTGGAGAACGGCGAAGGCGTGCGCTTCCTGGTGCGCTCGCACCTGTTCACCGACGCCGAGTACGCGGCGCTGCAGCAGGCGGGCCGGGTATAGCCGCCGCTTGCGCGGGGGAAATGCGCGCAAGGCACGCCCGCCCTGGGCGCACCCTTGCGCGGTCATCCGAACTAGGCGCGGTGCGATCCTGCCGCCACGGCGGCACGCGGCCGCCCGCCGGCGTTCAATCCGGCACCTTGGCCGGCACGAACGGCGATACCGGGTCGCTGGCCGGGAAGGTCTCCTCCAGCGCCTCGTCCTGGTTGTCGCTTTCGCGGCGCTTGCGTTCGTGGCGCTCGGACTCGCTTTCCGGCGTGCGGCGCGCGGGCGTGTCCGGCGGGTCCTTGCGATCGCGGCCGGCGTGGCCGCGGGTGCCGTGCGCCGGCGGTTCCGCCACCGGCAGGCTGTCCGGCACCGGCAGCGTCGCGGGATCGTCCGCATCGCTCGGGCTGGGCACCAGCTCGTCCGGTTCGCGGCCGGCGCCGCGCTCGTCGTTCTCGTCGGCGTCGTGCTTGCCGCGCTGCTCGCCGGGCAGTGCCGGCTGGTTTTCTCGGAACGGATCGCGTGGCATGGCAGGCATCTCCACAGGCTCTCTGGAAGGACGATTGCAGCGCGATGGCGGTGAAGCAGCCGCGAACGCCGCGCGCTCACGCCGGAGTAACGGGAGGCGCGCTAGTGCTGCCGGTCCGACCCTTGCCCGGGATGCCGCCATGACGCCGCTCGAACGCCGCCCCGACCGCTCGCTGCTGCAGTGCCATCTCGAACCCCTGCCGCCGCGCGGGTGCCGTCGCCGCCAGCTGCGCGAGCGCGGCGCCGGGGCGATCGCGCAGGACTACGACCAGTGGATGCTGGCCGATTACGCCCGCCGCCGCGCCCGCGGCGGTCCGCCCTGGCGCGACCTGCGCCCGGCCTACGCCTTCGCCCGCGCCACCCATGCCGACGACTGGCCGCGCGAGGATACCGAGGCCCAGGCGGCGCTGGCCGCGCACTGGGAGCAGGTGCGCGGCGAATCGCACCTGGCCTGGGCGCGCGCGCGGCCGGTGGTCGAGGATGCCTGGCGCGCGCTGGACCACATGCCCGCCGCCGCGGTGCACGGGAGCCTGTCCTGATGGCGCGGCCGATCTGGTCGGGCACGCTCGGGTTCGGCCTGCTCAACATCCCGGTCGCGCTGATGCCCGGCGAGCGCCAGCTCGATCCGCAGTTCCGCATGCTCGATGCGCGCGACAACCAGCGCATCCGCTACGAGCGGGTCAACGCCGAGACCGGCGAGGAAGTGCCGTGGAAGGACGTGGTCAAGGCCTTCGAGTACGACAAGGGCAGCTACGTGGTGCTCGACGAGGACGAGATCCGCGCCGCCCAGCCGCAGGGCCGCGAGACGGTGGCGGTCGAGGCCTTCGTCGCCGCCGCCGCGGTGGATCCGCGCTACTTCGAGAAACCCTACGTGCTGGTGCCGGCGCGCAAGGCCGAGAAGGGCTACGTGCTGCTGCGCGAGACGCTGCGCGCCAGCGACCGCATCGGCATCGCCCGGGTGGTCATCCGCACCCGCGAGTACCTGGCGGCGGTGATGCCGCACGAGGACGCGCTGGTGCTGGTGCTGCTGCGCTGGCCGCAGGAACTGATCGACCCGGCCGACTACGCCCTGCCCGCCGGCACCGACGCGGACTACCGCATCAGCGCCAGGGAGCGGCAGATGGCGCAGCAGCTGATCGATTCCATGGCCGGGGACTGGGCCCCGGACAGCTACCACGACGAGTTCCGCGAGCGCCTGGAGGCCCTGCTGCGCCAGCGCATCGAGGCCAAGGGCGGCACCGCCGCGGTGGAGGAAGCCCCGGCCACCCCGGCCGACGCGGCCACCAACGTGGTCGATTTCATGTCGCTGCTGCGCAAGAGCCTGGACGCGAACAAGCGCACCCCGGCCCGCAAGACCGCCGCGCGCGCGGTGGTGAAGAAGACCCCGGCGGCGAAGGCGGCCAGGGCCCCGGCGCGCAAGTCGCCGGCGAAGAAGGCCGCCAAGGCCGCCGCCAAGGCCGCGGGCAAATCCGCCAGGGCGGCGCCCGCCCCGGCCAGGAAGGCGGCCGGCCGCCGCAAGACCGGCTGAGGCGCGCATGTCGCTGCGCGATTACGTCCGCAAACGCCGCTTCGACCGGACCCCGGAGCCGGCCGCATCGGCGCCGCCGCGCACGGGCGGGCACGTGCCGATCTTCGTGGTGCAGCTGCACCACGCCAGTACCCGCCACTACGACTTCCGCCTGGAGGCCGGTGGCGTGCTCAAGAGCTGGGCGGTGCCCAAGGGGCCGTCGCTGCGCCCCGGCGACAGGCGCCTGGCGGTGCAGGTGGAGGACCATCCGCTGGGCTATGCCACCTTCCACGGCGACATCCCGGCCGGGCAGTACGGTGCCGGCCACGTCGACGTGTTCGACCACGGCACCTGGTCGTGCGATGGCGACCCGCTGGCGGCGCTGGCCGCCGGCAAGCTCGATTTCGAACTGCACGGTGACAAGCTGCGCGGCGCCTGGACCCTGGTGCGTACCCACATGTCCGGCCGCCAGCCGCAATGGCTGCTGATCAAGCGCCACGACGCCTACGCCGCCGACCGGGAGGCCGACGACCTGGTGGACGATCCGCCGGCGGCCACGCCACGCCGGCCGGCGACGCGGGCCCGCCGTGCGGGGGCCGCGGCCGATCCGCCCGCGGCACCGGCCCGGGCCAGGCCCGCGGCAAGGAAGACGACAGGGACCCCGGCGGCGGCGAAGCCCGCATCGAAGGCCGTGGCAAGGACGGCGAAACGGACCGCCGCGAAGAAGACCATCGCCGGCGCAAGCGCGGTACGCGCCCGCCAGGACTGGCATGCGCAGGCCCTCGCGCTGGACGGCGCCCGCGCCGCGCCGTGCCCGGCCGGGCTGGCGCCGCAGCTGTGCACGCTGGTGCCGCAGGCGCCGGAAGGCGAGGGCTGGCTCAACGAGATCAAGTGGGACGGCTACCGGCTGCTGGCCGACCGCGTCGACGGCACGCTGCGGCTGCGCTCGCGCAACGACCTGGACTGGACCGCGAAGGTGCCGGCGGTGGCCGAGGCGGTGGCGGCGCTGCCGGTGGACGACGTGCGCCTGGACGGCGAGCTGGTGGTACTCGACGCCGATGCGCGCAGCGACTTCTCCGCGCTGCAGGCGGTGCTGGAGGGCAGCGCGCGCCAGCCGTTGCGCTACGTGGTGTTCGACCTGCTCGGCGTGGCCGGGGTCGACCTGCGGCGCACCCCGCTGCTGCAGCGCAAGCAGCTGCTGCAGGCACTGCTCGGCCCCGGCCCGGGCGTGCTGGCCTACAGCGACCACGTCATCGGCCATGGCCGCGAGGTCTACGCCGCGGCGGCGGCCAAGGGCTACGAGGGCATCGTCAGCAAGCGCGTCGATGCGCCCTACGGCAGCGGCCGCGACGGCGACTGGCTGAAGATCAAGCGCGGCGAGGGCGACGAGTTCGCCGTGGTCGGCTACACCGATCCCAAGGGCGCGCGCAGCGGCTTCGGCTCGCTGCTGCTGGCGCGCCTGCGCGACGGCGCGCTGCAGTACGTGGGCCGGGTCGGCAGCGGCTTCGACGAGGCCACGCTGGCGCAGCTGTCCACGCGCCTGCGCGCGCTGGCCACCGCGCAGGCGCAGGTCGACCTGCCGCCGCAGGTGCCGTTCTCCGCGCGCAGCGTGCACTGGGTGCGGCCGCAGCTGGTGGTGGAGGTGGCGTTCCGCGGCTGGGCCAAGGAAGGGCTGCTGCGCCAGGCCAGCTTCAAGCGCCTGCGCCCGGACAAGGACGTGGCCGAGCTGGCCTCCACCGATACCGATCCGCCGGTGCCGCAGGCCGCGGCGCCGGCCGACCCGCCGCCGCGGCGCCCGTCCCGATCCCGCACCCCAGGAGCCGCCGCCGTGGCCACCGACGATGTCGCCATCACCCATCCCGAGCGCGTGGTCTACCCGGCCTCGGGCATCACCAAGGCGCAGGTGGCCGACTACTACCGCCAGGTGGCGCGCTGGCTGCTGCCGGAGGTGGTGCGGCGGCCGTTGTCGCTGCTGCGCTGCCCGGACGGCTACGGCGGCCAGTGCTTCTTCCAGAAGCACCATGCCGAAGGCCTGGGCGCGCACGTGCACGCCATCCCGCTGCGGCAGAAGAGCGGGGTGGAGGACTACCTGTACATCGAGGATGTGGAGGGCCTGCTCGAGCTGGTGCAGATGAACACGCTGGAGCTGCATCCGTGGGGGGCGACGGTGGACGATCCCGAGCATCCGGACCGGCTGGTGTTCGACCTCGATCCGGGCCCCGGCGTGGCCTGGGATGCCGTCAAGCAGGCCGCGCGCGAGATCCGCGCGCGCCTGCGCGAGACCGGCCTGGAGAGCTTCGTGCGCCTGTCCGGCGGCAAGGGCCTGCACGTGGTGGTGCCGCTGCTGGCGCAGGCCGGCTGGGACCAGGCGCGCGATTTCTGCGACGCCTTCGCCCATGCCCTGGCCGCGCAGGCGCCGCAACGCTACATCGCCACCATGAGCAAGGCCCGGCGCGACGGGGTGATCTTCGTGGACTGGCTGCGCAACGGCCGCGGCAACACCAGCGTGTGCAACTGGTCGCTGCGCGCGCGCGAGCACGCCACCGTGGCCGTGCCGCTGCGCTGGGAGGAGCTGGCGAAGATCGATTCGCCGCAGGCGTTCCCGCTGGACAGGGCGCTGCAGCGCGCGGCGCGGTTGCGGCGCGATCCGTGGGACGGCATCGCCACGCTGCGGCAGGTGCTGCCGCGGCCCTGAGCGTGATCCGGATCAACGCCGGCGCGGCGCCGATGGGCGATCGTGTGACCATCCCATGCTGCGCTGCGGCATGGCCCGATCCCGTCTGTCCCAGGAGAGCCGCATGAACATCCCGCTCCCGGCCGCCCTCGACTTCTGCCGTGCCCAGCTTGCCGCCCTGCAGGTCGAGCCGGCCATCGCCGAGGACGTCGCCACCCACCTGGTCGGCGCCGACCAGGCCGGCTACGCCAGCCATGGCCTGTCGATCCTGCCGCGCTACCGCCAGGCCATCGCCGACGGCCACCTGGTACCCAATGCGCAGGCGCGGCTGCTGCGCGACGACGGCATGCTGATGGCCTGGGACGGGGCGCTGGGCTTCGGCCAGCACGTCGGCAAGGCCGTGGTGGCCGCGGCGATGGCACGGGCGCGGGCCCGCGGCAGCTGCGTGCTGACCCTGCGCCACGTCCACCACCTCGGGCGCATGGGCAGCTACGGCGAGCAGGCCGCGGCCGGCGGCCTGGCGCTGCTGGCCTGGACCAATGTCATCGGCCGTCCGGCGATGGTCGCCCCGTTCGGCGGGCGCCAGGCGCGGCTCACCACCAACCCGATGTGCTTCGCCCTGCCGTTGCCCGGGCGCGAACCGCTGGTGCTGGACATGGCCACCAGCCAGATCGCGATGAACCGGGTGCGCGTGCTCGCCGCCGCCGGCGAGCCGGTACCGGCCGGCGCGCTGGTCGATGCGCAGGGGCGGCCGACCACCGACGGGCGGGTGATGGAAGCCGAACCGCCCGGTGCGCTGCTGCCGTTCGGCGGCCACAAGGGCTACGGCCTGGGCCTGGTCACCGAGCTGCTGGCCGGCCTGCTCAGCGGCGGCGGCACGGTCACCCCCGAGCACCAGCACGGCGCCACCGTGGCCACCAACAACCTGTTCGCGCTGGTGATCGACCCGGCGCAGCTGGCCGATCCGGCCTGGCTCGAGCGCGAGGCCGCGGCCTACATCGACTACCTGCACGGCTGCCCGCCGGCGCCCGGCTTCGCCGCCGTGCAGTACCCGGGCGAGTACGAGGCCGGCAACCGCGCCCGGCATGCCGCGGCGATCGAGCTGGATGCGGCGACGATCGCTTCGCTGCAGGCCCTGGCGGCGGCGCTGGGCACCGCGCCGCTGGCGGTGCCGGGCTGAGCGCGGCGATCCCGGACGGCTGGCGGGCTCAGTGCCCGCCGCAGTCGCAGTCGCTCCAGCGCACCCCGCGCGGGGTCTGGCCGATGCCGGGATTGAAGCCGTTGGTCGGGTCGAGCTGGCGGTAGAACGCTTCCAGCGCCGGCTTGGCCTTGTACAGGTGGCCGACGTTGTGCTCGGCCGGGTACTCGGCCCCGCGCCTGTCCAGCAGCGCCCACATTGCGTGCTCGATCGCCAGCGGGTTGAGGCCCTTTTTGACCGCGTAGTCCTGGTGGAACACGTGGCAGAAGAAGTGGCCGTAGTAGAGCTTGACCACCAGCGTGTCCTCGATGTCGGCCGGCAGCGTCTCCACCCAGTCGCGGTCGTTGCGGCGCAGCGCCACGTCCAGGGCGACGATGTCCTCCACCTCGCGGCGATGCACCTCGCGGTAGCGCACCGCCGCGCCGGCCACCGCGAAGCGGTGCAGGAACGCCTTGCGGCCCTCCTCGGCGTCGCACTTGAACCAGCCGCCGGTGGTGGAGGCGGTGAAGTGCTGCTTGAGGAACACCTCGGTGGCCGGGGCCATCTTCGTGCCGACCTTGAGCAGCAGGTGGTGCTCGTAGCGGTCGCGGAACTGGCGCATGCGCGCCGGCAGGTGGCTGGGCAGCAGTGCCATCAGCGCCTGAATGGCGCGGTCGGTGACCCCGCGCAGGCCGAGCCGCTCGAACAAGCCGTCGATGCGGCTCTTGAGCGCGAACGCGGCCGGCACCCGGTCGGTGCCGAAGCGGTCGATCAGCAGGAAGGTGTCCTTGCCGTACTTCTCGCCGATGTCGTAGGCATCGCGGTGGATGTACTCGCCGCTGATCGGCAGCTCGTCGAAGGCGGTGAGCATGTAGCGGCGGATCTCGGTGAGATCGTCCGGGTCGTTGCTGCCGATGTAGAACACCGCCGCGTCCTCGCGCGCGAAGGTGTCCAGCCGCACCGCGAACACCGCCAGCCGCCCGGCCGAGCCGGCGGCCTCGTACAGGCGCACCGGATCGGCGTTGTAGCGCGCAGGGGTGGGCGCATCGACCTCGCGCACGTGCTGGGCGTAGTACGGGTCGGAGGCCGCGCGCTGCGGATCGTCGTGGATGTCGGCCTCGGCGTAGTCGCCGGCCTGCAGCCGGGCGAGGATCTGCTCGGGTTCCTGGCCCAGCGCGATGCCCAGGTGATTGACCAGCCGCAGCACGCCGTCCTCGCCGAGCTGGGCGTACAGCGCCAGCTGGGTGTAGGCCGGGCCGCGCCGCACCAGCGCGCCGCCGGAGTTGTTGCAGATCCCGCCCAGCACCGAGGCGCCGATGCACGAGGAGCCGATCACCGAGTGCGGCTCGCGGCCCAGCGGGTGCAGCGCCTGCTCGAGCCGGTCCAGGGTGGCGCCGGGCAGGCATACCACCTGGCGGCCGTCGTGGATCAGCTGCACGCCGGCCAGGCGGCGGGTGGAGACCAGCACGACCTCGCGGTCGTAGGCGTCGCCGTCCGGGGTGGAGCCGCCGGTCAGGCCGGTGTTGGCCGCCTGCATGATGACGATGCGCCCGGCCGCGACGATGGCCTGCAGCGCGCGCCACATCTCCACCAGGGTGCCGGGCACCACCACCGCCAGCACCGGGCCCTCGCCGAAGCGGTAGCCCTTGCGGTAGCGGCGGGTGGCTTCCTCGCCGGTGAGCACGTGGCCGGCGCCGACGGCATCGCGCAGGCGCTGCAGCAGGGTGTCGGCGGAAACGGGGAGGGCGGACATGGCGGTGTCTCCAGGCGGTTCGACGGTGATTATCGGCGTTGCGGCGGGGACGGGGCTGCGTCCTTCCGTGGCGTCGCCGGCCTTCGCGGGCGGCCGGCCCGGAGGCCGGCCATGACCGGGGCGGTGCGATCGCGGCGGATGCCGGATCCGCCGGCCGTGGCGCGGGCGTGCCGGCGCGTGGCAAACGCAGTGACCGGAGGCGCGGCGCGCACGGCCGGCGCCCCCGCGGCCCGCGCCGCGCCGTCCCCGGCACGGCCACGGGACGGAAGCCGGGCGTACCGGCTCAGTCCGTGCCGGTGGCCTGCGCCGGCGAGGCCATGGCCTCGCGGGTGAGGCCGGTGAGCGAGTCGCGGGTGATCCCGGCGACGGTCTTGGCGCCGGTCAGGGTCATCGCCACGCGCATCTCCTTCTCCATCAGCGACAGCACGTTCTCCACGCCGGCCTGGCCGGCCGCGCCCAGCGCGTACACCCAGGCGCGGCCGAGCAGCACCGCGTCGGCGCCCAGGGCGATCATGCGCACGATGTCCAGGCCGGTGCGGATGCCCGAATCGACCAGCACCTTGATGTCGCCCTTGACCGCATCGGCGATCGGCGGCAGCGCGCGCGCGGTGGACAGCACGCCGTCGAGCTGGCGCCCGCCGTGGTTGGAGACCACGATGCCGTCGGCGCCGAAGCGCACCGCGTCGCGCGCGTCGTCCGGGTCGAGGATGCCCTTGATCACCATCGGGCCCTTCCAGAACTCGCGGATCCATTCCAGGTCCTTCCACGAGATCGACGGGTCGAAGTTGGCCGCCAGCCAGCCGATGTAGTCCTCCAGCCCGGTCGGCCGGCCGCGGTAGGCGGAGATGTTGCCCAGGTCGTGCGGGCGCCCCCACAGGCCCACGTCCCAGCTCCAGCGCGGATGGGTGGCGGCCTGCCAGGCGCGGCGCAGCGGCGCGTGCGGGCCGCTCATGGCCGAGTGCGCGTCGCGGTAGCGCGCGCCGGGGGTGGGCATGTCCACGGTGAACACCAGGGTGGAACAGCCGGCGGCCTGGGCGCGCTCGAGCGCGTTGCGCATGAAGCCGCGGTCCTTGAGCACGTACAGCTGGAACCACATCGGCCGGTCGATGGCCGGCACCACTTCCTCGATCGGGCACACCGACACGGTGGACAGGGTGAAGGGGATGCCGCGCGCGGCCGCCGCGCGCGCGGCCTGCACCTCGCCGCGGCGCGCGTACATGCCGGTCAGCCCGACCGGGCCCAGCGCGGCGGGGATGGCCAGCTTCTCGCCGAACAGCTCGGTGGACAGGTCCAGCGCGGTCATGTCGCGCAGGATGCGCTGGCGCAGCGCGATGTCCTCCAGGTCGGCGACGTTGCGCTTCAGGGTGTGCTCGGCGTAGGCGCCGCCGTCGATGTAGTGGAACAGGAACGGCGGCAGCCGGCGTTCGGCGGCCGCGCGGTAATCGGTGGAAGCGGAGATGATCATGGGTGTCGGCTCTGGGGGGGGGGGAGGCGCGATGCGCGTGCGCGGCGCGCGTCGTCCTCGTCGAGCGTGCGCAGCGAGGTGTGCACGAATTCCAGGTGGTCGTGCGCGGCGGCGCGCGCACGCTCGGGATCGCCGGCGAGCACGGCCTCCAGCAGTTCGCGGTGCTGTGCCGACAGGGGCTCGGACGTGCGCGGCGACAGGTAGAGCTTCTCGCGGCTCTGCGAGATGTTGGTCTGCAGCAGCCCGAACAGCCCGCGCATCACCTGCAGCAGGACCAGGTTGTGCGAGGCCTCGGCGATGGACAGGTGGAAGGCGGCATCGGCATGGGCCTCGCCGGCCGGGTCGTTCTTGCCGTGGGCCGCCTGCAACGCCTCGTGGGCCGCGGCGATGCGCGCGCGGTCGGCGTCGGTGGCGCGCAGCGCGGCGTGCCAGGCGGTGGCGCCTTCCAGCGCATGGCGGATTTCCAGCACGTCGAAGCGGTACTCCGGATCGCCCTGGAACAACGGCAGGTAGGGCGCCAGCGGCTCGACCACCGCCTGCGCCGGCTCGTGGACGTAGGTGCCGCCGCCGACGCGGGCCACCAGCAGACCCTGGCTGGCCAGCTGGGCGATGGCCTCGCGCAGCGAGGTGCGGGACACGCCGAGCTGCTGCGCCAGCGCCCGTTCGGCCGGCAGGCGCTCGCCCGGCTGCAACCGGGCGTCGGCGATCAGTGCGCGCAGCTGCAGCGCCACGCGGTCGGAAAGGCGGGATGGCTTCATCCCGCCATTGTCCCGCGCCAGGCCCGGGCCGGCATGGCGGCCCGGTGCCGGCGACGGCGTGTCGTGGCCGTTCATCGGCTCAGGGAATCATCCACGGCAGCACGTAGGCCTGCAGGGTGACGATGATGCCCACCATCACGGTGAAGGCCAGGCTGTGCTTGAGGGTGAAGCGCAGCAGGTCCGACTCCTTGCCGACCAGGCCGACCGCGGCGCAGGCCACGGCGATGGACTGCGGCGAGATCATCTTGCCGGTCACGCCGCCGGTGGTGTTGGCCGCCACCAGCAGCACCTCGGGCACGCCGATCTGCTGGGCGGTGGTGGCCTGCAGCGCCGAGAACAGGGCGTTGGCCGAGGTGTCCGAGCCGGTCAGGAACACGCCCAGCCAGCCCAGGAACGGCGAGAAGAACGTGAACGCGTGGCCGGTGTGGGCCAGCGCCAGCGCCAGCGTCGCCGACAGCCCGGAGTAGTTGGCGATGAAGGCGAACGCCAGCACCATGCCGATGGAGTAGATCGGCAGCTTCAGCTCGTTGAGCGTCTCGCCGAAGGTGGCCACCGCGGCCCGGGGCTTCATCTTCAGCAGGGCGATGGCGATGATCGCCGCGATCAGGATCGCGGTGCCGGTGGCCGAGAACCAGTCGAACTTGTAGACCGCATCGTAGGGCACGGCCTCGGGCACCACCGGCGGCATCTTCTGCACCAGCTTGTCCAGGTGCGGCACCGGCAGGCTCAGCACCCAGCCGGCCAGCGGGCCGTCCTTGCCGAACAGCGCCTTGAACGGCTTGATGCTCCACAGCGTGACCATCACCGTCAGCACCAGGAACGGCGACCACGCCTTCAGCACCTGGCCGAAGCTGTACTTGCGCCCGGCACCGGCCACCGCGGCGGCGGCCTGGGCCGGTACCGCCTCGCCCGGCTCCGGGGCGAAGCGGAAGATGTGCCTGGGCTTCCATACCTTCAGGAACGCGGTCAGGCACACCAGCGACACCAGCGAGGAGGTGATGTCCGGCAGCTCCGGGCCGATGAAGTTGGAGGTCAGGTACTGCGACAGGGCGAACGAGCCGCCGGCCACCAGCACCGCCGGCCAGGTCTGCTTGACGCCGCGCCAGCCGTCCATGATCGCCATGATCCAGAACAGCACGATCGGCACCAGGAACGGCAGCTGGCGGCCGGCCATCGCGCCGATGTCGAAGGCGTCCAGCCCGGTGACCTGGCCGGCGACGATGATCGGGATGCCCAGCGCGCCGAACGCCACCGGCGCGGTGTTGACGATCAGGCACAGCCCGGCCGCGTACAGCGGGCGGAAGCCCAGCCCGACCAGCAGCGCGGCGGTGATCGCCACCGGCGCGCCGAAGCCGGCCGCGCCTTCCAGGAACGCGCCGAAGGAGAAGCCCACCAGCAGCATCTGCAGGCGCTGGTCCTCGGTCACCGACAGGATCGAGGAGCGGATGATGTCGAACTGGCCGGTCCTGACCGAGACCTTGTACAGGAACACGGCGCCGACGATGATCCAGGCGATCGGCCACAGCCCGTAGAAGAAGCCGTATACCGCCGAGGCCAGCGCCCGGTCCACCGGCATGCGGTAGAAGAACAGCGCCACCGCCAGGGCGATGACCACGGTGAGCGTGCCGGCCAGCCAGCCCTTCATCCGCAGCACCGCCAGGGCGACGAAGAAGAACGCGATCGGGAGCAGCGCGATCAGGCTGGAAACCCACAGGTTGCCAGCGGGGTCGTACAGCTGTTGCCAGGCTTGTTGCATGTCCACCGTCCTCCGGGAGCGAATGTGGGCCCGCCGCGCCCGGACGGGGCGGCGGACCGGCGATGCGCGCAACCGGTCCGGGGATCCGGAGCCTTCCCGGCCATTGGTCTGTCCAATTTCCGGAATCGGATTGCGTCGAGGGCGTGGATTAGAGGGGGTTTCGGGCGATCCGGTCAATTAGACCATCGATATCCGGGCCTGTTTCTCGGTAATTGGACAGACCAATTGTGGCCGGGAGCGCTTCAGAACAGGCCGAAGCGCGCCATCGCGGCCGCCGCCGCGAACACCGCGGCCAGCAGCACCAGCTCCAGGCCCAGCAGGCGGCGCAACGGGCGCACCTGCGCGGCCGGCACTGCGAAGTCCGGTTGCCGGCGCTGCTGCCGGCGCCAGCGCAGGAACGCCAGCGTGGGCGGGATCGAGGCCAGGCCGAGCTCGGCGAACGCGCCGAGCTTGGTCCAGAACCACGGGTTGTGCAGGTAGTAGTGCGGCCCCTTCATGCCGTACGCCACGCGCAGCGCGCCCACCGCCAGGACCAGCAGCGCGCTGGCCCCGTACCCGGCATCGAGCGCGGCCAGGCGGGCGATGGCCGGCCCCTGCACCGGCGCGCGCAGCACGGCCCATTCGGCCGCCAGCGTGGCGGCCAGCAGCAGGATCAGCAGGTGGTGGACGATGGCCAGGGTGAGGTCGAGATACATCGCGGCGTTCTCCGTGTCGGGCGTGGAAGGCGTGCCTGGGCCGGGGCGTCGGTCACCAGACGAACGGCAGCAGGCGCCAGGTGCGGTGTGCGTGGGCGTCCCAGCGCGCGCCGAAGGCCTGTGCCAGCACCGCCTCCTCCACCCGGATGCGGCGCGCGAACGCGGCGGTGACCGCGACGGCGATCACCGCCAGCGAGGCCCAGTCGCACAGGCCGATGCCCAGGCCGAGGAAGCACGCCAGCGCGCCGGTGTAGGAGGGATGGCGCAGCCAGCGGTACGGGCCGGACTGGATCAGCGCGTGGCCGGGCTGGATGCCCACGTCCACGGTGAACTGGCGCCCCAGCACGGCGATCGCCCAGCTGCGGAACGCCAGGCCGGCCGCGATCGTCGCCGTGCCGGTCCACAGCAGCGGTACGCGCCAGGCGGCCGGCAGCCGGCCGATGCCCAGCGACGACAGCACCACCGCGACGAAGATCGCCGTGTACAGCACCGTCCACAGCAGTTTCAGCGTGCCGGCATCGCGCGAGGCCCCGTCCTGGCTGCGGCGGCGATGGTTGAGGAACAGCTCCGTGGCCCACCACGCGGCACAGGCCACGAAGAACAGCAGTTGCGGCAGATCGAGCTTCATAGGAAAACCCCCGGACCGAACACGAATACGAAGACCCAGGCACTGCTCCAGCCCAGTGCCGCCCAGCCGGCCCCGGGCCGGAACGCGTCCGCGGCGGTGCCCGCGCCCGGGGCAGGACCCCGGCGTGCGATCCACACCAGGCCCAGCATCGAGCCGAACCCGGTCGTCGCCCCCGAAGTGAGGACAAGCCACGGGCTGATCGGGTTGAAGGCGGCCGCGAGCACCAGCAGCGCGCCGCCGCCCCAGTAGGCGCGCGTGCACAGCCAGCGGGCCCGTGCCGGGGCGATCACCGCGGCGCCCTCCAGGGCCTGCAGTTGCCGGGCCGCCAGGCGCACGGCGCCGAAGTAGGCCGCCGCGCCACCGCCAACGGCCAGCGGCCGCCACAGGCCTGCCGGCAACGCGGAAAGCGCCACCGCGCCATCGCCCGTGCCGGTCAGGCCCGACCATGCCAGGTAGGCGGTCGCGCCGAACAGGTTGAGCGTGCCGAACAGCCAGCAGAACACCCGCACGCCCGGTCCCGGCCGGCGCCACCGCGCCGCGGCCAGGAACGCGCCGAGCAGCAGGTTGAAGGCCGGCCCGGCGGCGGCCACGAGCCGGCTGCTGCCGAAGCTGGAGGTGGCCACGGTCGAGATCATCACCGTGCGCACGCCCAGCGGCAGCCAGCGCGCCGCGGCCAGGTGCGCGCCTTCGTGCAGCAGGTCGCAGGCCACGTATGCGGCCAGGATCAACCCGGACGAGGCGAGCCAGGTCGCCAGCCGATGACCGGGCGAGGCCACGGCGGCAGCGGGGCGGGGCGGGCATGCGGGGGGCAGGATCATGGGCCGGGCGGGGCAGGGCGGCAGGACGATGGCCAGCATCCGCCGGCGGGTCCCCATCGTCAGGTGCCGACCGTCATCGCCGCGCCCTGCCGGAAGTCACTTTCGGCGTCGCATCCATTGCCATTGCTGCGCGCGCTGCGCAGCATGGCGGCATGCACGGGATCCCGCGCCGCTTGCTGCAACCGCTGACCCTGGCCGGGCTGTTCACGCTCGGCGCGGTGGCGCTGGCGATGCAGTACGTCGATTCGGCCCAGCGTACCGCCGGCTGGACCCTGCTGGGCACGTTCACCGCCCTGTTCATGTTCGCCGTGCTGTCGGGCTGCCGCGACTGGCGCATGTGGCTGGCGACCACGCCGATGCCGCTGCTCGCGTTGGCGCTGATCGCGCTCGACCCGCGCCCCGGCGTGGCCCCGGTGCTGCTGGTGATCTGGGTGGCGGTCGGCATCGGCCTGTGGCCGACGCGCCTCATCGTCTCCGCCGCGCTGCTGGCCGACGCGGCGTTCTGGCTGATCCTGCGCCACGCCGGCTTCGACAACCCGTTCGTGGTGATGCTGATCAACGCCAGCTTCCAGGTGTTCGCCGGCCTGTGCGTGCACTACGCACGCAGCGCCGAGCAGGCCCGCGACGCGCTGGTCCGGGTCAATGCCGACCTGCTGGCCACGCGCGCGCTGCTGGCCGAAAGCGCCCGCGACGCCGAGCGCCTGCGCGTGGCGCGCGAGCTGCACGACGTGGCCGGGCACAAGCTCACCGCACTCAAGCTCAACCTGCGCGCGCTGGCCGACGATCCGGCGCTGGCGGCGCGGCCGGGCCTGCGCGTCGCCGGGCAGCTGGCCGGCGAGCTGCTCGACGACCTGCGCGGCGTGGTGCGCACGCTGCGCGACAGCCGCGGGCTCGACCTGGAGACCGCGATCCGCGCGCTGGCCGTGCCGCTGCCGCAGCCGGTGTTGCACCTGCGCATCGACCCCGGCGTGCAGGTGGCCGACCCGGCGCAGGCCGAGACCGTGCTGCGCGTGGTGCAGGAGGCGCTGACCAACGCCGCCCGCCACAGCCACGCGCGCGTGCTCGACGTGCACCTGGCCCGCGGGCCCGCCGGGTTGCGCCTGCACATCGAGGACGACGGGCGCGTGCGCGTGCCGCTGCGCGAGGGCAGCGGTCTGGCCGGCATGCGCGAGCGCCTCGTCGCCGCGCGCGGCGAGCTGCGGCTGGCGATCGCCCCGGCCGGGCACCTGGTCATCGACGCGAGCCTGCCGGCATGAGCGCCGCGCCACCCCCGCGCGTGGCCCTGGTCGACGACCAGGCCCTGGTGCGCGCGGGCCTGCGCGCGCTGCTCGAGCACCAGGGCATCGTGGTGGCGTTCGAGGCCGAGGACGGCGAGCAGTTGCTCGCGCGCCTGCCCGAAACCCCGGTGGACGTGGTGCTCAGCGACATCCGCATGCCCGGCATGGACGGCATCGCCGCGCTGGCCGCGCTGCGCGCGCGCGGCGACGGTACCCCGGTGCTGCTGCTGACCACCTTCGACGAGGCCGACCTGCTGCTGCGCGCGACCGAGGCCGGCGCCCAGGGCTTCCTGCTCAAGGACGCCGCGCCGGAGGACCTGCGCGAGGCGATCGAGCGCGTCGCCGCCGGCGCCACCTTGCTGCAGCCGGTCAGCACCGACCCGGTGCGCGCGCGCTACCAGTACCGCGACCAGGACGCCCCGCGCGACACCTTCAGCGAGAAGGAGGTGGCGATCCTGCGCCTGCTCGCCGGCGGCTATTCCAACAAGGAGATCGCGCGCTCGCTGTTCCTGGCCGAGGGCACGGTGAAGAACTACGTCTCGGCCATCCTCGACAAGCTCGGCACCCGCGACCGCACCCGCGCCGTGCTCAAGGCGATCACGCTGCGGGTGATCTAGCGGGCCCGGCTGGCCGGCAGGACGGGGCCACGCGTGGCTGCCGGCGGCCCCTGTCGCCGGCCCGTGCGCACGGCCCGCAGGTGCCTGGCCACCGACCTCGCCCCGGTAGCGGCGATGGCCGGCCCCGGCGCGGCATCGATCGCCGCCGCCGCGCCGCCGTGCTGGGCGCGCCGCGCCTGCCGCCGCCGATGGCGACCCCGCGGCGGCTTTGCTAGATTGCGCAGCTCGAAGCCGCCGCAGGGCGGCCCGGCACAGCCATCGCCATGCCGCCATCGTCCGTCTGCGGAGTGCATCGCGTGTGCAGGGTTGGGCCATTGCCGTCGAGTCCCGGGGAGCCGCCGTTGGCCGCTGCCGGCCAGCCGTACCGCGCGTCCCGCGGGGCCGCGGCGTGACCGTCCTCTACCTGGTGCTGGCGCTGGCGTCGGCGCTGGGGTTCTACCTGGCCACCGCGCACCAGCGCCTGCGCCCGGCCTGGCGTACCCGGGCGCGGGCGCTGCGGCTGGGCGCCTGGGCCTGCGCCGCGCTGGCGCTGGCCTGCGGCGTCGCCGCGCTGGGCCCCTGGGCGGGCGTGTTCGCCGCGCTGACCATGTTCATGCTCGGCGCGGTGGCGCTGCCGTACCTGGACGCCTGGCGGCACCTGCGCCGAGAGCGTGCGGATGTGGGCTAAGTCGCTGGCGGCCGCGGTGCTCGGCCTGCCGCTGGCCACGCTGCTGGTCGGCCTGGCGGCGCTGCTGTGGCCCGGCCCGCTGCAGGTCAACACCCTGCCGTGGCTGCTGATGCTGTTCCCGGCGTGGATCGGGACGATGGCGCTGGCGTTCGCCTGCCGCAGCGGCCTGCGCGCCTGGCTGTGGCTGGGCGGGGCGACGCTGCTGTGCTTCGGCCTGCTGCAGCTGGTCAAGGCGCTGGGCTGGACGGAGCTGGCGCCATGAAGGCGGCGACGCTGCGCAGCTTCCTGGCGGTGCACACCTGGGTCGGCCTGGTCGCCGGCATGGCGTTGTTCATCGCCTTCTACGCCGGTGCGCTCACCGTGTTCAGCCACGAGCTCAACGACTGGCCGCGGCCCGCGGCCGGCGCGGCGGCGGCCGAAGCGGATCCGGCGCCGGCGGCGCAGGCGCTGCTGGACGCGGTGCTGGCCCGGCACCCGCGCGCGGCCGAATCGCTGTTCCTGGTGCTGGCCGGCGAACATGGCCCGGTGCCGCGGCTGTACTGGTACGAGCAGGGGCCGGGCGGCGACGTCGGCCACCTGTTCGAGCCCGGCCCCGGCGGCGTGCCGCGCGAGCTGCCGTGGCGCAACGGCTTCGTCGACTTCCTCTACGACCTGCACTACACCGCCGGGCTGCCGCGCACCTTCGGCACCTACCTGTTCGGCGTGGTCAGCATCCTCTACGGGCTGGCGCTGGTCAGCGGCGTGGTGATCTACGCGCCGGTGTTCCTGAAGGACCTGTTCGCGCTGCGGCCGGGGCGCAACCCCAAGCGCCTGTGGCAGGACGCGCACAACGCGATCGGCATGCTGTCGCTGCCGTTCCACGTGGTCTTCGCCTGGTCCGGCGCGGTGCTGTGCCTGGGCCTGCTGCTGCTGACGCCGTTCCAGTACCTGGTGTTCGGCGAGCGGCTGATGCCGCTGCTGGAGCAGGATTTCGAGCTGACCCCGCACGTGGAGGCGGCCCGGGTAGCCGCGCCGTCGCTGCCGGTGGCCGCGCTGCTGGCGCGGGCGCGCGCGGCCAGCCCGGGCCTGGTGCCCGACAGCCTGTCCTACCACGATGCCGGCGACGCCAACGCCCGCGTGGAGGTCTACGGCAGCCAGGACCAGCGCCGGCTCAACACTCTGGCCGGGGTGGCGATGGAGGCGGCCACCGGCAAGGTGCTGCGGGTGATGGAGCCGCGCACGATGTCGCCGGGCACCGCGTCGATGCGCGGCCTGCAGGCGCTGCACTTCGGCAACTTCGGCCATGCGCCGGTGAAGTGGCTGTACTTCCTGCTTGGCCTGGCCGGGGCGTTCCTGTTCTACAGCGGCAACCTGCTGTGGGTGGAGGCGCGGCGCAAGCGCCGCCAGCCCGGCCAGCCGGTGCGCACCCAGGTGATGGCGCGGCTCACCGTGGGCGTGTGCCTGGGCTGCGTCGCCGGGGTGTCGGCGCTGTTCATCGCCGCGCGCCTGTTGCCGCCGGGGCAGGAAAAGTACGTCTACTACGCGGTGTTCCTGGCCGCGCTGGCGTGGGCGCTGCTGCGGCCCACCGCGCGCGGCGCGTACGAGCTGCTGCTGGCCTGCGCCGGGCTGACCGCGCTGGTGCCGCTGGCCGGCCTGATGGGTGCCGGCGGCCCGGTGGCGCCGTGGTCCAGCGCCACGATCGTGCTGGTGGACCTGTTCGCGCTGCTGCTGGCCTGGAGCTACTGGACGATGGCGCGCGCGACCCTGCGCCGCGCGCGCCACGGTGATCCCAACAGCGTGTGGGCACTGCCGCCGCGGGCCTGAGCCCGCGCCGGCTCAGACGTCGCCGTCCGCGCTCCAGCCCTCGCCGCTGCCGCGCTGGAACACGCGGTCCGCGTCCAGCACGGTGCCGGCCGGCAGGTGCGCCTGCTCGGCCAGGCCGGCGTAGATCGGGGCGAAGTCCGGTGCGGTGGCGGCCATCAGCTGCGCGAAGCCGTCGATGACGAAGTAGGTCTTCTGGTAGCTGTCGATGCGGTAGCGGGTGCGCATGATCCGCTCCAGGTCGAAGCCGATGCGGTTGGGCGCGGCCGACTCCAGCGCGTGCCGCGATTCGCCCGCCGAGGAGACGATGCCGGCGCCGTAGATGCGCAGCCCCGCCGGGGTGTCGATCAGGCCGAACTCCACCGTGTACCAGTACAGCCGTGTCAGGTGCGCCAGCGCCTCCGGGCCGATGCCGTGCGCCTTCACCCCGCCGCGGCCGTAGGCCTGCATGTAGTCGGCGAACAGCGGGTTCATCAGCAGCGGCACGTGGCCGAACAGGTCGTGGAACAGGTCCGGCTCGGCGATGTAGTCGATCTGGTCCGGGCGGCGGATCCACCAGGTCACCGGGAAGCGGCGGTGCGCCAGGTGGTCGAAGAAGTCCAGCTCCGGCAGCAGGCCCTCCACCCCGACCAGGGTCCAGCCGGTGGCCGCGCCCAGCACCTCGTTGAGCTGCTCGAAGCGCGGGATCGCGTGCGGGCTCATGCCCATCTCGTCCTGCGCCTGCAGGAACTCGGCGCAGGCGCGGTCCACCAGCAGTTCGCGCTGGCGCTGGTACAGCGTGCCCCAGGTGGCGTGGTCGTCGGCGCCGTAGCGCTCCCACGGCTGCTCGACGACGGCGGTGGTGTAGACCGGCACGTAGCCCTTGTCGGTGTGCTGGCGTTCGACGCGACGCGGGGTTTCGTTCATCGCCCGGCTCCTGCGCGGTGGTTCCTGCAATCCTAGCGGGCAATGGCCGCAACGGGCTTGCGAAGTTGCGCGCAGGGGCGGCCGTGACGCAATCTTGTTGCGTAAATCCGTGTTGCGAGGCAACAAACGATGGCCGCGACCCCCCTGGACCGCACCGACCTGCGCCTGCTGGCGCTGCTGCAGCAGCAAGGCCGCGCCAGCAACGCCGACATCGCCGCGCAGGTCCGGCTGTCGCCCTCGGCCTGCCTGCGCCGGGTGCAGCGCCTGGAGGCGGCCGGGATCATCGCCGGCTACGCCGCGCGGGTGCCGCCGCAGGCGGTGGGCCTGGGCCTGCAGGCGTTCGTGCGCGTGCAGCTGGAGAAACACGGCCACGACGGCGTGGAGCGCTTCGCCGAGGCGGTGGCCGGCTGGGACGAGGTGGTGGCCTGCCACGCCCTGACCGGCGACATGGACTACCTGCTGCACGTGATGGTGCGCGACCTGGCGCACTTCTCCACGTTCCTGCTGGACCGCCTGCTCAACGCCGCCGGCGTGGCCGACGTCAATTCCAGCTTCGTGCTGCGCACTGTCAAGCAGATCGGCGCGGTGCCGCTGGGGCACCTGGCGTGAGCGCGCTGCCGGCCGGCGTGCCCGGGCGCCTGGAGCGCGGCCTGCTGTGGTGGGGCGTGGCCCTGGCGCTGGTGCTGTCGGGCATCGCCCCGCGCGACCGCCTGACCTGGCTGATGGAGGTGGTGTGGGTGATCGCCGCGCTGCCGCTGCTGGCCTGGGCCTGGCCGCGCTTCCCGCTGACGCGGCTGCTGTGCTGGCTGCTGGCGCTGCACGCGCTGGTGCTGATCCACGGCGGCACCTACACCTACGCGCAGACCCCGGGCGGTTTCTGGCTGCAGCACCTGCTCGGTACCCAGCGCAATCCATGGGACCGGCTCGGCCACCTGATGCAGGGCCTCGTCCCGGCGATCCTGGCGCGCGAACTGCTGCTGCGCCGCACCCCGCTGCGCCGCGGCGGCTGGCTGGTCTACCTGGTGCTGGCCGCGTGCCTGAGCTTCTCGGCGTTCTTCGAATTGCTGGAATGGTGGGCGGCGCTGGCCTGGGGCGCCGATGCCGACGCCTTCCTCGCCACCCAGGGCGACGTGTGGGACACGCAGTGGGACATGTTCCTGTGCCTGTGCGGGGCGATCGTCTCGCTGCTGCTGTTCTCGCGCCTGCACGACCGCCAGCTCGCGCCGGCGACCCGGCCCGGATCCCGGGCGATGCCCTGAGGGCCATTCGCCGCGCGCCCGGGGCGGCGCGCTACCCTGCATCCCGGTTCGGTTTTCCATGCAAGGAGACAGGCGATGAGCGAGAACGACGGCATCCACGGCAAGGTGGTGGTGATCACCGGCGCCAGCAGCGGCCTGGGCGAGGCCGCCGCCGAGCGCCTGGCCGCGCGCGGCGCCCGGCTGGTGCTGGGCGCGCGCCGCCTGGAGCGGCTGCAGGCCCTGGCCGCGCGCCTGCGCCAGGGCGGGGCACAGGTGGAGGTGCTGGCCACCGACGTCACCGCGTGCGCGCAGGTGCAGGCGCTGGTGGACCTGGCCCTGCAGCGGTTCGGCCGCCTCGACGTGATGCTCAACAACGCCGGGCTGATGCCGCTGTCGGAGCTGGCCGAGCGCCGCGTCGAGGACTGGGAGCGGATGGTCGACGTCAACATCAAGGGCGTGCTCTACGGCATCGCCGCCGCGCTGCCGCCGATGCAGGCGCAGCGCTCGGGCCACATCATCAACGTGTCCTCGGTGGCCGGCCACAAGGTGCGCGCCGGCACCGCGGTGTACTCGGCCACCAAGCACGCGGTGCGGGTGATCAGCGAGGGCCTGCGCCAGGAGGTCAAGCCCTGGAACATCCGCACCACCATCATCTCGCCCGGGCTGGTGGCCACCGAGCTGCCCGAGAGCGTGACCGCGCCGGAGGTGCGCAAGGCGGTGGAGGCGATGTACCGCGGCGGCGCCATTCCCGCCGACGCGTTCGCGCGGATGGTGGAGTTCGCCATGTCCCAGCCCGAGGACGTGGACGTCAACGAATTGCTGTTCCGCCCGACCAGCCAGGTCTACTGAGCCGGCGCCTGCGCCGCATCGCGTCGGCGATGCGGCCGGGCAAAGCACCTACGGGCGTGCGCGGCGCCCGGGGCCCTGCAGGCCACGGCCGATGCCGGCCGCCGGTACCCCGCGAATGACGGCGTGGCGGCGGCGCCGGCCGGCGCCCCCGCGCCGGCTCACTCGGCGGTGGCCTTCTCCAGGATGCGCTTGCCCGCGGCCTGCAGTGCGCTGGCCTCGTCGCAGGCCTGCCGCGCGACCAGCCGCGCCGTCGGGCACTGCGCCAGCATGTAGCTGGCGTCGAAGTTGAGCCGCTCGACCAGGAAGTCGACGAACGCGCGCACCTTGGGCGAGACCAGCCGGCCGCCGGCGAACACCGCGTTGAAGTCGTACGCCGGCCCGGTCCAGCCAGCCAGCACGCGCTGCACCATGCCCGACTCCACGAACGGCTTGGCCATCACGTCGCCGGTCAGCATCAGCCCCTCGCCGCAGACCATCGCCCCGTTCAGCGCGGTCGGGTCGTTGGCGACCACCAGCGGGTTGACCGGGAACTCGCGCAGCTCGCCGCCGTCGCTGAGCGTCCAGAAGAAGCGGTTGTTGTGGACGTTGCGGTTCTTGCGCATCGCCAGGGTGCGGTGGGCCTGCAGTTCGTCCGGGTGCTGCGGCTCGCCGTAGCGGGCCACGTAGGACGGGCTGGCGAATACCTGGCTGCGCAGGCTGCCGAGCTTGCGCGCGACCAGGTTGGAATCGGGCAGCGGGCCCACGCGCAGCGCCAGGTCGGCCTCGCCGGCGATCAGGTCCAGGGTCTCGTTGCCCAGGTGCATGTCCAGCTGGATCTCCGGATAGCGCGCGTGGAACTCGCCCAGCAGCGGCGCGATCCAGGTGATGCCGATCGAGTAGGGCACGGTGAAGCGCAGCCAGCCGCGCGGGCCGGACTGCAGCTGGCTGACCGCACTCTCGGCCTCGTCCAGCTCGCGCGCGATGCGCCGGCAATGGTCGTGGTAGACCGAACCGGCCTCGGTCAGGCCGATGCGGCGCGTGGTCCGGTGCAGCAGGCGCGCGCCGAGGCGCTGCTCCAGTTCCTGCACCTTGCGGCTGACCGTGGTCTTGGGCAGGCCGAGGGCGTTGGCCGCGGCGATGAAGCTGCCCTGCTCGACCACCTTCACGAAGATCAGGCTGTCGTTGAGATCGTGGGACATGCGGACTCCGGGCGGGGGATTGGACCAGAGGATTGGACCAGGGGAGGGACGATTATTCCCCTAAATCCAGACTAATCAAGTACGGGTTCGCGGCGTAGCTTGGCGCCTGTCCCTACTTCCCGAGAGTGCCGCCATGGACTTCCATGCCTGGCCCGGCCACGCATTGCATCGCCATGAAGCCACCGCGATCGCCTCCTTCCCGGCGGCGATCGGCGTCAACGCCGGCGCCGGCACGGTCTGGCGAGGATCCGCGCCGGCATCGCGGCCTCGCCCGGATGCCGGCCGGAAGGCTCGGTCCGGTGCCGGGCGGCGTCCGCTGTGCGGCGCGATTGTCCCGGATGCGGGAGTAAACGTCCCGTGTGCGGGACGTTCCCGCGGGTCGTCGCGGCCGTCCGCGGCATGCCCGCCCGGCCCGCGGCCGTCGCCGCGACGCCTGCAGCGGGCATCGCGCGCGTCCTTCCTCCCGCCTTCTTCTTCCCCCGAGGTTTCCCCTTGAACCACCGTGTCCTCCCGTTCCGATTCCCCTTGCGCCCCGCCTTGGCTGCCGCCGCCTTGGCCATCGCCCTGGCCGGTTGCGGCTCGCGTGCCGCCGAGCAGGCCATGCCGGCGCCGCCGCAGGTCGGCACCGCGCCGGTGCTGGCCAAGCCGATCCATCAGTGGGATGCGTTCAGCGGCCGGGTCGAGGCGGTCGAGAACGTGCAGCTGCGCCCGCGCGTGTCCGGCTACATCGACAAGGTCGACTACGTCGAAGGCCAGGAAGTGAAAAAGGGCGACGTGCTGTTCACCATCGACGCGCGCCCGTACCGCGCCGAGCTCGCCCGCGCCGAGGCCGAGCTGGCCCGGGCCCGCACCCAGGCCGAGCTGGCGCGCGCCGAGGCCGCACGCGGCAGGAAGCTGGCCGACCAGCAGGCGATCTCCACCGAGACCTGGGAGCAGCGGCGCGCCGCCGCCGACCAGGCGGTGGCCGAGGTGGCGGCCGCGCAGGCGGCGGCCGAGCAGGCCCGGCTCAACCTGGAGTGGACCCGGGTGCGCGCGCCGATCGCCGGCCGCGCCGGGCGCGCGCTGGTGACCGCCGGCAACCTGGTCACCGCCGGCGACGGCGCCAGCGTGCTGACCACGCTGGTGTCGCAGGAGCGGATGTACGTGTACTTCGACGCCGACGAGGCCACCTTCCTGCGCTATGCGCGCATGGCCCGAACCGGCGAGCGGCCGGATCAGCGCGAGGCCGGCCTGCCGGTGCGGGTCGGACTGATCGGCGAGGACGGCTTCAGCCATGCCGGCCGGGTGGATTTCCTCGACAACCAGATCGAGCGCAGCACCGGCACGATCCGCGTGCGCGCGGTGATCGACAACGCCGACCGCCGCCTCGTCCCCGGCCTGTTCGCCCGCGTGCAGCTGCCCGGCAGCGGCGAATTCCGGGCGCTGCTGATCGACGACCGGGCGGTGCTCACCGACCAGGACCGCAAGTACGTCTACGTGGTCGACGGCGACGGCAAGGCGCAGCGCCGCGACGTGCAGCTCGGCCGCACTGCCGACGGCCTGCGCATCGTCGAGCGGGGCCTGGCCGCCGGCGACCGGGTGATCGTGGACGGCGTGCAGAAGGTCTTCATGCCGGGCATGCCGGTGCAGGTCAAGCCGGGCGTGATCGCGCGCAGGCCGGGGCGGGAGACCGCCCTGGACTAGCCCCCGTATCGCCCGGCGTGCGGGCGGCGGCCTCGACCCCGCCGTCGCGCCGGGCCCTGCCGTCCGTCCCGTCCCCTGGCCGTGGCCGCCGTGCCCGGCCCCGCAGGTCCTTCCCGCGTCGCCGGGAAGGGCGGCGACCGCCATTACCCCAAGGAATCGTCCATGGATTTTTCCCGCTTCTTCATCGACCGGCCGATCTTCGCCGCGGTGCTGTCGATCGTGATCTTCGCCGCCGGCCTGATCGCGATCCCGCTGCTGCCGATCGGCGAGTACCCGGAGGTGGTGCCGCCCTCGGTGGTGGTGCGCACGGTCTACCTGGGCGCCAATCCCAAGGTCATCGCCGAGACCGTCGCCACGCCGCTGGAGGAAGCGATCAACGGCGTGGAGAACATGATGTACCTCAAGTCGGTGGCCGGCTCCGACGGCGTGCTGCAGATGACCGTCACCTTCCGCCCCGGCACCGACGCCGACGATGCCGCGGTCAAGGTGCAGAACCGCGTCGCCCAGGCCAACGCGCGCCTGCCCGAGGACGTGCGCCGCCAGGGCGTGACCGTGCAGAAGCAGTCGCCGACCTTCCTGATGGTGGTGCACCTGACCTCGCCCGACGGCAAGTACGACACGCTGTACCTGCGCAACTACGCGCGCCTGCACGTCAAGGACGAGCTGGCGCGCATCCCCGGCGTGGGCGATGCGCAGATCTTCGGCGGCGGCGACTACGCCATGCGCGCCTGGCTCGACCCGCAGCGCATCGCCGCGCTCGGCCTGACCGCCGGCGACGTGGTCGCGGCGATGCGCGAGCAGAACGTGCAGGTCTCGGCCGGCCAGCTCGGGGCCGAGCCGATGCCGCACAGCGACTTCCTCACCCTGATCAACGCCCAGGGCCGGCTGCGCACCGAGCAGGAGTTCGGCGACATCGTGCTCAAGACCGGCGCCGACGGGCAGGTGGTGCGGCTGGCCGACGTCGCCCGGCTGGAGCTGGGCGCCGGCGACTACACCCTGCGCTCGCAGCTGGACGGCAAGAACGCGGTCGGCATCGGCATCTTCCAGGCGCCCGGCGCCAACGCGCTGCAGATCCGCGACCAGGTCATCGCCAAGATGGACGAGCTGACCGCGCAGTTCCCGCAGGGGGTCAAGTACGAGGCGGTCTACGACACCACGATCTTCGTGCGCGATTCGATCGCCGCGGTGGTGCACACGCTGCTGGAGGCGGTGCTGCTGGTGGTGCTGGTGGTGATCCTGTTCCTGCAGACCTGGCGCGCCTCGATCATCCCGCTGATCGCGGTGCCGGTGTCGGTGGTGGGCACCTTCGCCGCGCTGTACCTGCTCGGCTTCTCGATCAACACGCTGACCCTGTTCGGCCTGGTGCTGGCGATCGGCATCGTGGTGGACGATGCGATCGTGGTGGTGGAGAACGTCGAGCGCAACATCGAGGAGGGCCTGGCGCCGCTGGCCGCCGCGCACCAGGCGATGAAGGAGGTGTCCGGGCCGATCGTCGCCATCGCCCTGGTGCTGTGCGCGGTGTTCGTGCCGATGGCGTTCCTGTCGGGCGTGACCGGCCAGTTCTACAAGCAGTTCGCGGTGACCATCGCCATCTCCACGGTGATCTCGGCGATCAACTCGCTGACCCTGTCGCCGGCGCTGGCCGCGCGCCTGCTGAAGGCGCACGACGCGCCCGGGGACGGGGCCTCGCGCCTGATCGAGCGCCTGTTCGGCCACTGGCTGTTCCGTCCGTTCAACCGCTTCTTCAACCGCAGCTCCGGCCGCTACCAGGGCGCGGTGGCGCGCATCCTCGGGCGCCGCGGCCTGGTGTTCGCGGTGTACGTGGGGCTGCTGCTGGCCACCGGGCTGATGTTCAAGGCGGTGCCGGCCGGCTTCATCCCGACCCAGGACAAGATGTACCTGATCGCCGGGGTGAAGCTGCCCGAGGGCGCCTCGATCGAGCGCACCGACGCGCTGCTGCGCAAGGTCGCCGACATCGCCATGCACACCGAGGGCGTGGCCCACGTCATCGCCTTCCCCGGCCTGAACGCGCTGCAGTTCACCAACACGCCCAACACCGGCGTGGTGTTCCTGCCGCTCAAGCCGTTTTCGGAGCGGCATCGTTCGGCGCTGGAGATCAATGCCGAGCTCAACCAGAAGGTATCGGCGCTGGGCGAGGGCATGGCCTTCGCCTTCATGCCGCCGCCGATCCTCGGGCTGGGCAACGGCAACGGCTACCAGCTGTTCGTCGAGGACCGCGCCGGCCTCGGCTACGGCGCGCTGCAGCAGGCGGTCGGCGCGCTGCAGGGCGCGGTGTCGCAGGTGCCGGGCATGAGCTACCCGATCGGCACCTACCAGGCCAACGTGCCGCAGCTCGACGCCGAGGTCGACCGCACCAAGGCCAAGGCCCAGGGCGTGGCGCTGACCGACCTGTTCGACACGCTGCAGACCTACCTGGGCTCGGCCTACGTCAACGACTTCAACCAGTTCGGCCGTACCTGGCAGGTGATCGCCCAGGCCGACGCGCCGTTCCGCGCCAGCGAGGAGGACATCGGCAACCTGCGCACCCGCAACGCCCGCGGCGAGATGGTGCCGATCGGTTCGATGGTGACGGTCAAACGCAGCTACGGCCCGGACCCGGTGCTGCGCTACAACGGTCATACCGCCGCCGACCTGGCCGGCGAGGCCGACGCGCGCGTGCTGTCCTCGGCGCAGGCGATGCAGAAGCTGACCGCGCTGGCCGCGCAGGTGTTGCCGGCCGGCATGGCCATCGAATGGACCGACCTGAGCTACCAGCAGTCCACCCAGGGCAATGCCGCGCTGCTGGTGTTCCCGGTGGCGGTGATGCTGGCCTTCCTGGTGCTGGCCGCGCTGTACGAGAGCTGGACGCTGCCGCTGGCGGTGATCCTGATCGTGCCGATGACGCTGCTGTCGGCGCTGCTCGGGGTGTGGCTGAGCGGCGGCGACAACAACGTGTTCGTGCAGGTCGGCCTGGTGGTGCTGATGGGCCTGGCGTGCAAGAACGCGATCCTGATCGTGGAGTTCGCGCGCGAGCTCGAACTGCAGGGCCGCGGCATCGTCGAGGCGGCGCTGCAGGCGTGCCGGCTGCGCCTGCGGCCGATCGTGATGACCTCGATCGCGTTCATCGCCGGCACCGTGCCGCTGGTGTTCTCGCACGGGGCCGGCGCCGAGGTGCGCGCGGCCACCGGCATCACCGTGTTCGCCGGCATGCTCGGCGTGACCCTGTTCGGCCTGTTCCTGACCCCGGTGTTCTACGTCGCGCTGCGCAAGCTGGCGCGGCGCCCGCTGGTGCAGCACGGCCATTCCAGCTTCGACCCTCCCCCCGGAGTCCCCGTGACCAACGCCATTTCCCGCATCGTTTCCCCGCCCGGCGCCGGCGCCGGCGCACACCGGCTCCGCGCGGCCGGCCGGTTGCGGGCCGCCGCCCGGGTGGCGCGCCCGCTGGCCCTGGCCCTGGGCGCGGCGCTGCTGGCCGGCTGCGCCAGCGTCGGCCCGGACTACGTCGCGCCGCCGACGCCGGTGGCCACGCTGGCGGAGGCGCACGATCCGGCCTTCAGCGACGCCTCCCCGGTCGGTGCCTGGTGGGCGCAGTTCGACGACCCGGTGCTCGGCCGGCTGGTGGACGACGCCCTGGCCGCCAACCACGACCTGCGCATCGCCCTGGCCCGCGTGCAGGAAGCGCGCGCGGCATTCGTCGAGCGCCGCCTCGACCAGGCGCCGCACGTCACCGCCGACGGCGGCTACGACCGCCGCCACGAGCAGTCGGCCTATGCCGGCGGCGAGCGGGTGATGAGCGAGACGGCCACGCTCGGCTTCGACGCCGGCTGGGAACTGGACCTGTTCGGCCGCCAGCGCCGCGCCGCGCAGGCCGCGCGTGCCGACCTGGAGGCCGAGCAGGCCGGCCTGGACGATGCCCGGGTCACCGTCGCCGCGGAAGTGGCGCGCAACTACTTCGAGCTGCGCGGCGCGCAAAAGCGCCTGGAGGTGGCCCGCACCACGCTGGCCAACCTGCGCGACACCGAGCAGCTGACCCGCACCCGCCGCGACCTGGGCGCGGGCAGCGAGCTGGACGTGCAGAGCAGCCTGGCGCGGCTGAAGGCGGTGGAGGCGGACATCCCGCTGCTGGACGTGGCGCAGGCGCAGTATCGCCGCCGCCTGGCGGTGCTGCTCGGGCGCACGCCCGACGCGCTCGACGCGGTGCTGGTGCCGCGCCCGGCGCCGGCCTACGCCCGTGCCCTGGCGCTGGGCGACAGCGCCCAGCTGCTGCGCCAGCGCCCCGACGTGCGCGCCGCCGAGCGCCGCCTCGCCGCCGCCACCGCGCGCGTCGGCGTGGCCACTGCCGACCTGTTCCCGCGCCTGAGCCTGAGCGGCTTCGTCGGCTTCCTGTCCGGCGATGCCGCCACCCTGACCGCCGCCGGCAGCAAGGCCTGGTCGCTGACCCCGTCGATCAGCTGGGCCGGGTTCGACCTCGGCACGGTACGGGCGCGCCTGCGCGCCAGCCGGGCGCAGGCCGACGCCGCCCTGGCGCAGTACGAGCAGAGCGTGCTGCTGGCCCTGGAGGACACCGACAATGCGCTGACCGCCTACGCGCGCCAGCAGGCGCGGCTCGCGCGGGTGGTCGAGCAGGCCGAGGCGGCGCGCCGCGCCGAGGCGCTGGCGCAGGTCCGCTACCGCGAGGGAGCGGAGGATTTCCTGACCCTGCTCGACGCCCAGCGCACCCGGCTCGGCGCCGACGACGCGCTGGCGCAGGCCGAGGCCGCGGTCAACGTCGGCATGGTGGCGGTCTACAAGGCCCTGGGCGGCTGGCGCCAGCCAGCACCGGGCGCGGAGGATGCGGCCGCGCCGGCAGTGGCGCGGCGCTGAGCCGGCCCGGCCCCGGCCAGGCCAGGTCAGGTCAGGTCAGGTCAGGCGAGACCGGCCACGGCCGTTTCGCATCCGCGGCCGGCATCCCGGGTTGCCGCGCGCGGCGGGTATGCGATGCCCCGCGCGTGGCGGTGGCAGCGGGGATGGGCGGCCCTCCCTGCCGTGCCGGTACGGCAGGCCGTGGCCGGTCCTGTCCCGTCGTCCGGGACACCGTCGTCACGACATCGCAGGCGGCCGGTCGCGCGCCCGACCGCGCGTGGCCGGACCGCCGCGTCAGTCCGGGCAGCCGCCGCGGCCGACCAGGCGGCCCAGCCGCGACGGCTTGCACGGCGGCACCACCTGGCGCACCGTGCCGGCCTGCTCGGCGCGCTGCGCACGCAGCTTGGCCAGCGCCGCCTTGATCTGCGGCATCGCCGCCAGGGCCGCCTTCTCGCCTTCCAGGATCGCCGCGTTGCGCTGGGAGAAGTCGGCCGCGCCGATGTCCAGCACCTTCGGCCGGATCACCACGTCGGCGCGCTTGAGCTCGGCCGCGCCCAGGCGCTGGCCCATGATGGTGATGGACTGGTTGACCGTGCCCAGCAGGCCGCCGGGGTTCTGGCCGCTGGCCTTGCTGGAGATGTCCACGGCGATGACGAAGTCGGCGCCGAGCTGGCGCGCCGCGTCGGCGGGCACCGGGCTGACCACGCCGCCGTCCACGTAGTGCCACTTGCCGATCGCCACCGGCTCGAACACGCCGGGCACCGCCGAGGAGGCGCGCACCGCCTGGCCGACGTTGCCGCGCACGAACACGGTGCGCTCGCCGTCCTCCAGGCGCGTGGCCACCGCCGCGAACGGCCGCCGCAGCTGCTGAATCAGGCGGTTGCCGACCTGGCCGTTGACCCAGTCCTGCAGCGCCTGGCCCTGCACCAGCCCGCCGGAAAACAGGCGCACGTCGCGCAGGCTGGCCTGGTCCAGGGACGCGGCCTTCTCCTGCAGCTGGAAGCCGTCCAGGCCGCTGGCGTACAGCGCGCCGACCACGCTGCCGGCGCTGGTGCCGGCGACCACGTCGGCGTGGATGCCGTTGGCCTCCAGCATCTTGATCACGCCGATGTGGGCGAATCCCTTGGCCGCGCCGCCGCCCAGGGCCAGGCCGACCTTGACCTGGGGAACCGCCGGCGCGACCGGGGCCGGCACCGGCGCGGTGGCGGCCGGGCGCGCGGTCTCGTGGGCGCAGCCGGCCAGCACCAGGCACAGCAGGGGGAAGAGCAGGCGGAGGGTCATGGCGGCGGGGGACGCGGTACGGAAGGCGCGAGAGGATAGCGCCGGGCGCGGGCCGCGTCCGGCCGGCGCGAAGCGGCGTTTCGATTTTCGCAAGCCGATGCCGGGCACGCCGGCCCGATCCGGGCACGCCGGGACCGTTTTGGGGCATCCACCGCCAACCGGCTCCCCGTTTCGGGGAAATGCCCGTGCCGGGGCGGCCGTGCGCCTCATGGCGTTGCGAAAAAAGCACTACGGGCCGGGGGCCGGCGCGTTGCACTCTCGGTTTGCACCCGTTCAGGAAACACCCGCCGCCTGGCGCCGGTGACGCGCCGGCGGCGGCCGGCGGATGCATCTCCCCCCACACCGAGGTTCCCGCCATGCCCGTGTCCCATCCGTGTCCCCGGCCGCTGCCGACCGCGATCGCCCTGTCCCTCGCCATGGGCCTGGGCGTGGCCACCTCCCTGCCGGCATGGGCGCAGCAGGCCGAGGCCAGCCCCAAGACCCTGGATTCGCTGACGGTGACCGCGACCAAGCGCAGCACCAGCATCCAGGAGACGCCGGTGGCGATCACCGCGCTGACCGCCGAGGCGATCACCGAGACCGGCTCGCTGGACGTGCGCGACTACGCCAAGCTGGTGCCCGGCCTGACCGTGCTCAACGGCGGTCCCGGCGCCGCGCGCCTGGCCATGCGCGGCATCAACGCCGTCGGCGAGGCCACCACCGCGGTCTACTACGACGAGACCCCGGTCAGCGGCTCGGTCGGCACCGGCAGCGATCCGGGCGGGCGCAATCCGGAAATGAACCTGTTCGACGTCGAGCGCATCGAGGCGCTGCGCGGCCCGCAGGGCACCCTGTACGGCGCCAGCTCGATGGGCGGCGCGCTGCGCGTGATCTTCCAGAAGCCCAAGCTCGACACCACCGAGGGCGCGGTCCAGGCCGGCTACGCGCAGACCCAGGGCGGCGGCTCGTCGTGGCTGACCAACGTCATGGTCAACACGCCGCTGGTGGACAACGAGCTCGGCGCGCGCGCGGTGCTGTACAAGCGCGAGACCGGCGGCTACATCGACAGCCTGGTCTACGGCAGGAAGGACGTGAACGACTCGGGCAACGCCGGCGGCCGCCTGGCGCTGCGCTACCAGCCCGGCGAGGACGTGACCCTGGACCTGAGCTATTCCTCGCAGAACAGCGACGGCACCGCCGTGGCCTACACCCCCGATGCCGGGGTCAAGTGGGGCTCGACCATGGGCACGCTGGTGCCCTACAAGGACACCACGCGCATTTCCAACGCCACCCTGAACTGGGACCTGGGCGGGGCCACGCTCACCGGGGTCAGTTCCTACTTCGACCGCGACAACACCTACGGCCAGGACACGACCTACCTGATGGCCGCGCGCGAGAGCGCCTACAACCAGGCCTCGGCACAGTACGCCCAGTACGGCTACGCCGCGCTGTCGCAGTACTACGCCGGGCTGGCCGCGGTGGTCAGCGGCTACGAACCCTCGCTGCTGTACTACCCGGGCACCACCACCAACTGGTCCAACGAGTGGCGGCTGAGCTCCAACCCCGGCGGCATCATCGACTGGACCGTCGGCGTCTACGCCGAGGACCGCAAGAACCGCCTGCTGAGCATGTACTACCAGGTCGATCCGGCCAGCGGCGAGGTGATCCATCCGCAGGCCGACCCGCTGTACCGCCGCCACATCGACGACCGGTACAAGCAGCAGGCCGGCTACGGCGAGGGCACCTGGCATGCCACCGATGCGCTGGACGTCACCCTGGGCCTGCGCTACTACCACTACACCCACGCCATCACCGGCTACGTGGACCGCGCCTCGGACGCGTTCGGCACCAGCCTGTCCGCGCTCAGCAAGGTCGAGTCCTCCGAGAACGGCTTCCTCAAGAAGCTCAACATCGCCTACACCCTCTCGCCCAGCGCGATGGTCTATTTCACCGCCGCCGACGGCAACCGTCCGGGCGGCGCCAACCAGGCCGTCGGCCTGCCCGCCGCGTACTACACCTACCGCAGCGACAGCCTGTGGAACTACGAACTCGGCGCCAAGACGTCGTGGTTCGACAACGTCCTGCTGGCCAACGTCGCGGTCTACCAGATCGACTGGAAGGACATGCAGGTGCAGGGCCTGTACGACAGCGCCAGCCTGTACCTGACCAACGCCGGCAAGGCGCGCCTGCGCGGCACCGAGTGGGAACTGACCTGGCGTCCGGTCGCCGGCCTGGACCTGGGCCTGAACTTCAACTACATCGACGCGGTGCTGACCGAGGACCAGGTGCCGGTGGGCGAGGAGGCCAGCGCCACCACCGGCCTGAAGGGCGACCGCATCACCAGCATCCCGCACTTCACCGGCAACCTGTCGGGCAGCTACCGCTGGTCGCTCAGCGGCGACTACGACGGCATGGTGCGGCTGGACACCAACTACGTGGGCAAGTCCTACTCGGCCATGCGTCCCACCGACCCGACCCGGCGCGCGATGGGCGACTACACCCTGGTCAACGCCCGCATCGGCGTGGAGAGCGTGTCGGGCAAGTGGTCCGCCTACCTCTACGCGAACAACCTGTTCAACAAGCTGGCCATCACCAACGCCGGCTACAACGCCTACTACTACCCGCAGGGCCTGGCCTACACCAACCCGCCGCGTACCGTCGGCGTGGACCTGCACTACAACTTCTGACCGGCCCGGAGCGCGCACCCTGATGACCCGCCTCGACACCGCCCTGCTGTGCACCGCCCTGGCCTGCGCGCTGGCCAGTGCCGGCGCCCGCGCCATGGACGTGCCGGCCGCCAAGGCCGGCATCGACCAGGTGCTGGACCAGGACTATCCGCGCCTGGAGGCGCTCTACCGGGACATCCACCAGCATCCCGAGCTCGGCTTCCAGGAGACCCGCACCGCCGCGCTGCTGGCCGCGCGGATGCGCGCGCTGGGCTTCGCCGTGACCGAGAAGGTGGGGCGCACCGGCGTGGTGGCGGTGTACCGCAACGGGCCCGGGCCGACCGTGCTGGTGCGCACCGAGCTGGACGCCCTGCCGATGGAGGAGAAGACCGGCCTGCCCTACGCCAGCCGGGCCCGGGCCACCTGGCTGGGCAAGGAGACCTACGTCGACCACGCCTGCGGCCACGACATCCACATGGCCGCCTGGGTCGGCACCGCGACCGCGCTGGTGCGGCTCAAGGACCGCTGGCACGGCACCCTGGTGTTCGTCGCGCAGCCGGCCGAGGAGGAGATCAGCGGCGCGCGGGCGATGCTCGAGGACGGCTTCTTCCAGCGCTTCGGCAAGCCCGACTACGGCTTCGCCCTGCACGTGGGCCCGGGCGTGGCCGGGCAGGTCTACTACAAGCCCGGGGTGCTGACCTCCAACTCGGACACCATCGACCTGGTGTTCCACGGCAAGGGTGGCCACGGCTCGATGCCGGCGGCGACGATCGACCCGGTGCTGATCGCCGCGCGCTTCGTGGTCGACGTGCAGAGCGTGGTCAGCCGCGAGATCGACCCGGCCCGGTTCGGGGTCATCACCGTCGGCGCGTTCAACGCCGGCAACGCCGGCAACATCATCCCCGACAGCGCCCACCTGCGCGGCACCGTGCGCAGCTACGACGACGAGGTGCGCGAGCGCCTGCTCGCCGGCATCCGCCGCACCGCCGAGGCGAGCGCGGCCATGGCCGGGGCGCCGGCCCCCGACATCGACCTGGACGTGGAGCGCGCCCGCGCGGTGGTCAACGACGCCGCCCTGGCCGAGCGCACCGGCAAGGTGTTCGCCGCCGCCTTCGGCGCCAACGCGGTGCCGATCCCGGCGCCGGGATCGGCCAGCGAGGACTACTCGGAGTTCATCGCCGCCGGGGTGCCGTCGCTGTACTTCGCCATCGGCGGCCTCGAGGCCGGCCGGCTGGCGCGGATGAAGGCCGCCGGCGAGCGCATCCCGGTGAACCACTCGCCCGATTTCGCCCCGGACCCGCAGCCGAGCATCCGCACCGGCGTGGAGGCGATGGCGCTGGCGGTGATGGACGTGATGCAGCCGGAGGCGGGATCGTGATCCGGCGCGCGCTGTACGGACTGGCGACGGCGCTGGTGGTGCTGGTGGCGGTACTGGTGGCGCGCACGCTGTGGCCGGCCACGCCGGTGGCGGCCGCCGCGGATGCCGGGCGCGCCGACGTGCCGGCGTTCGACACCGCGCTGGCGGTGCAGCGCTTCGCCGGCGCCCTGCGCCTGCCGGCGGTGTCCACTGCCGCCGCGCCGCCGCCGAAGGCCGCGCTGGACGCGTTCCAGGCCTACCTGGCGCAGCAGTTCCCGCGGCTGCACCAGCACTTGAGGAAGGAGGTCGTCGGCCACGGCAGCCTGCTGTACACCTGGGCCGGGCGCGACCCCACGCTCAAGCCGGTGATCCTGATGGCGCACCAGGACACCGTGCCGGTGGAGGCCGACAGCCGCGCCCAGTGGCATCGCGATCCGTTCTCCGGCGAGGTCGCCGACGGCATGGTGTGGGGACGCGGGGCGCTGGACGACCGCGCCAGCCTGGTATCGCAGATGCAGGCGGTGGAGCTGCTGCTGGAGCAGGGCTTCGTGCCGCGGCGCACGCTCATGCTCGCCTACGGCGACGACGAGGAGCGCGGCGGCGAGGGTGCCGACGCCATCGTCGCGCTGCTGCACGCGCGCGGCGTGCACGCCGAGTTCGTGCTCGACGAGGGCGGGGCGGTGGCCCGCGACGCCCTGCCCGGGGTGCCGGGCACGCTGGCGCTGGTCGGCATCTCGGAGAAGGGCTACGCCAGCGCGCACCTGGCGGTGGCCCTGCCGGGCGGGCATTCCTCGCAGCCGGCGCCGGAATCGTCGATCACCGTGCTGAGTCGAGCCATGGTGCGCCTGGCCGAGCGGCAGATGCCGCCGCGCCTGACCCCGGCGGTGGCGGCGATGCTCGACGCGGTGGCGCCGCAGATGGCGTTCGGCCAGCGCCTGGTGGTGCGCAACCGCTGGCTGTTCGGCCCGCTGCTGCTGCGCACGCTGGCGCGCACGCCGGCCGGCAACGCGCTGGTGCGCACCACCACCGCCGAGACCATGTTCAACGCCGGGGTCAAGGACAACGTGCTGCCGACCCGGGCCGCCGCCACGGTCAACTTCCGCCTGCTGCCGGGCGACAGCCTGGCCGACCTGGAGCGCCACGTGCGGCGCGCGGTGGACGACCCGCGGGTGGAGATCGCCTTCGGCGACCAGCGCCGCGAGGCCAGCCCGGTCTCGCCGGTGGACGGCGCCGGCTTCCGCACCCTGTCCGCCAGCATCCGCAAGGTCCTCGGCGCCGAGGTCCGGGTGGTGCCGTTCCAGGTCGTGGCCACCACCGACTCGTCGCACTACGCGCCGGTCTCCGACGCCCAGTACCGCTTCATCCCGTACCGCTTCACGCCGGAAGCGGCCGCGCGTTTCCACGGCCTCAACGAGGGCATCCCCGTCGAGGACTACCTGACGTGCGTGCGCTTCGCCCACCAGCTCATCCGCGACGTGGCCGGCTGAGCCCGTCCCTGCCCAGGAGGTTATCGATGCAACCGCACAGCTTCTTCCCATCCCCGTCGCGGCTGCGCCGCTGGGCCGCGCTGGCGGGCCTGTGCCTGCTGCCGGCGCTGCTCTCGGTGGCCTTCGCCCAGCCCGCCCCCGGCGACGGTACCGGCGTGGACGGCAGCGACGGCCGGGTCTCGCCGTTCTACCGCTGGCAGGGCGCATTGCCGGCGCCGGGCCGGATGCTGCGCCAGGAACCGCTGCCGCCGACGCTGGGCCTGGCCGGCACCGCGGCCCAGTACCGCATCCTCTACAGCTCCACCGACGGCATCAGCGGCCAGGGCGCGGTGGCGGTGTCCGGCGCCCTGTTCGTGCCGGCCGGCACCCCGCCGCCGGGCGGCTGGCCGGTGCTGGCCTGGGCGCACGGCACGATCGGCATGGCCGACATCTGCGCGCCGTCGTGGAACGCGCGCTACTACCGCGACGCGCGCTACCTGGAGACGTGGCTGAAGGAAGGCTTCGCCATCGTCGCCACCGACTACCAGGGCCTGGGCACGCCGGGGCCGCACCCGTACCTGTACACCCGCCCGGAGGCTTACAGCGTGCTCGACAGCGTGCGCGCGGTGCAGGCCGCGCACCCGGAGCTGTCGAAGAAGACGATCATCATCGGCCAGTCGCAGGGCGGCGGCGCGGCGTTCGCCACCGCCGCGTTCGCGCCGCAGTACGCACCGGACCTGCAGATCCTGGGCACGGTCGCCACCGGCACCCCGTACCTGGCGCCCAAGGCGATGGCCGCGGCCGAGAAGCACGATCCCCGGGAGGTGCGCCCGCAGTTCGCCTACCTGGCGCTGCTGGCCCTGAACATGCAGCAGCAGACCGTGCCGCACCCGGACCTGGCGCAGGTCTTCAGCGAGCGCGCGCTGCCGCTGGTGGAGGAGGCGCGCAGCAGCTGCATCTTCCAGCTGGAGGCGGACGTGAGCTACGCCGGGATCAGCGACGCCAACGCCTACAAGTCCGACCTGATGAAGCTGGTGATGCCGCACGTGCAGGCGCTGATGTACCCCACCCTGAAGCTGGAGCAGCCGCTGTTCATGGGCATCGGCGCCAAGGACGTGGACGTGTCCACCGCCAGCCAGCTGATGCTCGCCGAGGACGCCTGCGCCGCCGGCAGCGTGGTGCAGGCGCACCTGTACAGGGACCACGACCACAACGGCACCGTCAACGGCTCGCTGCAGGATTCGCTGCCGTTCGTGCGCAAGCTGCTGGCCGGCGAGAAGATCGCGCCGGTGTGCCGGCCGCTGGCGCAGTAGCGCGCCGGCTCAGCCGAAGTCCGGGAACCGGGCCCTGAGCTTCTCGCGCATGCGCGCGAACAGGGCCACGGCCGGCCGCGGCATCAGGTCGTGGTCCACGCACACCAGCGAGATGAAGCTGTCCGGGGTGGGCTCGATCACGTCCACCCCGGACACCAGGCGCGGGAAATCCGGATCCACCGGGTTGTCCAGCGACCAGCGGCTCACCAGCGACAGCACCCGGGTCTGGTAGAGCAGGTAGCCCATCAGCCCCACCGCCGGGCACTCGATCACCTGCTGCGGGATGTCCAGGCCGTTCTGGCGGAACAGCTGGTGGAAGGTGGACTGCTCGTTGTCGGCCTGGTCCTGGGTCAGCCAGGCCTCGTCCATCAGCTCGCGCAGCGAGCGCGCATGGCGCGCCGGATTGTCGTTGCGGGTGACCACCCGCATCGGGATGCGGCAGATCGGCAGCCATTCCAGGGTCTGGGCGTGCTGCGGGATCTGCGAGATCAGGGCGAAATCCATGCCGCCGCCGCGCAGCATCGGCAGCATCTGCCGCGGCCGCATCTCCAGCACGTGCAGGCGGATGCGCGGCATCTCGGCGACGAACTCGGCCAGCGCTTCCTGCACCGGGGTCATGAAGGTCACCGCGCTGGTGACACCGATGGTCACCTGCTGGCCGGCGCGGCCCTTCATCGCCTCGATCTCCTGGCGCCCGCGCTCCAGGTCGCCGAGCGCGTGGCGGGCGTACTGCAGCAGCCGCTCGCCGTAGGCGGTGGCCGTGGCGCCGCGGTTGCTGCGCTCCAGCAGCGGCACGCCCAGCTCCAGTTCCAGCTCCTTGATGGCGCGGCTCAGCGCCGACTGGCTGGTGTGCAGCACGCGCGAGGCTTCCTGCAGGCTGCCGGTCTCCTGCACGGCCAGCAGGGTGCGCAATTGGGTGAGCTTCATGGCGTGGGCGAAGGCGGCGGTCCTTCGACTGTACCCGATGCCGCCGCGGCCACGCCGCGCTCAGAAGTTGTTGTCGCCGTCCAGGATGCGCCCCAGCCCGCCCAGCACCGAGCCTTCGCCGCGGCTCTGGCCGCCGCCCTGCGGCGCGGCGGCGAACATGCGCCCGGCCAGGCGCGAGAACGGCAGCGACTGCAGCCACACGTGGCCCGGCCCGGTCAGGGTCGCCAGGAACACGCCCTCGCCGCCGAAGAGCATGCTCTTCAGCCCGGCCACGCGGCGCACGTCGAAGTCCACCGTCGCGGTGTAGGCCACCACGCAGCCGGTATCCACGTCCAGGCGTTCGCCGGGCGCCAGTTCGCGCTGCACCAGCGTGCCGCCGGCGTGGACGAACACCCAGCCGTCGCCCTCGAGCTTCTGCATGATGAAGCCCTCGCCGCCGAACAGGCCGGTGAGGATCTTGCGCTGGAACGCGATGCCCAGCGCCACGCCGCGCGCGCCGGCCAGGAAGCTGTCCTTCTGGCAGATCAGCCGGCCGCCGTATTCGGACAGCTTCAGCGCCAGCACCGTGCCCGGGTACGGCGCGGCGAACGCCACCTTGGCCTTGCCGCTGCCAGCGTGGGTGTAGACCGTGGTGAACAGGCTTTCGCCGGTGACCAGGCGCTTGCCGGCGCCGAGCAGCTTGTCCACCAGGCCGCTGCCGCCGCTGCGCGAACCGTCGCCGAAGATCGTCTCCATCTGCACGCTGGCGTCCTTGTACATCAGCGCGCCGGCCTCGGCGACCGCGCTCTCGCCGGGGTCCAGTTCCACTTCGACGAACTGCATGTCGTGGCCGACGATGCGGTAGTCGATCTCGTCGGCGCGGCCGCCCGCGGCGGCCGGCAGCGGCGGCGGTGCCGCACCGCCGCCGCCCAGCTCGGGCAGCGCGGCCACCGCCTGCCAGCCGTCCAGGCCCTCGCGCCAGCCCAGCGCGCCGGGATTGAGCCGCGCGTACTCGCGCGCCTCGGCGTCGTCGAGCGGGCCGGTGCGGTCGGGCAGGCCGGGGATGTGGAAATACCACTGGGCCATGGGAAGCGCTCCTGTGTCGGGGATGGGCGCAGTCTACGATCCGCCGCCGCCGGCGCCCGTGTGCAAGGTCATGGGCACGGTGGCCGGACGCGCCGGCCAGGTCGCCCTGCCCGTCCAGGTACTCCGGCCCGGGTGGCCGTGGCGCGACGGGTCCGTCGCCACGCGGAGCGGCGATCAGCGCCGTGCCAGCGCCGCCAGGCTGTCCTGCAGCGCCGGCCAGATCGCCGGGTCCAGGCACTGGGCGACGTTGAAGCGCATGTAGCCGGCGGCGCCCTGCGAGGGCGAGAACGCGTTGCCCGGGGCCAGCACCATGCGGTGGGCCTGCAATGCGTGCTGGGCCAGGGCCGCCGCGTCCAGCCCGCCGGGCAGCGCGCACCACACGAACATGCCGGCCTGCGGCCGCAGCCAGGGCTGCAAGCCCAGCCGCTGCAGCCGTTCCAGCGTGGCGCCCATGGCCTCGGCCAGCCGCGCGCGCAGCGCCGCCATGTGGCGCTGGTAGGTGCCGCCGGCGAGCAGCACGTGCAGCAGTTCGGCCGAGAAGTGGCCGGGCTCGAAGGCGGTGGCCAGCTTCAGGTCCACCAGCGGGGCGATCCAGTCGGCGCGCGCGGCGATGTGGCCCACCCGCACCGAGGCCGACAGGGTCTTGGAGAAGCTGCCGACGTAGACCACCCGCTGCAGGCCGTCCAGCGCGGCCAGGCGCGGCGCGGGGTGGTGCTCGAAATCGGCGAAGACGTCGTCCTCGACGATGGTCAGCCCGTAGCGCTCGGCCAGCACCAGCACCTTGTGCGCCACCTCCAGGCCGAGGCTGGCGCCGGTCGGGTTGTGCAGGGCGCTGTTGGTCACGTACAGGCGCGGGCGGTGCTCGGCCAGGCGCGCCTCGAGCGCGGCCAGGTCCGGCCCGTGCGGCGTCCACGGCACCCCGACCACGCCGGCGCGGTGGGCGCGCAGCATGGCCTGGAAGCTGAAGTAGCACGGGTCGTCCACCAGCACGGTGTCGCCGGGCTGCAGCAGGAAGCGGCACAGCAGGTCCACCGCCTGGGTGCTCGATTCGGTGAGCATCAGCTGCTGCGGCGGGGCATGCACGCCGCGCGCGTCGAGCCGGTTGGACAGCAGCCGGCGCAGCGGCGGCGAGCCCTGCGGGGTGCCGTAGCCGGTCAGCGGTGCCAGCGGCCGCCGCGAGAGCGTGCGCAGGGCGCGGCGGATGTCGGCCTCGGGCATCCAGGTCTCGGGCAGCCAGCCGGCGCCGGGCTTGAGGCTGGCCGCATCGGCCAGCAGCGACTGCCGGGTGACCCAGACCGGGTCGCTGTCCGGCGGCAGGCCGGGCGCGGTCTCGCCCAGCGCCAGCGGCGGCCGCGCCGCGCCGACGTAGAAGCCCGAGCCGGGGCGCGATTCGATCACGCCCTCGGCCACCAGGCGGGCATAGGCCTCCACCACGGTCGAGCGCGACACGCCCAGCGCCTCGGCCTGGCCGCGGATCGACGGCAGCCGCGCGCCGGTGCCCAGGCTGCGCTGCTCGATGCGCCGGCGCAGCGCGTCCATCACCTGCTCGACGCGGGTGGGGGCGGTGCCGGTGCGGGGCGGAAGGGACATGCGGCGAAGTTCCGGGCGGGATCCGTACTGGAAAGCGACCAGTACGGTTTGGTCGAACCGTACTGGAAGTGTACCTGTCCGCGGCCCGGCCCGGCGCCTATCGTCGCGGCCATCGCCGAACCCGGAGCCGTCCCATGTCCCCTGCCGCCTTTGCCGCCGATGCCGCCCCTGAGCGCCCCGTCCTGTCCGATGCCATGCGCCTGAAGGTCGGCCTGGCCGAGATGCTCAAGGGCGGGGTGATCATGGACGTGTGCACGGTCGAGCAGGCGCGCATCGCCGAGACCGCCGGCGCCTGCGCGGTGATGGCGCTGGAGCGCGTACCGGCGCAGATCCGTGCCGAGGGCGGGGTCGCGCGCATGGCCAACCCGAAGCTGATCGCCTCGATCATGGACACCGTGTCCATCCCGGTGATGGCCAAGGCGCGCATCGGCCACTTCGTCGAGGCCCAGGTGCTGCAGCACCTGGGCGTGGACTTCGTCGACGAGAGCGAGGTGCTGACCCCGGCCGACGAGGTCAACCACATCGACAAGCACGCCTTCGCCGTGCCGTTCGTGTGCGGGGCGCGCAACCTGGGCGAGGCCCTGCGCCGCATCGCCGAAGGCGCGGCGATGATCCGCACCAAGGGCGAGGCCGGCACCGGCGACGTGGTCCACGCGGTCAAGCACATGCGCCAGATCATGGCCGACATCCGCGCCCTGGCCGCCATGCGCGAGGACGAGCTGTACGTGGCCGCGCGCGACCACCGCGTGCCGCTGGCGCTGGTGCGCGAGGTGGCGCGCAGCGGCGCGCTGCCGGTGCCCAACTTCTCCGCCGGCGGCATCGCCACCCCGGCCGACGCCGCCCTGCTGCGCCAGCTCGGCGCGCAGGCGGTGTTCGTCGGCTCGGGCATCTTCATGGACAGCGGCCGCCAGCTGGCCGCGCCGGAGGAGGCCGAGCGCCGCGCCCGCGCGATCGTGCGCGCCTGCACCCACTACGACGACCCGGCGATCGTGGCCGAGTGCAGCGCCGACTGCACCGGCGCGATGCGCGGGCTGGCGGTGGCCGCGCTGGATGCGCAGTCCCTGCTGCAGGCGCGGGGCGACTGAGATGGCGGCCTCCGGCACCCCCGGCGCGGGCACGCCGCGCATCGGCGTGCTGGCCATCCAGGGCGCCTACGACGCGCACCGGCGCATGCTCGAGGGCATGGGCGTGGCGACCTGCCCGGTGCGCCTGGCGCACGAACTGGAAGGCATCGACGCGCTGGTGCTGCCGGGCGGCGAATCGACCACGCTGCTGCACTTCCTGGACCGCGACGGCTTCCTGCCGGCGCTGGCCGGCTTCGCCCGCACGCGGCCGTGCCTGGGCACCTGCGCCGGCCTGATCCTGCTGGCGCGCCAGGTGCTGCCGCCGCAGCCGAGCCTGGGCGTGCTGGACGTGACCGTGCAGCGCAATGCCTACGGCCGCCAGCGCGAGTCCACGATCTGCCAGGCGCCGTCGCGGCTGCCGGGTCCGCCGCTGGAGATGGTGTTCATCCGCGCGCCGCGGATCGTGCGCTGCGGCCCGGCGGTGGAGGTGCTGGCCACGCGCGACGGCGACCCGGTGCTGGTGCGCCAGGGCCACCTGCTCGGCTGTGCCTTCCATCCCGAACTGGGCCGCGACACCCGCGTCCACCAGCTGCTGGTGGACGCCTGCCGCCACGCGCGCTGAGCCGTTCGCCGGCCTACTGGGCCTCGTCCGGGCGCGCGTCCAGCGCGGCCGCCTCGGCCGCGCAGTCCTGTTGCGGTGCCGGGCCGGTGCGGCGCGCGCGCGCGATCTCGCGCCGTGCGGCGGCCATGTCGCGGCGGAATCCGGGATCGTCGTGCAGGCGCGCGACCAGCGCCGCGGCCAGCGTGCGGCCGGCGACCACGTCGCTGTTCCAGTGCACGTTGCACACCAGGCGGCCGTCGCCGATGCTGCGCCCGCGCTGCAGGATGGCGGTGGCGTGCGCCGGGTCCAGCTCGGCCAGCACCAGCGCCCAGCTCCAGCCCACGGCGGTGTGCCCGGAGGGATAGGAGCCGCCGGCATCGGTTTCCTCGCCGGGGGTGCAGGTACCCAGGTGGTTGACCGCGAACGGGCGCGGGCGGTCGTAGTGCTTCTTGGCCGCACGCACCGCGGCGCTGCCGTCGGCGCGCAGCTGCGACAGCAGCCGGTACAGGTGCGGGGTGCGGTCCGGGTCGACGGCGATGCCCAGCGGGCAGGCGAACTGCTGCGCGCCGGCGGGGAAGGCCAGGTCGGCATCGCGCCCGGCCTGTTGCCAGCGCGGCGTGCCGTGCAGCGCCTGCGCCTGCCGGGACACGGCCTCGTCCAGCGCCAGCCCGGCCGAGCCCGGAGCGGGCGGCGGCGGCACCAGGGCCAGGCTGTCCGGGGCCTGCGCCGGGGCCAGGTAGCCGGCCACGCGATAGCCCGGCGGTTCCGGCACCGGCGGCCGCGGCAGGGACGAACAGGAGCACGACGCCAGCACGATGGCCAGCAGCGCCGCCGGGCGCGGGAAAAACGGCAAGGGCATGGAAACGGATCTGCGGGAGGGCGTGGCGATGGAGGGCAAGTGTAGAAGCTTGCCCGGGTTCACGCTGCCCCGTCGCCCATGCTCCATTCGTAGCCGGCGCCGTTGCGGCGCACGTGCACCGGACCGCCGAACACCTCCGACAGCGCGGCGTCGGTGAGCATGGCCTCGCGCGCGCCGTCGGCGAAGATGCGGCCCTCGCGCATCAGGATCACCCGGCCGATCTCCGGCACGATCTCCTCGATGTGGTGGGTCACCAGCACCAGGGTGATGCCCTCGGCGGCGAGCCGGCGCATGGTCTCCAGCAGGCGCTGGCGCGAGACGATGTCCAGGCCGGTGGACGGCTCGTCCAGCAGCAGCGCCTGCGGCCGGTTGACCAGGGCGCGGGCGATCAGCACCCGGCGGGTCTCGCCGGCCGACAGCGCGGCGTAGTCGCGCCCGGCCAGGTGGCCGGCGCCGGCCAGCGCCAGGGCCTGGGCGGCGCGCTCGCGCATGGCGGCGGTGACCTCGCGGTGCGGCGGGATCACGTAGCTGGCGAAAAAGCCGGAGATCACCGCGCTTTCCACGTCCAGCCTCTCCATGCCGGCGAGGTTGGCGCTCAGGTCGCCGGTGACGATGCCCAGCTGCGAGCGCAGCCGGTCCACCTGCCAGCGGCTCTGCCCCATCACCCGCACCGGGGTGGCGCCCTCGCGCGCCAGCGGGTAGAGCTCGCGGGTGATCAGCTTGATGAAGCTGGACTTGCCGCAGCCGTTCGGGCCGAGGATGGCGGTGTGCTGGCCGAGCGGGATGCGCAGGTCCAGGCCGTGCAGCACGCGCGTCTGGCCGCGCACCACGGTGGCCTGGTCGAGCTCGATCAGCGGGGCGGCGTCGGCTGCGGCGGCGGGAATCGGGGCGGGCTGGGACATGGGAACCGGGTGGGGACATGAATGGCGCCGGCCACCATACGCCGGCGGCGGGTGAAGTTTGCACCGGGGGCCTGCATGATGTCTGCTCCGCCTCGCGAGAATCCCGCCGTGTCCCTGCCCGATGCCTTCACCGACTTCCTCGCCCATGGCCTGACCGGCATCGGCTGGTGGGAGTGGGCCGCGGTGCTGCTGGTGTTCACCCAGATCACCATCTTCGCGGTGACGCTGTACCTGCACCGCAGCCAGACCCACCGCGGCGTGGATTTCCACCCGGTGCTGGCGCACTTCTTCCGCTTCTGGGTGTGGCTGACCACCTCGATGATCACCCGCGAGTGGGTGGCCATCCACCGCAAGCACCACGCCAAGGTCGAGACCGCCGAAGACCCGCACAGCCCGCAGGTCAAGGGCATCAAGACCGTGTTCTGGCGCGGCGTGGAGCTGTACCGGCAGGCGCGCGCGCAGCGCGAGGACATGGCCTACTACGGCCGCGGCACGCCCGAGGACTGGATCGAGCGGCACCTGTACACCCCGCACGCCAACCTCGGCCCGGTCGCCCTGTTCTTCGTCAACCTGCTCCTGTTCGGCCTGCCCGGCGTGGCGCTGTGGGCCATCCAGATGGCATGGATCCCGTTCTGGGCCGCCGGCGTGGTCAACGGCCTGGGCCACTGGTGGGGCTACCGCAACTTCGAGTCCGCCGACACTTCCACCAACCTGACGCCGTGGGCGTTCTGGATCGGCGGCGAGGAGCTGCACAACAACCACCATGCCTTCCCCAGCTCGGCGCGCTTCTCGATGCGGCGCTGGGAGTTCGACATCGGCTGGAGCGCGATCCGCGTCCTGGAGAAGCTGCGCCTGGCCAAGGTGCTGCGCGTGGCGCCCAAGCTCGACATCCGCCCCAACATCGCCGTGCCCGACACCGACACCGTCAAGGCCCTGCTCTCGCACCGTTTCCAGGCGATGACCGACTACCAGCGCAACGTGTTCGTGCCGGCGCTGCGCGAGGAGGCCGCCGCCGCCGGCGCGCGCATGCGCAAGCTGCTGCCGCGGCGCCTGCGCAAGGGCCTGGTGGACGACGGCCGCTGGCTCAAGCCGGATGCGCGCGCGCAGCTGCAGGCCTGGGTCGAGCAGCGTCCGCGCATGGCCGCGCTGGTCGAGTACCGCCGTCGCCTGGCCGCGCTGCTGGAGGCCCGCAGCCACGACGCCGCCGAGCGCCTGCGCCAGCTGCAGCAGTGGTGCCAGGAGGCCGAGGCCAGCGGCATCGCCGCGCTGCAGGCCTATGCGACGCGCCTGAAGGGCTACGCCCTGAGCCACTGATGCAGCGCCGCCAGGCAAGGCCGCGCACGGCGGCACCGTGGCTGGCCGCGCTCGTCCTGTGGGGGGCGTCCTGCGCCACCTGCGCGCAGGCGGTGCAGGACACCGGCGACTACCTGCGGCGCATGGACCGCAACGGCGACGGCCGCATCGACCTGGACGAGTACCTCGCCTGGATGAGCTACGGCTTCGATGCGCGCGACCGCGACGGCGACGGCATGCTCACCGGCGCGGAGCTGCCCGGCGGTGCCGGCCCGGCGGTCACCCGCGAGCAATACCGCGCGCGCCTGATCGAACGCTTCCACCGCCAGGACGCCAACGGCGACGGCTACCTGTCCGCGCGCGAGCTGCTCGCGCCGCCGCGCTGAGGCGCCTCAGGACTTGGGACAGGCCGGATCGCGCCCGGCCACCGCCGTGCAGATCCTGCGCCGGCAGTCCACGCCCTTGAGCGTGTTGGCCGCCGGGCACCGGGCCAGCTTGGCCTGCACCGCGGAATCGCCGCTGGAACGCTTGTCCATCGCATCGAACATGGCGTCGCGCTCGGCGCGTTCGCGCGATTCGCGCGCCTGGATGTCGGCCACCAGCGCGTCCATCGATTCGGGGCGCTTCTGCCGGGCCTGCTCGTCCTGCTTGATGATGCCCAGCAGGCTGCTCAGCAGTGCCCCCTGTTCCGCCGGCCTGGCGCGGTCCGGCGTGCCGGCCGGGCGCGGCGCCGCGGCACGCCCGGGCGGTACCTGGCGGGGCGTGGCGGTTGCCGGGCGTACCGGTTCCACCGTCGCGGCCACGCCGGCGGCGCCGGCCACGGGACGTGGCATGGCGGTATCGGGCAGGGCGGCGGCGGTCCGCGCCTGCGGCTCATCCACTATCATGGCCGCGCCGCGGTCGGCGACCTTGTCCGACTCGGCCGGCAGCGGCTTGAAGCCATCGGCGATGGCGGCGGTGCCGTCGTCCCGGGACATCGTGGCCATGATGGCCAGCACGACCAACAGCAATGAAGCGAGCAGCACCGCAGGGACCAGCCATTTGCGTGCGCCCTTCCGCCCCGCGGGCGGCGGCAGGCGTACGGCGCGCCCGTCGATGTCGGCCAGGATGCGGCCGTTGCCGGCCGCGGCGCCCTGGCCCGACAGCAGGCTGGGACGGGTCTTGCCCGGAGTGTTCATGCGTGGCCTCCTGCCATGGTCCGGCCGTTGCCGGAACTGCTGATCCCCGCCCGATTCTAGTGGACCCCCGGTCCGCCGCGTCAACCCGCGCCGGCTGCGGAGGGGTGCCGTGCTGATCCTGGCTGTGCTGCTGTTCCTGTCGGTGTTCGCGCTGAGCTGTGCCCTGCTGCTGTTCCCCGGGCTCGCCTCGGCCGGGGCCGCATGGCTGGGGCGGCGCTGGCGCGCGCTGGCCGGGGCCGTGGCCGGGACCGGGCGCGGCGTGGCGCGCCGCGGCGGGCACCTGGACCGCCATGCCCGCGCCGCGGTGTCGGACACCGGCGGTTTCCTGCGCCGCCACCGCGGGGTGCTGGCGGTCGCGCTGGTCCTGCTCGTGCTGCCGCCGCTGGCGATCCTGCTCGCGCGCCGCCATGTCGCCCTGGCGGATTTCCGCGACGAGGACATGGCCGAATCCACGTCCATGATCGCCCAGCTCCTGCGCGGGGAACGGCTGGTGCCGCCGGCACCGCCTCCGCCGGCGGTGTTCACCGGCGAGGACGTGCGCCGCCTGCATCCGGAAGTGGTCGATGCCGACCGGCGCTGGGACAGCATCGACGACGAAGTCCGCCAGCGCGTGCTGGCCATCTACGAGGTCATGCGGCGCCAGTACGGCTACGAGATGGTGCTGGTGGAAGGCTATCGCAGCCCGGAGCGGCAGGCCGAGCTGATGGGCGGCGGCCAGGCCACCCGCGCCGGCGCCTGGCAGAGCTGCCACCAGTACGGGCTGGCGGTGGACAGCGCGCCGCTGCGCGATGGCAAGCTGCAATGGGACATGGCCGATCCGTGGACGCGGCGGGCCTATTTCCTCTACGGCGAACTGGCGCAGCAGGCGGGCCTGGACTGGGGCGGCAGCTGGCGCAGCCTGAAGGATTACGTGCACGTCGAGCACGCCGGGCGCTGCCGCAGCGCCCGCGCCGCCCGCCGGGCAGGCGCCTCGGGCTGACTGCCATCGCCGGGCCAAGTCCTGCTATCGTGAAAGGAACAGGGAACCCGTGGAGGCGGCAGCGCCGCCTCCATCACCGACAAGGAGCAACGATGTCGCGACCTTTCATCGTCGTCGGCGATCGCATCGACCACGGCGGCAGCGTGGTCAGCGGCTCGCCCCAGACCGATATCGCCGGCAAGCCCGTCGCCCGCATCGGCGACAAGGTCAGCTGCAGCCGGCACGGCAGCACCGAGATCGTCTCCGGCGACGCCAGCGTGGTGATCGACGGCAAGCCGGTGGCGCGCCACGGCGACAAGACCGCGTGCGGCGCGACGTTGGTCGCCGGGCAGTCCAGCACCGGGATCGGATAGGCACACAGGGAAGGGTCCGGAACGCAGGGGGCGTACCGGCAACGCTAAGGAGCAGGCGTGGCAGGGTCGTGGCTGAAAACGGGGCTGGTGACGGCGGGCGTGCTGGCGCTGTCGTGGGGCAGTGCCATCCACTACTGGCGCGGCAGCGGTGCCGCGCCGACCGGGATGGACCTGCTGGTGTGGCTGGGCGTGGTCCCGGCCGGCCTGCTCGCCGGCGGCTGGGGGCTGCGCGCGCTGGGCTGGCGCCTGGCCGATGCGAGCCGCACGCGCCTGTCGCGGGCACCGGCCGCCGCTTCGCCGGCTCCCGCGACAGGGGCACCGGCCGCCGAATCGGTCCCGGCGGATGCCGTGCCCGGCGGCCACGCCGTGCTCGCCGGCGGCGCGCTCTGGCTGGCCTGTGCCGACGATCCGGCGCAGATCGCCCTGCACCATGCCGACCTGCCGCGCCCGGGCCTGCATCCGCGCTTGCGCGATCGCGACGGCTTGCCGGTGTTCGCGGCCCACGTGCCGGGCCTCGACACCGGCGAAGTGGAAGCCGTGCTCCAGGCCCATGGCGCGGGCGGGTTGCGCGCGGAGCCGCTCCGCGCCCTGGTCCTGCTCCAGCCCGTGGCCGAGGCCCTGCTCTGCCAGGCCGCCACCTCCTGCGATGCCCCCGTCCGGGAAGAGCCCGAGGCCGCGGTCGTGGCCGGATTGCGCCGCCCGGCCGCGACCCGGGCCTGTCCGCCGTTGCCGGTGTGGTGGCTGGTGCCGGCCGACTGGGACGAGCTGGAAAGGCGTGCCGGCGAATGCCTGCTGCAGGCCTGGGCGCAGGAATGCGGCCTGCCTGCCGGGGCCGACGTCCGGACGGTACCGGTGGCCGACGCGGCCGCCGGCTGGCAGGCGCTCGCACGCGTGCTCGACCGGCCCGACGCCGCCCCGGCGGGCGCGCTGGTGCTGGCCGCCGCCTCGCAGGTCGGCGAGATGGCGGTGGCGCACCTGCAGGCGCGCGGGCGCCTGTTCCAGGCCGCCACCGGTGCGGGCGTGCTTCCCGGCGAAGGCGCGGCAGGCCTGCTGCTGGTCGATGCCGGCACCGATACCGCGGGCGACGGCGCGGTGGTGTACCTGCATCGCCCGGCAAGCCAGGAATTGCCCGATGCCGGGTCCGCGCGCCTGCGCGCCGCCGCCACCGGCGAGCTCCTGCGGCAGGCCCTGGCCCGCGCCGGGGTGGAGGCCTCCACGGTGTCGTGGGCGGTCAGCGATGCCGGCCAGGCCCCGGAGCCGGCGGTCGAGGCGGCCTCGGCGCTGCTGGCCGCCTGCCCGGACCTGGATACCTATCGCGACGGCTGCGCGCTGGCCGCCCTGGCCGCCGACCTCGGCGCCGTGCTGCCGCTGGCGCAGCTGGCCGCGGCGCAGGCCCGCGTCGCCGCGCACGGGACGCCGGCGCTGGTGCTGTCGGTGGACGCCCCCCGCCGCCGCATCGCCGCCGTGGTGGCGCCTGCATCCCTTCCCCCGGCCGACCCCGCGGCGGCCTCCGCCGAACAGGCCCCGTTCAAACGGAATCCGGACTGATGTTGAGCAATCTCAGGTACTACCTCGGCGATTACCGCCTGTGGATGGCGGTCGGGCTGGTGGCATCGCTCGCACTGGGCTACCTCGGCCAGGGCGACCTGCGCCAACTGGCGTTCTGGATCGCGGCGGCGCTGGCGCTGGTGCTGCTGGTGGCGCTGGCGGCCTGGGCGGTGCGGCGCTGGCGTGTCCGCCGCGCCTCGCGCGGGCTGGATGCGATGGTGCAGGAACAGGCCGATCGCGCGGTGGCTGCGGCCACTCCGGCCACGCGCGGCGACACCGAGGCGCTGCGCACGCGCATGCTCGAGGCGGTCAAGTCGATCAAGTCCTCGCGCATCGGCGTGCTCAAGGGCAACGATGCGCTCTACGAACTGCCGTGGTACGTGATCATCGGCAACCCCGCGGCCGGCAAGAGCAGCGCGATCCTGCACTCGGGCCTGCAGTTCCCGTTCGAGGACGCCGGCGGCAGCGTGGTGCAGGGCATCGGCGGCACGCGCAACTGCGACTGGTACTTCACCACCACCGGCATCGTGCTCGATACCGCCGGCCGCTATTCGGTCAACGTCGAGGACCGGCTGGAGTGGCTGACCTTCCTCGGCCTGCTCAAGAAGCACCGGCCGCGCGCGCCGATCAACGGCATCGTCATCGCCGCGAGCATCGCCGAGCTGTCCGGCAGCAAGCCCGAGTTCGCGATGGAGCTGGCCAAGAACCTGCGCCAGCGCGTGCAGGAGATCACCGAACGCCTGGAGGTGTTCGCCCCGATCTACGTGGTGTTCACCAAGGCCGACCTGATCGCCGGCTTCACCGAGTTCTTCCAGCACCTGGACCCGGGCGAGCGCGAAGGCGTGTGGGGCGCCACCCTGCCCTTCGACCCCGAGGCCAGGACCGACGCGGTGGCGGCGTTCGACCGCCACTTCGACGAGCTGTCCGAGGGCCTGAAGGAAATGGGCCTGGCGCACATGGCCATGCTGCGCGGGCGCGAGGTGCCGCCGGGCCTGCTCACCCTGCCGCTGGAGTTCGCCGCGATCAAGCCGGCGCTGCGCACCTTCATCGCCACCCTGTTCGAGGAAAACCCCTACCAGTTCAAGCCGGTGTTCCGCGGCTTCTACTTCTCCAGCGCGTTGCAGGAAGGCCAGTCGGTGCACTACGCCTCCGAGCGCGTCGGCCGCCAGTTCGCCCTGCAGGCCGCCCCGTCCGGCGCCGACCGTTCGCCGGAGGGCCACGACGCCTATTTCCTCAAGAACCTGTTCCGCAAGGTCGTCTTCGCCGACAAGCAACTGGTGCGGCAGTACTCCAGCCCGCACCAGACGCGCCTGCGCTACGCCGTGTTCCTCGGCGCGGTGGCGGTGCTGGCCGTGGCGCTGGGCCTGTGGACCTGGTCCTACACCACCAACACGCGGCTGGTGGAGAACGCCACCCGCGACCTGCACCAGGCCGTGCAGCTGCAACAGGGACGCGTCGACCTGAAGTCGCGCATCGACGCGCTGCTGCTGCTGCAGGACCGCCTGCAGCAGATCGACCAGTACGGCCGCGCCGGCGGCATCACCACGCGCCTGGGCCTGTACCAGGGCAACGCGATCCGCCGCAAGCTGCTGGACGAGTACTTCAACGGCATGCGCCAGATCATGGTCGAGCCGGTCACCGCGCGGCTGGAGTCGTTCCTGAGCCGTGCCGTCGGCGAGCGCGACCGGCTCGGCAAGGCCGCGGCCGGGGCCCCGGTGGACAGCGACGTGCTCTACCAGGAAGCCTCGCCGGACAACGTCAACGACGTCTACAACGCACTCAAGACCTACCTGATGCTGGGCGATCGCAGCCACGTCGAGCAGGCGCAGCTGGGCCAGCAGCTGACCCTGTTCTGGCGCGGCTGGCTGGATGCCAACCGCGGCCAGATGAGCCGCGAGGACATGATCCGCTCCGCCGAGAAGCTGATGAGCTTCTACGTCGCCCAGTCCGGCGATGCCGACTGGCCGCAGGTCCAGACCCGGATCGCCCTGGTCGACGACAGCCGCCAGGTCCTGACCGGGGTGATGAAGGGCCAGCCCGCGCTGCAGCGCGTGTTCGCCCAGATCAAGGCGCGGGCCTCGGCGCGCTTCCCCACGATCACGGTGAACACGCTGCTGGGCGAGGAATCCAACCGCGGCGCCATCACCGGCAGCTACGCCATCGCCGGCGCGTTCTCGCGCCAGGCCTGGCAGGACTACGTGCACGACGCGATCAAGGAGGCGGCCAACACCCAGCTGAGCACCACCGACTGGGTACTCGACGCCACCGACCAGACCGACCTGTCGCTGGCCGGCAGCCCCGAGCATGTCGCCCGCGAACTGACCGGCCTGTACAAGCAGGAGTACGCCCAGGAATGGATGAAGTTCGTCAAGGGCCTGAGCGTGGGGACCTTCGAGGGCTTCGACCCGGCGGTGGCGACCATGAACCGCCTGGGCGATCCGGCGCAGTCGCCGCTGCGCAAGCTGCTCGATGCGCTGACCGAGCAGACGGTGTGGGACAACCCCGCGGCCGAGGCCCAGGTGCAGGCCCGGGCCAAGGGGTTCGTGGCCTGGTTCCGGCGCGTGGTGCTGCGCCAGGGAGCCGCGCCACAGGCCGACGCGCGCCAGCCGGTGGGTCCGGTCGGCAAGGCCTTCGACGGACTCGTGCGCCTGACCGCGAAGCGTGACGGCCAGCCCTCGCTGGAGGACGCCTACTTCGCCCAGCTGGCCAAGCTGCGCACGCGCCTGAACGCGATCAAGAACCAGGGCGAGGCCGGCATCGGCACGCGCAAGCTGATGCAGGACACCTTCAGCAACGAGGGGTCGGAGCTGAGCGCGGCCCTGGCGATGGTGGACGAGCAGGTGATGTCCGGCATCGAGGGCGACCAGCGCGAGGCGCTGCGGCCGCTGCTGCTGCGCCCGCTCACCCAGACCTTCGCCGCGCTGGTGGCGCCCACCGAGGCGGAGATCAACCGCACCTGGAAGGCGCAGGTGTACGAGCCCTTCAGCACCGGCATCGGTCGCCAGTACCCGTTCAACCTGGGCTCGGACGTGGATGCCGCGCCCAGCGACGTCGCCGCGATCTTCGGGCCCACCGGTGCGATCGCCGCGTTCAACAAGGATGCGCTGGGCACCCTGGTGGTGCAGCGCGGGCCGCTGCTGGAGCCCCGGCGCTGGGCGGGGCTCGGTATCACCCTGTCCGGCCAGCTGCTGTCCAACTACGGCAACTGGGTCGGCGGCCAGGCCGGGCAGGCCCAGGATTCGACCATCTTCGAGGTCCTGCCCGCTCCCGCCACCGGGGCAGTGGAATACACCCTGGAGATCGACGGGCAGGCCCTGCGCTACCGCAACACGCCGCCGCAGTGGACCACCATGCAGTACCCCAATCCCGGGGCGGTGCCGGGCGCGCGGATCACCGCCGTCACCGGCGACGGGCGCACCGTGGAGGTGTACTCGGCACCGGGCTCCGGCGGCTTCTCGCGGATGATGGACGAAGGCCGGTACGAAGGCGACCAGATCACCTGGACGCGCGACGGCATCACCGTGCCGGTGCAGATGCGCATCGTGCGTCGCGCCGGAACCGCCACCCGCGGCAACGACTGGCAGAAGGGGCTGCAGTTGCCGGCGACGGTGGCCGGTGGCGCCAACACGGCCGGGGCCGCGGACGCGGCGGGTGCGGAGGCCAGCCCATGAGCCGGGAAATCGACGCGTCGGTGTGCTACTTCGGCAAGGTGCCCTCGCGCGGGGACTTCGTGCGCGCCACCGACAACCACCAGCTGCTGGCCTGGCTGGATCGCTGGGCCGGCGCGGGCGTGGAATCGCTCAGCCGCAACCCGGACTGGAAGCGGGTCTACGACGAGGCGCCGGAAGTGCATTACGCCTTCCTCGGCTCGCGCAGCCGCACCGTGCTGTGCGGCCACCTGGTGCCCAGCCGCGACGCCTCCCAGCGCCGGTTCCCGTTCCTGTCGGCGGTGCGTTTCGAGGTCGCCGAGCCGCTGCGCTTCATCGGCCTGGGGCCGCTGGCCATGGCCAAGGCCTGGTCCGGCCTGGCGCGGCAGTCGCGCCAGGCAGTGGCCGAGGAGGCGGCGCTGGCGGCGCTGGCCGAGACCCGCTATTCGCTCAGCCCGGACGTGGCCGCCTACCAGGCCACCTTCAACGATTTCCTGGAGATCCAGACGCTGGCCTCGCTGCAGGGCCTGCTGGCCGATGCCGGCCATGCCCAGGCGAGCCTGCGCCAGGTGCTGCCGGCGCTGGGCCTGCTGCTGCAGCCGCTGCTCACCGGCGGCGCGCTGGCCATCGATCGCGCGCTGGCGTTCCCGCTGCCGCGCGACCCGCTGTACCGCCCGCTGGTGGCCGCGTTCTGGCTGGAGCTGGTGGCCGCGTTCCTGGTGCGCGGCGACTTCGAGATGGCGGTGCTGCTGCGCGATGCACGCACGCCGGAACTGCTGGTGGGGTTCGGCGGCGCCGATCCGGCGATCCTGCATGCCGCGCTGGACCCGCAGCAGGCCGGCGAATTCCTGATCCAGGCCGGGCAGGCCGAGTGGGTGGACGACTACGTGGCCGGCGACTACGCGCTCAACCGCCTCTCCGGCCTGCTAGAGCGCGACGACACGAGCCTGAAGACCGCGCGCCGCCTGCTGGGCGAAACCTTCCTGGGGACCTGAACCATGCGAATGCGATCTCTCCTGCCGTTGCTGTGCCTGGCCGCGTCCGCGCCGATGCCCGCCTTCGCCCAGGCCTCCGCCGCGGAGCAGCCGGTGGTGGCCGAGGGCGTGGTGCCCGACGAGGCCACCAAGCAGCGCATCCTTGCCCGCCTGCACGCGGTCTACGGCCAGGCACGCGTGGTCGATCGCGTGCAGGTGCAGTCCGTGCCGGCCCCGCCCAACTGGGGCGACTACGTGGCCAACATGATCGGCCCCGGCATCGGCCGCGTGCACGACGGCAAGCTCGAGGTGAACGGGCAATCGGTGCGCATCACCGGCCAGGTGCCCAACGAGGCCCAGCGCCAGCAGGTGGCCAGCGACCTGAGCCTGGCCAGCAACGCTTCCTACACCGTCACCAACGGCCTGCGCACCGGCGGCTCGGAACAGGCCGTGCTCGACCAGACCCTGGCCAACCGCATCATCGAATTCGAGAGCGGCAGCGCCCGGCTCACCCCCAAGGGCATGGCGATCCTGGACGAGATGCTGGCCAAGATGCGCGACATGAAGGACATCCGCGTGCAGATCATCGGCCACACCGACAACGTCGGCCAGGCCCAGGCCAACCAGGCGTTGAGCCTGGCGCGTGCGCAGGCGGTGCGGATCTACCTGGTCGAGCACGGCATCGCATCGACCTCGCTGAGCGCGCTGGGCAAGGGCGCCGACGATCCGGTGGCCGACAACGCCAGCGCCGAGGGACGTGCGCGCAACCGGCGCATCGAGTTCAAGGTGCTGCCGCCGCAGTGACGCGGCGGCGGCGTGCCCGGCCGGATGCGCGGTGCAGGTACGGGCTCAGTAGCCGCCGTTCTGGTCCTGCTCCACGTCGAGCATTTCTTCCATCTGGTGCAGCACGCTGTCGTCCTTGATCACCCGCCGCAGCCAGACGTGCAGCGGCATCTCCCCCCAGCGCGCGGCCTTCTCGGCGAGGTAGGCCACCGGGCTGTGCGGCTCGGTACGGCGGAAGAACTCGGCCACCTGGCGCAGCTGCACCAGCGCGTCCCGGCGCGTGCTCGGCGCTCCGTCAGGCGCGCGCGCGGCAGCCGGCGCGGCCGTTGCCTCGGCGGTCGTGCCGGCAACGGCCGGGGCCGGTGCCAGCGCCTCGACCAGCAGGCCCGAGTCGCCGGCGAAGCGCGATGCCGTGGACTGCAGCAGTTCCAGCCGTTCGCGCACCGCGCTGAAGCTCGGTCCATCCATGCCCAGCCGCGCGTCCACCGCCTCGCGCAAGGTCTCCAGCGCCTGCAGGCAGTCGGGGATCGTCTCGAGCAGGCCACGGTAGAAGTCGTGCGGCGTGTCCGCGCGCATGGCCTCCAGCTGGGCGAGCGTCGGCTGGTCCGGGCCTTCCTCGGCACTGGCCTGGCGCGCGCGCGCGACCTCGAAGGCTTCCAGGCCATGGCGGCCCTGCGGCGCGGACACGATCGGAATCGTGCGCAGCCACTGCAGGGAGTTGCCGAGCAGCCAGCCCAGGTTGCCGATGCGTTCCTCCTGGTCGCCCTCGATGGCCAGGGGATGCAGCCGGTCCCAGTAGCGCTCGCACAGGCCGGCCACCAGCCGGTAGCCCCGCGCCAGGCCGGCAAATCCGTCGACCTGCGTGCTCGCCTCGGCATACCAGCCGGCCAGGCGCAGGTCCTTGGTGCGACCGCGCAGCAATTCGGCGCTGGCCTTCAGCGCGGCGGGCCAGTCCGCGCTCTTGATGTCGGTCTGCCACTCGCCCTGTTCCAGGGTCGGGTCGTCGAAACGCCGGAACTCCTGGATCCGGTCGAAATCGGCGGAAAACGAAAGGTCCTCTCCGGTCGGGCTGTCGTCCGACACCGGGGCCAGCAGGTCATCCAATTCCAGCATGGCGGATCTCGCATGGGTTGTGCCCGCATTCTAGCCGGGCTCGCCGCGTTCCCGGGATGGGACTTCCCCTACAACATCGCGGGTGCCGGCTTTGGTACCTTCTGCTCCGTGTATCGAGGATCGGCGGTGGGTCCCGGGGGAGGGCCGTCGCCGGCAGGGAGCTTCAGGACATGGAACAGATACGGGCGGCGTTGGCCGCGGTGATCGGCATGGACCAGCGCACGCGCCTGCATCGCCTGGCGCTGGCCGACAACGCGCCGGACATGCTGGTGGAACGCTGGGGCGGCCGGGAACGGTTGTCCGGCGAGCATCGCTGGTGGGTGGACGTGCTGGCGCTGGATGCCGGCCTGGATCCTTCGGCCTGGCTGGGCCGGCCCGCAAGGCTCGACACGCGCCTGGCCGACGGCGGGCAGGTGCATCGCAGCGGCCTGGTGCACGAGGCACAGTGCCTGGGCAGCGATGGCGGCCTGGCGCGCTTCCGCATCGGCATCGTGCCGTGGACCTGGTGGCTGGCCCAGGGGCGCCACAGCCGCGTGTTCCAGGATCGCACGGTGATCGAGATCGTCGCATCCGTGCTGGACGCCTACGGCGAGCAGGCCGCCTGGCAGTGCAGCGAGGAAGTGGCCGCGTTCCTGGCCGGCACGCGCGCACGCAGCTACTGCGTGCAGTACCGCGAGAGCGATGCGGCGTTCCTCGCGCGCCTGCTGGCCGAGGAGGGCCTGGGCTGGCGCATCGAGGAGCATGGGCCGTCGCCGTCCGGGCATCGCCTGGTGATCTTCGCCGACAGTAGCCGGCAGCCGCGCGATGCGACCGGATCGGTGCGCTACCACCGCAGCGACGCCACCGAGGCCGCCGATACGGTGCAGGCCTTCGGGGCGCGCATGCGCCTGGGGTCGGGAAGGCTGGCGTTGCTGTCCTCGGACTACAAGAGCCGTCGCGCCACCACCGTGCAGCTCGCGCTCAAGGGAGGGGGCGGCGCGTCGTTGCGCGAGGTGTACGAGCCGGTAGGTGCCCATGCCTTCGCCGACAGCGCCGAGGCCGAGCGCCATGCACGGTTGATGGCGGAGGCGGCCGAGGCGCACTGGCGCGGCTGGCAGGGCCGTTCGACGGTGCGCAGCCTGCGCGCCGGCACCTGGCTGGAGGTGCAGCAGCTGCCCGGCGGCGCCGAGTCGCGCCAATGGCTGTTCACCGACATCCGCCATGCCGGCGTGAACAACCTGCCGGTGGACCTGCGTCGCGGCCTGGACGCGGTGCTGGGTCCGGCGCCGGCCTGTCCGGAAGATCCCGACGATCTGGCGGCCCGCGAAATCTGGAAACAGGCCGACGCGGTGGGCTATGCCAATGCGTTCGAGGCGGTGGATCGCGACCGGGCCTGGCGCCCGGTGCTGGCCGACGAGACCGGCGCACGGCTGAACCCGCGGCCGACCGCACCGGGCTACCAGAGCGCCGTGGTGGTCGGGGCAGAGGGTGCGCAGCAGGGCGAGGTGCATGCCGACGCGCTGGGGCGGATCCGGGTGAAGTTCCACTTCCAGCAGGGCCGCGAAGCGGACGACCGGCTCAGCTGCTGGCTGCGCGTGGCCCAGCGCTACGCCGGCCCCGGCGTGGGCAGCCAGTTCCTGCCGCGGGTGGGGCAGGAGGTGCTGGTCGGGTTCCTGGAAGGCGATATCGATCGCCCGGTGGTGATGGGGGCGCTGTACAACGGTCGCGGCGAAGCGGGCATCGCGCCCACGCCTGGGGGCCAGGCCGCCGAATCGGACACGGCGGCCTATGTCCAGGCAGGCGATCATCGCCCCAGCGCGCAGGCCAACCTGGCCGGCGGCCATGCCCCGGCCTGGCACGGCGCCGGCGGCGGCGAGGAGCGGCACCGCAACGCCACCGCGCTGTGGGGCATCAAGTCCAAGGAATGGAACGGCAGCGGCTACAGCCAGCTGGTGTTCGACGACAGCAACGAACAACTGCGGCTGCAGCTGGCCACCACCCAGGCGGCCACGCAATTGAACCTGGGCCACCTGATCCACCAGGCCGACAACTACCGCGGCAGCTTCCGTGGCGAGGGCTTCGAATTGCGCACCGACGCCTGGGGCGCGGTGCGCGGCGAGTCGGGACTGTGGCTGACGGCCTACGGCCGCGACGGCGCGACCGCGGCCGGCGAGGCCGTGCAGCAGGTGGCCCTGCTCACCCAACTGCAGAAACTCGGCCAGACGTTCTCGCAGGCGGCGACCACGCATCTGACAGTGAAGTTAGCCGCGCACGAAGGCGACGGCCAAGCGGAGCACAGTCGGCTGATCGACGGCCAGGCGCCGTTGCAGGCGCTGCTGACCAGCGTGAAGACGACGGTGCCGGGCGAAGCCTATGACCACGCGCAGGGCGCGGCTGGCGGACACGATGCCGGACCGGGCGAAGGCAAGGTGCCGCAGCTGGGCGACCCGTTGCTGGGCCTGGCGGCCCCGGCGGGCATCGGCTTGGTCGCGGGCCAGAGCCTGCACTGGAGCATGGGCGAGACCCTGACGCTGGCCAGCGGCCAGGGCAGCGAGGCGGCGATCGCCGGCGACGCGCGGCTGCATAGCGGCCAGGCGGTCGGCCTGCTGGCGGCAGCGGTGGAAGGCACGCAGGAGGCGACCACACTGAGCGTGGTGAGCGGCGAGGGCGAGTTGGACGTGCAGGCGCAGGGCGACGAAGTGCGGCTGCGCTCGCGGCAGGGCCTGAAGGTGGTCAGCGCCAACGCGGCGGTAGAACTGGCGGCGGGCAAGACGGTGCACCTGGCCACCGCCGGCGGCGCCAGCGTGACGATCGAAGGCGGCAACATCACCTTCGCCTGCCCGGGCAACATCCGCGTGCATGCGGCCAAGAAGTCCTTCGTCGGGCCGGTGCAGCAGGGCTACAACCTGCCAGTGTTCCCGCAAGCTGTCTGCAAGGAATGCCTGCTGCTCGCGGCCAAGCGCGCCGCTCCTTTCACGCCCAAGGGTTAGCGCAATGGCGATTGTGTTTCCGGACAGGACGTGGGATGCGCCAGCCGAGGGGGCAAGCCGCTACCTGCTGCTGGACGGGGCGCAATGCCACGCTCCGGCGCAGGTGCTCGACCGTCTTCCCGCAAGCGCCATCCGCTTGTTCGATGGCGTGCTGGCCGACGGATCGGCCGATGCATCGGTCTATCTGGCGGTATTGCCGGCCGAACTCGGGATGCGCAGGGTACTGGCGCGGATCGCAGCCGAGGCCGATTCGCTGGGGGCGGCCACCTTCCTGGATTCGCCGCTGCCGTCGTCGGAACTGGCGCAGCGGTTGATGCGCAGGCTGGATGCACGCTTCCCGAACGGCAAGCAGTTCCTGGCGCGCTTCTACGACGGGCGCGTGCTGCCGCTGCTGGCGGCGGTGTTGCGCGACCCGCAGCGGCAGCCGTTCCTGTCGCTGGGGCTGGCGTGGCACTACGTGGCTGCCGATCACACCTGGCAGACGCTGCCGTTGACCGCTCTGGCGCACGATCCCTTCGTGCCGCCGCTGGAACTGGATTCGGAGCAGCGCCGCCGCCTCATCGACGACAGTTACCCCTACACGCTGATCGACCACTTCCGGCTGACGGACCGGGAATTGCTCGATCGCCTGCCCGGGCCGGACCAGTACAGGTTCTTCCGTGCCTGCGTCGCCCTGGCGGATCGATACGGCATGCGCGATGGCGGCCGGATCCTGATGGTCTGCACCTGGGCACTGCTGAGTGGCGAGGATTTCCATGAGCAGCCGGAGTGGCGCAAGCGGCTGGAGGATTTCGCGGCCGGCCGGCGTAGCGCGCGGCAGATCGGCGACGAGGCCTATCCGATGGTCGAGGACTGGGAAGAATGAACGCCGGACAGAAATACGCGCGCAGATGGATGGTGGTGATGACCCGCGGGATCGTCCTGCCGGCCTTGAGTCTCGTGTTGGTTGGCTGTGCCGGTGTCGTGGCCAAGGGTAAGGATGAGCCGACATATTTGACGTTGTTTGCATATAACTATACGGATCGGGGATTTTTCAATGTATGGGTTGATGGAATGTGGATGGGAAAAGTGGATGCATATACCCAGGGAGGGGGGCAATGGGGCCACGGTCGCCAAGTAATCGGAAGAAGCAACACACGATCAAGGTCGACTGGGAAATCTCAGCCAGTTATTACGATTTGAAGACGAATAAGTACGTCGATGATGGGCAGCTTGTTCGCAAGCAAGCTGTTGTCCCGCTGAAGTTTCCCTATCCGTCCGATCCAAATATGCTCTTGCTGCATTTCTATCCTGACGGCCATGTCGAGGCGGAACTGGTAGGAAAGCAGCAGAATCATTGGGAAATGCGCAGGCTCCCCATCCCGGAAGGACACAAGGATCATGGACGAAACTAGGGACCCCACCGAAATTCCCGGGCAAGTCGATCTGGAGCCGGGCTCGCCCGATCCGGTCGTCGATGCCGACTTTTCTGCACGCATGTCAGTATTGGCGTGTGGGACTCGGCTGCTGGGTGTCTCAAAGCGTGGCAGGTACCAAGTGGCGTTGATGCGCAGATGGGGTCTCTCGAACTGATGCGGTCGGCGTTGTTTTGTCAAGAGAAACAGTTTGGGAGGGAAAGAATGGATGGAATGAAGTCCGTAGTCGTTGCAATAGGCGTGGTTGTATTGCTTGCCACGATGACATTGGCCGGCTGCGCCGTGGCCAAGGGTAAGGATAAGTCGACGTATCTGACGTTGTTTGCATATAACTATACAGATCGGGGGATTCTGAATATTTGGGTTGATGGAATGTGGATGGGGGGGGCGGATGCTTATACCAATGGTGGTAGCGCAATGGGACCGCGTTCGCCAAGTAATCGGAAGGAACAACACACTGTCAGGGTGGTGTGGGAACTTTCGGATCGTTACGATTTGACGACAAATAAATATGTCAAAGTCGGTCCTCTTGAAAAAATGGAAGCGATTGTTCCGCTGAAATTCCCCTATCCGTCCGATCCAAATATGCTCTTGCTGCATTTCTATCCTGACGGCCATGTCGAGGCGGAACTGGTAGGAAAGCAGCAGAATCATTGGGAAATGCGCAGGCTCCCCATCCCGGAAGGACACAAGGCCCATGGACGAAACTAGGGACCCCACCGAAATTCCCGGGCAAGTCGATCTGGAGCCGGGCTCGCCCGATCCGGTCGTCGATGCCGACTTTTCTACACGCATGTCAGTATTGGCGTGTGGGACTCGGCTGTTGGGTGTCTCGGAGCGTGGCAGGTACCAAGTGGCGTTGATGCGCACGATGCAGATGGGGTTTATCGAACTGATGCGGTCGGCGTCATTTTGCAAGAGACACGATCTGCGAGGAAAAAAATGGATGGAATGAAGTCTGTACTCGTTGCAATAGGCGTGGTCGTATTGTTGGCCATGATGGGGGGGGCTGGTTGCGCGGTGGCCAAGGGCCGGGACAAGCCCAAGTACCTGACATTATTTGCATATAACTACACGGATCGAGGGATTCTGAATGTTCGGGTTGACGGCATTTGGATGGGGGGGGTGTCTGCATACACCAATGGAAAATCTGCGATGGGCCCGCGGCCGCCAAGTAATCGGAAGAGGCAACACACGATCAAGGTCGACTGGGAAATCTCAGCCAGTTATTACGATTTGAAGACGAATAAGTATGTCGATGATGGCCAGCTTGTTCGCAAGCAAGCTGTTGTCCCACTGAAATTCCCCTATCCGTCCGATCCAAATATGCTCTTGCTGCATTTCTATCCTGACGGCCATGTCGAGGCGGAACTGGTAGGAAAGCAGCAGAACCATTGGAAGATGCGCAGGTTCCCTATCCCGGAAGGACACAAGGCCCATGGACGAAACTAAGGACCCCACCGAAATTCCCGGTCAGGTCGATCTGGAGCCGGGCTCGCCCGATCCGGTCGCTGATGCCGACCCTTCTGCGCGCATCGCGCGAATGGCGCGCGGGACGCGACCGTTGAGTACTGCGGAACGTGACCGGCGGCAGACGGCGTTGATGTGTACGATTCCTGCTCCGGAAGAGGCCACCAGCGGATGTACCCAGGTTCTGCATCTGTCGGTGTTTTTCGATGGGACGGGTAACAATCGCGACGAGGAAATGGCCAAGCCTGAAGAAAGGCGTGCATTATCGAATGTCGCGCGTCTTCACTACACACATGTCGATGAAACCGACAATATCTCGGCTCCTTATCTGGCCGGAGTCGGCACACCCTGCCCGGAAGTGGGCGACAAGGGCGGCACCCTGGGCCTGGCGATCGGCAAGGGCGGTGGCGAGCGCGTGGCCTACGCGCTGGAGCAACTGGACGCGCTGATCGACAGGCAGCCGCCGAGCATGAAGATCCTCGTCGTCAACGTATCGGTGTTCGGCTTCTCGCGCGGGGCAGCGCAGGCGCGTGCCTTTGCGCGCGACCTCGCGGCGCGCTGCGAGCGCCAGTCCGACGGGACTTGGCATTACCGCGACATCCCGGTGCGGATCGGCTTCATGGGGGTGTTCGATACCGTGTGTTCGGTGTGGTCGAGCATGGCCGGGGCGCTGGTCAATCGCAACGACGGGCACGGCGAGTGGGCGAATGACGTCAAGCTGCCGGCGATGGTGGAGCAGTGCGTGCACATGACCGCCGCGCACGAGCTGCGGGGGCAGTTTCCGCTCGATTCCACCCGCGACGACGCCAGTTATCCGCCCAATACGCTGGAGGTGTGGTACCCCGGCGTCCACTCGGACGTGGGCGGCGGCTACGACCCGAAGCACCAGGGCCGCAAGAACAGCATCGCCCGCTTCGCCCTGAACGAGATGTACGACATGGCCCGGGCCGGAGGCGTACTGTTGCAGTCTGTCGATGATCTGGTTCCAGAAATAAGAGCGGAATTCGACAAGGACGACCCCGAACTCCGTGCCGCCTACAACGGCTACCTGCAGGCGGTGCGGCTCAAGCGCGGGCGCATGGAGGACGTGCAGGCGGCGCACATGGAACTGCTGCACCGCTGGCTCAGGCTGCGGGTGGAGCGCGGCGACGATCTGGACTCGATACAGCGCCTGGCCGCACGCCAGCAGGCGCTGGAGGCGGAACTCAAGACCCTGCATCGCCGGCGTCGGCAACTGGAAGGGCCTCGCACCGGCGATGCCTTCCCCGCGCCTGTCGGGGAGGCGGACAGGGCCGAGTGGAACGAGGTCTGGGCGCAGATCGAGGCGAAGGACGAGGAACTGTCGGAAGTGAAGAAGCAGCGCAAGGGCCTGGGCCGCGAAACCGGTGCGCTGGAGCGCGGCATGACCCGGCTCCGGCGCAAGCGTGCGGCCGGCCGGCGGCTGACCCTGAGCGAGCGCACCATGCTCGATGCCTGGGACGATGCGCGGCCGTTGCCCGAGCAGGTGGCGGCCTTCTTCGACGACTATGGCCACGACTCGGTCTCGCACTGGTTCATCGGCGACCTGACCGCGTGGCGGACCCTGTACTTCGGCGCCGCCAAGTACAAGCCCGAGCGGGTCGACGCTGCCGATGCTGTCAGTCAGGAAGGTTCACACCTGGCCGAGGTCGGGCGATAGGCTCATCCGGCCAGGACTGCGAGCGGTGGAGTACCCCCGGCCGTGGCGTCCGGTGCTGGCCGACGAGACCGGAGCACGGTTGAATCCGCGGCCGACCGCACCGGGCTACCAGAGCGCCGTGGTGGTCGGGGCAGAGGGTGGGCAGCAGGGCGAGGTGCATGCCGACGCGCTGGGGCGGATCCGGGTGAAGTTCCACTTCCAGCAGGGCCGCGAAGCGGACGACCGGCTCAGCTGCTGGCTGCGCGTGGCCCAGCGCTACGCCGGCCCCGGCGTGGGCAGCCAGTTCCTGCCGCGGGTGGGGCAGGAGGTGCTGGTGGGGTTCCTGGAAGGCGATATCGATCGCCCGGTGGTGATGGGGGCGCTGTACAACGGTCGCGGCGAAGCGGGCGTCGCGCCCACGCCCGGCGGCAAGGCAACCGCATCGGACACCGCGGCCTATGCCCAGGCAGGCGATCATCGCCCCAGCGCGCAGGCCAACCTGGCCGGCGGCCACGCCCCGGCCTGGCACGGTGCCGGCGGCGGCGAGGAGCAGCACCGCAACGCCGCCGCGCTGTGGGGCATCAAGTCCAAGGAGTGGCACGGCAGCGGCTACAGCCAGCTGGTGTTCGACGACAGCGACGAACAACTGCGGCTGCAGCTGGCTACCACCCAGGCGGCCACGCAGTTGAACCTGGGCCATCTGGTCCACCAGGCCGACAACTACCGCGGCAGTTTCCGCGGCGAGGGCTTCGAACTGCGCACCGACGCCTGGGGCGCGGTACGCGGCGAGTCGGGGCTGTGGCTGACGGCCTACGGCCACGCCGACACGGCCCCGGCCGGCGAGGCGGTGCAGCAGGTGGCCCTGCTCACCCAACTGCAGCAGCTGGGGCAGACATTCTCGCAGGCGGCGGCCACCCACCAGACGGTGAAACTGGCCGCGCACGAAGGTGCCGGCCAGGCCGGGCACAGCCGGCTGATCGACGGGCAAGCGCCGTTGCAGGCACTGCTGACCAGCGTCAGGACCACCGTGCCGGGTGGGGCCTTCGACCCGGCACAAGGCGCCGCCGCCGACCGCGACGCCACGCCGGGCGCAGGCAAGGTCCCGCAACTGGGCGATCCGCTGCTGGGCCTGGCGGCGCCGGCGGGCATCGGGCTTATTGCCGGCCAGAGCCTGCACTGGAGCGTGGGCGAGACGCTGACGCTGGCCAGCGGCCAGGGCAGCGAAGCGGCGATCGCCGGCGATGCGCGCCTGCATAGTGGGCAGGCGATCGGCCTGCTGGCGGCGGCGGTGGAAGGCACGCAGGAGGCGACCACGCTGAGCGTGGTGAGCGGCGAGGGCGAGCTGGACGTGCAGGCGCAGGGCGACGAAATACGCCTGCGCTCGCGGCAGGGCCTGAAGGTGGTCAGCGCCAACGCGGCGGTGGAACTGGCGACGGGCAAGACGGTGCACCTGGCCACCGCCGGCGGCGCCAGCGTGACGATCGAAGGCGGCAACATCACCTTCGCCTGCCCGGGAAACATCCGCGTGCATGCGGCCAGGAAGTCCTTCGTCGGACCGACTCAGTTGAGTCGGGAAATGAACATGTGGCCACGAACGAAGTTTGACGACGCCTATGTGGTGCGCCATGAACTGACCGGGGAGCCGCTCAAGCACGTAGAAGTCGAATTGCGTCGTAACGATGGAGCAATCCTCAGGCTGACCACGGATGAGCAGGGGCGTTTGCCCACGCAACGCAGCGAATGGCTCGAACAGGTGGCGATGCGGGTGTTGGGCCGAGCGAGCGATGGAGGACAGGGATGAGTGATGCGGACAAGGAAGAAAAGGCCATCTGGTCCTCGGTGGATCGCAAGTCCGGCGAACGCATCTGGCAGACGCATCTGACGCCGCAGTCGGACCTGACGCTCAAGACGATCTACGCCAAGCCGCCGGCAGTGATTCCGATCGTGTTCCTGCCGGGAATCATGGGTACGAACCTGAGGACACGCGGCAAGCGCGATGCAGTTTGGCGCCCGCCGAACGGTATCGTGGAGAAGCTGTCGGCGGTGTTCACCTGGATGTGGCGCGGGCCCAAGACCCGGCAGAGCATGCTGGACCTGAGGACAGTGGAGGTCGATCCGGATGGCCCGATCGACGTGGGCGATTGCGGCGTGTCGGAAGCTTTGGCACGCGAGCGCGGGTGGGGTACGGTGATGAAGAGTTCGTACCACCCCGTGCTGGCGGTGATGCAGAAGACATTGAACGCGATTGCCCAGTACGAGGCGGGTACGCCCCTTGCGTCGCCCCGTTCCGGCCCGGCATTACGGGGTGGATGGAAAATGTCGGGGACGCTCGATCCTGCCGAATTCGGAGAGCAGCTTGGTGCACCGGCACTGAGCGAGGCGGAGCTGGTCAAGGCTGCCCATTACCAGTTCGACGTCTGGTGCGCGGGCTACAACTGGCTGCAATCGAACCGGGCCTCCGGCGAGGACGTGAGGGACTACATCGAGCACACGGTGCTGGCGCACTACCGGGGAAAAGGAATCCCGGCGAACAAGGTGATCCTGGTGACGCACTCGATGGGAGGCCTGGTGGGCCGGTCGCTGACCGAGCTGCACAAGTACGACAAGGTGCTGGGCGTGGTGAACGGCGTCCAGCCGGCGACTGGAGCGCCGGCGTTCTACCACCATGCGCGCTGCGGCTACGAAGGGGCGGAACAGGTGGTGCTGGGGCGCAATGCCGGGGAGGTGACGGCGGTCATCGCCAACGCGCCGGGCGCCCTGGAACTGGCACCGAGCTTGGATTACGACAACGGCATGCCATGGTTGTTCCTGCACGATACCAAGACCAACCAAGTGACGGCCCTGCCGGCGAAGAAGAATCCCTACGAGGAGATCTATGCCAATCCAGCGTGGTATGGGTTGGTGCCAGAAGAGAACTCGAAGTACTTGAATATGCAGGGTGGGGTAGATAAAGATCCAAAATATGCGCCAAGAGATAAATTTATAAAATCGATAAAAAAGGTTGAGGTATTCCATCGAAATGTAGAGAAAAAGTACTTTTCCAGCACATTCATTCATTACGGCGCAGAGGTCGCATTTCATAGCTGGCACTCCATTACGTGGCGAGGTGACTTGGTAGGCCTAGGGTTAGGCAGTTATATTGACGATGGGAACGGCGTCTATTCCCGCCGTGAAGTAGTACCTGTCGAGCTGAGAAATTCTGTTTCATACGTCAAGAAGGGGGTGGAGTTAAAACCGGGACTATCGTCGCGGGGAGGAGACGGTACCGTACCGGCCCCATCGGGGGCTGCGCCCGCACATGCCAAGGTTGCAGCGAGCTTCTGCCACGGAAGCAACGGGAACGGCGAGTTGAATGCGGCCAAGGGCTACGATCACCAAAGCAGTTATCAGGATTCCCGCGCGCAGTGGGCGACGTTGTACAGCATCATCAAGATTGCGCAGTTGGCGGATTGGCATGAATAAGAAGCGTCTAGCCATTGCCCGAATGATAGTGGTGGTTGCTTTGTGCAGCCTTGCCTTTGGATGTGGGAGTAGAAAGGTGATGCCGATGGACAGGACGGGGTGGAAAACACATTGCATTGGGCGATTTCTAGTGGAGTTGCCTACAAATGCCGAAGTGAGTTCTATATATAAGATATGGGGTGACGAATTTAGGTGGATGAGTGATGATCCTGTGCATTTGCAGAAAATGGTAATTGAAAGAAGAGCTGAGCTCGAAAGAATAAGGCGCGGTGAAGGCAGCTCTTTTGTTGAAATGGTTAATCATGAGGGTGGGGGAGTAACATTGCTTTCTTGGGATGTTGAACTGCCTGATAGCGATGATTTTATGTGGATGGATTCATATTTCGTTGGTCATCCTGCGGGTAGGGTTTTCAATTATAGTGGCGGGTTTTCAGCAAAAAAAGGGCTTCTGCTCTGGATTTTGCAAGTAATTTATCAAGGAGCATTGTTGCCACGAAGGACGGTGAAGCGGTTACGGCTCCCGGTTACTGCGTCGATAAGGGTGTGATTATTGGCGATGAATTTCGCTCGGAATCCTTCAACATCGGCGTGACTCTTCCCAATCATCCCGGAATGAACATCACCCTGTTCGCGACCACGCAGGGCGAGGTGGACAAGGAAACGCTGCTGGACCGCACGGCCGGGACGGAGGCGTTCTTGCTGGCGAAGGGAGCCAAGCGCCTGCGCAAGGGCAAGCGTGCGGCCGGAGGTGGGGTCATCCCCGGTGAGGAATACCTGGTCGTCGGCGATGAGGATGGACAGCGCCAGTACGGTTTTACCTGGGAATCGCCGGGCAAGGCAGACTCGGTTGCCGAGCCGTACATGACGGTCGAACTGCAAGTACTGGGGCAGTCGGTGGTGGACGAGGATCACCCTTACAAGCCCGCCTTTGCTTCCGACGAAGAAGCCTTGCAGCTATGGGACGCGATTCTCGAATCGCTGCGGCCGCGTCCGGGAGCGGCGTCTCCGGGACGCTGAGCAAGGCGGCATCAGCAGGGTGAGTCTAAAGGGCAGCCAGGGCGACCCGCAGCGGGATGTTGCACGAGACGCACTGGCTGGGCAGCGCCCGGGGGGCAGGCCGCCGAATCGGACACCGCGGCCTATGGCCAGGCCGGCGATCATCGCCCCAGCGCGCAGGCCAACCTGGCCGGCGGCCATGCCCCAGCCTGGCACGGCGGCGGCGGCGGCGGCGGCGGCGGCGGCGAGGAGCGGGGCCGGGCGAAGGCAAGGTGCCGCAGCTGGGCGATCCGCTGCTGGGTCTGGCGGCGCCGGCGGGCATCGGCCTGATCGCCGGGCAGAGCCTGCACTGGAGCATGGGCGAGACCCTGACGCTGGCCAGCGGCCAGGGCAGCGAAGCGGCGATCGCCGGCGATGCGCGCCTGCATAGTGGGCAGGCGATCGGCCTGCTGGCGGCGGCGGTGGAAGGCACGCAAAGCGAGGCCACCAGCCTGAGCATCGTCAGCGGCGAGGGCGAGCTGGACATCCAGGCACAGAGCGACGAAGTGCGCCTGCGCTCGCGGCGGGGATTGAAGGTGGTCAGCGCCAACGCGGCGGTGGAACTGGCGGCGGGCAAGACGGTGCACTTGGCCACCGTCGGCGGCGCCAGCGTGACGATCGAAGACGGCAACATCACTTTCGCCTGCCCGGGCAACATCCGTGTGCATGCAAGCAAGAAGACATTCGTCGGGCCGGTGCAGCAGAACTATCGGTTACCGGTATTCCCGCAATCGATATGCAAGGAATGTCTGCTCATCGCTGCCCGTAACGCTGCGCCGTTTTCGCCCTTGGGGGGTGGCGCTTGACTCCGCCACTTCCTCCTGAGTTCATCGCGTCGGCGATTTCCGGGCGACGATACTTGCTATTGGATGGTGCCCAGTACCAAGCCGATCCAGCCGACCTTTGCCGGCGTGGGATGCGGGTGGAGGCGTTGCTGGACGGCGAGATGGAGGGGATCGGACGCAATGTCGCGCCTCACCTGCTCGCATGTGCCAGCGAGGACCTTCTTATCCGAATGCAGCCAGGCATCTTGCGGAACAGCATCTCACCCCATGCGCTGTTGTACTTGGACAGTCCGCTGGAATTTGCACAGCTTGCGGCCAGGCTGAGGCGAAGGCTGCTGATCCAACTTCCCAATGGCAGGAAAATGCTGCTCCGGCTACAGGATGCGCGGGTGCTGGAACCCCTGGTTCAGGTACTGGCTGGCGCGCAATTCGATGACTTCTTCAATTTCTGCGAACGCTGCTGGTATGTGGATACGTCGCTGAACTGGTCGCGTGTCGACGCGAAGGTGTCAGCCCACGACCCGGAGAACTATTGCCTGCAACTGGATGGCGCACAGCGCAAAGCGCTGCAGGATGCCTGCTACCCCCATGCGGTGATTGCTCATTTCCTCGATACCGAGCCGGCCCTGCTCGATCCGGTTTCCTCCGGTGAGCGTTATGCCTGCATCCGCGATGCGCTACGGGCGGCCCGGCAGTTCGGGATCGAGCAAAGCGCCGATGCGATCGTCTTCTGTACCCTCGCCCTCGTGGAAGGCAGGGAATTCCATCAGCGGCCCGACTGGCGGCAATGGCTGGCGGAGGTGGCTCAGGGTCACCGCACGCTGTCCGAGGTGCTGGACGAGCACTACTTGGGAACAAGCGAGGAGGTCTGATGGTTCACGTAACGAGCAGATTGTTTATTTGCATGGTCCTGGCACTGTCATGGCTGCCTGCTTGCAGCCGCGAGAAAGGATACGAAACCATGGTCGACGATCCTGATCTGCTGGTCAAACACGGTGTCACCATTACTACCTTCAATTACACCGATCATGCGATCAATGACGTAGTGGTAAATGGCGTTTGGACCGGGAGAGTTCATGTATACAGTGAAGGAGGAGGTGCAGGTGGATTGCTGGTGCCACGCGACCGCAACAAGCAGTATCGGGTCAAGGTGGAATGGGAGGTTGGAAGCCACTACGACTTGAAGACGAATCGCTACCAGCGAGACAAACCTCAGCTCGTGCACCATGAGGCAATAATCCCAATTAAATTCCCCTATCCCAAGAGTATCCACTTCCTTGCCGTGCACTTCTATCCGGATGGACATGTGGAGGCGGAGTTCACGGACGATTTTGCAGAGCGGCGTGTTCCAGCGCCGGAGGATTTCGACCTGGGAGCCGGCAGCCGTGAGTGAAACCCACGATCCCACCCGTGTCCCCGGCCAGCATGACCCGGCGCCGGGCGATCGCGCTCCGCGCACTGAACCTTCCACGAGGCATGGACTTCGCGGCCATCACCGATGAACAATTGCGCTGGGTCGAGCAACGGCTCAACACGCGACCACGCAAGACACTAGGATTCAAGACGCCCCTCGACGTCTTCGTCAAGGAATTCAGCAATTGTGTTGCGAATCAAAGTTGAATTCGCCACCCTCGCCCTCGTGGAAGGCAGGGAATTCCATCAGCGGCCCGACTGGCGGCAATGGCTGGCGGAGGTGGCTCAGGGTCACCGCACGCTGTCCGAGGTGCTGGACGAGCACTACCTGGGAACAAGCGAGGAGGTCTGATGGTTCACGCAACGAGCAGATTGTTTATTTGCATGGTGCTGGCACTGTCATGGCTGCCTGCTTGCAGCCGCGAGAAAGGATACGAAACCATGGCCGACGATCCTGATTTGCTGGTCAACAATGGCGTCATCATCATCCCCTTCAACTACACCGAGTACGCGATCAACGACATCACGGTCGATGGGGTGTGGGCGGGGGGAGTCGATGTTTTCAGTGGGGGAGGAGGGGCGGCCGGGCTGCTGAAACCACGTGATCGCAGCAGGCAGCATTCGGTCAAGGTCGAATGGGATGTGGGCAGCCACTACGACCTGGCAAGCAATCGCTACCAGTCCGAGAAACCCTTGCAGGTGCATCACCGAGCCATGGTTCCCATCAAGTTCCCTTATCCTGACGAGTTCGAGGTATTGGCCCTGCATTTCTATCCCGATGGGCATGTCGAGGCGGATTTCACTGGCATGTTCCCCGAGCCACGTGTTGCGCCCCCCTCCGGTTTCGACCTGGGAGCCGGCAGCCGTGAGTGAAGTTCGCGATCCCACCCGTGTCCCTAGCCAGCATGATCCAGCACCGGGCGATCGCGCTCCGTGCATTGACGCGCAGCCGGCGACCGCGCGTCCGCGTCCTGCGCGAGGACTGCGCTCATTGACGGCGGCCGAACAGGTACAGAGGCAGCGTGCATTGGCATGCTTGGCTGCGGACAAGGAAACGGCCACTGCCGGGTGCAGCGATACGCTGGACTATGCCGTGTTCTTTGACGGCACGAACAACAACCGGGATATGGAGATGCGCAAGCCAGTGGAAAGGCGTGCCCTGTCCAATATATCCAAGCTCTTTGATGCGCATCAGTCTGGTGATAGGTATCGGCGGTTGGTTCGTTACATCGCTGGAGTCGGTACTTCCTTCGCGGAAGTCGGCGACTCGGGTGGAATACTTGGTTCTATGATTGGCAAGGGGGCTGAGCCTCGCATTCGCTGGGCCCTAGATGAATTGGATCGTGGAATCCAACGTTTTCCCGCTGGCGTCAAGATATCCCTGATCACGGTCTCCGCATTCGGTTTCTCGCGAGGGGCCGCCTCGGCACGCGCTTTCGTCCGCGACCTGGCCTCCAGGTGCAAGCAGGAAGGCGGGCGCTATCTCTATCGAGGCATCCCACTCCGCATTGGCTTCCTTGGGATTTTCGATACGGTCTGTTCGGCCTACGATTCGGTGGCGCAGGCTGCGGTTTCCAGCAACGGCGGGCACAATGGCTGGGCCCACGACATGCGGCTACCCGATATGGTAGAGCAGAGTTTGCACCTCACCGCGGGGCACGAGGCACGCATCCGTTTCCCGCTGGATTCCGTCCGCAACGGCGCCGCCTACCCGGGCAACGTACGCGAGGTCAGCTATCCAGGCATGCATGCCGATGTCGGGGGCGGCTATGCGCCGGGAGAGCAGGGACGCTACAACACGCTCTCGCGGTTCGCCCTGAACGAGATGTATCAGGTGGCAAGGGCTGGCGGAGTCCGGTTACTTGATGTGAAGACTCTTCTTGATGAAATCCGCGACGAATTCGACGACAAGGATCCGGCGTTGCGGGCGGCATTCAACGCCTATGTCCAGGCACTGGGCCGCAGTTCGGGGACGCTGGAGCAGTTTCAGGATGCCCACATGGAACTGCTGCACCGCTGGCTGAAGATCCGTGCTCCGGGTGCTTCAGCGACCGAGGCGATGCGCAACCTGGATGCGCAGAGGGATCAGGTGCAGCGAAGCATGGACCAGGCGCGGACGCGGCTGGAGGCATTCGTGCGCCGGCATGGGCCTGCCGGACTGGGGGCGAGTGTGGAGGAAAAGGCCCGGCGCGAACGCGACCAGCAGACGCTTCGCGATGGACATGAGCGCTTGCGTGATATCTCGGACCAACGCTCGGACCTAGAACAGGAAGACGGCAAGGTTGTCAGCGATATTGCGATTCTCCGGCGTCGTCGCGCACGTGGAGGCAAGCTGAGTCATGCCGAGTCGATCATGTTGAAAGCGTGGGACAACCCCGCGCCGCTGCCGGAAGAGGTCAAGCGGTTCTTCGATCTGTTCACGCACGACTCGGTGGCGCATTTCGACTATGACTCCAGTCGGTTGACCTCGTGGCGCACGATGTTCTTTGGAAGCAGCAAGTATTCTCCGACGTGAGAGCATGCCTCGGACCGACATCGGCGACGCGCGGCTGCACAGCGGGCAGGCGATCGGGTTGCTGGAGGGCACGCAGAAGACGACCACGCTGAGCGTGGTCAGCGGCGAGGGCGAGCTGGACGTGCAGGCGCAGAACGAAGTACGCCTGCGCTCGCGGCAGGGCCTGAAGGTGGTCAGCACCAACGCGGCGGTGGAACTGGCAGCAGGCAAGACAGTCCACCTGGCCGTGGCCGGCGGCGCCAGCGTGACGATCGAGGGCGGCAACATCACCTTCGCCTGCCCGGGCAACCTGCGCGTGCATGCGGCCCCAAGTCCTTCGCCCGGCCGGCCAGCCTTGGCTATACGCAGTTGAACCTGGGCCGCCCGATCCAATGGGTGGGATAACTGCTATGGCAGCTTCGTGGCTCCTTGATGAGGGAGTGAGGCCAGGCGTATGGTAGCGCTACCATTCCTGTTGGCGGCGATGCCGCCGTTGGTCCTTCCCGGTGACTGCGATGCCTAGCCCACCAGCCTCTCGACACGCCGCGCCGCTGTCCGGTGCGATGGTTGCCTTGTTCGCGGCGGCCTGCGGGTTGTCGGTGGCCAACATCTACTACACCCAGCCGCTGATCGACCTGATCGCGCCGGATCTGGGGCTGCCGGCGGCACTGGCCGGGCTGATCGTGGCGCTGACGCAGCTGGGCTACGGGGCCGGCCTGCTGTTGCTGGTGCCCTTGGCGGACGTGACCGAGAACCGCCGGCTGGTGCTGCGGTTGCTGGCCGGGGTGGTGCTGGGGCTGCTGGGCATCGCCCTGGCACGTTCGGCGACGGTGTTCCTGCTGGCCTCGGCGGTGGTGGGCATCTGCGCGGTGGCCACCCAGGTGCTGGTGCCGCTGGCGTCGCAGCTCACGCCCGAGGCCAAACGCGGGCGGGTGGTCGGCAATGTCATGGGCGGGCTGTTGGCCGGGATCATGCTGGCGCGTCCGTTCGCCAGTTTCGTGGCCGATGCCCTGGGCTGGCGGGCGGTGTTCTGGATCACCGCGGCGCTGATGGCGGGGCTGCTGCTGGTACTGCGCTGGCGCCTGCCGCGGCGCGATCCCGGGCACGGGCACTACGGGCAGACCCTGGCCTCGCTGCCGGGCTTGTTCGCGCGCACGCCGCTGCTGCGTCGCCGCGCGCTGTACCAGGGGATGATGTTCGCCGCGTTCAATTTCTTCTGGACCGCGGTGCCGCTGCTGCTGGCCCATGCCTTCCACTTCGACCAGCGCCACATCGCGGTGTTCGCGTTGGCGGGGGCGGCCGGTGCGCTGGCCGCGCCGCTGGCCGGTCGCCTGGCCGACCACGGCTGGACCCGCGTGGCTACCGGCGTGGCCCTGGCGGTGGCGGTGGCGGCCTTCGCGCTCGCCGGCTGGGCCGGGCTGCAGCATCGCCTGGCATGGCTGGTGGTCGCGGCGCTGTTGCTGGATGCGGCGGTGCAGGTCTGCCAGGTGCTGAGCCTGCGCAGCATCTACATGCTGGCCCCGGACCAGCGCGGCCGCCTCAACGGCTTGTTCATGACCGCGGTGTTCGTGTGCGGCGCGTTCGGTTCGGCGCTTGCCGCGGCGATCTACGTGCATGGCGGCTGGGGGTGGGTCGCGGTCGCCGGCGCCGGCTGCGCCGCCGTGGGGTTGGCCTTCTATGCCACCGAGTTCCGCCGGGGGGCGCGGGTCGGGGTGTCGGCATGAGCGGAATGAGCGGCGTGCGCCGCCCGCGCGGGGCCGGCCATTCGCGCGTGACGTTGCGCGAGGTGGCCGAGCGCGCCGGGGTCGGCCAGATGACCGCCTCGCGCGCGTTGCGCGAGCCGGAGAAGGTCTCGCCCGAGTTGCGTGCGCGGGTGCTGGAGGCGGTGCAGGCGCTGGGTTACGTCGCCAACCGCGTGGCCAGCGGCCTGGCCTCCGGCACCAGCAAGGTGGTGCCGGTGATCGTGCCCACGCTCACCCATGCGGTGTACGTGCCGTTCCTGCATGGCGCCAACGAGGTGCTCGGCCGCCACGGCTACCAGGTGCTGCTGGCGACCACCGAATACGAGGAGGGCGCCGAGGCCAGCCTGGTGGACACCCTATTGGGCTGGTACCCGGCCGGGCTGATGGTCGCCGGCGTGGACCACCTGCCGCATACCGCCGAACGCCTGCGCCGGGCGGCGGCCGAGGGCCTGCCGGTGGTCGAATTCATGGACCTGGTCGAGACTCCGATCGACATCAACGTGGGGTTCTCCCATCGCGCGGTCGGCGAGGCGGTGGCGCACTGGTTCGCCGACCGCGGCCACCGCCGCGTCGCCTATGCCGGCACGCTGGCAGCCACCGACCTGCGCAGCGCGCGCCGCGCCGAGGGCTTCCTGGCCGTGGCGCGCGCGCGCGGGCTGGCGCCGCTGGACCTGCGCAGCGAGGCGCCGTTCTCGATCGGCCTGGGCAGCCAGCTGCTGGCGCAGCTGCTGGAGCGCGAGCCGGCACTGGACGCGGTGTTCATGGCCAACGACGACCTGGCCATGGGCGCGGTGCTGGAGGCGCAGCGCCGCGGCGTGCAGGTGGGCGCCCAGCTGGCGGTGATGGGATTCAACGACCTGGAGATCGCCGCGGCCATGCGCCCGGCCATTTCCTCGGTGGCGGTGGACCAGGCCGGCATGGGCCGGCGCGCGGCGCAGCTGCTGCTGGAGCGCCGCGCCGGCCGCCATGTCCATCCACTCCGGGTCGACACCGGATTCCGCATCGTGGAGCGCGAAAGCACCAGGCCCGTGCCTGGTTTCTGCCCAGGAGGCAAAGAATGAAGACCCTGCGTGTGTTCACCGGCTGGCGCGCGCTGTTGGCGCTGGCCGCGGCGCCGTTGCTGGCGCACGCCGCCGACGCCACCGATCCGGCGGCGTTGCCGGCCGGTTCCTTCGAGGTGGTCGCTCGGTTCGACGGGCCCGGGCCGTCGGGTATCGCGGTCAGCCACGGCCGCGTGTTCGTCGGCTTCCCGCGGCATGCCGACAACCACGCCGGCATGAGCCTGGGCGAGCTGGTGGACGGGCGCCTGGTGCCGTTCCCGGACCGGGCGATGAACTATCCGTCCACCGCGCCGTATGCCGACTGGCTGGTGTCCGTGCACGGCATGACCACCGACAGCCGCGGCAACGTGTGGGTGATCGACGACGGCAAGCGCGCCGGCATCGACGGCATCCCCGACGGCGCGGCCAAGGTGGTCGGCTTCGACCCGGCCAGCGGCAAGGTGATCGGCAAGGTCGTGCTGAAGGCGCCGGCGCTGCTGCAGGACAGCCACATGAACGACCTGCGCGTGGACCTCACCCATGGCGCCAAGGGCACGGCCTACATCACCGATTCGTCCTTCGGCACCTCGCCGGCACTGGTGGTGGTGGACCTGGCCAGCGGGCGCCAGCGCCGGGTGCTGGCCGACCATGTCTCCACCCAGCCTGAAAAGGGCTTCCTGGCGATCCTGGACGGCAAGCCGATGCGCTACGACGCCAGGCACCCGACCTTCCCGGTCGGCGGCGCCGACGCGATCACCCTGAGCCCCGATTCGGCCACGCTGTACTACGCGCCGCTGACCAGCCGCCGCCTGTACGCGATCCCGACCGCGGTACTGGCCGACTTCGGCAACGACGAGGCCGCGCTGGCCGCGGCGGTCACCGACCTGGGCGAGAAGGGCTTCGCCGACGGCATGGCCACCGACCCGCAGGGCCGGTTGTACATCACCGACGGCGAGCACGATGCGATCCTGCGGCGCTGGCCCGACGGCCGCTTCGACGTGGTCGTGCGCGACCCGCGCATCGTCTGGCCCGACGGCATCTACGCCGACGAACATTACGTGTACGTCACCCTCGGCCAATGGGACCGCCTGCCGGGCTTCAATGGCGGCAAGGACCTGCGCCAGCCGCCGTACCTGCTGGTGCGCGCGCCGATCGAGCCGGCACCGCGGCTGAGCAGCGCCGGCGAGGCGGCGGCCAAGCCCTGATCCCGCCGCCCATCACGTCACTACAGGAGCACGCCCCATGTCCGATCCCATCCGGGTGGTCGCCATCGTCCAGGCCGCGCCGGGCGAGGAAGCCGCGGTGGAAGCCGCGATCCGTGCCTGCCTCGCGCCGAGCCGGGCCGAGCCCGGCTGCCGCGAATATACCGCCCACCGCGATACGCAGGTGCCCGGCCGCTTCGTGTTCGTCGAGCGCTGGGACGGGCCGCAGGCGCTGGCCGAACACGAAGCCACCGCGCATTTCCGGGCCATGGCCCAGGCGCTCGCGCCGCGCATCCGCGGCGAACTCCAGGTCCTGCGGCTGCAGGGGCTGGATTGATGCCGTGCCGGCCGCCCCGCGCGCCGGCACCCTCCCGACCAAGGAGTACACGATGAACCCGTATTTCGAACTCAACGACGGCAACCGCATCCCTGCCATCGGCTTCGGTACCTGGCCGATGGACGATGACGAGGCGCACGAGGCCGTGCGCCTGGCGCTGCGCGCCGGCTACCGCCTGATCGACACCGCCGCGCGCTACGGCAACGAGCGTGGCGTCGGCCTCGGCATCGCCGACGCGGGCGTGGCCCGCGAGGACGTGGTGCTGACCACCAAGCTGCGCGGCCAGGACCAGGGCTTCGACGCCACGCTGCGCGCCTTCGACGAAAGCCTGGGCAAGCTCGGCACCGACTACGTGGACCTGTACCTGATCCACTGGCCGCTGCCGCGCGTGGACAAGTACGTGGACAGCTGGAAGGCGATGCTGCGGCTGAAGGAGGAAGGCCGCATCCGTTCGGTCGGCGTGTCCAACTTCCTGCCCGAGCATGTCGAGCGCCTGCGCCGGGAGACCGGCGTGCTGCCGGCGGTCAACCAGGTCGAGCTGCATCCGGACTTCCAGCAGGGCGCGTTGCGCCAGGCGATGGCGGCGCTCGGCATCGTGGTCGAGTGCTGGAGCCCGCTGGGACGCGGCGAGGTGCTGGAGAACCCGGTGCTGGAGACGATCGCGCGCAAGCACGGGCGCTCGGTGGCGCAGGTGATCCTGCGCTGGCACCTGCAGCTGGGGCTGGTGGCCATTCCCAAGTCGCAGAACCCCGAGCGCATCCGCCAGAACCTGGCGCTGGGGGATTTCGCCCTCGACGACGGCGACATGGCCGCCATCGCCGCGCTGGATGCCGGGCGGCGCCTGGGCGGCGACCCGGCCACCTACGAGGAGTTCTGAGCCGGTGACCGTGCCCGCGCCCGCGGTGCGCCATCCCGGCCTGGCCGAGCTGGCCATGGCCGTGGGCGGCTTCGGCATCGGCACCGGCGAGTTCGTCATCATGGGCCTGCTGCCGCAGGTCGCCGAAGGCGTCGGCGTGGGCGAGACCCAGGCCGGCCATGCCATCGCCAGCTATGCGCTGGGAGTGGTGGTCGGCGCGCCGGCGATCGCGGTGCTGGCCGCGCGCTGGTCGCGCCAGCGCGTGCTGGTCGGGATGATGGCGCTGTTCGCGCTGGGCAACTTCGCCAGCGCCGCGGCCGGCGGCTATGCCAGCCTGGTGCTGTTCCGGTTCCTGGCGGGGTTGCCGCACGGCGCCTACTTCGGCATCGCCTCGCTGGTGGCGGCCTCGCTGGCCGGCCCCGGCGAACGCGGGCGCGCGGTCGGGCGGATGATGCTCGGGCTGACCGTGGCCACGCTGCTGGGCGTGCCGCTGGCGTCGTGGCTGGGCCAGGCGCTGGGCTGGCGCTGGGCGTTCGTGTTCGTGGCGCTGGTGGGCACCCTGGCCTGCCTGCTGATCCCGGCCTGGGTGCCGTACCGGGGCGGCGATCCGCAGGCGCGGCCGCTGCGCGAGCTGGCCGCGCTGCGCACGCCGCAGGTGCTGCTCACCCTGCTGATCGGTGCCACCGGCTTCGGCGGCATGTTCGCCGTGTTCAGCTACATCGCGCCCACGCTCACCCACGTCTCCGGCCTGCGCGACAGCCAGGTGCCGTGGGCGATGGCGGCCTTCGGCGCCGGCATGATCCTGGGCAACCTGGCCGGCGCGCGCCTGGCCGACCGCGGGGTGATGCGCGCGCTGGCACTGGTGCTGGGCTGGAACATCGCGGTGCTGGCGCTGTTCCACCTGCTGGCCCCGCACCTGGCCGGGGCGCTGGCCGGCACCGTGCTGGTGGGCACGTCCTCGGCGCTGATCGCGGTGCTGCAGATCCGCCTGATGGACGTGGCCGGGCAGGCCCAGACCCTGGCTGCCGCGCTCAATCATTCCGCGCTGAACATCGCCAACGCGCTCGGCGCGTGGCTGGGCGGCGTGGCCATCGACGCCGGGGCCGGCTGGCGGGCGACCGCCTGGGTCGGCGTCGGCCTGGGCCTGGCCGGCCTGCTCGTCTATCTCGTCTCGCTGGGGCTGCAATGCCGCCGTCCCGCGTCCGCCGGCGCCACGGCGCCCTGATCCACCCAGGAGGAACACACCATGACCGCGATATCCCGCAACCGAAGCGCACGTCGCCTGGGAACCGGCCTGGCCTGCGTGCTGGGCCTGGCCGCCAGTGCCACGGCCTGGGCCGACACCACCGCGCTGGAACACGTGCGCCTGATCGACGGCAACGGCGGCGCGCCCGCCGCCGACGTCACCGTGCTGATCGATGGCGGCCGCATCGCCGCGGTCGGGCCGGCAGGACAGGTGACGCTGCCGGCCGGCACCCGGCGCATCGACCTGGCCGGCCGCACGCTGATGCCGGGCATGGTCTCCGACCATTCGCACCTGGGCATGACCGACGGCACCAGCGCCGGCCCGCAGAACTACAACCGCGGCAACATCGAGCGCCAGTTGCGCCAGTTCCAGCGCTACGGCGTGACCACGGTGACCTCGCTCGGCCTGAACGGCCCGCTGTTCCAGACCCTGCGCGAGCAGGCCCATGCCGGCATCGGCGTGGGCGCGGACGTGTTCGGCGCCGACCGCGGCATCGGCGTGCCCGAGGGCGCGCCGCCGGTCGGCGTGGGCCCGGACCAGCTGTACCGCCCGGCCACGCCGGAGCAGGCGCGCGCGGCAGTGCGCGACATGGCCACGCGCAAGCCCGACCTGGTCAAGGTCTGGGTGGACGACTTCAACCACACCCTGGCGCACAAGATGAAGCCGGAGATCTACCGCGCGGTCATCGACGAGGCGCACCGGCACGGCCTGCGCGTGGCCGCCCACGTCTACTACCTGGAAGATGCCAAGCGGCTGGTCGCCGACGGCGCGGACATCCTCGCCCACGGCGTGCGCGACCTGCCGATCGACGATGCGCTGGTCGCGGCGATGAAGCGCCAGGGCACCTGGTACGTGGCCACGCTGGACCTGGACGAGGCGTTCTACATCTATGCCGAGCAGCCGGACTGGATGAAGGCGCCGTTCTTCCGCGGGGCGCTGCAGCCGGCGCTGGCCGCGCAGTTCGACGATGCCGCCTGGCGCGACAAGATCCTGGCCGACCCGGCCAAGCTGAAGGTCTGGGAGGACGGCCTGAAGACCAACCAGGCCAACCTCAAGCGGCTGGTCGATGCCGGCGTCAAGGTCGGCTTCGGCACCGATTCGGGGGCCATGCCGCTGCGCATCCCCGGTTTCGCCGAGCACCGCGAACTGCAGCTGGCGGTGCAGGCCGGGCTGAGCCCGCTGCGTGCGATCACCATGGCCACGCGCGACGCCGCCGCCCTGCTGGGGCTGGACGATCGCGGCGTGATCGCGCCGGGCAAACGTGCCGACCTGGTGGTGCTCGCCGGCGATCCCTCGCATGACATCGCCGATAGCGAAAAGGTCGAAGCCGTGTGGCAAAACGGAAGGCAGGTCGCCGGTCCCGTTGTACCCTAGTCGGGTCCGCGGCGATCCGCCTCATGCGACGGATCGCCGCGGCACCTTTCAAGCCAGCCATTCCCCACGTGGAGAGCCCGCATGTCCGATCCCACTTCGCCGGAGGCGATGTCGCCGTCGCGTCGTCGCCTGTTCAAGAGCCTGGGCCTGATCCCGCTCGCCGCCGCCTTGCCGGCGTGTTCGCCCGCCCCGTCTGGTAGCGCTACCAAGGCGGAAGCGGACAGCGGCAAGCCGTACGCGCCCACCTTCTTCACTGCCGCCCAGTACGCCTGCCTCGTGGCGGCGGCCGATCGCCTGATCCCGCACGACGCGATCGGCCCCGGTGCGGTCGAGCTGGACGTGCCTCAGTTCATCGACAAGCACATGGCCACGCCGTATGCCAGCGGCGCGATCTGGTACATGCAGGGGCCGTTCCTGGAAGCGTCCAAGGAATTCGGCTACCAGGGCAAGCTGGCGCTGCGCGACATCCTGCGCGTGGGTCTGGATGCGCTGGACAAGCACTGCGCGTCCGTGTTCGCCGGCAAGTCCTTCGCCGCGCTCGAGCCGGCCCAGCAGGAAACCCTGCTCAAGGGCGTGGAGAAGGGTGAGGTCGAGTTAGACGCCATCGATGCCAAGACCTTCTTCTCCTACCTGCTCGGCGAGGTGCGCAACGGCTACTTCGCCGATCCCGTGCACGGCGGCAACAAGGGCATGGGCTCCTGGAAGATGATCGGCTATCCCGGCATGCGCGCGGACTACCTCGACTGGGTCGAGGTGCGCGACCGGCCCTATCCGCTCGGCCCGGTCGATCTGGCCGGCAGGAGGGCGTGAGCATGGCCAACGTGAAACCGAAGACCGACGTGGTGATCGTCGGCCTGGGCTGGACCGGCTCGATCCTGGCCAAGGAACTGACCGACGCAGGCCTCAACGTGGTCGCCCTGGAGCGCGGCCCGGACCGCGACACGCAGCCGGACTTCTCCTATCCGCGCGTGGTCGACGAACTGGAAGGCTCGGTGCACCGGCGCTACCTGCAGAGCCTGCAGCAGGAGACGGTGACGGTGCGCCACAGCCCGTCCGACATCGCCGTGCCGTACCGGCAGATGGGCTCGTTCAAGCCGGGTACCGGCGTGGGCGGCGCCGGCAGCCACTGGTCCGGCTGCCACTTCCGGCCGTTGCCGGAGGACCTGAAGCTGCGCAGCAACGTCGAGCAGCGCTACGGCAAGAAGTTCATCCCCGAGGACATGACCATCCAGGACTTCCCGCTCAGCTACGAGGAGCTGGAACCGCACCTGTACATGTTCGAGAAGATCTGCGGCACCTCGGGCAAGGCCGGCAACCTCGGCGGCCAGATCCAGCAGGGCGGCAACCCGTTCGAGGGCGCCCGCTCCGGCGAGTACCCGCTGCCGCCGAACCCGAACTACCTGGGCGCGGAATGGTTCTACAAGGCCGCCAGCGAGATGGGCTGGCACCCGTACCCGATCCCGGCCTCCAATGCCTCGCGCCCGTACACCAACCCGTACGGCTGCCAGATGGGGCCGTGCAACTTCTGCGGCTTCTGCAGCGACTACGGCTGCCTGAACTACTCCAAGGGCACGCCCAACGTGTGCGTGCTGCCGGCGGTGCGCCGCAGCGGCCGCTTCGAGCTGCGCGCCCACTCGCAGGTGCTCAAGGTCAACCTCGACGGCACCGGCAAGAAGGCCACCGGCGTGACCTACCTGGACGCCCAGGGCCGCGAGACCGTGCAGGAGGCCGACCTGGTGCTGCTGTGCGCGTTCTCGCTGTACAACGTGCACCTGATGCTGGTCTCCGGCATCGGCACGCCGTACGACCCGGAGACCAACACCGGCACCATCGGCCGCAACTACTCCTACCAGAACCTCAACCGCGTGGTGCTGTTCTTCGGCAAGGACGTGCAGGCGAATGGCTTCATTGGAAACGGCGGCGCCGGCACCACCATGGACGACCTCAACGGCAAGCAGCTGGACAATGCCGCGGCCGGCTTCGTCGGCGGCGGCATCATCTGGGCGCGCCAGCCCGGGTCCGGCCCGGTGCGCGGCATCAACGTCCCGCCCGGCACGCCCGGCTGGGGCAGCCCGTGGAAGCAGGCCATCACCGATTCGTTCCGGCACTCGTTCTACTACGAGGTGCAGGGCGCGTGCATGTCCTACCGCCAGCACTACCTGAGCCTGGACCCGACCTACAAGGACGCCTTCGGCCGGCCGCTGCTGCGCATGACCTTCGACTGGCACGACAACGAGATCAAGGCCTCGCAGTTCCTGGTCGACAAGGCCATGCAGATGAGCAAGGTGCTCGATCCGATCGCGCTGTCGGGCGATGCCAAGAAGCCGGGCACGCACTACAACATCACCAACTACCAGAGCACCCACACCTGCGGCGGCGCGATCATGGGCGACAACCCCAAGACCTCGGCGCTCAACCGCTACCTGCAGAGCTGGGACGTGCCCAACGTGTTCGTGATCGGCGCCAACGCCTTCCCGCAGAACAACGGCTACAACCCGACCGGCCTGGTCGGCGGCCTGGCCTACTGGGCGGCCGCGGCGATCCGCGAGCTGTACCTGAAGAACCCCGGCCCGCTGGTGCAGGCGTAAGGAGACCCTGTCATGAAGAAGATCCTCCTCACCCTCGTGCTGGTCGCCGTGGTCGTGTTCGTGGCCGCGCTGGTCTACGCCTTCGTGCCCACCCACACCCGGGCCATCCCGGCCGCGGCCGGCACCGCCGATCCGGCGCTGATCGAGAAGGGCCGCTACCTGGCCGCCGCCGGCGACTGCACCGCCTGCCACACCGCGGCCGGCGGCAAGCCCTTCGCCGGCGGCCTGGGCATCGCCTCGCCGATCGGCGAGATCTACAGCACCAACATCACCCCGGATGCGGACACCGGCATCGGCGGCTACACGCTGGACCAGTTCGACCGCGCGCTGCGCCACGGCATCGCCGCCGACGGCAGCACCCTGTACCCGGCGATGCCGTACCCGTCCTACGCGCGCATGAACGACGACGACGTCAAGGCGCTGTACGCCTACTTCATGCACGGCGTGGAGCCGGTCAAGGCGGAGAACCGCAAGCCCGACATCGTCTGGCCGCTGTCGATGCGCTGGCCGCTGGCGATCTGGCGCAAGACCTTCGCCCCCGACCCGGAAAAGGTCGCCTTCGACCCGGCGCGCTATGCCGATCCGAAGATCGCCCGCGGCGCCTACCTGGTGCAGGGCCCCGGCCACTGCGGCAGCTGCCACACCCCGCGTGCGCCGACCCTGCAGGAGAAGGCGCTCGACGAGTCCGGCGCCGACTACCTGGCTGGCGGCCAGGTGATCGACGGCTGGGGCGCGGTGTCCCTGCGCGGCAACAGCGGCGCCGGCCTGGGCCGCTGGAGCGAGCAGGACATCGTCGACCTGCTCAAGACCGGCCGCAATCCGCATGCCGCGGTGATCGGCCAGCCGATGGGCGACGTGATCGAGCACAGCACCCAGCACCTGAGCGAGGACGACCTGCACGCGATCGCCGCGTACCTGAAGACGCTGCCGGCGAGCACGCCGGAGACGGCGTCCTACACGGCCAGCGACGCCACCGCCAAGGCCCTGCAGGCCGGCATCAACGACAGCCGCGGCGCCGAGCTGTACGTGGACAACTGCGCGGCCTGCCACCGTACCGACGCCAAGGGCTACGCCACCGTGTTCCCCTCGATCGAGGGCAACGCCACGGTGCTGGCCCAGGACCCGACCTCGGTGATCCGCCTGATCCTGGCCGGCAGCAGCATGCCGCCGACGCAGACGCGTCCGTCCAACCTGGGCATGCCCGGCTTCGCCTGGCGCCTGGACGATGCCGAAGTGGCGACCCTGGCCACCTACCTGCGCAACAGCTGGGGCAACAAGGCGCCGGCGGTGACCGCCTCGCAGGTGGCCAAGGTGCGTGCCACGCTGGACCCGGCGAGCAACCACGTCGCCGAGGACGATGCGCTGGCGGTGGCACCGAAGAAGTAGGGCACAGGCAGGGCGGTGCGCTGTCCCGGCGCACCGCCCGCCGCACATCGGGAGCACGTGCATATGGACAAGGTCGAGCGGGACGAGGCGTCGCCGGGACGCACCGGCCCCACGGTCGATCGCCGGCAGTTCCTGGGCCTGTCGCTGGCGGCGGCGCCGGCCCTCGCCCTGTCCGGTTGCGGCGGCGGCGGGTCGGCATCTTCCGCGTCCGCCGGCGGTAGCTACCGGCCCACGTTCTTCTCCGCCACCGAATGGGCATTCCTGCAGGCCGCGGTGGCGCGGCTGATCCCGGCCGACGCGCGCGGGCCGGGCGCGCTGGAAGCGGGCGTGCCCGAGTACATCGACCGGCAGATGGCCACGCCGTGGGCCGCGGGCCGGCGCTGGTACATGCAGGGTCCGTTCCAGCCCGATGCCCCGGCCACCCTGGGCTGGCAGTCGCGGCTGGTGCCGCGCGAGGTCTACCGGCTCGGCATCGCCGATGCCGAGCACTGGACCCGGGCCCGCCACGGCCAGGCCTTCGCCGCGCTGTCCGCGGACCTGCAGGACCAGGCCCTGCGCGCGTTCGAGGCGGGCACGGCCGGGTTCGCGCAGGTACCGGCCAAGGCGTTCTTCGCCCTGCTGCTGGCCAATACCCGGGAGGGCTTCTTCTGCGATCCGCGCCATGGCGGCAACCACGGCCTGGCCGGCTGGAAGCTGATCGGCTTCCCCGGCGCACGCGCGGACTTCATGGACTGGGTGGAACGCGACGCGGCCTATCCGCTGCCGCCGGTCTCCATCGACGGACAACGGGGCTGAGGCGATGGCGCGGGTGATGCCGAAGCGGGACGTGGCGGTGGTCGGCTTCGGCTGGGCCGGGGCGATCATGGCCAAGGAGCTGACCGAGGCCGGGCTGTCGGTGGTGGCGCTGGAGCGCGGCGCGATGCGCGACACCCAGCCCGACGGCGCCTATCCGGGCACGCTCGACGAGCTGACCTACAGCATCCGCAAGAAGCTGTTCCAGGACCTCTCGCGCGGCACCGTGACCATCCGCCACGCTCCCGGCGACACCGCGCTGCCGTACCGCCAGCTCGGCGCGTTCCTGCCCGGCGACGGCGTCGGCGGCGCCGGCCTGCACTGGTCGGGCGTGCACTTCCGCGTCGATCCGGTCGAGCTGCGCCTGCGCAGCCACTACCTCGAGCGCTACGGCAAGGCGTTCCTGCCCGAGGGCATCGCCATCCAGGACTTCGGCGTCAGCTACGAGGAACTGGAGCCGCACTTCGCCTTCGCCGAGAAGGTGTTCGGCACCTCCGGCACGGCGTGGTCGGTCAATGGCCAGGTGGTGGGGCAGGGCAGGGGCGGCAACCCGTTCGCGCCCGGGCGCTCCGACGATTTCCCGTTGCCGGCGCAGAAGCGCACCGTCTCGGCACAGCGCTACTTCGAGGCCGCCGCGGGCCTGGGCTACCACCCCTACGACATGCCCTCGGCCAACGCCTCCGGCCCGTACACCAACCCGTACGGCTGCCAGATGGGCGTGTGCAACTTCTGCGGCTACTGCAGCGGCTACGCCTGCTACAACTATTCCAAGGCCTCGCCCAACGTCAACGTGCTGCCGGCGCTGCGCCAGTCGCCGCTGTTCGAGCTGCGCACCCACAGCGAGGTGCTGCGGGTGAACCTGGCGGCCGACCGCCGCAGCGCCACCGGCGTGACCTACGTGGACGCGCAGGGACGCGAGACGGTGCAACCGGCCGATATCGTCATCGTCTCGGCGTTCCAGTTCCACAACGTGCGCCTGCTGCTGCTCTCGGGCATCGGCACCCCGTACGACCCGGCCAGCGGCACCGGCACCGTGGGGCGCAACTTCGCCTACCAGAACATGGCCACGGTGAAGGCGTTCTTCGCCGGCGACGTGCACAGCAACGAGTTCATCGGCGCCGGCGGCAACGGGGTGGCGATCGACGACTTCAACGCCGACCACTTCGACCACGGCCCGCACGGGTTCGTCGGCGGCTCGCCGATGTGGGTCAACCAGGCCGGGGTCAAGCCGATCGGCGGCATCGCCCTGCCCGAGGGCGTGCCCGGCTGGGGCAGCGCGTGGAAGGACGCGGTGGCCGAGCACTACACCCATACGGTGTCGATGGACGCGCACGGCGCGCACATGAGCTGGCGCGACAACTACCTCAGCCTGGACCCGACCTACACCGATGCCTACGGCCAGCCGCTGCTGCGCATGACCTTCGACTGGAAGGACAACGACACGCGCATGGCGCGGTTCATGGCCGACAAGCTGCACGGCATCGCCCGGGCGATGGGCCCCAAGGCCACGCGCGTGCTGGTGCGCGACTACGGCGAGCACTTCGACACCACCAGCTACCAGACCACCCACCTCAACGGCGGCGCGATCATGGGCACCGACCCGGCCACCAGCGTGCTCAACCGCTACCTGCAGAGCTGGGACGTGCACAACGTGTTCGTGCCCGGTGCCTCGGCATTCCCGCAGGGCCTGGGCTACAACCCCACCGGGCTGGTGGCCGCGCTGACCTACTGGTCGGCCAAGGCGATCCGCGAGCGCTACCTGAAATCGCCCGGCGCGCTGGCCTGAGGCCGCGCCCGGCCTGCGCCTTGCCGCAGGGTGTGGCCCGGCCGTGATCGGCGCAAGCGCGTGCGGCCGGCGGCGGCTCAGGTCGCCGCGGTGAGCGCCAGGCCGAGGTACCCGGTGCCGGCGACGGCGATCGCGGCCGAGCCCAGGCGCCTGATCGTCCGCAGCCGCGTGGGCGCCTGCGCGCCGCCATGCCGCTGCAGGGCCTGCAGCAGCGCGAACAGCGGCAGCAGCACCAGCAGGTGGCCACCCTCCACGCCCAGGCTGAAGCCGAGGATGGCGCGTACCAGTGTCGCATGCGGCAGGTGCTGCATCAGCGCCGTCAGGCCGCCGGCGAACCCCAGCCCGTGGAACAGGCCGAAGCCGAACGCCACCGCCAGCCGGCCGCGGCCGTGCGTGGCCCGTGGCCACAGCAGGTTCTGCAGCGCCACGAACACGATGCTGGCCGCGATCAGCGGCTCGACCACGCGCGCGGACAGGTGCACCAGTCCCAGCGTCGCCAGCACCAGGGTGAGCGAATGCGCCAGCACGAACGCGGTGACCACCTTCAGCAGCTCGCGCAGCGTGGCCGCGCCCAGCACCAGCGCACAGGCGAACAGCAGGTGGTCGTAGCCGCCGAGGATGTGGCGCACGCCCTGCACGAAGTAGGTCAGCAGTACCGGCGGACCGCTGTCGCCCGGTGCAGGGGCCACCGCGGCGGGCGGCGCATCGGTGCGGAATGCCAGCCGGTAGGACGCCTGGTCGGCGCTGCGCCGCTGCGCCAGCACCGCGATGCCCGGTTCGCGCGGGACCAGCGTATTGACCAGGTAGACCGCATCCGGATCGGGATGCGCGTGCGTGAGGGTCAGCGCGCGCTCGCCCGGGCCCGGCGGCAGGCCGGCCTCGAAGCCGAGCACGATCTCGCCGGTGCCTTGGGTGATCGCCGCCGGCTCGGGGAAGGTGGCGGTGACGAGGCGCAATGGCAGCGGCGTGCCGTCCACCGCCAGCACCAGGTCGCGCCGCACTCGCTCCACGCAGGCGTGCCGCTCCGCGTCGGAGAGCCGGCCGTCGCCATCCGCGTCGAGCGTGGCCAGCACCTGCGCGGCGACATCCACGCCCGGGACCAGGCGCAGCTGCAGGTCGATGTGCCGGCTGCCCAGGTCCAGCGTCGCCGCCTGCAGGTACTCGTCCAGCCGGTGCGCCGGCGCCGGCGCCGCCGCGATCAGGCCGAGCAGCAGCGCGACAAGCGCGGCGCCGGCGCGCGCCGGCCTCATTGCGCGGTGAACGCGCGCCCGTAGTCGTTGCTGGGGTCGCGGTACACGGTATGCACGTGCATCGTCGGATCCCCGCCCACGCCCTGCGGCGAGAACTCGATCAGCAGGTGCGGGCCCTGGATGCGGTAGTAGGCGCTGCCGTTGCGGTCCGGCGCGTGGGTGGTCGGCCCGCTCCAGGCGAACCAGGTCTGGTCCAGGTCCGCCTCGATCTGCGCCATCCGCGGCTGCGCGTAGGCCGCGTCCACGATTCCGGCCCATTCGGCGACCACCGCCAGCAGCCGCTTGCGCTGGTCGGCATTCATGCGCGAGGCCTGCAGCCCCTCGGGCACGATGGTCTCGCCCGAATGGCCGGGGCCGAGCACCAGGTCGTCCACCCGGTAGTCCAGGATCGCCTGCTTGCGCTGGTCCTCGTCCAGCGCGTCGAGCAGGGCGAAGGCCTTGTCGTTCTCGCCGGCGAGCACGCGCACGGTGCGGCCCTCGGCCTTGTAGACCGAGGGCTGGGCGCCGGTCAGGGTCGGGGTGAGCACGCCGTGCTCGCCGGCGATCACTACGTTCAGGCCGAGGTGGTGGCCGCCGAACTGGACCATCCACGGCACGTCGCTGCCCGGCTGGCCGAAGAGGCCCAGGGTGTACTGGTCGGTTCCGGAGGCGAAGTGGGTGCCGGTCTCCGACAGGGCCTGGTCCGAGCCCATGATGTCGAGCACCTTGCGGTAGCTCTGCGGGCTCAGCAGCATCTGCAACAGGTGCATGGCCGCCGCGCGCTGGGTCGCGTCCAGGCTGCCCAGTGCCAGGCCCGGGCGCGGCACATCGCTGAGCGGATAGTTGGACCACACCGCCTGGCCGTAGCGCTCGCCGACGAAATCGTCGCCCGGCCCCATGCCGGGGCCGCCGCCCGCCGGTCCGCCTGGCGGGTGACCGTTTCCGTCTGCCGCGTGCGCATCGCCGCCATCCTTCGCGCCAGGTCCCGGTCCCGGTCCCGGCCAGGCGGGCGGTGCATCCGGGCCACCGGGCGGTCGGCCCGCCGGCAGCGGGCTGCGCGCGAACCGGGCCGCTGCCGGGGCCTGGTGCAGATCGAAGTCGAACTGCACCTTGGCGCGCTGGCCGGCATCGAGCGAGGCCGGGAAGGCATCGGCCGCGGCGACGACCGCCGCGGTGCGTGCCTACGCCGTGTCGGCATCCGCCGCCGGCGCGGCGGCGGGGCCGCTGCAGGCGGACAGGCCGGTCCCCGGCACGGCCAACGCCAGCGCCGAGGCCAGCAGGGCCGTGCTCGTCATCGGGCGGTTCCTCGCGTTGCGTTGCGGCAAGCGTGCCGGGATCATCGCGGCCCGCACGGGACCGTGTGCCGCGCCCGCCGGCCGGCACTCATTCGCGGCGCCCGCGGCGCCGCGCGCGCCAGAGGTGCAGGTATTGGCGGCTGTTGGACAGGTGCGTCATCAGCAGCGCGATGGCGGTGCCTACGCAGGCCTCGGCGAAGCGCAGCGCCGAGTTGGCGAAAGCGTTGAGGTCCGGGTGCAGGCTGGAGATCACCATGATCACCGCCACGTTGACCGCGGCCTGGCGCCCGTTGTCTGCGTAGCGCGACAGCCGGCACACCAGCACCGTGGCGGCCACGCACAGCGCCAGTCCGCCCGCGCTGAACGGCAGCAGCGACAGGTACACCGCGGCGATCACTGCACCGGTGAAGGTGCCCAGCAGCTGGGCGCGAGTGGCCGACCAGGTCTCCTCGGCGGTGGTCTGCAGCGTGGTCATGCCGGCGATCGCGCACCACAGCGCGCCGATGGACGCGGACGGGCTGTGCAGCCCGTGCCCCATGGCGATGCCGAAGTAGAAACCGAGCAGCGCGGTCAGCCCGTAGCGGACGGTCCATACCAGCGCCTGGCGCAACTCCTGCCGGGTCACGCCGGTTGCACCCGGCTGTGGCGGCGTCCGTAGAGCAGGTAGACCACGATGCCCAGCCCGTTCCACAGCGCGAACCAGCGCTGGGTGGTGGCCGGCAGGCTGCAGAACAGGTACGCGCAACCGGCGATGGCGACCGGGCCGACCACCCAGGCCAGCGGGGTGCGGAACAGCCGTGTGCGCCCCGGCTCGCGCACGCGCAGCACCAGCATGCACAGCGCCACCGCGGTGAACGCGGCCAGGGTGCCGGCGTTGGCCAGCGCGGCGATCTCGTCCAGCCGCGCCACGCCGGCCAGCGCCGCCACCAGCACCGCGGTGACCGCGGTCATCGCCACCGGCGTGCCGGTGCGCGCGCTGACCTTGGACAGCCCGCGCGGCAGCAGCCCGTCGCGGGCCATCACGAAGAAGATCCGGCTCTGCCCGTACAGGAACGCCAGCAGTACCGTGGGCAGGGCGATCACCGCCGCCGCGCCGATCACCTTGGCCGCGCCGCCCTGGCCGAGCTCGCGCAGGATCAGCGCCAGCGGCTCGGCGCTCTTGCCGAACACGGTGTAGCTCAGCGCGCCGACCGCGGCGGCGGCGACCAGCACGTAGATCAGGGTGCAGCCGACCATCGAGCCGACGATGCCGATGGACAGGTCGCGGCCGGGGTTGCGGGTCTCCTCGGCCGCGGTGGAGATCGCGTCGAACCCGTAGAAGGCGAAGAAGATGATCGCCGCCGCGGCCATCACCCCGTGCTCCACGCCGCCGGCATCGACCGACTTGGCGAAGCCGTAGGGCATGAACGGGTGCAGGTTGGCCGCGTCGAAGTGGGGCAGGGCGATGGCCACGAACACCGCCAGCGCCACCAGCTTGACCGCCACCAGGATCGCGTTGAGCGTGGCGCTCTCGCGCGTGCCCAGCATCAGCAGCGCGGCGACGAGGAAGGTGATGGCCACCGCCGGCAGGTTGAGCACGCCGCCGGCATGCGGCCCGGCGGTAAGGGCCAGCGGCAGGTCCACGCCCAGCCCCCTGAGGAAGCCCACCGCATAGCCCGACCAGCCCACCGCCACCGTGCTGACCACCAGCGAGTACTCCAGGATCAGGCTCCAGCCCACCACCCAGGCGACGATCTCGCCGAGCGCGGCATAGCTGTAGGTGTAGGCGCTGCCGGCGGCCGGCATCATGGTGGCCATCTCCGCATAGGCCAGCGCCGCGCAGGCGCATACCAGGCCGGCGGCGGCGAAGGACAGCAGCACCGCCGGCCCGGCCTTGTCCGCGCCCACGCCGATCAGGGTGTAGATGCCGGTACCGACGATCGCGCCGATGCCCAGTGCGACCAGGTGCGGCCAGCCCAGCGTGCGCCGCAGCTGCCGGTCCGGCTCGTGTTCGGCGATGCCGTCGATGGACTTGCGGCGCAACCAGGGATGCATGCGGACCTCGTGGTTCGGAACGGAATGCCGGAAGTGTCGCCGATCCGGCGCGGCACATGCCAATGCCGATGGTCCCGGAGCGGCTGCCCACGGACCGATGCCGGCGCAGTGGCGTGGCTGGGGCGGCGGGAAGATGCCGGGACCGCGGTTCCCGGCTTCGCGCCGTCTCCCGGCACGGCGGCCGATGGGCCCGCCCCGGGGCGGCGGACGGGGATGTGCCGGAGGAACGGGAAGCGTCGCGCGCCGCAATGGTTCCGAAGCCATGGCCGCGGACCGGCGTTGCCACCCGCCTCGGCTGACGCGTGGCCATCTTCGCCGGTGCGCGATGGCGATGGCCGAAGGACGAACGCGGCGATGCCGGCCGTGCCGCCGGCGGCCATCGAGGCCACCGCGGTGCTTGTTGCCCCATCGGCACGATGCCGTCGCCGGGCTGGTCCGATCATGAGGCAGGCCGGAAGCGTGCGGCTGCTCCCCTGCCGGCCGGGGGGCGGGACCATCGGGTCAACGGCCGCCGGACGGCCGCGCGATCGCTGGGTGGCACTCCCCCCCCCGCGGGCGTCGGCGCCGGCGTGGCATGCGGGCGTGGCCCGGCGGTGCGACCCCGTCCGTCGCGATGCCGGTGCCACGCTGCGGGTGCATCCAGCGGGCCCGGCCTGGTCGGCCTGGCCGGGTGCGCACGGTCGGCGAGGTGCTGTTCCTCGACCTGCCGCGCTGCCGGGAAGGCGACACCTCGGTGGCGCCGCCTGGCCGACGCGGCAGTCACCGTCGTCGATCCCGCCGCGGCGATTGCCGAAGGTCCCCGGTGCCGCCAGCGACCGCGCCGGCGACGGCCTGCGACGCCCCGCCGTCGCCGGTGCTTCATCGCCATCCCTGCCCGCTGCCTTGGACAGCGGCGGAGGAACGGTGCCTCCAGCCACGCCGCCGCGACGCACCGCGCGTGGCGCGGTGGCGGGTCAGGCTTCCGGCGCGGCCGGCGGCGGCAGTGCCGGCGGTTCGTCCGCCGCCGGCGGCGGCTCGGCCTTGGCCTCCGGGCTGACCCGCTCGATGGTGTGGCGCAGCTCGCGGCCGAGGATGAACTTGGCGTCCTTGGCCCAGGCGTCCAGGCGCTTGTCGAACACCAGCTTGCTGTTCTCGTCCGGCCACACCAGCTTGAGCTGGCGCAGCTTCTGGATGAAGCCGCGGAACAGGCTGCGGTCGAAGAACTCAGGCGCGGCCGGCGCGTACAGCAGGCTCAGCCGCTGCGCGGCCTGCTGGCACAGGCCTTCCAGCTCGGCGGCACCGAGCGTGCCCGGGCCGTTCTTCACCAGCACCGAGATGGTGATGTAGTAGCGCTCGAACGCCTGCTGCAGCGAGTGGCCGATCGCGCGCAGGCGGAACACCTCGTCGGTCTGGCCGGTGTTGCGCGCCAGCATGCCGCCGTCGTCCTCGCCCACGTGCTGCAGCAGGCCCTCGCGCACGAACACCTCGATGGTGTGCTCGATGCGCGCGGCGAACTCGTCCTCGCTCCACGGCAGGAACAGCTCGGCCTGCAGGAACGGGTACACGCTGCGGCCCAGCCGCACCAGCGTGGCCCGGCTCATGCGGCGGTTGTTCTGGAAGCAGCACGCCACCCACGAGGACGCGGTGAACAGGTGCAGCACGTTGTTGCGGAAGTAGCTCATCAGCACCGCGGTGTCGCCGCTGACGGCGAGCACGTCGCCGAGCGGGTGCTGGATGCGGGTGAGCACGCCGATGTGCTCGGCGTGGGCGATGATGCGCTCGGGCGAGTGCGGGGTGACCGTGACCCGGTCCGAGTAGGGCATGTCCACCAGCAGGGTCTTGCACAGGGCGATCTGCGCGATCAGGTCGGCCTCGCCCATGGCGTGCTTGGGGGTGGACAGCAGCGCCAGCGCCAGCAGGTTGATCGGGTTGACGTCGGCGGCGCCGTTGATGTGCACCTGGATCTGTTCGGCCAGGGTGTCCACGGTGTGCGAGAGCCAGGCCGGCTTCTCGTCCTCGGCCACGGCCTCGCCGTGCCATTCCGGCGCCTGCTGCGACAGCACGTCGGTCAGCGCGATCGGCTCGCCGAAGTTGACCACCACCTGGCCGTAGTTCTGCTTGAGCACCTTGGGGATGCCCCACAGCAGCGCCCAGATCGATTCCTTCTGCTTGGGCCGGCCGGACAGCTCGTCCAGGTAGCTGGCGCCCTCCATCAGCTTCTCGTAGCCGATGTACACCGGCTGGAACAGCACCGGGCGCTTGGGCGCGCGCAGGTAGGCGCGCAGGGTCATGGCGATCATGCCGCCCTTGGGCCGCAGCAGCCGGCCGGTGCGCGAGCGCCCGCCCTCGACGAAGTACTCGATGGAGTAGCCGCCAGCCACCAGCTGCGCCACGTACTCGCTGAGCACCGCCGAATACAGCACGTTGCCGCGGATCGAGCGGCGGATGAAGAACGCCCCGCCCTTGCGCAGCAGGGTGCCCACCACCGGCAGGTTGAGGTTGATGCCGGCCACGATGTGCGGCGGCACGATGCCGCGCTCGTACAGCAGGTAGCTCAGCAGCAGATAGTCCATGTGGCTGCGGTGGCTGGGCACGTAGACGATCTCGTGCCCGGGCGCGGCGTCCTTGAACTTCTCCAGGTGGTGCACCAGCACGCCGGCGTAGATCCGGTTCCACACGTGGCTGAGCAGGAAGCTGGCCGAGCGCACCACCGGCGCGGAGTAGTCCGCGGCGATCTCCCAGGCGTAGGCATGGGCCTTCTTCCACGCCTCGGCCATGGGCGTGTTGTCGCGCTTGGCCTGGGCGGCGATGGCCTCGCGCACCGGCTCGGACTCCAGCACCTTGTCCACCAGCAGGCGGCGGGTGGACAGGTCCGGGCCGATCACCGATTCGCGGATGCGGCGGAAATGGGTGCGCAGCACGCGCTGCAGCTTGCGCAGGGTGCGTTCCGGGTCCAGCCCCTCGGCCTCGCCCTCGGCGACGATCTCGCGCACGCGGATCGGCGCGGAGAAGCGCACGATGGTGTCGCGGCCGTTGAGCAGCACGCCGAGCAGGCGGCGGAAGCCGCCCACCAGCGCCCAGTTCTCCGAGAACAGCACCGCGAACCAGCCGCTCTGCTTGTCCGGCGCGCGGCCGACGAAGATCGACACCGGCACCAGCTTGACGTCCAGCTCCGGGTGCAGGCGATGGGCGGCCAGCAGCCGCGCCAGCGAGTCGGAGTGGGTGCGTGCGCCGCGCTGCTCGGGGATCAGCGCGTTGGTGGAGCTGCGCCGCGACAGCGCCAGGTAGGCGCGCTTGCGGCCGAGCGGATCGCCCGGCAGCGGCACCAGCGGCGAGGGCAGGCCGGCCTCGCGGCAGGCCTTGTCCAGGATCAGGGCATTGGACAGGCCGTAGTCCTCCAGCACGTACACCACCGGCGGGGTGTCGTACTGGCGCGGATCCTCCGGCTCGATCTTCAGCCCCAGCCACGGGTCGGCGATGCGCCCGAGCAGGCGTGCCCACAGCGGCCGGCGCCCGCGCACGACCGCGCGCGCACCGCTTCCGGCGACCGCCGGGACCGCGTCGCCGGCGGCGACGGGATCCTGCGCAGGGCGCGCGTCCCGGGGCTGCTCGTCGGGAAAGGGAAGCGGATTCTGTTCTGGCATCGGCGCCATTATGACCCAGCGGGCGCGGGCGGTCCGGCCGTGGCCGGGCGTGCCTGGCGCAACAGCGCGGCCACCGCCTGCAGCGTGCTGGCCCGGTACCAGCCGTGGCCGCGCTGGACCATGGCCTGGTCGAATTCGATCTCGCTGCCGGCCAGCGGATAGCGCACGCGCACCTGGGCGGTATCGCCGTCGCGCCGCGCCTGGCCGGCGTCCAGCGCCTGCAGGGTCTGGTCCAGGTCCAGGTCGTAGCTGGCCAGCACCTGCTTGAACTCGGCCAGGAACGGGCCCAGCCGGCGCAGGCTCTCCTCCATGCCCGCGGCCTGCAGGCGTTCGGGAGTGTCCAGGCCGGTGCGGCGCGCGGCTGCGGCCAGGCGCGCGATCGCGGCCTGGGCACGGGCGCGGTCGCCCAGCGGCGCGCGCTCGGCCCAGTGGCCCAGCGCGGTGACCAGCTGCACGTAGTAGTCGCGCTGGCCGGGGTCGTAGTCGCCCTGGTTGCGCAGGTACTGCACGCCGAACTGGGTCAGCGAGTGCGCGGCCTGGCGCAGGGCGGCGTTCTGGCCCGCGAACTGGGCATCGTAGGCGCGCATCAGCCGCGTCTCCGCGCCGGGCGCGGCCAGCCCGGCCAGCAGGCCGGGCACGCGCTCGGCCAGCGGGAATTCGGTCAGCGGCCAGCGGCTGCGGCCGTCGCGCCAGGCCGATTCCAGCTGCGCGTACTGGTCCGGCGGCACCGCCGCGCGGGCGTAGCCGACCAGGTCGTTGTCGTGCAGGTGGCGGGCCAGCTGGCGTATCGCCTGCGCCGGCTCGGCGGCCTGCCCGGCCAGTTCGCGGTTGCGCTGGCAGCTGGCGGCGGCCAGCGCGGCCAGGATCAGGCCGGCGGCGACCCAGCGCGTCGGGCGCCTTGGACTGGAAAGCATCGGCATGTGGCGAGTCCCCTGTCGGACAGGCATCTTGGCGGCGCGGGCCGGCGCGGGCAAGGGCGCCGTTCGCGTTTCGCCGGGTGCGGCCGGCTCAGCCGCGCCCGGCCACGGCGCGGGCGACCTCGTCCTGGAGGGCCAGCGCCGCCGCGCGCGGGTCCCCGGCCAGGCGGATCGGCCGGCCGACCACGATCGCATCGGCGCCGTCGGCGAAGGCGCGGGCGACGCCGACGGTGCGGCGCTGGTCGTCGCCGCCGGGCCCGTCCGGGCGGATGCCCGGGCAGACGATGGAGAAGCCCTCGCCGAGCGCGGCACGCAGCGGGCCGGCCTCCTGGCCGGAGGCGATGACCCCGTCCACGCCGCAGGCCTGGGCGGCGCGGGCGCGCTCGAGCACGATCTCCACCGGTTCGCGGTCCATGCCCAGCGCGGCCAGGTCCTCGCGGCCCATCGAGGTGAGCACGGTGACCGCCAGCAGGCGCATGTCCGGGTTGCGGTTGGCGTCGGCGGCGGCGGCCATCATCGCCGCATGCCAGCCGTGGATGGTGCAGTAGCTCACCGGCCAGTCCGACAGGCCGCGGACCGCGGCGGCGACCGTGGCCGGAATGTCGAAGAACTTCAGGTCCACGAACACGCGCTTGCCGCGGTGGGCGAGCGCGTCGAGCACGCGGAAGTAGTCGCCGGAGGCGAGCAGCTCCATGCCGATCTTGTAGAACGACACCGCATCGCCGAGGCGGTCGATCCAGGCCGTGGCCTGCTCCAGGTCCGGCACGTCCAGCGCGAAGATCAGCCGCTCGTGCGCGGCCAGCGCCAGCGGCGCTCGGCTCACCGGTCCAGCTCCAGCGCGCGGCGCTTGGCGTCGCGGCGCTGCTCGCGCGGCTGGGTCCAGTCGTTGTTGAACTGGGCCGGTTCCCAGGCGCCGTAGCTCGGGTTGGGCAGCATCCACCAGCGCTCGCCGAACCAGGCCTGGTACTGGTCGTACAGGGCGCGGCGGCCTTCCGGCACGTTGGCCTCGACCTTGACGAAGTCGCCGAGCTGGTCGCCGAACTGCATCAGCACGCGGTACTGGCGGCCGACCAGGCGGCGCCGGCAATCCTTCTCGGTGCCGTCCTGCTCGCAGCCCGGCACCACCGTGCCCAGCCCGAGGAACGTGCTCGCATCGCCGACCGGCAGCCCGACCGCGCGCAGGTTGTCCAGGGTGGCCTGCTGCAGGTGGGTGGCGCGGTTGGTCAGGTAGATCATGGTCACGCCCTTGGCCGCCGCGCGCCGGGCGAACTCGACCGCACCGGGGACGGCCCGGGCCTTGCGCTCCTGCACCCAGGCGTCCCAGGTGGGGTCGGAGTATTCGTTGCCGTCGACGATCAGCCGGGCCTGGTAGGGCGAGTTGTCCAGCACGGTCTCGTCCACGTCCACCACCACGGCGGGCTTGCGCGGGGCGGCGCCGGCTTCGCGTTCGTCGGGCACCAGCGCGTTCCACGACGGATCGGCGAGCGCGGCGTCCAGGCGGTCGCCCGCCGCGCGCCAGGTCTGCTCGGCGAGGGCGCGGTATTCCTCGGCGCGCTGCATCCACAGCACCGCGTTGAGATTGTCGTCGGCGGGCACCGCCGCGGCAGGCGCCGCCGCGGTGGCGCCCGCGCCTGCGGCGGCCGGGGGTACCGGGCGGGTATTGGACGGGGCGCAGGCGCCCAGGGCCAGCGACAGGGCGAGGGGAAGCAGGAAGACGGCAGGAGCGCGCATCGGGGACCGGAGGTGGCGTCGGGATGGGGCGATTCTATCCGACCCGTTTGACGCCCCTGTTTCTTGATGTCGATCAAGAGGGGGCCGGGGCGGGCGGCGCATGATCGCGCCATGGCCCCGTCGGGCCGCCAGCGACAGAGGAGCCAGGCCATGCGCGACGACAATCCCCGGAAGTGGAATCCCTTCGGCTGGACCTTCCGCCAGCGCTGCCTGGCCGGGTTCGCCGCCTGCCTGGGCGTGCTGCTGTACGCGCTGTACGTGCAGTTCTTCGACCACCTGCAGCCCTGCCCGTTGTGCACGTTCCAGCGCGGCGCCTTCGTGGTGCTGGGCGTGGTGTTCCTGCTGGGCGCGGCCTGGGGCCCGCGCGGGCGCGGCGGCCGCGCCGCCTGGGCGGTGCTGGCGGTGCTGGCCGCGGCGGCGGGGGCCGCGCTCGCCATCCGCCACGTCTGGCTGCAGCTGCTGCCGGCGGCCGAGGTGCCCGCCTGCGGCCCGGACCTGGCCTACATGCTGCGCGAGATGCCGATGGCGGACATGATGCGCCAGGTCTTCACCGGCTCCGGGGAATGCGCGGTGATCGACTGGACCTTCCTGGGCCTGTCGATGCCGGCGTGGAGCCTGGTCACCTTCCTCGTGCTGGGCGCGTGGGCGGCGATCGCCGTGTCCGCCCGGCGCGCCGGGTGAGCCGCGCGCTCACGCGCGTGCCGGGAACGCGGCGGCCTGCATCGCCGCCAGGCGCGGCCATTCCAGGCGCAGCCACGGGGTGAAGGGGGCCTGGCGGTCGCGCAGCGCGGCGCCCAGTTCCTGCGGCCACAGCCAGCGCAGCGCGGCCACCTCGTCCGGGTCCGGCCGCAGCCGGCGCGGATCCACCTCGCCGGTGAACACGTGGCACAGCTCGGACTCGCTGCCGGCCTCGCCGTACCGGGCGTGGTAGACGAAGGAGAACCGCCACGCCAGCTCGCCGCCCGGCGACGCGCCCAGTTCCTCGCGCACGCGGCGCGCGGCGGCATCGTGCAGGCGTTCGCCCCAGCGCGGGTGGGAGCAGCAGCTGTTGGCCCAGTAGCCCGGCCACAGCGGCTTGGCGGCGCTGCGCTGCTGCAGCAGCACCCGGCCCTGAGGGTCGAAGAGGAACACCGAGAAGGCGCGGTGGAGGATGCCCTCGCCGGCGTGGCAGGCGGACTTGGCCACCGGGCGCAGGGCACGATCCTGCGCGTCCACGGCGATCAGGGCGTCGGTGGCGGCACGGTCGGGATCGGACATGCGCGCGACGCTAGCACCCGGCGGCGCGCACAGGTGTGGCCAGATGTGGCGGCGGGGGTCTGGTATTTTTGCCGGGGTCCGCAGCCCACCGGTGTCCCCGTGTCCCACCTGCTCGTCGTCGATGACCATCGCTCGATCCGCGAGCCGCTGGCCGCCTACCTGCGCAGGCAGGGCTTCGAGGTGACCGCCGCGGCCGACGCGGCCGGCGCCCGGACCTGCATGGCCGCCACCCGCTTCGACCTGATCATCCTCGACCTGATGCTGCCGGGCGAGGACGGCTGGTCGCTGTGCCGCTACATCGTCGCCGAGCAGCACGTGCCGGTGATCATGCTCACCGCCAAGGCCGAGTATTCCGATCGCATCGTCGGGCTGGACCTGGGCGCGGACGACTACGTGGTCAAGCCGTTCAGCGTCGACGAGCTGGTGGCGCGCGTGCGCAGCGTGCTGCGCCGCGCGCGGATGATGCCGCCGGGCCTGGTGGACGAGAAGGGCCTGCTGCACTTCGAGGGATGGTGCCTGGACCTGGGCCATCGCCGGCTGTCGGATCCGGAAGGCAACGAGGTCGCGCTGAGCACCATGGAGTACCGGCTGCTGCGGGTGTTCCTCGAGCGCCCCAACCAGGTGCTCGGGCGCGACGACCTGCTGGACCTGACCAGCCGCGACGGCAACCCCTTCGACCGCAGCGTGGACAGCCAGGTGAGCCGCCTGCGCAAGAAGCTGGAGAAGGACCCGCGGCACCCGACGATGCTCAAGACCATCTGGGGCGACGGCTACCTGTTCGCGGCGGACGTGACCCAGGACGCGCCATGAAGCTGGTGCCCCGGCACCTGGCGGGCCAGTTGGTCCTGCTGATGCTGGGCGGCTTCGTCGTTGGCAACCTCTTCGGCCTGCTGCTGCTGTGGCCGCAGTCCGGCGCGCTGCACCCGATCGCGCGCGAGCACGCGCTGTCGCGCACGATCACCGCCTACCGGCTCGCCCACCGGATGCCGGTCGAGGACACCGGCTGGCTGACCTCCTTCGACAGCCGCGTGGCCAAGCTGTGGATAGACCGCACCGCCAGCGTGCACGCGATGGACGAGCGCGAGGCCGGCCTGGCCGGCGATCTCGAGCAGCGCCTCGGCGCGAGCAGCGTGACCGTGCGCATGCCGTGCCGGGCCGATGCGGAAAGTCGCGCGCTGATGGCGGGGGTGGACACGCGCGAGGGCGGGATCCGCTGCGTGGAGATCGACCTGGCGCTGGGGGCCGGCCGCTGGCTGCACACCCGCCAGGCCCTGCCGGTGCAGTCCTCGTGGCAGGAGGGCTGGCAGCTGATGCGGCTGTCCATGCTCGCGGGCATCCTGCCGCTGCTGATCGTCATGTACGTTTTCGCGCGGCGCATCATGCAGCCGACCTCGCAGCTGACCGATGCGGCCGAGCGCATGAGCCGGGGCGAACGGATCCAGAAGCTGCGCGTGCACGGCCCGGAGGAGATCCGCGAGATCGCGCTGGCCTTCAACGACATGCACGAGCGCATCACCCGCTTCGTCGACGAGCGCACGCGCATGCTGGCCGCCATCAGCCACGACCTGCGCACGCCGCTGACCTCGCTGGAACTGCAGGCGGCCATGCTGCCCGACAGCGAGGAGCGCACCGAGATGCTGCGCACGCTGGAGGAGGTGAGGCAGATGGTCAACGAGACCCTCAGCTTCGCCCACCAGAACGCGGCCTCCGAGCAGAGCGCGGACGTGGACCTGTGCGCGCTGATCGCCGAGGTCGTGGAGCGCCAGAAGGAGCTGGGCCGGGACGTGACCCTGCAGGCCCCGGCCCCCGTGCCGTACCGCTGCCGCCCGCTGGCGCTCAAGCGCGCCATCGGCAACCTGGTGGAGAACGCGCTCGCCCATGGCACCCATGCCGACGTGCGCGTGCAACGCGATGCCCGCGGCAACGCGGTCATCGGCGTGCGCGACGACGGCCCGGGCATTCCCGAGCAGATGCTGGAGCGGGTGTTCGAGCCGTTCTTCCAGCTCGATTCCTCGCGCAACCACGAGGACCGCACCGGCGCGGGCGTGGGGCTCGGCCTGGCCATCGCCCGCGACTGCATCCGCGCCCACGGCGGCAGCATCCAGCTCTCCAACCCGCCCGGCGGCGGGCTCGACGCCGAGGTCGTGCTGCCCGCCGAGCGCAGCTGACCGGCACCGGCGGCGGCGGCCGCCACACTTTTCCAAAGTTTCGCGCAGGCCGGCCGCTAGGCTTGCCTCCATGCGCAGTGCCGCGTTTGCCCGGGCACTGCCGCAGACCATCGCATGCCTGCCCGGAGAATTCGGGGCGGGCATTTTTTTCGCCTAAAAAGTCCTTTAAAATCAATTACTTGAATTGATCTGAATCAATGAGGCGGCACGTCTTCGCGGGGATCATCTGTTCCAGGCAACGAGCCTGGCGACTTCCCCATCGCGGAGACGAAACATGAGCAACAACACCCTCAAGGCAGCCGACATCACCGACCTGCGTTCGGCCATCGCGCTGCTCAAGCAGTACCCGGGCGAATACGTCGAGACCGACGTGGCCGTCGATCCGGAGGCCGAGCTGTCCGGCGTCTATCGCTACGTCGGCGCCGGTGGCACGGTGATGCGCCCGACCCAGACCGGCCCGGCGCTGATGTTCAACAACGTCAAGGGCTACCCGGGCGTGCGCGTGCTGATCGGCCTGCTGGCCTCGCGCGAGCGCGTGGCGCGCATGTTCGGCATGGACAAGGAGAAGCTCGGCTTCCAGATGCGCGAGGCGGTCAAGAACGCGATCGCCCCGGTGGTGGTGCCGCACGAGAAGGCGGCGTGCCAGGAAGTGGTGCACCTGGCCAGCGAGCCGGGCTTCGACCTGCGCACGCTGCTGCCGGCGCCGAAGAACACCCCCGAGGACGCCGGCCCGTACTTCACCCTGGGCATGTGCTACGGCGCCGACCCGGACACCGGCGCGCACGACGTGACCATCCATCGCCTGTGCGTGCAGAGCAAGGACGAGATCTCGATGTACTTCGTCCCCGGCCGCCACCTGGACCAGTTCCGGCAGAAGTACGAGAAGGCCGGCAAGCCGATGCCGATCACCATCTCCATCGGCGTGGACCCGGCGATCGAGATCGGCGCCTGCTTCGAGGCCCCGACCACCCCGCTGGGCTACGACGAGCTGTCCATCGCCGGCGGCCTGCGCGGGCGCCCGGTCGAGCTGGTGGACGGCGTGGCGGTCAAGGGCGCGCGCGGCATCGCCAACGCCGAGATCGTGATCGAGGGCGAGCTGCTGCCGAACGTGCGCGTGCAGGAGGACCAGAACACCCACACCGGCAAGGCCATGCCCGAGTTCCCCGGCTACACCGGCGAGGCCAAGGCCGCGGTGCCGGTGATCAAGGTCAAGGCGGTGACCACGCGCAAGGACCCGATCCTGCAGACCTGCATCGGCCCGTCCGACGAACACACCAACATGGCCGGCATCCCGACCGAGGCCTCGATCCTGGCGCTGGCCGAGCAGGCGCTGCCGGGCCTGGTGCAGAACGTGCACTGCCCGTCGCCGGGCACCGGCAAGTACGTGGCCTTCATCCAGATCAAGAAGCGCACCGCCCAGGACGAGGGCCGCCAGCGCCAGGCCGCGCTGATCGCCTTCACCGCGTTCTCCGAGCTCAAGCACGTGTTCCTGGTGGACGAGGACGTGGACATCTTCGACACCAACGACGTGATCTGGGCGATGACCACCCGCTACCAGGGCGACGTGGACACCATCACCATCCCCGGCGTGCGCTGCCATCCGCTCGATCCCTCGCAGGACCCGGCCTTCAGCCCCTCGATCCGCGGCCACGGCATCACCTGCAAGACGATCTACGACTGCACCGTGCCGTTCGACCTGAAGGACCACTTCCAGCGCTCGCAGTTCCTGGAAGTGGACGCCGAGCGCTTCGTCCCCGGCTACAAGAAGTAACCACGGAGTCCGTGCCATGCAAAAGCCAAGAGTGATCGTCGGCATCAGCGGCGCCACCGGCTTCCAGTATGGCGTCAAGGCCCTCCAGCTCCTGCGCGAGCTGGGGGCCGAGACCCACCTGGTGATGTCCAAGGCCGCCGGCCTGACCCGCGAGCACGAGACCGCGATGTCGCGCGAGGAGGTGATCGCGCTGGCCGACGTGTTCTATCCCACCGGCGCGGTCGGCGCGGCGATCTCCAGCGGTTCGTTCCGCACCGTCGGCATGATCGTGGCGCCGTGCTCGATGCACTCGCTGGCGGCCATCGCCAACGGCGTCACCGACAACCTGCTCACCCGCGCCGCCGACGTGGTGCTCAAGGAGCGCCGCAAGCTGGTGCTGATGGTGCGCGAGACGCCGCTGCACCTGGGCCACATCCGCAACATGGCGGCGGTCACCGAGTACGGCGCCATCGTGTTCCCGCCGGTGCCGGCGCTGTATGCCGGCCCGCAGTCGATCGAGCAGATCGTCACCCACAGCGCCGCCCGGGCCATCGGCCTGCTCGGCTTCGACTACACGCAATTGCCGCGGTGGGGCGAAAGCCTGCCTGCCACCACCGCGGAAGCAGAAGGGGAAAGCCCATGATCATCGGACCCTACATCAACGGCGCGGCCGTGCTGTTCGGCGCCATCGGCGGCGCCATGCTGGCCAACCGCATGCCCGAGCGGCTGCGCAGCGCCATGCCGCTCACCTTCGGCGTCGCCTCGATGGCGATGGCGGTGATCCTCATCAACAAGGCCACGCACATGCCGGTGATGGTGCTCTCGGGCATCCTCGGCGCGCTGGTCGGCGAGCTGCTCTACCTGGAGCGCGGCATCGGCAAGCTGGGCAACATGGCCAAGGGGGCCGTGGAATCGCTGCTGCCGGCGCCGAAGAACGGGCTGTCCGAGGAAGCGTTCCTGGAGAAGTTCGTCGCCATCATCGTGCTGTTCTGCGCCAGCGGCACCGGCATCTTCGGCTCGATGCACGAGGGCATGACCGGCGATGCCTCGGTGCTGATCGCCAAGTCGTTCCTGGACTTCTTCACCGCCGCCATCTTCGCCACCTCGCTGGGCTACGCGGTGGCCACCATCGCCGTGCCGCAGCTGGCCATCCAGCTCGCCCTGGCCTTCGGCGCGGTGCTGATCCTGCCGCTGACCACCCCGGCCATGCAGGCCGACTTCTCGGCGGTGGGCGGCCTGCTGATGCTGGCCACCGGCCTGCGCATCTGCGGCATCAAGGTGTTCCCGGTGGCCAACATGCTGCCCGCCCTGCTGTTCGCCATGCCGGTGTCGGCCCTGTGGGTCCGGATATTCGGCTGATACGCACGACGACCGCCCCAACAGGGACCCTGGACATGAACCCGCTGCCCGCACGGATCGAAGCCTTCCTGCAGGACCACCACGTGCTGTCGCTGGCCGTGTGCCGCGACGGCGAGGTGTGGGCTGCCAACGCCTTCTTCGCCTTCGACCCGGCCGGCGTGCGCTTCGTGTTCCTGGGCAGCCAGGACACGCGCCATGCCGCCATGCTCCAGGCCAACCCGCACGCGGCGGGCACCATCGCCGGCCAGCCGCTGGAGATCTCCGAGATCCGCGGCCTGCAGTTCGAGGGCGATGCCCGCCTGCTGGAAACGCCGGTGCAGCGCGATGCCGCCCTGGGCCTCTACCGGGCGCGGTTCCCCCAGGCCGCGGCCCTGTCCGCCCCGGCCTGGGAGCTGCGCCCGCTGCGGATGAAGCTGACCGACAACCGGCTCGGCTTCGGCACCAAGATCCTGTGGACCCGCGATGCCGGATAGGTGCATCGCCTCCCCATACGAATACGACGAGACCACGTCCTAGAGAGGAAGCAAGCAGATGAGCAGCAAGATCCGTCTTTCACTACTGGCCGCCGCCATCCTGGCGGCCCCGGCCTTCGCCCAGGACGCCGGTGGCGATCCGGCGATCGCCGGCATGGCGCCGCCGCGTCCCGCACCGGGCCAGGTGCTCAAGGTCACCAGCTATGCCGACGACGGCAGCGCGGGCACCTTCCGCTGGGCCCTGGAGCAGAACAACCGCAATCCCGGCGACTACCGCATCGAGCTGTCGGCCCTGCAGCCGGGCGAGAACGTCATCCACATCGAGAGCGAGCTGCCGCCGATCAAGGGGCCGGTGGTCATCGACAACGTCAGCTACGGCCAGACCGGCACCTACGTGGTGATCGACGGCGCCCGCTACATCGGCGGCACCGACCCGCAATCGTGCCCCGGTGCCGTGCCCGGCACCTACGGCACCAACGTGCGCACCACGACCAAGCCGGGCCTGATCCTGCGCGACACCGACGGCGTGGAACTGCACGGCCTGGAGGTGCGCAACTTCTGCATCGGCATCCTGATCAACCGGGCGCGCGGCAGCCTGATCCACGACAACCGCATCGTCCACAACATCGGCGGTGCCGGCATCATGCTCACCGGCGACGACGGCAAGGGCAATTCCACCGCCGCCACCACGGTGCACAACAAGATCCTGCGCAACGTGTTCGTCGACAATGGCGATGCGATGGAGGCGACCCGCGGCTCGGCGTTCAACCTGATCGCCGACAACTTCATCACCAGCTCGGACAAGAACAACAAGGAGCCGTCGCAGGGCCTGGAGATCCTGTGGGGCAACGACAACGCCATCGTGCACAACCACTTCGAGAACATGTCCGACGGCGTGCAGCTGAACTGGGGCAACCGCAACTTCATCTCCGGCAACACCTTCAACGGCCTGTCCTCCGCGGTGACCCTCAGCGGCACCGGCAACATCGTCTCGGGCAACGTCATGCACGACAACCGGGTGGCGGTGTCGGTGCGCCCGCAGGCCGCGCCCGGCCCGAACGGCACCTACGGCAAGAACCGCGTGCTCGGCCCGGCGGTCAACACGATCACCGCCAACGCGATGTACGACAACGGCAAGGACGTCAAGCGCTGCTTCGCCGGCGGCGCGTGCCTGCCGGACCAGCACGGCGCGATCGTGTTCAACGTGCCGGGGCTGGAGCACGGCCAGTACGTGGGCGACCGCGGCGGCGGCATCGAGAGCGACCCGGCCAAGCTGGAGAAGATCTGCGCGCTGGACGGCAACGTGGCCGACTGCGAGCCGACCCCGAACTACGGCCAGGCCGCACCGGTGCTGACCTCCGCCCGCCGCGTCGGCAAGGGCGCCCGGCTCGAGGGCACCTTCAGCGGCCAGCCGTCCACCCTGTACCGGGTGGAGGTGTTCGCCAACAGCCGGCCCGGCGAGGACGAGGCCGAGCGCTACCTGGGCTACGTGAACGTGCCGGTGGATGCCCAGGGCCAGGCCCGGTTCGTCTACGAGGTGCCCGCCGGGGAGGCGGGCGGCATCGCCAACCTGACGGCGACGCTCACCACCGTCGACGGCGCGACCTCCGTGCTCAGCAAGCCGGTTGCGCTGAAGTAGGCACTCGGCGGGGCGGGCGAGGACGCCCGTCCCGCGGGGTGCCACCCGGGCTGGAACGCGGGATCCAGGTTGCCGCATGCGCGGCGATCCGGGCGCGCACGCGCCCGCCCCCGGCCGGCCGACCGATACATATCGAGGGATAGGTTATGAACACGAATTCCAAGGCTTCCTCCCACCGGGCCGTGCTGCCGCTGGTGATCGCCGCCGCCCTGGCGCTGCCGGGCGTGGCGATCGGCCAGGAGGCTTCCTCCGACCTGTTCACCGGCAAGACCATGACCGGCGACTGGGGCGGCAAGCGCAGCGCGCTGTTCGCCGAGGGCGTCAACCTGCGCGGCGGCTTCATCACCGAGGCGATGGGCGTGGTGGACGGCGGTGTCGACCACAGCGCGCGCAACGCCTTCCAGACCCAGGTCGGCGTCGACCTGGACATGGGCAAGCTGACCTCCTTCTGGGGCGATGGCCGCTTCCACCTGACCATCAACGACCGCCGCGGCCGCGGCACCTCGCAGGACCTGGCCGGCAACGACTACATGCCGATCCAGGAGATCTACAGCGACCAGTTCACCCGCATCTCCGAACTGAGCTACGACCAGAACTTCCTCGACAGGAAGGTGAACTGGAAGGCCGGCTTCTACGTGATGGGCAATGATTTCGGCATCAACCAGATCATGACCAATTTCGTCAACGCGGCGCTGTGCGCGCACCCGATCTCGCTGTCCACCAGCGCGGGCTGGACCAACTGGCCGCGGCCGCGCTGGGCCACTCACGTCACCGTGCATCCCACGCCCGAGACCACCGTGCGTGCCGGCATGGTGCTGGTCAACACCAACTACAACCTGGAGGCCAACCGCTGGAGCCTGCACGAGCACGGCACCACCGGCCACCTGTACCCGGTCGAGTTCGAGTGGGCGCCGGGCACCGCCAGCAAGGGCAACTTCCCCGGCCACTACAAGATCGGCTACTACTACGACACCTCCGACGCGAAGATGGTCGGCAACCGCAACACGCTGGTCGCCGACCACCGCGAGGGCGGCTACGTCATGACCGACCAGAAGCTGACCAACAACGCGGTCAACGGCGGCCTGAGCGTGTTCGCCCAGTACACCGCGCAATCGCAGCAGACCGCGGTGATGCACCGCTGGTTCTCCACCGGCTTCGTCTACCAGGGGATGTTCCACAGCCGTCCGCAGGACCGCGTGGCGGTGGGCTACGTGCGCGCCTCGATCAACCGCCACCTGCTGCAGCAGCAACTGCAGCTGCAGGCGATGGGGCTGATCAGCGACCCGGACTGGGAGCTCAACCAGGCCGAGGCACTGTGGGAGGTGGCCTACACCTTCCAGGTCAAGCCGTGGCTGTCGCTGCGCCCGGACGTGCAGTACATCACCAACCCCGGCACCTTCCGCTACAAGAACACCGACAACGTGCTGGCGCTCGGCCTGCAGGCCAAGGTCACGTTCTGACCGTACGCCGGATCCCGGCGACGGCGGACCTGCCGCCGTCGCCTTTTGCCTAGACTCGAGACCGATCCCATGAACAATCGCATCCTGATGCTCGCCATCTCCGCCTTCCTCGCCGGCCCGCTGTTCGCCGCCGGCACCACCGATGCCCTGGCCGCGACGCCCACCAGCGCCGGCGCCGCCGCGGTGAACGTGCGCCACGCCCAGCCGTTCACCATCCGCAGCACCGTGATCGGCCAGGGCGCGCCCAAGACCATCGTCCCGACCACCGGCGCCAACCCGCAGCAGGTGCTGGAGCAGGCGCGCGTGATCGGCGCCAACCCCGACGCCGACCTGATCGAGTTCCGCATCGACTACCTGGACTTCGCCACCGACCCGGCCCAGGTCGCCGCGCTCGGCAAGCAGGTCGCCCAGGCCGCCCGGGGCAAGCCGATGATCCTCACCTTCCGCACCAAGGCCGAGGGCGGTGCCAAGGCCATCAGCGACGCCGACTACGGCACGCTGTACCTGGCGCTGATCAAGGCCGGCTTCACCGACCTGCTGGACGTGGAGATGTTCCGCGACCAGAAGGTGGTCGGGCAGGTGGTGGCCGCCGCGCACAAGGCCGGCACCCGCATCGTCATGTCCAGCCACGATTTCCAGAAGACCCCGCCGACCGAGGAGATCGTCGCGCGCCTGCGCAGGCAGGACGCCCTCGGCGCGGACGTGCTCAAGATCGCGGTGATGCCGCACGATCCGGCCGATGTGCTCAAGCTGCTCGATGCCACCGAGCAGGTGCGCGCCAGGTACTCGCTCAAGCCGCAGCTGACCATGTCGATGGGCGGGCTGGGGGCGATCTCGCGCCTGTCCGGCGAGGTGTTCGGCAGCGACATGACCTTCGGCATGATCGGCGTGCCGTCCGCGCCCGGCCAGGTCGACGTCAAGCAGCTGCGCCAGGTGCTGGAGGTGATCCACGCCTCGGTGGGCGGCGGCAAGTGACCCTCGCGCGCTGATCGTTCGCGAAGGACGGCGCCTGCGGGCGCCGTCCCTTTTTGTGGATGCGCCACCGTTGTCGGGGAACGCCCCATCGTCGCGACCGTCCGGGAAGAGGCGCGGCCGATCGTCTGTCCGTCGAGGTGGCGCGGCGCCCGGTGATCCCTCGTCCCCGCGCAGGCGGGGACCCGGCGCCCGCCGCAGCGCAATCGCCATCGCGGCCGCCCGGCCTCCGGGGCACCGGCCCCGGTCCGTGCACGCGCCGGCGTGTCCGGGATCGCACCCGCGAAGCGGGTGCCGAGGCTCGACCCTCAACCGCCCCGGCGCGCCGCGTCGGCCCGCGCCCAGCCGAACTCGATCGCGTACAGCGCATCCGGCTTGCCGTCGGGCATGACGTACTCACCGCTGTAGCGCAGGCCCAGCTTCTCCAGCAGCCGGATCGAACGCGCGTTGTCCGGCGAGGCGATGCCGAGCAGGCGCGGCAGCTCCAGCACCTCGCGCGCGTATGCCATGACGCCGCGCGCCGCTTCCTCGGCATAGCCATGGCCGTGATGGGCCGACAGCAGGGCGTAGCCGATGTCCGGGGCCGGCAGGTCCTCGCGCCGGATCAGCCCGGCGGTGCCGAGGAATGTGCCCTGCCGCTCCTCGATCGCGTAGTGGCCGAAGCCGCACAGCGCGTAGCGCATGCCGCGCCAGTGGCGCATGAAGGCCGTGGCCTGGGCCCGCGTGCGCACGCCGCGGTCGCCGATGCCGCGCAGGAAGCCCGGGTCGTTGAGCAAGGCCAGCATCGCGGCGGCGTCGCGCCCGGCATGCAGGTGGCGCAGGCGCAGGCGCGCGGTTTCGATGACGACCGTCATGGCGGGCAAGGGCAGTGGGACCGGCTGCAGCATGGTGCGATCGGGCATCTCCGGCAATCCAGCGCGGGATCGTCCCGGTGGCTGGGGCCGTGCTGCGGGCCGCATCGGGCGCGCGCGCCTTCATGCGCCGCATGCGCCGGTACCGGCTTCCTTCCCCGCGGCTGCGCGAGGCTTACTGCCTCTGCACTGCCTCTGCCGTCCGGTGGGGGGGGGAGGCAGCGAAGAGGCCTGCCGCAAGCAGGCGGCAGCAGCGGCCGGCGTGCCGGATTCCGAGGTGCCTGTACGGCGCACCGGCCGGCGCGGCCGGCACCCATCCGTCGTCGCATGGCGCCTGGCCCGGTGCAGAACCGGTACCGGCCGCCGGCGAGAGCCGGACGGGCGGGAAGGAGCGAACCGCTGGCCTACGGGTCGAACAAGGCCTGGATCGCCGCCAGCCCGGCCTTGGCGCGCTCCTGCTTGCGCTGGGCGTCGGCCACCGGGTCGGCGCCGTCGCGCTGCAGCTCGCCGGCCGGCAGTTCGTCGAAGAAGCGGCTGGGCTTGAGCCGGATCTGCTCGCCGAACTTGCGGGTGAGCTTGCTGTGGCTCATCCACAGCTGTTCCTTGGCGCGGGTGATGCCCACGTACAGCAGGCGCCGCTCCTCGGCCAGGTTGCCCTCGTCCAGGCTGACCTCGTGCGGCAGCACGCCGTCCTCGCAGCCGACGATGAACACGTAGCGGAACTCCAGGCCCTTGGAGGCGTGCAGGGTCATCATCCGCACCTGGTTGCCGCCGTCGTCCTTGTCGTTGCGCGAGAGCAGCGCCAGCTGCGCGGCCAGGTCGCCGGCGCTGGCGCCGCGCGGGCCGCCCTCGAACCATTCGGCCAGCTCTTCCACGTTGGCCTTGCGGCGCTGGAAGCTGGCCTCGTCCTTGCATTGCGCGCGCAGGTCGGCGAGCAGGCCGGATTTCTCGGCCAGGCGCCGCACCAGTTCGGCCGCCGGCAGCAGCGCGGCATGGTGGCGCAGGTCGGCCAGGACGTCGGCGAAGGCGCTCAGGCCGTTGGCCGCGCGCGGCGGCAACTGCTTGAGCGCGCCCATCGACTCGGCCATGCGCGCCATCGGCACGTGCCTGGCCGCGGCCAGCTCGGCCAGCCTGGCCAGCGAGGTGGCGCCGACCTCGCGCTTGGGCGACTGCACCGCGCGCAGGAACGCCGCGTCGTCGTCGGGATTGGCCACCAGGCGCAGCCAGGACAGCGTGTCCTTGACTTCCTGCCGCTCCAGGAACGCGGTGCCGCCGGTGAGGTGGTAGGGGACGCGCAGCAGCTGCAGCGCCTTCTCCAGCGGCCGCGACTGGAAGTTGCCGCGGAACAGGATGCAGAAATCGCTCCACGGCGCCTGCCGGGCGGTGGCGATGTAGGAGATCTCGGCGGCGACCTTCTCGGCCTCGTGGTCGCTGTCGCGGCACTCCCACACGCGGATGCGCTCGCCGTCGGCGGCATCGCTCCACAGCGTCTTCAGGTGCTCGTGCGGGTTGTGCGCGATCAGCGCGTTGGCCGCGCGCAGAACGCGGTTGGAGCAACGGTAGTTCTGCTCCAGCTTGATCACTTCCAGCTTCGGGTAGTCCCTGCCCATCTGCAGCAGGTTCTCCGGGTTGGCGCCGCGCCAGGCGTAGATGCTCTGGTCGTCGTCGCCCACGCAGGTGAAGTTGCCGCGCGGGCCGGCCAGCATCTTCAGCAGCCGGTACTGGGCGTCGTTGGTGTCCTGGCACTCGTCCACCAGCAGGTAGCCGATGCGCTCGCGCCAGGCCTTCACGATCTCCTCGTTGTTCTCGAGGATCTGCACCGGCAGCCGGATCAGGTCGTCGAAGTCCACCGCGTTGAACGTGGCCAGGCGCAGCTGGTAGCGCTCGTAGACGCCTGCGGCTTCCTTCTCGCGGTTGCTGCGCGCGGCCGCCATCGCCTGCTCCGGCGACAGGCCGGCGTTCTTGGCGCGCGAGACCAGCTGCTTCATGTCCTCGACCACGTCGGGCTTGGCGCCGTGCATCAGGTCCTTGATCTGCGCGGCCGCGTCGTCGGCATCGAAAATGGAGAAATTGCGCTTCAGCCCGGCCGCGGCGTGCTCGACCTGCAGGAACTTCAGCCCCAGCGCATGGAAGGTGCAGATGGTCAGCCCGTCGGCGGCATCGCCCTTGATGCGCTTGGCCACGCGCTCGCGCATCTCCTTGGCCGACTTGTTGGTGAAGGTGATCGCGGCGATGCGCCTGGCCGGGTAGCGGCCGGAGGCGATCAGGTGGGCGATCTTCTCGACGATGACGCGGGTCTTGCCGCTGCCGGCGCCGGCGAGCACCAACAGGGGACCTTCGCAGTGCAGGACCGCGGCGCGCTGGGGGGGATTGAGACCGTGCATGGACGGGGCATTGTAGCGAGCCGGCGCGGCCGGCCGGAGATTGACAAACGCGGCCTTGCCCCGCAGCGACGCGCCGGCGCCGGCCGCCCTTAGAATCGGCGCATGGCCAAGCTCTACTTCTACTACTCGGCGATGAACGCCGGGAAGACCACCACCCTGCTGCAGTCGGCGCACAACTACCGCGAGCGCGGCATGCGCACCCTGATCCTGACCCCGCGCCTGGACCACCGCGCAGGCTCGGGCGTGGTCGCCTCGCGCATCGGCCTGCGCGCGGAAGGCACCGCCTTCGACCGCGACACCGACCTGGAGCGGCTGGTGCAGGACGACATCCGCGACCACGGCCGGCTCCACTGCGTGCTGGTGGACGAGGCGCAGTTCCTCACCCGCGCTCAGGTGTGGCAGTTGAGCGAGGTGGTGGACCAGCTGCGCGTGCCGGTGCTGTGCTACGGCCTGCGCACCGACTTCCGCGGCGAGCTGTTCGAGGGCAGCCAGTACCTGCTGGCCTGGGCCGACGACATCGCCGAGATCAAGACCATCTGCCACAGCGGCGCCAAGGCGACGATGACCGTGCGCGTGGACGGGCACGGCCGCGCGGTGCAGGACGGTCCGCAGGTGGAGATCGGCGGCAACGAGCGCTATGTCTCGGTCAGCCGTGCCGAGTTCAAGAAGATCACGCGCGGCGAGGGCCGGGTCGAGCCGCTGCAGGAAGAGCTGCCGCTCTGATCCGCGGGGCCGGGGCGCGATCGCCCGCGGCGCCTGCGTTTGCCGCTGGCCGTGGCCTGCCGGCTCGTGGCGACCTGCGGGACGTGCCGTCCGGGCGCTCGTGCATCACGGCGGCCGGTCATGCACTCCGGAAGGGAGACGACGGACCCTCGCCGCACCGGCGGGCGCGCGCCCGGCGCGGTGTGCGGTCCGCCCGGTGGCCTCCGGGCCGCCCGGGCGTCCCGGGCGGCTCCGTGCCCGCCGGACGCCTTCGCGGTCGGCGTTCCCGCCGGCCTGCCGCTGCGGTCGCCCGCGGCCGCGAACGCCGTGCCGCCGCAGCGGTCAGTACAGCGGGCGCTGGTCCCCCGGCGGCGGGGTCCACTGGTACAGCCAGGTCTCGGTCAGCGGCGTGCCGTCGGCGTCGCGCAGGTACAGGCGGATGTCGATCTGCTGCATGGAGGCGTCCGGCGGCACCACGTCGAACATGGCGCGGTAGCCGCCGATCGCGTGCAGCGGCCGGGCGGAGACGATCTCGGTGCGGCCGCGCGAGACCGACAGTGCCGCCTCCACCGTCAGGTCGTTGGCATCGGCGCGGCGCGCCAGCCCGGCGCCGGCGAAATCGACCGCGAAGCGCCACGAGAAGTACTTGCGGTGCTGGCCCGCCACCCCGCCCAGGCCGGTGCGGGTGGCCACGCAGTGCGCCAGCGGCGAGGACGCCGGCGGCCGCGCGCCCCAGTACAGGCGATAGCCGTACAGCAGTTCCTCGCCGGCCTGCGGCTTGGCCGCCGGGTTCCAGAACGCGACGATGTTGTCGAAGGTCTCGTCCACGGTCGGGATCTCGACCAGCTGCACCGAGCCGGCGCCCCAGCCGGCCTTGGGCTCCACCCACAGGCACGGGCGCCTGTCGTAGAACACGCCGTCGTCCTGGTAGTGGTCGAAGTCGCGGTCGCGCTGCAGCAGGCCGAAGCCGCGCGGGTTGTCGTCCACGAACATGTTGAAGCGCAGCTGCGGCGGGTTGTTGAGCGGGCGCCAGATCCATTCGCCGGCGCCGGTCCACAGCGACAGGCCGTCGCTGTCGTGGATCTCCGGGCGCCAGTCCCAGCCCATGCGGCGGTCGTTCTCGCCGGCCTGGTACATGCTGGTGCACGGGGCGATGCCGAGGCGCTCGATGGTGGTGCGCGGGTACAGCGCCGCGTCCACGTCCATCGCCAGCACCTCGCCGTTGGTGATGGCGAAGCGGTAGGCGCCGGCGACGCTGGGCGAGTCGAGCAGGCCGTACACCACCACCGTGTCCGAGTCCGGCGCCGGCTGCTCCAGGTAGTAGGCGATGAAGTCCGGGAATTCCTCCGGCCCGCCGCTGCCGGTGTCGATGGCCAGCCCGCGTGCCGACAGGCCGTACTGGCCCTCCTTGCCGACCGCGCGGAAATAGCTGGCGCCGAGGAAGGCGGCGAAATCGCGGTCGGTGTTGGCGCGCGTGTTCAGGCGGAAGCCGGCGAAGCCCAGGTCCCGGGGCAGGTGGACATGGTCCAGCCCGCTGCTGCCGTAGTCGAACGCGGCCGGGTCGTAGGCCAGTTCCTGGGCCTGGCCGTCGACCACGTCGTACATCTGCACCGGGGTATGGAAGTACAGGCCCAGGTGGAAGAACTTGGCCTGGAACCGGCCGGGCACGTCGGCCCACAGCGCGTGGTCCTGGCGGTAGCGGATCGACTGGTACTGGTCCCAGTCCAGCGCCTCCACCGGCGCGGGCAGCGTGCGCCGGTGCGGCCGGTAGGGCCGCCCGGCCAGTTCGCGGGCCTGGCCCTTCAGCCAGGCATAGTCGAACGGGTGCGGCTGGCCGAGGCGGCGCAGGCCGACCGCGCGCGCGGCGGCGAGCGCGTGCAGGGGCAGGGCGGGCAATCCCAGGCTGGCGAGGGCGGCGGCGGCGTGCTGCAGGAAATGGCGTCGGTGCATGGACGGGGTGCGTGCTGGCCAGCGCGCATCATAGACAGGTGCCCGCGGCGTGTCCGCGGCCCGGGCTACAGCAGCGTGGCGCTGGCCAGGGCCGCGGCGCCGGCCGCCGCGCCGCCCGCGACGGCCCGGTACCGCCGTTCCAGCCCGTGCCAGCGCGCGGCCCCGGCCGGCGGCGGCATGCGCAGCTGCAGGCGGCGCAGCTGCAGCGCCAGGTCCGCGGCGAAGGCCTGCACCGAGACATGGCGCTGCGCCGGCTCCTTGTGCAGCGCGGTGAACAGCAGGCGGTCCAGGACGCGCAGCTCCCGCGCGCGCCGCTGCGCCGTGGCCGCATCGAGCAGGCCCTGGCGGGCGGCATCGAGCACGGCCTGGGACACGCGCGGCGGCACCACGCGCAAGATGGCGTGCTCCCAGTCCGCATCGCCGCGGCGGCGCAGGTAGTAGGGCTTGCGCCCGGCCAGCAGTTCGTAGAGCACCACGCCCAGCGAATAGACGTCGCTGCGCGCGGTGGCCGCCTCGCCGCGCACCTGCTCGGGCGCGGCGTAGTGCAGGGTGAAGGTGCGGTCGCCCTTCGCCACCGGCGCGGACGCCGGCACGTCCAGGCGGTGGGCGATGCCGAAGTCGAGCAGGTGCGGTGTGCCGTCCCCGTCCACCAGCACGTTGCCCGGCTTGAGGTCGCGGTGGACGATGTTGCAGGCATGGGCATGCGCCACCGCGTCGCAGACCTGCAGGAACAGGCGCAGGCGCGCGACCACCGGCAGGTCCAGGCGCCGGCAGTAGGCGGTCAGCGGTTCGCCGGCGATGTATTCCAGCACCAGGTAGGGCCGCCCGTCCGGGGCGCGGCCGTCGTCGAGCAGGCGTGCGATGCACGGGTGCTGCAGCTGCGCCAGGATCTCGCGCTCGTGCGGATCGCCCATGCCGCAGCCGGGATGGAACAACTTGAGCGCGACATGTGCGGTCGCCCCGGCGCCCTCGGCCTCGCGTTCGGCCAGCCAGACCTCGCCCATGCCGCCCTCGCCGAGCGGGCGCAGCAGGCGGTACGGGCCCAGCGTGTCGGGCACGGTGACCGCGGTGGACACCAGCGGCGCGGCGAGAAAGCCGGCCTCGGCCTCCTCGCGCCGGAGCATGCGCTCCAGGTCGGCGGCCAGCGCGGCGTCGCCGGCGCCGATCTGCGCCAGGCGGCTGCGGCGTGCCGGCGCGTCCAGGTCGAGCAGGGTGTCCAGCAGCGTGGACAGGCGGTGCCAGCGGGCGCTGTCCATGGCTCAGTCGCCCCCGTCCAGCGATGCGAGCAGGAACATGCGCGCCTTCTGCCAGTCGCGGCGGATGCTGCGCTCGGAGCGCTGCATCAGCTCGGCGATCTCGGTCTCCGACAGGCCGGCGAAGTAGCGCATCTCCACCAGTTGCGACAGCCGCGCGTCCACCGCGTGGAGGCGGTCCAGGGCCACGTCCAGGGCCAGCACGTTCTCGTCCATGGTGACCGTGCCGTGGCTGTCCTCGGGCAGGTCCACGCGCTTGAGGTCGCCGCCGCGCTTGCGCGCCAGGCGGGTGCGCGCGTAGTCCACCACCACGCTGCGCATGGCCGAGGCGGCATAGGCGAAGAAGTGGGCGCGGTCCTCGAAGCGCGCGGCGTTGCCGCCGCCGAGCAGCTTCAGGTAGGACTCGTGCACCAGCGAGGTGGCGTCCAGGGTCTGGCCCTGGCGGCCGGCGAGCTGGCGCCTGGCCATGGTGTGCAGTTCCCGGTAAAGCGCGGACAACACGCGATCCAGCGCGGCCCTGTCGCCACCGCGGGCCGAATCGAGCCACACCGTGATATCGGGTACATCGGCCATGGCGGTTTCCTTGTGCCATCGGTCGGGAGCCCGACTATAGCGCCAATCCCGGCCGGAACACGGCCGTCACGGCACCGATTGCAGGCTGGTCCCCATTCATCCCGTACCAGGAGCTGGCCATGAACAAGCGCCCGGACATCCGCATCAAGCGCGCCTACGAACCGGCTGCCGCCGACGACGGCCACCGCGTGCTGGTGGACCGGCTGTGGCCGCGCGGCATCTCGCACGAACGCCTGGCCGGGGAATGGCTCAAGGACGTGGCGCCGAGCACCGCCCTGCGCGAGTGGTTCGGCCACCGCCCGGAGCGCTGGGCCGGCTTCGTCGCCCGCTACCGCGCCGAGCTGGAGGCCAATCCGGCACCGCTCGAACGCCTGCGCGGCCTGGCCGCCGACGGGCCGCTGACCCTGGTCTACGGTGCCCGCGACGAGCGCCACAACGAGGCGGTGGTGCTGCGCGACTGGCTGCTCGGCCGCCCGGCCCCGGCCTGAGCGCTCAGCGCTGGCAGTGGCCGCACCACACCGTGGTGCGCTGGCCGAGGCTGGCCTGCTTGAGCGGGCGGCCGCAGCGCGGGCACGGTTCGCCGCCGCGGCCGTAGGCCGCCAGTTCCTGTTCGAAGTAGCCGGGCGCGCCGTCCGGGCTGATGAAGTCGCGCAGCGTGGTGCCGCCGCGGGTGATGGCGTAGGCGAGGATGTCCCTGACCGCCGCGGCCAGCGCCGCGTAGCGCTCGCGCGAGACCTTGCCGGCCGCGCGCAGCGGGCTGATGCCGGCGCGGAACAGGCTTTCGGCGGCGTAGATGTTGCCCACGCCGACGACGGTGCGCTGGTCCATCAGGAACGCCTTCACCGGCGCGCTGCGGCCGCGGCTGCGGGCGAACAGGTAGTCGCCGTCGAAATCGTCGGACAGCGGCTCCGGGCCGAGCCCGCGCAGCAGCGCGTGCACGGTGCCGGCCGGTTGCCACAGCAGGCAGCCGAAGCGGCGCGGGTCGTTGAAGCGCAGCACCCGGGTGTTGTCCAGGCTGATGTCCACGTGGTCGTGGGCGCGCACCGGCGTGTCGCCGGGCAGCACCCGCAGGCTGCCGGACATGCCCAGGTGCAGCAGCGCGCTGTCGCCTTCCTCGGTGTCCAGCAGCAGGTACTTGGCGCGGCGGCGCACGCCGGCGATGCGGCGGCCGGGCAGCTCGCGCTCGATCTCCGCCGGGATCGGCCAGCGCAGGTCGGGCCGGCGCAGGATCACCCCGTGCACCGTGCGGCCGAGCAGGTGCGGCTCCAGGCCGCGGCGGGTGGTTTCGACTTCGGGCAGTTCGGGCATCGCGCCAGTCTAGGCCGTCCAGCGCCCGCCTGGCGCGGAACACCGCGGCCGCGATCGTCGGCGGCATCCTCGGCCGGCAGGGCACCCGCCGGCCGCGCACGGCCTCAGTTCGGCAGGCCCAGCCTGACCCCGAAGCCCACCAGGCCGGTGCCGGCGGCGCGGCGCAGCCACAGGCCGGCGCGCGGGTGCTGCGCCAGCCGCCGCGCCAACGCGTGGCCGAGGCCGATCAGCAGCGAGCACCACGCCAGGCTGAGCAGCGCGATCAGCAGCGCCATCGTCGCGAACGTGACCGCGCCGCGCGCATGCGCCGGGTCGATGAACAAGGGGAAGAAGGCCATGTAGAACACGATGCCCTTGGGGTTCAGCAGGCTGACCAGCAAGCCCTGCCGGAACAGGTGCCCGGCCTGCATCGGCACCGTGCCCGGGCCGCCGCCGCGCCGCGTGCGCAGCAGGTTCGCGCCGATCCAGACCAGGTAGGCCGCGCCGAGATACTGCACGGCATGGAACAGCACTGGGTGTGCCCGCAGCAGCGCGGCCACGCCGGCCACCGCCAGCCAGATCAGGGCCTGGTCGCCCAGCAGCAGGCCGCCGAGGCAGCGGAAGCCGCCGCGCGGGCCGGCCATCCCGGTGGCGCTGAGCAAGGCGAAGGTGCCCGGCCCGGGCAAGGCCAGGAACACCAGCACGGCGGCCACGAAGGCCCAGGGTTCGTGGATGCCCATCCAGTTCATCGCGGTACGGTTCCGGCGGCGGGGGGCACAGCCTAGCAGCGCGGCGCCGGCCCGGCGGCCCGCGCCGACCGGGGTTGCGCGAATGGAAAGGCAGCATTCCGGTGGCGGGTGCAGCCGGCGGCCGGGGCGATGCGATCATGGCGGCCGCCTTCCCTCCTGACTGGATGCCCCATGGATCTGATCGAAGTCCTCAAGCACCGTTACGCCGCCAAGGCCTACGACGCCGGCCGCACCCTGCCGCCCGCCATCGTCGAGTCGTTGCTGGCCGCGCTGCGCTACAGCCCTTCCTCGGTGGACTCGCAGCCCTGGCACTTCATCGTCGCCGACGATACCGCCGGCAAGGCGCGCGTGGCCAAGGCCACTACCGGCCACTATGCCTACAACGCGCCGAAGGTGCTCGACGCCTCGCACGTGGTGGTGCTGTGCGCGCGCAACGACCTCACGCCCGACTACCTGCAGGCCCTGCTCGACAACGACCAGGCCGCAGGCCGCTTCGCCAGCGACGAGGCCCGTGAGGGCCAGCGCAAGAGCCGCGCCGGTTACGTCGATGCGCACCACGCCGCCGGCGACATCGCCCACTGGGCGCAGAAGCAGGTCTACCTCGCGCAGGGCTTCCTGCTGCTGGCGGCCGGCGTGCTGGGCGTGGATGCCACGCCGATGGAAGGCTTCGACGCGGCAACGCTGGATGCCGAGTTCGGCCTGGAGGCCAAGGGCCTCTCCTCGCAGGCGATCGTCGCCCTCGGCTACCACGCCGATAACGACTTCAACGCGAAACTGCCCAAGTCGCGGCTGCCGGCCGAAGCGGTGTTCTCCCGGGCCTGAGCGCGCCGGACGGGCGCCGTGCCTCGGCGCCCCGACGGACCGCGGGGATGCGATGCGCCCGTCCGCGGCAGGCGACCGCGCGGACGAGTGCGCATCCCGGTGCCACGCCCGTGCAGGAATGGGTGCGGCGCCCTGGGCCCGACGCCGCGGCCGCGCCGCCGCGCCGGCCCGGATTGCCCGCCGCGCAACGGGCGCATGTCTGCGCCGCTTTGCACGCCGCGGCGCCCGGGGCGAGGATGGCGGCAACCCCGTTGGCCAGGAGGCCCCATGAAAGCCATCGCCTGCACCCGGGCCGGATTGCTGCACGGCGCCCCGGCCGCGCTGGTCGAGATCGATCTTCCCCTTCCCGAGCCCGGCCCCCGCGACCTGCGCGTGCGCGTGCAGGCGGTATCGGTGAACCCGGTGGACACCAAGCTGCGTGCCTCGCTGACCGAGGGCACGCGCGTCCTGGGGTTCGACGCGGCCGGCATCGTCGATGCGGTCGGCCGCGAGGTAAGCCTGTTCAAGCCCGGCGACGCGGTCTGGTACGCCGGCGCCATCGATCGCCCGGGCAGCAATGCCGAGTACCAGCTGGTGGACGAGCGCATCGCCGGCCGGCGCCCGACGTCGCTGGACGCGACCCAGGCGGCAGCCATGCCGCTGACCGCGATCACCGCCTGGGAACTGCTGTTCGACCGCCTGCGCATCCCGGAAGGCGGCGGCGAGGGCCAGCACCTGCTGGTGGTCGGCGCCGGCGGCGGCGTCGGGTCGATCCTGGTGCAGCTGGCGCGCCGGCTGACCGGGCTGGTCGTCATCGGCACCGCTTCGCGGCCGGAGACCGCGCAGTGGGTGCGCGAAATCGGTGCCCACCACGTGATCGACCATGCCCGGCCGCTGGCCGAGGGCCTGCGCGCGCTGGGCATCGCCCAGGTCGAGCACGTCGCCAGCCTGACCCACACCGATGCCCACTACGCCGACCTGATCCAGGCGCTGGCACCCCAGGGGCAGCTGGCGCTGATCGACGACCCGGCGCAGCTCGACGCGATGCCGCTCAAGCGCAAGTGCCTGTCGCTGCACTGGGAATTCATGTTCGCCCGGTCGCTGTTCCACACCCCGGACATGGCCGCCCAGCATGCGTTGCTCGAGCGCGTGGCGGCGCTGGTCGATGCCGGCGTGCTGCGTACCACGCAGGGCGAGCACGGCGGCCGCCTGGGCGTGGACAGCCTGCGCCGCGCCTACGCCCAGCTGGAGGCTGGCCATACGCGCGGCAAGATCGTGCTGGAAGGACTCTGACGCACGCGCATCGCCCGCCGGCCGCGTCTCGGTGCAGGCCGTTGCGCACGTATCGCAGGAAGGCCGGGCGCCCGCCCAGGGGCGCGTAGTAGTCGGTCGGATACGGCGGGCAACACCGCCCGTTCGATCGGCGTGGAAAACCGGCGGTGCACCGGCAGGCCGAGCACGATGTCGGCCAAGGTGAAGGCCCGGCCGAGCGCATGCGGCCCGCCGGCGATGCGGATCTGCGGTCGAGGATCCCCATGGCGCGGTTCCACGCCTGCACGCTGGCGGCGCGGCCGCATCGGCATGGGTGGGGACGAGCCGCACCGTGGCCATGAAGGCGTAGCGCCAGGCGTTGAGCTCGGTGGCCTGCCAGTCCATCCACGGCTCGATGCGGGCCCGGTCCGCCGGTCCGGCCAGGAGCAGGTCGGCGCGGCCCGCGCGCGCGGCGAGATAGCGGCGGATCGTGTTGGACTCCCCCGGCACCCGTCGTCGCGGATCACCGTCACCTGCCCGTCCGGGTCCAGCGCCAGCAGCCCGGCGCGGTCCAGCGGCGCGCCGCCGCCGCCGTGATGGACGAACGCCAGGCCCGGCTCGTCGCCGAGCCGGAGCACCTTGCGCACGTTGATCGAACCGGCGCGGCCGGACAGTTCCAGCATGGCGGTGCTCGCGAAGGCGGGTGGCCAGTGCAGGGCGGTCGCAGCCGGCGCGACCGCCGCGATTACACTGGCCGCATGCAAACCGAATTCGTCATCGTCGGCGGCCTGCTGGTCGCCGTTCTCGTCCTGCAGGTACTGGCCCTGCTGCGCCGCCAGGACAGCGGCAGGCTGGAGCAGGCCCTGCGCGAGGAAGCGCGCCAGGGCCGGGCGGAACTGCGCGAGCTGGTCGAGGCGCAGGCGCGCCAGCAGGGCGAGCGCCTGGACAGCTTCGCCCGCAACCTGATCGACCTGTCCACCCGCACCGACGCGCGCCTGGACCAGCTGCGCGACGCGCTCGGCGAGGATGCGCGCAAGGCGCGCGAGGAAAGCGCGGCCGCGCAACAGCGCAACGGCGAGCTGCTGGCCGCGCGCCTGGCCGAGGTGCGCGCCCAGCTGGAAGCTTTCGGCCGCCAGCAGGACGCGCGCATCGGCGCCTTCGGCCAGCAGCTGGCCGAGCTGGTCGCGCGCAGCGACACACACATGGCGGCGCTGCGCGAGGGCCTGGCCGAGGACGCGCGCAAGGCGCGCCAGGAATCCGTGGAATCCCAGCAGCGTTTCGCCGACGCGCTGGGCCTGCGCCTGAACGAGCTGACCGGCCGCAACGAGCAGCGCATCGGCGAGATGCGCGCCACCCTGGAAGAGCAGCTCAAGGCCCTGCAGGCCGGCAACGAGCACAAGCTCGAGCAGATGCGCGCCACCGTGGACGAGAAGCTGCAGAGCACGCTCGCCACGCGCCTGGATTCGTCCTTCAAGCTGGTGTCCGAGCGGCTGGAGCAGGTGCAGCGCGGGCTCGGCGAGATGCAGCAGCTGGCCACCGGCGTGGGCGACCTCAAGCGCGTGCTGACCAACGTCAAGAACCGCGGCAGCTGGGGCGAGGTGCAGCTGGAGAACATCCTCGAGCAGACCCTCACCGCCGAGCAGTACGCGCGCGGGGTGAAGCTGCATCCGGACGGCGGCGAGATGGTGGACTTCGCCGTGCGCCTGCCCGGGCGCCAGGCGCACGACGCGCCGGTATGGCTGCCGATCGATTCCAAGTTCCCGCGCGAGGACTACGAGCGCCTGCTCGACGCGCAGGAGGCCGGCGATGCCGACGCCGTGCGCACCGCCGGCAACCAGCTGGAGAAGGCGCTGCGTATCCAGGCCCGCTCGATCGGCGAGAAGTACATCGTGCCGCCGCACACCACCGACTTCGCGGTGATGTTCCTGCCCACCGAGGGCCTGTACGCCGAGGCCGTGCGCCGCGCCGGGCTGACCGACGCGCTGCAGCGCGAGCACCGCGTGGTGATCGCCGGGCCGACCACCGTCACCGCGCTGCTCAACAGCCTGCAGATGGGCTTCCGCACGCTGGCCATCGAGCAGCGTTCCAGCGAGGTGTGGGGCCTGCTGGGCGCGGTGAAGAGCGAGTTCGGCAAGTTCGCCGGCATCCTCGAGAAGGCCGAGAAGCAGATCAACACGGTCGGCAAGAGCCTGGGCGATGCCAGCCGCAAGACCCGCACCATCGAGCGCAAGCTGCGCGGGGTGGAGTCGCTGTCCACCGACGCCTCGCGCGCGCTGCTGGGCATGGGCGGGGACGACGCCGAGCCGGAGGCCGACGCGGACGACGAGGCCCGGGACCCGGCGCACGGGGACGGCTGAGGTCCGGCGTCCTTCGCGCCCGTGAACGCCGGTGCCCGCGGTGATCCCGTTTGTCGCGGCTGGCCTCTATGCTGGCGGCCCGTCATGTCCCGTCCCAGGAGAAATCCCCCGTGAGCACCCCGATCCAGGCCATCGCGCTGAAAACCATCGATGGCGCGCCCGCCACCCTCGGCGACTACGCCGGCAAGGTGCTGCTGGTCGTCAACGTCGCCTCCAAGTGCGGCCTGACCCCGCAGTACGAGGGCCTCGAGAAGCTGTACAAGGCAAAGCATGCCGCCGGCCTGGAAGTGCTCGGCTTTCCCGCCAACGATTTCAAGCAGCAGGAGCCGGGCAGCGACACGGAGATCAAGCAGTTCTGCAGCCTGAACTACGACGTCACCTTCCCGCTGTTCTCCAAGATCACCGTGGTCGGGCCGGACATCCACCCGCTGTACGCGGCGCTGATCGCCGCGCAACCGCAGGCCAGCGGCGAGGGCCCGTGGCGCGCGCGGCTGGAAGGCTTCGGCATCGCCCCCAACCCGGTGCCGGGCATCCTGTGGAACTTCGAGAAGTTCCTGGTCGGCCGCGATGGCAGCGTGGTCGCGCGCTTCTCGCCGGACACTCCGGCCGACGATCCGGCGCTGCTGGCGGCGATCGACGCGGCGCTGGCCCAGGCGGCGTGACGGCACGGCCGGCCGCGGGCGCATCGCGCGCCCGCCTGACCGGCCGCCGCCCGCGCGGCGGTCGCAACGAAGAAGGCCCGGGATCGCTCCCGGGCCTTCTTCGTGGTGCGGCACGTGGGCTCAGCGGCCCCAGGTGGCCGGCACCGGGATCGCGTTGGTCGGCACCGTGCCGTCCTGCTTGAGGTAGTCGGGCAGGGCGTCGTTCTGGTCGTCGCGGCCCTCGCGGGTGCGCTGCAGGTCGTGCTGGATCTGGTAGTTGCGCCGCTGCATCCAGCCGTCGCGCACCAGCGCGTACTCGTCCGGCGCGTTGGCGCGCAGGTCGTCCAGCGGCATCAGCTTGACCCGCGTGTCCACCAGCTGCAGGCCCTGCAGGCCGTAGCGCACGTTGTCTTCGTCGATCTGGCGCATCGGCGAGAGCGGGTAGTCGCCGGCCATGCCGAAGGTGTCGCGCAGGGTGCGCGGGCCGAAGAACGGCAGCTCGAAGTAGCGCGAGTTGCGCCAGCCCCACACGCCCAGGGTCTGGCCGAAGTCCTCGTCGGAGCGGGCCAGGCCCTCGTGGGTGGCCGGGTCGTACAGGCCGCCGATGCCGATGGTGGAGTTCATCAGGAACCGGCCCAGGGTCACCCAGGCATCGCCCGGGCGCCCCTGCAGCAGCTGGTTGACCAGGGTCACCGGCGAACCGATGTTGTCGAAGAAGTTGGTCACGCGCCGCCGCACCGGGCCGGGCACGACCTTGGTGTAGGCGGTGGCCAGCGGATGGGCGACGTAGCGGTCCACGCCCAGGTTGAAGCGGTGCATGCCGCGGTTGTACTTCTCCCACGGGTCGTAGGCCACGCCGTTGCCGTTGCCGCCGGCGGCGGCGGGCGCGCCGTACAGCGCCGAGTAGTCGTCCACGGCCTGGTCGGCCTGGGCCGCCTCGCCGGCGGTTGCATCGCCGCCGTCCCCGCGCGCGGGCACGGCGGCGGTGGCCGTGTCGGTGGCGTCGGGCGTGCCGGCCGCTGCGGCATCGGTGGCCGTGGCGGCGGCGGGCTCCGCCGCCGGGGCGGGCGACACCGTGGCGGACGCGGGAGCGGCATCGGCCGGCGGCGGCGTGCGTGCCGGCTGCGCGGCACACGCGCCCAGCAGCGCGGCCAGCAGCACCGGCGTGGCATGGCGGGCGAATGCGGTCATGGCGATTCCTTTACCGACGCGGCCTGGAAATCCAGGCCCGGTCCCATGCGGTAGGCGGCGCGCAGCTCGGCCAGTTCCGCCGGCGCGTGCTCGACGGCGACCGCGTGCCCGGCGCGTGCGCACAGCTCGGCCAGCAGCGCCAGGCCGGCGCTGTCCACGCGCGGCACGGCGGCCAGGTCGATGCGGGCGATGCCCGCCGCCTGGGCCTGCGCCTGCGGCCACAGCGCGGTGGCCGCGGCGCGGTCGAGCACGCCGTTCAGCACCAGCGTGTCGCCGTCGCGGCGTACGCCGGCAGCCGGCTCACTTGCCATTGCCGGCCTTGCCCTTGTTGCCGGTGCCCGGGCCGTCGGCGACCTGCAGGTTGCCGTTGCGCAGGTCGTTGGCGACCTGGGCGATGGACTTCTGCCGCAGCGGGGTATCGAACTGGTTGCGGAAGGTCTGCACGTAGGACACGCCCTCGATCATCACGTCGAACACCTTCCACTGCCCGCCGTTGTTGCGCAGCAGGTAGTCCACCGGCGTGGGGTCGTTGCCCGGGCGGATCAGGTCGGTGGAGACCTTCACGCCGAGGTTGTTGGGCAGGGTGGCCTGCGACTTGAAGCGGAACGTGGGCTTGCCCTCGAAGCCCAGCAGCGCCGAGCCGTAGCGCTGGGTCAGGTTGCCCACCAGCGCGTCGGCGAAGTTCTGGATGTCGGCCTCGGAGGCGCCGCGGGCGTGGATGCCCAGCACCAGGCGCGCGGCGTAGTCGCGGTCGAAGAAGTTGGCCATCTGCGCGTTGATGTACTGGCGCAGGGCCGCCGGGTTGGCCTTGAACTCGGCACGGCGCTGCTCGAGCGTGCTCAGGATGCGCGTGCTGTTGTCCATCACCATCTGCGCCGCCGGGCTCTGCGCGCCGGCGGTGGCCGGCTGGGCCAGCGAGGTGGCGGGCACGGCCGCGCCCAGCGCGAGTGCCAGGGCGGAGGAAAGCAGGAAGCTGTTCTTGTTCATTGCTGGGGTTCCGTGTTCGGCGCGGGGGCGCCGGAAGGATCGTTGCCGGGGGATTTGTCGCCGCCGCCGCTGAACATGTACTTGCCGACCAGCTGGATCAGGTCCACGGCCGGCTGGGTGAAGGCGATCTCGCCGCCGGGCTTGAGGTTGTCCGGCGCACCGCCGGGCTGCAGGCCGATGTAGCTGTCGCCGAGCAGGCCGGAGGTGTAGATGCCGGCGGAGGTGTCGGTGGGCAGGTCGTTGTAGCGCTCGCTGATGGACAGGGTCACCACCGAGTCGAACTTGACCGGGTCCAGGTCGATCTTCTCGACCTGGCCCACCGACACGCCGCCGATGCGCACCGGGGCGCGCTCGCGCAGCTGGCCGATCTGGGTGAAGCGCGCGGTCAGCTGGTAGTGGCTGCCGGAATTGCCGAGCTTGCGGTTGGTGGAGGCCAGTGCCAGCACCAGCAGCGAGGCCAGGCCCAGCAGCAGGAAGGCACCGACGGAGAACTCGAGTCGCGGTCCACGGATGGCCATGGGTTATTTCACTCCTGGTATAGCGGTTGCCCCAATGCCGATCGGAGCGGGCTTTTCGTTGGCATCCCGCCCCCGGATGGGCGGGCTCTTGCGAGGCACGCGCATCATTGGAACAGCAGGGCGGAAATCACGAAGTTGAACATCAGCACCAGCAACGAGGCGTTGACCACCGCGCGGGTGGTCGCCACCGAGGTGCCCTCGATGGTGGGCTCGGCGTTGAAGCCCACGTAGGCGGCGACCAGCGCGGCGGTACCGCCGAACACCACCGCCTTGAGCAGGGACACGCCGAAGTCGTCCCACAGGTCCACGTTCGCCGACAGGTGCGACCAGAACGCGCCGTTGTCGATGCCCAGCACCTGCACCGCCTCGAACCAGCCGGCGCAGATCGCCAGGGCGCAGAAGATGCCGGTCAGCAGCGGCACGGTCAGCACCGCGGCCCAGAAGCGCGGCGCCACCGCGCGCGCCACCGGGTCGATGGCCATCAGTTCCAGCGCCTTGATCTGGTCGGTGGCGCGCATCAGCCCCAGCTCGGCGGCGATCGAGCTGCCGGCGCGGCCGATGAACAGCAGCGCGGTCAGCACCGGCGCCAGCTCGCGGTACAGCGACAGGCCCAGCAGCGTGGGCAGCGCGTCCACCGCGCCGTAGGTGGTCAGGGTGCGGTAGCCCTGCAGGGTCAGCACCAGGCCGACGAAGGCGCCGCCGACCACGATGATCGGCAGCGAGCGCGCGCCGATCTTGTAGATCTCGCGCAGCAGCTCGCCCAGCAGGGTGGCGTTGGGGGCGGAGCCGCGCAGCACGGTCAGGAAGAACAGCCCGGCCCGGCCCAGCGAACGGATGGAATCGGCAAAGGCCATCACGCCTCCTCCTGGCCGTAGTTGCGCACCGGCGCGTCGAACGGGATCGGCCCTTCCGGGTCGCCGCGCAGGAACTGGCGCACCAGCGGGTCGGTGCTGCTCTCCAGCGCGGCCGGCGTCCCGGCGAAGACGATGCCGCCGTTGGCGATCACCACCGCCTGGTCGCAGATCGGCAGGGTCTCGCGGACGTGGTGGCTGACGATGATGCTGGTCAGGCCGAGGGTGTCGTTGAGGCGCTTGATCAGGCTCATGATCACGCCCGAGGCGATCGGGTCCAGGCCGGTCAGCGGTTCGTCGTAGAGCATCAGCGGCGGATCCAGCGCCAGGGCGCGGGCAAGGGCGACGCGCCGCGCCATGCCGCCGGACAGCTCGCGCGGCCAGGCGTCGGCGGCGGCCAGCAGGCCCACCGCGTGCAGCTTCATGCGCACCAGCCGCTGCAGCACCGGCTCGGGCAGGCGGGTATGGGCGCGCAGCGGCAGGGCCACGTTCTCGGCCGCGCTCAGGTCGGTCAGCAGGCCGTTGCCCTGCAGCAGCACGCCCAGGCTCTTGCGCATCTCCAGCAGCGCGCGCGAACCGGTCGGCACCGGCGCGCCGAAGACGCGGATCTGCCCGGCGGCCGCCTCCAGCTCGCCGGTCAGCGCGGCCAGCAGGGTGGACTTGCCGCTGCCCGACGGCCCCAGCACCGTGGTGATGCTGCCGCGCGGCACGGTCAGGTTGAGGCCGCCCAGGATCGTGCGGCCCCCGCGGTCGATGCGGGCGCCGGACAACTCCACCAGCGGGGTCTCGGATGCGGACATCGCGGCCTTTAACGGAAAATCAACGGGGTAGGATCGGTGGCGGCCACTGAATAAAGATGAACTGCCGCGTGCAGTATTTTGCACCGCCGGGCCGCCGCCGTCACCGCGGGCCGGGCCCATCGCTGCGACGGACCGTTCCGGCGGTCTCGCCGGCTGCGACGCCGCTGCGGCAAGATGGGCGCTCGCATGGTCGATTTCCGCCTCTATCCCTCCAACGCCCTGGACATGCTGGCCGCGCTGCTGGCCGAGGAACTGCGGCGGCCGGCGCCCGGCCAGCCGCTGCTGGCGCCGGACGTGGTGCTGATCCCGCAGGTGGCGATGCGGCGCTGGCTGCAGGCCACGCTGGCGGCCGAGTACGGCGTCGCCGCCAACCTGGAATTCCTCACCCCCGGCGAGTTCGTCGCGCGCGCGCTGGAGGCCAACCTCGGCCCGGCGGCGGACGACCTGGACATGGCGGCGATGCAGTGGCGCCTGTATGGCGCGCTGGCCGACCCGAACGTGCGCGCCGCGCCGGCGCTGGCGGCGATCGACGCCTACCTGGGCGATGGCGACGCGCTCAAGCCGTGGGCGCTGGCCGGCGAGCTGTCCGCCGTGTTCGAGAAGTACCAGGCCTGGCGCCGCGACTGGCTGCTGCGCTGGGAGGCTGGCGCCGACCCGGCCGACCCGCAGGCGCAGCTGTGGCGCGCGATCGCCACCGGCCGCCGCTACCGCGCGCGCCGCATCGACGAGTACCTGGGCCGTTTCGGCCGCGCCGACGCGGCGCTGCCGCAGGGGCTGCCGACGCGGCTGTTCGCCTTCGCCACGCTCAACATTTCCCCCGACGTGCTGCGCGTGCTGGCCACCCAGGCGCGGGTGGGCACGCTGCACTTTTACCTGCCCACGCCGACCCAGGGCTACTGGGGCGACCTGCAGAGCCTGTGGCAGCGCCGCCGCGAGGGCCCCGGCACCGAGCTGTTCGCCGACAGCGTGCAGGAAAACCCGCTGCTGCAGGCCTGGGGTGCGGCCGGGCGCGATTTCATGGCCCTGCTCGGCAGCGAGGAGGTGGCGCCGCCGCGTGCCGAGATCGAGGCCTACGCCGACCCGCTGCAGTCCGGCCGTCGCCCGCTGGCCGAGGGCGGCCTGGGCGACAGCCTGCTGCGGCGCATGCAATCCGACCTGCTGCATCGCCGCGACGCGCCGCCGCCCGCACCGACCGCGGCCGATCCGCGCCAGCGCCTGCCGGCGCTGCGGCTGCACGATCCCAGCCTGCAGGTGCACGCCTGCCACACCCGCCTGCGCGAGCTGCAGGTGCTGCACGACCAGCTGCGCGCGCTGCTGGAGGACGAGCGCTTCGACCCGCCGCTGCAGCCGCGCGAGATCGCCGTGCTGGCGCCGGACATCGACCCCTACGTGCCGTACCTGGACGCAGTGTTCGGCGGCCACGGCGACGACGATCGCCTGCCCTACGCGCTGGCCGACGCCAGCCCGCTGGCCAGCGAGCCGCTGGCCGAGGTGTTCCTGACCCTGCTCGGGCTGCCGGTCTCGCGCTTCGGCCTGCACGAGATCCTCGACCTGCTGGCCAGCGCCCCGGTCGCCGAGGCCGCCGGCCTGGACGAGGACGGGCTGGAGCGCCTGCGCGGCTGGCTGCACGCCGCCGGCGCGCGCTGGGGCCTGGACGCGGCGCACCGGCAACGCCACCAGGCGCCGGCCGACGACGCCTACACCTGGCGCTTCGCGCTGGACCGGCTGCTGCTCGGCCACGCCAGCGGCGCCGAGGACGACATCGCCGGCGTCGCGCCGTGGCCGCTGCTGGAAGGCAGCGCGCTGGCGGCGCTGGACACCCTGGTCCGGCTGCTGCGCGTGCTCGAACGCCAGCAGCAGCTGTTGGCCGAGGCGGCACCGCCGGCGGCCTGGCGCGAGCGCCTGCTCGGCCTGCTCGACGCGCTGGTCCCGGCCACCCCGTCGTCTCCGCGCGCGCAGCGCGCGCTGGAGCGCCTGCGCAGCCTGATCGACCAGTACGCCCGCGACGCCGAGCGTGCCGGGTTCGCCGGCGCGGTGCCGGCCGAGGTAGTGCGCGCGCACTTCGCCGCGGTGCTGGGCGAGGCCGACACCCGCGCGCCGCTGCTCACCGGCGGCATCAGCTTCGGCCGCATGGTGCCGATGCGACTGCTGCCGTTCCGCGCGATCTGCCTGCTCGGCATGAACGACGGCGACTTCCCGCGCCGCGACCCGGCCGCCGGGCTCAACCGCCTCACCGCCGAACTCGGCAGCGCGCGCCGCCGCCACGGCGACCGTTCCACCCGCGACGACGACCGCTTCCTGTTCCTGCAGCTGTTCGCCTCGGCGCAGGAGGTGTTCTACCTCAGCTACCTCGGCGCCGACGCCCGCGACGGCAGCGCGCGCGAGCCGTCGCTGCTGGTCAGCGAGCTGCTGGCCAGCGCCGCGCGGTACCACGCCGATCCCGAGGCGGCGGGCAAGCTCGTGGTGCGCCATCCGCTGCAGCCGTTCGCCGCGGCCGCGTTCGGCGGGGCGGGCGAGGACAACGGCGAGGGCGGGCCCGACCCGCGCCGCTTCAGCTACCGCCGGCAGTGGCGGCCGGCGGTGGACAGCCTCGCCGGGCAGCGCCAGCCGCTGGCGCCGTGGGTGGCCGGCGAGCTGCCCGCCGACGCGGCGGCGCCGCCGGCGAGCGTGTCGATCGATGACCTGCGCCGGCTGTTCGCCGACCCGGCCGGGGAGTTCCTGCGCCACCGCCTGGGCATGCGCCTGCCCGCCCCGGCCGGCGAGGACAGCGACCTGGAGCCGCTGCTGGCACCGGGCCGCGGCCTGGAAGGCTACGAACTGCAGCAGCAGGTGTTCGAGGCCGCGCTGGCCGGCCAGGCCGACGGCCTGTACGAGCGTCTGCGCGCGCGCGCGCTGCTGCCGTCCGGGCCGCTGGGCCGGCGCCAGCTCGACGAGGGCCTGCGCAAGATCGCGCCCTACGCCGCGGCCTTCGCGCAATGGCGCGGCGAGGCGCCGGCGCGGTCGCAGCGGCTGCAGGTGCGGATCGACGGCATCGACCTGCACGGCCGGCTGCCCGGCTGGTACGCGCCCGGGCTGGGACGGGTGCAGGTCGGTGCCCTGGGCGGGCGCGCGGCGATCCGCCACGGCCTGGAATGGCTGCTGCTGCGCGCCGCCGGCGAGCGCGCGCCGTACGTGCGCTTCTTCGAGCACGAGGACGGCATCGGCCCGCATCCGATGGACCCCGAGCCACTGTCGCAGGCGCAGGCGCAGGCCGCGCTGGCCGAACTGCTGCGGCTGTACCGCCACGGCCTGCAGACGCCGCTGGCGTTCGCCCTCTACAGCAGCTGGAAGTACCACCAGGCCGCGCTCGCCGACGACCTCGACAAGGCGGTCAAGGACGCCGCCGCGCAATGGCAGGCCGGCTTCGGCTGGAGCGAATCGGCGGAACCGGAGCTGCACCTGGTCCACCGCGGCGCCGACCCGTTCGCCGATGCGCAGCGCTTCGCCGCCTTCGCCACCACCAGCCACCGGCTGTATTCGCTGCTCGAACGCGGCGAGCCCGGCGACACGCCCGACCCGGCGCGGCTGGCCGAGAGCTGGCGCCACTGGCACGGCGCGCAGGAGGACGCGGAATGACGATCGCGACACGCGGGGCCGTCGCTGCCGGCGCGGCGATCCTTTCTGATCGGTGCCCTTCGCATTGCCTGCGGGAGCGTGCGCGATGACCGCATCGGATGCATCCATGCCGGCGCCCACCCGCGACCCGTACCTGAGCCTGCCGCTGCACGGCGTGCGCCTGATCGAGGCCAGCGCCGGTACCGGCAAGACCTTCACCCTGGCCACGCTGTTCACCCGGCTGGTGGTCGAGCGCGGCCTGCGCACCGGCCAGATCCTGGCCGTCACCTTCACCGAGGCCGCCACCCAGGAACTGCGCCGCCGCATCCGCGAGCGCCTGGCCCTGGCCGCCACCCTGGTGCCGGGAACCGGGGCCAACGCCGCGGTGGCCGTGAAGGGCGACGGTACGGGCGCGATGCCGGACAGCGCGGATGCGGCCCTGGCTGGCGAGCCTGTCGCAGGCGTGGCCGCGGATGGCGACGGGGTCGCCGCCATCGGCGCTGCCGGGGATGCCGCCGCGTCGCCGCAATCCGGCGAAGCCCCCGACATCGTCCTCACCCGCGCGATCCTCGAAGCCCATCTGGCCACTTCGCAGGAATCCCCCGAGGCCCTGCGCCGCCGCCTGCAGCAGGCAGTGGAGGAAATCGACCTCGCCGCCATCTTCACCATCCACGGCTTCTGCGCCCGCGTCCTGCGCGAGCACGCGCTGGAGAGCGGCCAGACCTTTGCCGCGCCCGAGCTGCTGGCCAACGACCGCGAACTGCTGGCCGAGGTCGCCGCCGACCTGTGGCGCGCGCGCGCGGCCGACGCCGCGATGGCCGAGGACCTGGTCGCGCTGTGGCCCGCCGGGCCCAAGGACCTGGCCGCCGACCTGCGCGAACTGGTGCGCCATCCCACCTTGCTGCCCGCCGCCACCGAAGCCTCGCCCGACGATCCCACCCCGGCGCGCCAGGCCGCCGCGCAGGCGCTGGTCGCGGCGCTGCGCGAGCACGCCGACCAGGCCTACGACGCCATCGCCGCCGCCTTCGACGCCAAGGTGTTCGACGGCCGCCGCGCACGCCGGCCCAGCTTCGACAAGGCCTTCGAGCAGCTCTGGCAGGGCAGCGCCGAGGCGCACTGGTCGCTGGACGACGGCGGCCACCTCGACAAGCTGCTGCCCTCGCGCCTGCGCGGGTTCTGCAAGGACGGCGCCCACGACCGGGTGCCGTGCTCGCCGCTGTTCGACGCGCTGGAGGCCTGGGCGCAGGCCGACGCGCAGCTGCGGCAGTGGCAGCTGCAGCGCCGCATCCGCCTGCTGCACGTCCTGCGCGACGACGCCGCGGCGCGGCTGGCGCTGCTCAAGCGCCAGCGCCGCGTGCAGACCTACGACGACCTGGTCGACGGCGTGGCCCACGCGCTGGCGCCGGACAGCCCGCAGGCCGAAACCCTGGCCCGGCGGCTGCGCGAGCAGTACGCCATCGCCCTGGTGGACGAGTTCCAGGACACCGACGAGCGCCAGTGGTCGATCTTCTCGCGCGTGTTCGGCGAAGGCGAGCTTGCGCATGAGGCCGGGCTGGAGCCGGCGCTGTTCGTCATCGGCGACCCCAAGCAGGCCATCTACGGCTTCCGCGGCGGCGACGTGCGCACCTACCTGGCCGCCGCGGCCACCGCCGAGAAGGCGCCGCCGCTGGGCCACAACTTCCGCTCGCGGCCCGGCGTGCTCGCCGCGATCGACGCGCTGTACGCCCAGGCCGGCTATGCCGACGCCTTCCTCACCGACGGCATCGCTTTCCACCCGGTGCAGCCGGGCACGAAACGCACCGATGCCGACCTGCAGCGCGACGGCGCCACCGCCCCGGCGCTGACCCTGTGGCGCGCGCCCGAGCCGCCGCCGCCCGCCCCGGCCGCGACGGCGGCCAAGAACAAGCCCGCCGGCAAACCCAGGCCGTGGAGCGCCCACCGCGCCCGCGAGCTGTGCACGGCCGCCTGCGTGGCTGCCATTCGCGGCTGGCTGGCCGCCGGCAACGAGGGTCGCGCCAGCATCGCCGGGCGCCCGCTGCAGGCCGGCGACATCGCCGTGCTGGTGCGCAGCCACGGCGAGGCCACCCGCATCCAGCAGGCCCTGGGCGCGGCCGGCATCCCGGCGGTCGCCGCCGGCCGCCGCAGCCTGTTCGCCACCGACGAGGCGCTGGAACTGCTGACCCTGCTGCAGGCGCTGCTCGACCCGGGCGACGACCGCCGCCTGCGCGCCGCGCTGGCCACCGTGCTGGTGGGCGAGGACGCCGCCGCCATCGCCGCGCTCGAACACGACGGCGAGCGCCACCGCCGCTGGCAGCAGCAGGCGCTGGACTGGCGCGAGCGCTGGCAGCGCGGCGGCCCGCTGGCGCTGGTCGGCGACCTCGGCGCCAGCCACGGCCAGCGCCTGCTGGCGCTGGTGGACGGCGAGCGCCGCCTCACCAACTACCTGCAGCTGGCCGAACTGCTGCAGGAGGCCGACGCCCGCGCGCTCGGCCCGCACGGCCTGGTGGACTGGCTGGCCCGGCGCATCGCCAACGCCGACGACGGCGACGAGGCCCAGCAGCTGCGGCTGGAGTCGGACGCGCGCCGGGTGCAGATCGTCACCCTGCACAAGTCCAAGGGCCTGGAGTACCCGCTGGTGTTCCTGCCCTACGTCGGCATCGGCCGCCGCGAGCGCGGCGCCGGCCGCCACTGCGTGGTGCACGCCGATGGCAGCCGCCAGCTGCGCTGGAACACAGGCAAGGACGACCCGGCCTGGGGCGAGGCGGAGCAGGCATGGAGGCAGGAACAGCGCGCCGAGGACGCGCGCCTGCTCTACGTCGGCCTCACCCGCGCCGAGCACGCGCTGTGGATCGCCACCGGCCCGTTCCCCCAGCACGATCGCACCGCGCTGGCGGCCATGGTCGCCGACGTCGAGGCCCTGCAGGCCGCGGTCGGCGGCAACGCGGTCGCCATCGATGCCACGCCGCCGCCGGCCGAGCTGCCGCGCCTGCCGCCTGCCGCCGAGGTCCAGGTGCCGCCGGCACGGGTGGCGCAGCGCCAGGTCGTCCCGGACTGGTGGGTCTACAGCTTCACCCAGCTGGCGAACGCTGACAGCGGTGCCGCAAGCGGCACCTCGGCCGATGCCGGCGTCGCCGCCGACCCGATGGCCAGCGCCACCGTGGAGGGCGGCGGCGGCAGCGACGAGCCGGCCGCCGCCGAGCCGCTGGCAGCATCGGCGGAGGCCGAGGCGTTCGACCCGCGCTTTGCCGGCAACCGCTTCGGCGTGGTCATGCACGACGTGTTCGAGCGCGCCGACTTCGCCGCCTGGCACGACTGGCATCCCGGCCAGCCGGCCCCGGCCGGGCAGGGCGAGGCCATCGTCGAGGCCCTGCAGCGCGGCGGCTACGCCCAGGACGAACTGGACGACGGCGTGGCCATGCTCACCGCGCTGGTCGGCAACACCCTCACCGTGGCCCTGCCCGAGGGCGGCCGCCTGGCCGCGCTGCCCGACCAAGAGCGCCGCAACGAGATGGAATTCCACTTCGCCATGCAGCCCACCCGCGTGGATGCATTGCTGGCGCTGCTGCACCGCTTCGGCGTGGTCGGCGAGCGCCAGGCCTTCGGCGCGCGCCAGCGGCTGGAGGGCCTGATGACCGGCCTGATCGACCTGATCTACCACTTTGATGGACGCTGGTACGTGCTCGACTACAAGTCCAACCGCCTGCCGGCCTACGACGCCGACGCGCTGGCGCGCGCGATGACGCACAGCGAGTACGAGCTGCAGGCGCTGATCTACACCGTGGCGCTGCACCGCTGGCTGCGCTTCCGCCTGGGCGATGAGTACGACTACGCGCGCGACTTCGGCGGCGTGCGTTACCTGTTCTGCCGCGGCGTGGACGCCACCCTCGCGCCCTCGCCAGGCGTGCACGCCTGGCGCTTCGACTCGGCGCTGGTGGAAAGCGTGGATGCCCTGTTCGCAGGCCGCGCGCTGCCGGAGGTGGTGGCATGAGGACCTCCATGTCACCCAACCCTTTGCTGGCACCGGGCCTGTCCGGCTACGGCATTGCCGGAGATGTCCTTGGCGACCGCGGCTGGATCTCCCCAAAAGCCCGGCACACGCCACCGGCACGCGATGACGCCACTCGGCCGCAGCCGGGTCCTGACCGGAGCCGCCAGGGCGGCAACGGGCCTTCCCGCCAATGCCTCGTCGTCGCCAGGGCGGCTTCCGCGTCCGGTCCGCTCGGCTGGACCGTTCCCGGGCAAGTCGCAGCCGGGCAGGCTCGGTTCTCCCTGGGGGCAGGACACGTCATCGTCGTCCGCAGCCTCGATGCCGCCGCCACCTGCCTTCGCCGGCAACCCAGGACCGCGGCACCAAGTGCGTGTCGGGAGCCTCGCCCATGAACCCGTTCGACGCCCTCCAGCGCAGCGGCGCCCTGCGCACGCTCGACCTCGCCTTCGCCCAGACCCTGCAGCGCCTGGCCCCGGACACCGGCGCCGAGGTACTGGCCGGCGCCGCCCTGGCCTCGCTCGCCGTGGCCAGCGGCCACGCCGGCCTCGACCCGGCGCGCGCCGGCGTGCTGCTGGACACCCGCGACGACCCGGCCCCGGCCTTGCCCGACCCGACCGACTGGCAGCGCGCCCTGGCCGCTTCACGCTGGGTCGCCCAGCCCGAGCCGGAAGATCCCGCCGCCCCTGACCGCCCGCTGGTGCTCGAACACGGCCTGCTCTACCTGCGCCGCTACCGCGAATACGAGCGTCGCCTGGCGCAGGGCCTGCGCCGCCTTGCCGCGCAACCCCTGCCGGCCTTCGACGTCGCCCCGCTGGCCCCGCTGTTCGCGCAGCTGTTTCCCAATGACGCAGCGGCAGTCCCTGCTTCCCCTCTCCCGCTCGCAGGAGAGGGTGCCCGAAGAACCCGCCCTGGACTTGATCCGGGGGAGGGTGAGGGCGAGGGCGCCTCGCCGCAAAAGTCCGATGTCGAAGCGAACGGCGCAGCCGGCCCGAAGGGCGAACCGCAGGAGCGGCACATAAGGGCGGGTGAGGGCCGAGGCCTTCCCGACCAACCCGCCGACCAGCAAACCCCCGACCGCCAGGCCCGGGCCGCCGCACTCGCCCTGCGCCGCGCCCTGCTGCTGGTCACCGGCGGCCCCGGCACCGGCAAGACCACCACCATCGCCCGCCTGCTGCTGCTGCGCATCGCCCAGGCGCAGCTGGCCGGCAATCCGGCGCCGCGCATCGCCCTGGCCGCGCCCACCGGCCGCGCCGCCGAGCGCATGGCCGAGAGCCTGCGCATCGCCGTGGCCCGCGCCCTGGCCGACGGCCTGTCGATGCCCATCGCGCAAGCCGCCCCTCCCCCGCTTGCGGAAGAGGGTGCCCGGCTGCAAAGGCAGGATGCCGAAGCGAACGGCGAAGCCGGCCCGAAGGGCGTGCCGCAGGAGCGGCACGCAAAGGCGGGTGAGGGCGCCCAACGCGCGGAAGAGGACACCTGGCCCCTCCCGCTCCCCACCGGCGCCAGCACCCTGCACCGCCTGCTCGGCGTGATCCCCGACGCGCCCAACTTCCGCCACAACGCCGACAACCCGCTGCCGTTCGACCTGATCGTCGTCGACGAAGCCTCGATGGTGGACCTGCCGCTGATGTGCAAGCTGGTGGAAGCCGTGGCCGACGGTACCCAGCTGATCCTGCTCGGCGACGCCGACCAGCTGCCCTCGGTCGAGGCCGGCGACGTGCTCGCCGCCATCCTGCAGGCCGCCGGCCCCGGCGATGCCCTGCAGCCCGACGACGCGCAGGCCCTGCAGCCGCTGCTCGGCGGCGTGCCCGGCGGCAGCCGGCCCACCGACACCCGCGGCGGCGGCCTGGCCGGCCACCGCGTGCACCTGCTGCGCGGCTACCGCCAGGCCCAGGGCTTCGAACTCGCCCCGCTGGCCGACGCCGTGCGCGCCGGCGACGCCGAACGCAGCCTCGCCCTGCTGCGCAGCGGCGAACTGGCCGGCGTGCACTTCCACCAGGACATCGACGATCCCCTGCAGGCCCGCCGCGAACCCTTGCTCGCACACTGGCGTGCGCTGGCCGCCGCCGAAGACCCGGCCGCCGCCCTGCGCGACGCCGGCCGCGTGCGCCTGCTCACCGCCGTGCGCAACGGCCCGCAGGGCGCGCGTGGCCTCAACGCCCGCATCGAGCAACTGCTGGCCGAGAGCGGCAGCGGCGCCCGCCGCCTCGGCGCCGCTTCGCCCTGGTTCCACGGCCGCCTGCTGCTGATCACCGAGAACAGCTACCGCCACGGCCTGTTCAACGGCGACGTCGGCATTTGTCTAAGGGACGAAAGCGGCGCCCTGGTCGCCTGGTTCGAAGGCGAGGGCGACGGCCAGGTCCGCGGCTTCCACCCCGCCGCGCTACCCGCGCACGAGAGCGCCTTCGCCATGACCGTGCACAAGGCCCAGGGCAGCGAATTCGACGAAGTCTGGCTGCAACTGCCCACCCGCGACGCCCGCGTCCTCAGCCGCGAACTGGTCTACACCGGCCTCACCCGCGCCCGCCGCGCGTTGCACCTGGCCGCCAGCGAGCCGGTGCTGCGTGCCGCGCTGGCGCGGCATGCGGCGCGGATCTCGGGCTTGGCATGGCGGTTGGGCGCGGAGACGGCGCAGCCCATCGACGATGCGCCGGCCGAAGTTGCCGTGCCCATGCAGGGCTCGCTGTTCTGACCGATGCCCGAACAGTGCGTCATAACGGATTGCGTTATATGACGACTGTCGTTATGGTTTGTTGGTGATCAGGAGCTTTGTCGACAAGGAAGCCGAGAAGATCTGGCTGGGCGAACGTTCGCGCAGGTTGCCGGCTGACATCCAGCCGGTTGCCCGGCGCAAGCTGCGCATGCTCAACGCCGCCGCCAACCTTGATGATCTGCGCGTCCCGCCAGCCAATTGGCTGGAAGCGCTCAAGGGCGACCGGCGTGGCCAGTACAGCATCCGGATCAACGACCAATGGCGCATCTGCTTCCGATGGAGGGAAGGCGATGTCTCCGAGGTCGAAATCGTCGATTACCACTGAACCCGAGGCATCCCCCATGGCCCCCCTGCCCAACATCCATCCCGGCGAAGTGCTGCTCGAGGAGTTCCTCGAACCGCTGGGCATCAGCCAGAACGCGCTTGCCCGCGCCACCGGCGTGCCGCCGCGCCGCATCAACGAGATCGTGCTGGGCAAACGTGGCGTCACCGCCGACACCGCCGTCCGCCTGGCCGCGGCACTGGGCACGACCGAGCGCTTCTGGCTGGGCCTGCAGGCCGACTACGAGCTGGAAGAAGCCCACCGTGCGCTCGGCGATCTGCCTGCGCGCATCAAGCGATTGGCCGCCTGACCGCGAACGATCCTCCCTGGTGCAGTTCGCAAGCCACCCTGAGTCGCGAGGCATGGCACGGTGGTTCGCTTGCAGATCGACGCATGCGACTGGCCTTGCCTTCTTTCGGGCACCCATACTCGGACAATGCTCGCCAATCGCCTGCGCGTCCGCCCGACGAATGCACACTGACCGCGGTTACGTACGCCCCACACGCGACGGCATCCCCGCCAGTCGCCTCCAACTGCCCCCAGGGCCCTGGGCAACGGTGCTGGAAGCGCTGTGTGCACGCTTCCCGGGCGTGGACGCGGGTACGTGGCGCGAACGCTTCGAGCGGGGGCGCGTGCTGGACGCGGACGGGCGCCCGCTCGACGCCGCGGCTCCCTACCGGCGCGGCGCCGAGATCCACTACTTCCGCGAGGTGGCGGACGAGCTGGCCATCCCCTTCGCCGAAATCGTGGTGCATGCCGACGCGCACCTGGTCGTGGCGTGTAAGCCGCACTTCCTGCCGGTGGCGCCCACCGGCGCCTACGTGCGCGAGACGCTGCTGACGCGGCTGGTGCGGCGACTGGACAACCCGTCGCTCGTGCCGCTGCACCGCATCGACCGGGAGACCGCCGGGTTGGTGCTGTTCTCCGCCGACCCGACCAGCCGCGGCCGCTACCAGGCGCTGTTCCGCGAGCGGCGCATCCGCAAGCACTACCTGGCGCTTGCGCCGCCATTGCCGGGACTGGCGTTCCCGCATGTGCGCCGCAGCCGCCTGGAGCCGGGCGAACCGTTCTTCCGCATGCGCGAGGCTGCGGGCGAGCCGAACAGCGAAACCGTGATCGACGTGGTCGCCCGCGGCGAGGACACCTGGACCTACCGGCTGCAGCCGATCACCGGGCACAAGCACCAGCTGCGGGTGCACATGGCGGCGCTGGGCGCACCGATCCTGCACGACCGCTTCTACCCGCAGCTGCAGGAACAGCGGCCGGACGATCCGGAGAGGCCGCTGCAGCTGTTCGCGCACGCGCTGGCGTTCGAGGACCCGATCACCGGCGAAAATCGTTGCTTCACCGCGACGCGTGGACCGCTTGCGCCGGCCTGAGACGGCCCCGGGGCGAGCCTCCGTCGGAGACCTCATGCGCAGGCTGCGCGCTTACTTCGCCGGAACGCGCTGGTACTCGTCGCTGCCAGTGTTGAGGTGGCCAGTGGCCTGGTCGATGGCGAAGTTCACCGTCTCGCCGTCGTTGGAGACCTGCAGCACGCCATCCTTGTAGATGGCCGGGTAATTCTCGGTCTTGGGCTTGCGGCTGAAGAACCTCGGCGTGGTGTTGCGCACCATGAAGGACTCCCCGTTGCGCTCGATATCCATCACATCGTCCTGCGACTGCACATTGACCCAGTGGCCGACGAACTTCTCGCCCTCCACCTTGGCGCACCCGGCCACCAGCATTGCCACGGCCAGCACGGCACCCATCCACTTTGTCATCCCGCTCTCCAGATATTGAAGCCAGGGCGAGGATGAAGAATCTCGGATGTACGGGAAGTCAACGCGCTGGGGGCGCAGGGTGTCAGATGCCTATCGCGTTGGAAGTGCACTCTGATCCCTGTTTTCCCGCTGCCGGCCGGCATCTATGTCATCCGTCCACCCGGCCCGCACCCCAGCCGCAAGGTGCGCGTGCTGACTGAGTTGTTGATCGAATGCTTCGATCAAGCATCGCCGGCAGGTTGCGATGGGAGATTCGTCTTCTGCATGAAATGGTTTGCAGCGCAGGCCCTCCGTAATGTCTTTCCTTGATCGGTACGTGCTGATGCTCGTCGCTGCCGGTGCGCAAGTGGCCGTTGGACTGATCGACCGATGAAGTTGGTCGGATCGCAAAAAAGCGAACCTGACTCCGTTATCTTAACTGCCTCGCTTTGTTCACTTTAACCCGCTGAGGAACAGTAGTTCTTGAACTACGAGGCGGATTTCGCCCAAAAGTGGGTCGATGTCGCCTCGTTGCGCAACATATCGGCGGCTATGTGCGGATTTATCTCCGATGTCTTTTAGTTTTGGGAGTGCCTGCTTACAGTTTCGACTTAGGTTCCAAGACTGTTCGGAGATGGTTTTTGTGATTAAATCCCTGAGATAAAAAAAATCCCCCGAAGAGTTTTTTATTTTGCTGGATATGGCGTGCTTTTCGAATGACTCAATTATGAGGGTTTCAATTAGTCTTCGAAGCATTACCGCACAAGCGTCATACCACCCGTTTTCGTAACAGCCATTAGCTTGATTAGCAACCTTCTCTATGTACCCCCGAGTTCCTCGAATAAGGGGTCGAGGAATAACTCTGTGAGTGTCCGATATGAGGCCTTCCTCTGGAGGGCCAAGTTGAACTCTAATATCTTGATCTATAGCTTTTGCTGCATTGAGAAAATTAATGAGCGTGGATGTCATGGCGTATCCTTGGCGCCATAGAGATGCTTGGCCATACTTCTAAAAATTTGATCTATTTGATCTGACGATGCTTCAGGAGATACATGGATTTGTAGGTCGATATGGATGGAAGGACTTGTTCTCTTGCTTGTGTCTCCCTGGGGAGTTTCCGCTATCTCAGAAACAGGAGCATGCAGCGGTGTTGTAGTTTGCACTGATTGTGAATCGTGGCCAGGAGCAGATTTGAAATCTGCGCATTCGCAAAGTGCTTTAAAAGAGGCTACAGTCTTCGAAACCACCTGTTTCCCGGCACTGGTGCTGGTTGCGAAGACATGCTCAAGTTCGCTGTTTGGACGATCCCACGCATCTGCGTAAACTGCAAAGAGTTCTGCATATCCGGTTTGAATTGTTTGTCCAAGGACTGCACGATGGCTCGCCCCCCGATAAGCTGACCAAGTTGAGGTCGGTATTCCACTTGCATCTATTAGGGACACTGTTTTTAGAATTCCAAGCAAAGTTTTATCATTACTTGAAGTAAATCCGATTGTTTTTAGCCATTGAACCGTTGCTTTTTTGGGAATTCCGACGCTACGAATCTTTTCGAGAAGCGGCTTAATCTTTCCTGGAACAGTTGTGTAAGAGAATTCAGACATTATTTAGCTGCCTTTTTGGATTATTGAGAATTAATTAATTTTTGCTATGGCGGAAAACTTCGTCGATCAGTAGTTCTAGCCTGCGGCATCTCTTGCGCAAATATAAATAACTCTGGCATGGAGCAGATGGCCAACGTCATCCACGCCAAGGGGGAGCGTGGCGCCCGATTATTGGGTGAAGTCTTGCGCCAGCATTCCGCCATGGTGGGAAAGCCGCCACAATGAGGTCGTAAATTCTTGCTGTGAGGTTGGCTGTACCGACAGCGAGCACAACCGATCTCAGAAGGATTGTCAGTGCGCCGAGTTCTTTACTTTCCGTGCTGCGTCTCATGCCAGAACCCCCGTTCCTTGGGCAACCATAGTCCCGGGACGAGGATTTGTCATCCGGGTGGAAACTCTGCCCTTGACTCCGCTTTTCTCGCGCAGTATCTCTAGCTCGTCGCCGTCAATCCGGCGACCGGGATTGGCGTCCCGACCAATAGGCGCATCAGCGCCCTCACCGAAGCTCGGCGCTTTTTTCATGCCCAGTATCGGTGCGGCGTGTACCTGCCAGTTCTATGGCGGGCGGTGCGTGGGCCCTTCGGGGCGCCGGATGCCTGTTGCCGGTACGCCAACCCGCACCGTCCGCCACCTCTGATTGGCGTCAGGGGTGACGGACTCCATCAAACAGGAGTCCACCATGTCCCACGAAACCCAAGCCACGTCTGCGCAATCCGCGCCGCTGTCCCACGCCCATTTCGCCTTCGGTATCACGCTCGACCAGATCGACGCGCTCGACCGCACGATCGCCACGCTCATCGCTGTGAGCGACGTCATGTCGCTCGGGCGTTCCGTGCTGCTGGACGAAAAGACCCTGCCGACACTCGGCGGTGTCATGTACGAAGCCGCCCGCACGGCGCGCAGTCTTGTCGATCAGGTCGGCGAGCAGCGGCTTGAATCGAAGCCCCATCGCTCGCCACCGCCCGCCAGCGAGTCGCACGACAGCCAGCCGCACGCCTCGCGCGGCTGATCGAACAACGACTTTCTGTCTGCAGGAGGGCTTTGCCATGCGTAAACCGAAATTCAGAATCACTCCCACGCCGTGCAAGCACGCGCCGCCCCACGATCTGACCTGGGCCTATGTCGAACCGCCGCCCACACCGATGCCCACGGCCGATCAGGTTGCTGCGCTCGAAGTTGCCGAGCGCGTTCGCACGCCACGCAAGCCGCACCGCCCGCGTCCGCCGCAGCACTGCACCGTTGGCTACGGCTACTACGCCACCAGCGCGCAGCGCGTGCCCACGCTGCGCCTGCGTGGGTACTGGCTGGAACGGTTGGGCTTCGCCATCGGCAGCAAGCTGCGCCTCGTCGTACGCGAAGGCGAGTTGGTGGTGACCGTCGATCCGAGCGCGCCCGGGTACGCGGCAGGCAGCCGGCCCGGCTGATGGGGGAGTCAGCGGCGCGGTGCTGACTGCGCGCAAATCACCAAGAAACTTGGGCCAGGGTTCGCTCTACGGACGAGGTTCAAGGAGTTCGTCTCTGGCCCAGGTTCCACCGGTTCCGATGGAACAATGCCTCAATCCGGCGTAGTGCGGCCGGTGAACCGGAGACGGGTCGAGGAGGTGGCCTAGGACAGAAACTCCACCAGCAACTGCCGCTTGTCCTCGGACAGGTTGTGGAAGGCGTCGAGCATGCGGCTCTCGCTTTCGGTGAGGCGCCGGTAGGTGGCGGAGGGTTCCTTCACGCTCAGGTTGACGTGCCCGCGGCCGGTGGCGAGCCATTCGAAGCTGGCGTCGAAGTCCCGGGCCAGCTCGATGATGCGCGGCAGCTCGGGCAATGCGAGGCCGGTGAGCCATTTGCGGGCTGTCTCGCGCGATACCGCGTAGCGGTGCGCCAGGGCGCTCGTTCTTCCGAGGCCTGGCACGAAAGGGGCGCGGTCCAGCATCTGCCGCAGGCGGCTCGCGAAATCCTCGTAGGGGGACATTAGTGCGGGCAACGGGGCTTGTCAGCCCATTGTCGGCAAGCGGATGCGGCGCGTGCCGACAAGCTGGCCGGAATGAAGCGGTGTGGGCATTCGGACAGCGTGGCGGAGCCGATGGTTCGCGTCCGTCGTGCTCAGGGCATCGTGGCCGGCAGGCCGCGTTTCCACGCGCGCGGGGATTGGCCGGTGTGGGCCTTGAACGCGCGGGAGAGGGCGGCTTCGCTGCCGTAGCCGGTTTCGGCGGCAACGGCCTTCAGCGGGCGGCCGCGCTGCAGGGCCTTCTGCGCAAGCTGCACGCGCCAGCCCTGCAGGTAGTGCCCGGGCGTGGTGCCGAGCGTGGCGCGGAAGGTGGCGGCAAACACGCTGCGCGACATGCCGGCCACGGCGGCCAGGCCGTCCAGGGTCCACGGCCGGGCGGGTGCCTCGTGCATGGCCACCAGCGCGTTGCGCAGGCGCGGGTGCGACAGGCCGGCCAGCATGCTGCCCTTCGTCTCGCCGCTCTCCATCAGCTGGCGCAGCAGCTGGATCATCACCACTTCGAACAGGCGCTCCACCACGGCCATGCGCCCGCAGCGCTGCCCGAACGCCTCCTCGAACAGCAGGGCCAGCACCGGTTCCGCACCGCCGATGTCGTCCAGCGGCACGCAGGCCGCCTCCGGCAGGGCGGCGGCGACGGGGTTGTGCGGGCCGCCTTCGAAATCCAGATGCGCGCACACCATGTCCGCGCCGCGCACCGGGTCGGTGACGAAGCGGTGGCCCAGCGGCCGCGGGAACAGCAGCAGGCTGGGGCGCCGGATGTGCAGCGAGGTCTTGCCGTAGCGGACCTCCACCGGGCCGCGCCGCACCAGGTGCAGCTGGCCGTGCCGGCCATCGCCGTCGAGGGTGTTGATCCCGCACAGCGGGCCGGCATTGAACACCTGCGCGCGCACCGGGAAGTGCCCCATCAACGCCTGCAGCCGATCGACCATAGCCCGTACTCCAGATCAAGTTTTCAGGATTCTATGCGACAAAAAGTCTTGGCGCGGCGGGCAAAGTGCCACTCGCCGGGCGATGTCCGCCCGCAACACGCCCATCTCCAAGGAACCTCTGCCATGTCCATCGAAAAGATCCTCTATACCGCCACGGCCACCGCCACGGGCGGCCGTGAAGGCCACGCCACTTCGTCCGACAAGGTGCTCGACGTCCAGCTGTCCACCCCGCGCGAGCTGGGCGGTGCGGGCGGCCCAGGCACGAACCCGGAGCAGCTGTTCGCCGCCGGCTACTCGGCCTGCTTCCTCGGCGCACTGAAGTTCGTGGCCGCCAAGCAGAAGGTCGCCTTGCCGGCCGCCACCACCGTCACCGGGCAGGTCGGCATCGGCCAGATTCCCACCGGTTTTGGCATCCAGGCGCAGCTGAGCATCGCCGCGCCGGGCATCGCCCGCGACGTGCTGCAGGCGCTGGTCGAGCAGGCCCACATCGTCTGTCCGTACTCCAACGCCACGCGCGGCAACATCGACGTGAGCCTGTTGATTGCCGGGTGACGGCGGGCGGCCCGCACGCATCGCCGCAGGGCGGTGCGCGCGCGGCGGCCTTCCGGCGGGTGCCCGCCTTCGGTAACCGGCTTCCTTCGCCGATTTGCCCCGGTATGCGCCCGGCGCCTTGCCGCCGGCGCGCCTGAAGGCGCGACGGACGCCGGCTTCATCGGCATGGCCGCACAGGAAGGCTGGCGCCCCGATGGTCTTGCCGACGGCTCGACACCGAAACAGGGGCAGCGTTCACTTTTTTACCGCGCCGTAGGGGCGGCGCCGAGCGTCACGCGCCGGCGCCGTTTAATTCGACTGCCTGACCTATGGAAATGTCGGGACAACTACTTGCTGCGACTGATCAGCAACAGCCCATGCCCGGCCGTCACCTGCAAGGCGTCCCCGACCGCGAAGCCAAAAACGGGGTCAGAGTTAACTTCTCACAGGCGAAGCTCAAGGCCTCGTCTTTGACTACAGCTCCTCGCTAGTTTCCGGTCGAGGGCATCGATGAGGCGATGGAGCAATGTCCCCCGGAGTAACGGGAGTGGTTCGGAGCAGAACCTCCCTATAACTCGGCTCCAACCTCCGTTTTCGCCATTGCCGCACGGGTATCCGCCACGGGCGGGCGGCCGAACAGGCGCCCGTATTCGCGGGTGAACTGCGGCACGCTCTGGTAGCCGACGGCGTAGGCGGCAGTGCTGGCGTTGCTGCCGTGGGATTGCATCAGCCGGCGCGCTTCGAGCAGGCGCAGGTGCTTCTGGAACTGCAACGGCGACAGCGAGGTGATGGCCTTGAAGTGCTGGTGGAGGGACGAGACGCTCATGCCGGCTTCGGCGGCCAGCCGTTCGATCGGGATCGGCTGGGCGTAGTCGCGGCGCAGCAGTTTCACTGCGCGCGTGATGCGCTGGACGGGGCCCTCGGGCCAGCCCAGCTTGCGGATGGCGTCGCCGTGCCGGCCGGCCAGCAGCCAGTAGTGCATCTCGCGCACCAGCTGCGCCTGCAGCACCGGCAGCGATGCGGGCCGGTCGAGCAGTTTCATCAGCCGCAGTGCGGCATCGGCGGTTTCGTGCTCGGTGGGATCCACGCGCACCGGGGTCGGGTCGGCGACGGCATCCGGCGCCATCTGCGCGACCAGGTCGGTGATCACCGCCGGGTCCAGTTCCAGCACCAGCGAGTAGTACGGCTGGGCGAGGCTGGCGCGGGTGACCTGGCCGATGGTGGGCACGTCGGCGGTGACCAGCAGCGAATCGCCGGCCGCGAAGTCGAACACCCGCGTGCCCATGGTCACGCGCTTGGCTCCCTGCAGTACCAGGCAGGCCATCGGCCGCTGCAGGTCGTGCATCAGGGCGCTGGGGACGGCGGCACGCACCACCATCAGTCCCGGGATCGCCGTGGGTATGGCCACGGGGTGGTCGGCATGGGCATGGGTATCGGCGTGGCGGCGGACAGCATCGAGCAAGTCGGTCATGCGGCCAGCGTAGCGCTTCGGCGGTTGGCGCAGAGACGGCGTGGAGGATCGGGCAAGAGCTGGCGAGGTTCCGGCAACCTGCCGGCCGGCGCGCGGCCGATCCTGTCCGCCGCTTCCCACACCCTGGAAAAGGAACCCGACATGTCCACCATCACTCTGATCACCGGCGCCAGCCGCGGCCTGGGCCGCAATACCGCCCTCCATGTCGCGCGCGCCGGCGGCGACGTGCTGCTGACCTACCGCAGCAATGCCGAGGAGGCGCACGCCGTCGTCGCCGAGATCCAGGCACTGGGCCGCAAGGCGGCCGCCCTGCAGCTGGATACCAGCGAGGTGTCCGCCTTCCCGGCCTTCGTCGAGCGGGTGCGTGCCGCGCTGGCGGACACCTGGCAGCGCGATCGCTTCGACCATCTGGTCAACAACGCCGGCCATGGCGACATGGCGCCGTTCGCCGACACCACCGAGGCGCAGTTCGATCGCCTGGTGAACGTGCATTTCAAGGGCGTGTTCTTCCTGACCCAGGCACTGTTGCCGTTGCTCGCCGACGGTGGCCGGATCGTCAACCTGTCCAGCGGGTTGACCCGCTTCGCCTATCCCGGTTACGCGGCGTACGCGTCGGCCAAGGCCGCGGTCGAAGTGCTGACCGTCTACCTCGCCAAGGAGCTGGGCAGCCGGGGCATCGCCGTCAACACGGTGGCGCCGGGCGCGATCGAAACCGACTTCGGCGGCGGCGCGGTGCGCGACAACCCGCAGATCAACCAGCACATCGCCAGCATCACCGCGCTGGGCCGCGTCGGCGTGCCCGACGACATCGGGCCGATGATCGCCAGCCTGCTCGGCGAGGCCAACCGCTGGGTCAACGCGCAGCGGATCGAGGTCTCCGGCGGCCAGGCGATCTGAGGCTGGCCCCCATAGGTAAGGCATTGGCGGCGGCATGAAGTTCAGTGCCGCCAGTGATGGCACGGCGATCGTCCCGGGTTCGCCGGGAACCAGGCATCTGCGATTTCCAGGCCAGCGCCTCGGGGCCAGGATGCACTTTCCACCTACGCAAGCCTGGCGTGTGGCGGCCTGACGCGGCCCGGCCACGGCGCCCATTCCGATAGGCCCCGATAGCCGGAAGTGGGCGATACGCGCCGGCGCCTGGGTCCAGCGGCGGCGACAAGTCGCCGCCGCGCATCGGCATTCAAGGACGAGGGCCAAGCCGAGGCGAGCCGGGCGCAGCGGGGAAGTGCACGCTGCCTGTCGTCCTGGCTCGATGAGAGGACGTGGCAACGCTAGGCGTGCAGGTGGTACGTATGCAGGTAGGCGTCCAGCAGGCGCACCAGCTGGGCTTCCAGGCAGCGTTCGAAGCCGGCCGGGGCGAGGCCCTCGACCACGGCGCGCACCGGCCCGACCAGCGCACCGAGTGCGGTGGCGGCGGCCATGTGCGGTGCATCGAAGCGGGCGTCGGATGCGCTGCCCAGCATCGCGGCGACCGCCGCCAGCAGACGCGCGTTGACCCGCGCCACCAGCGCCGGGCCGCCGCGTTCGGCCGCTACCGCGTACAGCGCCTTCGACTCCTGCGGGTCGCGCAGCTTGGCGGCCAGGAACGCATGCACCAGCGCCGCGGCCATCGCGGCCACCGGCTGACCGCGGTGTTCGTCGCAGACCCGCTCGACCGCCACGGCGATGCCCTCCAGGTGCTGCTCGAGCACCGCGGCCAGCAGCGCATCGCGGTTCGGGTAGTACTGGTAGAGGCTGCCGACCGAGATGCCGGCGCGCTCGGCCACGCGGGTGGTGGTGCAGCGGCTCAGGCCCTCGGCGGTCAAAACCTGAATCACCGCGATGTGCAGCGCCTCGACGGTCGCGGCCGAGCGGGCCTGCACCGGCGATTTGCGGGGAGTCAGGGCGATTGCCATGCGGCGCACCGAATGCGAATTCACAACCTGAAGAATCCTTCATATCGTGGACGGACACAACTACAGTGGAGCGCGACGACATGACGAGCATCGACAAGGCGGGCAGCTTCGCCCTCGGCGGCCGCACCGTGAAGCGGCTGGGCTACGGCGCCATGCAACTGGCGGGCCCCGGTGTGTTCGGGCCGCCGAGGGATCGCGGCGCCGCCCTGGCGGTGCTGCGCGAGGCGGTCGCGCTGGGCGTGGACCATATCGACACCAGCGATTTCTACGGTCCGCACGTGACCAACCAGCTGATCCGCGAGGCGCTGCATCCGTACCCGGACGGGCTGACCCTGGTCACCAAGATCGGCGCCCGCCGCGGCGAGGACGGGTCGTGGCTGCCGGCGTATGCGCCGCAGGACCTGGTGCAGGCGGTGCACGACAACCTGCGCCACCTCGGCCTGGACGCGCTGGACGTGGTCAACCTGCGCATCATGTTCAAGATGGACGGACCCACCGAGGGCCCGATCGCCGAACAGGTGCAGGCGCTGGCCGAGCTGCGCCGGCAGGGACTGGTGCGGCACATCGGTGTGAGCAACGTCACCGCCGCGCAGGTGGCCGAGGCGCGCGCCATCACCGAGATCGTGTGCGTGCAGAACATGTACAACATCGCCCATCGCCAGGACGAGGCGCTGATCGACGCCCTTGCCCGCGACGGCATCGCCTACGTGCCGTTCTTCCCGCTGGGCGGATTCTCGCCGCTGCAGTCGTCGGTGCTTTCGGCGGCGGCCGGCCGCCTCGGCGCCACGCCGATGCAGGTGGCGCTGGCCTGGCTGCTGCAGCGTTCGCCCAACCTGCTGCTGATCCCCGGCACCTCGTCGGTGGCGCACCTGCGCGAGAACCTGGCCGCGGCCGACCTGGTGCTGCCGGCCGAGGTGGTGACCGAACTCGACGGCATCGCCGGCTAGAGCGAAACCGGGCCGGAATGCTTTTCCGCGAACGCAGGCCTGGCATGCGGCGGCCAACTGGTGAGCGCCGGTCCCGCCACGAGGCTCATGGCATGACCTGCGCCCGGGATGTTCCGGCCGTGCCGGGGCGACTCAGGCCGCGAGCGCCCGCAGCCGCGCCAGCGATCCGCTCACGATCTCGTCGTAGCTGCGTCGCTCGGATTCGCCGACCCATTGCGCGAACGCGATCCGGAACACGACGATGCCAACTTCCGCAACGAGACTCGCGTCCGGTTCGCCGACGCCGCGCTCGCGCAGCGCCTGCGCAAGCGCGGCCGACAGCGTGGCCAGCTTGATCAGCTCGCGCTCGCGCAGCTCCGCGTTGGCCGCGATCACGGTGCTGCGCAGGCGCGCGTAGGGGCGGCGTTCGTCGTCGAAGAAGTCGCCGGCGCGGACCAGGGCGGTGGCGACCGCCTCCACCGCTGACGCCCCGGCCGGGGCCTGGGCCAGCGCGTCGACCATCGTCCGCTGCAGCCGCTCGGAGCCGTTGAACAGCACTTCGCGCTTGTCGCTGAAATAACGGAAGAACGTGCGCGCGGTCAGCCCCGCGCGCTCGGCGATGGCGGCCACGGTGGTCTGCTCGTAGCCGATCTCCGCGAACAGTTCGAGCGCCGCGGCGCGGAAGCGGCTCTCGGCATCGGGCTTCCAGCGAGCCATGCGTTCCCCTGAGTGTTGACACTGAGTGACATCATAGGCGTATAGTGAAGTCACTCGATGACATCACTGGAGCAGGCATGCGCATTCTCGTCACCGGCGCCTCGGGCTGGATCGGCTCGGCCAGCGTCAAGGAACTCATGGCCGCCGGACACCACGTCCTCGGCCTGGCCCGCAGCGACGCGTCCGCCGAGCGGATCGCCGCGCTGGGCGCCGAGGCGGTGCGCGGCAGCCTGGACGATCCGGCCAGCCTGCGCAGTGCCGCGGCGCAGGCCGAGGGCGTCGTGCATCTGGGCTACAACCACGACTTCTCGCAGATGGCGGCCGCGGCGCAGACCGACCGCGCCGCCATCGAGGCGTTCGCCGACGTGCTGCAGGGCACGGGCGGCCCGCTGCTGATCGCCGGCGGCACGGTGGGATTGGCGCCGGGGCGCGTGGGCACCGAGGCCGACATGCCGCAGGCGCAGAGCCATCCGCGCACCGCCAACGCGGCCTACACGCTGGGCCTGGCCGAGCGCGGCATCCGCTCGATGGTGGTGCGTTTCGCCCCGACGGTGCATGGCGCCGGCGGCGACCACGGCTTCGTCGCGGTGCTGGCGCGCATCGCGCGCGAGAAGGGCGTCTCGGGCTACATCGGCGAGGGCCGCAACCGCTGGCCGGCGGTGCACCGGCTCGATGCCGCCAAGCTGGTGCAGCTGGCCATCGACAAGGCGCCCCCGGGCAGCGTGCTGCACGCGGTGGCCGAAGAGGGCATCGCCACGCGCGACATCGCGGTCGCGCTGGGCCGCTTCCTGGGCGTGCCGGTGGAATCGATCCCGCCCGAACGCGCGCAGCTGCACTTCGGCTGGCTGGGCATGTTCTTCGCCGCCGACGCGCCGGCCTCCAGCGCACGCACGCGTGCGCTGCTGGGTTGGGAGCCGCGGCAGGCGACGCTGCTGGAGGACATCGCCGCGGGCCACTACCCCGGCGACTGAGCGGCCCGGCGCATTGCGCGCACCGAGGCAAGGCCTGGGCCAGCCGGGCCGGCCCATGCGGGCGAATCGCGGAATCGTTGCCGTCTATCCGGATTCGCTCCCGTTCGGCCCTGGACCGCAAGGGTCCAGGGCCCCTCCCTCCTCATCTCCCGAAAGGGCGGTTCTGCTCGTCGGCCGTCCCCGTTCCTTGACCTGGCAGGGGTTTCATCCCAGCATCGTCGCGCTGTTACCGAGGAACTGGTTTGTCTTCCCCACTGCCACAAGCCGTCGATGCCCGGCTGACGCGCGCCGCCATCTTCCTGGTGGTGACGATCGATGCCGGCGCGGACGCCGAAGCCACCGTGCGCGGGCTGTGCGCCGACCTTTCCTCGCTGGTCCGGGGCGTCGGCTTCCGGGCGCTCGATGGCGGACTGTCCTGCGTGACGGGCATCGGTTCCCAGGCCTGGGACCGCCTGTTCGGCGCGCCGCGGCCGAAGGATCTGCATCCGTTCCGTGAACTGGCCGGGGTCCACCATGCCCCGGCCACGCCCGGCGACCTGCTGTTCCACATCCGTGCCGCGCGCATGGACCTGTGTTTCGAGCTGGCCTCGCGGATCATGGCGCGGCTCGAGGGCGCCGTCTCGGTGGCCGACTCGGTGCAGGGCTTCAAGTATTTCGACGACCGCGACCTGCTGGGCTTCGTCGACGGGACCGAGAACCCGGTGGCGCAGGCCGCCATCGACGCCACCCTGGTCGGCGAGGAAGACGCCGCCTTCGCCGGCGGCAGCTACGTGATCGTGCAGAAGTACCTGCACGACCTCGGCAAGTGGAACGCGATCCCGGTCGAGCAGCAGGAGAAGATCGTCGGCCGGGAGAAGCTCTCGGACATCGAGCTGGACGATGCGGCCAAGCCCAGCTTCGCGCACAACGTCCTCACCACCATCGAGGAAGACGGCGAGGAGCTGGACATCGTGCGCGACAACATGCCGTTCGGCGATGTCGGCAAGGGCGAGTTCGGCACCTACTTCATCGGCTACGCGCGCTCGCCGGCGCGCACGGAGCAGATGCTGGAGAACATGTTCATCGGCAAGCCGCCCGGCAACTACGACCGGCTGCTCGACGTCAGCCGTGCGGTGACCGGATCGCTGTTCTTCGTGCCATCCTCCACGTTCCTCGACGATGTCGCGCCGCAGGCCACGCCTGCATCGACCGTTTCCCCCGACGCCAGTGCAGGCAAGGCCGGACCGGAACCGCGGGCGTCTTCGCCGGACGGTTCGCTGCGCATTGGCTCCCTGAAGAATGAGGCTCCCCATGAATAACCTGCATCGCGAACTCGCCCCCATCTCCACGGCGGCGTGGGCACAGATCGACGAGGAGGCCACCCGCACCCTCAAGCGCTACCTGGCGGCGCGCCGCGTGGTCGATGTGCCCGAGCCGAAGGGGCCGACGCTCGCAGCGGTCGGCACCGGCCACGTCGAGAAGATCGAGGGCCCGGGCGAGGGCGTGCAGGCCGTACGGCGCGCGGCGAACGCGGTGGTGGAGCTGCGCATCCCGTTCACGCTGTCGCGGCAGGCGATCGACGACGTGGAGCGCGGCTCCCTGGACTCGGACTGGCAGCCGCTGAAGGACGCCGCGCGCAAGATCGCCTACGCCGAGGACCGCGCGGTCTTCGACGGCTATGCGGCTGCGGGCATCGGCGGCATCCGCCCCGGCGCCAGCAACCCCGCCCTGACGCTGCCGGCCGCCGCGATGGGCTACCCCGCCGCGGTGGCGCAGGCGGTCAACCGCTTGCGTCTGGCCGGCGTCGAAGGACCGTACAAACTGGTGCTGGGCGCCGATACCTATACCGCGATCAGCGGCGGCAGCGAGGAAGGCTATCCGGTCGTCCAGCACATCCAGCGCCTCGTCGACGGCGAGATCGTCTGGGCCCCGGCCATCGCCGGCGGCCTGGTGCTGACCACGCGCGGTGGCGACTTCGAGCTGGATATCGGCCAGGACCTGTCCATCGGCTACCTGGGCCACTCCGAGACCGAGGTCGAGCTGTACCTGCAGGAGAGCTTTACCTTCCGCCTGCTGACGACCGAAGCGGCTGTCGCGCTCGTGGCTCCCGCGGGCGCGACCGCCTCGGCCGCCTGAGGTCGGGCCGGGGCGAGGGAGCGGGTGCCCGCACCGTGGCGGGCACGCCCCCGTTCCGCGTGGCCCTCGTTGCGGCCTGCCTCGCCGGAGTCCAATCGCAGGCCGCACCGGATGCGTCCGTCCTCGCCATGACGGATGGACGCGTTCGCCGCAGCGGAACCTGACGCGTAGCCGGTGGGCGAGCCGGCTTCGACCAGTGGCGTGCGCCGGAACCTCCCGCGACATTCGTCCGCGGTATCGGGCGAGATGCCGCCCGGCTGGGTCCGACAGGCCCGCGATGCCCGTGCCGTGTTCCGGATTGCCGGGGGCAAGGCCCGGCGAAGCGATCGCCGCGCCGCGCGCTGTGCCCGCCGGCCGATCGGGTGGCTCGAAAACCGCCCAACGGGCGACCCGCCGCGCATCTTCGTGCGCATCATCGCGCTCCTGCACCTGCGCCGTTTCGCGCCGGCGAAACGCGCGGCACGCACGCGGCTCGTCATCGGTACGGAGCAGGTGGGGATGAGCTGATGCCGCATCAGCTCATGCAGCGCCCTTATTGGTGTGGAGGATTGCGCCGCCGCGAGAATCCGGCCGGCCCACACCGGACGAAGAACGATGCATCCATACCCGATCCGCAAGCTAGTTGCCCCGCTGGCCCTGGCCGTCTCGGCCGTGCTGGCCTGCCCGGCGCAGGCGGCCGGATCGGCCGAAGAGGCGGCCGAGCGCAAGGACGACAGGCACGGCACCGCCACGCTCGACCAGGTCGTCGTCACCGGCACCCGGACCGAGAACCGCAAGGCACGCGAGAGCGCGGCGCCGATCACCGTGCTGGAGGCGCAGGACATCGTCGATGCCGGCAAGGCCAACCTGCTCGAGGCGCTGCAGACGCTGCTGCCCTCGTTCAACCTGCCGACCAACATCCAGCCGGACCTGGGCAGCATCATCCGCGGCGCGCAGCTGCGCAACCTGTCCCCGGCGTACACGCTGGTGCTGGTCAACGGCGTGCGCCGCAACAGCACCGCGGTGTACGCGGGCAACTACGCCGGCGACGTCTACGTGGACCTGTCGCTGATCCCGATCACCGCGATCGACCACATCGAAGTGCTGCGCGACGGCGCCTCGTCGCTGTACGGGGCCGATGCCGTCGCCGGGGTCATCAACATCATCCTGAAGAAGGACGCGCAGGGCGGGTCGGTGTCGGTCGAGGGCGGGCAGGCCTACCAGGGCGACGGCAGCCGGGGAATCGTGCGCGCCAACTACGGGTTCGGCTTCGGCCATGGCGGCTGGGCGAACCTCTCGCTGGAATCCATCCGCCAGAACATCGCCGTCACCACCGCGGCGCTGGCGCCGACCTACCTGACCTATCCGGCGATCAACGATGCGACCGGCGCCTACCAGGCGCTGGGGACCAACAACGCGCTGCCCGCCGGCGCCTCGCCGAACCCGAAGGAAGCCACGCGCGACAACCGGCCGTGGATCAACCAGGGCATCAACCCCTACACGCTGCAGACCTTCGCGGCCAACTTCGGCTACGACGCCAGCCCCGGCCTGCAGTTCTACGGATTCGCCACCTTCGCCCACCGCAAGGCCCAGTCCGCGGAGAACTTCCGCACCGCCTACACCGTATGGACCAGCAACCCGGGCGCGCTGGCGCTGTACCCGGACGGCTTCACGCCCTGGGAGGCGGCGATCGAGAACGACTGGACGCTCAACGCCGGCGCCCGCGGCGTGGCGGCCGGCTGGGACTGGAACTTCTCCACCACCTACAGCCGGGACGACGTCAACACCTACACCCTGCATTCGCTGAACTTCTCGCTGGACTACCCGGGCGGGCCGACCGATTTCTACGACGGCCACATCGGCTACCGCCAGTTGAACAACAACCTGGATTTCAGGCGCGCGTTCGACATCGGCTGGGCGCGCCCGCTCGAGCTGGCCTTCGGCCTGGAGTACGAGAACGACCAGTACCGCTACCTGCCGGGCGACCCGGATTCGTACTACGGCGTGGGCGCGGCCTCGGAGGTCGGCAACAAGCCCGAGGACCAGGCGCGCACCGGGCGCCACAACGAGGCGGCCTACCTCGGCCTGTCCTCGCGCCCGACCGCGCGCTGGGAACTGGATGCCTCCGCGCGCTTCCAGAAGTACTCCGACTTTGGCGGCGTGCCGAACTTCGGCCTGGCCACGCGCTTCGACTTCACACCCGCGTTCGCCCTGCGCGGCTCGGTCAGCAGCGGCTTCAAGGCCCCGAGCCTGGTGACCCAGTCCTACACCAACACCAACGACCGCCAGGGCGCGACCTACGCGGTCGTGCGGCCGGCGTCGGCCATCGGCCAGGCCCTGGGCGCGACGCCGCTGCGGGCGGAGAAGGCGCGCAACTACAGCGTGGGCCTGGTGTGGGATCCGGCCGACTGGCTGGACGTGACGGTGGACGCCTACCAGATCGACGTGCGCGACCAGCTCGGCTCGTCGCCGACCGTAGGGGTCAACACCAGCACCGGCACGGACGCCAACGGCAACGTGCTGAGCGCGGCGCAGATCGCCTACGTGACCGGACGGCTGGCCTCGTTCGGCGTCGATCCGGGCATCATGCAGACCGGCTACTTCATCAGCTACCTCACCAACGTCGGCGACCTGCGTACCCGCGGCGTGGACATCAATGCCACCGCCTACCAGCGCGACACCGCGCTGGGGAACTTCCGCTACACCTTCGCGGCCAACTTCAACACCAACCGGCTGACCCGCCAGGCGCCGCTGTCCGAGGCGCTGCAGGAATTCCCGAACATCAGCCTGCTCGGCGCCTCGACGATCAACCGCCTGCTGGACCTGGCGCCGAAACGCAAGTTCATCGCCAGCGTCGGCTGGAACCTCGAGGCCTGGCACGCGAACCTGAAGGAGACGCTGTATGGCCCGCTGCAGCGCATCGGCACGGTGCCCTACAAGGTCGGTTCCGTGGCGGTGACCGACCTGAGCCTCGGCCGCGAGTTCGGCGACCACCTGAGCATCGACGTCGGCGCCAACGACCTGTTCGATACCAAGCCGGACAGGATCCCGGCCTGGGCCACCAGCGCGGCGACCCTGGCGCAGTACGGATACGCCTACGACAACACCGGGCCGGTCTCGAACGTCGGCGGCTACTACTACCTGCGCGCCACCTACACGTTCTGAGGACCGGCACTGCATTGGCCCGCCGGGCCCGGTGCAGTGCCGGCACGGCGGGCCGACCGGATCCGCCGTGGCCGAGGGGGTGCGATACGACGGCACTGGGCGCGTGTCCCCCGGCATCGCCGGGCTGGGGCGGCGGCCCGGCGAAGTGCCGGACGAAAGGTGCGAGGCTGGTTGCGACCCGCGTACGCCGGCCTGCCTGGCTCGATGCAGTGCCGGCACGGCGGGCCGACCGGATCCGCCGTGGCCGAGGGGGGGCGATACGACGGTGCCGGGCGCGCGTCCCCCGGCATCGCCGGGCTGGGCTGGCGGCCCGGCGAAGTGCCGGACGAAAGGTGCGAGGCCGGTCGCGACCTGCGTACGCCGGCCCGCCTGGCCGGTGCAGTCCCGCCATGGTGGGCCGACCGGATCCGCCGTGGCCGAGGGGTGCGATACGACGGCACCGGGCGCGTGTCCCCCGGCATCGCCGGGCTGGGTCGGCGGCCCGGCGAAGGGCCGGACGAAAGGTGCGAAGCCGGTTGCGACCCGCGATCCGCGCCGCGCGTCCATGCGGCCACCGGCGCCAGTGCCAGTGCTAGTGCCGACATCGACACCCACGCCGGCGCGGAAGATCGCCAATGGCACCGGCATCACCGGATGGCGAACCATTCCGTGCGAAACGGGCGCCCACGGCCTCGTGCCGGTCGCGAGCGTGTCCCGGTCCGGTGCACGTGTGCCGCAAGAAGCATCGACATCGCCGCCGCGAAGACGGTGGCCGGCTGCACAGGGAGCCGCATTGCGGGAATGCACGCCGGGCACGAGGCATTCCACCGAGAGCCCGATCGCGCCGCGGCCCTGCAGGTGCGGCCTCGATTCCTGCCGCCAGCGTGCGCAGCCATCACTGCGGGCGTGTCCTGACTACAGGTGTCCAACGAAGGTTCGGCGGACCGCGCGCGACGAGCCAGGATGGAAATGATCGCCATCGACGCCTTCGTCGGGTTCGCCGGGCAGGCGCGAGGCATGCCGGCAGTGGATGCAGCTCGTGGCCCGCCATCTGTCACGAATCGGCCGGCATCCTGCGCCTGAAATCCATGGCTGCCGACGCTGGTTTCCGGCAGGCCGGCATCGAGCGGGTCGGCGAGGTCGAAAGCGGCCGAACCTAGAAAGTCACCGACGTCCCACATCGTAGGTGCCCTTGCGCCAGTGCGGGCTTTTTCTCGACCAGTTCGGAAACGAGGAAGTCGAGGTCGGTATGGCCGCAACCGTGGGAGGGCATGTTGACCGGCACGGCATCGATGCGGGTGGCGAAGTCGCCGCCTTGGTCCAGGTTGAAGCCACGCAGGAAATACCGGTTGGCCTTGCCGCCGCGGCATGCGGGGTGGCGACCATGCCGGGCACGGATGCCATCGGCTCGCCGGTACACAGCCCTGGCCAGTCGGCGACGTGCTGTGCGCGGACACGCGTTCGGATGCGGAGACGGCGATGCCGACCAGGTGGGCCGGGTGGCCGGCCCCCTTGAGCCGGTCGAGCGCGGTGGGTTATCCGGTGGGGCCTTGTCGATATCGGCATCGGCAGGCCGCCTGCCGGCATGGGCGTCCAGTGCCGCCAGGCCCAGCAGCACGCCGGCGTACCGCGCGGCCCTTCCTTTCAGGTCCGGTCAGAGCAGTCCGACCGCGCGCCCGCAGATCGCGGTGCCGAACCACAGCAGCAGGGCGACCAGGGCGAAGGACTTCAGCGGCCGCCGCTGCACGACGAACTGGGTGAGTACCGCCAGCAGCAGCAACAGGGCCTTCAGCTGGAACGCGGGGTTGACGTAGTACTTCAGCGGATCGGCCACGAACAGCCAGGTACCGGTGGCCACGGCGATGGCCAGCCCGGCCAGCAGCCATGGCCGCAATGCGCGGGCGACGCGGTGCTGGCCCGCGGCGCGGATGCCCACGCCCAGCACCCGCAGGTCCACCAGCAGCGACGTGCCGGCGAGCAGGGCGATGCCGATCAGGTGCGCCGCCATGAAGGCGCCGAACCACAGGTAGTTGGCCTCGTTGAAGGATTGCGAGAGCGAGGTGTGCGCGAGCCACTCGACGAAGGGGCGGGGGGAGATCATCGGGACCGGCTCAGAAGATGAAGGCGATCAGGCGCCCGCAGACCAGGATCGACGCCCACAGCGCCAGCGAGGTTCCCCCGGCGATCCGCGCGCGCAGCGGCGGTACCGCCAGCGTGTCCCATTGCGGCCGGTGCCGGGCGAACGCGAGGTGCCAGGTGCCGATGTTGATCGCGGCCAGGACCAGCAGGGCGAACTTCGCCACCAGCATCGGGTTGCTCCAGATCGTCTCGGCCTCGGACAGGAACAGCAGGATGCCGCTGGTGAACGCCAGCGCCGCGCCGACGAAGGTCAGCGGCAGGATCGAATGGCTCAGCCGGCCGATGGGCACTTCGGGGAACACCTTGCCGAGCAGGCGCAGATCGACGACGGCGATGCTGCCGAGCAGCAGGATCACCCCGACCACGTGGGTCACGTCCAGTGCCGGATACAGGTACAGCGACTCGCGCACGTACGTGCTCAGCGGCAGGGCGTAGAGCCACTCGAACAGGGCCGGGGTCGTCATCGCGGCGGCGGCTCAGGAGGCCTTGCCCGGCTTCTGCGATTCCGCCTCGGCGCCCTTGCCCTTGTCGCCGGGGCCGCCGTCGCCGGGGGTGCCCCCATTGATGACGCGGCCGTCGGGCAGGGTGACGAGGCGGCCGTCCACCAGGTAGGTGCCGGGCTTCTTGGTCAGGTAGCCATCGACGATCAGGGTGTCGCCGATCTTGACGTCGCCGTTCTGGAAGCCGCGCCGCGACAGGGCACCGGGACCGGCGCCTTCCACCGACCAGTTGTGCACGCTGCCGTCGCGGCTGACCACGTCGATATGGAAATAGGTGTGCGGGTTGGTCCAGTCGATCTTGGTCAGCTTGCCCTTCAGCCGCACCGGCTTGTTGGCGTCGTACAGCGCGGCGAAGGAATGGTGCGCGAGGGCCGGGACGGACGACAGCAGCAGGCCGAGCAGCACGACGCTGGACAGAGCTTTCTTCATGGCGAACGAAGCCGTGGCGGGGAGGGAAGGACGGTGCACATGGTGGACAGCGGGCAAAACGCCAGCCAATAACCGCCGGTTGTGTGCTCATGTCGCGGCGGAACTTTTGCCCGCCGATCGCGGCCCGGAGAATCGCCCCCGAAGCGCAGCCGGGCTGCGCCGCAACGGATGATTCCCGCTTGAGCGCCAGACATCGTTTCGTGCTTGCCGGCCTCGGCCTCGTCCTGTCCGCGGGCGGGTGCACCGCGCCGCCCGCGCCGTCCTCGACCGGGCAGGCGCCTGCGCCGGCGGCGGAGGGGCCGGCCGCGGTCCGTCCGCCCGCGCCGGCCGCGTTGCCGGTCGAACCGCTGGTGACGTTGCAGGACCTGATGGTGAACGAGGTGGACTACTCGGCCGACCGCATCTGGGACGCGAGCGGGCAGGTGATCGATGCCCACGGCAGCCGCGACCTGCGCCCCAGGACGGATGCCGAATGGGCGCAGCTGCGCCACCACGCGGTGGTCCTGCTGGAGGCGACCAACCTGCTGGTGATCCCGAACCGGAAGGTCGCCGCGGTACCGTTCCCGTCGGACGGGCCGGGGGTGAACAGCTCCGAGGAGATCCAGCGCCAGATCGATGCCAATCGCATCCAGTTCAATGCCTACGCGCTCGCCCTGCGCGCGGTCGCCCGGCAGGAGCTGGAGGCGATCGACAGGCACGACGCGGACAGGCTGTTCGCGCTGGGAAACGACATGGACAGCGCCTGCGAGGCCTGCCACAAGGCCAACTGGTACCCGCACGAGGTGGTGCCCGATCCACCGGCGAACCCGCCGGCGCCGTGATCGCCTGCGGCCCCGCGCGGCCGCTCTCTCCTGCGGCTACCCGCCCGCGGTCGGCACGCGATCCCGGCCGCCCTCCCGGCATGCGCGACCGGCGCCGGTACGGCGGCCCGGGCGCCGGGGCATTGCCCGCAGCGATGGCCGAGCGGATCCGGGGACCTATCCCACGCGCCACGGCATGGCGGCACCGGGCCAGCCGCCTGCCTTCCGCCGCTCCGGGGCGTTGCCCATCACCGGCCGCCGCTGCCGCCGGAAGGCATGAGCACATGAGCGCATGACATTTGTCGCCGCTCGCGCCTGTACCCAGCATTGCAGCTTCGTTCACACCGGATCCTCCCCCATGCGCCTGGTTTCGCTCGCATCGTTGCTGCTGGCCCTGCCGACACTCGCCTTTGCGGCCACGCCGGGCGCCGCCGACTGGGTGGGCCGGTGGCAGGCCACGGCCGACAACGGCAGCGTCCACATTCCGTTCCGCTACGAGATCGTCGACGGCAAGGACGGCCTGGTCGGCAACTTCTACAACGGCGACGAGCCGATCGCCTCGACCGCGGCAAGGCTCGACGGCGACCACCTGCAGCTGCGCTACGACGCCTTCGACCGGGTGCTCGACCTGGTCCACCGCCCGGACGGCAGCCTGGACGGCACCTATGCCGCGGTGAACGCGAATTCCAAGGCGCCGCGCTGGAAGATCGCCGCCAAGCGGGCCGGCGCCGAGGTCGCCGCCGACAGCGGTGCGCCGGACATCGACGGCCTGTGGGTGATCCCGGCCCAGTCCAGGAAGGCCAACGAATACGCCTGGCGCTTCATCGCCCACCAGGAAGGCGGCAAGCTGAGCGCATCGGTGTTGCGGGTCGGCGGCGATACCGGCGCGCTCACCGGCACATGGAAGGACGGCCAGTTCGAGCTGGCCAATTTCTCCGGCACCCGCGCGGCGCTGGCCACGGTCAGGCCCGCGCACGACGACCAGGGCAACGCGACGCTGGACGTGGCGCTGTCGGACCGCACCGGGTTCGTCCATTACGTCGCCTACCGTCCCGACGTCGCCAGGAAGCTCGGCCTGCCCGACGTGCCGGACCTGGCCGCGCATACGGGCGTGCGCGACCCGGACGAGGTGTTCGCCTTCAGCTTCAAGGACCTGCAGGGCAACCTCGTCTCCAATACCGACGCGCGTTTCAGGCACAAGGTGCTCCTGGTCGACGTGAGCGGCAGCTGGTGCCCGAATTGCCACGACGAAGCGCCGTTCCTCGACGAGCTGTACCGCAAGTACCACGCGCAGGGCCTGGAGATCGTCACCCTCGATTTCGAGGACGAGGACGAATATGCCGACCCGGCGCGGCTGCGCGCCTTCGTGGCCCGCTACAAGCCGCCGTTCCCGGTCCTGCTGGCCGGCACCACCGACCAGGCGCAGGAGAAGCTGCCGCAGGCGGTGAACCTCGATTCCTGGCCGACCACGTTCTTCATCAACCGCCAGGGCAAGGTCGCGCACGTGCACAGCGGCTTCTCGGCCAAGGCCACGGGCCGCTTCAACAGCGACGTCCACAAGGAATTCGAGGACCAGATCCAGGCGTTGCTGGCGCAGAAGTGAGCCCGCGCCCTCCCTCCCGACCCACGCCGAGGCATCCCATGTCGTGCAAATCCCCCCGGTCGCCGCTCGTGGCGGGCGTGCTGCTGGCCCTCGCGTTCAGCGCGCAGGCGCAATACCGCGACGAAGCCAGGCCCGACGGCATCACCGCGCAGTCCAGGAAGATCCTGCTCGGCCAGCCGTACACCGGCGCCGCGGAACCGACGCCGCGGCTGGCCGATGGCCATCCCTCGCTCAACGGCGTGTGGAAGCTGCTGCACGAGGACGGCAAGCCCGACGGCAACCTCGCCAAGGACCTGCCCGGGCTGCAGCTGCCGTACACCGCCAAGGGAAAGGCCCAGCGGGATGCGAACTACGCGCAGATCGACCCGGAGGCCCGCTGCATCATCACCGGCCTGCCGCGCGCGCTGACCCAGGTGTTCCCGTTCGAGATCGTGCAGACCCCGCGCCGGGTCGCCACGCTGAACCTGTTCGGCTGGCACCGCTGGATCTGGACGGACGGGCGCGAGCCGCCGGTCGATCCCGATCCGCGCTACACCGGCAACGCCGTCGGGCACTGGGAAGGGGACACCTTCGTGGTCCGCTCCAGCGCCTTCCACGACAGCAGCGAGGGGCGGGCATGGCTGGACGACAACGCCAACCCGATTTCCGCCGGCGCGGTGCTGGTGGAGAAGTACACGCGGCCGGACAAGCACCACCTGGACCTGGAGCTGACCTATACCGACCCGGTGTACTACCGCGAACCGGTGCGCTACACGCGCCACTACGTGCTGGCCCCGGAAGGCGAGGCCCTGCCGCAGGTGTCGTGCGAATGGAACACCGAGTGGGTCGTGACCAGCCTCGAGCCCGGCCCCGGGAAGATCGCCGCCGACGGCAACCGTTATTTCGGCCCGGACCGGCAGGACGTGCCGGACTGGCCGATCGGCTCTGTGTACGACCCGACCCGCGCGACCGGCTACTGGCTGTACCGCAAGAACAAGCCGAAGCCGTCGGACCTGCCGGCCGACGCGCAGACCAAGTGAGGACGAGGCGATGAAGACCACGACCCGGAACGTTCTCGCCTTCGCCGTGCTCGCCGTGCTCGGCGGCAACGGCCTCGCGCAGGAAAAGGACACCAGCGGTCGCGGCAGCCGCGCGCCGGCGGACGCGTCCGACGAGGACCTGTTCAAGCCGCTGGACTACAAGGGCCCGCCGCTGCCGGCGCCGCGCCTGGCCGACGGCCATCCCGACCTGAGCGGCTACTGGCAGGGGCAGCGTGACAAGAGCAAGCCCGGCGGCAACTTCGGCAAGGACTATCCCGGCTTCATCCTGCCGTACAGCGAACTGGGCAAGCGCGCGCTGCTCTACAGCCAGAACCACACGCCCGACCCGGAGGCGATCTGCACCCCCGGCGGCATTCCCCGCCACGATGCCAGCGGCCTGCCGTTCGAGATCCTGGCCACGCCCGAGCGCTTCGTCACGTTCTACCACTACACCACCCACCGCACCGCGGTGGTCGGCCCGAAGCGCGCGCTGCCCGCGAATCCGGCACCGAGCTATTTCGGCACCAACGTCGCCTACTGGGACGGCGACACCCTGGTGGTCCAGACCGAGGGCCTGCGCGATTCCAGCATCGACAGGATCTGGCTGGACGAGAACGGCAACCCGACCAGCGGCACCACCACCGTGGTCGAGCGCTGGTCGCGCCCGGACTACCACCATCTGAACGTGCAGGTCACGGTCACCGACCCGAAGTACTACCGCGAGCCGATCCATTTCGACCGCACCTGGAACTTCGGCGGCGACGACCGCGGCCTGGGCGAATACTCCTGCAACGAGAACAACATCGACGCCGAAGCGATCGGCCCGGGTGCCGGGGTGATCGGCCCGGACGGCAACCGCGGCTACGGCAACGACAAGCCGCTGCCGAAGGAACCGCCGGGCCCGGAAGCCTACGATCTCTGAGGTACGCCCCGGGATTCAGGCGGCCTGCGCGCCCCGATGAACCGGCGACAGCGCACGTGTCCCTGGGTGGAGGTGGGCCGCCGGGATGCGCAGGGACCGTGCGCGCCTGCATTCGCCAGCGAAGCCTGACGAGCGCTCGCCCGGCGCCAGCAACACCGGTGTGACGGATCGATCCTGGCGGTGGTAGAGCGCCGCTCGATCGGGCGGCCCGGCCGGATCCGGGCCGCCCGCAAGATCACGACAACGGCCCGCGCGGACGGCTGCCGGTACGCACCAGCGCATAGTCGTCCACGGCCAGTTGTTCGTTGAGATCGAGCCAGGCCTGGATTTCCAGGTCGTCCACGTCGCGGTCCAGCGACAGCGGCATGACGATGCGGCCCTCGGTGTCGGGATAGACCCATTGGCGTGCGAGCACGGCGCGGTCGCGGCCGGATACGGCCTCCAGCCAGAAGGCCCGCGCGGGACGGTCGCGTGCCTGCACGCGCAGCACGTACTGGCCGGCACGCATGCTCTTCTCGCGCCGGGCCACGACCAGGGCGCGGCGGATGCGCTCGTTGGCGGGCACGTTGACCGCATCGCCCGCATTGGCGTCCACGCGCACGCCCTGGCGCAGCGCGGCGTCGTGCACCAGGCGCGTGCCGTGCCGCGCGTCGGCGAGCAGCGCGCACCATTCGTCGGTGTCGTTGGCGTCGTCGAAGGCGGTGCAGCGGTCGACATAGGCCAGCGGTCGCCGGTGGTCGGCGCGATTGAAGCGGCCGAGTGCGTCTTCCAGGGTCATCGAGCGGATGGCGCCGCGCTCGTCGTATTCCAGCAGCACGGGCGGGCGTACCTGCTGGCGGCCGACGACGATGCGCTGTTTCTCGTCCAGGCGCAGCACGGGGTCGGGCGGGCCGGTCCACAGGCTGCGGGCGAAGGCGAGGTAGCGGCGGTAGCCGATGTCGTCGGCGGCGTAGGCGGCGGCGCTGATGCCGGTGCGCTGCGCGTCGGGCAGCAGCAGCGAGCGGCCGAAGCCGAGCGCGGTGACCTGCGGGTCGATCAGGCCCAGCAAGGTCGCGCCCGAGTCCAGGGTGGTGCCCTGCGCGATGCGCTGCTGGTGCGGGGCGACGCCCGGCGCCAGGAACAGCAGCAGGTTCTCGCGCTGCATGCCGGCGAGTACCTCGCTGAGGTCGTTGGGCATGGCCAGGTGGTCGGAGGCGACCACGATCACGGTGTTGTCCGCCCACGGGCTGCTGCGGATGCGCTCCACCAGGCGCGATACCAGCCGGTCGCTGCAGTTGAGCGCGTTGAGCAGGCCGATGTCGCCGTGGCGGCTGCGGTAGTGCGTGCCCTTGCACGCCACCGGCAGGTGCCCGGCCGGATGGTGGGTGTCCATGGTCAGCGTGGTGAGCATGAACGGCTCGCCCCGGCGCGAGAGCTGCTGGAAGCGCCGCCAGGCGGCATCGAGCAGCACGTCGTCGTGCACGCCCCAGGCCGAGAAATGGGTGCGGCCCACGCCCTGGCGCCGGAACCAGGCCACGTCGTCGACCTCGTCGAAGCCGTGGCTGGCGAGGAAGGCGCCCTTGCCGGCGAATTCGCCGGCGGCGCCGCCCAGGTAGTGGTTGCGGTAGCCCTGCTCGTGCAGGTAGTCGCCCAGGCACCGGGCCTCGGGCAGGAAGCGGCCCATGCGGCCCATGCTGTTCTCGTCGCCGCGCGCGGTGGTCAAGGGCACCCCGCACATCGAGGAGACCAGCCCGGCGATGGTCCAGCCGCTGCCCTCGGCCGAACCGATGCCGCGGAAATCCAGCGCCTGCGCGGCCAGCCGCGTGAGGTTGGGCATCAGCCCGGGGAAGGTGGCCTCGTCCAGGTAGGTGCGTTCCAGGCTCTCGCCGTAGATCCACACGATGTTGGGCCGGCGCGACAGGGGCTGCACCGGCTGCACGTAGTCGGCCGCGATGGGGGCGTAGTCCACCGGCTGCAGCTGGTGGTACAGGCGCTTGCCGTCGCCGTACAGCGGGCTGCAGCCGATCGCGGCCAGGAGCGAGAGGGCGAAGCCGGCCGCCACCGGCGCGCCGCGGCCCGGCGGCAGGCGCCGGCGCAGCAGCGGCGCCAGCAGCGGCAGCAGCGAGGCGGCCAGGAGCGCCACGTAGGCGGCGATCACGCCGCGGAAGTCGGCCAGGCCGGTGCCCTCCATGTCCGCGCTCAGGTGGTAGAGGGTGGCGGCGTTCAGGCCGTCGCCGCTGAGCCGGTCCAGCAGCCACCACGAGTTCAGCGCCACCAGCAGCAGCGAGAGGGCCGCGGCCTTGGGCCAGATCCAGCGCCGCGAGGCCAGCGTCAGGCCCAGCAGGGCCAGCAATGCAACAACCAGTATCCAGTTCATGTCGGTCGCCTATCCGGTTAGGGAAGGGCAGGCGTGCACGAGCACGTCACCTGCCGGATGGGGCCGCCACGGTGTGCAACACCATGACAATCACGTGACAGCAGCATGCCTGCACGAAGCTGACTGAAATGTTTTCCGTGACGGGTATCGCGTTCCCGGTCCGCGCGCTGCGCGCCTGGCGGACGGGCCGATGGGCGACAATGCGCGGCCCCCACCCTCGCGGAACGTTCGTCCATGGCCGGCGCCAGCCTGTTCACCCTGCTCGACGACATCGCCTCGCTGCTCGACGACATCTCGGTCCTGACCAAGGTCGCGGCCAAGAAGACCGTGGGCGTGCTGGGCGACGATCTGGCGCTCAATGCCCAGCAGGTCACCGGGGTGCGCGCCGACCGCGAGCTGCCGGTGGTGTGGGCGGTGGCCAAGGGTTCGCTGCGCAACAAGGCCATCCTGGTGCCGCTGGCGCTGGCGATCAGCGCCTGGCTGCCGTGGCTGGTGATGCCGTTGATGATGGTCGGCGGTGCCTACCTGTGTTTCGAGGGCGTGGAAAAGCTGGCGCACCGCTTCCTGCACCCGGCGCAGGACGAGGCGGCCCGCCGCGCCGAACGCCTGCAGGCGCTGGCCGATGCCGGCACCGACCTGGTCGCGATGGAGAAGACCAAGGTGGCCGGCGCGATCCGCACCGATTTCGTCCTCTCGGCGGAGATCATCGTGCTGGCGCTGGGCGTGATCCCGGCCGGCACCGCGTTCGTGGAGCGCCTGGCGGTGCTGGTGGCGGTGGCCCTGGCGATGACCGTCGGCGTCTACGGCGTGGTGGCGGCGATCGTGAAGCTGGACGACCTCGGCGCCTGGCTGCTGGACAAGGGGCGGGCCTCGGCACGGCTGGGGCGCGGCATCCTGCGCGCGGTGCCGTGGCTGATGAAGGGCCTGTCGGTGGCCGGTACCGTGGCGATGTTCCTGGTCGGCGGCGGCATCGTGGTGCACGGCGTGCCGGCGGTCCACCACGCCATCGGCGACACGCTCGGCCGGGTGCTCGCGGGCGGCATCGCCGATGCGCTGGGCGCGGTGATGGTGGGCCTGGCGGTCGGCACCGTCGTCCTGCTGGCGGTGCAGGCCTGGCAATGGCTGCGTGGCCGCGCCGGCGGGGGCCATTGAACGATGACGGTCCTGTTGCCCGGGCTGGTCAAGACCCTCGGCCTGTTCCTGGCCACCGCGCTGGCCGAGATCCTCGGTTGCTACCTGCCCTGGCTGTGGCTGCGCCAGGGCCGCTCGGCCTGGCTGCTGCTGCCGGTGGCGGCGAGCCTGGCGCTGTTCGCCTGGTTGCTGACCCTGCATCCCACCGCCTCCGGCCGCACCTATGCCGCCTATGGCGGCATCTACATCTGCGTGGCGCTGCTGTGGCTGTGGGCGGTGGACGGCGTGCGTCCGGCCGCCACCGACTGGCTGGGCATGGGGCTGTGCCTGGCCGGCATGGCGGTGATCATGGCCGGCGCGCGCGGGCATTGACGCCACGGCCATACGCGGCATCATCGGGCCAGGGACAACGCGGGAACATTCGATGAAGGTCATGCTACTGGGCGCCACCGGCCTGGTCGGCAGCCATGTGCTGCGCCAGTTGCTGGACGATCCGCGCTGCACGCAGGTGGTGGCGCCGGTGCGGCATGCGCTGGCGCAGGCGGAGGCGAAGCTGCTGGCGCCCGTGGTCGATTTCGAGGCGCTGCCCGCCGAGGCGGCCTGGTGGGCGGTCGATGCGGTGGTCTGCGCGCTGGGTACCACCCGGGCCAAGGCCGGCAGCCGCGCCGCCTTCCGCCATGTCGACCACGACTATCCGCTGGCCTGTGCGCAGATCGCGCTGCGCCACGGTGCGCGCATCTTCGCCCTGAATTCGGCCAAGGGTGCCGATACGCAGTCGCGGTTCTTCTACAGCCGGGTCAAGGGCGAGCTCGAACGCGACCTGTGCCTGCTCGGGTTCCCTTCGCTGACGCTGGTGCGCCCGGGGCTGATCGGCGGCGAGCGCCACGAGCGGCGGCGCGCCGAGCGTGCCGCGGCGGCGCTGCTGCGCGCGCTGGGGCCGCTGCTGCCGCGCGGCTTGCGCATCGATCCGGCCGCCCACGTCGCCGCCGCGCTGGTGCAGGCGGTGCTGGCGCCGCGCGACGGCGTGCACGTGGTCGATGCGGCGCAGCTGGCCGGTTGAGGGTCAGGCGCCCAGCGACTGCCCGCCGTCCACCGCCAGCACCTGCCCGGTGATCCAGCATGCCTGCGGCGAGGCCAGGAACAGCACGGCATGGGCGACGTCCTCCACCGCGCCGAAGCCGCCGAACGGGATGCTCGCGCGGATGCCGGCGTACAGCGCCGGCGCCTCGTCGCGGCGGCGCTCCCACAGCCCGCCGGGGAACTCGATCGAGCCCGGCGCGACGGCGTTGACGCGGATGCGCTCGCGCGCCAGTTCGGCGGCCAGGGTCACCGTGTAGTAGTTCAGCGCGGCCTTGGCAGTGGAATAGGCCATCGCGCGCGGGGTGGGACGCGTGCCGTTGATCGAGCTGATGTTGACGATCGCCGGATCGGTGCCGCCGCGCAGGTGCGCCAGCGCGGCGCGGTTGCAGCGCACCGCGGCCATCAGGTCGACCTCGAAGCCGGCGCGCCAGCTGGCGTCGTCGCGGCCGTTGCCGTAGCCGGAAGCGTTGTTCACCACCACGTCGAGGCCGCCGAGCGCGCCGGCGGCGGCCTCGACATAGGCCTGGATCTGCGCCGGGTCGGACAGGTCGCAGGCCAGGCGATGGACGGGATGCCCGTGGGCGGACAGCGCGTCGGCGGCCTGTTCGAGCCGGTCGCGGCCGCGCGCGCAGATCGACACCCGCGCGCCGGCGCGGACGAAGGCCTCGGCGATGGCGTAGCCGATGCCGCGGCTGGCGCCGGCGACGAGGACGCGGCGGCCGGCGAAGGCGCCGGGGATCGGGGAAGACGCGGTCATGGGATGCCTCGGCGGCCGGGAAGCCGCGATTGTAGTGGCCTCCGCCGGCCCGGCCGGGCCGTCCGGGCGCCCCGAGGTGCCGGCGCGTTTTCGTCAGCGCGGCCTGTCGCCGCGGCATCCATCCCGTGTCCGCGGGGATGGGCGCGTCCTCTGCGCCGGCGGCGGTGCGGCAGCAGCGTTCGATCGACACTGGCGCGCAATCCGGCGGCCCCGGCCTCATCATGGCGCGCATGCGGACCGCGAGGCCGGCGATGCCGCCCGCCGCCGGACCGGCCACTTCACTTCCTGCCTGGACGAAATCCCGTGAGAAAGACCTACCAGCTCGACATCGAGGGCAAGCACCGCGACCGCCTGCTCGAGGCCAGCAAGCACGACATCCGCCGGTACCTGCGGCGCGAGCGGCGCAAGGCCCTGCCCGCCGGCGCCGACTTCTGGGATTTCGACGTGCGCGTCGGGGCCGACGAGGCCGATGCCCGTGCGGTGGACGTGGCCGGGCTGATCCCGGCCGTGGATGCGCTGGTGGCCGCGGCCCACGACCGGTTCTACGTCGAGATCCTCAGCCGCCCCGCCAAGCGCCGGCCGCGCCCGGCGGCGGACGCGGTGAGCCAGGACGTCGAGGACGACGGTGAGGACGACGGCGAGGAGGACTGAAGGGCCGCGGTGGGATCGGACGTCCGGGAGGCCGTAGCGGATGCGGGGTTTCCCGCGCCGATCCCCTGCGCCTGCGCCGGCGGGCCGGCGCTCGCGCGCATGCGGATGGCGCGCTTCGGACAGCAGGTGGGCGCATCGCGGCAGCCGGTCGTGTTGCGTTCGTCCGAACGGATCGTCCCCGTCGTCCGGACCGGCTGCAGGACCTTCGGGCGCGCGCCCGCGCCCGCCTGATCGTGGCTGGGCCGCCCGCGTCCTGGCCACATGCGGTCGGCGTGCGAGGACACGCCGGTCCGGCGACCGGCTGTGGATCGCCCCGGGGCGCTGAGCCGGGCCGTCGCGGCCCCTGCCGGAAGTGCGTTGGCTGCCGCGGGAAACGCGCCGCCGCGCGGCGGCCGGCATGCCGTACCCCGCGACGGGGCATGGCCGGATCCTGCGCCGGCGCAGGTCGTCCGCCAACGCGCGTCGGCTTGCGCGGTCCAGCCCGGCGACGCTTCCGGGCGGGCGTGGGTGCGTCGTAGCCGTCGAACGTGCGATCCGGCCGACATATCGTCACGGCGTGCCGATCGGCCGCACGCCCCTTCATTCCGTGGAACCGGACGCCGCCGGTGCCCGGCCGAGGCTAGATGCCCGCGTCGCGGCCGCGCCTGGCCGGCAGGGACATGGCGGTGTCCCTATTCCCAGGTGTTGGGCTCGGCGCCGCGCTCGGGGTGCTTCATCCGCACCACGCAGAAACGCTGGCCGCTGGGCGCTTCCATCACCCACCAGCGCTTGACGAAGCCGATGCGCCGGGCGCCGAGGGCCTCCAGCCGCGCGGCCTCGGCGTCGATGTCGTCGGCCTCGATGTCCAGGTGCACGCGCGAGGGGTGCTCGACCTGCTGCACCTCGATGTTCAGCGCCGCCGGCGCGCCGCTCAGCTCCGTGTAGCGGGCCGCGCCCTCGGCGTAGGTTTCCCCGCGCGGCAGGCCCAGCGCCTGGCTCCAGAACGCGGCGGCGGTCTCGTGGTCCTCGCCCTGGCAGTCGATGATGAAACCGGCCAGGCGGCTGCGGTGGCTCATGGCGGTGCTCCGTCGAAGGCGTGGCCGAGTGTAGCGCCGCCGTGCCGGCCCCCTTGCCGCGACGCAGCGCCCGCCCGTGATCCGGGAACAGCGCAAGAACAGGCGGGGAAGCCGGACGAAGTCCACGGCGTCACGTGGCGTCATCCGGCATCGGCGAGGGCGGCCTGCCTGGAAGCCCCGCCGCGGTAGCCGGATCGCCGGTCACGGGACATCGGCCCCCGGCCCGTCGTCGTCGGGTTCGTAGGCCAGCAGGTCGCCGGGCTGGCACTGCAGGTACTGGCAGATCTTCGACAGCGTCTCGAAGCGGATGCCGCGCACCCGCCCGGACTTGAGCAGGGACAGGTTCGATTCGGTGATGCCCACGTGCTGGGCCAGTTCGCGCGAGCGCACCTTGCGCAGCGCGAGCATCACATCCAGGCGTACGACGATGGCCATGCGCGCCTCAGACGATCGCGTGCTGGTCTTCTTCGAGGCGTTCGGCCTCGGCGAAGAAGCGTGCCACCAGCCACAGCACGGCGCCGACCAGCAGCGCCAGCAGGTCGGCGGCATCGAAGTGCACCACGAGGGCATCGCCGTGCGGGGCCAGCACGGCGGCGAGCAGCGCCGGCACCACGCCGTGGACCAGCATCGCCAGCAACAGCAGCGTGGCGAAGCGGCCGAAGCGGCGGCTGGCCTGCGGCGGGAACAGCCGCTCGGCGCGCACCTGCCCCAGCAGCACCGCCAGCGGATGCAGCGCGGCGGCCACCAGCAATCCCTGCGCGATTGCCAGTGCGCTGGCCCAGGCCAGCGGCAGGCCGCCGGTATCCAGGATCGTGCCGCCGGGGCCGCCGCCGCCGCGCCAGGCACCGGCCACGCCGCTGGCGGTCAGCAGCAGGGCCAGCGCCACGCCCAGCCACAGCACCCAGCGCAACCGCCGCGCGGCCCGGGCGAGCCGCATTGACTTTTCCGTATTGTGCATATTAATTTCTGTTTTACAGAAAACAATTTTCCTGGATCAGGATACCTGCAGATGAACGTTTGCTCCACCTCCCCGGCCCGTCGCGGCCGTTTCGCGCTCGTGCTGCTGGCGCTGGCCGCGCTGCCGGCGCTGGCTGCGCCGCCCTCCGATTCCGCGGCGCAGGCGCGCCAGCGGCTGGAGGCCGCGGCCGATGGCGACGTCGCCGGCCTGGTCGCGGCGCTGCCCGGCCTGCCGCCGCCGTGGACGACGCTGGCGCAGGCGCGCATCGCCGCCGCCCGGCTGGACGAGGACCGCGCCCTCGCGCTGGCCGGGACCTTCCTGGCCGAGCATGGCCAGGCCGACTGCGATGCCGCGCTGGCGCAGTCGGTGATCGCCGATGCCGCCTTCGCCTCCGCCCGCTACGCCCGCGCGGCCACCGCGGCGCAGGCGCGCGCGACGCGGCTGGCCCGCTGCGACGGCAGCGCCGAGGAGATCGAGGGCGCGACGATGATGGCGACCCTGGCCGCGCGCCTGGCCACCGCGCCGGCGCAGCGCGTGGCCGGCTTCCTGCCTGCCGCGGTGGCCTATGCGCGCGACCGGGCCGGGCTGCCGCGGGCGCAGGCGAGGATCAACGGGCACGCGCAGCAGGTGGTGCTCGATACCGGCGCCAACCTCTCGGTGGTCTCGGCCAGCACCGCCGCGCGGCTGGGCCTGCGCATGCTGGGCGAGGCCGGCGTCGGCTCCTCCAGCCGCCAGCAGGTGGCGGTGCGGGTGGCGATGGCCGACCGGCTCGAACTGGCCGGGCTGGCGCTCGAGCATGTCGCCTTCCTGGTGCTCGACGATGCGCAGCTGGAGATGCCGCTGCCCGGCGGCTACCGCATCGAGGCGATCGTCGGCTTCCCGGTGTTCCGCGCGATGCGGCGCGTGCGCTTCGGCCACGACGGCCGGCTGGTGCCCGAGCCCGGCGCCGGCGATGCCGACGCGCCGCGCAATCTCGCCCTGGCCGGCAGCGACCTGTTCGTCGATGCGCGCGTGGGCGGGGTCGCGGTGCCGCTGCACCTGGACAGCGGCGCCGGCGCGACGTCGCTGTCGCCGCGCTTTGCCGAGGCGCACCCGCAGCTGCTGCACGGCCTGGCCGAATCGCGCCAGCGCCTGGCCGGCGCCGGCGGCGCCACCGAGCGCGCGGTCGTCACCTGGCCGCAGGTCGAAGTGGAGGCGGGTGGACGCACCACCGTGCTGCCGGCGCTGCCGGTCGCGCTGCGCGACTCCGACGACGTGCGCATGCGCAGCCAGGGCGTGCTCGGCGGCGACGTGCTCAACGCCTTCGACGCGTGGACGCTGGATTTCGAGCACATGCGGCTGGAGTTGGGTGCGCCGCTGGCCGCGGACGCGACACGCTGAACGAACGCCTTGGTTTCGATATCGCTTCGCCGGTGGCGATGCCCTCGTCGCATCGCCGCCTGTTGAAGCATCCGGGCCCGATGCCGCTCGCCGCCGCCTTGCCGGCCTCTTCGCTTGCGCCCTGCTGAAACTAAAGGGCCCGGGCAGCGCGACGCCGCCCGGGCCGGTGCCGGCGGTACGCCGCCGCGGGCTACTGCGGCAGTGCCAGGTCGTCGAGCAGCGCGCGCAGGAAGCGCGCCGCCTCGCCGCCGGTGGCGGCGCGATGGTCGAAGGTCAGCGACAGCGGGATCACCTTGTGCGCCTCCACCCCGCCCATCACCGGGGTCATCTGGTGGCGGGCGCGGCCGGCGGCGACGATGGCCACGCACGGCGGCACCACGATCGGGGTGGCGTAGCGGCCGGCGAACATGCCGAAGTTGCTCAGCGAGAGGGTGTAGCCGGTCAGCTCGGAGGCGGCGATGCTGCGCTCGGCCACCTGCCGGCGCAGGCGCTCGATGCCCTCGCGCACGCCGCGCGCGTCGAGCATGTCCGCGTTGCGCAGCGCCGGCACGAACAGGCCGTCGTCGGTGTCCACGGCGATGCCGATGTCCACCTGCGCATGCAGGGTGCGGGTCAGCGCGGCGCCGTCGAACCAGGCGTTGAGCGCCGGCACCGCGCGCGCGGCGGCGACGATCGCGCGCACCAGCCGCGCGGTGACGTCGTTGCCCGGCGTCCAGGCGTGGATGTCGGCGTCGTCGTTGAGCGTGGTGGCCACCACCTGCGCATGCGCGTCGGCCATCACCCGCGCCATGTTGCGGCGCACGCCCTTGAGCGGCTCGGGCTGGCCGTGGGCGGCCACGCCCGGCGGCTGGGTGCGCATCGGCCGGCCGCTGGCCGACAGCGGCGTGGCCGCCGCCGGGCGCCCGGCCACCGCGCCGGCGGACGCCGGCGGTGACGGCGCGGACGCGGCAGCGGGAACGGGCGGGGCCGCTGCGATCGCGGCGCCGGGACCGGCCTGGGCCGCGCGCTTCACGTCGCGCCGGGACCGGCCTGGGCCGCGCGCTTCACGTCGGCCAGGCTCACGGTGCCGTCCGGGCCGGTGGCGGGCACCGCGGCCAGGTCCACGCCGAGCTTGCGCGCCAGCGCGCGCACCGCCGGCATGGCGCGCACGCCGCCCACCGCCACCGCCGCCTGCTGGCGGATCGCATCGGAGCTCTGCATCGCGCCGACCACGGTGCCGGCGTCGGCCGCGTCCTCCCTGGCGGCCGGGGGCGGTGGCGGGGGCGCGGCTTCGGTGGCGCGCGCCGGTGCGCCATGGCCGTGGCCGCTGTCGTGGGCCTCGGCACGCTGCGGCAGCGCCGGATCGGCCTCGAACCGGGCCAGCAGGCTGCCGGTGGGAATCACCTCGCCCGGGCCGCCGGCCAGCGCGAGCACCTTGCCGGATACCGGCGAGGGCACTTCCACCACCGCCTTGGCGGTCTCCATCGCCACCAGCGGCGCGTCGAGGAGGATGTCCTGGCCCTCCTGGACGAACCATTCCACGATGGTGGCGTCGGGCAGGCCTTCGCCGAGGTCGGGCAGCAGGAAGTCGCGGGTATCGCTCATGTCGGTTCCGTATCGGTATCGGTCAGGGTGTGCCCGGTGCGGCATGGCCGCCGGGCCGATGGCAGAAGCCGGGGCAGCGCTCCGGGCGGGCGCTGGCGGCCGCACCGGCATCGCCGCGCAGCCGGGCGCGGGGCGTGCCCGCATGCGGGCCTCGCCGTTGCCCGGGAGGCGGCCTGCGGCGCGGCGGCCATTGCCGGCGTGTGCACCTCCCGCTGCGGGAGATGCCGGGCTCAGCCATGGGCGACGGCGCGGCGGGCCGCGGCGACGATGCGCTCCACGCTCGGCAGGTACTTCATTTCCAGGCGGAACAGCGGGACGTGGGTATCCCAGCCGGTCACGCGCTCGACCGGCGCGCGCAGGTCGTACATGGACTGCTCGGCCAGGCGCGCGGCGATCTCGGCGCCGAAGCCGGCGGTCTTCGGCGCCTCCTGCACGATCACGCAGCGGCCGGTGCGCGCCACCGATTCGGCGATGGTGGGGAAATCCAGCGGGCGCAGCGTGGCCACGTCGATGACCTCGGCGCTGATGCCCTCGGCGGCCAGCGCGTCGGCGGCTTCCAGCGCCTCCTTCACCTGCGCGCCCCAGGCCACCAGGGTCACGTCGCGGCCGTCGCGCAGCACGAAGCACACGTCCAGCGGCAGCGCCTCGCCGTCGTCGACGACCACTTCCTTGTACTGGCGGTACAGGCGCTTGGGCTCCATGTACACCACCGGGTCGGGATCGGCGATCGCCGCCAGCAGCAGGCCGTAGGCGCGCTGCGGCGAGGACGGCATGACCACGCGCAGGCCCGGCACGTTGGTGAAGATCGCCTCGTTGGCCTCGCTGTGGTGCTCGGGCGCGCGGATGCCGCCGCCCCACGGCACCCGCAGCACCATCGGGCAGTGCAGGCGGCCGCGGGTGCGGTTGCGCATGCGCGCGGCATGGCTGACGAGGTGGTCCACCATCGGGTAGACGAAGCCGTCGAACTGCGCCTCGGCCACCGGCTTCATGCCCTGCGCGGCCAGGCCGACGGCCAGGCCGGCGATGGTGGTCTCGTCCAGCGGGGTGTCGAGCACGCGCGCGCTGCCGAAGCGCTGCTGCAGCCCGGCGGTGGCGCGGAACACGCCGCCGTTGATGCCCACGTCCTCGCCCAGCACCAGCACCGACGGATCGTCGGCCAGGGCGCGTGCCAGGGCGGCGGTGATCGCCTCGATCAGGGTCAGCGGCAGCGCCGACGGGGGCGTCGGCAGCGCCTCGTGCGCGGCCGGCACGGCCGGCTCGTCGTGGCCGGGGTTCGGGTCCAGGCTCTTATCCATGGCGCGGCTCCAGGGCGAGGGCCGCCGCGCGCTGGGCCAGCAGCTCCGGCGGCGGGTCGGCGTAGAGGTAGTCGAACATGGCTTCCACCGGCTGCGGCGCGGTGGCCAGGTAGGCATCGACCTCGGCGGCGACGCGGCGCTCGCATTCGGCCAGCCACGCGGCCTCGCGGGCCTGGTCCCACGCGCCTTGCGCGGTCAGGTAGCGGCGCAGGCGCAGCATCGGTTCGCGCGCGCGCGCGGCCTCGACCTCGGCGCCGTCGCGGTAGCGGCGCGCGTCGTCGGCGGTGGTGTGGTCGGACAGGCGGTAGGTCATGAACTCGATCACCGTGCCGCCGTCGCCGGCGAGCGCGCGCTCGCGCGCCTGGCGCATCGCCTCCAGCACCGCGACCAGGTCGTTGCCGTCCACCTGCAGGCAATGCAGGCCGCCGGCGATGCCCTTCTGCGCCAGGGTCTGCGCGCCGGTCTGCGCCGCGCGCGGCACCGAGATCGCCCAGCCGTTGTTGATCACGCCGAGGATCAGCGGCAGCCGGTAGGCCCCGGCGGCATTGAGCGCGGCGTAGAAGTCGGTCTTGGAGCTGCCGCCGTCGCCGCAGGTGGCCATCGCCACCTGCGCCAGGCCGCGCAGCTTGAACGACAGCGCCGCGCCGGCCGCATGCAGGCACTGGGTGGAGATCGGCACGCAGAACGGGAAGTCGCGCACGGCGGCGGTGTCGCGCGGGAAGTCGTTGCCGCGCTCGTCGCCGCCCCAGTACATCAGCACGTCGCGCGGGCGCACGCCGCGCATGAACAGCGTGCCGTACTCGCGGTAGCTGGGCGCGTACACGTCGCCGTCGGCCAGCGCCGCGCCGATGCCCACGTGGGTGGCCTCGTGGCCCAGGCTGGGCGCGTAGGTGCCGAGCTTGCCGGTGCGCTGCAGGGCGATGGCCTTGGTGTCGAAGGTGCGCACCAGCAGCATCTGCTCGAACAGCGGCACCAGCGCGGCCGGATCGGCCCAGGCGGGCGGCAGCGGCTCGGCGGTGCGCGCGCCCTGCGCGTCCAGGTACTGCAGGTAGTCGATCCGGAACCGCGCGACGGTATCCATGGCCTGTCTCCGGCAAGAAGTTTCAACTGATAACGATCGGATGCTAGCCCCGTCGCCGGCAAAAGCCTTCCTGCAATGCAGCAGGCGCGCACCAAGAAAAAAGGACGCGGCCGAAGCCGCGTCCTTGTCGATCAGTCACTTGCGGCGGCAGCCGCCCGTTCAGCAACCCCGCCAGGAACACACCCGGGTGGTCGCCTGGCCGGCGTTGTCGGACGCGTCCTGTTCGGGCGTGGCCGAACTGGCCTGTGCCCGTACCTGGAGGGAGCCACCGGCTGGCAACGGGAGGCGATTGACCCTCACCCCGAAAGTCGTCGTACTGCCCGGAGCCAGCGCGGTGGCCGCATGGCAAACGTAGCCAAGCGGTGCGAGCAGCGACAGTGACGCTTTGACGCAGCGCCAGCCGCTGGGCGCCTGCAGCGTGCCCATCAGCGCGGCGACATTGCCGTCGATGCGCACCTGGGTGTCCTCGGCGCTGCGCGCGCCGAGGTTGGACACGCGCACGGCGACGTCCGCGCCGGTCGCGTACCAGGGCAGGCTCGCCGGTGCCTGCAGCTGCACCGCCAGGTTGGCGGCGGTGGCCGGTTCCACCGCCACGCTGACCGCGGCATTGTCGTTGCCGGGCTGCGGATCGGCCGTCTGCGACTTGACCGAGGCGGCCATCGACAGGGTGCGGCCGGCCAGGTCGGCGGCGACCGGCACCTGCAGCACGAAGCGCGCGCTGCCGCCGGCGGCGAGCTCGGCCACGGTGCAGCTCGAGGCGGCCGCGGCCGCGGCCGGCGCGCAGTCCCAGCCGGGCGGGGCCTGCAGTTGCGGGCTCACCGCGGCGTCGAAGGCGAAAGCCACTGCGGCCTGCGCCGCCGCGCCGGGGCCGTGGTTGTCCACCACCACGGTGTAGGCGACGGTGCCGCCGGCGAGGACGTGGTCGGCATCGGCATTGGCGGCCAGGCCCAGGTCGGCGAAGGTCTGTGGCTTCAGCCGCAGCAGCACCAGGGTCGGGTCGTGGTCGGACAGGCGCGTGGCCACGGCGGTGTCGTTGCGCGCGATCTCCGGGAAATCGGCGTTGATGCGCGCGTGGCCGTACACCAGCGTGGCCAGCTGCGGGGAGCGCAGCAGCGCCTGGCTGGCGAGGATGTGGTCCAGCGACTGCACGTTGCCGTCGTAGGCGTAGGAGTAGCTCTGGTCCGGCGGCAGCAGCCAGGCCAGGTCCGCGTAGTCCGGCTCGACCAGGTCGGCGCCGTCGCCGGCGACCACCGTGGCCGCGTCCGGCGCCGGCCGGCCGGTGACCGTGCCCATCGCATCGACGTAGCCGTCGTTGAACTCGAAGGCGTTGAAGTCGCCCATCACCAGCACCTGCTCGTCCGGGTCGGCGAGCTGGCGCTGCTGCAGCAGGCCGGCCAGGAACTCGGCCTGCGCCTGGCGCTTGGCGCGGATGCGGGCACCGGAGGCGTCGTCGGCCTCGGCGCCGTTGAGCGAGCGCTGGTGCACGACGATCGCGGTGAGCGGCAGCCGGCGGCCGTCGGCGAAGTTCACCCGGGCCCTGAGCAGCAGCGGCGGCCGGTCGTTGAGCAGGCTGCTGGCGCCGCCCGGCTCGGTCCAGGTGGTGTCCTTGCCGATCTGCTGCACCTCCTCCACCGACACCCGCGGCAGCCCGGCGCCGACCTCGGCGGTTTTCACCAGGAAGCCGACGTCGATGCCGCCCACGTCGTTGCCCTCGAGCAGGTAGGCGGCATAGCCCGGATCGGCCTGGCCGGCGGCCAGCGCGTCGGTGCGGATGCGCTCGGCCAGCGCCTGCAGGACCTGCAGGTTCTCCATCTCCACCACGCCGAGGATGTCCGGCGCGTGCAGGTAGTCGCGGATCGCCAGCGAAGCCTTGGCCAGGCGGCCCTGGTAGGCGGCCGTGCCGAGCACCGCCTCGCCCACCGCCGGATCGTTCTGGTCGTCGAAGAAGCGCTCCAGGTTGTAGGTGGCCACGCTGGCGTCGTCGGCCTGCGGGAGCGGGGCCGGGCGCGGCCGGGTGTCCTCGCCGCAGGTCACCGCCGGGGTGGTCTCCGGGTAGAGCGTGTAGCGGCGGTAGCCATAGTCCAGCGGCCCGGTCACGCCGGTGACGACGCAACCGGCGGCCAGGTCCAGGCGCTCGCCGCCCAGCGCGGCGCTGGACACGGCGATCACCTGCGGGCTGGTGTTCCAGCGCGGCACCGCCCCGGGCGCACCGGCCGGCAGCGGGTCCGGCTGCTGCACGCCCGGCCCGCGCCACGCCCGTGGCTGGCCGGTGACCACGGCATGGAACACGCCGTTGCTGGTCGCGGTGGCCGTGGTCTCGCTGACGGTACCGGCGGTGGGCGTGTTCACGGTCAGGCTGGCGGCGGTGACGCGCATGCCCTCCAGCCGTTCGAGCTGGTCGTAGGCGCCGTCGGCGGCCGGGAACGTGGCGGTCAGCGCCACCGGCGCGGGCAAGGCATGGCCGGTGGATTCCAGGATCACCACCGGCGCCCCGCCGATCTCGGTGAGCGGCGGTTGCGCCGGATCGGTGCTGGGCACGTATTCGAGCACGGTGCCGCGCACCTTGACGCGGTTGCCCACCGCGGCCTCGGCGGGCGGCGCGCTGCCCAGGTAGACGAACACGCCCTCGGAAGTGAGCGGGTCGGCGTCGGCCTCCGCGTCCGGGGCCTGCAGGAAGAAGCCGTTGCCGCGGCGCGCGGTGACGATGCCGCGGGTGGCCACCACCTGGCCCTCGTACGGGGAGCGTGCGCCGGGGCCCTGGATGTCGTGGATGGCCAGCAGCTGGAAGTCGTCGTTGACGATGGTGCCGGTGGCTTCCAGGCTGGCCGGCAGCGCGCCGGCGATGCCGGTCACGCGCAGGGCGAAGGTCTCGTCGTCCTCGGCCACGGTGTCGCCGACCACCTGCACCACGATCTCGGCGCTGTCCTGCCCGGCCGCGATGGTCCGCGCGGTCGGGGCGATCGCCCCGTAGTCGCTGCCGGCGCGGGCACTGCCGTCGGCGGTGGCCACGGTGAAGCCGATGCCGCCCGCCGGTGCCGGCGCGCTCAGGCGCAGGGTGAAGACGAACGCCGTGGTGCCGGCATCGCCCTCGGCCTGGCGCACGTCGGCCAGCGAGGCCACGATCGTGCCGGCACCGGCGCAGTAGCGGGCGGTGCTGGCGGCATTGCGCGGGGCCGGCGCGGCGGTGGCGAAGTCGGCGGCGTTGTCGTCGCCGTCCTGGCAACCGCCGTCGCCGCGCGCGATGGCCAGGGTGTTGCCGGGCGCGGGCGCGCGGTTGCTGCCCTCGGCGCAACTGGCGGTGCCGCCGAAACCGACGAAGTCGGCGTTGCCGGTCGGGCAGGCCCCGCTCAGCGCGGCACTGGAGCGGCTCAGGGCCACCTTGCCGGCGGTGGCGCTCATGGCGATGGTGCCGGTGGCGTCGGGCGCGGGCAGGTCGGCGCTGCCGGCGGCGCCGTCGGCCTGCTTGACCAGGTAGTAGCCGCCGCCGGCGATGCTACCGCCCAGCGCGGTGACCTGCCAGCTGGTGCCGGCGGCCGAGGCGTACTGCACCGACCAGCCGGACAGGTCGACCGCCTCGGTGCCGTTGTTGTGCAGTTCGATGAAATCGCTCTTGTAGGCGGCACCGCTGTTGCCGCCGCCGCCGTAGATCTGGCTGACGACGACCTGGGCCGGGGCCTGGCCGGCGGTTGCCAGCGCACAGGCCAGCAATGCGGCGCGAAGCTGCATGGATCGCATGGAAGACTCCCCAGTCTTTTCGATGGATGGCACTGCAGTGACGGCGCCCCCTGTGCCCACCGCGCAGCGGATGGACAGCACCTGGCGGCATTCTGCCGGAGTCTTGTCAGCATTGCTGACGCCCGTGTGACAGCGGCACTGCGGTACCTTTGCCGACTCCCGACGCCGACCTGCCGCCATGCCCGTCGAAAAGAACCAGCGCCCGCTCGAAGCGGGCATCCACACCGACCTGCAGGGGCGGCTGACCTACGGCGGCTACCTGCGCCTGGACCGGCTGCTGTCCGCGCAGCAGCCGTTGTCCGATCCGCCGCACCACGACGAGATGATGTTCATCATCCAGCACCAGACCTCGGAGCTGTGGCTCAAGCTGCTGGCGCACGAGTTGCACGCCGCGCTGGCGCACCTGCAGCGCGACCAGGTGTGGCAGTGCCGCAAGGTGCTGGCGCGGGCCAAGCAGGTGCTGCGCCTGCTCACCGAGCAGTGGTCGGTGCTGGAGACGCTCACCCCGAGCGAGTACATGGGCTTCCGCGACACCCTGGGCCCGGCCTCGGGCTTCCAGTCGCTGCAGTACCGCTACATCGAGTTCCTGCTCGGCAACAAGAACGCGCAGATGCTCAAGGTGTTCGCCTACGACCCGGACGGGCAGGCGCGGCTGCGCGTGGTGCTGGAGGCGCCGAGCCTGTACGACGAATTCCTGCTCTACCTGGCGCGCTGGGGGCACGCGATCCCGGCCGCCCAGCTGCAGCGCGACTGGCGCGCCGCGCACGTGTCCGACCCGGCGCTGCGGCCGGTGTTCGAGCGCATCTACGAGAACACCGACCGCTACTGGCGCGAGTATTCGCTGGCCGAGGACCTGGTGGACCTGGAGACCCAGTTCCAGCTGTGGCGCTTCCGCCACATGCGCACGGTGATGCGGGTGATCGGCTTCAAGCGCGGCACCGGCGGCTCCAGCGGCGTGGATTTCCTCAGGCAGGCGCTGGAACTGACCTTCTTTCCCGAGCTGTTCGAGGTGCGGACCTCGGTCGGGGTCGCGTCCGCGCGCGATTGATCGGCGACGTTGGCCGGCATACGCTGCCAATGGGCGCCATAGAGGGAAATTCGGGTCAATTTGACGTGAATGCCGGCTCTCGGTGATCCTCGCCTGTCGCGCCGGCGCCTGCCGGCGCCTTCCATGCCTCCACGCACTGCCACAGGGAATCACCCGCATGAGCGCCGACGTTTCCGCGCCTCCCACCGCCGTTCCGCCCGCCCACGACACGCTGCTCGGCCATCCCAAGCCGTTGTGGATGCTGTTCATGACCGAGTTCTGGGAGCGCTTCGCGTTCTACGGCATCCGCTGGGCGCTGACCCTGTACATCGTGGCGCAGTTCTTCGGCGGCTCCGGTGCCGGCGAGGCGCCGGCCAACAAGCTCTACGGCGCCTACCTGGCGCTGGTGTACGCCTCGGCGCTGTTCGGCGGCTTCGTCGCCGACCGCCTGATCGGCTACCAGCGCTCGATCCTGGTCGGCGCGGCGGTGATGTCGGTGGGCCTGTTCCTGATCGCGGTGCCGCACCCGGAGGTGTTCAAGATCGGCCTGGCCACGATCATCGCCGGCAATGGCCTGTTCAAGCCCAACATCTCCACCATGGTCGGCCAGCTCTACGGCCTGGACGACCCGCGCCGGGATTCGGGCTTCACCATCTTCTACATGGGCATCAACGCCGGCGCGTTCATCGCGCCGATCCTGACCGGCATCCTCTCCGACAGCATCTTCGGCAGCGAGGCCATGCCGGCCTACAAGACCGTGTTCATCGCCTCGGGCATCGGCATGCTGATCGGCCTGGTGTGGTTCTGGTTCGGCCGCCGCCAGCTCGGCGCGATCGGCCAGCCGCCGGCCGGCGGCGCCGGGCTCGGCCGCACCCTGGCGGTGCTGGTCGGCACCCTGGTGGCCATCCCGGTGGCCTACGGCCTGCTGCTGATCGATGCCGGCGTGCTCGGCTGGATCCTGGTGGCGCTGTTCGTGGCGCTGTGCGCGATGATCCTGGTGGAAGGCATCCGCGAGGGCCGGGTGCAGCGCGACCGCGCGCTGGCCATGCTGATCATCTTCGTGTTCAACGTGCTGTTCTTCATGTTCTTCGAGCAGGCCGGCAGCTCGTTCAACTTCCTCGCCCAGAACATCGTCGATCGCGACCTGTGGGGCTGGAACTTCCCGGTGGGCTGGTTCCAGTCGGTCAACTCCATCGCCATCCTGACCCTGGGCCCGGTGTTCGTGTGGCTGTGGGTGGCGCTGAAGTCGGCCAACCCGTCGATCCCGCGCAAGTTCGGCCTGGGCCTGGTGTTCAACGGCCTGGCCTTCGCGCTGCTGATGTTCGCGCTGTCCTCGCTGGTCGACGACGCCGGCAAGATCCCGTTCTGGACGCTGTTCATGGTCTACGTCATCCAGACGGTGGGCGAGCTGTGCCTGTCGCCGATCGGCCTGTCGATGACCACCAAGCTGGCGCCGGCCAAGGTGGTGGGCTTCGCGATGGGCGGCTGGTTCCTGTCCACGGCGATCGGCAACAACCTCTCGGGCATCTTCGCCGCGCTGATCAGCGGCGACAGCGGCATGACCGTGGCGTCGGCGCTGAAGGGCTATACCTTCGGCTTCTGGTCGCTGATCGGCGCGGGCGTGCTGCTGCTGCTGATCGCGCCCCTGGTCAACCGCCTGATGCATGGAGTGAAGTGATGAAGCCTGCCCATTCCCGCCTGTCCCTGACGATCGCCCTGTGCGCGGCGCTGGCCGCCTGCAAGCCCGCCGACGAGGAACCGGCGCGGCCGCTGGACACCACCGAGCAGAAGCCGCCGGTGGCCGACCCGAGCGAGCCGGTGGCCTCGGGCAACACCCCGGCGGCGGCGGACATCGCCGCCATCGCCGCGCTCAGCGCCAGCTTCGACCCGGCGCGCGACCCGGCCGCCGACCTGGCCACGGCCGAGGTCGAGGCCAAGCGCGGCGGCAAGCACATCCTGCTGGACGTGGGCGGGGAGTGGTGCTCGTGGTGCCATGCCATGGACCAGTTCATCGCCGACCACGCCGACATCCGCCGCCTGCGCGACGCCAACTACGTGTGGGTCAAGGTGAACTACAGCGAGGACAACGAGAACCAGGCGTTCCTCGCCCAGTTCCCGCCGATCAAGGGTTACCCGCACCTGTTCGTGCTCGATGCCGACGGCAAGCTGCTGCACTCGCAGTTCACCGGCGACCTGGAGAAGGGCAAGAGCTACGACGAGGCCAAGTTCGCCGCCTTCCTCAAGCAGTGGGCGCCGCCGGCGCAGGGATGAACGGCCCCGGCGGCCCGGGGCGTGCGTGCCCTAGTCGCGCGCGATCATCTTCGGCACGCCTTCGCGGGCCAGCTTGTCCACCAGCCGGCCGAGCTGCTCCTGTTCGGCCGGGCTGAGCACCGACATCAGCCGGCCTTCCATCTCGTTGACCAGCGGCGCCACGGTCTCGTAGACCTGGCGCCCGGCGGCGGTGAGCGTGAGCATCGAGCGGCGGCGGTCGTCGCCATGGGTCTCGCGGCGGATGAAGCCGCGCTCCAGCAGCCGCGCCACCGCGCGGCTGACGGCGACCTTGTCCATCGCCGAGTGGTCGGAGACTTCGCTGGCCGAGGAGTTCGGGTACAGCGCCAGGATGGTGATCACCCGCCACTCCGGGATCGCCATGCCGTAGCGCTCGCCGTAGATCTTCGCGATGTTGCCGCTGACGCGGTTGGACAGGACGCTGATCCGGAACGGCAGGAACTGTTCCAGGTTGATCAGGACGGGATGGCGTACGGCGGTCGTCTCGGATTCGCTCATGCTGCGGCGCGGCTTGATGGTGGTTTCGTATGAAACTACAAAGCGGACGTGAGCCGCCATTCTGGCGGTTCACGCGCCGTCCCGCCTAGTCCCCTCGCCGGGATGCGGGCGGCCGCCATCCGGAGGGACACCGCAATGAACGCACGACCCCGCGCCACCGGCCCGCGCCACGACCCGGGCATGGCCCCGGCCACCTTCGACAATCCCATGGGCATCGACGGCTTCGAGTTCGTCGAATTCGCCGCACCCGCCGGCCAGGGCGACCGGCTGAAGGACTGCTTCGCCCGCATGGGCTTCGTGGAGGTGGCGCGCCACCGCCGCCGCCCGATCAGCACCTGGCGGCAGAACGACTGCACCTTCCTGGTCAACGAGGACCCGGATTCCTTCGCCGCCGACTTCGCCGCCGCGCACGGCCCGTGCGCCTGCGGCTTCGCCATCCGCGTCAGCAAGCCGGCCGAGTGGGTGCGCGTGCAGGCGCTGAACAACGGCGCCGAGGCGATCGGCCCGCGCGAGCTGACCAAGGCGGTGGCGGCCCCAGTGATCCGCGGCATCGGCGGCTGCATGCTCTACCTGGTGGACCGCTACGACGCGGACGGCACCATCGCCGATCCGGACTACGCGTTCCTGCCGGGCGCGGAGAAGCGGCCGCCGGGCTTCGGCCTGACCTTCATCGACCACCTCACCCACAACCTCTACCCCGGCCACATGGCGCAGTGGGCCGACTACTACGAGCGCCTGTTCAACTTCCGCGAGATCCGCTACTTCGACATCAAGGGCGCGCGCACCGGGCTGGTGTCCAAGGCGATGACCGCGCCCGACGGCATCGTGCGCATCCCGCTCAACGAGTCCTCCGATCCCAAGAGCCAGATCAACGAATACCTGGACGCCTACAAGGGCGAGGGCATCCAGCACGTGGCGCTGTTCACCGACGACATCTACGCCACGGTGGAACGCATGCGCGCGGCGGGGGTGGCGTTCCTGGACACGCCGGAGGCCTACTTCGAGGTGATCGACCAGCGCATCCCCGACCACGGCGAGGACGTGCCGCGGCTGGCGCGCAACCGCATCCTGATCGACGCCGACCGCGAGACCGGCCGGCGCAAGCTGCTGCAGATCTTCACCCAGAACGCGGTCGGGCCGATCTTCTTCGAGATCATCCAGCGCAAGGGCAACGAGGGCTTCGGCGAGGGCAACTTCCAGGCGCTGTTCGAGAGCATCGAGCGCGACCAGATCAAGCGCGGCGTGCTCTGAGCGCGCCGCCTCCGCTGTCCCCGGGCGGGGCCATGCTAACGAGGTGTCCCATGGACAACGCACGCGGCTACATGACCGGTTTCGGCAACGAGTTCGCCAGCGAGGCCATCGCCGGCGCGCTGCCGGTCGGGCAGAACTCGCCGCAGCAGGTCGCCTTCGGCCTGTACGCCGAGCAGCTCTCCGGCACCGCCTTCACCGCGCCGCGCGGGCACAACCGGCGCAGCTGGCTGTACCGGATCCGCCCGGCGCTGGCACACGGCGGGTTCGCCGCGTTCGCCGGCGCGCCCGGCTTCCACAACGACTTCGACCAGGTGCCGGTGCCACCCGACCCGCTGCGCTGGGATCCGCTGCCGCTGCCGCAGGCACCGGCCGATTTCGTCGAAGGGCTGTACACGATGGCCGGCAACGGCTCGGCGCAGGCCATGGACGGGGCGGCGGTGCACCTGTACGCCGCCGACCGCGACATGGCCGGGCGCTGGTTCTTCGACGCCGACGCCGAGCTGCTGCTGGTGCCGCAGCAGGGCGCGCTGCGCATCGCCACCGAGCTGGGCGTGCTTGAGGTGGCGCCGTGGCAGGTGGCGGTGGTCCCGCGCGGGCTGCGCTTCGCGGTGGCGCTGCCGGACGGGCCGGCCCGCGGCTACGTGCTGGAGAACTTCGGCGCACCGCTGCGCCTGCCCGAGCTGGGGCCGATCGGCGCCAACGGCCTGGCCAACGCGCGCGACTTCGAGACCCCGGTGGCCGCGTTCGAGGACGTCGCCGGCGGGTTCGAGCTGCTGGCCAAGTTCCAGGGCCGGCTGTGGCGCGCGCCGATCGACCACAGTCCGCTGGACGTGGTCGCCTGGCACGGCAACTGCGTGCCGTACCGCTACGACCTGCGCCGCTTCAACGCGATCGGCTCGATCAGCTTCGACCATCCCGACCCGTCGATCTTCACCGTGCTCACCTCGCCCGGCGCGGTGCCGGGCACGGCCAACGTGGACTTCGCCATCTTCCCGCCGCGCTGGCTGGTGGCCCAGCACACGTTCCGGCCGCCGTGGTTCCACCGCAACGTGGCCAGCGAGTTCATGGGCCTGGTGCACGGCGCCTACGACGCCAAGGCCGAGGGCTTCGCCCCCGGCGGGGCGTCGCTGCACAACGCCATGGCCGGCCACGGCCCGGACGCGGCCACCTTCGCCCGGGCCAGCAATGCCGACCTGTCGCGGCCGGACGTGGTCGCCGACACCCTGGCCTTCATGTTCGAGACGCGCGCGGTGCTGCGGCCCAGCGCCCAGGCCTGGCAGGCGCCGCACCGCCAGCGCGACTACGCGCGCTGCTGGGACGGGCTCGGCCGCCGTTTCGCACCGCCGGCCTGAGCGTTCAGGCCAGCGCCAGCCGCGGCAGGCACGCCGGCGGCAGCACCTCGGCCACGCGCTGGCGCACGCGGTCGGCGTAGCCGGCCGAGGTCATCGCCGGCAGCTGCGCCAGCACCTGGGCAAGGACGGCCACGGTGGCGTCCTCGTCGCGGCAGGCCTGCAGCTGCCGGTGCAACGCCTGCGCCTGCGACTGGCGCAGCAGCTCCAGCATGCCCAGCACGTACAGGCGCGCGGCCACCAGCGAGCGGCGGCCCGGGGTGCCCGGCGCGGCCGAGGCCGGCGGGGCGGACGCCGTGGCGAGCGGCGCGGGGGAGGGCGACGGGGATGGCGACGGGACATCCAGCGCCAGGTAGCCGGCCTGGCACAGCGCGGCGATGCGCGCGGGCGTGTCCGGGCCGAGCAGGGCGGTCAGCTCGGCCACCTCGCGGTGGCCGTCGGCCAGGATCAGCAGGCGCCGCTGGCGCAGGTCGAGCGGGCCGCGGTGGGCCTGCAGGGCATCCACGGCCAGAGGGGTCTTGCGCGGGGGCATGCTCGGGGGACGGCGGCGCGATGCGCATACGCTGGCGCAGGTCGATGACAGGGCGGTGACCACGGCCGGTTCACGCGTGCGGCCGCTAGGCTGCGGCATCGGCAGCGGGGGCACGGCGATGAGGAAGGCTTGGGCGTGGGCGGTGGTGGCGGGGCTGGCCGGCGGCTGTTCCGCGCCGGTCCCGCCCGCGCCGCCGCCGGCCGTCGCCGCGCCGGCCGGGCCGGTGCCGCCGGCGACCGCCCCGCCGGGCAGCCTGCCCGCATTCCTGGCCGCGCCGGCCACCCCGCTGGCCGATGCCGGCGGCTACGGGCCGTTGCGCCTGGGCATGGCCGAGGCCGAGCTGCGCGCGGCCTGGGGCGGCCCGCTGGCCGGCGACGGGCCGGCGGCCGATGGCTGCCTGCGGCTGGCACCGACCTGGGCCGGCCTGCCGCCGGCGCTGGCCTTCGTGGTCGAGGCCGGGCACTTCGTGCGCTACGAGGTCGCCGACGCCCGCGAGCCGGCCCCGGGCGGCGGTCGCGTCGGCATGGCGGTGGTGGCGTTGCGCGCGCGCTACCCGCAGGCGCAGTGGATCGCCGATCCGGCCGGCACCGGCGCGGCCCGGCTGCGGGTGCCCGGCCGCGGCCCCGACGACGGCACGCTGGTGTTCGAGGTCGGCGCCGACGGGCGCGTGGCCGGCTGGCGAGTCGGCCTGGTGCCGCAGGTGGATGCGCGCAGCGGCTGCGATTGACCGCTCAATTGCGTTCGCGCGCGCCCTCGAGCTTCTCGCGCAGGTCCGGCGGCGGCATCCCGCCCTCGCGCGCCTCGTGGCCGGGCGGCAGGCGCGGGCGCCGTTGCAGGTACAGCGCCAGCGCGGCCTTGGACATCAGGTGCGCGCTGATCGGGGCGGTGATGAACAGGAAGGCGGTGATCAGCAGCTCGCGCGGCTGCGCATCCTCGCCCAGCAGCAGGTGGTAGCCGACCGAGGCCAGCAGCACGCAGCCCACCCCCAGCGTACTGGCCTTGGTCGGCGCGTGCAGGCGCTTGAAGAACTCGCCCAGCTTCACCAGGCCGAACGCGCCGAGCACGATGAAGCAGGTGCCGGCGATCAGCAGCGCGCCCAGCAGGTATTCGATCAGCGCGATCATTCGATGATGTCCCGGCGCATGACGTACTTGCTCAGCACCACGGTACTGACGAAGCCGAGCATGGCGATCACCAGCGCGGCCTCGAAGTAGATCGGCGAGTCCAGGTGCATGCCGAACAGCATCAGCTCGGCGATGGCGGTGGTCGAGAGCGTGTCCAGGGCGAGGATGCGGTCGGGCACCGTGGGCCCGCGCAGCAGCCGCCACAGCGCCATCAGCATGGCCAGGCCGACGGCGTGCATGCACGCCACGATGGTGGTTTCCATGAACAGGTGGCCGGTCACGGGAAGATCTCCATCAGCGGGGCCTCGTAGCGCGTCTTGATCTCGCGCACCAGGGCGTCGGGGTCGTCCAGGTGCAGCACGTGCACCAGCAGGTAGCGGCGGTCGTCCGACAGCGCCGCCGACACCGTGCCGGGGGTCAGGGTGATCATGCTGGTCAGCGCGGCGATGCCGTGGATGTTGGCGATGTCCAGCGGGATCCAGATGAAGCCCGGGTGCAGCCGCTTCTCCGGGCCCAGCACCTGCAGCGCCACGCGCACGTTGGAACGCACGATGTCCCAGGCGGTGATGCAGGCCAGGCGCGGCAGCGGGCGCAGCGTGCCGATGCGGGCGAACTCGCGGTCCAGGCGCGCGGCGAACAGCGGCAGCGCCACCCCCAGCGCCGCGCCCAGCAGCCAGGCGCCGGGGCCGAAGCTGTCGCTGAGCAGCAGCCAGAACACGAACACGGTGATGCTCAGCGGCGGCGACGGCAGCAGGCGGCGGTAGCGTGGCCTGGCCCGGCTCATGGCTGCCTCCATTGCTGCGCGGCCTGGCGCACCTGTTCGACGTAGGCCTGCGGCTGCAGCAGCTGCTGCGCCACCTGCCCGGCCTGGCGCATCAGCGGGCCGGCGGCCAGGGTCATCGCCAGCAGGTAGCCCAGCAGCCACACCGTGGCCACGGTCTCGGTGGTGCGCACCGGCGCGGGCGGCAGGGCGTCGGGGTCGTAGCCTTCGGGCATGCGCCAGAACAGGCGGATGCCGCCGCGGGTCAGCGCCACCACCAGCAGCAGGCTGCCGCCCAGCAGCGCAGTCCACGTCGCGGCGGTCCACGGCGACGGTATGGCCGCCAGCAGCGCGGCCTTGCCGATGAAGCCCGACAGCGGCGGCAGGCCGGCGATGGCGATGGCGCCGACCATGAACAGCGCGCCCGGCAGCGCGCGGCCGGGCAGCGCGGCGACGATGGCCTTGTCGTCGCCGGCCGCGCCGCGGCGGCGGCGCACCAGGTCGGCGACCAGGAACAGCGCCGCCGCGGCGAAGCAGCTGTGCGGCAGGTAGTACAGGCCGGCGGCCACGCTGGCGGCGTTGCCGACGGCGAAGGCCACGAACAGCGTGCCCGCCGAGAACACCACCAGCCACGCCACCAGCACGCGCAGGCGCACCGCCGCCAATGCCCCCAGCGCGGCCAGCGCCAGCGTGGCGACGCCGGCCCACAGCAGCGCCTGGCGGCCGAAGCCGGCCAGCGCCCCGGCCTGCGCGCCCAGCCACAGCGTGGTGATGCGCAGCACCGCGTACAGGCCGACCTTGGTCATGATCACGAACAGCGCGGCCACCGGTGCCGGCGCGCGCGCATAGGCCTCCGGCAGCCACAGGTGCAGCGGCACCAGCGCGGCCTTGGCGCAGAACACCAGCAGCAGCAGGCCCAGCGTCGCCCGCGCCAGCGGCACCTCGCTGGCCGGCAGCTGCGCCAGGCGCAGCGCCAGCTCGGCCATGTTGAGCGAGCCGAACAGCCCGTACAGCAGGCCCAGCGCGACCAGGAACAGGGTCGAGGCGGCGACGTTGACCACCACGTAGTGCAGGCCGATGCGCATGCGCAGGCCGCGCCCGCCACTCAGCAGCAGCCCGTAGGAGGCGATCAGCATCACCTCGAAGAACACGAACAGGTTGAAGATGTCGCCGGTCAGGAACGCGCCGTTCAGGCCCATCAGCTGGAACTGGAACAGGGCGTGGAAGTGCGGTGCGCGCCGGTCCCAGCCGGCGCAGGCGGCCAGCAGGCAGGGCGCGGCGAGCAGCACCGTGGTCGCCAGCATCCACGCCGACAGGCGGTCGGCGGTCAGGGCGATGCCCAGGCGCGCCGGCCAGTCGCCGAGCAGGTACACGTGCACGCTGCCGTCGGCGGTGGCGGCGAACAGCGCGGCCACCGCCGCGGCCAGCGCGGCCAGCGCCAGCCAGGCCACGGTGCGGCGCGTGCGCCGCCCGTAGCGGCGGTGCTCGACGAACAGCGATGCCGCCGCGCCCAGCATCGGGATCAGCACCGGCAGGATCGGCAGGTGGTTCATCGCCGCGCCTCCGCCGCCGCGTCGCCATCCTCCGGCGGCGGCGCCTCCTCGCCGCTGGCGCGCGCATCGACCTCGTCGCTGCGGTTGTCCGCGCGCGAGCGCATGGCCAGCACCAGGCATACCGCGGTCATGGCGAAGGAGATCACGATCGCGGTGAGCACCAGCGCCTGCGGCACCGGGTCGACATGGTGGGCCAGGTCGCTGGCCACCCCTTCGCGCAGCACCGGCGCGGCGCCCACGCGCAGGCGCCCGCCGGCGAAGATCAGCAGGTTGGTGGCGTAGGACAGGAAGGTCATGCCGAGGATGACGTCGAAACTGCGCGCGCGCAGCAGCAGGTAGATGCCGATCGCGGCGAGTACGCCGATCGCCGAGGCCAGCGCCAGCTCCATCAGTGCACCTCCCCGGTCCGCGCCGAGCGCTGCCGCGGGTCGATCGTGCCGCGTTGCGAGCTGCGCGTGCGCGAGGGCTTGATCGTGCCGAGCATGGACAGCATCAGCATGGTCGCGCCGAACACCACCAAGGACACGCCGGTGTCGAAGCCCAGGGCGCTGGCCAGGTCCACCTCGCCGACCAGCGGCAGGTGCAGCGCGAGGTGGCCGCTGGTCAGGAACGGCACCCCGAACAGCATCGAGGCCGCGCCGCTGCCCAGGGCGACCAGCAGCCCGGTGCCGACCAGGCGGATGTAGTCGAAGCCGAAGCGCGACTCCACCGAGGCCGCGCCCTGGATCACGTACTGGGTCAGCAGCGGCACCGCCAGCACCAGGCCGGCGATGAAGCCGCCGCCGGGCGCGTTATGCCCGCGCAGGAACAGGAAGATCGACACGGTGAGGGTGAGCGGGAACATGATCTGGGCCAGGTCGGCCGGCACCGGCAGCTTCACCGGCGGGCCCGGCATGATCTTCTCCGGCGCCAGCCGCGCGCGCCGCAGCAGCGCGTGCACGACCAGCCCGGCGATGGCGAACACGGTGATCTCGCCGAAGGTGTCGAAACCGCGGAAGTCCACCAGGATCACGTTGACCACGTTGTGGCCCCAGGCCTGCGGCAGGGCGCGCGCCAGCAGCTCGCCGGCCAGGGCGTCGTGCGCGGGGCGGGTCATCATCGCGTAGGCCAGCGCCGCCAGGCCGGCGCCGACCGCCACCGCCAGCACCGCGTCGCGGCCGCGCCGCGCGCGCGAGGGTTCGGGCGGGGAGTCCTCGGGCAGGTAGTTCAGCGCCAGCAGCATCAGCGCCAGGGTGACCATCTCCACCAGCAGCTGGGTCAGCGCCAGGTCCGGGGCCGACAGGAACACGAAGGTCAGGCTCACCGCCAGGCCGGTGCCGCCCAGCACCAGCACCGCCAGCAGGCGCAGCCGGTACAGGAACAGGCTGGCCAGCGCGCACGCCAGCATCAGCCCCCACAGCGCCCAGCCCAGCGGCGGCATCGGCTGCGGCGCGCGCCAGGCCTGCCAGCCGTCGCTGCCCAGCAATGGCAGCGCGGCGACCATCAGCGCGGTGGCGACCAGGGCCAGCAGCATGCGCTGCAGGCCGCGCCCTGCGATCAGGCGCGTCAGCCGGGTCGCGGCCAGGTAGCCGGCATCGAGCAACGCGGTGAAGGCGGCCTTGCCCTGCGAGTGGTATTCCACCGCGCGCAGGTCGAACCAGCGCCGCAGTCCCAGGTACAGCGCCACGCCCAGGGCGATGCCGGCCAGGCTCATCGCCAGCGGCGCGTTCCAGCCGTGCCACACCGCCAGGCTGTAGTCGGGCAGCGCCTGGCCGAGGATGGCCCCGGCGCCGGCATGCAGTGCCGGGGCGATGGTCCAGGCCGGGGCCACGCCGACCGCCACGCACACCACCACCAGCACCTCCACCGGTACGCGCATCCAGCGCGCCGGTTCGTGCGGGGTGTGGCGCAGCCCGCGCGGGCCGGTGCCGAAGAAGGTCTCGTAGACGAAGCGCAGGCTGTAGGCCACCGCCAGCGCGCCGTAGGCCAGCGCCACGCAGGCGATGACGAAGCGCAGCTTCGGCGCGTCCGTGTCCAGCGCGCTGGTGAAGAACATCTCCTTGGACAGGAAGCCGTTGAGCAGCGGGATCCCGGCCATCGCCAGCGAGGCGACGATCGCCAGCGCGCTGGTGTAGGGCATCAGCCGGCGCAGGTTGCCGAGCCGGCGCATGTCGCGCGTGCCGCATTCGTGGTCGATGATGCCGGCGGCCATGAACAGCGAGCACTTGAACACGGCGTGGTTGAGCACGTGGAACACGCCGGCCACCACCGCCATCGGCGTGGACAGGCCGAACAGCAGGGTGATCAGGCCGAGGTTGGAGATGGTCGAATAGGCCAGCAGTCCCTTCAGGTCCTGCTGGAAGAACGCCTGCCAGGCGCCGAACAGCAGCGTGGCCGCGCCGACGCCGGTGACCGTGTACAGGAACAGGTCGGTGCCCGACAGCGCCGGGTACAGCCGCGCCAGCAGGAACACGCCGGCCTTCACCATCGTCGCCGAGTGCAGGTAGGCCGATACCGGCGTCGGCGCGGCCATCGCGTGCGGTAGCCAGAACTGGAACGGCACCTGCGCGCTCTTGGTGAACACGCCGGCCAGCACCAGCGCCAGCACCGCCGGGTACAGCGCACTGGCGCGGATCGCATCGCCGGCGGCCAGCACCGCGCCCAGCTCGTAGCTGCCGACGATGCGGCCGATCAGCAATACCCCGCCGAGCAGCGCCAGGCCGCCGGCGCCGGTGATCACCAGCGCCATGCGCGCGCCCTCGCGCGCGTCGCGGCGATGCGTCCAGAACCCGATCAGCAGGAACGAGCTGAGGCTGGTCAGCTCCCAGAACACCACCATCAGCAGCAGGTTGCCGGCCAGCACCACGCCGAGCATCGCGCCCATGAACAGCAGCAGGTAGGCGTAGAAGCGCGACATCGAATCGCGCGCGGCCAGGTAGTAGCGCGCGTACAGCACCACCAGCGCACCGATCGCCAGCACCAGGCCGGCGAACATCCACGCCAGCCCGTCCAGGCGCAACGTGAATGCCAGGCCAATCTGCGGCACCCAGGCATGGCTGCTGCGCGGCACCGCGCCGGCCAGCACCTGCGGGGTGAGCGCGGCCAGCAGCGCCAGCCCGCCCAGCGGCGCGAGCGCGGCCAGCCACGCACAGGCCGTGCGCGGCAGGCGATGGGCGAGGGCCACGAGCAGCGCCGCCAGGAACGGCAACGCCAGCAGGAGATCGAGTGGGGACATGCAGGAGATCCGTTGATCTGCGAGCAGTGGCGGCCAGTCTAGCAGTCGTTTCCTGAGCGGCCCGCTCACGCGCGCCGCCGGCTCGCCTATGCTGCGGCGATGGACCGCCCGTCGCCCCCGCCTTCCAATCGCCGCGCGCTGGTGTTCGGCGGCAGTGGCCAGATCGGCATGCCGCTGGTCGGCGAGCTGCTGGCCGGCGGCTGGTCGGTGGCCGCGGTGTCGCGGCACCCGCGGACCGCCCTGCCGGGCCTGGACTGGCTGGCCGGCGACCTGGCCACGTTGCCGGCACCGCCGGGGCGGTTCGATGCGATCTTCAGCTGCGGCCCGCTGGATCACTTCGCGCGCTGGTACGCGCGGGCGGCCACCGGCACGGCGCGGGTGGTGGCGTTCGGCTCCACCAGCGTGACGGTCAAGGCCGGCTCGGCCGATGCCGGCGAGCGCGACGTGGCCGCGCGCCTGGGCGAGGCCGAGGCCACCGTGCTGCGCGTGGCCGGCGGGCGCGGTGCGGCGGCCACGGTGCTGCGGCCCACGCTGGTGTACGGTGCCGGCCGCGACCGCACCCTGGCGGCGATCGCGGCGCTGGCGAGGCGCACCGGGCATTTCGCGCTGCCGCGCTCGGCCACCGGGCGGCGCCAGCCGGTGCACGTGCAGGACCTGGCGCGGGCGGCGCTGGCGGTGCTCGATGCGCCCGTCACCGGCGGGCGCCGCTATGAACTCGGCGGTGGCGAGGTGCTGGCCTACCGCGAGATGGTGGCGCGGGTGCTGGACGGCCTGGCGCCGCCGGCGCGGCTGCACCTGCTGCCCGACGCGCTGTTCGCGCTGCTGCTGGCGGGCGCCCATGCCGGCGGCCGCCTGCGCGGCCTCAACCGGGCGGCACTGGCGCGGATGCGCCAGGACCTGGTGTTCGACCTGGCGCCGGCCCGCACCGACTTCGGCTATGCCCCGCGCGCCTTCGTCGCCGCCGACGCGGTGCCGCGTGCCGGTACGACCGGAGGAGGATGAGGCCGCCCGGCCCTTGCGGCCCGGCCACGGGCGGCGGCGGGTCCGCCGGCGGGAAGCGCCGGCCGCGATCGCGCAGGCGCCGTCTCCGTGGCGCCCGTCGCGCGGGAGGGACAACGGGAAGCGCAACAGTGAAGGCTCCGGTCCGCGGCCACGGCCCGGATCCCCGGCACCGTGGCCGGTGCCCCGTGTCGTGTGCCACTCGCCGGTGGATCTTGGCGGATACAGGCCAGGCGCGGCCGGTCGGTCGGGACGTGGCCGCGTGCCGGCCGGTCCCGGGCGCCCGACACGCGAGCCCCGCGCCGCGCTAGTAGCGCCAGCCCAGCGCCCGGTAGGCCTTGGCCAGCACCCAGGCCGGGCCGATCAGCAGGTAGGTCAGGTCGGTGAGGAAGCTCGGCCGCCTTCCCTCCAGGTGGTGGCCGAGGAACTGCGCGATCCAGGCCGCCACGAACACGCCGGCGCCCAGCATCGCCACGCCGCCGATGCCGATGTGCGCCTCCAGCAGCCGGCACAGGCAGGCCGAGAAGAAGAAGAACGCGAGCATGCCGTAGCCGAGCGGGCGCGAGAGGCGGTTGTAGAAGGTCCAGGCCACGAACATGGCGAACGCGGCCCACACCCCGGAGGTGAACCAGGTGCCGAACACCGGGATGCACCACAGCAGCGCCACCACCGACCACAGGATGGCCGGCACCGCGACCACGTGGATGGCCTGGTTCACCGGATTGCGGTGGTCGTCGGAGTAGCTGGCGAAGTAGCGCTCGAGCGGCCGCGCGGCGGGACTGGCGTTCATCGTTCCCTCCCAGGAATCGGCAGGCCAGCATAGCGCCAACCCGGCCGCGGCACGGGTCAATGCCGGCCGGGACCGCCGGGCGGGTCCTGGCCCGGGTATTGCCGGCCGGCGCGGCGTTCGGCCAGCTGCCGCCGTTCCTCTTCGGAGCAGGGAAGATCGAGCGCGCCGGTCGCGCCGAGCAGGAAGGCGGCGAGCTTCGAGCGGAACGCCCAGGTCTGCTGGACCGGGCCGCCGTCGGGCATCCAGGCGCGGTCGAAGCGGGTGGAACGATGTTCGATCGGTGGCGGCCGCTCCCACAGCTTGCGCGCCTGGACGGGTTCGCCGGCGGCGACGTCCGCGGGAATCGACAGATCGAGCGCGGCGGACTGGCCATGGGGACGGTGTTCGCCGGCCGGCCCGGATGCCACCTCATCCGCAGGCCGGGCCGGGGATGCCGCGGGCGTGGCGGTCCGTGCCGTTGCGTGCGCCGGCCCGCTTGCCGGTGCAGCGGCTGTCGGCGCGGCAATGGCGATTTCCCGGGGCTGCGGTTGCAGCCGCCGCAGCTCGAAACGCAGGGCCGGGTCGGCGGCCGCGGAAGGCAGGCGCGGATGCTGCAGAAGCCAGTGCAATGCGAACAGATGCAGGACGAGCACCAGCATCGCGACGAATGCTTTCCGGGCCATTCCTCCCCGGTTGTCGGTGCGCGCCCGGTCGCCCCTGGCGGGGGCGGTCCGGCACGAACACCGGTGGGCTCCGGAAGTACGTCGTACAAGCCGTCGTCCCGGGCATGGCGGATGTGCGAACGTATGTCGCCGCGATTAGAAGCGCGTTATCCGGCGCGGCCCGCACGGCGTTGGCAATGGAAGTACGCGATGCCCGCGACTCGACTGTTTGCCCAAAGCCTCTCCCCTTGCGAGGCAGGGGGAGGTTGGGAGGAGGTAGGTTCCAGCCAGAAGCACCCTTCCCCTACGCGCTGCGCGCGCAAGGGAAGGGACCCGGACGTCGCCACCCGGGTCGAGGGGATTGCGTCGCGGCAGGTTGCCCTCGCTCGAGCCGGGCGGGGACTCAGTCCACCGAGATGCCCGCCAGCCGCTGCAATGCCTCGGCGTACTTGGCGCGGGTGCGCTCGATCACCTCGGCCGGCAACTTCGGCCCGGGCGCGGTCTTGTCCCAGTCCAGCGTCTCCAGGTAGTCGCGCACGAACTGCTTGTCGTAGCTCGGCGGGCTGATGCCGACCTGGTACTGGTCGGCCGGCCAGTAGCGCGAGGAATCCGGGGTGAGCATCTCGTCCATGATGTACAGGCGGCCGTTGGCGTCGGTACCGAACTCGAACTTGGTGTCGGCCAGCAGGATGCCGCGCCCGGCGGCGTACTCGGCGGCGTACTGGTAGATGCGCAAGGTCGCATCGCGCACCCGCTCGGCCAGCTCGCCGCCGACCAGCCGCACCATCGCGTCGAAATCGATGTTCTCGTCGTGGTCGCCCACCGCCGCCTTGGTGGACGGGGTGAAGATCGGCTCGGGCAGCTTCTCGGCCTGGCGCAGGCCGTCGGGCAGGACGATGCCGCCGACCTTGCCGGTGCGCTGGTAGTCCTTCCAGCCGCTGCCGATCAGATACCCGCGGGCGATCGCCTCCACCGGCACCGGCTTGAGCTTGCGGGTGACCACCGAGCGCTTCAGGTACGGCGTCGGGTCCACGCCGGCCGGCAGCACGCTGGCCACGTCGATGCCGGTGAGGTGGTTGGGCATCAGGTGCGCGGTCTTGCCGAACCAGAAGTTGGAGATCTGGCACAGCATCTCGCCCTTGCCCGGGATCGGGTCGGGCAGCACCACGTCGAAGGCGGAGAGCCGGTCGGTGGCCACCATCAGCAGGTAGTCGCCGGGCGGGGTGCCCGCGGGCAGGCGTTCGCGGGGGAGTTCGAAGACATCGCGGACCTTGCCACGGTGACGCAGCGGCAGACCGGGGAGATCCGCTTCCAGCAGGTACGGGCGCAACGGCGGGGTCGACACGGGCACTCCTTGACTGGCATGGACGCCGTCCGGGACCCGGGGGCCCGCGGAACCGGCGGGCCGCCTAGTGTACGGCGGCGGACCGGCGCTGTGACGGTAGAATGGCCGCCCACGTCACGCTCCGCCGGATACCGCCCGATGCGCTGGTACGGAAAGCTGCTCGGTCTCGTCGCCGGTGTGCTGCTGCTGCGCGCCAGCCCCCTGTTCGGCGCCGCCCTCGGCCTGCTGCTGGGCCACGCCTACGACGCCGGCTGGTTCCGCCGCCCCGAGGCGGCGCCCGATCCCTACCGCACGCTCGGCCTGGACCGGCAGGCCAGCGACGAGCAGGTCGATCGCGCCTACCGGCGGCTGATGTCGCAGTACCACCCCGACCGCGTCGCCCAGGCCGCTCCGGAACTGCGCGAGCTGGCCGAGCGCCGCGCGCGCGAGATCAACGCCGCCTACTCGCGCATCAAGTCCGGGCGCCGTTCCCGCTGATTTCCCGAGGTCCTCCATGTCCGACTGCATCATCGCCCCGTCCATCCTCTCGGCCGATTTCGCCCGCCTCGGCGAGGAGGTCGACAACGTCCTCGCCGCCGGTGCCGACTGGGTCCACTTCGACGTGATGGACAACCACTACGTGCCCAACCTGACCATCGGCCCGATGGTGTGCCAGGCGCTGCGCGGCCACGGCGTCACCGCGCCGATCGACGTGCACCTGATGGTCGAGCCGGTGGACCGCCTGGTGCCGGATTTCGCCGCCGCCGGCGCCAGCACCATCAGCTTCCATCCCGAGGCCAGCCGCCACGTGCACCGCACCATCCAGCTGATCCGCGCCCAGGGCTGCCAGGCCGGGCTGGTGCTCAACCCGGCCACGCCGGTGGACGTGCTCGACTGGGTGCTCGAGGACCTGGACCTGGTGATGCTGATGTCGGTCAATCCCGGCTTCGGCGGCCAGAGCTTCATCCCCTCCACGCTGGACAAGCTGCGCCAGGTGCGGCGCCGGATCGACGCCAGCGGCCGCGCGGTGCGGCTGGAAGTGGACGGCGGCATCAAGGTGGACAACATCGGCGCGGTCGCCGCCGCCGGCGCGGACACCTTCGTCGCCGGCTCGGCGATCTTCCGCGAGCCGCGCACCCGCCAGGCCTACGCGGCCACCATCGCCGGGATGCGGGCGGCGGTGGCGGAGGCGGTGCGATGAGCGATCCGCAGGTACGCGCGGCGGTCCCGGACGACGTGGCGGTGATCGGCGCGCTGGTCCGCGAACTGGCGGCCTACGAGCGCGAGCCCGAGGCCGCCCGCGCCAGCGACGCCCAGCTGCACGCGGCGCTGTTCGATCCCGGCCACGTCGCCCATGCGCTGGTGTGCGAGCTCGACGGCGAGGTGGTCGGGCTGGCGCTGTACTTCCACAACTTCTCCACCTGGACCGGGCGGCCGGGCCTCTACCTGGAGGACCTGTTCGTGCGCGAGTCCGCGCGCGGCCGCGGCGCCGGCCTGGCGCTGCTGCGCGCGCTGGCGCGCCAGGCCGTGGCCGAGGGCTGCGGCCGCTTCGAATGGTCGGTGCTGGACTGGAACGCGCCGGCCATCGCCTTCTACCGGCAGGTGGGCGCCCGGCCGATGGACGAATGGACCGTGTTCCGCCTCGACGGCCAGGCACTGCACGATTTCGCCGCCGGTTGAGCGCGGCATCCCGGCGAGGTGCCGAGAGCATGCCCCTGCGCGCGGCCGTGCCCGGTGCCGCGACTGGGCGACCGGCTTCCCGCTGGCCGCGTGCCCGGGCGATGGATAATCGGCCTTCCATCCCGCCGGTCGCGCCGCGGAGGCCGCCCCCATGCTGCGTTTCCTGCTGATGTCCGCCCTCACCTCGATGCCGGCCGCCGCCGCCCCGCTGGACCTGCTGGTCGGCGCCTACACCACGGCCGACGCCGCCGCGCCGGGCATCTACGTGTATCGCTTCGATGCCGCCCGCGGGCGGTTGTCGGCCACGCCGGCGCAGGCGGTGGCCGCGCGCAATCCCTCGTGGCTGGTGGTGGCGCCGGACGGGCGCAACGTCTACGCGGTCAACGAGAACGGCGCGGGCGATGCCGATCCGGTCGGCCGGGTCAGCCGCCTGGAGCTGGACGCGCGCCATCGCCTGGTCGTGCGCGAGAGCGTCGCCTCGCTGTCGGACCATCCCACCCATGCGTCGCTGGCGCCCGACGGCCGCTACCTGTTCGTGGCCAACTACTCGGTCCAGGCCCATCCCGGCGGCCTGCTGGCGGTGGTGCCGCTGGACGCGCACGGCCGGCTGCGGCCGGTGACGCAGGTGGCCGCCTACCAGGCCAGCGCGGTGGACCCGCAACGCCAGGCCTCCAGCCACGTCCACGCCGCCGCGCTCACCCCGGACGGCCGCTACGTGCTGGTCGCCGATCTCGGCGGCGATCGCCTCTACCGTTATCGCTACGCGCCGGCCGACCACCCCGAGCACCCGCTGGTGCCGGCCGATCCGCCGTTCCTGGCCCTGCCGCCGGGCAGCGGGCCACGCCACCTGGCCTTCTCCGCGGACGGGCGCCGCGCCTGGCTGACCCTGGAAATGCGCGGCCAGGTGGCCGAACTGGACCTGCGCGACGGGCGGCTGGCGCTGGGCGCGATCCACGACCTGCACGCGGCCGGTTTCGCCGGCACCGACGGTGCCGGCGCCCTGCACCTGTCCGCGGACGGGCGCTTCCTCTACGTGGTCAATCGCGGCGAGGACAACCGCATCGTGGTGTTCGCGGTCGATCCGGACGACGGCCACCTGACCCGGCTGCAGGCACGCGATACCGACGGCGCCAATGCGCGTGAATTCACCTTCAGCCCCGATGGCCGGTTCCTGCTGATCGCGGTGCAGGGGGCCGACGCCATCGTCGTGGTCCAGCGCGATCCGGCCACCGGCCTGCTCGGCCCGACGGTGCAGCGCGTGGCCGTGCATGCCCCGGCGTTCCTGCAGTTCCTGCCGCCGCGCTGAGCGGCGCGCCTCGCACCGCCCGGCCGGGCGCCGGCGCGGCACATCCCGTTCCGGTCCATTCCGGCACCGGACAGGGCCGGTCCGCGGATGCGTGGGTCCGATCATCCTGCCTTGGCGCCATCGCTTCGGTACCCGCGCCGGGCGATGCCGGTGCGGGCCAGGCCAGGCGGCCGGTGCGACGGCGCCGACGCGGTGGCCCGCCATGGTGACGCTTCGGCACGCGTTCCCGGTCCCGCTGCCTGGAACCGCGCTCCCGCCCGGGTCGGGCCGGCCTCGGGCCGTTGCCGGAGAATGCATGCGGCCGGCGCGGACCGTCCCCGATCGGGGACGGCGAAAAAAAGACGACCCCGCGCCGGGGAGACGCGGGGCCGGAAATTCAAATGGAGGCTTATCCTGCCTCCGCCCGTCGTCCCTGCTATGGCCTTCCATGTTCCGGGCCGACGATGACGGCACGATGACAGCGGTTCACGGCCACCCGGCGGCGCCGGTGCTACCGTGCGCGCCGCTTCCCCACGGAGATCGTCCATGTCGTGCCCGCGCTGGTTCCTGATCCTCAACGGCAAGGCCGCCGGCAACCCGGGCGTGCGCGCCGCCGTGCACGCACTGCGCCAACGCGGGGTGGACCTGCAGGTGCGGGTGACCTGGGAAGCGGGGGACGAGGCGCGCTGGGTGGACGAGGCGGTGGCCGCGGCGGCCGACACGATCATCGCCGGCGGTGGCGACGGCACCCTCGGAGCGGTCGCCGGGGCGATGGCGCGGCGCGAGGAGCGCGCCGAGGCGTTGCCGACGCTGGGCGTGCTGCCGCTGGGCACCGCCAACGACTTCGCCGCCGCCGCGCAACTGCCGGTCGCGCCGGCCGAGGCGCTGGCGCTGGTCGAGGCGGCGCCGGCCGTGGCCATCGACCTGCTGCGCGTGCGCGGCGACGGGCACACGCGCTGGTGCATCAACATGGTCAGCGGCGGCTTCGGCACCGAGGTCACCCGCGACACCGACGAGCGCCTGAAGAAGGCGCTGGGCGGCTTCGCCTACTTCCTCACCGGGCTGACCCGGCTGGGCCGCATCGAGCCGATCCAGGCCCGCCTCCACGGCGAGGATTTCGCCTGGGACGGCGGCTTCGTCGCCCTGGGCATCGGCAACGGGCGCCAGGCCGGCGGCGGCCAGGTGCTGTGCCCGCAGGCGTGCATCGATGACGGCGAGATCGCACTGACGGTCATCCCGGACCTGCAGGACGTGGTCGGCACCCTGGGCAAGCTGGTCGCCGACGGCCAGCAGGCCGCGCTGGAACACGCCGCCGTGCGCGTGGCGCTGGCGGCGCTGGCGGTGGACGCGCCGCAGGCGCTGACCCTCAACCTCGACGGCGAACCGCTCGCCGCGCGGCATTTCGAGGTCGCCTGCGACCCCGGCCGGGTGCGCATGCACCTGCCGCCCGACTGCCCGCTGCTGGCCGCCGCCGCGGCCTGATCCCGCTGCGATCCGGGCCATGTTGCGGTACAGTAAAACGGTGTCCGCGCTGACGACCCCGCGCTCCTTTCCTTCCGCTTGCCGCGCGTGGCGATGGCGGCCCGTCGCCGTCGTCCGTGCCGCCACTTCTTCCCGCACGGGAAGTCCCCGGAAGGAATATCGCCTTGATCACGCCCGAGCAGTTCCAGCAGCAGGCCGCTGAAGGCCACAACCGCATCCCCGTCGTCCGCGAAGTGCTGTCCGACCTGGACACGCCGCTTTCGGTCTATCTGAAGCTCGCCGACGGCCCCTACACCTACCTGTTCGAGTCGGTCGAGGGCGGCGAGCGCTTCGGCCGCTATTCGATCATCGGCCTGCCGGCGCGGCGCGTGTACGCCTTCCGCGGCCACACCCTGCAGACCCTGGACTACGGCGAGGTCACCGACAGCCGCCACGTCGACGATCCGCTGGCCGAGGTCGAGCGCCTGCGCGCGGCCTGGTCGGTGCCGCGCATCGAGGATCTCCCGGGCTTCGCCGGCGGCCTGGTGGGCTGGTTCGGCTTCGAGTGCGTGGAGTACATCGAGCCGCGGCTGGGCCACAGCGACGCCCCCGACGAACTGGGCACCCCGGACATCCTGCTGATGCTGTCCGAGGAACTGGCGGTGTTCGACAACCTCAAGGGCCGGCTGTACCTGATCGTGCACGCCGACCCGGCGCAGCCGCAGGCCTGGGTGCGCGCCAACCGCCGCCTGGACGAACTCGCCCACCGCCTGCGCCAGGCCGGGGCCGGCTACCCGCAGACGCAGTCGGCCGAGGCCATCGACGAGGCCGATTTCCGCTCCTCCTTCAGCCGCGAGCAGTACCACGACGTGGTGCGCCGCGCGCAGGAGCACATCCGCGCCGGCGACATCTTCCAGGTGGTGCCCAGCCAGCGCCTGCGGGTGCCGTTCCGCGCCCGCCCGGTGGACGTGTACCGGGCGCTGCGCGCGCTCAACCCGTCGCCGTACATGTACTTCATCGACGTCGGCGGCACCCAGGTGGTCGGTTCCTCGCCGGAAATCCTGGCGCGCCTGCAGGGCGGCACGGTGACGGTGCGGCCGATCGCCGGCACCCGCCGCCGCGGCAGCACGGCGGAGGAGGACAAGGCGCTGGAGGCCGAGCTGCTGGCCGACCCGAAGGAGCGCGCCGAGCACGTGATGCTGATCGACCTGGGCCGCAACGACGTCGGCCGGGTCGCCGAGCCGGGCACGGTGCAGGTCACCGCCTCGTTCGTGATCGAGCGCTACAGCCACGTCATGCACATCGTCAGCGAGGTCACCGGCACGCTGAAGGCCGGGCTGAGCTACATGGACGTGCTGCGCGCCACCTTCCCGGCCGGCACCGTGTCCGGCGCGCCCAAGGTGCGCGCGCTGGAGATCATCCGCGAGCTGGAGCCGGTCAAGCGCAACGTCTATTCCGGCGCGGTCGGCTACATCGGCTGGCACGGCGATGCCGATACCGCCATCGCCATCCGCACCGCCGTCATCCAGGACGGCCACCTGTACGTGCAGGCCGGCGGCGGCGTGGTCTACGACTCCGACCCGGACCTGGAATGGAAGGAGACCATGAACAAGGGCCGCGCGCTGTTCCGCGCCGTGGCGCAGGCGGCCAAGGGACTCTGAGCACCATGTACGACAGCACTCCGCGCGCGTTCAAGCACGGCTTCCGCAACGACTACAGCGAGGGCGCGCACCCGCGCCTGCTGCAGGCCATCGCCGAGGCCGGCAGCCACCAGAACCGCGGCTACGGACGCGACGTGCACACCGAACGGGCGGCACAGCTGATCCGCCAGGCCTGCGCGCAACCGGCCGCCGACGTGCACCTGCTGGTCGGCGGCACCCAGACCAACCTGGTGGCGCTGGCCGCGTTCCTGCGCCCGCACCAGGCCGCCATCGCCGCGGCCACCGGCCATATCGCCACCCACGAGACCGGCGCCATCGAGGCCACCGGCCACAAGGTGGTGACGGTGCCGGCCACGGACGGCAAGCTGACCCCGGCGGCGATCGCGCCGGTGCTGGCCGAGCACGCCAGCGAGCACCTGGTGCAGCCGCGCCTGGTGTACGTCTCGCAGAGCACCGAGCTGGGCACGGTCTACTCGCGCGCCGAGCTGGCCGCGCTGGCGGCGTTCTGCCGCGATCACGGCCTGTTGCTGTACGTGGACGGCGCGCGCCTGGGTGCGGCGCTGGCCGCCGCCGGCAACGACCTGTCGCTGCCGGAACTGGCCGCGCTGGCCGACGCGTTCTACATCGGCGGCACCAAGAACGGCGCGCTGGTCGGCGAGGCGCTGGTGGTGGTGAACGAGGCGCTCAAGCCCGACCTGCGCTACCTGATCAAGCAGCGCGGCGCGCTGTTGGCCAAGGGCATGGTGCTGGGCGCGCAGTTCGCCGCGCTGTTCGAGCCGGGCGCGTCGGGCACGCCGCTGCTGCTGGAGCTGGCCGCGCATGCCGATGCGATGGCGATGCGCCTGCGCGACGGCCTGGCCGCGCTCGGTGTCGGGTTCCTGGTGGATTCGCCGACCAACCAGATCTTCCCGCTGTTGCCGGCCGCCACGGTCGCGGCGCTGGAGGTGCACTACGCGTTCGAGCGCTGGCAGGCGTGCGACGACGGCCGCGTGGCGATCCGCCTGGTGACCTCCTGGGCCACGCCGGCCGCGGCCGTGGAAGCCTTCCTCGCCGAGGCCGCCGCGGTGCTTGCGGCCTTGCCGCGCAGCGCCACCGCGCGCTGATCCCTGGCCGGCCCGCGACCTGCGGCCGGCCCCTCTTCCCCTTCTCCATGCAGCGAGCGCCGGCGGTGCCGGTGCGCGGCCGCCGTGCGCGTGTCACGACGTATGGCGAAGCGTGTCACCCGGTGGTGCCCGGGGCACATTTTGTGGCTTCGGGCAGTCGCTGCCATCGCGCCGGCAGGGCGCGAACGGGAGCCTTGGGAGCGCCCTAAAGCCTTGCCAGCATTGGCTTTTCGGGCCGATGGCGGGTGCGGCTGCGTGCCTCGGGTACGGCCCCGGCGCAGGCAAGTGTGGAAATTTTTGTGAACCACGTCTAACATCCCCGCCCAATTTGTAATGGGCATTGCAGTTCGTGTGTGACGGATTGCAAGAGATCACGCTTGCGGTTGCAGCTGTTCCACGGGATCCCCAGGGGGATTCGGGGCGGCGCAACGGGGACGGCGGCCAGACCGCCGAAGACAGGGGAACGCCGTGTTCGGGGACAATTGGAATTTCTTCAAGGCCTTGGCTTTGGGCCTTTTCGTGGCTGCGGGCGCCTGCGCGACGCCCGCGATGGCGGCCACGACGATCGTCAACAGGGCCTCTGTCGCCCCGCCAAGCGGGGTGGTCGACCCCCAGATGGGCAACAACGAAGGCCAGGCCAGCGTCACGGTCGGGCCGGCGGTGACCTACAGCAAGAGCGCCAACCCGGCGACGGGCACGGCGGTGCACGTGGGTGACGCGATCACCTACACGCTGAAGGTGACGGTGGCCAACGCGGCCACGCTGAGCCCGGTGGTGCTGACCGACACGCTGGGTGCGGGCCTGCAGTTCGAGGCGGTGACCTCGGCCGGCGCGTTCACGGCGGCGACCGGCGGCAACCCGCTGACGTTCACGCTGCCGGCGGGTACCGCGGCGGGCAGCTACACGCTGAGCTACACCGCCAAGGTGACCGAGGCGGCCGGGGCGACGGTGGGCAACGCGGTGACCGCCACGGGCGGCAACGACCCGGCCGATCCGTCGAACCCGCTGCCGGCCTGCGATGCGTCGGGCAGCTGCGACACCAGCCATCCGGTGGCCAAGCCGACGGTGGAAGTGAGCAAGAGCGCGAACCCGGCCTCGGGCACGGCGGTGACGGTGGGCGAGCAGCTGACCTACACGCTGAAGGTGAAGGTGAGCAATGCGCCGACGCTGAGCGCGGTGGTGGTGACGGACACGCTGGGCACGGGCCTGAGCCTGGGCACGGTGACGGCGCCGGACTTCACCTGCACGGCGGCCAACCCGCTGAGCTGCACGCTGGCGGCGGGCAAGGCCGTGGGCGAGTACACGGTGAGCTACACGGCGACGGTGACGGCCGATGCGACGACCTCGGTGAAGAACCAGGTGGTGGCCACGGGCGGTACGGTGCCGGGCACGGACCCGACCTGCACGATGTGCTCGACCGAGCACCCGGTCAACAAGCCGGCGGTGACCTACAGCAAGAGCGCCAACCCGGCGACGGGCACGGCGGTGCACGTGGGTGACGCGATCACCTACACGCTGAAGGTGACGGTGGCCAACGCGGCCACGCTGAGCCCGGTGGTGCTGACCGACACGCTGGGTGCGGGCCTGCAGTTCGAGGCGGTGACCTCGGCCGGCGCGTTCACGGCGGCGACCGGCGGCAACCCGCTGACGTTCACGCTGCCGGCAGGCACCGCGGCGGGCAGCTACACGCTGAGCTACACCGCCAAGGTGACCGAGGCGGCCGGGGCGACGGTGGGCAACGCGGTGACCGCCACGGGCGGCAACGACCCGGCCGATCCGTCGAACCCGCTGCCGGCCTGCGATGCGTCGGGCAGCTGCGACACCAGCCATCCGGTGGCCAAGCCGACGGTGGAAGTGAGCAAGAGCGCGAACCCGGCCTCGGGCACGGCGGTGACGGTGGGCGAGCAGCTGACCTACACGCTGAAGGTGAAGGTGAGCAATGCGCCGACGCTGAGCGCGGTGGTGGTGACGGACACGCTGGGCACGGGCCTGAGCCTGGGCACGGTGACGGCGCCGGACTTCACCTGCACGGCGGCCAACCCGCTGAGCTGCACGCTGGCGGCGGGCAAGGCCGTGGGCGAGTACACGGTGAGCTACACGGCGACGGTGACGGCCGATGCGACCACCTCGGTGAAGAACCAGGTGGTGGCCACGGGCGGCGCGGTGCCGGGCACGGACCCGACCTGCACGACGTGCGCGACCGAGCACCCGGTCAACAAGCCGGTGGTGAGCGTGGGCAAGGCCTCCAATCCGGGGACCGGTGCCGAGGTCCACGTCGGCGATGTGATCGACTACACGCTGACGGTGGACGTGGGCAATGCGGCCACGCTGAGCCCGGTGGTGCTGACCGATACGCCGAGCACGGGCCTGACCGTGACCGCGCTGCCCGCCGGCTGTGCCAGCTCGGGCGCGGGCCTGGTGTGCACGCTGCCTGCCGGCAGTGCCCCGGGCCGCTATGCCTTCACCTACCAGGCCACGGTCAATGCCGACGCCGTGGGCCACATCGACAACGTGGTGGTGCCGGCCTATTCCGGCAGCACGGTGCCCGGCGTGCCGGACCCGACCTGCCAGACCTGCTCGACCGACCACACGGTGGCCGACAGCGCGGCCCTGCGCATCACTAAGACCGCCGGCAGCAGCACGGTCAAGATCGGCGACCTGGTGCGCTACACCCTGACCGTGGAGAACGTGGGCGACACCAACGTGGTCGACGCCACGGTGATCGACACGCCGGCGCAGGGCTTCACCTACGTGTCCGGCTCGATGTCGGTGGCCGACAGCGACGGTGCCTTCACCCTGGCGTCCAGCCAGACCCCGCTGCGCATCGGCGGCATCGACATCCCGGTCGGGCGTTCGGCGACGATCGTGTACCTGCTGCGCGTGGGTGCCGGCGTGAGCGCGGGCGTGCACGTCAACCAGGCCCTGGCGACCGACAGCTCGGGCAATACCGTCTCCAACGTCGCCACCGCCCAGGTCACCCTGGACCGCGACCCGCTGCTCGACGACAGTCTGATCTTCGGCACGGTGTTCGACGATCGCGACGGCGACGGCTGGCAGGACAGCGCCGAGATGACCGGCGTGCAGGTGCAGGGCGGCTTCGCGCCGGAGGCCTACGTGGCCAATTCCACCACGGTGGATCGCGGCCGCGGCCCGCAGCCGGAAGCCGACGCCAGCTCGCCGATGCTGCACGGGATCAAGATCGGCCCGGTCGCCGGACGCCAGTCCGAGGCCGACCCGGCCGCCGCCCACGCGGTGGTGATCCGGCAGACGCTGCGCGAGCTGGCGTTCACCGACGACTTCGTGCTGACCAGCCGCCAGGGCGTGACCGTGCACATGGATGCGGCGGGCAACACCCGGGTGGAGCGCAGCGGCGATGCGGCGCGCGGCCTGACCGCGGCCGATCCCAAGGTGGAGCGGCGCGTGTCGCGCTCGGAAGCCGGCTACGTGGTGGACTACGTGGTCACCAACGACGGCATCGACGAGCGCGGCATCCCGGGCGTGCGCGTGGCCTCGGTCGAAGGCCTGCTGATGGAGACCGACCAGTTCGGGCGCTTCCATGTCGCCGACATTTCCGGCGGCGACTGGGGCCATGGCCGCAACTTCATCCTGAAGGTGGATCCGGCCACGTTGCCCAAGGGTGCGACGTTCACCACGCCCAACCCGCTGGTGCGCCGGATCACCCCCGGCCTGCCGGTCCGCTTCGACTTCGGCGTGCGGCTGCCGGTGGTGCGCCTGGAGGGCGGCCGCCAGCAGGTGGAACTGGAGCTGGGCCAGGTGATCTTCGCCCCGGGCAGCGCCGAGGTCGGCGAGACCTACCTGCCGGCGATCCAGGCGATGGCCGACCAGGTCGAGCGCTACCGCGGGGGCGAGGTGGTGATCGCCGCCGACGGCGACAGCCAGGCCCTGGCGCTCGCCCGCGCCGGCGCGGTCCGCGACGTCCTGATGAAGAAGGTCACGCCGGAGGCGGCCGCCGGCCTGGCGGTCACGCTGCGCACCGACGTGCGCGACCCGCATTCGCTGGTCGCCGGCGAGGACGCCAGCGGCCTGCTGCTGGGGACGGTGCTGTTCGACACCGACAAGGCCGCCATCCGGCCCGAGTTCGACGGCCTGCTGGACCAGGTGGCCAGACGCCTGGAAGCCATGGGCGGCGGGGTGGTGTCCATCGTCGGCCATACCGATGTCAGGGGCTCGCACGACTACAACGCCCGTCTCGGGCTGCGGCGCGCCAATGCGGTCTACGAAGCGCTTCGCGGGCGGCTGAGCCCGGAAGTCAGGGGGAAAGTGCGTGTGCAATCCAGTAGTGATCCGACGGTTCCTGTCGGCCTTGGGGACAAGTGAGGAGGCCGACCGATGAAGAAGAAACTGCTCGATAGCGCCCTGCTCGGCGTCCTCTACGGTGTCGTGGCCTCCGCCCAGGCGCAGTCGCCCGCGGCGCCCGCCGCAGCCGATGCCGCCACGGCCGAGGTGAAGTGCCAGGACGATGCCTGCCGTACCGACGACGGCAGCCTGCTGTTCCAGCTGCGCACGCGCAGCTACGACGAGCCGGTCACCCACGGCACGTCCGCCGCCTCCGGCTCGGCCGCGCTGCAGCCGGACCGGCGCGTCAGCGTCGCCCTGGATGCACCGGGCAAGGCGGTGGCCACCGGCAAGTTCCAGATCCAGCTGCCCGGCGGCGGCGTGATCTGGGCGACCGAGGACCCCGACCTGGGCACGCCGGAACTGACCATCAGCGGTCCGTCGATGGTGGCCTTCGACGGCACCCGCATCGTCGAGCCGCTGCAGTTCTACGTGCGCAGCAACTACGCGGCGTTCATCGACCACTACGAGCTGTCGGTCTACCGCTCCAGCGATGCCGACCTGGTCTCGCCGGTGGCCACGATGCGGCTGCCGGCCGACTCGGTCACCGACTACAAGTGGGACGGCGCGCTGCAGTCCAACCTGCGCCTGCGCACCGGCGACGAGCTGGTCTACGTGCTGCGCGCCTACGACGCCGGCGGCAACTACGACGAGACCTACAGCCGCAGCGTCCAGCTGGTCACCCCGGCGCAGGCCAAGCGCGGCACCGAACAGCTGCGCGACAGCGTGGAAAAGTCCCTGGGCACCGCGCTCAGCAGCGAGGACGCCACCACCCAGTCGCTGATCGCCGACGCGTTCTCGGGCAACGGGCTGCGCCTGCAGAACATCCCGGTCTACGGCTCGCGCATCCGCATCACCGGCCGCAACATCCCCGACGGCTACGGGCTCAGGATCAACGGCGAGTCCTACCCGGTGGACCTGGAGCGCAAGTTCGTCGCCGAGTACATGGAGCCGATCGGCAGGCACGTGTTCGACATCGAGGCACAGCAGGGCGGTACCGGCCCGGTGGTGCGCGAGCAGCTCGAGGTCGACGTGAGCGGACGCTACTTCTTCGGCGTCGGCCTGGCCGATGTCACCGTCTACCAGAACAAGGCCACCGGCAAGGGCCAGGACCTGGCCTACGCCGGGCGCGACGACGACATCCTCAGCGATGGCCGGCTGGCCTTCTACGTCAAGGGCAAGGCGTCGGGCAAGTACCTGATCACCGCCCAGGCCGACACCCAGAACCGGCCGCTGGACGAGCTGTTCTCCGGCTTCAGCCGGGCCGACCCGACCGACGTGTTCCGCACCCTCGACCCGGACCTGTACTACCCCACCTATGGCGACGATTCGACCACCACGCGCGACGTGGATACCCAGGGTCGCTTCTACGTGCGCGTGGACTGGGACAAGAACCAGGCGCTGTGGGGCAACTTCAGCACCGGCATCACCGACAGCGAGTACGGCCAGTACGTGCGTTCGCTGTACGGCGGCGCGCTGAGCTGGCGTTCGCGCGCGGCCAATGCCTGGGGCGACCCGGTCAGCCAGCTGCGCGTGTTCGGCTCTCAGGCCGAAAGCGCGCCGGGCCACAGCGAGTTCATCGGCACCGGCGGCAGCCTGTACTACCTGCGCCACACCGAGATCCTGTCCGGCTCGGACGAGGTGGTGCTGGAAGTGCGCGACACCACCACCGGCCGCACCCAGACGCGGGTGGCGCTGGTGCGTGGCGTGGACTACGAGATCGACGCCATCCAGGGCCGCATCCTGCTGACCCGCCCGCTGTCGCAGATCACCCGCGAGAACCTGCCCTCGATCACCCGCGACGCGCCGCTGTCCGGCTACGAGCAGCGCCTGATCGTGGACTACGAGTGGGTGCCGACCACCTTCGACAACAACAACCTGACCGCCGGCATCCGCGCCAAGCAGTGGCTCGGCGACCACGTCGGCGTCGGCGTGACCTGGGTGGACGAGGGCCGCGAAGGCGAGGACTACTCGCTCAAGTCCGCCGACCTGACCTTGCGCGCCGGCAAGGGCACCTACCTGAAGGTCGAGCACAGCGAGAGCAAGGCCACCGCGGTGCCGGTGTTCTTCTCCGACAACGGCGGCCTGAGCTTCGTGCGCCAGAACGCCGACGGCCCGCGCAAGGGCGATGCCAACGCGGTGGAGGCCAAGGCCAACTTCAAGGAGCTGGGCCTGACCGACGACGACCTCAGCGTGGCCGCCTGGTGGCGCCACGTGGATGCCGGCTTCTCGGTCTCGCGCGACGACATGGGCCAGGACGTGGAGGAGTACGGCGCGGAGATGCTCGGCCGTTTCGGCGAGACCTTCACCACCTACGCGCGCTTCAGCCGTGCCGAGCGCGGCGACGAGCGCCTGACCCAGGCCCAGGTCACCGGCGAGTGGCGGCTGACCGATGCCGACACCCTGGCCGCCGAAGTGCGTCGCGTGGAGGAGGAACGCACCACGGGCGACGCCACCGGCGTGCTCGGCGCGCTGCGCTACACCCGCCGCATCGGCACCTCCCTGGATGCCTACGGCGTGGTCCAGAAGACCCTCGACGACGACCACGGCCGCTACCGCGACAACGACCTGTACACGCTGGGCGCGCAGTACAACTTCGCCAACCTGTCCACGCTGGGCGCGGAGGTCTCCGACGGCGACCGCGGCCATGCCGCCCAGGTCAGCAGCGAGTACCGGCTGACGCCGCAGCACAGCCTGTACGGCAGCTACACCTATTCCACCGACACCACCTGGTACGACCCGCTGTTCAACAGCTCGGCCAACAACGGCTGGACGATGGGCCAGCGCTGGCGCCTGTCCGACCAGGTCAACATGTACAACGAGAGCCAGTTCCTGAAGGAGAACCAGGAATCCGGCCTGGCCCACACCTTCGGCATGGACTTCTATCCGGCCGTGGGCTGGAACACCGGCTTCACCCTGTCCGACGGCGAGCTCACCGACACCGACGGCGGCGTGGTGCACCGGCGCGCGGTCAGCCTCAGCGGCGGGCGCACCTCCTCGATCGCCGACTGGCAGAGCAAGATCGAGTGGCGCAAGGACACCGGGGCCGAGCGCCGTACCCAGTGGGTGTCGACCAACCGCCTCAGCTACAAGGTCAACGACAGCTGGCGCCTGGCCGGTCGCTTCAACTACTCGCGCACCCGCGACGAGATCAACGCCGCCGACGGCGCCAAGTTCATCGAGAGCAACGTCGGCTTCGCCTACCGTCCGTGGAACAGCTCACGCTGGGGCCTGTTCGGCCGCTACACCTATCTCTACGACCTGGCGACGACCGGGCAGGAAGGCGGGGCGCAGTACGACCAGAAGACCCAGGTGCTGTCGTTCGAGGGCGTGTACCGGATCAACGACCGCTGGGAGACCTCGGGCAAGCTGGCGCTGCGCCGCGGCGAGATGCGCTACGGGCGCGGGGAGGGCCAGTGGTTCGACTCGGCCACCCACTTCGCCGCCACGCAGGTACGCTACGAAGTGCTGTTCAACTGGCACGCCATGGCCGAGTATCGCTGGCTGGATGTCAAGGACGGCGGCACCAAGCAGGGCTGGATGGTGGGCGTCGACCGCGACATCACCTCCAACCTGCGCCTGGGTGCGGGCTACAACTTCACCCAGTTCAGCGACGACCTGACCGATTTCGACTACGACCACAAGGGTTGGTTCATCAACTTTGTGGGCAGCTATTGAGTGGGGACTTTCATGGCAATGCGATATCTCACCGTCGGCCGGTGCCGGCTGTACCGTCTTGGCCTGGCGCTGGCGACGCTGGCCTCCGTGCTACTGCCCGGCGTGGCGGCGGCGCAGGTGCGTTGGGAGGATTACCGTGGGACCTACGGTGTTGCTTCCGACAGCAACTACATCGGACCGGCCGGCAAGCCCAGGTTCGTCAATTTCCCCAATGGCGGGGCGATGGCGCCGTTTCGCGCCCTGACCGCCGACCCGTCCAACGCCGTGCGCACCGGTACCAGTGCCGATATCGACTTTCGCCAGGCGGCGGCCGATACCCTCTGTGACGATACTACTTCCGGTGGGGCAACCAGCCAGGCCTGCCTCTACCAGGCCCAGGGGCGCATCGCCTACGCGCTGATCCAGTTCCCGCAGGCCGGCTCCTACACGCTGTCGGCGGCGCACGACGACAACCTGGTCGTGGAGCTGTCCGACCAGTACTCCAATACCGATTACCGCAACGCGGTCTACGGCATCCCGGTGGGCGCCCTGGCGGCTTGGACGGCCAACGAGAACACCTACGAGACCATCGGCACGTTCTCCGCTGCCAACGCCAATAGCTGTGCCTTGATCCGGGTCTATTGGACCAACCAGAATGGCATCAACCATAACCGCCTGCGCTGGACGACGCCGGCCGGCACCACCGAGATCATCCCGTCCTCGGCCTTCCGCGATCCGGCGCTGGTGACCAGCTCGGTCGGGTGCAACGGCTCGGTGGACGGCAACGGCACCTCCATCACCCTGAACAAGGTGATCGGCTCGCCGCGGTTGAACTCCAGCGACCAGTTCACGGTCGAGATCGGCACCACCACGGCCGCCGGCACGGTGCGCTCGGCGACCACCGCCGGCTCCGGTACCGGCCAGCAGGCCAGCACCGGCGCCTATCCGGCCGCGACCGGCACCACGTACTACCTGCGCGACGTGATGGCTTCCGGCAGCGTTTCCACCATCGGTGCGTATACGGCCACCATCGCCTGTACCCGCAACGGGGTGGCATTCACGCCGACCTCGACGGGCTCGACCACGGCCCCGGGCTGGAGCGTGACCCCGGCCGCGAACGACAAGATCGCCTGCACCATCACCAATGCCGCCGCGAACGCGCCCCCGACCGTGACCGTCAGGAAGGTCAGCCTGGGCGGTGTCGGCACGTTCGACTTCAGCGGCAGCAACGGTATCGGCAGCCACGCCATCACCACCACCACCGCCGGCGCGCCGGCCACCGGCACCACCTACACGCTGACCGATGCCGCCGCGGCCACCACGATCACCGAGGCCGCGCCTTCCGCCGGCTTCCAGCTGACTGCGGCCACCTGCACGGGCATGGGCACCGGCGGCACGGCCACCCCCGACCTGGTCAACCGCACGGTGACGCTGGATGCGGCGGCGACGGCGGCCGGCAACGCGATCGTGTGCACGTTCACCAATACCGCGCAGGCGGACCTTTCGCTGTCCAAGACCGTCACCCCGACGAGCGCGGCGGTCGGCCAGACGGTGACCTACACCCTGACCGCGGCGAATGCCGGCCCGGCCGCGGCCGACGGGGCCACGATCACCGACCCGGCGGTGACCGGGCTGAACTGCGCGGGCGCCACGCCGACCTGCAGCAGTTCCGGCGGCGCGAGCTGCCCCTCGCCGCTGACCGCCGCCCAGCTGCAGGGATCGGGCGCCGTGGTGCCTGTCTTCCCGGTGGGTGGCCAGGTGGTCATTGGCCTGCAATGCACGGTGACCGGCACACCCTGACCGGCGCGGCCAACCCGGCAGCCCCCTTCGGGCGTCATCGGCATGGCCGGTGGCGCCCGTTTTCTGGCGCCATCGCAGGGTGCAAGGCTGGCGCGTGGCACTACCTGCGTGCCATGGCCGGTTCCGTCCCGTCAGGATCGATGGCTTCCCCGCTTTCAGGGCGACAGGCGGGCGGGGTTCCGGGGGATAATGTCCGCCCATGGTGGTCGGCCGCCTCGTGCAGGGGCATTGTCAACGCCGTGTCGCTCCGTACGTTGCTGGTGGCATGAAATTCCATCGATCCCTATTCGTGCTCGCGTTGGCCACCGGCACGGCGCACGCCCAGCAGGCCACGGCCCAGGCAGCCTCGTCCGCGCAGAACGACAGCGGGGATGCCTCTTCTTCCATCAGCACCCTCGACGAGGTGAAGGTCACCGCGAGCCGGGTCGGGAGCGAGCCCGGGGCCGCCATCGGCACGATCCGGCCGGAAGTGCAGCTGGGGCGCATGGAAGTGCAGAGTTATGGCGCGTCCACCGTGGAGGAGCTGCTCGGCCTGATCGCACCGATGACCACGAGCGACAGCGGCGATTCGACGCCGATCGTGCTGCTCAACGGCAAGCGCATTTCCGGCATGCAGGAAATCAAGGACATCCCCACCGAGGCGATCCGCCGCGTCGACGTGCTGCCGGAGGAGGAAGCCCTGCTGTATGGCTATCCGCCCAACCAGAAAGTGGTGAACGTGGTGCTGGTGCCGCGCTTCAACCGCTACACCGCGCAACTCGACGGCAGCGAACCGAGCGCCGGCGGCATGGAAACCGGCGTCGCCGATCTCGATCGCTTCATCCTGCACGACGATGATCGCCTCAACCTCGACCTGAAATACACCGCCAACGCGATGCTGACCGAGGACGAGCGCGACATCGCGACCGTGCCGGTGATGCCCGGCTACGACACACAGGCGGAACACCCGTTGGACCCGCGCGCGGTGCGCAGCCTCGGCAACGCCAATCACGCCGTGGACGGCAACGCGGTATGGAGCAGGGAGCTGGGCGGGCGCACCTCGCTGGCCCTGAACTACACCGGCAACCTCAACGGCAGCGATGGCGCGCGCGGTTATGCCGGCACGGCCCTGACCGTGCCGGCGGACGATCCGTTCGCGCAGTCCGCCGCCGACCAGACCGTGTACCGCTACGTGCCGGTGGCGTTGCGCCAGCATGCCAGGGGCTGGAGCAGTCGTTTCGGCGGCACGCTCAACCATGATTTCGACAGCGCCTGGCATCTTTCGGTGGTGGGCTACTGGAACCGCAGCGGCAGCCGCACCGTCACCGATGCCGGCGTGGACAAGAGTGCCGCGCAGGCATTGCTGGATGCCGGCGATCCGGGGTTCGATCCCTACGGCCTGCTGACCGGGGCCATGTTCCCGCGCAACGCGCCGAACATCGCCACCTCGACCACCGACACCAAGAATCTGCAGGTGCTGGTGCATGGCACGCTGCTGACGTTGCCGGCCGGCGATGCGATCGTCAGCCTGGGCCTGGCCGATACCCACAGCCGCATCGACAACGTCGCACGCATGGGCGGCCAGCGGCGCGTCGCCGACTTCGACCGCAACGATGCCAACGCGACCGCGAGCATCGAATTGCCGTTGACCAGCCGCAGCCAGGACGTGCTCGGCATGCTCGGCGATCTGTCGCTCAACGCGCATGCCCTGGTCGACCATCTTTCCGATTACGGCCAGGACATGCGCCGCTGGGGCTATGGCCTGCGCTGGTCGCCGCTTGCGCGGCTCACCTTCACCGCCAACGTCGACACCGGCAGGACCGCGCCGACGCCGGCCCAGTTGGCCAACCCGGTCATTACCAGCACCGGTACGCGCGTGTTCGATTACGCCACCGGGCAAACCGTCAGCGTCACGTCGATCAGCGGCGGCAATCCCGATCTGCTGGCCAGCAACCAGCACCGTTTCCGCACCGGCATCAGCTTCAAGCCCTTCGATCAGCGGCGGCTGTCCATCATCGTCAATTACACCGACACCGACACGCGCGACCCGATCAGCAGCCTGCCGCCGGCCACGGCCGCGCTGCAGGCGGCATTGAGCGATCGCTACCTCACCGACGACGACGGCAACCTGGTGGAAGTGGACAACCGCCCGCTCAATTTCGCCGAGGAGAAACGCCGGCAATTGCGCTTCGGGTTCAACGACGCGCATTCGGTCGATGGTTTCTTCAGCAGCGCTTCGTCGCCGTCGGACACGACGCGCGGCAATTTCCGGTCGCGCAGCGGTGGCAACGGTACCGGCAGCGACACCGGCGGCGCGGGCGGCGATGCCCCGCCGCCGGACCAGGCGCGCGGGGGCCAGGGAGACGGCGGTGGTGGCGGCGATCGCGGTTTTGGCGGCGGCGCGCGCGGCGCCGGTGGCGCGATGCCGCCATCGCTGATGCATGGGCAGATCGTGTGGTCGCTGTACGACACCGTGGTGTTTTCCGACCGCGTCCTCGTGCGCGACGGCATGCCGTGGCTGGACCTGCTGGGCGGCGATGCGATCGGCAGCGGCGGTGGCGTGGCGCGCCACCAGATCGATGGCAGCATCGCCTATACGCGCATGACGTACGGGGTGAGGCTCGGCTTCACCTCGCGCAGCGGCACGCGCACGGAAGGCGGCGCGGTCGATGCCGGCGACCTGGATTTTTCCGGGCTGACGACGTTCAACCTGCGGGTGTTCGCCAACTTCAACCGCACCCAGCTGGCGCACGACCATCCGTGGTTGCGCGGCACGCGCGTGACCCTGACGGTCAACAACCTGTTCGACAGGCGCGTGAAGGTCGTCGACGGCACCGGCGCCGTGCCCGCGAGCTACCAGCCGGATCTGCTCGACCCGATCGGCCGCTTGATCACGTTGAGCCTGCGCAAGCAGTTCCAGTAGGCCGCCGCGTCCGTCGCGGCGCCGCGTCGGCACGGGAGCCGCGATGTTGCCCGCTCCCGTGACAGGGACTGTCCGCGGTGCAGGCGGGCCGGCAATGCCTGCCGAAGCGGGGACGCCCAGGCGCGGGCGGGACGTGCCTGCCGCTCCGGGAACGGGCCGCGGGCCAATCGCCGGGTCCGCCCCCATCCATACGTGCGAGAATCGCAGCTCCGGCGCCGCGTCCTTCCCGCCGCCGGGGTACCGGAAGACAGTGCGGGTGCCCATGCGCGCATGGAACCCGGCTGGGACGGTCGAAGCCTTTTGGAAACAAGCAGATAGGCCTTGTATGCTGTTGATGATCGACAACTACGACAGCTTCACCTTCAACCTCGTGCAGTACCTGCAGCAGCTCGGCGCGGAGGTGAAGGTGGTGCGCAACGATGCGCTCACCGTGGAGGAGATCGCGGCACTGGCGCCCGAGCGCATCGTCGTCTCGCCCGGCCCGGGCACGCCCGACGAGGCCGGCGTATCGCTGCAGGTGATCGAGCGCCTCGGCCCGGCCATCCCGATCCTCGGCGTATGCCTGGGCCACCAGGCCATCGGCCAGGTGTACGGCGGCCAGGTGGTCCGCGCCGACACCATCATGCATGGCAAGACCTCGCCGGTCCGGCACGAAGGCAAGGGCGTGTTCGCCGGCCTGCCCGACGGCTATACCGCCACCCGCTACCACTCGCTGGTGGTGGACAAGGCCTCGCTGCCCGATGCGCTGGAGGTCACCGCCTGGACCGAGAACCCGGACGGATCGGTCGAGCAGATCATGGGCCTGCGCCACCGCCAGTACCCGGTGGAAGGCGTGCAGTTCCATCCCGAGTCGATCCTGACCGAGCACGGCCACGCGCTGCTGAAGAATTTCCTGGAAGGGCCGGTGCGGTGATCGCGGCGGGGCCGCTCGCGCTGTTCGTGCTGGCCGGCTGGCTGCTCAACCTGACGCCCGGGCCGGACGTGCTGTACGTGGTCGGCCAGTCGCTGCGCCACGGCCGCCGCGCCGGCCTGGTGGCGGTGGCCGGCATCGCCGCCGGCTGCCTGGTCCACGTGGCGGTGGCCGCGCTCGGCCTGGGCGCGCTGCTGGCGGCCTCGGCGACTGCGTTCAACCTGGTCAAGTGGCTGGGCGCGGCGTACCTGCTGTGGATCGGCGTGCGCCTGCTGCGGGCGCCGGCCGGCGTGGCCGCACTGGCCGGAACGGCCGCCGCTGCGGTACCGGCAGCCTCGCCGGGCAAGGTGTTCGCCGGCGGCTTCCTGACCAATGTGCTCAACCCCAAGGTGGTGCTGTTCTTCCTCGCCTTCCTGCCGCAGTTCATCGCGCCGGATACGCCGCACAAGTCGCTGGCCTTCGCCGCGCTCGGTGTGCTGTTCACGGTCAACGCGCTGCCGGTCAACGCCGGCTACGCGCTGCTGGCCGACCGGGCGCGGCGCAGCGCGTGGATCGCACGCGGGATGCACTGGCTGGACCGCCTGGCCGGGGTGATGTTCGTCGGCTTCGGCGTGCGCCTGGCCCTGGCCGCCCGGCCCGCGCCATGAGCGGCGAGGGCGCCCGGCTGTTCGTGGTGATGCTGGGCGGGCGCCATGCCCGTGCCCACGTGGAAGTGCACGACGTGGTGTTCGCCGTCGGCGCCACCCTGGCCGACACCCACGCCCAGCTGCGCGCGCAATGGTTCGGCGCGCCGCGCGGGCTGCACATCGATTCCTGGCTGGAGGTCGACGGGGTGGAGGACTGGCAGGTGCGCGTGGCCGACACCCCCGCGCCGGCCGGCGGCCCGCGCCTGTTCTTCGTCAACCTCGGCGGCTACGCGCCCGGCGTGTTCGGCGAGGCCCACCGCTACCGGCTGGTGGTGGCCGCCGACGCCGACGAGGCCAAGCGCAAGGGCAAGGCCCAGGCCGATGCGCGCTGGTTCAAGCCGCACAAGGACGCCCTGCTCGAGGTCGACGACTGCCTGCCCGTCACCGCGGCGGGCGGGCGCCACATCCATCTTTCGGCCGGTCCGCATGCCGGCATCCGCCAGGGCAGCGATTACCTCGTCCTGGCCTGAATCCGGAGGTCCCCCCCCATGCCCATCACCCCGCAGGAAGCCCTGCAGCGCGCCATCGAACACCGCGAGATCTTCCACGACGAGATGGTCGACCTGATGCGCCAGATCATGCGCGGCGAGGTATCGCCGCTGATGACCGCGGCCATCCTCACCGGCCTGCGGGTCAAGAAGGAGACCGTCGGCGAGATCGCCGGCGCCGCCGAGGTGATGCGCGAGTTCTCGCGCAAGGTCGAGGTCGCCGACCGCCGCCACCTGGTAGACATCGTCGGTACCGGCGGCGACGGCGCGCAGACCTTCAACATCTCCACCTGCGCGATGTTCGTGGTCGCCGCGGCCGGCGGGCGCGTGGCCAAGCACGGCAACCGCAGCGTGTCCTCCCGCTCCGGCAGCGCCGACGCGGTGGAGGCGCTGGGCGCGGTGGTGGACCTGCAGCCCGGGCAGGTGGCGCAGGCGATCGCGCGCACCGGCATCGGCTTCATGTATGCGCCGGTGCACCATCCGGCGATGAAGGTGGTCGCGCCGGTGCGCCGCGAGATGGGCGTGCGCACGCTGTTCAACATCCTCGGCCCGCTCACCAACCCGGCCGGCGCGCCGAGCATCCTGATGGGCGTGTTCCACCCGGACCTGGTCGGCATCCAGGCGCGCGTGCTGCAGCGCATGGGCGCCGAGCGCGCCCTGGTGGTGTGGGGCCGCGACGGCATGGACGAGCTCTCGCTGGGCGCGTCCACGCTGGTCGGCGAGCTGCGCGACGGCCAGGTGCGCGAATACGACCTGCATCCGGAGGACTTCGGCATCGCCATGTCCGCCAGCCGCAACCTGCGGGTCGCCGATCCGGCCGAATCCAGGGCGATGCTGCTGGACGTGCTCGCCGACCGGCCCGGCCCGGCGCGCGACATCGTCGTGCTCAACGCCGGCGCCGCGCTGTACGTGGCCGGCGTGGCCGACAGCGTCGCCGCCGGCATCGAACTGGCGCGCGCGGCCATCGCCGACGGGCGCGCGCGCGCCAAGCTCGACGAGTACGTCGCCTGCACCCGTGCCTTGGCGCAGCCGGCGGCGTGAATCGCGTGATCGCCGGGCACTGCCCTGGCGCGTGCCGGCCTTCGCGCCTGCGCGCGGCGGGCGTGCGTTCCGCGGCGCCGGCGACGGCGCCTGCACCGGCGGGCAGCGGGATGCCGCACCGGCACGCGGCGGCGATGCCCGAGCCGGTTCCGGGGGACACCGGCGCGGCGTGGCGGCGCCTTGCGCGAAGCGTGTCCGCGGCCCCGGATGAAGGCGGCACGGCGCACGCGTGCCAGAATGGGCGGGTCCGTTCGTGGTCCGTCCGCCTGCCGCAATGACCGATATCCTGCACAAGATCCTGACCCGCAAGGCCGAGGAGGTCGCCGCCCGCCGTGCCCGCGTGCCGCTGGACGAGCTCCGGGCGCGCAGCGCCGATGCCTCGCCGCCGCGCGGCTTCGCCGCCGCCCTGCGCGAGCGCATCGCCGACGGCGAGGCGGCGGTGATCGCCGAGGTCAAGAAGGCCAGCCCGTCCAAGGGCGTGATCCGCCCGGAGTTCCATCCGGCCGATATCGCGGTGAGCTACGAGTTCGGCGGTGCCGCCTGCCTGTCGGTGCTGACCGACGTGGATTTCTTCCAGGGCGCCGATGCCTACCTGCAGGCCGCGCGCGAGGCCTGCACGCTGCCGGTGCTGCGCAAGGACTTCACCATCGATCCGTACCAGGTGTACGAGGCCCGCACCCTGGGAGCGGACTGCATCCTGCTGATCGTGGCCGCGCTGGACGACGTCCAGCTGGCCGACCTGTCCGGGCTGGCGCTGGAGCTGGACATGGACGTGCTGGTGGAGGTGCACGACATCGACGAGCTCGAGCGCGCCCTGCAGGTGCCGGCGCCGCTGCTGGGCATCAACAACCGCAACCTGCGCACCTTCCAGGTCTCGCTGGACACCACCCTGTCGATGAAGGACGCGGTGCCGCGCGATCGCGTGCTGGTCACCGAGAGCGGCATCCTCGGCCCGGTCGACGTGCAGCGCATGCGCAGCCAGGGCGTCAATGCCTTCCTGGTCGGCGAGGCCTTCATGCGCGCCGAGGAGCCCGGCGAGGCGCTGCGCGAGCTGTTCCAGTCCGGCGCATGAGCGGGCCGTACCCGACCCCGGCCGCCGACGCGCCGCTGGTGGTGTTCGATTTCGACCACACCCTCTACGACGGCGATTCCGGCAGCCACCTGTTCGCCTGGATGCTCGCGCGCAACCCGCTGCGCCTGCTGGTGGCGTTGTTGCTCACGCCGCTGCTGGGGCCGCTGGTGGCGTTCCTGCCCACGCGCCGCTACGGCATTTCCGGCTACGTGTGGATCGCCAGCTTCGGCATGCGCTACCGGCGCGAGTTCAACCGCGTCATCGACCAGTACGTGCTCACCCACGAAGCCGGCATCCGCCGCCGCCTGCTGCCGGTGGCGCTGGCGGTGCTCAGGCGCCACCGCGCCGCCGGCGACCGCGTGGTGGTGGCCACCGGCGCGCCGCCGGAACTGGCGCGGGCGATCCTGGGCTTCGTGGCCGAGCAGGACGTGCCGGTGATCGGCAGCCAGGTGGGGCCCGCGTTCGGCGCGGTGGTGGCCCGCCGCCACTGCCACAGCGAGGAGAAGATGCGCATGCTGCGCGAACGCGGCTACGGCGACATCGCCGTGGCCTATTCCGACAGCACCGCGGACCTGCCGCTGCTGCTGGCCGCGGCCGCGCCGGTGGTGGTCAACCCCAAGCGCTCGCGCGAGGCCTTCTTCCGCCAGGTGCTGCCGCCGGGCACGCCGCTCCTCAACTGGGGCTGCGCCGATCGCGGCGGCGCGCCGCCGGCCGCGACCTCCGCGCCGGCCCCCTGAGCGCGACCGGTACGATCGTCAGGCCGCCGGCCAGGCCGTGGCCAGGCGATGCAGCACCAGCGCGCCGCCGGCGAACACGAACACGATGCCGGCCAGCAGCCAGGCCAGCGCCAGCCAGGCCAGCGCGCCGCCGGCGCGGCCCTCACGCTGGCGGCGCTTGAGCGGGCGCCACAGCAGCAGGCCGCCGCCCAGCCACAGCAGCGGCAAGGCGATCAGCGCGGCGACGGCGACGGCGTCATTCACCGGCACCGTCCCGGCGCCCGGTCGCCCGCCTCAGCGGGTGCCATACAGCACCAGGGTCTTGCCGCGCGCGTGCAGCACGCCGTCGGCCTGCAGCTTCTTGAGCACGCGCCCGGCCATCTCGCGCGAGCAGCCGACCAGGCGGGCGATCTCCTGGCGGGAGATGCGCAGCTGGGTGCCCTGCGGGTGGGTCATCGCCTCCGGCTCGCGCGCCAGGTCGTGCAGGGTGCGCACGATGCGGTCGGTCACGTCCAGGAACGCCAGCCGGCTGGCCTTGCGGCTGGTGGACATCAGCCGGCGCGAGAGCTGCACGCCGATCGCGTAGAGCAGCTTGGCGGCATCGCCGGCCAGCGGCCCCTGGAACAGCTGGTTGAGGCGCTCGTAGCTGATCTCGGCCAGCTCGCAGACCGTGCGCGTGCGCAGGATCACCTCGCGCTCGCCGGTGGCCACGAACAGGCCCATCTCGCCGACGAACTCGCCGGGGCCGTAGTAGCCCAGCACCAGTTCGCGGTCCTCGTTTTCCTCGGCGATGATGCTGACCGAGCCGCTGATCACGTAATAGAGGGTGCTGGCCGGATCGCCGGGGCGGAACACGTCGGCGCGCGCCGGGTAGCGGCGGCGGTGGCTGTGCAGAAGGAAGCGGTCGATGGTGGACGCTTCCAGGGCGAGCGGGCTGGCGGCGGCACCGCGCATGGCCGGCAGCAGGGGGGAAAGCCCGGGTTTGATCATGATCGTGGTCGGATCCTGAAACTTAACGGTTGGGACGCTGCCACGCCGCGGCCGCGCCCGGGCCTTCACCGCCGGGGCGCCGATTGGCGCATAATTGCACGTTACCCATCTCCCCTGAGGACAGGCCCCGTGGTCAAGCCATTGCCTCGCCTGAGGTTGCAAGGTTTCAACAACCTCACCAAGGCGTTGAGCTTCAACATCTATGATGTCTGTTATGCGCGTACCGAGGAAGAGCGTCAGCGATATATCGAGTATATCGATGAACAGTACGATGCGGACCGCCTGACGCAGATCCTGACGGACGTGGCCGAGATCATCGGCGCCAACATCCTCAACATCGCGCGCCAGGACTACGACCCGCAGGGCGCGTCGGTGACCATCCTCATCTCCGAGGAACCGGTGATCGACAAGAAGCAGGCCGGCAAGGAGCTGATCTCCGACGCGGTGGTGGCGCACATGGACAAGAGCCACATCACCGTGCACACCTATCCGGAGACCCATCCGCAGGAGGGCATCGCCACGTTCCGCGCCGACATCGACGTGGCCACGTGCGGGGTGATCTCGCCGCTGAAGGCGCTGAACTACCTGATCGAGAGTCTGGAATCGGACATCGTGATCATGGACTACCGGATCCGCGGCTTCACCCGCGACGTGAAGGGCAAGAAGCACTTCATCGACCACAAGATCAACTCGATCCAGAACTTCCTGGCCAAGAACATCAAGTCGCGCTACGAGATGATCGACGTCAACGTCTACCAGGAGAACATCTTCCACACCAAGATGCACCTGAAGGACTTCGACCTGGACCAGTACCTGTTCGAGGAGAAGGCCAAGAACCTGTCCTTCAAGGAGCGCATGAAGATCGAGGCGCTGCTCAAGCGCGAGATCGAGGAACTGTTCCACGGGCGCAACCTGGTGGAGTGATCCCGGCGCCGCCTGCGGGCGGCAGCCATGGCGGGACGACCCGCCCTGCGGCCGGCGCCGCAGCCCGTCGCCGACGGCGGCCCGGTGCGAAAGCGCCGGGCCGCTTCCGTTTCACGAGGAGGAAGCAAGACACATGGCCTGGATCTACCTGATGCTCGCCGGCGCGTTCGAGATCGTGTTCGCCCTGTCGCTCAAGTACAGCCAGGGCTTCACCCGGCTGTGGCCCAGCCTGGCCACCGTGGCCGGCGCGGCCGCCAGCCTGTGGCTGCTCACCCGCGCCATGGGTCGCATCCCGATCGGCACGGCCTATGCGGTCTGGACCGGGATCGGGGCGCTGGGCATCGCCACGCTGGGCATCGTGCTGTTCGGCGAGAGCGCCTCGCCGATGCGGCTGGCCTGCATCGGGCTGATCGTGGCCGGCGTGATCGGCCTGAAGCTGGCGTCGTAGCCGATCCGGCGGCGTGCGCCTGCCCCGAAGCCTGCCGGGCGAGCGCCGCGCCCCCGGGCCCCGGCGGCCTCCGGTTCCATGGCTTCGGAGCGACCCGGCAACCGGGGCCCTGCTCCGGATGGGGCCGGGATGTCCTCAGAGCCGGTAGGCGATGGTCTTCATCAGCGCCGAGGCGGCGGCCATCAGTGCCGGGATCGGCGGCGGCAGCACGCGCGCGCCGGCCTGTTCGGCGTTGTCGGCATGGCGGGCCTCGTCGGCCTTCATCACCGCGACGACCTCGCGGCTGCGCCGGTCGGCCGCCGGCAGCGTGTGCAGGTGCTCGTCCAGGTGTGCCTCCACCTGGCGCTCGGTCTCCACCACGAAGCCCAGGTTCCAGCCGTCGCCGCGCAGCCCCGCCAGGGTGCCGATCGCGTAGCTGCCGGCATACCACAGCGGGTTGAACAGGCTCGGGCGGCTGTCCAGTTCCCGCAGCCGGCGCGCGCACCAGGCCAGGTGGTCGGTCTCCTCCTGCGCGGCCTCGAGCAGGTGCTCGCGCGTGGCGTCGTCGCGGGCCACGGCGGCCTGGCCGAAGTACAGGCCCTGGGCGCAGACCTCGCCGACGTGATTGATGCGCATCAGTCCGGCGGCATGGCGGCGCTCGCCGGCGTCGAGCGCCGGGGCCGGCGCGTCCCCGGCCGGGTACGGGCGGGCGGCGGCCGGGCACCCGAACACCGTGTCCAGGGCGCGCTGGGCCTCGGTCAACCATCGGTCCAGCGGGGTCTGCAGGTAGCGGGCGTCCATCGCGGCTCCGGTGCGGATAAGGAAGGGGATTCTCGCCGCCGCGGCCGTGGCCCGCCAGCCGCAGGCAGGGCTTGACTTGCGCGCCGAATCCAGGGCCGGTATGATTGCCGGCTTCGCACCATCCACAACGCGAGGCGACGTTCGGCCGGCGGCCGAACCAGCCCGACAACCGCGAGTCCGCACATGAGCACTTTCATCGCCAAGAACGAGACCGTCCAGCGCGACTGGTACGTCGTCGACGCCACGGGCAAGACGCTGGGCCGTCTGTCCACCGAACTGGCCCGCCGCCTGCGCGGCAAGCACAAGCCCGTCTACACCCCGCACGTCGACACCGGCGATTACCTGGTGGTGATCAACGCCGAGAAGATCACCGTGACCGGCAAGAAGCTCAGCGACAAGCTGTACCACCGCTTCACCGGCTACATCGGCAACCTGAAGACCGAGACGCTGGCCGAGGCGCTTGAGCGCCATCCCGAGCGGGTCATCGAGATCGCCGTCAAGGGCATGCTGCCCAAGGGGCCGCTGGGCCGGGCGATGTACCGCAAGCTCAAGGTCTACAAGGGCTCCGAGCACCCGCATGCGGCGCAGCAGCCGCAGGTGCTGGACATCTAACGGCGGACTTCCAAGGTAAACACAATGGCCATCTCTCAGAACTACGGCACCGGCCGTCGCAAGTCTTCCACCGCCCGCGTGTTCCTGCGCAAGGGTACCGGCAACATCACCGTCAACGGTCGTCCGCTGGACGAGTTCTTCGGCCGCGAGACCGCGCGCATGATCGTGCGCCAGCCGCTGGAACTGACCCAGAACACCGAGAACTTCGACATCACCGTGACCGCCATCGGCGGCGGCACCACCGGCCAGGCCGGTGCGATCCGCCTGGGCATCGCCCGCGCCCTGGTCGAGTACGACGAGTCGCTGAAGATCGAGCTGCGCAAGGCGGGCTTCATGACCCGCGACGCGCGCGAGGTCGAGCGCAAGAAGGTCGGCCTGCACAAGGCCCGCCGCGCGACCCAGTTCTCCAAGCGCTGATCCGTACCCGGTCCGGCGGCCCTGGCCGCCGGCGGGTGTACGCGAAAGCCCGGCTCCGGCCGGGCTTTCGTCGTTTGTGGCCTGGCGAGACGGGGCGGTGGCGCGATGCGTGCCTCGTCGTGGCGCGTGCCGGCGCCGGCCGGCCGGGCCCAGGCCTGTTGTCGCATCGCCTGGTGCGCCGGATAGGGGCGAGCAACTGCACCCGTGCGGGCGGCGCGGGTCGTTGTCATGGGCCGGCGACATCGTGCGGCGGCGGCGCTTCACGCCGCGCTGGCCCGCGCGTGCGTTCGCCGCTGGCGGTGCGCCCCTCGTTTACTGATGCCGGGATTGCTGCGCCGCGCGGCGTTGCGCAGGTGGGTGACGAAGCCATGCGGTCGCTGTGGTTTCGTGCGAACCGCGAAGGCTGGGACCGCACCGCGTTTGCATCGAATGGGATGACCGACCCGGACCCGGGCCCACGGCGTGGGCGCGCGGCGTGGGTGCATCGCCGCGCGTGGACTCGATGCTCGTTTACCGCCGTCGGGATTGCGGTGCTTTGCGGCGTCTCGCGGATGGGGTGCGAAGCCATGCAGTTCCTGTCGCCCCGTGGATCGGGGAGATCGGGACCACCGCGGGGTCTGGATCGAATGGGAGGGCGGCTCGATACGCGGCATCGGCGCGCTGCCGGGCATGGACTCGATGCTCGTTTCCGGGTGCCGGCATTGCGGCGTCTCGCAGTGCCTCGCGGATGAGGTGCGAAGCCATGCAGTTCCTGTCGCTCCGTGGATCGGGAAGATCGGGACCATCGCGGGGTTTGGATCGAATAGGAGGGCGGCCGATGCGCGGCATCAACGTGATGCCGGGCATGGACTCGATGCTCGTTTCCCGGTGCCGGATCGCTTGCACCTCGCCGCGTCTCTGAGTTGGGTTGAAGCCATGGGTCCCCGTCGTTTCGTGAGGACGAAGAAGGGGCGGGAACGCTCCGGGGCCTGTATCGAAATGGGATGGCATGCCGGATGCACGGCGTTGGCACGCGGCCAGCATGGATTCGGTCGCGCGGGGTCTGGGCCGGCCGGTTTGCCGCCGGATTTCTGCCGCATGGTGTCTCGTGCGGAGTGGTGCGAGGTGGCGGTGCGACCATCGGGACGTCGCGACAGCCGCGGCGCGATGGCGATGGCATGGCGTCCGCCGCGACAGGAGCCGATAGCGGCAGGCGGATGGAGACGCTGCGCCCCCGGCCGCGTGCGGGCATGCCTGCGTTCCGAACGGCGGCCGGTCCTCGGCGAACGCCGCCGCGCTGCCGGCCGTATCGGGGCACGCGGGACACCGATGGCCGCAAACGAAGAAGGCCCGATCCGTCGGATCGGGCCTTCTGGAATGTGGCTGCCCCGGATGGATTCGAACCACCGAATGCCTGAGTCAGAGTCAGGTGCCTTACCACTTGGCGACGGGGCAATGTCGCAGGCCGCATAGTCTGCCATGGCCGGCCCGCGAAGCCAAGTCCCCGGGCTCGCGGCCGGACGCCGATTCAGCTGCGGTGAGCCCGGGCTCGTCGCGCACCACCCTCGCCCTGCGAGGTCCGCTAGGACGCCTGTCGTGCGGCGGTGGCGATTTCGCGCTCGATCGCATCCAGGGTCGCGCCGGTCAGGGTCTTGTGGATCTCCAGCACGATCCTCTCGTCGGCCTGCGGGTCGAGCAGCGGGCGCAGCGTACCCAGCGTGCGCGGATCGGCGACCAGCACCAGGTGGGCGTACTGGCCGGTCGTCGCGCCGTGGTTCAGGCCCTTGGCCAGTTGCTTGACGAAGGTGGCCTCGCGCAGCTGCTCCGGGGTCATCTCGTCGGGGACGATCCCGGACGGCCCCTGGGCATCGTCCGGTTGCAGCACGAGCCGTTCCTCCGGTTCGAGCGTGACCGGGCGTTCGCCGTCGACGACGCGGAACACCCGCGCGCCCACGCCGTCGGCCACCACCACCCATGCGCCTGCTGGAAGCTTGTTCACCGGATTTCTCCTTGCATCGCCGCTCGGCGGCCACGGCTTCGGATCATGGAAGCCCGGGCGTGACGGGCGGGCCAAGAGGGCGCGCCCGGATCCCTGCCGCCCCGGGGTGACAAGGCGTCGCGGCGGCATCGGGCGCTGCGGCGGGCATGCGCGGCTTTTCGGCCAGCTCGCGCCCGGCAGATCGGGCCGCGGCCGCTCACCGCACCGCGGGCGGCGTCGCCGGCCGGTCGCCCAGGTCCCGCAGCGCCGGGAACGCGCGCTGCACGCAGTCGCGGCGTTCGCAGACCTTGCAGCCCGGGCCGATCGCGGTGACCCGGCCGGGATTGTGCAGGTCCAGGCCCTGGGCGTAGACCAGCCGGTCGGCCAGGTGCAGGTCGCAGCCGAGGCTGACGGCGAAGGTCTTGCGGGGCTGGCCGTAGCCGGCCGGGCCCGAGCTGACCTGGCGCGCGAGCCAGAAGTGGCGGCGGCCGTCGGGCATGCGCGCGACCTGGGTGAGCACGCGGCCGGGCTGGTTGAAGGCCTCGTACACGATCCACAGCGGGCACGAGCCGCCGACGTGGGAGAAGTGGAAATCGGTGGCCGAATGGCGCTTGGAGACGTTGCCGGCCCGGTCCACGCGCACGAAGAAGAACGGCAGGCCGGGCATGCCGCGCCGGTGCAGGGTGGACAGGCGATGGCACACCGCCTCGAAGCCGACGCCGAAGCGCTGGGCCAGCCATTCGATGTCGTAGCGGCTGGCCTCGGCGCTGCGCAGGAACTCGCCGTAGGGCATCACCAGCGCGCCGGCGAAATAGTTGGACAGGCCGATGCGCGCCTGGGCGATGCGCTCGGCGTCGTCGAAGCCGGCGTCGGCGATCAGCCGGTCGATCAGCGCGCCCTGTTCCAGCAGCGCGAGCTGGGCCGCCATCTGGAACGCCTGCTGGCCGGGCTTGAGGTAGTCGGGCAGGTACAGCACGCGCGCGCCGGCATCGTAGCCGCGCTTGCCGTGGGCCACGCCGTGCACCTCGCCGGGCACGGCCTCCACCAGCACGCCGTGGCGGTCGAGCAGGCGCTGGCGGATGCGCGGGGCCATCTGCCCGGGCACCAGGCCGTGGTCGCGCGCCAGCGCCTCGGCCAGGTCGTCCAGCTCGGCGACATGGTTCTGGCGGCGGTTGAAGTAGTCGCGCACCTGCTCGCCGGCATCCGGGCGCCAGGCCGGCGACTGCTCGGCCGCGCCCAGCTGCTGCGCCAGCGCGTCGGCGCGGTCCTTGTTGGCGCGCTGGGCGCGGTGCAGCTCGATCATCACCCGCGCCATCTCCGGCTGGTTGGCCGCCAGCGCCTTCAGCTCGGCCTGGGACACGCCGCCATGGCCGACGTCGGCCAGCACGCCGCGCAGCTCGGCTGCCAGCGCCGCCGGGTCGTCGTCGCCGTCCAGTTCCGGGACATGGCCGAACAGCGCCTCCAGGCGCAGGCGCACGGCCAGCGTCAGCGGACGCTGGTTGCGCTCGATCTGGTTCAGGTAGCTCGGCGAGAGCCGCAGCGCGCGCGCCAGCGCGGCCTGGCTCAGGCCGCGCCGCTCGCGCAGGCGCTGCAGGCGCACACCCAGGTGGCGCGGGATCTCGTCCATCGTTCGCAACATTCGCAAGAGATGCGTGGATGTTCGCAGGATTAAGCGAATCAAGCTATTCCCGGCCTGAACCAGGCTGCGAACAATGCGAAGCCATCCGCCCCAGAAACGAGCACCGCGATGACCCAGAGCGCCCCGCCCCGCATTCCGTTGCTGATCGACGGCCAGTTCGTGACGTCCACGACCGGCCAGTGGCGCGACGTGATCAATCCCGCCACCCAGCAGGTGCTGGCGCAGGTGCCGTTCGCCACCCAGGAGGAGGTGGGCGCCGCCGTCGCCGCCGCCCGCGAGGCCTTCAAGACCTGGCGCAAGACCTCGATCGGCACCCGCGCGCGCATCTTCCTCAAGTACCAGCAGCTGATCCGCGAGCACATGAAGGAACTGGCCGCGCTGCTCACCGCCGAGCAGGGCAAGACCCTGCCCGATGCCGAGGGCGACGTGTTCCGCGGGCTGGAGGTGGTCGAGCACGCCGCCGCGATCGGCAACCTGCAGCTGGGCGAGCTGGCCAACAACGTCGCCAGCGGCGTGGACACCTACACCCTGCTGCAGCCGCTGGGCGTGTGCGCCGGCATCACCCCGTTCAACTTCCCGGCGATGATCCCGCTGTGGATGTTCCCGATGGCGATCGCCACCGGCAACACCTTCGTGCTCAAGCCGTCCGAGCAGGACCCGATGGTGACCATGCGCCTGGTCGAGCTGGCGCTGGAGGCCGGCATCCCCAAGGGCGTGCTCAACGTCGTCCACGGCGGCGAGGACGTGGTCAACGCGATCTGCGACCACCCCGACATCAAGGCGGTGTCCTTCGTCGGCTCCACCCGCGTGGGCACCCACGTCTACCACCGCGCCTCGCAGGCCGGCAAGCGCGTGCAATGCATGATGGGCGCCAAGAACCATGCCGTGGTGCTGCCGGACGCCAACAAGGAGCAGACCCTCAACGCGATCGCCGGGGCCGCGTTCGGCGCGGCCGGCCAGCGCTGCATGGCCGCCTCCACGCTGGTGCTGGTGGGCGAGACCAGGGCGTGGATCGCCGACCTGGTCGCCAAGGCGAAGACGCTGAAGGTCAGCGCCGGCACCGAGCCCGGGACCGATGTCGGCCCGGTGATCTCCTGCGCCGCGCGCAGCCGCATCGAGGGTCTGATCGAATCGGGCGTGGCCCAGGGTGCCACGCTGGAGCTGGACGGGCGCAATCCGCAGGTGCCCGGCTACGAGCACGGCAACTTCGTCGGCCCGACCATCTTCTCCGGGGTCAAGCCGGGCATGCGCATCTACGACGAGGAGATCTTCGGCCCGGTGCTGGTGATCCTGGACGTGGACACGCTGGACGAGGCGATCGCCCTGGTCAACGCCAACCCGAACGGCAACGGCACCGCGGTGTTCACCCAGTCCGGCGCCGCCGCGCGCCGCTTCCAGGAGGACATCGACGTCGGCCAGGTCGGCATCAACCTGCCGATCCCGGTGCCGGTGCCGCTGTTCTCCTTCACCGGCTCGCGCGCCTCCAAGCTCGGCGACCTGGGCCCGTACGGCAAGCAGGTGGTCACCTTCTACACCCAGACCAAGACGGTGACCGCGCGCTGGTTCGACGACGAGACGCTGGGCCACGGCGTCAACACCACCATCAGCCTGAAGTGACCCATCCGGGGAGGACGCCATGAACGCCGCCATGCAATTGCCCGACGACGCCATCGGCCTGAGCGAGGAGCAGCAGGCCTTCCGCGAGGCCGCCCGCGATTTCGCCGAACGCGAGCTGGCCCCGTACGCCGCGCAGTGGGACGCGGAAGGCGAGTTCCCGCGCGAGGCCATCGCCAAGGCGGCCGAGCTGGGTTTTTGCGGCATGTACACCGCCGAGGACGTGGGCGGGCTGGGCATGAGGCGGCTGGATGCCGCGGTGGTGTTCGAGGAACTGGCCGCGGTGGATCCGTCCACCTCGGCGTTCCTGAGCATCCACAACATGGTCACCTGGCTGCTGGTCGCCCATGCCCGCGAGGAGGTGCGCGCGCACTGGGGGCCGCTGCTGGCCAGCGGCCGGGCGCTGGGATCGTACTGCCTGACCGAACCGGGCAGCGGCTCGGACGCCGCCTCGCTCAAGACCCGCGCGGTGCGCGAGGGCGATGAGTACGTGATCGACGGCAGCAAGGCGTTCATCTCCGGCGCCGGCGCCACCGACGTGCTGGTGGTGATGGCGCGCACCGGCGGCGCCGGTGCCGGCGGCATCAGCGCGCTGGTGGTCCCCGCCGACGCACCCGGCATCACCTACGGGCGCAAGGAGGACAAGATGGGCTGGAACAGCCAGCCCACCCGCGGCATCACCTTCGAGGGCGTGCGCGTGCCGGCCGGCAACCTGCTCGGCCGCGAGGGCGAGGGCTTCAAGCTGGCGATGAAGGCCCTGGACGGCGGCCGCATCAACATCGCCGCGTGCTCGCTGGGCGCCGCCCAGGGCGCGCTGGACGCGGCGCGCCGCTACATGGGCCAGCGCCGCCAGTTCGGCAAGCCGTTGGCCGAGTTCCAGGCGCTGCAGTTCCGCCTGGCCGACATGGCCACCCACCTGGTCGCGGCCCGGCAGATGGTGCACACCGCCGCGCGCAAGCTCGATGCCGATGCGCCGGACAAGACCGTGTGGTGCGCGATGGCCAAGCGCTTCGCCACCGACGTCGGCTTCCAGGTCTGCGACGAGGCGCTGCAGCTGCACGGCGGCTACGGCTACATCCGCGAATACCCGGTCGAGCGGCTGCTGCGCGACGCGCGCGTGCATCGCATCCTGGAAGGCACCAACGAGGTGATGCGCCTGATCGTGGCGCGCCACCTGCTCACCACCGAGGAGGAACTGCGATGAGCGCCTGGGAGAACGCGTCCTGGACCGGCCTGGACGTGGCCCGCGACGGCCACGTGGCGGTGGTCACCCTGGACAACCCGCCGGCCAATACCTGGACCGTGCACAGCCTGCAGGCGCTGCACGACCTGGTCGCCGCGCTCGACGCCGACCGCAGCGTGTATGCGCTGGTGGTCACCGGCCGCGGCGCCAAGTTCTTCTCCGCCGGCGCCGACCTCAAGCAGTTCGCCTCCGGCGACAAGGCCGCCGCGCGCGCCGCCGCACGCGCCTTCGGCCGTGCCTTCGAGGCGTTGAGCGCGTTCCGCGGGGTGTCCATCGCCGCGATCAACGGCTACGCCATGGGCGGCGGCCTGGAAGTGGCGCTGGCCTGCGACCTGCGCATCGCCGAGCAGCAGGCGCAGCTGGCGCTGCCGGAAGCATCGGTGGGCCTGCTGCCGTGCGCCGGCGGCACCCAGAACCTGACCCGGCTGGTCGGCGAGGGCTGGGCCAAGCGCATGATCCTGCTCGGCGAGCGGGTCGATGCGGACACCGCGCTGCGCATCGGCCTGGTCGAGGAGGTGGTGCCCACCGGCAGCGCGCTGGCGCGCGCCGTGCAGTGGGCGCGCAAGGCCGGGCGCCAGAGCCCGGACAGCGTGGCTGCCTCGAAGAAGCTGATCCAGGCCGCGCGCAGCGGCAGCCACGCCGGCGCCCTGGTGCTCGAGCGCGAGGCCTTCGTCGACCTGTTCGACGGCGCCAACCAGAAGGAGGGCGTGGCCGCGTTCCTGGACAAGCGCGAACCGGCCTGGGTGGACGGCTGATGGCGGACACCGACGCGGCGGTCGTGTTCGAGACCTGGGAGGCGGGCAACGGCCGCCGCATCGGGGTGGCCACGCTGGACTCGCCGGCCACGCTCAACGGCGTCTCGCTGCCGATGGCGCGGGCCCTGGGCGAGCGCCTGGTCGCCTGGGAGGACGACCCGGCGATCGCCCTGGTGATCCTGCGCGGCAACGGGCCCAAGGCGTTCTGCGCCGGCGGCGACCTGCAGGCGCTGTACCGCGCCATCCTCGACTTCCGCGCCAGCGGCAGCACGGACGTGCGCGACAACGCCTACGCCCGGGCGTTCTTCGAGGCCGAGTACCGGCTCGACTACCGCATCCACACCTACGCCAAGCCGCTGCTGTGCTGGGGCCACGGCTACGTGATGGGCGGCGGCATCGGCCTGATGGCCGGCGCCAGCCATCGCGTGGTCACCGAGACCTCGCGCCTGGCCATGCCGGAGGTGGGCATCGGCCTGTACCCGGACGTGGCCGGCAGCTGGCTGCTGGACCGCGTGCCCGGCCGCACCGGCCGCTTCCTGGCGCTGACCGCCGCCCAGCTCGACGCGGGCGATGCGATCTTCGCCGGGCTGGCCGACCACGCCATCGCCGGCGCGCGCCAGGAGGAGGTGTTCGCGGCGCTGCGCGCGCTCGACTGGCAAGGCGCGCGCGCGCACGACGAGCGCCTGCTCGACGCCGCCCTGCGCGGCTTCGCCCTGGCGCTGGAGCACGGCCCGCTGCGCCGCCATTTCGACGCGCTCAGCGACGCCTGCCGGCACGCCACCGTGGAGGAGGCGGTGGCGGCCATCGCCGCGCTGCCGGATGCCGACCCGTGGATCGCCCGCGCGCAGAAGACGATGGCGGCCGGCGCGCCCGGCTCGCTGCGCCTGTCCTGGGAAATGCAGCGCCGCGCCCACCTGCTCTCGCTGGCCGACACCTTCCGCATGGAATACCTGGTCTCGCTGCACTGCGCGGCCAGCGGCGACTTCGGCGAGGGCATCCGCGCGCTGCTGATCGACAAGGACCGCACGCCGCACTGGCGCCCGGCCACCCTGGCCGGCGCCGACGCGCGCTGGCTGCAAGGCTTCTTCGACGCTCCCTGGCCGGCCGGCGCCCATCCGCTGGCCGACCTGGGCTGACACCACACGATCCACGACGGGAGGTTCCGCAATGACCCAGATCGCTTTCATCGGCCTCGGCAACATGGGCGGGCCGATGGCCCAGAACCTGTGCAAGGCCGGCCATGCGCTGACCGTGTTCGACCTGTCCGCCGAGGCGGTCGCGCGCCTGGCCGCGGCCGGCGCCCGGGCCGCGGCCAGCGCCGCCGAGGCGGTGGCGGGGGCCGAGGTGGTCATCACCATGCTGCCGGCCGGCAAGCACGTGCGCGGGCTCTACCTCGGCGCGGACGGGCTGATCGCCCAGGTCGCCCCGGGCACCCTGTTGATCGACTCGAGCACGATCGATGCGGCCAGCGCCAAGGCCGTGGCCGCGGCGGCGGCCGAGCGCGGCCTGCAGATGCTCGACGCGCCGGTCTCCGGCGGCACCGCCGGGGCCCAGGCCGGCACCCTGACCTTCATCGTCGGCGGCGAGGACAGCGCCCTGGCCCGGGCGATGCCGTACCTGCAGGCCATGGGCAAGAACATCTTCCACGCCGGTGCCGCCGGTGCCGGCCAGGTCGCCAAGATCGCCAACAACATGCTGCTGGGCATCCACATGATCGGCACCGCCGAGGCGCTGAACCTGGGCGTGGCGCACGGCCTGGACCCGAAGGTGCTCTCGGAGATCATGCTCAAGAGCTCCGGGCGGAACTGGAGCCTCGAGGTCTACAATCCATGGCCCGGGGTACAGGACGGCTCGGCGGCCACGCGCGGCTACAGCGGCGGGTTCGGCAGCGACCTGATGCTCAAGGACCTGGGGCTGTCGCAGGAGGCGGCCCTGGCCGCCGCCGCGGCCACCCCGCTGGGGGCGCTGGCGCAGCAGCTGTACCGCCTGCACAGCGACGACGGCAACGGCGCGCTGGATTTTTCCAGCATCATCCGCACCCTCGGCAAACGACTCCACAAACAGGAAGGCAGCAACGCATGAGTCTGAAGGTACTGGTCGCCTACAAGCGCGTGGTGGACTACAACGTCCGCATCCAAGTCAAGCCGGACGGCACCGGCGTGGTCACCGAGGGCGTCAAGCTCTCGCCCAACCCGTTCGACGAGATCGCGCTGGAGGAGGCCCTGCGCCTGCGCGACAAGGGCATCGCCGCCGAGGTCGTGGTCGCCACGATCGCCCCGGCCGATGCCCAGGCGCACCTGCGCAACGGCCTGGCGATGGGCGCCAACCGCGCCATCCACGTGGTCGCCGACCAGGCGGTGCAGCCGCTGCAGGCCGCGCGCACGCTGCTCAAGCTGATCGAGAAGGAGCAGCCGGACCTGGTGATCCTGGGCAAGCAGGCCATCGACGACGACGCCAACCAGACCGGGCAGATGCTGGCCACGCTGTGGGGCCGGCCGCAGGCCACCTTCGCCAGCAAGCTGGAGATCGAGGGCGGCAAGGCCACGGTCACCCGCGAGGTCGATGCCGGCCTGGAGACGCTGGAAGTGGACCTGCCGGCGGTGGTCACCACCGACCTGCGCCTGAACGAGCCGCGCTTCATCAAGCTGCCGGACATCATGAAGGCCAAGAGCAAGCCGATCGAGACGCTGCAGCTGGCGGAGCTGGGCGTGGACGCCGGCCCCGAGCTGGCGATCACCCACTATGCGCCGCCGGCCAAGCGCAGCAAGGGGGTGATGGTCAAGGACGCGGCCGAGCTGGTGGCCGCGCTCAAGGCCAAGGGCCTGGCCTGAGCGCCCGCGCCCCTCGTCCCGCCCCCATTGCGATAAGGAACCCCTCCCCATGTCCAAAGTCCTCGTCATCGCCATGTCTCTTATACACCCCCCATTGCGATAAGGAACCCCTCCCCATGTCCAAAGTCCTCGTCATCGCCGAACACGCCGACGGCCGCCTCAATGCCTCCACCGCGCGCAGCGTGAGCGCCGCGGCCGCCCTCCACCCCGAGGCCATCGAGGTGCTGGTGCTGGCCGCCGAGCCGGCCGCCGTCGCCGCCGAGGCCGCGCAGCTCGCCGGCGTCGGCAAGGTGCTGGCCGTCGCCAACCCGGCCGATGCCCATGCCGTGGCCCAGGTGCTCGGCCCGCAGATCGCCGCGCTGGCCAAGGCCGGCGGCTACACCCACGTGTTCGCCCCTTCCACCACCTTCGGCAAGGACCTGCTGCCGGTGGTGGCCGCCCTGCTCGGGGTCAACCAGGTCTCCGACCTGATGGCGGTGGAAGGCGAGCGCACCTTCAAGCGCCCGATCTACGCCGGCAACGCGATCATCACCGTGGAAGTGCCGGCCGGCACGGTGGTGGTGGCCACGGTGCGCACCGCGTCCTGGCCGGAGGCCGCCAAGGGCGGCAACGCGCCCGTCGAGGCGGCCAGCGTGGACGTGGCCCTGCCCACCCACACCCGCTACCTGGGCCTGCAGAGCGGGCAGTCCGACCGCCCCGACCTGCAGAGCGCCAAGCGCGTGGTCTCCGGCGGCCGCGGCGTCGGCTCGGCGGAGAACTTCAAGGTGATCTACGCGCTGGCCGACAAGCTCGGCGCGGCGGTGGGCGCCTCGCGCGCGGCGGTGGACGCCGGCTACGTGCCCAGCGACCTGCAGGTCGGCCAGACCGGCAAGATCATCGCCCCGGAGCTGTACGTGGCGGTGGGCATCAGCGGTGCGATCCAGCACCTGACCGGCATCAAGGACGCCGGCACGATCGTGGCGATCAACAAGGATGCCGAGGCGCCGATCTTCGAGATCGCCGACATCGGCCTGGTCGGCGACCTGTTCAAGCTGCTGCCGGAGATCGAGGCGGCGCTGTAGCCCGCGTTCGCGCGAGCGCCTCCTGACGACGGCCGCGGAAGCGGCCGTCGTCGTTTCCGGCGCCGGTCCCCGCCGCGCCGAGGAGGCGGTTCAGGCGGGCGGCCGTGCCGCGCGGTCGAGCACCGACTGCATCCAGGCCAGCGCCTGCGGCAGGCAGCCCTTGAAGAAATGGTCGGCGCCGGCGAACACCGCGACCGGCCGGCGCTCGCCGCGCGCCCAGGCCATCAGGTTCTCCAGCGGCGCCATCGCGTCGCACTCGCCGTGCAGCAGCAGGGTGCGCGCCGGCAACGGCTGGGCGGTGAAGCCGCGCCCGGACGGCACGTCGCCCACCGGCAGGCCGAGCAACACGATGGCGGCGGCCGGCGCCTCGGCCTCGAGGCGGCAGGCCAGCCGCGCGTACACGTGCGCGCCGAAGGAAAAGCCGACCAGCGCCAGCGGCAGGCCGGGATGGTCGCCGCGCAGGTGGGCGGCGATGCGCGCGGCGTCGTCGGCCTCGCCCGGGCCGCCGGTGTAGCGGCCCTCGCTGCCGTCCACGCCGCGGAAGCTGGGCCGCACCGCGATCCAGCCGGCCTGGCGCACGTGCCGGGCGATGGCGTGCGGCACCGGGTGCATCGGGCTGCCGCCGAGCAGCGGCTGCGGGTGGCTGATCATGGCGATGCCGCGCGGCGCGCCCGGCGGCATCTCCACCAGCAGCTGGATGCGCCCGGCGGCGCCGTCGATGAAGCTGATCATTGGGGTTCCCCGCGGCGGCTCAGTCCCATTCGCGCGGCACCAGGTAGTCGGCCAGGCGCGCCTCGGCGCTGCCCGGCTCGGGCGCGTAGCCGTACTCGAAGCGCACCTGCGGCGGCAGGCTCATCAGGATGCTCTCGGCGCGCCCGCCGCTCTGCAGGCCGAACAGGGTGCCGCGGTCGTAGACCAGGTTGAATTCCACGTAGCGCCCGCGCCGGTACAGCTGGAAGGCGCGCTCGCGCTCGCCCCAGGGCGTGTCCTTGCGGCGCGCGACGATCGGCAGGTAGGCGTCCAGGAAGCCGTCGCCGACCGCGCGCAGGTAGGCGAAGTCGCGCTCGAAGTCGCCGTGCAGGTCGTCGAAGAACAGGCCGCCGACGCCGCGCGTCTCGCCGCGGTGGCGCAGGAAGAAGTACTCGTCGCACCAGCGCTTGTGCGCGGCGTAGCGCTCGGCGCCGAACGGCGCGCACAGCGCGCGCGCGGTGCGGTGCCAGTGGCGCACGTCCTCCTCGAACGGATAGAACGGGGTCAGGTCGAAGCCGCCGCCGAACCAGTCGGCCACCGGCCGGCCCTCGCGCTCGGCGCGGAAGTAGCGCACGTTGGCGTGGGTGGTGGGCACGTAGGGATTGCGCGGGTGGAACACCAGCGACACCCCGCAGGCGCGCCAGCTGGCGCCGGCCAGCTCCGGGCGGTGGGCGCTGGCCGACGGCGGAAGACGGCTGCCGGACACGTCGGAGAAGCCGATGCCGGCCTGCTCGAACACGGCGCCGTCCTTGAGCACGCGGGTGCGGCCGCCGCCAGGGGAGGGGGCCGGGCCGCCGGAGGCGGGAGCCGGGCGGCGGTCGTTGCCGCCCGCCTGCTGGCCGGCGTTGGCCGTGGCGTCGGCGGGCCGCTGCCAGCGGTCCTCGACGAAGCGGGCCTGGCCGTCGACGGCCTCGATGGCCGCGCAGATGCGGTCCTGCAGGCCGGTGAGGTAGTCGCGTACGCGATCGAAGGAGGTATCCATGCCGCCAATTCTAGGCGGCCGGGCGCCGCCCGCCCCGTCTGCCGGCGCTGCCGGCCGGAACCGGCCGCGGCGTCGCCACCGCGTGCCGCGGCCCGCGCCCTGCGCCTCCGGACCCGTCGCATGCCGGCCGGTGCCCATGGCCCGGTTCCATGGCATGCCGCCGGATCGCCGTGCATCCCCCGAGGGCAGGTCCGGGCCGCCGGCATCCGCGCGAGTCCGCGTCCGCCCGCAACCCGCTGGGCGCTTGCGTCATTCCGACGCCAACGAACGCGCCGCCGGCGAGCGCGACTGCATCTTCGTCGCCACGTTGCGGCGCGACCTGCCCGACGAAATCCGGGCCCGGTCCCCGGCACCGTCCGGGTCGTGGCCCGGGCCGGGGCCCTGGACCCCGGGCGACGCCATCGCCATGCCGTTCCGGGACGAGCGAGCCGGCATGGCCGGAGAGCGCACGCGGAGGCGCCGGCGCCCAGCACGCGGCCGCGCCCCGGCGGCCGGGGCCCCGCCACCGGCGCGACGGCCTGCGGGTACGGATGCCCTCCGCGCCGTTCGCGGCGGCTCCGGCGCCGCCTCAGCCGCGCGCCGGCGCGAACTCGGCGCGGATCGCCGGCCGGCACAGCATCCACACGATCCAGCCGTGCAGGACGGCCACCGCCAGCGCCCCGGTCCACAGCACCGCCTGCATGGCCTGCTGCACCTGCCGGAACGCCGCATCGTCCAGGCCGTTGCCGGCGCCGGCGAAGGACGGCAGCAGCGCCAGCGCCACGAAGTTCGCCAGCGCCGCCAGCACCAGCAGGGCGATGAAGCCGCGCCGGCCCCATTCGCGGCGCGCCAGCAGGCCCCAGGACAGGCCGGCCATGACGACCGAGGCGAGCGTGCCGGCCAGGTTCAGCGCCTGCAGGTGGTCCAGCGTCCAGCGCAGGACCGGCGGCAGCGGCACGCCGGCGGCCAGGAACGGGCCCAGCAGCGCATCGCCGGGCAGCGCTGCCAGCGCCAGCGCCTGCAGCAGGCCGGACACCCCGCCCAGCGCGCCCAGCGCCAGCGACAGCGTCGCCATCACCGTGACGAAGCTGGAACGCGGCGCGGCCGCGGCCGGTGGCGATGCGGGGGCGGGCCGGGGCGTGGCCGGCCGCGCCGGCGCCGCGCTCCGCTGCAGCAGGGGCAGCAGGAAGGTGGCGCTGAGCGGGGCGACCGGCACCGGGTACGGCGGCGCCGCCGCGATCCAGCGCAGCGCCTCGATCTCCGCCCGCGGCCGCGGGACCCCGGCGATGCGCACCGCGAAGGCCTGGGCGCGCACGCGCCGGCCGGGCTCGTTGACCGCGGCGTGCTCGAACTCGCCCAGGTCGCGCGCGCTGCCGGGCACCAGGGCCACGCCCAGCTCCTCGTCCAGCTCGCGCGCCAGCGTCGCCAGCGGCGCCTCGCCCGGCTCGGGCTTGCCGCCGGGCTGGATGAAGGTGTCCGAGCCGTGCTTGCGCACCAGCAGCGCGCGGCCGGCGCCGTCGTCGATCAGGGCGACGACGATGCGGATCGGCGCGGGCGCCACCGTGCTCACTTCAGCTCGGCCTCGAACAGGCGGTAGATGCGCTTGTACTCGTCCAGCCACGAATCGGCGCGGGTGAAGCCGTGGCGCTCCATCGGGTAGGGGGCGATCTCCCAGTTGTCCTTGTGCAGTTCGATCAGCTTCTGGGTCATGTCCACCGAGTCCTGGAAGAACACGTTGTCGTCGACCATGCCGTGGGCGATCAGCAGGCGGTCGCGCAGGCCGGCGGCGTACTCGATCGGCGAGGAGCGCTTGTAGGCCTCCGGGTCGAGGTCGGGCGTGTTGAGGATGTTGCTGGTGTACTCGTGGTTGTAGTGCATCCAGTCGGCCACCGGGCGCAGCGCCGCGCCGGCCCTGAACGTGCCGGGGGCGCGGAACAGCGCCATGTAGGTCAGGAAGCCGCCGTAGCTGCCGCCGTAGATGCCGGCGTGGCCGCGGTCGCCCTGCCTGTCGGCCACCAGCCAGTCCAGCCCGTCCAGGTAGTCGTCCAGCTCCGGGTGGCCCATGTCGCGGTACACGGCGGTGCGCCAGTCGCGGCCGTAGCCGGCGCTGCCGCGGTAGTCCATGTCCAGCACGATGTAGCCGTGCTGCACCAGCAGGGTGTGGAACATCTGCTCGCGGAAATAGGCCGGGTACTGCATGTGCACGTTCTGCAGGTAGCCGGCGCCGTGCACGAACATCACGATCGGGTATTTCCTGCCCGGTTCCGGCGTGGCCGGGCCGTAGTACTTGGCCCACACGCTGCCGGCACCGTGCCGGGACGGCACCTGCACGAACTGCGGGGCGACCCAGGGCTGGGCCTTGAACGCGGCGGTGCGGGTGTCGGTGAGCACGCGCGCCGGCCCGCCAACGGCGTCCACCAGCGCCAGCTGGGTTGGCAGGTAGCTGCCCGAGTAGGCCACCAGCACGCGGCTGGCGTCGGGCGAGAGCGCATAGCCCTCCACGCCGGACAGGTCGGTGAGCTCGCGCACGCGGCCATCGCCCAGGTCCAGCCGGCACAGCTCGTACTTGCCCGGCCAGGCGCGGTTGCACAGGAAGAAGAAGGCGCTGCCGTCCGGCGCGGGCTGCGGCAGCGAGGCCTCCCAGTTGCCGGAGGTGCGCTGCTGCGGCTTGCCGCCGGGGGCCAGCGTGTACAGGTGGGAATGGCCGTCCTGCTCGGACAGCAGCCACAGGGTGCGGTTGTCCGGCATCCAGCCGAAGTCGTTGAAGCTCCAGTTGATCCAGGCCGCGTCGGTGAGCCGGTGGCGCGGCTGCAGCACCGCCTTGTCCAGGTCCACGGTGGCGATCCAGCGGTCCTTGTTGTCCACCGCGCGGGCCAGCACCGCCACCTGGCCGCCGTCGTCGCTCCAGTGGATGGCCGGGCCGCTGCCGTCGCCGTCGGTCTCGAAGCGCACCGCGCGATCGCCCTTCAGCGGTGCCTTGCCGGCGGCCTTGCGCAGCGCCGCCAGCGGATCGCGGTCGATGCCGGGCAGCACCGCGGTGTCCAGCCGGCGCGCGCTGCCGGCCACGGCATCCACCAGCCACAGGGTCTGCGGCAGCGGGTCGTTGCGCCCGACCAGGGTGCGTCCTTCCTGCGGCCTGACGTAGCCGGTGTCGGTGACGTACTGCGGCACGATCGCCGCCTTGCCGGCGTCGGCGCCCTTGGCCTGGGTGACCACCAGCAGGTGGCGCGCGTCCGGCGACAGCGCACTGTCGACGATCTCCACGTCCGCACCCAGGTACACCGGCGCCTGGGCGCGGGTGGGATCGGCGCGGCGCAGGGCGCTGTCCTGGTCCTGCAACGCCTGGCGCTGGTCGCGGTCGCGGCGCAGGGTGTCCAGCACCGCCAGCTGGTGGTCGCGCAGCACGTCCTCGCCGGGCGCCGCCGCCGGGTCGCGCTCGGCCCGGACCACGCCCACCTGGCTGACCGTGCCCGCCGGCGACCAGTGGAACCAGTCGTTGCCGGCGCGCCAGATCACCCCGCCGTCGGCGGCGAACTGCGGGCGCGATTCGCGCGCGTCGGTGCGGGTGAGCTGCAGCAGGCGGCCGCCGCGCAGCTCGCGCAGGAACACGTCGCCGTTGCGCACGAACAGCATGCGCGTGCGCGCCGCGTCGTAGACCGGGTCGGCGCCGTCGAGGTCGGCCTGGGCCGCATCCTCCACGCGCCGCGCCGGGGCGCCGTCCAGCGCCTGTGCATAGGCGTCGCGCACCGGGCTGCCGTCGCGCTTGAGCTGGTAGGTCACCTCGCGCCCGTCCCAGCGCCATGCCGGCTGTTCCACGGCCGGGCCGATCCAGTCCGGATCGGCCATCACCTGTTCCAGGGTCAGGGCCGGGGCGGGGGACTGGGCCGCGGCGCTGGCCGCGACGAGGGGGACGAGCAGGAGCGCAAGCGCGGACGGCAGGTGGCGCATGGGAAATCCGGGAAAGTGGTGCAAGCCGCCAAGGGTAGCAGCGGCCCCGCCCGCCCGATTGCGCCGATGGTCACGGCCGGCAGCGGCGGCGGTGCCCGGGCGAGGCGATCCCGGCGATGGCGCGGCCGCGCCGCCGCGGGCGGACGCTGCCAGGCGAACAGGAAGCGCGCCCAGTCGCGCGCGCTGACCGGCTCGATCTCGCGCCGCCGCCGGCCCGGCGTGTAGCGGTGGCACCGTCCTGGCCGCGGCGCTGCCCCGCGCGAGGCGATCCCGGCGATGGCGCGCGGCCGTGCCGGCACCGGTGGCATCGTCCTGGCCGCGGCGGTGCGGCCGCGCCGTGGCGGGCGGCGCAATGGGGTGCCACCGGTGGCGCCCGGGTGCCCTCGAGGGGGCGCCTGCCGGCCCGGGACCGGCCGCTAGTGCGCCGCGCCGGCGCATGCAAAGTCGGCGCCGGGCCGCCACACTAGCGGCCTTCGTCTGCTGCCGGGTCGCTGCCATGTCGGTCTCTCCTTCCGCCCTCCTGGATCCGCCGGTGGTGCTCGGCGCGGGCGATGCGGCGCGGCCGTTCGCCTACGGGGGGAACGCCGCGGTGCCGCTGGCCGCCTTCCATGCGCACGTGCGCGGGCTGGCCGCCTGCCTGCCGGCGGCGGGCGAGGTGGTGAACCTGTGCGAGGACCGCTACCGCTTCATCGTCGCCCTGGCCGCCGCCGCGCTGCGCGGGCAGACGACGCTGTTGCCGCCGTCGCGGGCGCCGGCGGTGGTGGCCGAGGTGCTGGAGGGCCACGCCGGGGCCTACGCGCTGGCCGACATCGCGGTCGAGGCCCCGTTCCCGGTGTGGACGCTGCCGGACGCGCTGCCGCAGGCCGACGGCCCGGTGCCGCGGGCGCCGGCCGCCGCGCCGTTCATCGTCGGCTTCACCTCCGGCAGCACCGGGCGGCCGCGGCCGTACCCGAAGACCCTCGGCGCCTTCGCCCGGTCCACCGCGCAGAACCTGGCCGCGCTGGCGCCGCTGTGGGAGGGGGCGGTAGCGAGCGTGGTCGCCACGGTGCCGCCGCAGCACATGTACGGCATGGAGCTGTCGGTGATGCTGCCGCTGCTGGCGCCGGTGGCGGTGCATGGCGGGCGGCCGTTCTTCCCGCAGGACGTGGCCGCCGCGCTGGCCGAGGTGCCGGCGCCGCGGGTGCTGGTGACCACCCCGGTGCACCTGCGCGCGCTGGTGGAATCGGGCGTGGCGCTGCCGCCGCTGGCGGCCATCGTCTCGGCCACCGCGCCGCTGCCGCAGGCGCTGGCGCGCCAGGCCGAGGAACGCTTCGGCGCACCGCTGTGCGAGGTGTTCGGCTCCACCGAGACCTGCATCGTCGCCCACCGCCGCACCGCGCGCGAGGCGGCCTGGACGCCGATGCCGGGCGTGGCGGTGCGCCCGCGCCCGGACGGGGCGCAGGTGCTGGCGCCGCACCTGGACACGCCGGTGGTGCTGTCGGACCTGGTCGACGTGGACGAGGGCGGGCGCTTCGTGCTGCGCGGGCGCCAGGCCGATCTGCTGGAGATCGCCGGCAAGCGCGCCTCGCTGGGCGAGCTGACCGCGCGCCTGCTGGCGGTCCCGGGCGTGCACGACGCGGCCATGGCGCAGCTGGCGCCGGACGAGCGCGGCGTGGCCCGCATCGGCGCGGTGGTGGTCGCCCCGGGGCTGGACGAGGCCGCGTTGCTGGCGGCGCTGCGCGCGGCCATGGACCCGGTGTTCCTGCCGCGGCGCATCCGCTTCCTGGAGGCGCTGCCGCGCGCCGAGACCGGCAAGCTGCCGCGCGATGCGCTGATGGCGCTGCTGCGCGGCTGATCCGTCGCCGCCGGTCAGCCGTCGTGGCTGCCCTCGATCTCCAGCAGCAGGTCGTCGCGGCACACCGTGCCCTGCAGCAGCAGGCACGGCAGCGCATCGCCGAAGCGGTGGTGCAGCGCCGCGGCCACCTGCGCCAGGTCCGCGGCGTGGCGCACGTACACCTTCAGCCGCGACTCGGTGCTCCACTGCGCCGGCAGCGACGGCCGGCGCGCATGTGCGGCCTGCAACAGCGCCTCCAGGTTGTCGAAGGTCTCGCGCAGCTGGGCGGTAAGCTCGCCGGCGTGCAGGGTGCGGTGGCCGACCACGCTGGCGGTGCCGGACAGCAGCAGCGGCGCCCAGGCGCCGGCCGGCGGCAGCATCGCCCGGGCGAAGCTCGGCGGCTGCGGCCCGTACTGGCGCGGGTAGCGCCAGGCGCTGACCTGGCGCGGGTTCTCCAGCGGCGTGCCGGGCTCGCGCGTGGCCAGCCAGTACACCTGGACCACGCGCACCCCGTCCTCGCGGCCGATGCAGGTGGCCGCCGGCAGCGTGGCGGTGTCCAGGCCGCGCCAGCCGCGCGCCCGGCCGACGCTGAAGCGGCGGTAGCGCTCGGCGTCGCCTTCGCCTTCCAGGATCGCGTCCAGGTAGTTCCACACCCGCAGCAGGTGCGGGGTGGCGCTGGCGGCGACGAACGCCGACAGGCGCGCGTAGGCGTGCTCGGCCGCGGCGGCGACGTCGCCGTCCACCTCGGCCACCTCGATGGCGCCGAACTGGACCTCGCCGTCGCCGGCCCAGGCGATGTCGCCGTCGCGGCCGTGGCGCACCGGGCCGCGGCAGCGCCACACCTCCAGCGCCGCCGCGGTCCCGGCCGGGCGCAGGCCGACGCGCAGGCAGCGCGGGTCCCCCGGCAGCGGCGCATCGCCGTAGCCGACCAGCGCCAGCACCTGCGGGTCGTCCAGCAGGACCTGCGGCGCCACGTCGTGGACGTAGTCGACCTGGAGGGCCAGGGCGGGAACGGCGTCGTGCGGGGTATCGGTCATGCGGCGGGCACGGGAGCGTGGGCCGGGCATGATAGCGTGCGGTCCGGGGCGCCCGATCTTGCACCGGCCGCGGCGATGGCCGATCTTGTCGCCCCTTTCGTGCCTTACCTGGACTGGAAACACGGGATGTCCGAGCAAACCCAAGCCGAACGCGAACTGGCCGACCTGCTGGTGGAGAGCCTCAACCTGGAGGACGTGCGCGCCGAGGAAATCGATCCGGAGGCGCCGCTGTTCAACCAGGGGCTGGGGCTGGACTCGATCGACGCGCTGGAGCTGGCGCTGGCGATCGGCAAGCACTACGGCTTCCAGATGCGCTCGGACGGCGACAACCGCCGCATCTTCGCCTCGCTGCGGGCGTTGTCGGCCCATGTCCAGTCGCACCGTACCCGCTGAGGCGCCGCGCCGCGCCCCGCCGTGGGCGATGCCGGCGCTGGCGGTGCTGGCGCTGGCGTACTCGCCGCTGGCCTACTGGGCCGGGGCCAGCGGGCGCCCGCCGCTGGCGGTGCTGGCCGCGCTGCTGCTGGGCTTGATGCTGCTGCTGGAGGCGCTGGCCTGCCGCCGTCCCTGGGCCTGGCTGGCGCTGGCCGCGCTGCTCGCGGCGCTGGTGCCGCTGTGGCATTCCCCCCGGGCGCTGCTGCTGCTGGCGCTGCCGCCGGCGCTGTTCACCGCCTGGGCGGCGTGGTTCTTCGCGCGCAGCCTGCGGCGCGGGCGCCAGCCGCTGGTGGCCGCGATCATCGAGGCCCTGCACCGCCAGGCCGGCATGGCGATGACCCCCGCCCTGTACCGCTACGGCCGCCGGGTGACCGCGATGTGGGCCTGGAGCCTGGCGCTGCTGGCCGCGGTCGATGCCGGGCTGGCGCTGTGCGCGGTGCCCGGCGGAGTGCTCGCCCGGCTCGGCCATGCGCCGCGCTGGAGCGTGGCCGACGGCACCGCCTCGCTGTTCGCCAACCTGCTGGCCTGGGGCGTGGTCGGCGGGCTGATGGCCGGGGAATACCTGTTGCGCCACCGCCGCTTCGCGCAACGGCCCTACCGCGACCTGCCCGATTTCGTGCGCCGCCTGGGCGCGCTCGGCCCGGCCTTCTGGCGCGACCTGCTGCGATGAGCGCGGCCGCCGCCGAATTCGTCGTGGCGCCCGACCACCCGTGCCTGGCCGGCCATTTCCCCGGCGATCCGCTGGTGCCCGGGGTGGTCGTGCTCGAACACGTGCTCGCCGCGGCCGGGATCGGCGACCGGGCGCAGGTGCGCCTGCCGCAGGTGAAGTTCGTCGGCCCGCTGCGGCCGGGCGAACCCGCGCGCATCGAGCTGGACGGCGCCGCGCCGCGCTGGCGCTTCCGCGTGCACGGCCCGCACGGTCCGATCGCCAGCGGCGAGATCGTCGAGGCCGGGGCCGCGCCGTGAGCGGCTGGAGCGAGCGGCCCGAAGGCGGCGGGCGCCTCGCACTGTCCCTGGTGTGCGGCGTCGTCCGCCGCGGCGGACGCGGGATCGGGCGGGTGCTGCTGTATCCGATCACCGCCTACTTCCTGCTGGTGCGCGGGCCCGAGCGCCGGGCTTCGCGGCGCTACTTGGCGCGCGTGCTCGGACGCCCGGCCGGGCCGTGGCAGGTAGCCCGCCACATCCACGCCTTCGCCGCCACCATCCTGGACCGGGTGTTCCTGCTCGGCGGCGAGCTGCACCGCTTCCGCATCCGCGTGGAAGGCCTGGCGGCGCTGCGCGCGCGCATGGACGAGGGCCGCGGCGTGCTGGTGCTGGGCTCGCACCTGGGCAGCTTCGACGCGCTGCGCGTGCTCGCCGCGCAGGCCCCGGACGCGCGCCTGCGGGTGGTGCTGGACGTGGCCCACAACCCGGTGCTGACCGCGCTGCTGGGCGAACTCAACCCGGCGCTGGCGGCGGGCATCATCGACGCCGGCGGCGACGGCACCGGCGTGGCGCTGGCGATCGGCCAGGCGCTGGACGAGGGCGCGCTGGTGGCCCTGCTGGCCGACCGCGCGCGCCCCGGCGAGGCGGTGCAGGCGGCCCCGTTCCTCGGCGCGCCGGCCCCGTTCCCGCTGTCGCCGTGGCTGCTCGCCGCCGCGCTCGGGGTGCCGGTGGTGCTGGCCTTCGGCCTGTACGAGGGCGGCAACCGCTACCGGCTGGTATTCGAGGACCGCGGCCCGGTGCCGGCGGTGCCGCGCGGCCGCCGCCGCCAGGCACTGGCCCCGCTCATCGCCGATTACGCCGCGCGGCTGGAACATCACGCCCGCGCCGCCCCGTACAACTGGTTCAACTTCTACGATTTCTGGACATTCCCCGATGCCGATGCGTCCCTCCCACGCGTGGCCGGCGCTGCTGCTGGCCGCCTTGGCCGGCCTGCTGCACGCCGCCCCGCCTGAGTCGCCCGATCCCGGCTGGATCCTGCAGAAGATCGCGCGCCCGGCGCCGGCGTCCACGCCGTTCGTCGAGCTGCGCGATTCGCCGCTGCTGAAGGCCCCGCTGCGGCTGCAGGGACGCTACGCGCGCCCGGCCGCGGACACCCTGGTGCGCGAGGTGCAGGCGCCGTACCGCGAGACCACCACCCTGCGCGGGCAGCAGGCCACGCTGGTGCGCCCTGGCCGACCCGAGCGCCGCTTCGACCTGGCGCGCGCGCCGCAGCTGGCGCTGCTGCAGGACAGCTTCGGCGCGCTGCTGGCCGGCGACCGGGCGCGCCTGGACGCGCTGTACCGCCTGCAGGCCGACGGCAGCCGCCAGCAGTGGCGGCTGGAACTGGTGCCGCGCGAGCCGGCGCTGGCCGCGCAGCTGCGGGTGCTGCGCCTGTTCGGCAGCGGCGCGGAACTGCGCTGCATCGAGAGCGAGCCGGCCCAGGGCCCGGCGCAGCGCACCCTGCTGGCCGGCGCGGCGGCGACGGCCGCCACGCTCGACGATGCCGACGCCCTGGCCGCGCTGTGCCACGGGCAGCGCCGGTGAGCCCGGCGCCGTGCCGGGAACGCGCCTGATGCGCCCGCTGTCCTCGCGCCAGCGCATCGTCCTGGCGCTGCTGTGGCTGGGCCTGCTGGTGCTGGCGGGGGCGTGGCTGGGCAACCGCCTGCAACTGTCCGGCGACCTGCGCAAGTTCATGCCGGCCGCGCGCACGCCGGCGCAGAAGCTGCTGCTGGACGAGCTCGGCGAAGGCCCGGGCTCGCGCCTGCTGCTGATGGCGCTGTCGGGCAGCGACCCGGCCACGCTGGCGCGGCAGTCGCGCGCGGTGCGCGCCGCGCTGGCCGCCGATCCGGCCTTCGAGTACGTCGCCAACGGCGAGGCCGCCGGCCTGGAGGCGATCCCGCCGCGCCTGCTGCCCTATCGCTACCTGCTCAGCGACAGCTTCGACGCCGCGCTGCTCGACCAGGCCACCCTGGCCGAGGCGCTGCAGGCGCGGGTGGAGGACCTGGGCTCGCCGGCGGCGGCGCTGGTGGAGCCGCTGCTGCCGCGCGACCCGACCCTGGAGACGCTGCACGTGGCCGAGGCGCTGCAGCCGGCGCACGGGCCGCAGCACATCGACGGGGTGTGGTTCGACCGCGGCGGCCGCCAGGCGCTGCTGGTCGCGCAGACCCACGCGGCCGGCTTCGACCCGAGCGGCCAGCAGCGCGCGGTGGACGCGGTGCGCGCCGCGGTCGCCGCCGCCACCGCCGCCACGCCCACCCGGCTCACCCTCACCGGTCCGGGCGCGTTCTCGGTGGAGATCGGCGGGCGCACCCAGGCCGAGGCGCAGTGGATCGGCTCGCTCGACACGGTCGGCCTGGTCGTGCTGCTGCTGGTCGCCTACCGCAGCTGGAAGATCCCGGTACTGGGCGTGCTGCCGCTGGCCAGCGCCGGCCTGGCCGGGCTGGCCGCGGTGGCGCTGCTGTTCGACGGCGTGCACGGCATCACCGTGGCGTTCGGCTTCACCCTGATCGGGGTGGTGCAGGACTACCCGGTGCATCTGTTCAGCCACCAGCGCCCGGGGCTGGACCCGCGCGCCAATGCGCGCCACCTGTGGCCGACCCTGGCCACCGGCGTGGCCTCCACCTGCATCGCCTACGTCACCTTCCTGTTCTCCGGCGTGGACGGCCTGCGCCAGCTGGCGGTGTTCACCATCGCCGGGCTGCTGGTGGCCGCGGCCACCACGCGCTGGCTGCTGCCGGCGCTGATCGATCCCTCGCCCTACGACCACGCCCGCTCGCGGCTGATGGCGCGGCTGTGGCGCGGCATCGCCCGGCTGCCGCGGCCGCGCTGGTCGCTGGCCCTGCTCGCGCTCGCCGCGCTGGCGGTGCTGGCCTGGGCGCCGGGCCCGTTCTGGCAGAACGACCTGTCGCGCCTGACCCCGGTGCCGCGCCAGGCCCTGCTGCAGGACGAGCAGCTGCGCGCCGAGCTGGGCGCGCCCGACGTGCGCTACGTGCTGGCGCTGCAGGCGGCGGATGCCCAGGCCGCGCTGCGCGCCTCGCGCCCGCTGCAGGCGCGGCTCGATGCGCTGGTCGCGCGCGGCGCGCTGGGCGGCTACGACCTGGCCGCGCGCTACCTGCCCGACGCGCGCACCCAGCAGGCGCGCCAGGCACGCCTGCCCGATGCCGCCCAGGCGCAGCGGATGCTGGCCGCGGCGGTCGCCACCACGCCGCTGCGCGCGGATGCCTTCGCCCCGTTCCTGGCCGACCTGGCCGCGGCGCGCGCCGCCCCGCCGCTGACCCCGGCCATGCTCGCCGGCACGCCGCTGGCGGCGCCGGTGGATGCCCTGCTGCTGCAGGCGCCGGACCACGTCACCGCGCTGGTGTCGCTGTCGGGGGTGCGCGACCCGGCGGTGCTCGCCGCCGCCGTCGCCGGCACCGGCGCGCGACTGCTCGATCTCAAGGCCGCTTCCGAGTCGCTGGTGGCGGCCTACCGCGGCCGCGTGCTGGCGGCGCTGGCGGTGGCGGCGCTGCTGCTGGTGGCCACCGTCGCCATCGCCCTGCGCACGCCGCGCCGCATCGTGCGGGTGCTGCTGCCGATGGCGCTGACCACGCTGCTGATCCTGGCGGTGCAGCGCGGGCTGGGGGTGGAGCTGAACCTGTTCCACCTGATCGCGCTGATCCTGGCCGCCGGCCTGGGGCTGGACTACGCGCTGTTCTTCGACCATGCCGGCGACGACCGCGCCGACCAGCTGCGCACCCTGCACGCGCTGATCGTGTGCAGCCTGATGACGCTGCTGGTGTTCGCGCTGCTGGCCGCCTCGTCGATCCCGGTGCTGCGCGCGATCGGCTCGACCGTGGCGCTGGGCGTGCTGCTCAACTTCGTGCTGGCGCTGCTGGTCTCGCGCGAGCACGCGCGCGGCGACGCCGCCCCCGGCGGGAACGGCCAGGACGGGGACGGCCATGGACACGCGTGAGGCCATCGCCGCGCTGGTGCCGCACCAGGGGCTGATGTGCCTGTGGGAACGGGTGCTGGCCTGGGACGAAGGCCACATCGTCCTGGCCAGCGACGGCCATCGCGACCCGCGGCACCCGTTGCGCCGCGACGGGTGCCTGCACGCGGTGCACCTGTGCGAATACGGCGCGCAGGCGATGGCGGTGCACGGCGGCCTGCTCGGGCGCGGCCGCGGCGAGGCGCCGCGCCCGGGCCGGCTGGTGGCGCTGCGCGACGTGCGCCTGCACGTGGCGCGCATCGACCGGCTGGCGGGCCCGCTGCGCGGCGAGGCCGAGGTGCTGATGCAGGGCGAGGACAGCCAGCAGTACGCGTTCCGCATCCTCCACGAGGGCAGCGTGCTGGCCGAGGGCCGGGCGGCGGTGATGCTGGCGCCCCACCCGGCGTGAACGCGTGGCCATCCGGCCAGGGCGATCGGCGGCGGCGCCAGGCCGGGGGCGGGCACCGGCCGGACGCAGGGATGTGGCGCGGCCGCCGCGCGGGCTAGGATGGCCGCCCTCCCGTCTTCCCGGTCGCCCGCCATGCCTTCGTCTTGCCCATCCCCGCCACGCCGTGCCCTGGTCACCGGCGGCAGCGGCGACATCGGCGGCGCGATCTGCCGGCGCCTGGCGGCCGAGGGCATGCACGTGATCGTGCATGCGCACGGCCACCCGGCGCGGGCCGAGGCGGTGGTGCACGCCATAGTCGCTGCCGGCGGCAGCGCCGAGGCGGTGGCCTTCGACGTGGCCGATGCCGCGGCCAGCGCCGCGGCGATCGCCGCGCTGCTGCAGGCCGGTCCGGTGCAGGTGGTGGTCAACAACGCCGGCATCCACGACGACGCGCCGATGGCCGGCATGAGCCAGGCGCAGTGGCAGCGCGTCATCGACGTCTCGCTGCACGGCTTCTTCAACGTCACCCAGCCGCTGCTGCTGCCGATGGCGCGCACGCGCTGGGGCCGCATCGTCAGCGTGTCCTCGGTGGCGGCGGTGCTGGGCAACCGCGGCCAGGCCAACTACGCGGCGGCCAAGGCCGGGCTGCACGGCGCCACCCGCTCGCTGGCGCGCGAGATGGCCAGCCGCGGCATCACCGCCAACGTGGTCGCGCCCGGCGTGATCGCCGGGGCCATGGCCGCCGACGCGTTCCCGGCCGAGACGATCCGGCAACTCGTGCCGGCCGGCCGCGCCGGCACGCCGGAGGAGGTGGCCGCGCTGGTCGCCTTCCTGTGTTCGGACATGGCCGGCTACATCAACGGCCAGGTGATCGGCATCAACGGCGGGATGGGCTAGCGCCGCCGGCCGCGGCTGGCGCTTCCGGCACCGGCTGGCGTCCAGGGGGGCGCTGCGGCAGCGGCGCGGGGCAGCCGGCCCGTCCGCCTGCCGGCAGCCACGGTCGATGGCGGCGCGCGGCGTCGCCCCGTTCGCCTCGTGCCGACAGCCGCCTGCCCGCGCCGGCATCGTGCGGTCACGGGCGCTCGCCGCCCGCGAGCGGCTCAGGCTTCCTTGCCCGGGTGCAACGGCGTGGCGGAAGCGTCCGGCACCGGCGGCCGCGAGGCGGTCTCGGCGCCGCCGTCCACCACCACGCGGCTGGCACGGACCGACCGCCAGGTGGCCGCCAGGTGGCCGTGGGCAAGCACCTCGGCGGTGACCTGCGAGGTGATCCGCCACAGGTCGCGCAGCAGGCGGAAGTGGCTCGGGCGCATCGCGCCGTGGCCGTCGCCGGGGTAGCGGGTGACGATCGGCACCGCGACCACGCCGCTGCCGAGCCGGCGCGCGGCGGCGATCAGCAACTGGGCCTCGTAGACGAAGCCCTCGCCGGGCACGCCGGGCAGGGTGAACACGGCGCGCGGATAGAAGCGCTGGCCGCTCTGGCTGTCCACCAGCCGGTAGCCGCAGCCCCAGGCGATGCCCCAGTCGCCGAAGGCGTTGCCCAGGCGGCGCAGCCACGGCTGGCAGGCGCGCTGGCGCAGGCGTGCGCCGATCACGATCGCACCGGGGTGGCGGTTGGCCGCGGCCAGCAGCCGCGGGAAGTCGGCGGCGTCGTGCTGGCCGTCGCCGTCCATGGTCATCACTCCGCGCAGGCCCAGGCGCGCGGCCTCGGCGAAACCGGTGCGCAGCGCCGCGCCCTTGCCCAGGCGCCGCGGGTGGCGCAGCCGCACCACCGCCAGGTCGGCGATGCGCTCGAGCGTGCCGTCGTCGGAACCGTCGTCCACCACGATCACGTGCGGGCACTGCGCGCGCGCGGCCTGGACCACCTCGCGGATACGCAGCGACTCGTTCAGGGCCGGGATGACGATCGCGGCCTGGTCCGCCAGGATCGGCCGGCTCATGCGGTCACGGCCAGGCACAGGCCGGGCCCGGCGTCGAGCGTGCAGGCGCCGGGCGCGCCGGCGAGCAGGTCGAACAGCGGCAGCATCGGCGCCATCGCGTTGCCGGCCAGCGCCTGCGCCAGCGGTCCCGCGGCCGCTGCCGCCGTCGCCGTGCCCAGCGCGAAGCGTAGGGCCGGGCCGCTGCCCGTGCCGGCCAGCACCAGCGCGCCGCCGAGCAGGCCGGTGCTGGGCGCGACCTGCGCCAGCGGTTCCACCCCGGGGCCGTCGTAGCCGACCACCAGCACCGCCGCGTCGCCGCAGGCCAGCCGTCCCAGCGCTTCCAGCAGCGCCTGGGCGAAGCTGGCCGGCCCGGCGGCCAGCGCGGTGGCCGGGGCGTGCGCGTCGGCGCCGATCGTCCAGTAGCCGGCCGCGGCGTTGTGCACCGAGTTGTGGAAGCGGATCGGCGAGAGCGCGGCCGGCTCGCTGGCGAGGCTGCGGCACAGGTAGTCGGTCACCGCCTGCTCGCCGTGGGCCGAGGCGAATACCGAGGGCAGGGTGGCCGGGTCGGCGCCGGCGTCGTGGCAGGCGGCCAGCGCCGCCTCCAGCGCCACGGCCACCGTCTCCGGCGCGCGGCGGCGCTCGTTGGGCGCCAGCAGCTGCGGCGCCGGCCGCGCCGGGGCCGCCTCCGGGCGGGTGCCGTCGCGCACGAACGCACGCGCCGCGTCCCAGCCGGGCAGGCCGCTGGCCCAGAAGCCGATGCCTTGTACGTGGGCGAGGAGCGGGACGCGGGTCATGGCCGGGAGAACACCAGCGCGCAGTTGTTGCCGCCGAAGCCGAAGGAATTGTTCATCGCGTGGCGGATCGGGCGATGCTCGGGCGCGAAGCGGATCTGCGGCCCGCAGGCGGGGTCCGGCTCGGCGCTGTTGAGGGTGCCGGGCAGGTGGCCGTCCTGCAGCGCGAGCAGGCAGAACACCGACTCGACGATGCCGGCCGCGCCCAGAGTGTGGCCGGTCCAGGCCTTGGTGGAGGCGGCGTGCAGGGCGGGCGGGAACAGCGCGGCCACCGCCGCGGCCTCCACGCTGTCGTTGGCCGGGGTGGAGGTGCCGTGCAGGTTGAGGTAGTCCAGCTGCGCCGGCGCCAGGGCGGCGCGCTCCAGCGCCTGGGCCATCGCCAGCCGTGCGCCCAGCCCCTGCGGGTGCGGCGCGGACATGTGGTGGGCGTCGCTGGATTCGCCGAAGCCGGCCAGCTGCAGGTCGGCGTCGTCGCCGCGCTCGAGCAGCGCGAAGCCGGCCGCCTCGCCCAGGTTGAGGCCGTCGCGGCGCACGTCGAACGGCCGGCAGGGATGCGGAGAGACCAGCTGCAGCGAATTGAAGCCGAACAGCACGCTGCCGCACAGCGTGTCCACGCCGCCGACCAGGGCCGCGTCGGCCACGCCGGCGGCGATCAGCCGCGCCGCCTGCGCGAACACCTTGGCACTGGACGAGCACGCCGTGGCCACGGTCACGCACGGCCCGCGCAGGCCGGTGGCCTGCTGCACGAACCGGCCCGGCGCATGCGGATCGTGCACCGCCGGGCGCGCCAGCGCGGGCGGGAAGCGCGGTGCCTCGGCCGGGCCCTGCAGCTGCGCGTACGCGGCCTCGGTGGCATCGATGCTCGCGGTGGAGGTGCCGATCACCACCGCCAGCCGTTCCGCGCCGTGGCGCCGGACCGCGGCCGCGACCGCGTCCATCAGCCCGTCGTGCTGCAGCGCCAGCCAGGCCAGACGGTTGTTGCGGCTGTCGTAACCGGCCAGTGCGGGCGGCAGGCGGGCCGCTTCCAAGCCGTCCACGCGGCCGATCCAGCAGTCCAGGCGCGTGGCCGGGTCGCCGAAGTCGTTGTGCCGCAGGCCGCTGCGGCGTGCCTGTAGCGCCTGGCGCTGCGCGACATTGCCGGCGCCCAGGGCCGTGGTCGCGGTGAAGGCGCGGATGGACAGCGGCACCATGGCGGAAGCGACGGGAGTCACGCGGGACCGGGCAGGAAGACGGTCCGCGAGTATATCGGTCGCCTGCGCGGGTGCCGCCGCCGCGCGTGCGGCCCGGCCTGAACGGGACGGGTTGGCGAAGCTTTCGCCACTGCGGCATTTCCGACACAATCGTCGACAGGATCAACGCAGGGCGGAGGCCGCCCGCGGGCATGCAAGCCTACGTGTACAAGAGCCGGCGCAAACCGGACACCTATCTTTATCTCGCCGCGCGCGACGACTTCTCCCCGCTTCCGGATGCCCTGAACGCGGCGCTGGCGCCGTTCGCCTTCGTGCTGGAGGTCGCGCTCGAGCCGGGGCGCACGCTCGCCCGCGCCGATGCCAGCCAGGTGCGCGAGCGGCTGGCCGGGTGCGGCTACTACCTGCAACTGCCGCCGACGCAGGCCCTGGCACAAGACGTGCGGCATGGCTGAGTCCCGACGTTCCCCGGTCCCGCCGTGGCGGCGCCCGGCGCCGCTGGCGGTCGCCGCCGGCGTGGCGCTGTCGCTGCTGTGCGGCATCGGCGGCGGCATTGCCGCAATCACGGCCTGGCTGGCGCAGCCGGCGCTGGCGCTGGGCATCTCCTGGTGGCGCGGCACCCGCGTGACGCCGGCCGTGGCGCCGCTGCCGGCCTGGCCGGCGTTGCTGCGGCGCGAGGCATGGCCGTTGCTGGCGCTGTGGGGCATCGGCCTGGCCGGCCTGGCCGTGCTCGTGGCCTGGCCGCTGGTGGCGCTGCGCGACAGCGGCAGCCTGGCGGCCACGCTGGCGCTGAGCGTGGCGGTCGCGGCGGCATTGCTGGCGCTGTGGCGGACCTGGCCGCTGTGGCAGGACGGCGAGCGCCTCGGCGTGCCGTTGCCGGAGGCCTGGCGCGGCCTGCCCGGGCGCGACCTGTCGAGCTGGCGCGGCCTGCTGGCGGCGGTGCTGGTGCTGGCGGTGCTGGCGGGCGCGGTGGCCCTGGCCTGGCCCGGGTTGCTGCCGTCCGCCGCGCGCTGGCCCGGCGCCCTCGCCCTGACGGTGTTGTCGCCGTGGTGCCATCTGCTGCTGCAGCGCCTGACCCCGGCCGCGGTGCTGGCGGCGGCGCCGCGCGCGGCCACCGCCGCGGATCTGTTCGCCGGCCTGGCCGAGCAGGCGCTGCCGGCCGAGCCGGTCCCCGACGGCAACCTGGCCGAGGCGCTGTACGAGGCCGCGCGCAACGGCCGCGTCGATCGTGCCCTGCAACTGCTGGAGGCCGGTGCCGACCCGTTCGCCCTGCCCGAGCCGGACTGGCGCGAGCAACGCAGCCTGGCGACCCTGGCCGCGGTGCTGCCCGACCTGCGCCTGCTGCGCGAGCTGATCGCCCGCGGCGTGGACGTCAACCATGCCCATCGCGGCATGACCCCGCTGCTGGCCGCCACCCGCGACAGCTGGCACGGCCGCCCCGACGCGGTGATGACGCTGCTGGCCAACGGCGCCGACCCGCGTGCCCGCGACGCCGAGGGCAACACCCCGCTGCACCATGCCGCGCGCAGTTCCGATCCCGGCGTGGCCGCGCTGCTGCGCGATGCCGCCGCCGAGATCGACGTGCTCAACGACGACGGCCTGACCCCGCTGGCGGTCGCCTGCCAGGCCGGCAACTGGCGGCTGGCGCGCTTCATGCTCGAGCGCGGCGCGCGTCCCGAGCCGGAAGGCGGCACCCCGGTGCTGCTGGCCGCCGCCGCCACCGAGGAGGACGACCCGGCCGGGGTGCAGCTGCTGCTCAAGCACAAGGCGCGGGCGGATGCGCGCGACGCACGCCGCCGCAGCGCCCTGCACGAGGCGGCCCGCGCCGGCCACGTCGCGGTCGTCGATGCCCTGCTCGGCGCCGGCGGCAACATCGAGGCGCGCGACCTGGACGGCACCACGCCGTGGCTGGCCGCCGCCGCCCAGGCGCAGGGCGCGGCGCTGGAACACCTGCTGCGCGCCGCCCCGGACATCCGCGCCGTCGACGGCAACGGCCGCAATGCCCTGCACCTGGCCGCCGCCAGCGCGCGCGTCGGTGCCGCGCTGGTGCGCCGCCTGATCGAGCTGGGCGTGGATCCGGCGGTGCCGGACAACGGCGGCCGGCGCGCGGTGGACGTGGCCGCCGCCGCCGGACGGTGGGCGGTGGTCGCCGCGCTCGACCCGGACTACCCGCTGCCGGCCGCGGTCGGCGAGGCGGTGGCCGCCGGTGCCGAAGGCGAGGGCGGTACCCCGGCCCTGCCGGACCGCCCGCCGCTGGCGCTGCTGCGCGACGCCTTGCAGGCGGACAACTATTCGGGCCTGGCGGCACTGGCCGCGCTGTGCACCCCGCGCGAGACGGGCTCGCTGCTGCACGAGCCGGGCATCGCCCTGGATGCGCGCCGGGTGGCCTGGCTGCTCGAGCACGGCGCCGATGCCGAAGTGGTCGATGCGGCCGGCGACGTGCCGATGTTCGCCCTGCTCGCCCGCGGCGTGGACGCGGTGCCGGCGCTGCAGGCACTGCTGGCCCACGGCGTCAGCCCGGCCGGGCGCGGCGGCCTGGGCCGTTTCCTGGCCGCCTGCCTGCAGCACGACCAGGCCTCGCGCGGGCTGGAACAATTCGCCCTGGAGCTGGCCGAACACGGCGCCGATCCGTTCGGCGCCTCGCCGCTGGGCGACCCGCCGCTGGCCCTGGCCGTGCGCCTGGGCTGGCTGCGCCTGCAGCGCTGGCTGCTCGAGCACGGCGTGGACGGCCAGGCCCGCGACAGCCACGGCATGACCGCCCTGCACCTGGCTGCCGCGCTGGGCCGGGAAAGCGCCCTCAAGCTGCTGATTCTCAACGGCGCCCGCCCCGACGCGCGCGCCGCCGACGGCCAGACCCCGCTGGGCGTGGCCCTGGCCACCGGCCGCCGCGACCTGGCCGACTGGCTGGACTGGCACGGCTGGACCCTGCCGGGCCGGCCGCTGCGCGAGGAGGACGTGGCCGCCGCGGCGATGGCCGGCGATGCCGACGCGGTCCGCCGGCTGATCGACCTCGGCCTGCCCGTCGATGCCACCGACGCGCAGGGCTGCACCGGCCTGCTGCGCGCCGCCGGCGGCGGCCATGTCGAGGTGCTGGGCCTGCTGCTGGCGCGCGGCGCCGATCCGCAGCACGCCGCGGCCAGCGGCGCCACCCCGCTGTCGGCGGCGGTGAGCATGCGCCAGGGCGCGATCGTCGATGCATTGCTGGCGGCCGGTGCGCACATCGAGCACCGCCTGCCCGGCGGCGTCACCGTATTGATGCTGGCCTCGGCCCTGGGCCTGCCGGACATCGCCACGCGGCTGCTCGCTGCCGGCGCCGACGTCCATGCCGGCGATGCCCAGGAGCTGGGCCCGCTGCACTGCGCCGCCCTGTACGGCTTCACCGCGCGCGACAGCGCCCGCCTGCTGGCGCTGCTGGACACGCTGCTGCTGGCCGGTGCCGAGCCGGACCGCATCGCCGCCGGCGCGGTCACCCCATTGCTGCTGCTGCTGGGCGCGCGCGCCGAACCCGGTACCGCCTGCGACGAGAACGTGGTGCTGGCCGGCGTCGAGCGCCTGCTCGACGAGGACGTGGCCCTGGACGTGCAGGACCCGCGCGGCTTCGGCCCGCTGCACCTGGCCGCGCTGCACGGCCTGCCGCTGCTGGTGCAGCGCCTGCTGCGCGCCGGCGCCGACCCGGACCTGCGCGACGCCCTCAACCGCCCGCCGCGCGAGATCGCGGTGATGCGCGGCTTCATCGACATCGCCGCCCAGTTCGAACCGCCGCAACCGGGCATCGCCTCGATGGCGCGGTTCCTGCGCCCGAGCGGCTGAGCGGCGGCGGAACCGTTCCCCAGCCAGTCGGGCAATCCGCCGCGGCGGCTATGGCGAAGACGCGGCATCCGCCACGCCTCTGGGAATTGCCGGCCCGGTTTTCCTCGCTCGTGATCTGGACGAGTGCTTCGGCTACTCGATTCCACAACGCCGCGTTAGCTCCATCTGAGGAACTCGACAACCACGGCCAGCTCGCGCTGACGAGGCATGCCAAGGTTGCGCCGTAAATGTCGACGAATTTCACTTTTTGTCATTCAGGCTAAAGATATATTCGGTTAAAGGTTTGTTCATGAAGTGGCGAGCGGCTGCCCTTGAGGGCCCCGGTCGCGGTATGTGATTCTTGCCAAAGGAGCTTGGATGAAAAGGACATCATCTGCACCGTCGCGTATGCGGCGTGCCCGCCTGGCCAAAGCGATGCTGTATGCCTTGGGTGTGCTTGGATCAATGCAGGGGATGGGCGCAGTACAGGCTCCCACCCTTCCGACCGTCCAGGTCCGACCAGACGAGGCACCGACCGATCTGCCGGGCATGACGGTGAACCCTCCTATCGATTGGCAACCCATCTACTGGCCGCCCTACGAGGCACCGTTCGTAGATCGGCTGCCCTCCGGAGGTGGTATCAGCAAACCTGCCGAAACCGCCAAGGAACAGCGCACCGAGGACAAGACCAACAAGGCGGGGTGTTCGGGCCAGGGCGAGGTCAGCGGCAATCCGGTCGTACTGTCCACCGGCAACAAGGTGGAACCGGAAATCGATTTCGCTGCCGGCGGCGAAATGGGACTCTACCTGGGCCGCACCTACAACGCGTTCTGGAGCGGGCGCGGCCTGTTCGGCACACACTGGCTGAGCAATCTCGATTACAGCTTGGTGCTGTCCGACAACACCGTGTGGGCACAGCGCCCCGATGGCCGCCGGATCAAGTTCCTGTATGACGCCGGCAGTGGCCACTACCTGGAGGAGAGGGCCAGTCCAATCGCCTTCGTGGTCCGCAACGGCGACGGCGGTTTCACCTTGTACAACGAGAACAACGGCATCGAGCAATACAACGCCGATGGCTACATCATCGAACGCCGCAATGAGCATGGCGTGGCGTGGAGTTTCATTTATTCGGGCAAGTATCTGCAGCAGGTGACCCACAGCTCGGGGCGCACCATCAAGCTCACTTGGAATGACGGGGTGGTCACTGAGGTCACGGATCCTGCCGGAAGCGTCTATCGCTACGGATACACTTCCAACGTCTTCGGTAGCGGCCCCGGATACGGACGGTTGGCCAGCACTACATTGCCTGGAACGCCCGGGACCACCATCGCGTATCACTACGAGGATAGCCGCTTTGCAGGCGGATTGACCGGGAAGTCCTTCAATGGCGTGCGTTACTCGACATTCGGCTACGACGCCGAGGGCCGGGCAACCTCTACCGAACATGCCGGTGGCGTCGAGCGATACAGTTTCAGCTATGCAGTTCAGGCAACCGAAACCGTGACGCCGCCGCCCAAGCCGTCCCCGCCCGGTGGCTTCGCCGAGGATGAGCCACGCGGCTTCTGCACGAATGCTTTGATGATCTGCTATATGCCTCGCGCCGTGGCATCCGGGGGGCGGATGGCGGTCGCGGCATCGACCGATGCCACCACCACCATCCCGAGCCGCATCGCGGTAACCGAGACCAGCCCATTGGGACGGGTCACCACCTACGTCTACGTCGACGACAAGCTGGTGGAGGTAAGTGGCCAGGCTACCGCCCGTTGTCCGGCCAGCTACAAGGAGAAGACCTACGACGCCAACGGGTACGAGGACATCGTCAGCGACTTCGCCGACAACATGACCGACCTCGATTACGACGCCCAGGGCCACCTCCTGAAAAAGATCGAAGCCGTGGGTACCGAGGCGGAGCGCACGACGACCTATGCCTGGGATGCCGCACACAATCGCCTGCTCGGCGAGACAGTGGCTGGTGACCGTGAAACCCGCTACGAATATGTGGACGATGGGCGGGTTTCCAGAGTCACGGTCGTGGATCTGACCGCACACGGCCAGGGTCGCGCGCAGGTGACGACGTATGCGTATGTCCGTCAGAGCAATGGCCTGATTTCGCAGATGGTGGTCGACGGCCATTTGCCTGGCAGTGCCGATGCGATCACCTATGCTTATTCCCCGGAAGGTGATCTGCTCAGCATGAGCAACGGTCTGGGGCACCAGACGACTTATGCCGGCTACAACGCATTGGGCTTGCCCGGGCGTGTCACCGGCCCCAACGGTGAGATCGTCGAATACAGCTACGACGCCAGGGGACGTGTCCTGCAGCGCCGGGACTACGTCAACGGTGCCTGGCAAGTGACCGAATATGCCTATGACGGCACCGGGCAGATGGCCTGGATCCGCCAGCCCGACGGCGTGATGCACTACTACGCCTATGACGCTGCGCTGAGGCTGGTCGAGGAGGCGCAACCCCGGAGCTCGGGTGGCTACGAGCGCACACGCTACCAGTACAACGCCGCCTCGCAGGTTGTTCGCACGGAAGTAATGCAGACGCCGTAGGACACATATCGGTTCCGGAGAGGCAGCACCGGCGAACGGAAAATCGAAGGAGAGTGGGGAGACGATGCACAGCATATGGAACGTGACGGCGCGTGTGTTTCCAGGATGGATATTGGCTGCCTGGATGGGCGTAGCGGGACAGGCGATGGCAGTCGAGTTCTGTCCGAGTGATCCGAGCATTCCCCAGGCGAGTGTTCCCAGGGGCGCAACCGTCCAGGCATCGCGCTGCCCGCTGGAACCGGAGGAACCGGTACCGGCCGCAAGGGATTCGCAATTCCTGTCCCAGTCGGTACCCACCCAGATGGTGGTCGGCCAGACCTATCCGGTCACGGTCAGCCTGAAGAACACCGGTACCGCCATCTGGAAGGCGGCCGACGGCTTCCGCCTGGGATCGCAGAACCCCGGCGACAACACCACGTGGGGATTCCACCGGGTGGACCCGCCTGACGAGATTGCATCCGGCCAGACGGCCAACTTCGATTTTGACGTACATGCGCCGATGGCCGCGGGTACCTACAATTTCCAGTGGCGCATGGTCCAGGACGGCGTGGCCTGGTTCGGTGCCATCACGACCAACGTCAAGGTCACCGTACTGGCCTCCCTGGTGACCGGGCGGGTGGACGACATCACCAATGGATATCTCAGCGGCTGGGCCTGCTCGACCCATCTGGAAAGCCCGATCGACGTGCACGTGTACGTGGGCGGGGCCGCCGGCGCAGGCGGTACCTTCGTCGGTAGTTTCCGTGCCGACCGCGACAACGAGGCAGGCGTGGCGCAGTCTTGCGCCGCCGGGGGCGGCCATCGTTTCTGGATCGATCTGGCCCCGTTCGTCGCGCAGTATGCCGGCAAGAAGATCTACGTCCATGGCATCTCCCCCGTGGGGGCAGCCAACCCGGCCATTGCCCAGTCCGGTGTATACGCTGTGCCGGCCAACCGACCGCCGTCGGTGCAGCTCACTGCCCCGGGTAACGGCGCCAGCGTGGCGACCCTGGCGCCGCTGCATCTGGCGGCCAGCGCCTCCGATCCGGACGATGGCGTGGCCGGCGTGGAGTTCCAGGTGGATGGCCAGTCGGTGGCCACCGTGGGTGCGGCACCGTACGAGTACATCGTCTCGGGGCTGGGCGTGGGCAGTCATTCGGTCCGGGCCATCGTGCGCGATACCCGGGGTGCCTCGGCCGCTTCGGCCACGGCGACGGTGGACGTGCGCCCGGCCGCTCCTGGCGATCCCGGCGTGGCTACCGTGTTCAGTACCAGCACCGAATACGACGAACTGGGTAGGGTGATCGCCCAGCGAGGCAACAACGGCCAGGAATACCGCTACGAATACGACCAGGAAGGGCGTCGCACCGCCTCGGTGGACGCCCCCGGACGGCGCACTGCCATGGCCTACGATGCCCGCGGTCGTCTGGTAGCGGTCACGGATTCGGCTGGCCAGGTCACCCGGTTTGCCTACGACCAGGCGGACCGCATCGTCCAGGTGACGGACCCGCGCGGCAAGGCCACCGCCTACGACTACGATGGTTTCGGCCAGCTATGGCGGCAGGTCAGCCCGGATACCGGCGCCACCGCCTTCGCCTACGACGGTGCCGGCCAGCGTACCTCGATGATCCGGGCCGACGGCGTGGTCACGCAGTACAGCTACGACGGCCTGGGGCGGGTGACTGGCATCGTGGCCGGCGACCAGCAACAACTGTTCGTTTACGATGCCTGCACTAATGGCAAGGGGCGGCTGTGCGAAGCGCATGGACCGTCGGATGCGGTCTTGCTCGGCTACACCCCGCAGGGTGCGCTCGCCACGCGTACCGACAGGATCCGCTTCGGTGCGGCCATGGAGCAGTTGGATAGCGCCTATGCCTACGATGGTCTGGGCCGGCTGAGCAGCATTGCCTACCCCAGCGGGTTGACGGTGGGGTATGGCTATCGCGACGGCCGGTTGTCGGCGCTGAGCACGAGCCGTGATGGGGCAGTGGGCCACGTGGTGGATGCGGTGGAATATGCGGCGATGAGCGCGGCGCCCACGCGAGTGGCCTACGGCAACGGCCTGGTGAAGGAGATCGACTACGACCAGGACCTGCGGATGAGCGGGTTCGCGGTCAAGGCCGGGAGCGCGGTGGTGCAGCAACTGGACTATGGCTACAGCACGGCCGACGAGATCACCCGCATCGCCGATGCCGTGAACACGGCGCTGACCCAGGACATCGCCTACGATCCGCTGGGCCGTCTGTCGGAACTGCAGCGCAACGGGGCCACGCACCGGATGGCCTACGACGCCAACGGCAACTGGACCGTGTACGAGGAAGGCAATGGGGTGCGCAGCTACGACATCGACGCGGACAGCAACCGGTTGCTGGGCTATGCCAGCACCGATCCTGGCGATATGGGCCGGCAGTACGGCTACGACGCGCTGGGCAACCGGACGAGCGAGAGGGCCAGCGGCGATGAGCGCAGTTATGGCTACAGCCCGTTCAACCGCCTGGCGTGGGTGGTGGTGAACGGATCGCGCACGGACTACGTGGTCAACGCCCTGGGTCAGCGGGTGGGCAAGTCGAACGCCGCCGGAGCGCGGCAGTACACCTACCTGGGCCAGAACCAGCTGCTGTCCGAGCGCGCCCCGGACGGCGGCTGGACGGACTACCTGTGGCTGGGCGGGGAGCTGGTGGGAGTGGTGCGAGGCGGACAGACATACTGGGTACACACCGACCACCTGGGCCGTCCGGAAGTGGCGAGCGACGCGAACCGGGTGGTGGTGTGGAAGGCGTACAACTACGCTTACGGCCGTACGGTGCAGCAGGACGACATGGGCGGGCTACCGCTGGGGTTCCCGGGCCAGTACCAGGATGCGGAGACGGGGCTTTGGTACAACGGATTCCGGGACTACGACCCGGGGATCGGGCGGTACCTGGAGAGTGATCCGATCGGGTTGGAAGCAGGGGCAAACACATATGCCTATGTTTCAGGAAACCCCGTAAGCCTCGTTGATCCGTCTGGATTGGAGGGCGTTGGACCTTGGACATTCCCGCCAGGGCCACAACGTGATGCCTACATGGCAGCTCAGAACGGAGCGCGTGGACCGGATTTTTTTCAGTTGTCGGTGTCTGTATATGTGTTCGGTGGCAGCGTCACATTGAGCCGCAGTGGCAATGTCTTTGTATCCGGCGGTATCGGAAGGGCATATCCAAACCCAGTGCGTGGTCTAGGGGCCTCGTTGAACGCTGGCAACTTGATGTCAAGTTGCCCTGTTGCGAAAGAACGAGGCGCTAAGACGGACAAGTTCCTTACCGGTCTCGGCTATTCCGCCACAGCGCACGACATCATCGGTGGCGGTGCCGCATATTCCCCTGGTAGCGGCGGCGCGGTTCTCTATGGAGTTGGTGCTGGCGTCGAGGTCTCGCCTGGCTCTGTCGGTGCCCAAACGCCGTGGTCGTTGCCGGGGTGGTGAATATGTCTCTGCGATCCATTTTCGTAAATGTAATCGGCTTGGCCTTCATCGCCTTCTGTTTTTACTTCGTTGTTGGTCATCTGCGTTATCTGAGTAAATCCGCCAGACCAAGCCGAGAGGCCATCAGCAGGGAGTTGGATGAAGTGGCTTTGGCTTTTCCTGGTGCAAGGTCGTCCGAGGTGGAAATCTTCGACAAGAAATCCGTCTACATTTCTGCGCGTGTGCATATGAAAGCGACAGGTGGTGTATCCGCAACCACGGATGGCCAGAAGCAGATGGAAGCGCATGGATGGCGAAAAGCGAAGGTGGCTTACGGGGACATTGATCGCTACTGCAAAGGTGATCTAGTTGCAGAAGTGACGCCGCTGAAACTAACCAATTCATACGCTTTGCAAGTTAACTGGGGCAATGCCGACGCAGTTTGCAAGTTCAAATAGCCAGCATTGTTATGCCTATGTCGGGGGGAATCCGGTTAGCTTCGTTGATCCGTTCGGATTAGAGAAATTAGTTCTGTTTGCGCCCGGCACTAGCGTGTTCTATCAGGGCGCATCGGTGGACGTAGATATTCCTGGCGTATGGTCTGTTTATGGGCACATGGGGCCAGACAGAATTCTTGACCAGAGTTCGGGCCAGACGAACAAGCTTGATGTGGACGGAATTGCTCAGGCACTCAAGGATGCTGGCTGGAAGCCGGGAGAGCCTGTGGAATTCAAGGGCTGTCGTTCCGGACAGGGAGAGAACTCCATCGCGGAGCAATTTTCCAAGAAATACAACACGCCGACTTCAGGTGCAACGCAGTACATGTGGTACAGCAGTATTGGCATTACAGGCATCTGGGGGAAGGTGCCGTACTTCCATACGAAGAACTATCTCGCCCCCGGGACTATGCGGAATTTCCCGGCTGGTGACCCATGAAGCAAATAGCCATGAAGCCACAGATGCGATGGGTTGTACTGATTCCAACAGTTGCCGCGGGCTTTGCGGCGGCGCTGTTTTTAATCTGGCCCTTTCGATATTTGTTATTGCAGTTTTGCCCGTGCCAGGAAAGACTAATTGAAGGGACAACCGAGTTATCGAAGCCAGACTATGCGGTAGCCATTCAAAGTTGTTCGGCAGGCTGGTTCCCGGTAGCCGAAAAATCATTGTTCGTGGCGGTGCTATTACTGGCTGTTGTCGTGGCTGGTGCAATCGCATGGCGTATAGCGCCAGCACGAAAGGCGGCATGCGGATTGATCGCGTCCGTTCTAGCGCTGTTATTCGTTGCCGTTGTCCTTTTTCCTTAGCTGCTGCTGTTAGCTGTACCCCTTCCTTCCAATCCGGCACCTTCTCCGGCATCGGCGTGCCGGGATCGAAAAGTAGGGAAAAATAGAAAAATAGGGGTCAGCGATTAAGGGGATGTAATGACCCAGCGGTTCCTGCACAGGTCAGGCCGCTAAAGCATAAGCCTCGGCGGGTGTCTTCATGCCCAGCGCCTGGTGCGGGCGCCGGTGGTTGTAGAACTGGATCCAGTCGCCGATCACGCGGCTGGCGTGTTGCTGGCTTTCGAAGCGGTGCCGGTGCGCGCACTGCTCCTTCAACGTACGGATCACCCGCTCCACCATCCCGTTCTGCTGTGGGCAGTGCGGGGTGATGAATTCCTGCAGCAGCCCGTAGCTGCGCACCAGCCGGGTGTAGTTGCGGCTGGTGAACACCGGGCCATTGTCCGAGCGCAGCAGGAAGGGGCTCTGCACCCGTCCCAACGTTCCGAACCGGGCGATCAGCGCCTGCTCCAGCGCCGCGGCGGCGGTGCTGGCCTTGCCGCTGCGCGAGAGCTGCCAGCCGAGTAGCTGCCGGGTGTAGCAGTCGATCACCAGGGCCAGGGTCCGCCAGCCATCACGGCCACCCCAGATCCGACACAGGTCGGTCGCCCAGCGCTCGTCCGGGGCCTGCGCGACCGATGGCAACGCCTGGATCCGCGGGCGGGCGCCCACCGCCCGCTTACGAACCTGCCAGCCCATCAGCTGGAAGATCCGCTGCACCGTGTTCTTGTTCATATCCAGGAGGCCCGCCACCGTCCGGTAGCCGAACGACGGCTCGGCCTCGATCAAGGCCTTGATCGGCTCGGCGAGCTCCGGACGGACCTGCGGCGCTGCCTTGGTCGGCTTGTAATAGAGCGTTCGCCGCGCCACGCCGAACCATCTGCACAGCTTCACCATCGAGACCTCGAAGCCGTCTTCCCGCAGTCCCTGCTGGATCGTGACCATCAGGTCTCGTCCTTGCCCAACAGGGACTGCAATTTTTTTCGTGCGCGAAGCTCCAGCATGGCCTCGCCGTAGGCTTCCTGCAGGTCCTTGAGCTGCCGCTCGTACTGCTCCCGGACATCTTCGGGCTTGGCCCGAAGGGCGTTCTCCATGCCGCGCTTGCCCTCGTCGACCCAGCTCTCGATCTCCGACGGCGTCAGGTCGAACTGCCGGCTCGCCGCAGCCACCGTCGTCTTGCCCTGGATGATTTCCAGCACCAGCGCCGACTTCCGTCGGGCCGTCCAACGCTTGATCTCTTCGTCCATCACTTGGCTCATCGTGCTCTCCCTCAAAAGGTAGCACCTGAGCAGGAAATCACTGGGTCATTACAATCGCCGCCACGCGCGTGCGCTACGGCTTCCGCCGGATCTTCGTGCTGCTGCGTCGGGAGGGCTGGAAGGCCAACCACAAGCGGGTCTATCGGCTGTACTGCCAGGCAGGGCTCAACCTGCGGCGCAGGCGACCACGCCGGCGCAAGGCCGCGGCCCATCGCCTGGAGCGCACTGTGCTGACGGCGCCCAACCAGGTCTGGAGCATGGACTTCGTCGCCGATGCCCTGTTCGATGGGCGTCGCTTCCGGGCGCTGACGGTCGTGGACAATTTCACCAAGGAGAGCCTGGCCATCGAGGTCGACCAACAGCTCAAGGGCGAGGACGTGGTGACGGTGATGGAGCAGCTACGCCACCAGCGTGGCGTGCCGCAGCGGATCCAGACCGACAATGGCAGCGAGTTCGTATCGATCGTGATGGACCGCTGGGCCTACGACCACGGCGTGGTCATGGACTACTCCCGCCCGGGCAAGCCCACCGACAATCCGTTCATTGAATCGTTCAACGGCAGCTTCAGGGACGAGTGCCTCAACACCCACTGGTTCCTGTCGCTCGACGATGCCCGCGAGAAGATTGAAAACTGGAGAGTCGATTACAATCATTTCCGGACGCACTCCTCGATCGGCGATGTCCCGCCGGCCGAGTTCGCCGCCCGGTTCGCTTCCCAACCCAAGGCCGAATTTTCCAGTTCTGCTCGGGCCTAATGCGGGGAGGAGGTCACCAAGGCCGAATTTTCCAGTTCTGCTCGGGCCTAATGCGGGGAGGAGGTCACATCCACCCGGTTCGTGCACGAGGCATCCGGGCGTGGCCATCGCTTGCGCGATCTTGCCGATATCGTCACCCGGGGCTAACCGGGCAGCCGCAGAATCGAGGGTGCGTGATGGCATCGGAGACCCGGCAATGATCGATACCCGGTTGCAGAAGATCGACGAGGCGCTCGGGGCGATGGGCAGCGAGGCGCTGTCCGGCAAGGCGGCGCTGTGGCGCTGGGCCTACCGCGAGATGCTGCACGAGACCCTGACCGGCATGCACCAGCTGGCGCAGCTGCTGGGCATTGCCGACCAGGTCGCCGCCGGCTGGCGCGCGCCGGTGGACATCGATGCCTCGTCGCCGCGCTTCCTGGCGCCGGCCGCTCTGGCCGACCGCCGCCTGCCGGCGGTACGGGGCAGCATCGACGACGTGGCTGCCCGCGAGGTGCGCGTGGCCCTGTGGCGGGCCGAATACGCGCGGCTGGTCGCCGCGACGCTGCGCGGCATGCATGCCCTGGCCGGCAAGCACCGCATCGTCGAGCACACCGCCGCCAGCTGGTTGCCCTGCTGAACCCGGCCGCGCCGGCCGCGGTAACGTCCGATTTCCTCTCCCGTCCCCCTGCCGCGCCGGCCGCGATGCCGGCCGGTCTCCTGCTGGAGTCGCCATGGTCGAGCCGGCCCGCCACACCCAGGTCGCGAGCGTGGTCGTCCGCGAGCGTCCCGACCACGGCCACGAGGCGGCCACCCACGCCTGGATCGTCGCCGAGGTGGCGCGGCTGATGGGCCTGCCCGATGCCGGTACGGTGCCCGGCGATGCCGGCGGCAGTTACTGCGTGCCCGACGACACGCTCACCGCGGCCCAGGCGCGGCGCCTGGGCCTGCGTGACGAGCACGACCTGCTCGGTGGCGTGGTGCCGCATGCCTTCGTCGCCACCAAGGTGGTGACCCATCCGCTGGTGGACGCGCACGCCGCCGCGCCGCGCGGCTGGAACCGCTCGCTGGGTGCGCAGCTGCGCGAGGCCACCGTGCCCGGCTTCGCCGCCTTCGCCTTCGACGACGCCTGCCGTGCGCATGCGCTGCTGGCGCCAGGCGGGCCGGTGCGGTTGAAGCTGCCGACCGGGGTGGGCGGCCTGGGCCAGGTGCTGCTGACCGACGGGGCGCACCTGCGCGCCGTGCTGCAGGACATCGGCGCAGCGTACCTGGCCCGCCACGGCGTGGTGCTGGAACACCACCTCGAACGGCCGGTGACCTTCAGCGTCGGCCAGGTGCGCTGTGCCGGCGTCTGCATCGCCTACTGCGGCACCCAGACCACGGCGGCGAACCGCGAGGGCAAGCAGGCCTATGGCGGTTCGGACCTGTTCGCGGTGCGCGGCACGTTCGAGGACCTGCTCGGCGGCGAGCTGTCGCCGGAGCAGCGCGATGCGGTGGCCAAGGCGCATGTGTACGACCGGTTCATCGCCCAGGCCTATCCTGGTTTTTATGCGTCGCGCCGCAACTACGACGTCATCGCCGGGTTCGATCGCGACGGCCACCGTCGCAGCGGCGTGCTCGAGCAGTCCTGGCGCGTCGGCGGCGCGACGCCGGCCGAACTGGCGGCGATCGAGGCGTTCGCGCGCGATCCGGCGCTGGGCCGCGTCGCCGCCTCCACCCGCGAGCAGTACGCGCTCGCCGCGCCGCCGCCGGACGCGCAGATCTACTACGCCGGCGACGACGCGCGTGTCGGCCCGCTCACCAAGTACCGCACGGTGACCCCCTCCGCCTAGATCCGCATTGCCCATGGACACCAAGCTCTCCAGCATCGAGATCCCGGTCGACGGCGACGAACTGGCCGGCACCCTGATCAGCCCCACCCACGGCATGCCCGGCGTGCTGTTCGTGCACGGCTGGGGCGGCAACCAGCACCACAACCTGGTGCGCGCACGCGAGGCGGTGGGCCTGGGTTGCGTGTGCCTGACCTTCGACCTGCGCGGCCACGAGGGCCTGGCCTCGATGCGCGAGACGGTGACGCGGGCGCAGAACCTGGACGACCTCAAGGCCGCCTACGACCGCCTGGCCGCCTCGCCGCAGGTGGATCCGGAATCGATCGCGGTGGTCGGCCTGAGCTATGGCGGCTACCTGGCCACGCTGCTCACGCTCGAGCGCCCGGTGGAGTGGCTGGCGTTGCGCGCACCGGCGCTGTACAAGGACGCGCACTGGAACGACCCCAAGGTCTCGCTCAACGAGGATCCGGACCTGATGGCCTACCGGCGTCGCCGCATCGAACCGCAGGACAACATCGCCCTGGCCGCGTGCCAGGGCTTCGAGGGCGACGTGCTGCTGGTCGAATCGGAGAACGACGTGATCGTGCCGCACCCGGTACTGCAGAACTACGCCCGCGCCTTCTCCAATGCGCGTTCGCTGACCTCGCGGCTGATCAAGGGCGCCGACCACGCCCTTACCGACAAGGTGCACCAGCTCGAATACACCCGCTACCTGATCGACTGGCTCACCGAGATGGTGGTCGGCCGCCGCGTGGCGCTGGCCAAGGCGGTGGTGGCCGAGCGCAAGGACCGGCTCAAGCAGCTCAAGGGCGAGGCGGCGGTGTCCCCGGGCACGGGCTCCAGGGAGTTCCAGGGCGACATCCAGGCGCACGAGCGCAGCTCCGAGCGCGCCACCTCATCCTGAGAGCAGCATCGCGCGGCGTCGCAGCGTCGCGGTGTCGCGGCGTTCACGCCGGCTCGCCACCGTCTTAACGCGCCGGGTCTAGGGTGGGGGCAACCCTTTCGCCCAGGAGATGGCCCATGGATTTCAGCAGCAGGACCGTGATCGTCACCGGCGCCGCCTCCGGCATCGGCAAGGCCACCGCACAGGCGTTCTCCAGGGCCGGCGCCAACGTGGTGCTGGCCGACTGGCACGAGCGGGCGCTGCGCGAGGTCGAGCAGGCACTGCCGCGCGAGCGCACCCACGCCGTGGTCGCCGACGTCGGCGACGCGGCGCAGGCACGCCACGTCGTCGACGAGGCCCTGCAGCGCTTCGGCGAGCTGCACGTGGTGTTCAACAACGCCGGCATCCTGGTCGAGGGCGCCCTGGAGCAGACCAGCGAGGACGACTGGGACAAGATCTTCCGGGTCAACGTCGCCGGCGTGTTCCACGTGTCCAAGGCCGCGCTGCCGCACCTGAAGAAGTACAAGGGCTGCATCGTCAACACCGCCTCGGTGTCCGGCATCGGCGGCGACAAGGGCATGGCGGCCTACGACGCGGTCAAGGGCGCGGTCGCCAACCTCACCCGCGCCATGGCCATCGACAGCGGCCGCGACGGCGTGCGGGTGAACGCGGTGTGCCCGACCTTCACCCGCACCGGGATGACCGAGAAGATGCAGCAGGATCCGCAGACGCTGAAGAACTTCGTCGCGCGCATCCCGCTGGGCCGCGTCGGCGAGCCGGATGACATCGCCCGGGCGGTGTTGCTGCTGGCCAGCGATGCGGCCGGCTTCATCACCGGTGTGAACCTGCCGGTGGACGGCGGGTTGAGCGCGTCCAACGGCCAGCCGTTGTTCGAAGGCGAGTAGGCGGCCGGGCGCGGGACGGCCGGTGGCCAGCGCCGCCCGCCCCCGCACCGCATCGTCCGCTCAGGGCTTGGCCGGCCCCGGCGGCGGTTCGGGCGCCTCCGGTGGCGCCGGATCGCCGACGTCGGCCTCGAACAGTTTGGTCAGGTCGCCGCGGGCCTCGCGCGCGGTCTGGATCAGCGCGGCCTCGTCGTCGTAGACCAGGTACTGGCGGCGCAGCAGCTCCTCGTCGTGCTCGCGGAAGCGCTCGGCATGGGCATGCGCGGTGGCGGTGGGCACGCCCAGCTCCACCAGCACGCGCTCGCCCAGCTCCAGGCTGGAGCCGAACACCTCGCGGAACGGCTCGGCCCCCAGGTCCATCAGCTTCCAGGCGTGCTGGCGGTTGCGCGCGCGTGCCAGCACCCGCGCCTGCGGGTACATGCGCCGGATCAGCCGCACCGCCTTGATGTTGGTCTCCGGATCGTCCATGGCCACCACGAACACGCGGATACGGTCCGCGCCGGCCGCGCGCAGCAGGTCCGCGCGGGTGGGGTCGCCGTAGTAGAGCTTGTTGCCGAAGCGGCGCAAGTCCTCCACCGTCTCCGGGTTGTGCTCCAGCGCCACGAACGGGATGTGCTGGGCGGTGAGCAGGCGCGCGACGATCTGGCCGAAGCGCCCCATGCCGGCGATCAGCACCTGCGGCTGCTGTTCCTCGACGGTGTCGTAGCGCGCGTCGCGCTCGCGCTGGCGGCGCGCACGCTCGCGCTCGGCGGTCTCGGAGGCGCCCATCAGGCGCTGGGCGGCGATCAGCAGCAGCGGGGTCAGCGCCATGGACATGCCGACGATGGCCACCAGCCGGTCGTGGTTGGCGCGGCCGAGCAGGTGCACGCGCTGGGCCTCATTGAACACGACGAAGGCGAACTCGCCGCCGAGCGAGAGCAGGATGCCCAGCAGCACCGCGCTGCGCACCGGCAGCCGCGCCAGCCGGGCGATGCCGAACAGCACCGCGAACTTGACCGTCATCAGCGCGACCACGCCGATGGCGATCAGCGCCGGCTCGTCGGCCACGCGCTGCAGGTCGATGCCCATGCCCACGGCGATGAAGAACAGGCCCAGCAACAACCCCTGGAACGGCTCGATCTGCGCCTCCAGTTCGTGGCGGAACTCCGAGTCGGCCAGCAGCACGCCGGCCAGGAACGCGCCCAGGCTGGGGCTCAGCCCGGCCTGCTCCATGAACCAGGCCGTGCCCAGCACCACCAGCAGCGCGCTGGCGGTGAACACCTCGGGCATGCGCGTGTAGGCGACGACGCGGAACAGGTAGCGCAGCAGCCAGCGCCCGAACAGCACCACCAGCGCCAGCGCACCGAACGCGCGCACGGCGTCCTGCCAGGTCAGCGCGTCGCCATGCGAGCTGCCCAGCAGCGGCACCGCCACCAGCAGCGGGATCGCGATCAGGTCCTGGAACAGCAGGATGGCGAAGGCCAGGCGACCGTAGTCGCCGTTGAGCGCCTTGCGCTCGGCCAGCAGCTGCAGGCACACCGCGGTGGAGGACAGCGCCAGCGCCACGCCGACCACCAGCGCGCTGCGCCAGGGGAAGTGGTCGAGCATCAGCAGCGCGCCGAGCAGCACCGCGCTGGCCAGCACCTGCAGGCTGCCGGAGACGAACACCGGCCGGCGCATCACCTTCAGCCGCGACGGCGAGACCTCCAGGCCGATCACGAACATCAGCATGACCACGCCGATCTCGGCCGCGTCGAGGATGCGCTCGCTGCCGGTGACGAAGGCCAGCCCGTACGGGCCCAGCACCACGCCGGCGACCAGGTAGGCCAGCACCGCGCCGAGGCCGAACTTCTTGAACACCGGCACCGCGACGATCGCCGCCAGCATCAGGACCAGTGCCAGTTCGAGACCGCCGGTATGCATGCCGAGCCTTTTCCTTGGGGGCAGGCAATTATGCGGCCTGCGCATGACGGCCGCTGGCGCCGGGGCCTGAATGCACCGTTCCGCGGTGGATTGACCGCCATGCCGGGCGGGCGCAGACTTGCGCGCCACGGCGCCTCCTGGCGCCGGACGATCCTTTCCGGAGTCCCTTCCATGCCCAGCGACAGTCACGGCCGATCTCGTCCGTCGCCGGCCATGGCGTCCGCCTGATATTCCGGGCGGTTCGCCTGCCGGCGCGATCCCTCGTGCCCCCTTCCAGGCGAACCCCATGATCCGCAACGACACCCTGCATCCCACGGGCGAGACCGCCCGCCTGCTCGAGGCCCTGCAGCCGCTCAACACCGCCGACGCGGTGGAGCGCCTCAACACCCTCGAGCCCGACCAGGCCGCCGCCGTGCTGGCCGCGCTGTCCGACCCGCGCGCGGTGAAGATCCTCGAGCAGCCCGAGCTGGCCGACGCCAGCGCGCTGGTGGAGCGGCTGCCGGAGGCGCGCGCGGCCGCGCTGATCGGGCAGATGGCCGACGACCGCGCCGCCGACATCTTCCACGAGCTCGACGAGGCCACCCGCGAGCGCCTGATCTGGCGCCTGAGCCACGAGGCGCGGCTGTCGATCCGCAAGCTGATGCGCTACCCGCCCAACACCGCGGGCAGCCTGATGACCACCGAGTTCGCCAGCGTGCCGGCCGACTGGACCGTGGGCCAGACCCTGCAGTACGTGCGCGAAGTCGAGCGCAGCCGCGAGACCGTCTACGCCATCTACGTGCTCGACCCGGACAGCCGCGCGCTGCGCCAGGTGGTGACCATGCGCCGGCTGATCACCGGCATGCCGGACGACCCGATCCTGGACGTGGCGCAGACCAACCCGCCGGTCACCGTTGGCCCGCTGCTCGACCAGGAGGAGGTCGCGCGCCTGATCCGCCGCCACGACCTGCTGGCGATCCCGGTGGTGGACGCGCAGCACCGCGTGCTCGGCATCGTCACCGTGGACGACATCCTCGACGCGATGATCGCCGAGTCCACCGAGGACGTGCACAAGTTCGGCGGTGTGGAGGCGCTGGACAAGCCGTACATGCGCCTGGGCTTCCTGGAGATGATCGGCAAGCGCGCCGGCTGGCTGAGCGTGCTGTTCCTGGGCGAGATGCTCACCGCCAGCGCCATGCAGCACTTCTCCGACGAACTGGCCAAGGCGGTGGTGCTGACCCTGTTCATCCCGCTGGTGATGAGCTCGGGCGGCAACTCCGGCTCGCAGGCGACCTCGCTGCTGATCCGCTCGCTGGCCCTGCGCGAACTGCGCCTGCGCGACTGGTGGAAGGTGGCCCTGCGCGAGATCCCCACCGGCGCCACGCTCGGGGCGATCCTGGGCGTGCTGGCGATGGCGCGCATCACCGTCTGGCAGCTGGCCGGCTTCTACGACTACGGCCCGCACTGGCCGATCCTGGCGGCCACCATCGCCTGTGCGCTGGTGGGCATCGTCACCTTCGGCTCGCTGTCCGGCTCGATGCTGCCGTTCATCCTGCAGCGCCTGGGCTTCGACCCGGCCAGCGCCTCGGCGCCGTTCGTGGCCACGCTGGTGGACGTGACTGGGCTGGTGATCTATTTCAGCATCGCCGCGCTGATCCTCGGCGGCACGCTGCTGTAGCGGCCCCGTTCCGCCCGTACCCCGGGCCGGGCGGCCGCCGAGCCGAGCCGTGCACGACGGGTAGCGCGCGGCAGCCGCGGAGCCGGGCCAGGCGCATGACGCGACGCCGTCGGCCGGAGCGATGCCGGCCGCGCCGGAAAGCCCGGGCTGCCATGACTGCGTCCATGCTGGCGGGGACGAATGCGTTCCGCCGGCGATGGCCCGTGCATCCGTGGCCCGGCGGGTGGCAGCCGGGACCTGCCCGCCCCGCGTGTCTTGCCGTGCAGACGGGTAGCGCGCGGCAGCGGCGGAGCCGCGCCAGGTGTATGGCCCGACGCCGTCGGCTGGAGCGACGCAGGTCGCGCCGGAAAGCCCGGGCTGCCATGACTGCGTCCATGCTGGCTGGATGGGACGAATGCGTTCCGCCGGCGATGGCCCGTGCATCCGTGGCCCGGCGGGTGGCAGCCGGGACCTGCCCGCCCCGCGTGTCATGCCATGCACGACGGGTAGCGCGCGGCAGCGGCGGAGCCGGGCCGGGCGCATGGCCCGGCCGCCGTCGGCCGGAGCGACGCAGGTCGCGCCGGAAAGCCCGGCCGGCCACATGCGTCCACGCCGGCTGGCGAAATGGATGCGTTTGCGAGATGGCGTCCGGGGTTTCGCCCGTTGGTCCGGTTGGTTCGGGTATTCCCCTGCGCGCCTGGCCGCGCTCCCGGCCGTGCGCCGGTTCCCGGAGTGGAGTCGGGGTCGGAGGAAGCCGGGTGCGCAGCGGTGACTGCCGCGGTGCGGCGCGAGCGAGGCATCGAAGCGGATGCGCCGGATCCGCTTCGACGTGGCGCACGGGGCCGGGCCAGGGACCCGCCGCATGGGCTACATTGCGGCCATGTCCGCTCCCGCTCCCTGTCCCGACGATCGTGCGCCCGCCAGCCTGCAGGCCTTCGTGCAGCGCCACCGGCGCCTGTTCGTGGTCACCGGCGCGGGCTGCAGTACCGCCTCGGGCATTCCCGACTACCGCGACCTGCACGGCCAGTGGAAGCGGCCGCAGCCGATCGCCTTCCAGGCGTTCATGGGCGATGAGGCGGTGCGCCGGCGCTACTGGGCGCGCAGCCTGGTCGGCTGGCGCCGCTTCGGCCAGGCCAGGCCCAACGCGGTGCATGCCGCGCTGGCGGCGCTGGAGGCGGCCGGGCGCGTCGAGCTGCTGCTGACCCAGAACGTGGACCGCCTGCACCAGGCCGCCGGCAGCCGCGCGGTGATCGACCTGCACGGGCGGCTGGACCGGGTGCGCTGCATGGCCTGCGCGCTGCGCTACGACCGCGCCGCGTTCCAGCGCGCGCTGGAAGCATCCAACCCGGACTGGACGGACCTGCAGGCAGGCCTCGCCCCGGATGGCGATGCCGACCTGGACGGCGTGGATTTCTCCGGGTTCCGCGTGCCGGCATGCCCGGCCTGCGGCGGGCTGCTCAAGCCCGACGTGGTGTTCTTCGGCGAGAACGTGCCGCGCCCGCGCGTGGACACGGCCATGGCGCACCTGCAGCGCAGCGACGCGGTGCTGGTGGTGGGGTCCTCGCTGATGGTGTGGTCCGGCTTCCGCTTCGTGCGCGAGGCGGCGCAGCGGGGATTGCCGGTGGCCGCACTCAACCGCGGCCATACCCGCGCCGACGACCTGCTGGCGCTGAAGGTGGAGCAGGACTGCGCCGATGCGCTGGCCTTCGTCCTGCAGGGGGACGGCGTGGCGGCCGGCGGTTGAGCCGATCGCCGCGCCGGCATGGCGCCTTCCCGTCGTCGCGCCTGCCCCGGCGGAAAAGCGGTTTTCCATCCTGGATGAGGTCATCGCCGGCTGCCGGCCGCGGCCGATCGGCGCCGGCTCCAGCCAGGCCGAATGCGGGGTCTCGCCGCACCCGCCGTGGGTGGCCCGGGCACGGTGCCTCGCCTGGCAGGCGGCGCCGGGGCTGTCCCGGCGCCGCGACGCGCTCAGAGGAAGTCGTAGCTGATCGTGAAGCGCACGTTGCGCCCGGGCTGCGACCAGCGGCCGATGCCATCCGCGCTGGTGTTGCCCTGGAAGATCGTGGTGCCGTTGCCGACCGTGCGCACCCGGTTCCACAGGTAGTACTCCTTGTCGAACACGTTGTAGACGCCGGCGGTCAGGTGCAGCTTCGGGGTGATGTCGTAGCTGCCGAACACGTCCAGCAGGGTGTAGGCGCGGGCCTTGTAGGCGTAGTACGGGACCACCTCCGCGCCGTAGCTGGCGTTGGTGATGCTGGTGCCGTAGTCGGACGGGTCCTTGCGGTCCTGGTGGGTGAGGTTGGCCGTCGCGCTCCAGCGTCGCGACGGCGCGTTGTAGCTCACCCCGAGCACCGTCTTGGCCGGGCTGATGCTGCCCAGCGGCTGGCCGTCGTTGTCCTTGCCCTTGTTGTAGGAATAGGCCAGGTGGCCCAGCCAGTCGTCGCTGATGAGCCACATGCCCTCGGCTTCCACGCCCTTGACCGTCACCTCGCCGCGGTTGATCGGCATGGTGTAGGTGTAGCCGTTGCTGACCGTGCCGCGGCTGTCGCGGTACTGCACGTCCGCGTCGGCCAGGTACTGCGCGGTGTCGATGAAGTTGCTGTACTTGTCGCGGAACACCGACACGCCCAGGCGCAGCCGGTCGCTCTGGTAGCGCCAGCCGGCCTCGAGGTTGAGGCTGCGCTCGGCTTCCAGGTCCGGATTGCTGCGGCCGTCGGGCACGGTCACCGTGGCGCCGTCGGAGACGCGGGTGTAGTCCGTGGTCGAGGCGCTGCCGTACATGTCGTTGACGCCCGGGGCACGGAAGCCGCGGCCGACCTGGGCCCACAGCGACTGGGTGTCGGTGGTCTTGAACTCCGCGCCCAGGTTCCAGGTCGGCGAGGAGAACTTGGCGGTGCCGACGCTGCCGGCGGCATCGACGTAGCCGGACTCGCCGCCGGCGCTGGTGCCGGTGTGCGGCACGTACTTGTAGCTGTCGTAGCGCACCCCGCCGGTCAGGGTCAGGCGGTCGTCGAGCAGGCGCGCCTTGTCGCGCACGTAGGCGGTCCAGTCGGTCTCCTTGGTGTCCGGCCACAGCGAGTCGTCGGTCTCGCGCGAATACAGGGTGCCGTCGTTGCCCCAGCGCGAGTCCACCGAGTTCCAGTGGATCTTGCTCTGCTGCCAGGCGGCGCCGTAGACCAGTGCGTGGTGCACGCCGCCGGTGTCGAAGCCCTTGTCCAGGTCGATCGCCACGCGGTCGGTCTTCTGCGTGTCCCAGCGGTTCTCCTGGCGGCTGCACGGCACGGCGGTCGAGCAGCTGGTGCCGTAGGTGCTGGCGGTGCCGTTGGCCACTTTCACGTTGGTCTGGCCCTGGATGTAGTTCTTCTGGTGGTCGACGGTGGCCTCCAGGGTGTCGAACAGGCCGATGCCGGCCTTCCAGGTGTACTTCAGGCCGTAGCGGTCGCGGTCGTTGCGGTCCACCGCGCTGCGGAAGTAGTACGAGCCAGTGCCGTCGCTGCGGGTCCAGTTGTCGACGTCGTTGGTGGCGCGGGCGCGCTCGTAGACCAGGCCCAGGGTCTGGGTGTCGGTGGCCAGGAAGTTGAGCTTGGCCAGCAGGTTGTCGCTGTCGCGGTCGATCGGGTCGGGCGTGCGCCGGCCCGGGCCGAGCCGGTCGACGGTGGTCTTGTACCAGGACTCGGTCTCGTGGCCATTGCGCTGGGTGTACACCAGCAGCGATTCGAACCTGCCGCTGCGGTTGGCGAAGGTCAGCGTGCCCATGTTCTCGTCGCTGGAGCCGGTGTAGCCGTACTTGATCGCGCCGTAGCTGTCGTTGCCGTGGGCCTTGAGGAAGTCGCCCGGGTCCTTGGTGGTGAACATCACCGCGCCGCTGAGCGCGCCGCTGCCGGCGGTGATCGCGTCGGCACCCTTGATGATCTCCACGCTCTTGACCGCTTCCAGGTCGACGCTGCCGCGGCCGGAGCGGAAGAACTCGTAGGGCTGGTAGGTGCCCGGGTCCATGCTCTGCGGGAAGCTGATGCCGTCCAGGGTCATCGCCACGCGGTCGGCCTCCAGGCCGCGGATGTTGAAGCCGTTGAAGCCGGCGCGGCCGAGGTCGACCATCTCCACGCCGGGCACGTAGCGGATCGCGTCCTCCATGCTCTGCGCGCCCTGCTGCTGCAGGTCCTTGGCCGAGAGCGTGGTGACGTTCTGGGTGTCGGACTTCTTGCGCGTCTCGACGACGTGCAGGGTGTCGAAGGTGGTGTCGACGTCGGCCTCCGCCTCGGCGGCGGCCGTACCGGCGTCGGCGTGGCCGGGCAGGGGCGTGGACAGGCAGGACGCGACCGCCAGGGCGATCAGGGTGGGACGGATTTTCATGGTGGACTCCGCAGGGTGGGGAAAGGGACACCGCCGCCGCGTCGTGCGGGGCGGGGAGTTCCTGGCTGCGGAGGGCCGGCGGGCCGGCGGACGCGTTGCTGGGAAGGAATTGCCGGGGAAGGAACGGGGACCGGCTAGGTGCCGGATGGCGCGACGGCCAGCGAGATCAGGCCGATCTCCGTGTGGCCGTGGCGCTGCACCGGGCGCGTACCGTGGGCATCGAGCCGGAACGGCAGTTCGAGTAGTTCGTGGCCGCCCCGCTGGCGCGCGGCCTCGACATGGACCACGTAGGTGCCCGGCGGCAGTGCCCGGCCGCGATCGTCGCGGCCGTCCCAGGCCACCGAGTAGTGGCCGGGCAGGCGCGTCGGGCGGGCGATGCCCTGGATCGCCGGCAGGTCGTCGCGGCCGTAGCGGCGCCACCATTGCGGCAGCTCCGCCAGGTAGTGCGAGCGGTCGCCGAGCACCAGCAGCTGGCGCACCGGTTCGCCGTCGGGGCGGGCGATCCACAGTGCCAGGTAGGGCGCGTGGTAGCGGCCGCCCGCGGGCAATGCCGGCGTCGGGATCTCGTAGTCGAGCACCAGCCGTTCGCCATCGTGCAGCAGCGCGGCGCCGCCGGCACCGGGTGCCAGCAGCGCCGGCCAGCCCTCCGTGGCGAACGGCACGCCGCTGTCGCTGAGCACCAGGGCCTGCACGCCGGGCAGCGAGGCGGCCAGCTGCAGGCCGTCGCGGATCGGCATCACCGACAGCGCGGTCGCCAGGGCATCGGCGCTGGCGGCATCGTCGGCGGTCACCGTCGCCGACGGCGCGAACTGCATCGGCCAGCCCGACAGCGGATCGACGATGTGGCTGTACAGGCGCGCGCCGACCAGGAATCCGCGGCTGGCATGGCCGCTGGCGGCGATGGCGCGGCTGTGCAGGGCGAGTACCGCCAGCGCCGTGGTGTCGTTGTCGCGCGGGTGGCGCGCGTCGGCCACCGCCACCTGCCAGGGCGCGGCGTGCCCCGGTGCCTGCCAGTAGCGCGCATCGCCGCCGATGTCGAGCTTGATCGCCGTGGCGTCGGGCGCGGCCGCGCGCGCCGCGGCCAGCGCATGGTCGAGGATGTAGCCCTTGGCCAGGCCGTCGATGTCGAACCGCACCGCGGCCGGGCGCGTCAGCGGCCCCTGTGCCGGCACCTGGAAGTCTGCCTGCGCGGCCGCCGTGGCCAGCGCGCGCAGTTCGCCGCGCGCGGGCAGCTGGCCGCTGCGCGCGGCCTCGCGCCAGCGTTCCAGCACGGTGCCCAGGCGGCAACTGAACAGCCCGTCGGTGCGCGTGCGCCACTGTTCGCACAGGCCCAGTACCTCGCGCAGCTCCGGCGATACCGGCTGTGCACCGGTTCCGGCGTTGAAGCGCGCCAGTTCGCTGTCCGCACGCCAGCCGCTGAGCCGTGCGTCCAGGCGTTCGATCTCGGCCAGCACCGCGTCCAGCGCCTGCTGCGCCTCGGCCGGCGGTGCCTCCAGGCTCATCTCGAAGGACGTGCCGAGCACGTCCTCGCGCTGGAACTGCTGCGGCGCGTCGGCGGCGGCGGTGGCCGCGACGGCCAGCAGCGCCAGCACGGCGAAGGGAAGATGCGGGTTCATGGACACATCCGGATCGGGAAGGGAAAGACGCACGCGCCGCCACGCTTCCCCGCGGGAAACGGCACGCGAATACGTCACGGGCTGGCCGGGCATCGCACAGGCCCCGGGCGCGATCGCCGGGCGGACATCGCCCCGTCGTTTCCCCGGGCGTTCCCGCCGGGGCGGCAACGGGAACGCCGGCACCGCACCGCGGTGCCCGGTACGGGATGGCGCAGCGCTAGGTGCGGTCGCGCTTGGGCGGCGGCAGCTGTGCGTCGGCGGCATCGACCGTGCCGTCGTGGTTGCGGTCGGCGGTGTCGAACAGGCGCTTGCCGGACGCCTGGTACTCGGCGAAAGTCATCTTGCCGTCCTTGTCGGTATCGAGCACGCCGAAGCGCACGTGCGCCTGCTTGTCCTCACCGTCCTCGAGCAGGGCGATGCGGCGGTCCAGGCGGTCCTCGTACTCGGCCAGGTATTCGTCCTGGTCGATCTTCCCGTCGTGGTCGCGGTCGCTGCGGGCGAACTGCGCGTCGCGGGCGCGTTCGTATTCGGTGCGGTCCACCTTGCCATCGCCGTTGCCGTCGTACAGCGCCAGGAAGCCCTCGGCGGAATGGCTGGTCGGCATCGCCAGCAGGCCGCGGCGGTCGTCGAAGCCGGCGGCGCTGCCCTTGCCGTTGCCCTTGCCGGTACCGCCGGCCTTGCCCGGGCGTGCCTCGCCTGCCGCCTGCGCCAGCGCGCGCTGGCCGCTCTGCCAGGTCTTCTCGCCGGTGGCGTCGAACTCGGCGCGCGAGATCCTGCCGTCCTTGTCGGTATCGATGGCGGCGAAGCGGGTGCGGGTCTGGGCGAGCTGGCCGGCGCGTTCCTGCTCGACCTGGCGTTGCACGCGGTCGGCGAACTCCTGCACGTACTCGGTCTCGTCCACCACGCCGTCGTGGTTGGCGTCGGTCGCGTCGAAGCGCTGGCGCCGGAACCGTTCGAACTCGGCCCAGGTCACGCGGCCGTCGTTGTCCAGGTCGTGCTCGGCGATGAATGCCTGCACGTTGTTGCCGTGGCCGCCGACCAGCGGCCGCGGCGCCGCCGGGGCCTGGGCCTGGCTCTGGGCCTGGGCGAGCGGAGCGAGCGCGCACAGCAGCGCGGCGGCGAGGATGCCGGTTTTCATGGGGAAGTCTCCAGGATTGCGGGGAAGGGGAGGAACGGGATCAGGGTGCGAGCACGCGGAACACGAGCGTGTAGCTGTTGCTGTATTCGGGGACCGGCGCGCCGGCCGGGGCCGGGCTGCGGTAGCGGGCCAGGGCCAGCCAGGTGCCGGCCTGGCGCAGCGCGAACGTGGCATGGCCGCGCGCGTCGGTGGTCACCGTCGCGGCCTGCGGGGGGCGATCGGAGGTCCATACCGCCTCGGTGATCTCCACCTTCTGCCCGGCCAGCGGCTTGCCGTCGTACTGCACCAGGAACTCGAACGACTCGCCCACGTACAGGTCGTCGGGATGGGTGACGGGCACGAACTCCAGGCCGCTGCCGCGGGCGGCCAGCGCGCCGCGGTCCGGGGCACCGACGCTGACATAGGTCTCGGCCCGGGTCAGCGACTGGAAGTCGGAGATCACCTTGGCCCCGGCCGGGATCTTCACCGCCGGGTCGCGCGTGCTTTCACGCTTGCCGTCCCGCTCCCACGTCCGGAACAGCGCGCCCAGGCGCGGGCCGGTGCCCAGGCGGTAGGTGCCGTGGGCGTCCGCGGGCAGGGTGTACTCGGCGACCGTGCGCGTCTTCATCACCTGCACCGCATCGACGGCGGCCGGCTGGCCGGCGGGCGTGGTCACGGTGAAGCGGCTGTCGTCGAAGGCGACTTCGGGGACGAAGAAGGTCTCGGCGAAGGACGCGTCCAGGGCGATGGTCTGGCCGGCGCGCGGGGCGAAATCGCTGGGCGCCAGGTAGGGAGTGTGCGCGGCGGCGCAGGCGGTCATCGCCCAGAGCAGGGCGCCGACAGGCAGGGACAGCGGCTTCATGCGGATTCCCGGAGAAAGGAGGGGAGGAATCGCTGGCGAGAAGGCCGTGTGCGGCGGGCTGGCGGGGCGTGATTCTGAACCTATCGAGAATCGTTATCAACACCGGCGTTGCGGCGTGGCGTGGCGGCCGCCTGCCTGGCCGCATCGCGTCATGTGCCGCGGGCGGGGGCGCGTGTAACGTGGCGGTCCGTGACCGGTCCCGACCCGACGCCTTCCCGATGAGCACCTACCACCTGCAGCAGGTCTTCCGTCCCGCCTCGGTCGCCGTGGTCGGCGGCAGCCCGCGCGAACGCTCGGCCGGGCGCGCGGTGGTGCGCAACCTGCGCGCGGCCGGATTCCCCGGCCGGATCGGCTGGATCAGCCCGCGCTACCCGGAGATCGACGGGGTGCGCACGGTGCGCAAGCTCGGCGCGCTGGGCTGGGTGCCCGAGCTGGTGGTGATCACCGCGCCGGCACGGATGGTGCCGCGCATCGTCACCATCGCCGCCAAGCTCGGCGTGGCCGCGGCGATCATCCTCACCGCCGGACTGGGCGAGGGCCCGGGCTCGGCCGCCGAGAAGGTGGAAGGCACCGCGCGCGCGCACGGCCTGCGCATCCTCGGCCCGCACTGCCTGGGCGTGATCGCCCCGCATGCGCGCCTGAACGCCTCCATCGCCGCGCACAGCCCGCAGCCGGGCGACCTGGCGCTGATCTCCGAGTCCAGCGCGATCGCCGCCGCGCTGGTGGAGTGGGGCGTGGCGCGCTCGGTCGGGTTCTCGGCGGTGGTGTCGCTGGGCGAGACCGTGGACGTGGACTTCGGCGACCTGCTGGACTACTTCGCCACCGACTACCGCACCCGCGCCATCCTGCTGTACGTCGAGCAGATCGGCGATGCGCGCAAGTTCATGTCGGCCGCGCGCGCGGCCGCACGCGCCAAGCCGGTGGTGGTGGTCAAGTCCGGCCGCGCCCGTACCGGCAACCCGCATGCCGAGACCCACGTGCAGGCGCTGGCCGCCTCGGACCTGGTGTATGGCGCGGCCTTCGCCCGCGCCGGCCTGCTGCGCGTGAACGCGCTGGACGAACTGTTCGCCGCGGCCGAGACCCTGGGCCGGCTCGGCACCTTCCCCGGCCGGCGCCTGGCCGTGCTCAGCAACGGCGGCGGCGTGGGCAAGCTGGCGGTGGACCAGCTGGCCGCGCTCGGCGGCACCCTGGCGGGGCTGTCGCCGGCGACCGTGGAGGCGCTGGACCGCCACCTGCCGCAGGGCTGGTCGCGCGCCAACCCGGTGGACATCGTGGTCGACGCCGACGGCGAGCGCTACGCCGAGACCGTGCAGGCCCTGCTGGACGACCCGGAGAACGATGCGGTGCTGGTGGTCAACGTGCCCACCGCCTTCACCTCGTCGGTGGACGTGGCCCAGGCGCTGACCCGCACCCTGGCGCGGCGCCCGCACCACTACCGCGAGAAGCCGGTGTTCGCGGTGTGGCTGGGCAACGACGACCACGCCACCGCCGCGCTCAACGGCGCGCATGTACCGACCTATGCCACCGAGTCCGACGCGGTGCGCGGCTTCATGCACCTGGTGCGCTACCGCGAGGTGCATGCCGCGCTGATGGAGACGCCGCCGAGCCTGCCGGAGGAGTTCGTGGTGGACGCCCAGGCGGCGCGCACCCTGGTGGAGCGCGCGCTGGCCGAGGGCCGGCGCTGGCTCGACCCGATCGCCACCAACGCGCTGCTGGCCGCCTACGGCATCCCCACCGTGCCGGTGCGCTTCGCCCACGACGGCGCCGAGGCCGCGCAGGCGGCCGAGCCGCTGCTGGCCGCCGGCGCGGCGGTCGCGGTGAAGGTGCTTTCGCCGGACATCGTGCACAAGTCCGACGTGGACGGCGTGCGCCTGAACCTGGCCAGCGCGCGGGCGGTGCGCGAGGCCGCCGACGGCATCCTGGCGCGGGCGCGGCAGGCGCGCCCGGACGCGCGCATCGACGGGGTGATCGTGCAGGCCACCCTGCAGCGGCCCAAGGCGCGCGAGGTCGTCGCCGGCATCGCCGACGATCCCACCTTCGGCCCGGTGATCGTGTTCGGCCGCGGCGGCACCGCGGTCGAGGTGATCGACGACAAGGCCATCGGCCTGCCGCCGCTGGACCTGCGCCTGGCCCACGAGCTGATCGGGCGTACCCGCGTCAGCCGCATCCTCAAGGCCTACCGCGACGTGCCGGCGGCCAACGCCGAGGCGGTGGCGCTGGTGCTGGTCAAGCTGGCGCAGCTGGCCGCCGACATCCCCGAGGTCCTGCAGCTGGACATCAACCCGCTGCTGGCCGACCGCGACGGCGTGGTGGCGCTGGACGCGCGCGTGGTGGTCGGCCCGCCGCGGCGCCTGCACAAGGGCCGCGGCCACCCGCGCTTCGCCATCTTCCCCTACCCCAAGCAGTGGGAGCGCTGGATCGCCCTGGGCGACGGCGCGCGCGCGTTCGTGCGCCCGGTGCGGCCGGAGGACGACGCGCTGTTCCGCGCGTTCTTCGCCCGGGTCACCGACGACGACCTGCGCCTGCGCTTCTTCCAGTCGGTCAAGCACTTCAGCCACGAGTTCATCGCCCGCCTGACCCAGCTCGACTACGCGCGCTCGATCGCGCTGGTGGCCATCGACCCGCGCAGCGGCGACATGCTCGGCGCGGTGCGCCTGCACGCCGACGCGGACTATGCCGCCGGCGAGTACGGCATCCTGGTGCGCTCGGACCTGAAGGGCCACGGCATCGGCTGGCAGCTGATGCGCATCATGATCGAGTACGCGCACTGGCTCGGCCTGAAGACGGTGGAGGGCCAGGTGCTGCGCGAGAACCGCGGCATGCTGGCCATGTGCGAGACGCTGGGCTTCCGCATGCGCCCGGACCCGGAGGACTCGGCGCTGATGCTGGTCAGCCTGCCGGTGGCGCCGAACGTCGGCGCCTGACGCCTGACGCCTGACGGTGGCGCATCCCGCGGCCCCGATCATGGGGACCTTCCGGCCGGTCCCGGGGACCCGTGCTGGCCAGGTTCCCGGCTCCATGCGGGGACGCAGGCCGCTCAGGTCTCCAGCGGCACCGTCGGCACCACGTTGGGATTGATCTGCTCGGTATCGGCGCCGCCGCCGTCGACGAAGCGGCGCCAGGCATAGGCGTTGACCGGCTGCGAGCGGTTCACCCACAGCGCGTAATAGAGGTGGTCCGAGCGCGGGTCGCCGGTGTTGGGATGCAGCAGGATGGTCAGGCCCAGGCTGTTGAGCTGCAGCCACGGCACCAGGATCGGCAGCAGCTCGTTGTTGAAGCCGAAGTAGAACGAGGGCGTGACGTGCGGGCCGCGCGGCTCCAGGTTCCAGTCGCCCAGTTCCACCGGGAAGCGCTCGGCCGACCAGCGCCGGATCAGCGCCGCCTTCTCGTGGGTGTCCTCGTCGAAGTAGATGTGGGCGTGGTAGCTGCGCACCTGGGTGTAGGGGCGCGGGGTGGCCGGCAGCGGGCGCTCGTCCGGGCGGTAGCCGGGCGGGCGCACGGTCGGCTGGCCGGCGGTGGCGGTGCCCCAGGGACTGGTGCCCGGCCCCTGGATCGGGCGCAGCACGCCGCGCGCGTCGGTGGCGGCCAGGGCCGGCGTCCGGTCCGCCGCCGTGGCCGGGGGCGTGGCGGCCAGGGCGGGACCGGCCGCGGCCGCCAGCCCGGCACCGGCCAGGCCGGCGTCGCGCAGCAGGCGGCGGCGCGACGGCGACAGCAGGTCGGCCCAGTGGCGATCGACCGGGTCCGGGGGAGGGGGAAGAGGGGGGCGCGTCGCCGGAAGAGAGAACACCGCACGGGCGGCGCCGGCGCGCGCCCGCAGCCACTGTCCGCGCCCGGCGCCGGGCGCGCCAAATGGCCGCTGGGCATGTGCTCATGCGCGCTGTTTCGCGGCCGGCTCGGGGGCCGCGGCGGCCTGTCCGGCACCTGTGCCGCGGTGTCGCGGGGGCTTGACTGCGCAGTGCGTTTGAGCGTCCCTGCAGGGGCGCGGACCGGGTTCCACGGGGCGATCTTCCGCCCGGCAACGGTTCCACGGATTTCACTAGATGTAGTTGTTGACCCGGGTATCCGACCCCACTATCTTGGGGGTGTCGGTGTCGCCGGCCCCCCGGGGCCGGTGGCCCGGGAGGACCGCCGGTCAAGGCCCCTCAGGCCCGCGCCGGCACTGCATGTGCAGCGGCGATGGGGAAGGGATCCGCATCCGGCAGCACCGCCGTATTCCGGCAGGCGCTGGCTCCCGGCTTCCGATTCCCCAGTCGCCACTCCCACCCGATGGCCGCGCGCGATCGCACCCCGCGCGGCGCCGCCGGCCCGTCGCCGTCGGTCCGTTTCTGCGCGGGCAGGAACGCAGCGTGCACACCGCCATGGAGGAATGCATGAGCCAGTCCCACAGCCTGCCCGCCAACCCGTCCACCGCCGCCGAGGGCTGGGAAGAGGCGTCCGACGTCGCTGCCGCGGCTGCGGCCACCCCCGATCCGGAGCCGAGCAACGACCAGCGCGCGGTGACCTGGATCGTCAAGGAGGGCATCCGTCGCATGCCGTTCGACCGCTCGCGCCTGCAGCGCTCGCTGGATAGCATCCATGCCGAGTTCCCGCACCTGGACGTCGCCGACTACCAGGCCAAGGTCTTCCATTTCATCGAGCGCAAGGAAAGCCTGTCGGCCGATGACATGATCGACTACATGATCCGCGAGGCCGAGTCGCGGGTCGACGTGGCCACGCCGGAGTGGGAATTCTTCGCCGCGCGCCTGTACCTGGCGCGCCTGTACAAGCGTGCCAGCAAGAACCGCTTCTACGACGCGGCCGACAGGTACGGCTCCTACGTCGGCCTGCAGGAGAGCCTGGCCGACCGCGGCGTGTACTCCATCGACATCCTCAAGAACTATTCCAAGGACGAGCTGGCCGAGGCGGCGCGGCTGATCGAGCCCGAGCGCGACAAGCTGTTCAACTACAACGGCCTGTACCTGCTGGCCACGCGCTACCTGGCCACCGACCACTCGCGCCGCGTCTACGAGCTGCCGCAGGAGCGCTGGCTGACCATCGCCCTGTACCTGATGCAGAACGAGAAGCCGCGCGAGCGCCGCATGCAGCTGGTCGGCGAGGCCTACTGGGCGCTGTCCAACCTGTACATGACCGTGGCCACGCCGACGCTGCAGAACGCCGGCAAGGTCGGCGGCCAGCTGTCGAGCTGCTTCATCGACACCGTCGACGACAGCCTGCAGGGCATCTACGACTCCAACACCGACGTGGCGCGCGTGTCCAAGGGCGGCGGCGGCGTCGGCGCCTACCTGGGCTACGTGCGCTCCTCCGGCGCCTCCATCCGCGGCGTGCCCAACTCCTCCGGCGGCGTGGTGCCGTGGATCAAGCAGCTCAACAACACCGCCGTGTCGGTGGACCAGCTCGGCCAGCGCAAGGGCGCCATCGCCGTGTACCTGGACGTGTGGCACAAGGACATCGAATCGTTCCTGGACCTGCGCCTGAACAACGGCGACCAGCGCCTGCGCGCGCACGACGTGTTCACCTCGGTGTGCCTGCCGGACCTGTTCATGGAGGCAGTCGAGCGCCGCGGCGACTGGTACCTGTTCGACCCGCACGAGGTCAAGGAGGTCAAGGGCTGGTACCTGCAGGACTTCTACGACGAGAAGCGCGGCGAAGGCAGCTTCCGCGAGAAGTACGAGGAGGTGGTGGCCGACGAGCGCATCGGCCGCAAGGTGGTCAAGGCCATCGACATCTTCAAGCGGATCATGATCAGCCAGCTGGAGACCGGCAACCCGTTCATGTTCTACCGGGACGAGGTCAACCGGATGAACCCGAACAAGCACCAGGGCATGGTCTATTCGTCCAACCTGTGCACCGAGATCCTGCAGAACATGAGCCCGACGCGGATGATCCAGGAGGTCATCAGCGGCGACCAGATCGTCACCACCAAGAAGGCCGGCGACTTCGTGGTCTGCAACCTGTCCTCGATCAACCTGGGCCGCGCGGTCACCGCCACGCCGGACCTGCTGACCCAGGACGTGCTCGAGCGCCTGATCCGCATCCAGGTGCGCATGCTCGACAACGTCATCGACCTCAACGACCTGCCGGTGCCGCAGGCCACCATCACCAACCAGAAGTACCGCGCCATCGGCCTGGGTACCTTCGGCTGGCACCACCTGCTGGCGCTGAAGGGCATCGAGTGGAACTCGCCGGACGCGGAGGCCTACAGCGACGCGCTGTACGAGCGCATCAACTACCTGACCATCCAGGCGTCCATGGAACTGGCCCGGGAGAAGGGCCCGTACAAGATGTTCAAGGGCAGCGACTGGGACAACGGCGCCTATTTCCGCGCCCGCCACTACGACGACCCGCAGTGGCAGGACCTGGCCGCGCAGGTGCACGCCAGCGGCCTGCGCAACGGCTGGCTGATCGCGGTGGCGCCGAACATGTCCACCGCCCAGATCGCCGGCTCCACCGCCTCGATCGACCCGATCTACAGCGTGTTCTACTACGAGGAGAAGAAGGACTACCGTCGCCCGGTGGTGGCCCCGGACCTGACCATGGACACCTACCCCTTCTACGAGAAGGGCGGCTACAAGGTCGACCAGTTCGCCTCGGTGCGCCAGAACGCGCGGCGCCAGCGCCACGTCGACCAGTCGATCAGCTTCAACTTCTACGTGCCCAGCACCATCCGCGCCAGCACCCTGCTGGACCTGCACATGACCGCGTGGAAGGAAGGCCTGAAGACCACCTACTACGTGCGCTCCAACGACATCGACATCGCCGAGTGCGAGTGGTGTTCGAGCTGACAGCGCATTCGCGCTGTCGCTCCCCACGGTTCGCGTGGCGAACCGTGGGCCCCGGCTCATTAGCACCCATACCCCCGCGCCTTCGGCGCGCCCCCCTGACTCAGGGGGGCTTTCCTCCAGATCGATCTGCTGCCGCCGTCCCCCGTTCCACACGCGAGCGACGGCCGAAACACGAGTAAAAACCCATGTCCGCAACACCGCTGGAACGCATCAAGATCCTCGAGCCGCTCAATCCCAACCGCTCCACGGGGATCATCAACGGCACCACTTCCGGCATCCTCAACTGGAACGACATCCCGTACCCGTCGTTCTACCGCGCCTACAAGGAGCTCTCCACCAACTTCTGGATCCCGGACGAGGTGGACATGAAGGGCGACGCCAAGCAGTACGGCGAGCTGTCCGCGCGCGAGAAGAACGCCTACGACTCCATCATCGGCCTGCTGGCCACGCTGGACTCGCCGCAGACGCGCTTCATCTACAACGTCGCCGAATACATCACCGACCCGGCCGCGCACGCCAACGCCGCGATCATCGGCCAGCAGGAAGTGATCCACAACGAGAGCTACAGCTACGTGCTGGCCTCGATCACCGACCTGCAGAACCAGAACCGCGTGTTCGAGATCGCCCGCACCCATCCCACGATCATCAAGCGCAACGCGCCGATCATGGGCGCCTACGACGACTTCATGCGCGAGAAGACCGCCGAGACGCTGCTGCGCGCGCTGATCCAGTCCTCGATCCTGGAAGGCATCAACTTCTATTCCGGCTTCGCCTACTTCTACAACCTGGTGCGGCAGAACCGCATGACCGGCACCGGCAAGATCATCAGCTTCATCAACCGCGACGAACTGGCCCACTCCAAGTTCATCAGCGAGGTGATCCGCGCCATCGTCGGCGAGAACCAGGAGCTGCAGACCAACGAGCTGACCGACTACGTGCACGGCGCCTTCCAGCACGCCATCGAGCTGGAGACGCAGTGGACCAGCGAGGTGCTCGACGGCATCGACGGCATCGACGTGGACGAGATGGTGCAGTACGTGAAGTACCGCGCCAACAAGATGGCCGGCATGCTCGGCATCGAGAAGCTCTACGAGGGCGCCAGCGACAACGTGATGCCGTGGATCAAGGCCTACGCCGACAACTTCACCGAGACCAAGACCGACTTCTTCGAGATGCGCAACGCCAGCTACAAGAAGACCAACTCGGACAACGGCTTCGACGACCTGTGACCCGGCGCGCGCCAGCGACCTTCGCACCGTCGTCCCCGCGCAGGCGGGGACCCGGCGACTTCACGCTGTCCGCGCCGATGCCACCGATGTTTCGCCTGCGCACCCTCTCTTCCCCTCTCCCGCTTGCGGGACCGGGCACCCTCAGAGAGGAAGGTGCCCCGAAGGGATGGATCAGGGCGCTTTCAGGCTCCCGCGACCTTCCTGCCCATCTTCGCTACCGTCCCCGATCCCTGCGCAGCGGCGACGTACCGAAGTACGCCGGCATCTGACACGCCCATGCACATCCTCCTCACCTACGCCTCGCTCAGCGGCAATACACGCGAAGTGGCCCGGCAGATCGCCGGCCACTGCGAGTCGGCGGGGCACCAGGTGGTGCAGGTGCACACCGACATCCAGACCCTGGATGGCGTGCTCGGCGACGCCGCACGCGCGGCGGACTTCGACCTGCACCTGCTGGGCAGCTGGACCGACAACGCCGGCCGCACCCCGGCCGAAATGAAGCGCTACGTCGAATCGTTGGTGGCCGCTGCCGGCCGCAACCTCGACGTGGCCGTGTTCGGCACCGGCGAGACGCAATGGGGCATGGAGTACTACTGCGGCGCGGTCAAGCGCATCGCCCGCTTCTTCGCCAGCCGCCATCCCACCCTGGAGATCGAGCAGATGCCGCACGGCGAGCGCGACGCGCGCGCCATCGGCGCGTGGACCGCCGGCGTGCTGGCCACCTGCCACGACGCTCCGTACCCGCACAGACACAAGAAACCCGATGCAGACCATCACCGCCACGTCGCCTGACGAATTCGACGCCGCCCTCAAGACCCACCCGCGCCTGCTGGTGGACTTCTACAAGGACAACTGCCCGGGCTGTCGCATGCTCGACATGTCCCTGCAGAAGTTCGCCGACAGCGACGCCGCCCAGGGCGTCACCCTGCTCAAGGTCAAGCTGGAGACCATCGGCGAGGCATTCTTCGTCGGCCTCGGCCTGCGCCAGACGCCGACCCTGGCAGTGTTCAAGGAGGGCGCCGAGGTGGCGCGCCTGCCGGGATTCCGCTCGCCGGCGCAGGTCGAGCAGGCGGTGAAGCAGGGGTTGTAGAAAAGCCTCTGGCGGGAAGCGGCCGCGCCTTAATAGATAAAGGGGGGGCTAAGAGGCGTGGGAGGGTACGGGCTAGCCACCGCGATTGAGCACGACCGATCGCAATGATAGCGTCGCATCACGCAAGTCCACGGGGGGAGCGCGGCGGCATGATTAGGCACATGGATTACGCACCAGATCTTGGGGAAAGCGTGACTCTGTACAGGGCAGGTGGGCGGCCGATCACTAGAAAGCCCTGTTTATGCTCCGCGATTACATGTCAAATTCTTATCGAATAGGCGTTAGGCGCCACAAGAGAGTCATCCGCATCCGGAGTTGTACATGAGCTGCCTCGAAACAAACGCCACTTTGCGGGTCTTCTCAGAGTCGCTGCATCCCGAAGAGGTCAGCAGCATTTGGGGTCTTTCAGCTACACGTCCAAGACCGAAGGAGCCGGACTCAAAGTACCGGCCAAGACGGGAGTGTCACTATTGGTCATGGTCTAGCGACAGCCAGGTTCACTCACAGGACGGCTTGGAACATATTCGAGCGATCACAGCTATTTTGAGAGACAAAGGTGGGCAACTTGAGCAGCTGAGGGAGGCCGGCTGCGATATTGACGTGTGTTGCTACTGGGTGTCGTCTGGGAAATGGGGGCCATCCTTGGAGGTTTCTGATCTCAATTCCCTTTCGGCTCTTGGCTTGGCAATTTGGTGGGACGTCTACTTTGGCGATCCCGAAGAGTACAAAGAGGGGGCTGCCGCAGCTTCTGGCGGTGGTGCCTAACAATTCATTCAAGCCGATGCCGCTTCGCGGCACGGCTTAATTCAGACGTTAGGCGCTACTTGGGGATCGACGTGATCGAAAGCATCTCTGCCCTGTTTGCATCCCTGAAGGCCGCAACGCCACAGATTCTTATTGGCGTGGCGGTCTTCTGCGGTGTACTGCTGTTCTCTTCTCAGTCTTTCGTTACAACACTTGGTCTCCACGATTTCGTTGACACTAACCGCGCATATCTTGGCGGTGGCCTCATCGCAGCTATCTGTGTTCTCGCTTCTCAATTCGCGTGGTGGGCCAAGGACTTCGCCCTTATGCCATTCACCGCAATCCAGCGGATGCGGCGCCAGGCTCGGCTAATGGCCGAGCTAATGCCAGACGAAAAGGCATACCTTCTACGCTACATCACGGAACAGCAGAACACACAGTACTTCCGCATTGATGATGGTATTGCCCAAGGATTAGTCGCAAAGCTCATCATCTACCAGTCGGCCTCAATCGGAGACTTGTATGATGGCTTTGCATACAATCTTCACCCTTGGGCGCGGCGCTACCTAGTCAAACACCCTGAGGCTCTCAACGGCGCCAGCAAGCTGCCAGATCCACTTCCTGGCGGCAACTCGGCGTGGTAGCGCCTAACAATTCATTCAAGCCGATGCCGCTTCGCGGCACGGCTTAATTCAGGCGTTAGGCGGTAGTGCCGTAGGTGCGGTGCGGCTTCCTTCTTCGGCAAGCGCACTGGCGCCGTCGGCGGCCGGCTCCGGGTCGCTGTCCTCACGTTCACCGCTATCGGACCGGTCACTGCTTCGCCCTTTCGCTTCATCACCCCGCTGCGCTCGCTGCCTTCGGCTTCGGTTACATCTAGCGGTCAGTGCCTCAGGCAAGCCCCAAGCCCGCCACCTGTGGCATGCTCGGCTCACGGCGGCATTGCTGGGGAGCACGATCCATGGTTCATCACCTCCTGGCACCACCGCCTAACAATTCATTCAAGCCGACGCCGCTTCGCGGCGCGGCTTAATTCAGGCGTTAGGCCTCACAACAGTCATGCTCGATCCGACAGAAGTTATCACCGGCGCTCGCTCTAAGATTCACTTCAACCCTCGTAACCTAGTCAGAGAGTTGGAGGCGTATGGAGAGCGGGAGGCAGCGGAGACGCTTCTGCAGCTCGATGAGCAATCTATAGCCGCAATTGGTGTTCTTGCATCTAGGCACTACTCAGGGCCGGACAATCCGATACTTGATAAGGCAATCTGCTTGGGCGTAGTAGAGTTCCTTGAGGAGAAAGCTAGGCCTCTTAAGCGTAAGCGCCGGCTATACCCAAAGAGGAGTAGTCCAGGTGAGGCCTAACAATTCATTCAAGCCGACGCTGCTATCGCAGCGCGGCTTAACTCAGGCGTTAGGCCCCTATGAGACAACCTCAGCTATCCCTTGGGTTTTTACTTCGCAGCCGATATGGCGAGGATGATCCTCAAGAGTTCAAAGTCTCGGTCACTGGCGACTCGTTCTCCGGCGAGCTGGTTATCTACGACGATCACACAAAGCTGGCAGAGCTCTGTTCGGCTCTCGCCGGCTACCCAAAGCAACTCAATGACGAGTTTAGGTTCAGCCTCGGAATGGCCGATAGGCTGGACATTCACTTGAGTTGCTCTGATCGCAGCGGTCACCTCCTCTTGGAGGTAACGCTTGTAGGGACATTCTTTGGGCCACCCTTGGGCACGGAGACGCTATCTGCAGTCTTGCGCTGCGATCCCTCTAGCATTGACGATTTCCGAGCCACACTTCAGCGGGCTCAACCTGAAAGCTTCGAAGGGGCAATAGTTTTTGGGCGTAGGCAAGGTCAGTAGTCGGGGCCTAACAATTCATTCAAGCCGATGCCGCTTCGCGGCACGGCTTAATTCAGGCGTTAGGGCTCAATGGCAAGTTCCGCAGTAGATCAAGCACTCAAAGCTCTAATCTCGGAGGAGATTAGTCGTGTAAAGCTTTTGCCGGACAATGAGCTGACTGGGCTTGGCGATACTGGCGTGACGTTTCGAGCTCTTGTTTGCGGCAAGCCTTACGACATCAACACTTGGTCAGAGCCGGTCGATGGCAATGCCGCAGGCATCTGCGCTATTTTCGTTGGTGCTTGGCGCAAGTTGCCGCTGGGCTCTGCCAAGCACCACTTCCAAGGGTTCGTAGTTGCCACAGATGGTTCTCGCATTGACATTCCAGAGGCCGATCTGTGGCGGTACGATTGAGCCCTAACAATTCATTCAAGCCGACGCCGCTTCGCGGCGCGGCTTAATTCAGGCGTTAGGCGGTAGTGTCGTACGTGCGGCGCGGCTTTCTTCTTCGGTAGGCGCCTTGGCGCGTCAGTGGTCGGCTCCGGGTCGCTGTCCTCACGTTCGCCGCGATCGGACCACTCGCCGCTTCGCCCTTTCGCTTCATCACTCCGCTGCGCTCATTGCCTTCAGCTTCGGTCGCAACTGGCTGCAGGTGCCTTGGGCAAGCCCCAGTGCCGCCATCTGTGGCATGCTCGGCTGGCGGCGGCAGTGCTGGGGAGCATGGCCCATCGTTCGCCACCTCCTGGCACCACCGTCTAACTATTCATTCAAGCCGACGCCGCTCCGCGGCGCGGCTTAATTCAGGCGTTAGCCACCATGACAAGCATCCCCGGCTTCTGGGACATTGGGCCCCACAAACCACTGCCAGTAGAGAATACGTGGCGTGAATTCGTGCGAAAGGTCGGCGGCGAAGTAGTCGAAGACCTTGTGCCTGAGCCAAGGAACTTCCTGATTAGCACGCACTTTCAGTCGAGAACAGCGGCACATCGCGCAACGTTCTCTCCGGCCAAGGCTTTGCAGTAGCCGCCGTGGCCAAAAGACTCGGCACCAGCCGAGTCAGGTCGAAGCGACGGTTGAACCGCCACATCGTCTCGGCCAGGTAGCGCTGGGCGTACTTGGCGAACTTGAAGGCGTGATACGCCCCGTCCAGCGAGCGCTTGAGGTTGGACAGCACGACATTGACCCAACGGGCGTTCTCTTCCTTACAGCGGCCGCGGCCATGGCCTTCGATGACGGTGTGCGCATGCTCGGCTTCCAGCGCCCGAAACGCGCCCAGTCCGTCGCTGTAGACATCCGATCCCGGATGCAAGCGCTGCCCGATCCAGTCCGACAGGGCCGCCTTGGTGAAACCCGGCACCAGGTCGATCGCTGCGTGCCGTGGGCGACCGTCGTCAGTGGTCTCCACGGCGATCACGAAAGGGCGCTTGTTCTCCGAGCCACGGCCGGCCTTGCCGCCGTTGCGTTCCCCACCCAGGTAGGCATCGTCCAGTTGCACGATCCCGCCCAGCTTGCGGCCCGCCTCGCGCTCGGCCATCGCCTGCATCAGCTTGTGCTTCATCCGCCACGCCGCCGGGTAGCTCACGCCCAGGTGCCGCATCAGCTCCAGCGCCGACAGGTTGGTCTTGCTCTGGCCCAGCAGGTACATGCCCAGCAGCCAGGTCCGCAGCGGCAGCTTGCTGTTGTCCATCACCGTACCCGAGCGCAGGCTGGTCTGGCGGTGGCAGGCCGTGCACTGCCAGTACGTGGCACCGTGACGCTGGAACCGGCTGTGCGCCGTACCGGCGCAACGAGGACAGACGAAGCCATGCGGCCAGCGCGAGGCCTCCAGCGCCTGCTCGCACTGGCGCTCGCTGCCATAGCGCTTGAGGAACGCCGGCAACGACAGGCCCGGCTGGAACTGCACACGGTTCATGGCCATCTTCTGATCTCCCGAGAGCGATGACCCCAACATGCTGCGTAACGCTCTCACCACTTGCGACTGCGCTGAAAGATCGTGCTAATCAGGAAAACTTTTGCCGGGTTCTTTTGCCCGAGCGGCACGCTCAGCTTCTCTCTGTGCCTGTTCGGCTGCTTGCTGCTCGATCAGTTGTTTGAACTCACTGTCGGTAATCCGCTTGTATTCGGACCGTCCATCGGTCAGATGGCCCGTGCCCTTGTCCAGACTGAGCGTGACCGAGCCCATGCCTAGCTGAACCTGCAGCGTGCCGTCCCTGAGCGTGGCCGGGATGTTCTTCGTTTCGACCTTGCCAGTGAAGAAGCTGGGTTCGGTATTGCGGAGCATGAAGCTGTCACCGTTGCGCTCAATCTCCATCGTCCGTTGGTCGCTTTTTTCGTTGACCCACTTGCCAACGTACTCACTGCCGGCGCTGTGGCAGCCGGCCAGGGCCATGCACATGAGCAGCAGGGCTGCGATTCCGAGACGGACGGGAATTCCCTTGATGGAGAGGGGGGTAGGCAACACGGGTAGTTTCTCTTGGAGGCCAAGTTCACTGGTTAAACCGAGTGCGCCTAATGTAGCAAATACGCCTCATTTGTAGCAAGTACGCCGTGGTGAAGTACGCACTGGCGGAAGAGGCTGTGCAAGTGCGCGCAGACCGTCAAAACGTGGCCAAGGCATTCGGGCAGGCATTGCGCCAGTCGCGCGAGCGCGCAGGCATGTCACAAGAAGAGCTGGCCCATCTGGCCAGTGTTGATCGCACCTTTGTATCCCGTGCCGAACGCGGCGTCTGTCAGCCGGCATTGGCGACAGTCTTGTTGTTGGCGGGAGCCTTGAAGGTTCCGGCCGCTACGTTGGTTGCGAGTACCGAGAAGGTACTAAAGCCTGATCTGTGAGCGTGGTTCCGGTGGTAGCCAGCAGCGTAGGATAGAGAAAACGCGGATTCCAAACAGTTGACTGCTAGCACGATTCTGAGGGGCTGCTTTAGACCCAAAGCGGACACCGGCATCCGAAACCTGACGTGGGCTTCGCCACTAAGACATTAGCGCGAAACCGTATGCCTGCAGTCTTAAGCTCGACCGCAGTCATCCACAAGACTTAGTCAGACGGAGTGTCGTGGCCTGTACCGATCATTTGCTCGGGCTCGCAATGCACGATGCTATCGTTGCGTATTAGGCGCACCAGCGAGAAATCTGGTTCCGTCGTCCCATTGGCAATGCGCATGTACTCGAGAAATCCAAATGAACGGACACGATGAAGTCATGGACGACGTGCTTTACACCTACGACATACCGACGTTGCAAGCGGGTGACATCCTGCTTTCCACAACTGAGCAAAAGCCCAGCAAGTTTATCCGTAAGATGACCCAGAGCGATTACTCGCATGCGATGTTATACGTGCATAACACGATCGTTCATGCCGAAGGCGACGGTGTTTTCACGACCAACCCGCAGCGTCGCATGTTTCCCGCAGGCGCTTCCACGGTGCTACGGCTCCGCGAGTCTGCGGGTGTCAATTTCGATCAGATATGTCGCTTTGCGGTATCGTGCGCGGGCGGCCTTTACAGTGTCCCTGAGGCGATGCTTGCCGCGCTGTTACAAAACACCGGAACCGCGGCTTTATCGCCTGCGCAGTACTGCTCGCGGCTCGTCGCCCCGAACCAGTGGCACAGCTTCATCATCGAGACGTTGAACCCGTCCTCCCGCAGTCCCGGTAATCCCCGCGCAGATTAGCTGCCGCCAGAAGTGGAATCTTCTCGTGCCCTTTCCCGAGGAGGTTCCATGAAGAAGTCCCGTTTCACCGACAGCCAGGTCATTGCCGTACTCACGCCGGCCGCGTGTGCGGCCTCTTTTTATCCTCACGTTTATCACGCCCGTGGCGCAATCGTCTCCGGCCACAGCAGCGAGCGGTGCACTTGCGCACCGGTCAGCGCGCCATTGCCCACCGCCAGCGACACCGTATGCGGAAAGTGCGCCACGTCGCCGCAGGCGAAGATGCCGGGGACGGTGGTTTTGCCTTCGGTGTCGGTGCGTATCTGTACGCCGGTGGGTACGTCCTCCATGGCGCAGCCAATGGTCTGCGCCAGTAGATTGGAAGGCACGGTGCGGGTGGCCACGAACAGGCCGGCGAATGCCTGCACGCGCCCATCCTCCAGCACCACATCGGCATGGCCTTCGATCCTGTTGATGGGCGCATCCTCGATGGCGATGCCTCTGCGTGCCAAGGTGGCGCGGGCTTCCGGGGCCAATTCCAAGGCATTGTTGACGAACAATGTCACTTCGCCCCAATCGGTCAGCAACTCGGCCTGATGCGCCGACATCGGGCCGGTGCCGACAATGCCGATGCGGCCTTGATTGAGTTCGTAGCCGTGGCAATAGGGGCAGTGGAATACCGCCGTACCCCAGCGGTCGGCGAGGCCATCGATTGTTGGCAACCAATCGACCACGCCGGTGGCCAGCAGGATGCGGCGGCTTGAGTGCGATGAGCCGCTGGCGGTGGTGACCGTGAAGGCGTCCGCCTGTCCGCTGACGGACTTGGCCCGATCCTCCATCCAGCGCAGCGTCGGATAGGCGCCAAGCTGATGACGCGCCGTGGCCGCGATCTCGCTTGGCGGCACGCCGTCCTGGCCGAGGAAGCCGTGCGAATGGCTGGCGAAGCGGTTGCGGCGTTCGCCTGCATCGATGACCAACACGGATCTGCGGGCTCGCAGCAATTGCAGTGTGGCGGCCATTCCTGCATAGCTGCCGCCAATGACGATGACGTCGTACATGGTTAACTCCTTTCGCGCCGCACCGCGGAATGCCGGCGTGCGAAGTCGGCCGCCAGATCGGCCAGGGTGATGTGCGCGAAGCGCTCGAGCAGCAGTGCCTCAGCCTCGGCGAATGCATCATCGAGGGCGGCGTTCACCGATTGCTCGACCAGGCAGGCCGTTGCATCGCTGCGATGGCCGATGGCGAACAGCGCCGGTTCGCCCAGCGCGTCGTGCAACTGGCGTAGGGTGACGCTGTGCAGGTCGGCCTGGATGCGCCAGCCACCGGCGTGGCCGCGATCGGAGTTGACCAGCCCGGCCTCGCGTAAATAGCCCAGGGTGCGCCGCACGACTACCGGGTTGGTGCCCAGGCATTGCGCGAGCGCTTCGGAGGTCATCGGACCATCGTGCTCGGCCATGTGCAGCAGCGCATGCAGGACGGAGGAGAGGCGGCTGTCGCGTTTCATGTAACCAATGATGTTACGTAATCGCGCGTGCGTCAAGTTGACCCGGAGCGCCGTGGGGGCTTGCGCGTGCGGGTGGGCTCAGGTTGCGCTGCGGCCAGGCGCGGCGTGCAGGTCCCACAGGCCCATGACGTGGGTGATAGCGGCCTCCATGGCCTTGAGCCCGACGCCATCGCGCGCCAGCGTGGACAGGCCGAGCAGGAAGCTATCAAACGTTGTGCAGAGCGCGGCCGCGTCCACGTCCGAAGCCAGCTCGCCGCGCGCGATCGCCCGTTCGATGCAGGCCTTGATGCCGGCGCGGGTGCGCGCGCGCGAGCGCTTGAGCGGCGCGGTCACTGACGCCTGTTCGGGCGAGGTGGCGCTCATCACCCCGAGCCCGACCATGCAGCCCCGCGGATGGCCGCGCTCGCACTGCATGCGCGCCGAACGCCGCAACGCCTGTTCCAGCGCCTCCCGCGGCGGCAGGTCGGTGTCCCACAGGCCTTCGGTGACCTGCGCATAGGTGGCCAGGTAGCGCGCGACGCATTCCTGGTAGAGCGCCTCCTTGGAGCCGAAGGCGGCGTAGAAGCTGGGCGCGGAGATGCCGCCGCCGATGGCGGCCTTGAGTTGGCTCAGTGAGGTGGACTCGTAGCCGTGCTCCCAGAACAGGTGCAGCGCCTGCTCCACGGCGGCGTCGCGGTCAAAGGTTCTAGGCCTTCCCATCTGGGCCATGGCGTGCTCCTGGTGGTGAGATCAATACTGGTCGATACATAAATTGTAGACGGGCGCTATCGCTTCGGCTATATTTGTACCAATCGTTATAAATATCGCCCCATCAAACGGGCCCGCTTCCCAAGGAACTCCACGTGGTCACCCCCAAGACTTTGCCTCCACACCCCGCCGCCGAGCGGCTGCCGATGGCTGCGCTGCTGGCATTGGCGATGACCGGCTTCATCTGCATCGTGACCGAAACCTTGCCAGCCGGCCTGCTGCCGCAGATTTCCGCCGGGCTGGGTGTGTCCGCCGCGCTGGCCGGGCAGACGGTCACGGCCTATGCGCTGGGCTCGGTGCTGGCCGCCATTCCGCTGACCATCGCCACCGCGAGCTGGCGGCGGCGCAACGTGCTGCTGCTGACCATCGTCGGCTTTCTGGTGTTCAACACCATCACCGCGCTGTCCTCGCATTACGCACTGACCTTGGTGGCGCGCTTTGGCGCTGGCATGGCCGCCGGGCTGGCGTGGAGCCTGCTGGCGGGCTATGCGCGGCGCATGGTGCAGCCGCACCAGCAGGGCAAGGCGATGGCCATTGCCATGGTCGGTACGCCGATTGCCTTGTCGCTGGGTGTGCCGCTGGGGACCTGGCTGGGCGGGGTGGTGGGCTGGCGCAGCGCCTTCGGCGTCATGTCCGGATTGACGTTGTTGCTGATCGTCTGGGTGCTGGCCAAGGTGCCCGACTACCCCGGCCAAGCTGGGCACGAACGGCTGCCCTTGCGCAAGGTGCTGACCACGCCCGGCGTGCGTCCGGTGCTGGCCACGGTGATGGCCTGGATGCTGGCGCACAACATCCTCTACACCTATGTCGCGCCCTTCGTGGCCCAGGCCGGATTGCTCGACCGCGTCGACGTGGTGCTGCTGGTGTTCGGCCTGGCGGCGCTGGTCGGTATCGGCCTCACCGGCCGGCTGGTCGATCGGCATCTGCGCCGCACCGTGCTGGCCAGCCTGGCGGCGTTCTTCCTGGTGGCGCTGGCCTTGGCCTGGGGCGGGCACGTGCCCGGCGTGGTCTACGTGAGCGTGGCCGTCTGGGGCCTGACCTTCGGTGGCGCGGCGACCTTGCTGCAGACCGCGCTGGCCGACAGCGCGGGCGAGGGCGCCGACGTGGCGCTGTCGATGAACGTGGTGGCGTGGAACAGCGTCATCGCCGGTGGCGGCGTGCTGGGCGGCGTGCTGCTGCAGCACTGGGGCGCGCAGACCTTCCCGTGGGCGCTGATGGCCTTGCTGGCGCTGGGGTTCGGCATTGCCTGGTCGGCCCGCACGCATGGTTTTCGGCCCGGGCCGCGCGCCCAGGCCAGCGGCCACTGAGTCCGCCCTCCAAGGCTTTCGATTTCTTTTTCTCCCTCCCTGTTTGAAGGATTTATCGTGATGTTCAACCGTTTCAAGCAATGGCTGGTGATCGGCGCCGTGCTGACCTTGGCCGCTCCTGCATTCGCCGCCGATACCGCTGACGAATTCCCGCTGCCCGCGGGCTTCAGCAGCGGCTACCAGACCATCGACGGCGTCAAACTGCACTACGTCAAGGGCGGCACCGGGCCGCTGGTCTACCTGGTCCACGGCTTCGGCCAGACCTGGTACGAGTGGCACCAGCTGATGCCCGAGCTGGCCAAGCACTACACCGTGGTCGCGCCCGATCTGCCCGGTCTGGGCCAGTCGGCGGTACCGACGTCCTATCGCGCCACCGAAGTCGCACCCCTGCTGTACAAGCTGGCCGAGCAGTTCAGCGGCGGCCAGAAATTCGATCTGGTGGCGCACGACATCGGCATCTGGAACACCTATCCGATGCTGGTCCAGCATCAGGACACCATCGGCCGCGTGGTCTACATGGAAGCGCCGATCCCGAACGACACCATCTACTCCTTCCCGGCCTTCACCCCACAGGGCGAATCACTGGTGTGGCATTTCAGCTTCTTCGCCGCCGACCAGCGCCTGGCCGAGACGCTGATCACCGGTAAGGAGCGGGTGTTCTTCGAACATTTCATCAAGGAACACGCCACCCACAAGGCCGTCTTCACTCCTGAGCTGCTCGACCTCTACGCAGCCTCCTACGCCAAGCCGCACAGCCTGAATGCCGCGTTCGAGTACTACCGCGTGCTCAACCAGGGCGTGGAAGACAACAAGCGGCTGTCGCAGACCCAGATCACCATCCCCGCGCTGGCGATTGGCGGCGGCGGGCACGGCGGCATGGGCCAGTACCAGATCGACATGATGAAAGGCTTCGCCACCAACGTGACCGGCGTGGTCCTGCCCGACTGCGGCCACTGGCTGCCGGAAGAATGCGCCGCGCCGCTCAATGCGGCGGTAACCAAGTTTCTCGAGGCGGATTGAGTCCCGTCTCGGCTCTGTTTAACAGAGGTCGGCAAGAGCACGCATGTCGATCAATTGGAAGCCCCGCCCGATCTGGTCAACTTGTACGTGCCGAGCGCGTAGCGCACCTGCGTCAGTCGCGCTCAGCCTGCGCGCGCTTCCACTCGCGCGGTGACGCGCCGGTCTGTGCCTTGAAGGCGCGCGACAGTGCCGCCTCGCTGCCATAGCCGACCGCATCGGCGATGAACTTCAACGGCTGGCCACGGTGCAGCGCCAGTTGCGCCAGGCTGATGCGCCAGCCTTGCAAGTACTGGCCGGGCGTGAGGCCGACGACCGCGTGGAATTGCGTCGCGAACACCGTCCGCGACATGCCCGCGGCGGCGGCCAAGGCTTCCAGCGTCCACGGGGTTTGCGGGTGATCGTGCAGCGCCACCAGTGCATGGCGCAGGCGCGGATGCGATAGGCCCGCGAGCACGCCAACCTTGACGTGGTTGTGCTCCATCAGGTGGCGCAGCACCTGGATCAACACGATCTCGAACAAACGGTTGAGCAGGGCTTTGCGTCCGCAGCGCTCAGAAAATGCCTCGTCGAACAGCAGCGCCAGCGTGGCCTTGGCACCTTCGATCTGGCGCAGTGGCAGGCACACGAAGCCCGGCAGCGCCGCGGCCACCGGATGCTGGTCGCCGCCCTCGAAGCGCAGATTGGCGCAGGCCAGATCCGCCCCGCGCGTGGCCTCGGTGACGAAGCGGTGCGGCAGCGGGCGCGGATATAGCAGCAGGCTCGGCTCGCTCACCTGTACGTCAAAGGTGCCGTTGTTCCACACCGCCACCTCGCCTTGCCGCACCAGGTGCAACTGGCCGGTGTTCTCGGCGGTGAGGTCGTTGATGCCGCACAGCGCGCCGGTGTGAAAAACCTCGGCGGTGGCGCTGAACCGGTCGAACAGCGCTTCCAGTCGATCAGCCATGTCGGTACGTTAAATCAAATTTTGTGGACGATAAGAAACATAGCGTACGACCGATCCGGGCAAAGTGACACCTGCCACGTGGCACCGTCTCTTTCACGCATCAGGAGTGCTTTATGTCCATCGAAAAAATCCTCTACACCGCCCACGCCGCCGCCACCGGTGGCCGCGACGGCCGCGCCACCACCTCGGACAGCGTCCTCGACGTCAAGCTCGCCACCCCGCGCGAGCTGGGTGGGGCTGGCGGTGAAGGCACCAATCCCGAACAGTTGTTTGCCGCTGGCTATTCGGCCTGCTTTCTCGGCGCGCTGAAGTTCGTCGCCGCCAAGGAAAAGCGCGTGCTGCCCGCTGACACCGTGGTGGAAGCCAGCGTGGGCATCGGCCCGATCCCGACCGGCTTCGGCATCGAAGTCGCTCTGCGCATCCGCGTGCCGGGTCTGCCTAGCGCACAGGTGCAGGCGCTGGTGGAGCAGGCGCACATCGTCTGCCCGTATTCCAACGCCACGCGCAACAACATCGACGTCAGCCTGACGGTCGTCGAGTAACGCGCACACCACGTCCTTCGAAACAACTTCACCAGGATTTGATCCATGAATATCTCCAAACTCCGTCTGGCCACCGCCTTGTCGCTGGCGATTTCTGCTTCCACGGCGATGGCCGCCAATGCCGGCGGGCCGCTGGTCGAAAGCCATGTGCAGGGCTTTCTCGATGCGCTGGCCAAAAGCGGTGGCCAGCCGCTGGAAACCTTGTCGCCCGCCGATGCCCGCCAGGTGCTGGTCGGCGCGCAGCAAGGCGCCAAACTGCCGCCTGCCGAGGTCAGTGAAAAAGTCATCACCGCAAACGGCGAGTCGATCAAGCTGACCATCGTGCGCCCGAAGGGCGCGAAGGGGCCGCTGCCGGGCTTCATGTTTTTCCACGGCGGCGGCTGGATTCTGGGCGACTTCCCCACCCATGAGCGCTTCGTGCGCGACCTGGTGGTCGATTCGGGGCAGGAGGCGATCTTCGTCAACTACGCGCCCTCGCCGGAAGCGCACTATCCGACCGCGATCAACCAGAACTACGCCGCCACCCAATGGGCCGATGCGCACCGCAAGGAGCTGGGCCTGGACGCCCATCCGCTGGCCGTGGTCGGCAACAGCGTCGGCGGCAATGCCGCTGCCGTGGTGGCGCTGAAGGCCAAGCGCGAAAACGGCCCGCAGCTGCGCTCGCAAATCCTGTTCTGGCCGGTGACCAATGCCAACTTCGAAGATGCCTCGTATGAGCAGTTCGCCAACGGCTACTTCCTGACCAAGGGCATGATGAAGTGGTTCTGGGACGCCTACACCGTTGACCCGAAGCAACGCGCCGAGATCGACGCCTCGCCACTGCTGGCGACCCCGGCGCAGTTGCAAGGCCTGCCGCCCGCGTTGGTGCAGACGGCCGAGAACGACGTGCTGCGCGATGAAGGCGAAGCCTACGCCCGCCATCTCGACCAGGCCGGTGTGCCGGTGGTGTCGGTGCGCTACAACGGCATGATCCATGACTACGGCCTGCTCAACGCCCTGGCCGACGTGCCGGCGGTACGCGCGGCGCTGCATCAGGCCAGTGAGGAACTGAAGCAAAGCCTCCAGCGCTGATCAACGCAGTCCATATTGAGCGTAAACAGGAAAGGGCGCCATGTGCGCCCTTTCTGCTTCACGGTGCAGGCTGTGTCGGCACGCGCTCAGTGTTGCCACCGATTTTGATGGTGAGCGACCAAGCGGCCATCAGCATGATGAAGGCGCCAAAGCCTTGCGCGGCGGGCAGGAAACCCAGGTGTTGCGCCGCATAGCCTGCGGCCATGGCCAACACTGCGTTGGGCAAATAGCTGGCAATGTAGAAGGCCGAGACCAGCCCGGCGCGTTCCTCGGCCCGCGCTTGGGTGACCAGGCTGCGCAGCACGCCTAGGAATCCGGCGCCAAACCCGATGCCGGTGGGCAGCGATCCCAGCAGGATCAGGCCCGGGCTGTGCAGTGCGGTGCCCACCAAAATGCAGGCGGTGCCCACCATGATCGTCACACCCGCCCAACGACGCGCGCGCTCTGGCGCACTGTTGCGAAACCACAGAACCGCCGCGCCTCCGGCCAGCGTCATGACGCCAACCGCCGCGCCACTCAACCAGGCCATGGACTGGGCCGAAGCCATGGCATGCAGCAGGCCGGGCAGCAAGGAGAGAAACAAGGCCCCCAGGCCCCAGACCGCCACGTTCAACGGCAGAATGCGAACGAAGGTCGAGCGCAGGTGATGCGGAATCTCGACGCGCGGGCGCAGAGACCAGCCGCGGGTGTGTCGATCCGGGAAAGTTTCTGCCGAACGCAGCGTCCGCCAGAGCTGGACCAGGCTGATGGCCAAGGCCAGCGCGTACACCAGGCGCAAGGGCAGCGGCGCGAATTGCACCAATACGCCGGCCCCCAGCGCGCCAACGGCCATGCCCACCATGGGCGCGAGGCTATTGATCATCGACCCCGGTTTTGGGTCCACGTCGAGCAGGGCTGCGGCCACGGCGGTGGTGGCGATGCCCGTGGCAACCCCTTGCACGATGCGCGCGGCCAGCAGCCAATGCCCGCTGTCCGCCAGCAAGAACATGACCATGGCGATGGCCTGGATCACCAGCGCCGCGACGATCACCGGACGCCGCCCGAAATGGTTGGACAACGCCCCCAGAAACAGCAGGGACAACAACAATGCGACAACGTAGGCCGCAAAAATCACGCTGATGAGGAAGGCCGAGACTCCCCAACTGGCTTGATACAGCGGGAACAGCGGGGTCGCCATGCTCGATGCGGCAAAGAACAGGATGATGGTCAGGCCGTGCAGGGCCAGAGCGGCGGTGGTGCTGCGCCGAGGCGGCGGCGTGTGCGGGAGAGCAGTCATGGTGTGGGGATCTCTAATAAAGCTAAAATTTTGCTTTTAAGGTGCCAATCTATCATTAAAGCGCAATCTTTGCTTTAGTGGTGGCATTGCGCCGCCGTGATCGCGCTTGGGCCACACCATGAACAATGCAGAGTTTTCCTCGAAGAATCAGACGGTTGCGATGCCAGCATCGGGTGGAAGTCGCCCCGGTGGGCGTGCCGCACGCATTCAGTCGGGCGTGCTGGAGGCGGTGGAAGCACTCAAGAAAGAGATGCCCACGGCGGCCATCACCGTGCCCATGATTGCCGCCCGCGCGAAGGTGACGCCTTCGACCATCTACCGCCGTTGGGGCGGCGTGGTGCCATTGCTGGCCGATGTCGCAGTTCGCCAGTTCCAGGCCGAGACATTGCCGCCCGACAGTGGCAACTGGCGCCGCGATCTGACGCTGTGGCTTGAGCAATTCGTCGATGAAATGGGCTCCGGGCCGGGCCGCGATTTGCTGCGCGAAGCGCTGGCGCTGGCCAATACCGAGCGGGCGGGGCAGTGCACGCAATGCATCCTCAGCGCCCTGGAGAGCATCATCGCCCGAGGCGTGGAGCAGGGGGCATCACCACCTGACGCGCAGCGCGTGCTCGATCAGGTGGTCGCGCCGGTGATCTATCGCATTCTGTTCACGCCCACTCCGCCGGACACCGCCTACGCCACAGGCTTGCTGGAGGCGTGCTTGGCGCAAGCGGCATCACAATCGGCACGACCAACCGCGTGACACCCAGCCTTGCGACGCCAGAGCGATTGCCGACGATTGGCTTGGCAACGGCTGCTCAAGCCAGTTCCAGTGTGAAGCGGGGATGGGCGGCGATGACCTGACAGATTTGCTCGAAGTAGCTCGGGCCGTGGCCAGCCTCCAAGGCCTCCAGTACACCCTGCCAGTGCGAGTGGTTGAAGGTGTCAGGGCGGGCCAATTTATCGAGGTAGTGGGCACTGGGCACGTGTGGCGGCGATATCGAGTCTTGCGCGACTGTGCTCGGCATTCAGCCAGCGCAGCTTCACCGGCGCGCTGCCTTGCGCTGCGCCATAGCCGCCGTGGAGCATGTCGTCCAAGGCGTCGAGACTGGCGCCCAGTTGCCAGTCTTCCTGTGCCATGAAGACGCGATTGATTTCAGCGTAAAAATCCGCGATGCCATCGATGCGGGCACCGTCGATCGTCAGTGTGCGTTCGGGAGAGTTCATTGGCCTCATGCATCCGTGGCAATAAAGTGAAGCCACCTTGTTTGTTCGCAGTGGCCACAGGGGGGCAGCGCGCCTCAATGCATTGCTGCAGCCTGCGCAAGCTGGGCCGGCTCCATCAGCGCGAAGGCCGAGCGCATTTCGCGCGCTTCTTCGCCGGGGCTGCGGCCGAACAGGCGCTTGAATTCGCGGTTGAACTGCGAGGCGCTTTCGTAGCCCACCCGCGCAGCGGCGCCAGCGGCGGTGACGCGGTCGCGGATCATCATCAGCCGTGCTTGGTGCAGCCGCACCGACTTGATGTACTGGATCGGCGAGGTCGCGGCCACCGCCTTGAACTGCGCGTGGAAGGCCGGCACGCTCAAGCCCGCCTCGTCGGCCAAGGTCGCCACGTCCAGCGGCTGGGCGTAGTCGTGGTGAATGCGCCGCAGTACCCGGGCGATGCGCTCGAAGTTACCTTGGCTGGCCAGCGCCGCGCGGATCGCGCCGCCTTGCTCGCCGATCAGCACGCGAAAGCACAGCTCGCGCACGATACCCGGACCCAGCACCCGTGCCTCCAACGGCGAGCGTAGGGCCCGCAGCAAGCGCAGGGTGGTGTCGGCCAGGGCCTCGTCCAGCGGGGTGGAGACGATGCCGGTCGGCGCGGGCGAGGTGCGGCCGGCCTGCTGGTCGACCTCCACAATCAGGTCGGCCACGGCGGTCTTGTCCAGCCGCACGGACACGGCCAGCAAGGGCTCCTCCGCGCTGGCCTCGGTCTCGGTCGAAAACGGCAGCGGCACCGACAGCACCAGATAGTGCTGCGGGTCGTAGTGATAGACCCGGTCGGCCAGATAGCCGCGCTTGTGGCCTTGGCAGACGATGACGATGCTCGGCTCGTACAGCACCGGCGTGCGCCCCAGCGGCCGGTCGGCGCGCATCAGGCGCACCCCGTCGAGCAGCGAGCGGGTGTGGCCTTCGTGCGGGGCGAGCTGGCGGATCAGCGCGGCCATCTCGGCCTGGCGGGGTTGGAGGGTGTTGTCGCGTGGCATGCGCTTGATGCACTTGAATGATGAAATGGCGATGATTTTGCCAGATTCGACTGGATTGATGTCGATGAAAAATAGGATCAGGCAATAATGCAAGAGGCTTCGGCCTAGGCCGGAAAGGCCGTGCTTTCTACGATTTCACCCTGTTCAACAGACCCTCGGCGGCACCTCTGTCCGCCGGGCCGAACACGGAGAAATCATGCCTTCCAACCCACCCCAAGCTGCCAAGGTCATCGTGCTGACCGGCGCCAGCAGCGGCATCGGCGCGGCCACGGCCTGCCATTTGGCACGGCAAGGCCACCACGTCTACCTCGGTGCGCGGCGCCTGGACCGGCTCACTGCCTTGCAAGACGAACTGCGCGCTGAGGGTGGCCAGGTCGAAGTGATGGCACTGGATGTCACGCGCCTGGAAGACCTGCACGCCATCGTTGCCCGCGCGCAGGCCGCGCATGGCCGCGTCGACGTACTGATCAACAACGCCGGCGTCATGCCGCTATCGCCACTGGCGGCGCTGAAGGTCGAGGAGTGGAATCGCACGCTGGACGTCAACGTGCGTGGTGTGCTGCACGGCATTGCCGCCGTTCTGCCGATCATGCAGACGCAGGGCCATGGGCACATCATCAACATCGCCTCCATCGGGGCCCATGCGGTCTCGCCGACTGCTGCCGTCTATTGCGCCAGCAAGTTCGCGGTGCGCGCCATCTCCGATGGGCTGCGCCAGGAGACCGATGCCATCCGGGTGACCGTCGTCAGCCCCGGCGTGGTCGAGTCCGAACTGGCCGACCACATCACCGATGACACCGCTCGTGCGGCCATGCGCGAATTCCGCCGCATCGCCTTGCCGCCGCAGGCCGTCGCGCAGGCGATCGCCTATGCCATCGCCCAGCCCGACGGCGTGGACGTGAGCGAACTCATCGTGCGCCCCACGGCCAGTCCGTATTGATCCTGACATTGATTCATTCACAAGGAGTTTTCATGCCGCAAGCAAACACCACCTCCCAGGCCCAGCCTTTTGCCGGCCGCGTGGCCATCGTCACTGGCGCCGCCAGCGGCATTGGCTTGGCGATCGTCGAACTGCTGCATCGCCAGGGCGCGCGCATCGTCGCGGTCGGCCGTGGTGACAACGTCCAGGCCCTGGCGCGCGAGGGCGTGGTGCCCGTGGTGGCCGACGTGGCGCAGGAATCCAGCGCTGAACTGGCCGTGCAAACAGCCATCGAACAGTTCGGCCGGCTCGACATCCTGGTCAACAACGCTGGCATCATCATCAACCGTCCGGTCGCCGAAATGCGTCTGGACGAATGGAACCAGGTGCTGTCGGTGAATGCCACTGGCGCCTTCCTGTTCTCCCGTGCCGCCATGGGCCCGATGATGGCCGCCGGCGCCGGTGCCATCGTCAACATCGGCTCCTACGCCTGCTACCAGAGCTTTCCCGGCATCGCCGCCTATGCCGCGTCCAAGGGCGCGCTGGCGCAATTGACCCGCACGCTGGCGCTGGAAGCCATCGGCCACGGCATCCGCGTCAACGCGGTCGGCTCGGGCGATGCCGTCACCAACATCACCAACGCCATCCAGCCCGACGGCCAGGCCTATCTGGCCGAACACGGCCGCAAGGCCCCCATCGGCCGCGCCGCGCGTCCCGAGGAAATCGCGCAAGTCGCCGCCTTCCTGGCTTCGGACCAGGCCAGCTATGTGGTCGGCGCGGTGGTCATGGCCGACGGCGGCATGAGCGTGGCCATCCAGTAATTCATCCCACTTTTCAACCTCACAGGAGTTTTCATCCATGCAAGCACTATCCTCTTCTTCCAAAGTCTGGTTCATCACCGGCGCCGCGCGCGGCATCGGCCTGTCGCTGGCGCGGCAGGCACTGGCCCAGGGCGATGCGGTGGCCGCCACCTCGCGCACGCTGGCCAGCCTGCAGCAGGCCTTCGGCGACCAGCACGAACGGTTGCTGCCGCTGGAGGTGGATCTGGTCGATGAAGCCAGCGTCCAGGCCGCCATCGGCAAGACCGTCGCCGCCTTCGGCCGCATCGACCGCGTGGTCAACAACGCCGGCTACGGCCAGCAGGGCACCGTCGAGGCCTTGAGCGACGCCGAGCTGCACCGCAACTTCGAGGTCAACGTCTTCGCGCCGCTGCACGTGCTGCGCCACGCGCTGCCGCAGCTGCGCGCACAGCGCAGCGGGCATGTGTTCAACGTGGCCTCCATCGTCGGCTTCCAGGGCGGCTATGCGGGCTGGGGCAGCTATGTGGCCTCCAAGTTTGCCATCGCCGGCCTGACCGAGACGCTGGCCGCCGAACTGGCCGAGCTGAACATCAAGGCCACCGTTGTCTATCCCGGCCCGGTGCGCACCGGCTTCCTGTCCAAGGACACGCTGGTGGTGGCCAAGCGTTCGATCTCCGACTACACCGAGGCGCAGGCCTCGCTGGACCTGCACCTCAACGGCCTGGACGGCAAGCAGGCCGGCGACCCGGAGAAGGTGGCCACGCTGATCCTGCAAGCCGCCGCCGTGGCCGAGCCGCCCGTGCATCTGTTCGCGGGCAAGATCGCCAACACGCTGGCCGAGCAGAAGATGCAGGCGGTGCGCAAGGACCTGGATGCGTGGCGCGGCGCATCGGATGCCACGGATTTCGTCGAGTAATTTCGCACGAGTGCGGGCATGCGGCTCGATGCCGCGTGCCTCTCAAGTGCATCTGGAGATCACGCCATGCTCAATGAATTGCCGCCGGAAAAGGCCTATCGCGTCCTCGAATCCGGCCCTATCGTGCTGGTGTCCACGCGCGGGGCCGATGGCAGCGCCAACCTGATGACGATGGGGTTCCACATGATGATGCAGCACGACCCGCCCTTGGTCGGCGCCATCATCGGGCCGTGGGATCACAGCCACCAGGCGCTGTCGGACACGGGCGAATGCGTGCTGGCCGTGCCGACGGTGGATCTGGCCGAGACGGTGGTGGACATCGGCAACTGCTCGGGCGATGCGCTGGACAAGTTCGCGCATTTCGGCCTGACGCCCGCACCCGCGCACACGGTGGATGCACCGCTGGTGCGCGAATGCTGGGCGAACCTGGAGTGCCGCGTCGTCGATGACGGTTGGGCACGCCGCTACAACCTGTGGGTGCTGGAGGTGCAGCGCATCTGGATCGACGCCGCGCGCAAGGAAACCCGGCTGATCCACCATCAGGGCGATGGCCGCTTCAGCGTTGATGGCGACACGCTCGACCTGGGCGAGCGCATGACCAAGTGGCGCGACCTGATGGAATGATGCCGCGCATGCGCCGCTGCTTGACGGCGCGCTTCGTCAGGCCACAGCGCCAGCTCATTCCTGCACGGCACGACGATCAAATGCGGCGCGGGCTTGTTCAAGGGCGGGCCGGTTTTCGCGCGCCCAACTTGCCAGGGCAGCCAGCGGGCCTGTCAGGCTTCGTCCCAATGGGGTCAGGCAATACTCAACCTTCGGCGGGACGGTGGCATAGGCTTTGCGCGCCACCAGTCCATCGCGTTCGAGCCCGCGCAGGGTGATGGTCAGCATCCGGTGCGAGATGCCGGGGATGCGGTGCTTCAAGGCATTGAAACGGTGGGTGCCTTCTGAGAGATGGCCACAGACCATGACCGTCCACTTGTCGCCAATGCGGGCAATCACCTCGGCCAGGCCGCGGCATTCGGCTTCCAGATTTTCCATGGCTATTCCTCGGGACGACAGGAGCCTGGGTGTTCCTGAGGCATGAATTCGTGCGTTCTTGTTGCCCAACAGGTACAAATATATCCTAAGGAACCATAAATAACCATGGAATGTGATGATGAAAATAGGTGTAAGTGGTGCCAGTGGTCAGCTCGGCAGCGCCGTAGTCCAGGCGCTGCTGGAAACGGTCGCAGCCGAAGATCTGGTGGCGATTTCGCGCACGCCCAAGACCGATCCAAGCTTCGCAGCTCGCCTGGGCGACTACGACCAACCCGAGACATTGGTGGCGGCCTATCAGGGCCTGGATCGCCTGCTGTTGATTCCCGGGCCTGATCTGCGCCCGGGGATTCGCGCGCGCCAGATGCTGGCCGCCATCGATGCCGCTGCACGGGCCCAGGTCGGTCACGTCTTCCTGTTGTCGGCAACGGGAACGCAGCGTGAGGAGGAGCCCGCCGTGGGCGCGGCGTACTGGCACAGCGAGCAGGCGCTGATCAAGAGCACGATCCCGGCGTGGACGATGCTGCGCATAAGCTATTTTTCCGAGACCCTGATCGATGAGTTGCGGATGGCGTTGCCGGCAGGCGGGCTTGCCGCGCTTGCGGACAGCCGCGTCAGCTTCGTGTCGCGCGGTGACGTGGCCACAGCCGCGGCCGCCGCATTGATCAGCGAGGGCCACGAGGGCGCCATGTATCAACTGACCGGCCCTGAAGCCCTGCGCGGTGAGGCGGTCTGCAGCCTGGTCGCGCAGCACATCCAGCGCCCCTTCGCCTTGAACGTGATGCCTGCCGAGGTGCTGCGAGCCGGGCTGCTCAAAACGGGTCTGCCTGAGGGGGTTGCCGATGCCGTGGTATCGATGAAGGCGCGGCAGGCGCGCGGCGCTTACGACATCGTTAGCGGTGACATCGCGCGTTTGAGCGGGCGCACGCCGTGTTCCCTAGCCGAGATTCTGGCCAGAACCGCCGGAGAACTGGGGCAGGCGTAGTCTCCCCATGCTGGGCGCCTTCATCGTGCCAGATCGAGAAGGTGCAAGAGCACAGAATCTGGGCCCGGCGCGGCAGTCGTTCATTGATCAGCGATAGATATCACCACTGGCTCGACGCCTGGGCCACCACCTCGCTGCTCCAGTCGACGAAGGCCCGCACCGCCGGGGCAAGGTGTCGGCTGTGTGGGTACAGCAGGGAAATCGGCTCCGGCTCGGTGTGCACCGCCTCCAGCACGCGAACAAGCCGACCCGCGGCCAAGTGCTCGCGCACCATATAGCTGGCCACGCGGATCAGCCCCAGCCCGGCGATGCCGGCTTCCACGTAGGCGTCGGTGTCGTCGACACGCACGCTCTCTTGCATGGCGACGGCAGCGGTCAGCGTGCGGTGCTGGAGTTGCCAATGGGCCAGGCGTCCGGCGTGGCCGCCGAGGTAGCCCACCGCGACGTGTTGTTGCAAGGCCTGCACGCTGGTGGGCATTCCATGCTGCGCAAGGTAGTCCGGCGCCGCGCAGACGACCCAGTGGAAACGGCCGATGCGCCGTGCCACCAACCGAGAGCTGCGCAGCGCGCCGGTACGGATGACGCAGTCCAGGCCTTGCTGGATCACATCCACCGATGTATCGGACAGGTGCAACTCCAGCTCGATATGGGGATGGCGGCGCGTGAACGCAGGCAACGCTGAGATGAGGCAATGCCGGGCCAGCGACGATGTGGTGCCGATCTTGATCGTGCCGCGCAAGGCGCCAGTCCGCTGCGCGGCCTGGGCCTCGGCCTCCTGCAGTTCGCGCAGGATCGCCTTGCAGCGGTCGTAGAAGCGCAGGCCCGCATCGGTGGCGCTGACCGCGCGCGTGGTGCGGTTGAGCAACCGCGTGCCCAGGTGCGATTCCAGCTCCTTGATGTTGCGGGTGACGGTCGAAGGGAGCACGTCCAGGGTGTCGGCGGCCTGCTTGAAACTGCCGGCCTCGATCACGCGGACGAAGGTTTCCATCGCTTGCAGTCTGTCCATGGCGGGCCTCTCCAGAGGAGGAAGGAATGCGCGGAGGCGGAAGTGCCGGTGGCACCTGCCGCATCAGGCTCAATGTGCCGAACTATTGGATTTATTCAAATTATGAAAGGTGTGCTGTGCGCTTTTTCGTCCGCTTTCTGGCAGCTACGATGCGGCAGCGCTGACAAGTTAAAAGTCATTTTTATGGTGATGGATGGGCATGAAGCTGTTGTGGCTCATCCCGGAGGGCCAGCGCGAAATCTATCTCATTATTTGAAGGAAGAAAATTATGGTCATGTCTGGAAAGCCATCCGATCGTCGCGACCTGCTGGTCCTGGGGGCTGGTCAACTGGGCCTGGCGGTGCTGCGGGCGCTCGCCCCGCGCGCCGCCGCGCGCGGCCAATCGGTCACGGTCGTCGTTTCGCCGCAGACCGTCTCCAGCACCCGGCCCGGCGATAGCGAAACGCTCGCGGTTCTCAAGGCCCTGGGCGTGGAGGTGATCGGCTTCGACCTGGCCGGCGATGTCGCTGCGTTGCAAGCCCTGTTCGAGCGCTATCGCACGGTGATCAATTGCACCGGCTTCGTGGCCGGCCCCGGGACCCAGTTGAAGATCACTCGCGCCGCATTGGATGCCCGGGTCGAGCGCTACTTCCCGTGGCAGTTCGGGGTCGACTATGACGTGGTCGGGCAGGGCAGCGGGCAGCCGGTGTTCGACGAGCAATACCAGGTGCGCCAACTGCTGCGCGCCCAGCAGTCCACCGAGTGGGTGATCGTCTCCACCGGCATGTTCACCAGCTTCCTGTTCGAGCCGGCGTTCGAGGTGGTGAGCCTGCAGGCCAGAACCCTGCATGGCCTGGGCACGTGGGACACCAGGGTCACGGTGACCACGCCGGAGGACATCGGCCGCCTCACCACCGAGATCCTGCTGGCCGAGCCACGCATCGCCAACGCGGTGGTGTACGTGGCCGGCGACACGCTTTCCTACGGCGAGTTGGCGGCCGTGGTCGAGCGCGTCACCGGGCAGAGGTTCGAGAAAACGCTATGGACGCTGGACAAGTTGCGCGCCGATCTGGCGCAGGCCCCTGGCGATGTCATGACCCGCTACCGGGCGGCCTTCGCCCTCGGAGACGGCATGTGGTGGGACAAGGCCAACACGTTCAATGCCCAGCAGGGGATTGAAACGGTCGACGTCGCGCACTACCTGGCGCAGCGGTTGAAGGCGTGATCCCTGACCGGGTCGTCCACTCTGGGGCGAGCCTCACGCGGGCACGCCAGCACGATGCGAGGGCTTACATCGCATGGGCAGGCGCGCCAGCCCCGGCCCGGCTTGCCGCCTCGGCGCGCGCATAGCGCGCAGGCGGCATCCCCACCTGCCGTGCAAAGGCCACGCTGAAGGCGCTGGCCGAGCCATAGCCCACGCGTTGCGCCACCTGTTCGAGGCCGAGATCCGGCTGGCGCAGCAGTTGCTTGGCCAGCGCCATGCGCCAGGTCAGCAGGTATTCCATTGGCGGCAGGCCGACGCTGCGGCTGAACCGCGCGAAGAAGGCCGAGCGTGACAGCGCCGCCTCCTGCGCCAGCATCGCCATGGTCCAGGCCCGATCCGGGTGTGCATGCATCGCGCGCAACGCCGCGGCCAGGCGTTCGTCGGCCAGGCCGCGGGCCAGACCTGGGGCCGTGGTGGTGGCCGATGCCGAGCGCATGGCCTCGATCAGCAGCACCTCCAGCAACCGTTCCAGCACCAGTTCGTGCGCGGCCCGCTGCGCGCGCGCTTCCTCGTCGATCAGCTGCATCAGCGTGGCCAGCCGGGGCTGGTCGCGGACGATGACCCGATCGGGCAGCAGCGAGACCAGCAGGGCCGAATCCGGGGCGCCGAAACGGCAATGGCCGATGCGCATGCGCAGCTCGGCCGAGCCGCCGCGCGGGCCGACATGGAAATGACCGGCGCCGAGTTGTTCCGGCACGGTCTCGGGCAGCTCGGCCGGAGCATCGACGCTTTCGATCCGCAGTGCGCGCATCGCCGGGGCGAGCACGAAATCGCCGGCCCGCAGCTCCAACGGTGGCTCGGTGCCGAAGGCAATGCGGCAGGCGCCTTCGAGGATGGCGCAGTAGAACGGCTCGCCGGTGCCATCGCGTTGGATGCGCCAGGGTGCGGTGCACGTCACCTGTTTGGAGAAGCGGGCGGCGGGTTGCAGCAGGGTGACGATCTCGGCCAGGGGATCGATGGCTGACATCTGGACTGATTCAAATGAAATATCGACGTTCAATTGTAGTTAGTCTTGAACTGTGGACCTAGCATGGCGCCATTGCTGCTTGAACGGAGAAAACGATGTCCACAGTCTTGATTACCGGTTGCTCGTCAGGCTTCGGCCTGGAAACCGCAAAACGCTTCCTCGATGCCGGCTGGGAGGTGATCGCGACGATGCGCGTGCCCCGGGAAGATCTGCTGCCGGCCTCGCCGCGCCTGCGCGTGCTGGCGCTGGACGTGACCGATGCGGCCAGCGTCGATCGCGCCGTCGAGGCGGCCGGGCCTATCGACGTGCTGGTCAACAACGCCGGCTTTGGCGCGGTGGCGCCGGTGGAACTGACCGCGCCGGAGACGGCGCAGGCGCTGTTCCAGACCAACGTGCTCGGCACGCTGGCCATGGTGCGTGCCGTCGCCCCGCAGATGCGTCGCAGCCGCGCTGGCGTCATCGTCAACGTCAGCTCCACGGTAACGGTCAAGACCTTGCCTCTGGTCGGGGTGTACAGCGCCAGCAAGGCGGCGGTGAACGCCTTGACCGCTTCGCTGGCGCTGGAGATGCAGCCTTTCGGCGTGCGCGCGCACCTGGTGCTGCCGGGGCGCGCCCCGCAAACCCGCTTTGGCGACAATGCCATGCCGCATCTGCGCGGCATGGACGACCCGGACTACGCGCCGTTGCTGCAGGGCTTCGTGCAGAGCGTGCTGGAGGACCAGGGCCCGGTCACCCACGCGGCCGATGTCGCCCAGGCTGTGTGGCGCGCGGCCACCGACCCGGCCGCGCCGCTGCGCATCGCCGCCGGTGCCGATGCCGAACTTTGGATGGCCGAGGCGGGGTTGGCGTGAGGGCGGCGTGTGCTTACGCTGCGCCCACGTTCCGATCCAAAAACGCCCGGATGACTGCGCCAATCTCGGCGCCGTGGGTTTCCAACGCCAGATGGCAGGTGTCGTAGAAGCGCACGTCGGCATGGGGGATGTCGCGCTTCCAGGCCTTAGCCCCGGCGGGCAGGAAGAAGGGGTCGTTGCGGCCCCAGACGGCCAGCAGCGGCGGCTGGTACTGTGCGGCAACCGCATGAAGGTCGCCGCGTTCCGTTCGCGGCAGAAGGGCGCCTGATTCCCGCATTTCGTCGCAAGCCGGGCCCATCGCGCCCGGCGCGTGCATGACCCAAGCTATCCATGGCGTGGATAGCTCTTATCGATCGTGGCTGTCTGGTTGGATGGCAGGGCGCTGCCTAGCATGGCGTTTTCCCTTTCCAAGAGTCCACACACCATGTCCTTGCACAAGACCCCCATTGCCGCGGCGCTGCTGGCCGCCGTGCTGTTCCAACTTCCCTCGGCGCAGGCCCAGTCCCCAGTCCAGCCCCAGGCAGACGTTCCTGGCCACGTGATGCCGCAGCAAGCCGGCGGCTACCGTATGCGCGTGGGTAACGTGCAGGTGACGGCGCTGACCGACGGCACGGTGCCGGTGGACGTGCGTTCCCTGCTGCGAGGAGCGACGCCGCAGGACATCGACCGCCTGCTGGCGCGCAACTTCGAGCACAGCCCGATCGAGGTCTCGATCAACGCCTTTCTGATCGAGCTGCCCGGGCACTGGGTGCTGGTCGATACCGGCGTCGGCCAGTTGTTCGGGCCGGGCAAGGGAGGTCGCTTGCTCGACAGCTTGGCCGCGCAAGGGCTGCATCCGCAGGACGTGACCGACGTACTGCTCACCCACGCCCATTCCGACCACTCCGGTGGCCTGGTCAAGGACGGCCAGCGCGTACTCCCCAATGCCGAGGTCTACGTTGGCAAGCCGGACGTGGATTTCTTCTTCGACGAAAGCAACCAGAAGAAGACCGGCTACGACCAGCACTACTTTGACATCGCCCAGCTGACCCTCAAACCCTACATGGAGGCCGGCAAGCTCAAGACCTTCACCGGCACCGAGCAGGTGTTGCCGGGCATTACCGCCACCGTCCATCCCGGGCACACGCCGGGGGCGGCCTTCTACCGGCTGGATAGCGCCGGCGAGAGCATCACCTTCGTCGGCGACCTTGCGCACGCGGCGGCGGTGCAGTTCCCCGAGCCGGGCGTGACCATCGCCTTCGACGAAGATCAGGCTCGCGCGGCCGAGGTGCGCAAGACGCAATTTGCCGCCTTCGCCCGCGATCGCACGCTGATCGCCGCGCCGCACCTGCCGTTCCCCGGCATCGGCCATGTGCGCCCCGCCGGTGGCGGTTACGATTGGGTCCCCGTCACCTACACCAATCGCCAGGAAAAATAGCCGCGATGGCGCATTTGCCCGCCTTGCCGCCCGGGCTGGACATGGACCTGCTGCTGACCCTGCAGGCCCTGCTGGCCGAGCGCAACATCACCCATGCCGCGCAGCGTCTGGGCCTGAGCCAGCCGGCGATGTCGGCCCGGCTGGCGCGGCTGCGCAAGGTGTTTGGCGAGCGCTTGTTCGTGGCTGCGCCCCATGGACGCGGGGTGCTGCCCACGCCGCGGGCGCTGGCACTGCAGCCGGCATTGCGCGAGGTGCTCGATGGCCTGGCGGCGCTGCTGACGCCTACGAGCTTCGACCCGCGCAGCAGCCAGCGCACGTTCGTGGTGGCACTGCACGAAAATCCGGCATTGATGCTGGGGGCGGATTTGCTCAACCGCGTGCGCGCACTGGCCCCGCAGGTGCGCATCCGTTTCGTGCTTCCCGATCGGGCGCGCTTGCACGGACAAATGGAGCAAGGCGAGGTCGATGTGTTCGTTGGCCTGGGCGAGAGCGCCGAACAAGGCTGGGTCGGGCGGCGATTGTTCAGCGATGATTTCCTCACCGCCCAACGCAAAGGGCATCCGCGCGGCACCGGGAAACTGGGCTTGCCGGCCTTCTGCGCGGCGGCGCACCTGGTGGTGTCTTCCAGCGGAGATCCGTTCGCTGGCTTGGTGGACGCGGCGCTGGAGCAGCTTGGCCGTCGCCGCCAGGTCGTCATGTCCACCGAGAGCTATGCGCTGGCACCGGCGCTGGTGGCCAACACCAATCTGCTGTGCACCTTGCCCAGGCGCTTGTTGCAGCGCTTCGACGCCGCCCTGGATCTGTTCGTCCCGCCGTTGAAGCTGCCCGAGGTCACGATCAGCGCGTATTGGCATCCCCGGACCCGCGACGATGCCGCTAGCGCATGGTTCCGCGAGCAGGTCTTTCTGGCTGCGGGCCAGCGGCGGCGGTGATCGGCCACTAGGCTACCGCGGCACGCAGTTGTTACCGCGCTTGCACCCGCAGTGCGTCGTCCAGGAAACGCACCGCATTGCGCAAGGCCTGGTCCGCTTCCGGCAGCAGGCCGGCGAACTGGTGCCAGACATGGAACATGCCGGGCCAGACCTCCAGCGAGGTGCGCACGCGGCTCTCGCCCAGGTGGGCCGCCAGGCGGATGGCGTCGCTGAGCATCACCTCGTTCTCGCCGATCTGCACCAGCACCGGCGGTAGGCCATGCACCGGTGCGAAGACCGGCGAGGCGTCCGGATGCGTCGGCAGTTCGCCGGCGAGGAAGGTGCGTGCCAGCGTGCTCAGGAAGGCCGTGCTGCACAGGGGATCCAGCCCGTCGCGCACGGTGGCCGATGCGCCGCTGTGGGTCAGGTTGGCCCAGGGCGAAATCGCCACGCCGGCCGCGGGCAGCGGCAGTCCGGCGTCGCGGGCCTTGCGCATCACTGTCACGATCATCGCGCCGCCGGCCGAGTCGCCGGAGATCACCAGCGCACGCGGGTCGATGCCGCTGTCGAGCAAGGCGCGATAGGCGCCGAAGGTGTCGTCGATGGGGGCCGGGAAGGGATGGTCGGGGGCCTGGCGATAGTCGGGCAGGTACACCTCGGCCTGCAGGGCCTGGGCGTAGCGCCCGGCCAGGCCGCGGTAGCCATTGACGCCGCCATGCACATAGCCGCCGCCGTGGATGTAGAACAGCGTGCGCCCGGCCGCCACGTGCTCGGGCACGACGTGCAGGCAAGCCACCCCGCCGAGCGTCACGGTCGAGAAGGAGACGCCTTGCGGCGCGGGAAACAGGCGGGCCAGGCCATCGTCGTAGGCGGCGCGCGTGGCCGGCCAGTCCAGGTCGCTGCGGCCTTCGAGCTTGTCCACGACTGGCGCGGCCGCGGCCAGCCAGCCATCGAAGGCCTGTTGTGCGAGGGGAGGAAGCATGGGGGAGTCCTTTTGGTGATGAAAAAGATTCAGTCAAGATCATAAAATCATTATTGGTTCTTTTGATTCACCATTGGGAGTCCCCATGCGCACGTCCTCGCGCCTGCCCTCGGCAGGCTTCGATCTGGGGGCCATCCAGGCCTTCGTCCTGGTGGTCGAGGCAGGCAGTTTCGCCGCCGGTGCCAAGGCGCTGGGGATGACCCGGTCGGCGGCAAGCAAGGCCGTGGCGCGGCTGGAGTCGCACCTGGGCGTGCGGCTGTTGCACCGCACCACCCGCAGCCTGTCGCTGACCGCCGATGGCCAGGTCTTCCACGAACGCTGCCTGCGCATCCTCCAGGACTTGGGCGAAGCCGAGGCCAGCGTGCGGCAGGATCGTCTGGTGCCGCGGGGCACGCTGCGCCTGACGGTCTCGGAAGCCTATGGCCGCATCGTGATCCTGCCCTTTCTCAAGCAGGTGCTGGATGAGTGGCCGCAACTGGCGGTGGAGGTCAATTTCTCCGATCGTCTGGTCGACCTGGTCGAGGAAGGCTTCGACCTGGGCATCCGCCTGGGCGCGCTGCCGGTCTATGCGCAACTGGTGGCGCGGCCGCTCACCTGGACACGCCCCGGCCTGTATGCGGCGCCGGCTCACTTGCAGGCGCATGGCATGCCGCAAAACGTGAAGGACCTGGCGCATTGCCAGCGCTTGATCTATGGCTTGCGGCCGGAATCGACGGCCTGGCAGCTGCGGCCGCACGATGCCGCCGGCGACCGCGCGTTCGTCATCGACGGCCCGGCCCGGCTGCGCTTCGACAGCGGTGAGGCGCTGCACCAGGCGGCCCTGGCGGGCATGGGGATCGCCTTCCTGCCGGACTTCCTGGTCGAGCATGACGTGCGCGCGGGGCGGCTGGTGCAGGTGCTGCCCGGCGTCGGCGGCGGCGAGATTCCAATCCAGCTGGTCTATCCGCACCGCCGGCACTTGGCGGCGCGAGTGCGGCTGTTCATCGACCGGCTGGCGCAGGTCCTCGGGCAAGATCAGTAGTCAGGTAGACACCAGACTCGGCCCGTAAAAAATTCCCCCAGCTCGGCCCGAATGCTCCCCATCGACGTAGCAGTTTGCGTCCGAGCGTCAGCGCAGACCCGGGATCGCCACCCCGCCATCGACCAGCAGGGTCTGTCCGGTCACGAAGCGCGCATCGTCCGAGCACAGCCAGACCGCGACATCGCCGACGTCGGCCGGAACGCCGGCGCGCTTGAGGGCGGCGTGCGCGCTGAAGGCGGCCACCAATTTATCGTCGAGGTCGGCATTCATGGGCGTGCGGATCAGGCCCGGCGCGACGTTGTTGATGCGAATGCCAGCCGGCCCCACTTCCAGCGCCAGTGCGCGAATCATCGCGTTGAGCGCGGCCTTGCTGGCGGCGTAGACCGAGGTGCCGGCGGAGGCGGCTTCGGCCACGAAGGAGGATGTGTTGACGATGGCACCTGGCCGGCCGCCGTCGAGCATCGCCCGAATTTCCGCGCGCAGCAGCAACCAGACGCCGCGCAGATTGGTGGCCATGGTCGTGTCGAAGTCCTCGCAGCTCAGTTCGACGATCGGCTTGAGCGCACCCAGCACACCGGCATTGTTGAACGCAAAATCCAGCCGGCCGAATCGTTCAAGCACGCGCCTGATCAGCGCGTCCACCGCCGCCTCGTCCGAGATATCGGTCGGCACCACGCAAGCCTGCCCGCCGGCCTTCTCGATGTCCTGCGCGACCGACGACAGTGGCTGTTCCCGACGACCGACCAGGACGACCGAAGCGCCCTCCTGGGTAAAGCGGAGCGCCGCCGCGCGGCCGATGCCGCTGCCGGCACCGGTGACCAAAGCCACACGGCCGAAAAAGCGCGCCGGGTTGGGTATGAAGTTCGATTCGCTGGACATTGTGAAAACCTTTCTCGACAAACGATGCGCATCATTGTGGATTGATCTGTACAACTTGATAATCGCCAACAATTTGCATTGGATGATGAGCTTGGTTGAACAATGAGCAGCACGGAGTACGCAGAGCTATCGACGTTCATCGTGATCGCTCAGGAGCTGAACTTTCGGCGTGCGGCGATTCGGCTGGGCGTCTCGCCGTCGGCGATCAGCCATACGCTGCGCGTGCTGGAACGGCGCCTGGGCGTCAAGCTGCTGCACCGCACGACCCGAAGCGTGGCCCTGACCGAATCCGGCAGGCGGCTGCTGCACCGGATCGAGCCCGCCTTTGCCGAAATTGCAGGCGCCGTCGAAGAAGCCGTGTCCGCCGCGGACCGCCCGGCCGGAACCTTGCGCTTGAGTGCCCCCAGAACTGCCGCCCACATGGTGCTCACGCCGATGCTTGGCAGCTTCGCCCAGGCGTATCCGGACGTGCGGCTGGAGATCCTGGTCGATGACCACCTGGTCGACATCGTGGCGGCCGGGTTCGATGCCGGTATTCGGCTGGGCGAACGGGTCCAGCGCGACATGGTCGCCGTGCGCGTCTCACCCGAGTTGCGTGGCGTGGTCGTCGGCTCGCCCGATTATTTCGCCGACCATCCCATCCCCATGGTGCCCACTGATCTGGAGGCCCATCGCTGCCTCAACTACCGCCTGCCCACGGGCGGGACACTGCTGGCATGGGAGTTCGAGCGGGACGGGGTCGAGCATGCGCTGGTGCCCAGCGGCCCGCTGGTGAGCAACGACACCGACACCCTGCTGGCGGCGGCATTGGCGGGCGCCGGCCTTGCCTGCATGACCGAAGCCATCGTGGCACCGCATATCGAAGCGGGACGGCTGGTGCAGGTGCTGGACGACTGGTGCCAACCGTTTCCGGGGTGGTTCCTGTACTTCCCGCGTAGCCGCCAGATGGCCCCGTCGTTGCGCGCGCTCATCGACCATCTCAAGGCGCAGTTGGGTGAATGAGACGGCGGAGCGCTGAACCGGACGATGGCATGGGGTTCATGCCTGGTGCCGTGGCGGCCGAGAGTGAAACCATCCGGCTTTTCCTGCAGGAGGTGCTGTCGATGCCGGCGAGGTGCAGACAGGTCTGATCCCTTGCGTCAGTCGGTTTGGCCACCCATGCGTTCGCCGATGAAATCCAGGAAGGTGCGCAGCCGTGCCGGCAGGTAGCGCTGTTGCGGATAGACCGCGAACAGGTCGATGGGCTCGCTGACGGTATCGCTCAGGCATTCCTGCAGGCGGCCGGAGGCCAAGTCCTCCTCGATGTCCCACAGCAATTTCAGCGCGACCCCGTGTCCGGCCAGCGCCCAGGCGCGGGTGATTTCGCCGCTGTCGCAGAGCAGGTGATGCGGGACCTGAATCTCGCGGGGGCGGCCGTCCTCGACGAAGGTCCAGCGATCCAACACCCGATGCCCGCGTACCAGGCAGATGCAGCGATGCTGCTGCAGCTCGTCCGGCCGCCGCAGCGGTGACGCATGGCGAAGGTAGTCTGGCGACGCAATGATGGCCCGGCGGCTGCGCATCAAGCGCCGGCTCACCAGACGAGGACTTTGCGGCGGGTCGATTTGCAAGGCGAGGTCGATGTCGTCCTCGATCAGGTCCGGCTTGTCCGACAGCCGCAGTTCCACTTCCATCTGTGGATGGCGGGCGGCGAACTCGGCGACCAACGCGGCAATGTGATGGCGCCCAAGCCCCTGCAGGGTGCCGACGCGCAGCCGGCCGCGCACGCTGCCGCGGGTGCTGGCCTCGGCTTCGGCCTCATCGACCTCGGCCAGGATGCGCAGCGCGCGCTCGTGCAGGCGGCCGCCTTCCTCGGTCAACTGGAAGCGTCGCGCATGGCGCTCAATCAGGCGCACACCCAGCCGGGCCTCCATCGCCGCCAGCCGGCGGCTGACTGCCGGCAGGGAGCTGTCCAGCACTTGCGCGGCGCGGGTCAGCGATCCGGCGGAGACCAGTTCAACCAGCAGGCGCAGATCGCTGATGGAATCATTCATGCAAATCTTCCGTTTTTCGGAAGCATAACTCTCCAGGATCGCATTTCCACCCAAGCGTCCCCCTGTTTGACTATGCGCCCGCAAAATCATCGTGCGAAGCATGGCCCAGGTTTCATCTCCCGCGCCGGTTGCGGCTGGCCCGACTCCGGAGCAACGTTTCCGCCGCAGCGTCTGGATGGCGCTGGCGATCGGGGCGTTGCTGCTGGGCTACATCGCGCTGGCCGATCGGTTCATGCCGATCACGCCCGAGGCTCGCGCGCTGTCCGGTGTCACTCGGATTGCGCCGGAGGTGTCCGGCCGTGTCTTGGCGGTCAGCGTGGCCAACAACCAGCCGGTCAGTGCGGGCCAGCCGCTGTTCCGGATTGATCCGCTGGCTTACCGCCAGGCGGTTGCCGCCGCCGAGCTGGCGGTGCAGCAGGCCATCCAGGACAACGGCGAGCGCGATGCCGCGGTGGCCCAGGCGCAGGCGGCGGTGGCCAGTGCGCAAAGCGCCGCCGATGACGCCGCGCGCCAGGCCGAACGCCTGCAGGCGTTGGCGCGGCAGCGCTACGTTGCGCTCGGTCAGGCGCAGACGGCGCTGGCCGAGCGTGATGCGGCCATGGCCGCGCTGCGCTCGGCACGCGCCCAACTGCAGGCCGCGCGGGTGCAGCGCGGGGCGCCGGGCGAGGCCAACCTGGCGCTGCGCACCGCAGGCAACAGCCTGGACATCGCCCGGCGCGACCTCGACCGTACCCAGGTGCGGGCGCCGCAGGACGGCGTGGTCGCCAATCTGCAACTGCGGCCGGGCGACTACGCGCAGGCCGGGCAGTCGGTGCTGGCACTGGTCGGGCGCAACCCGGTGGTCGCCGCCGATTTCCGCGAGAAGACCCTGGCCGGCGTGCACGTGGGTGACCGTGCGCTGGTCGTCTTCGACGGCCGCCCGGGGCAGGTGTACGTCGGCCGTGTGGCATCGATCGATGCCGGCATTGCCCAGGGCCAGCTCGACGCCGACGGCGCGCTGGTGGAAACCGTGGAGACCGACCGCTGGATCCGTCGCGCCGAGCGCATGCGGGTCAACGTGCGCCTGGATCAAGCACCGCACCTGCCCAGCGGAGCACGCGCCACGGTGCAGTTGGTGCCTACCGGTGGCCTGGCTGCGCTGCTGGCAAGGGTGCAGATCCGGCTAGCCAGTTGGGTGGCCTATGTCTATTGAGCCGGTCCACGCGCTGGACGGCAACGGCTGGCGGCAGAGCTGCCGAATGGTCGCCGGCAGCCTGGCCGGCTGGTCGCTGGCGACGCTGCTGGACTGGCCCTCGGCCGCCTATTACGCGGTGTATCCGTTGGTGCTGATGGGGCTGGTGCCGGTGTTCAACCGGCATGTGGCGCTGCAGTTCCTGGCCGCGGGCGCGCTGGCGCTGGCGGCGGCCGGCGCCATGCTCGGCCTGTTGGCCGCGTCGCCGGTGGCGATGACAGTGTGCGTATTCGGCTATGCCGCCGCCTGCTTCCGGATCATGACCGCGCCGCGGATGTTCCTGATGGGGGCGATGGCGCTGGTCATCGGCAGTGGTGTGCTGCACCTGGGCAGCTATCCGGACGTGTCCTGGGAAGACCTGTTCTGGGCGCAGGGCAGGGCGACGGCGCTGTGTGTGCCGATCGCAGCGATCGTCTATGCCGTGTTTCCGGATGTGCAAGCGCGCGTTTTGCCCGCGCCGCCGGCGCATCCGCCGCGTCAGCGCCGGCACGTCGTGTTGCTCGGCGCGGCCGGGGCCACAGCGTCGTTCGTGGCGTTCCAGCTGCTGGATCTGGAGGATTCCTATGGTGCGCAGATCGCCACGGTGCTGGTGCTGCTGGCGTTGAGCCGCGACGCGATCTGGCATGCCGGGCGTCGGCGCATGATGGGGACGGCAGCCGGCGTGGCCTGCGCCTTGTTGGCGCAACTGGCGTTGCTCAATCAGATCGAGCAGTGGCCGTTGGCCGCGTGTGCCTTGCTGGTCGGGCTGCTGTGGTACGCGGCCGAGCACGTGCGCGAACGCGCCGGGCCAGCGCATGGCTTTGCCGCCGTCACCAGCGTGGCGATCCTGTTCGGCCAGCTCACCCCTGGCCAGGACCTGGCCGGCAACGCCGTTTACCGGGCGGTGTCGGTGTTGGTCGCGGTGGCGCTGATGCTGGCCTGGGTTGCGTTGGTGCACCGGCTGCTCAACGTGCTGCCGGCCACCCGGTGGTCGTCAGACCCCGGCGACGGCCGGCCATGAGCGTGGTGTGGCATGCCCTCAGATCGACATGCCGCCGGACACCTCGATCCGCTGTGCATTGACCCAGCGATTCTCTTCCGACACCAGGGACGCGATCATCGGGCCGATGTCCTCGGGCAGGCCGGGGCGGCCCAGCGCGGTCATGTCCGACACCACTTTGTGGACCTGCGGGTTGTCGCGGACCATGCCGCCGCTGAAGTCGGTCTGGACGGCGCCGGGGGCGACCACGTTGGCGCGGATGCGGCGCGGCCCCAGCTCCTTGGCCAGGTACTTGGTGAAGATTTCCACCGCGCCCTTCATGGCGCCGTAGGCGGCGCTGCCGGGGAAAATGATGCGGGTTAGGCCAGAGGAAATGTTGACGATGTGGCCGCCATCCTGGATCAGCGGCAGCAGGTGCTGGGTCAGCAGGAACACGCCCTTGAAGTGGACGCGGTAGAGCGCATCCAGATCCGCTTCGGCCGTTTCGGCGATGTTGGCGTGGTGCGAGATGCCGGCATTGTTGACCAGCACGTCGAAGCCTTGGGCACCAAAATCGGCCAGCACGGTGCGGAAGGACGCGACGAAGCTGGGAAACGCCGCGCTGTCGCCGGTGTCCAGTGGCAGGGCGACCGCGCGTCGCCCCGCCGCTTCGACCTGTGCGACCACGCGCGCGGCTTCTTCCTGGTTGCTGCGATACGTGATGACGACGTCGAAGCCGCGCCGGGCCAGGTGTTCGGCGGTATTGCGGCCCAGGCCGCGGCTGCCGCCGGTGACCAGGGCAATCTTGTGTATGGCAGACATGGGATGTCCTTTGCTTGCAGTGAGAGGGAGCAAGCGCAAGGCTACTGTCCGTCCGCACGCCTGATAATCCGGCAATGGACGGACGGGCTGTCCGTTGCAGCGGACAGTCTGAAAGGGTCAGCTGTCGGCGACTTCGGCTTTCACGAAATCGATGAACGCACGCAGCGGCGCGGGCAGCAACTGGCGCCCCGAATAATAGAGATACGGTCCTGGAAACCATTGCCACCAGGGCGCCAGCACTGGTTCCAGCGTGCCGCGATCAAGCTGCGGGCGCAGCCATTCCTCGAACAGATGGATGACGCCTTCGCCGGCCAGAGCTGCGGCCACGCCCAGATCGACAGCAGTGCCGGCACTGTAGATCAAGGCCGGTGGCGGCTCGATCTCGCAAGTGTCTGCGCCGCGCTGGAAGCTCCAGGTATCCAGACTGCCATTCGCAAAACGGCAGCGCAGGCCGCGCAGGGACAGCAGATCGCGGGGATGCTGCGGACGTCCATGCCGATCCAGGTACGCCGGCGCGGCGGCGGTGGCAAAGCGCTGCCGGCGCGGGCCGATGGGTACGGCGATCATGTCCTGCGCCAGTCGTTCCTCGTAGCGAATGCCGGCGTCGCAGCCGGCAGCGAGGATGTCCACCGGACGGCTGTCGGCCATCACTTCCACCGCGATGCCCGGATAGCGCTGCATGAAACGCGGCAACAAGGTGGGCAGGTACAGGCGCGCGAGGTTGACTGGCACGTTCAGCCGCAAGCTGCCGTTCGGTTGTTCGCCGGTCTGGGCGCTGCTGGCCGCCTGCAGGGCTTGCTCCAGTTCGGCAAAGGCCGGGCCGGCGCGTTCCAGCAAGTGTTGGCCCTGTTCGGTCGGGCGGACGCTGCGCGTGGTCCGGTGCAGCAGGCGCACGCCCAATCGTGCCTCCAGGCGGCGCACCGCATCGCTCAGGCCGGACGTGCTGGCGTGCAACACGCGCGCCGCTTCGCGGAAACCGCCCGCGCGCGCCACGGCCACGAAGGCGCGCAATTCAGCCAGTTCCTCGTTCATCGTGCGGTCTCCGTTTCCTTGGTTGCCAGCCGCGTGGCGACCCACTGCGTGAACACCCGCACCCGCGGGGACAACTGGCGGTGGTGTGGGTACAGCACCGACACCGGCATGGGCGGCGGTGAATGATCGGGTAACAGGATGGTCAGCAGTCCTTGTTCTAGTTCCTGTGCGATGCGGTAGCGCGGCACTTGCACGATGCCCAAGCCAGCCAGTGCCGCGCCGGTGTAGAGGTCGGCGCCGGTGACCGAGATCCTGGCTGGCAGCTGGCGCTCGACGAGGTTCGTATCGACACGAAACTCCAGACCGGCGTCGCGGCCATGTGGCCGGGCGATGTAGGCGACGGCCAGATGGCCCTGCGCCAGGTCGTCCAGCGTGCGTGGCGTGCCGTGCCGGGCCAGATAGGCCGGGCTGGCCACCGTGACCTGTTCCAGCAGGGCCACTTGCCGGGCGATCAGCGACGAATCAGCCAACGTCCCAGCACGCAGCACGCAGTCCACGCCTTCGCGCACCAAGTCCACCAGTCGATCGTCTTCCTCGATGTGCAGGGTGATGTTCGGGTATTCGTCCATGAACTGGCCGAGCGCCGGGACGATGAAGTGCTTGGCCAGCGTGCCTTGCAGGTTGGCGCGCAGCAGGCCCTTGGGGCGGGCGTCGCGGAAGGCGTTGTCGGCTTCTTCCAGGTCGGCCAGCAGGCGCACGCAGCGGTGGTAGTAGGCTTCGCCGTCATGAGTCAGGTGCACCTGACGGGTGGTGCGTTCCAGCAGCCGCGCGCCCAGCCGCCGTTCCAGCCGCTTGATCAGGTTGGTGACGGTGGCGCGCGGGATCTCCAGATCGTCGGCGGCCAGCGAGAAGCTGTGGCGCTCGGCGATGCGCACGAACACCTGCATTTCCTGGAATCGATCCATGGCGGTCGATTGTTGAAGCAAATGGAATAGTAGGTTCAATAATAGCCTGATTGTCTGCCACGGATGCCGGGTACCCATGCCGCATCTGTCCACAGCTGCCCCCGGATAACGGGCCAATCTTTTGGGATAGAGCAGTACCGGGATGTTTCTGATATGTCATTGCTCGCGTTGTCTAATGTCAACATAATGCGGCGTGACCTGAAGGACCTCACGCGTATGCTTTGGTACAACGAAGTGTCCAATGAGCCACCGGCCTCGCTTGGCAGCGAGGCCTATGCGCTGATCAAGCGCGAAATCGTGCTCTGCAGGTTGGCGCCCGGCCAAGCCATCTCCGAATCCTTCCTGCAGACCACCTACCAGCTCACCAAGGCATCGGTCCGTACCGCGCTCACGCGCCTGTCGCAGGACGGCTTGGTGCGTGCGGAAAGCCGGCGCGGCCACATCGTGGCCACGCTGTCGCTGAAGGACATCCGTGATGTCTTCACCCTGCGCACGCAACTGGAGCCATTGGCCGCGCGTTTGGCCGCCGGGCGTATCGATGAAAAGACGCTGCGTCAACTCGATGCACCGTGTCGGGCTGGTTATGTCGCCGGCGACGAAAAGAGCGAGATCGCCTTCCTCGAGGCCACCCAGAAGTTTTACTTGGCCATTGCCCGGGCCGCCGGCAATCCGCGGCTGGCGCACTGGATCGAGCAATTGCACAACGAAGCCACCCGCATCCTCTACCTTGGCTTCCGCTTCGACGAACGCTCGCGACAATGGGGCGGGCACGAGGAACTGATCGCGGCGCTGCTGGAACCGGCGCCCGAGCGCGCCGAGCAATTGGTTCGGGAGCTGATCGAGCGCAATCTGACCGACGTGATGCAGGCCGCCATGCAAAGCCCACGCCTGATGAACATCGGCCTGGTATGAGTCGATGTCGCCCGAGCCACCAGCCATGAACACTACTCAGTCCGCCATCCTTGATGATGCCGCCATTGATGCGGTCTTTGCACCCTTCGACACCAGTAGCGGTCCGGGCGTGGCGGTGGGCGTGGCCTTGCATGGAGTTCCGGTATACCGCAAGGGCTTCGGGCTTGCCAACCTGGAACTGCCGGTGGCCTTGTCGCCGAACATGCGCATGCGCATCGGTTCGGCCAGCAAGCATTTCACCAGTCTGGCGCTGATGCTGCTGGCCGAAGAGGGACGCCTGTCGCCGGACGATCGCTTGAGCAAGCACTTGCCGGAAATGGCGCGCATCGCCGGGACCGTCACCTTGCGCCAGTTGATGGGGCACATCAGCGGCCTGCGCTGCGGGCTGGATCTGATTGTCCAGGTGTGCGGCCTGGGCCGGGTGGTACCTGCTGACGAGCAACTGCGGTTGATGGCCCAGCAGGACGGGGTCAATTTTCAACCCGGCCAGGACTGGTGCTACAGCAATGGCGGCTATGCCTTGCTCTCGCTGGTGATCGAGCGCCTCACCCATCAGCCCCTGGAAGAAGTCCTGGCACAGCGCATCTTTCGTCCGGCCGGCATGCATGACACCTTGTTGCGCCGGCTGGATCATGACTTTGTCCCCAATAGTGCCGCGCTGCATTTCAGGACGGCTGACGGGACCTTCGTCCGCGGTGTGATCGGGCCAACCCTGGCCGGTGAGGGCGGGATCGTCTCCACGGTCGATGACATGCTGCGCTGGATGGCGCACATGGACAATCCGGTCATCGGGTCGGCCGCGACCTGGGCCGAACTCAAGCGCCCGCAGTTGCTGAACAATGGCAGCACCACTAGCTATGGCTTGGGGCTGGCCAGTGGCCGCTATCGTGGCTTGGATATGCTTTACCACTCTGGCGGTGTGCTCGGTGGCGCCTGCCAGATGCTCAAGGCACCGGCCGTGGGGCTGGACGTGATCGTGATGACCAATGCCGGCGATGTCGACCCGATGCAATTGGCCAACCGGGTAATCGATGCCTGCGTGCTGGGCCTCGACCCGGTGCCGCGCGAATGCATGGGCGATCTGATCGAAGGTCATTACCACGATCCGGCCAGTGGCCGCTTCATCGAGCTGTGCCAATCGAACGGGCAACAGATGGTCGTCCATGACGGCATCCGCTTCCCATTGCGGCGCTCGCGGCCTGGTGTGCTGGAACCGCTGTTTTCGATCTTCCGCATGTCCTTGCGCGTCGACGACGAGGACGCGCGCCAGCTCGAGCTGCAGGCCTTCGGCCACCACTACCGGCTGCAACGGTTGGAACCGGCGCCTTCGCCGCTGCCTGCCGCAGACCGGGTGTTCGGCTCGGCGGCCACTGGGAGCCGCGCCCGCTTCCTTGTCGATGACGGCCTGCCGCAGTTGTTGGTACACAGCGATCTGGGCGGCAATGGCGTGCTCTACGATATGCACAACGTCGCGCCGCTCATCTGGCGGATCACGCCCATCGATATGGCCATCCCGATTCTGGGTGGTTATCTGGAACTGGACGCCAGTCAGCGCCGATTCCGGCTCACCACCGGGCGCACCCGTCAGCTCGAATTCGTGCGCTTGCGCTGACTCCTGCGCGAATCCCCCTGCAAGCGCGCCTCAGTGGAGTCGATCCTGGCTGCAATGCCCGGATCTGCCTACTTTTTTTCCGTCGTGCTCGCCATGTCGTGCGCCAACTGGCCAGATTCCGATTGGCGATGGCTCAACCCATTGAAATTAAAGGACATGAGATTCCTTCGGTTGCGGCGGCAAAGCAGTTGATATGTCTATTGACATGTCAGTTTAATAGACCTTAAATGTCGACGAACCTCGCGCGATGTTCAGGACGCCTCTGGCGTCAGCCAGCGACTGAAGTGGCTTCTTCGATCCGGCTCCGGACGCCTGTCAGTGCCCGGACCCCCACGCCCGCCCGATTGACGAGGAATTCCCGAATGTATGGTGCAAACGTCCGCATGAGGATGACGCTTCTGGCCATTGCGGTCTGTATGGCCGAACAGGCCTGCGCGCAATCCGCTTCCGCCCAGGCCGCCTCCGGGGGCAGTACCGCCCAGGATCTGGATGCCGTGACCGTGACCGCGCAAAAGCGCGAGCAAAACGCCAAGGACGTGCCGATGGCGATCTCGGTGGTGGCCGCTGAGGACATGGCCAAGACCGGAGCCGCGCAGTTCCGCGACATCGCCAACGCGATTCCCGGACTGAGCTATACCAGTGCCGGCGCCGGCTACAACCAGATCAGCCTGCGTGGGGTCACCAGCGGGGCTAATGTTTCTCCCACCGTGGGCATTTACGTCGATGACGTCCCCTATGGCTCCAGCACGGCCTTTGCCGGCGGCGCTTCGCTGGGGCTGGATGTTGGGCTCTTCGACCTGGATCGCATCGAAGTGTTGCGCGGTCCACAGGGGACTTATTACGGCTCCAGTTCGATGGGGGGGCTGCTCAAGTACGTGACCCCCAAACCGGAAACCGGCTATTTTGGCGGGACGGTACGTGCCGGCGTGTCCACTACCCACGATGGCGGGACCGGCTACACCGGCAGTTTTTCGCTCAACCTGCCCATCAGCGATGTGCTGGCCGCCCGAGTGAGCGGCTTTCATGATCGCGCAGCTGGCTTTGTCGACAATGTGGCCCGTGGCGAGCATGACGTGAACAGCTCGCGGACCAATGGCGGGCGCCTGGATTTGCTTTACACCCCGAGCGATGCCTTCTCCGCCCGGTTGACCGCCTTTGCCCAGAATATCGGCCGCGATGGCACTGCCGCCGTGGACAAGGATCTGATCACCGGACACTCGATCGAGGGCCCGTTAGCGCAATCCCGGCGGGTGGAAGAACCTTTTGCCCAGCAGTTCCGCTTGTACAGCGCTACGCTCAGCTACGACTTCGGGCCGGCGACCCTGACCTCGATCACCAGCTACCAGCAGGTGACCAGCACGATGACCACCGACTACTCGGCCTTGTACGTGCCGATGCTGGGCAGTTCGGTGTTCGGCGCCGCGGCTGCCAGCAATCGCTGGAGTACGGACAAAACCACCCAGGAGCTGCGCCTGTCCTCCTCGGGCAAGCAACGCATCGACTGGAACACGGGCCTGTTCTACACCAAGGAAGACAGTAACAACCAACAGGCGCTGCTGACCTGGTTGCTGGACGGCAATCCTTCGGGGTTGGATCTGTTGAGCGTGGCGCTGCCAAGCCTCTACCGCGAGTATGCGCTCTACGGCAACCTTAGCTTCCATGCCAGTGATCGCCTGGATCTGGGGGCAGGTGTGCGCTATGCCAGGAACCGGCAGCAGATCATCCAGAACGCCAGCGGCAGCCTGGCGGCGTCAGCACCGCTGGCCCGCTCGGATGATGACGCCTTCACCTTCCTGCTCGACGCCACCTATCGCATCAATGCACCGCTGACGGCCTATGGCCGCATCGCCTCCGGCTACCGGCCGGGCGGCACCAATGTGACCTTGGTCGGTCAAGCCGCTGACCGTGCCCAATTCGATCCGGACAAACTGGTCAACTACGAAATCGGGCTGAAGGGCGAGAGTGCCAACCACCGTTGGTCGTTCGCCAGCAACCTCTACCAGATCGACTGGAAAGACATGCAGGTCGCGGCCGTATTCGACGGCATCAGTGGCATTGCCAACGCCGGCAAGGCCCGCATCCGCGGCAGCGAACACAGCCTGACCTTCAGGCCGACGCGCGATTGGCAGATGTCCGCTGCGGTGGTCTACAGCCAGGCCCGGCTCAATGGTGATGCGCCGGGCATCGGTGGCCACGATGGCGAGGCCCTGCCCAACGTGCCCAGATTCTCTGCCAACTACGCCACCGACTACCGGTTCAACGTCGGTGAGCAGTACGCGAGCATCGGCACGACCTTGCACTACACCGGGCGTCGCTACGCCAGCTTCGACGATGATCTGAGCATTCCCCAATACCGGCTCCCGCATTACTTCACCACCGACCTGCGTGCCTCGCTGGATTTCTCATCGCTGTCGTTGCAGTTGTACATCCGCAACGTGTTCGACCAAGGCGGACAGTTGTCGGCCAGCACGCTGTTGTCCAGCGCCGGGGGGCCGGCGCAGGTCACGCTGCTGCAGCCACGCACGATCGGGCTCAATGCCAGCTGGCAGTTCTGACGCTCATCTCCAACATAGGAACGCCCGATGACTCGCGCAAAGACCTTCAGCTTCGATCGTGAAGCGATCGAAGCACTGTTCAAGCCCTATGACAGCAGCCACGAGCCCGGTGTGGCTGTGGGGATCGCGCACCAGGGCGTGCCGTTGTACCGGGCCGGTTTCGGCCTGGCCAACATGGAGCTTCCGGTGGCACTGGGGCCGGGGATCCGCATGCGCATCGGCTCCACCACCAAGCATTTCACTTCGCTGGCCTACCTGCTGCTGGTCGAGCAAGGTCTGGCCAGTCTGGACGATCCAGTGCGCAAACATCTGCCGGAACTGTCGGCGGTGGCCGACCGGATCAGCATGCGCCAACTGATGGGACACATCAGCGGGTTGCGTTGCAGCATGGATCTGGTCGTACACCTGGCCGGCATCGACACCCCGTTGAGTACCGCCGAGCAGTTGGCACTGTTCGCTCGGCAGGATGATGTCAATTTCCAGCCCGGACAACGCTGGTCCTACAACAACGGGGCCTATCTGCTGTTGTCATTGGCCATCGAGCGCATCACCCGGCAGCCGCTGGAAGATGTGCTGACCCAACGCATCTTTCAGCCAGTGGGCATGTTCGACACCTTGTTGCGCCGGCGCGACGATGACTTCGTCCCCAACAGCGCCGCCCAGCACATGCTGCGCGCCGATGGCACCTGGGTGCGCGGCAGCATCGGCCCGAGCGTGGCCGGCGAGGGCGCCATCGTATCGACGGTCGATGACATGTTGCGCTGGCTGGCGCACATGCAGCATCCAACGGTAGGCACGGCCGCCAGCTGGGCTGCGCTAAGCACGCCGTTGCACTTGGACAACGGCGTCTCCACCGGCTACGGGCTGGGACTGATGCGCAACGACTACCGCGGCATCGAGGTGGTGCATCATGCTGGTGGCGTGGTCGGCGGTTCATGCCAGATGCTCAAGGTGCCCGAGCTGGCGCTGGACATCGTGGTGATCTCGAACGGGGTCAAGGCCAACGTGGTCGGGCTGGCCGATCAGATCATCGACCTGTGCGTGGATGGGCTGGCGCCGCGGGCGGGCACCCAGACCGGTGCGGTATTCGAAGGCCACTACCATTGTCCTGACCTCGACACCGTGGTCAGGTTCTTTCCGCTGGGCGAGCAACAGGCCGCCGTGGTCGAGGGCATGCCGCTGCCGCTGCAGCGCGCCGAGGGATGGCTCAGAAGCGGCATGCCGCAGGTCGCGACCGCCTTCCGCATCGTCGGTGGCGCCCCCGAATCGCCGCAACTGGTGCTGCATGAGTACGGCCGCGACCATGCCATGACGCGGCTGCAGCCGACGCCTTCCGCGCTTCCTCCCACGTCGGAACGTTTCCTCAATGCCGCGTCCGGTGCCGTGGCGCGTTTCGAAACCCGGGACGGCACGCCGCAGCTGCGTGTCGATGCGCCGTTCGGGCGGCACCCGATGTACTACACGATGCAGAACCTCGGGCCGCACCTGTGGGAACTGCAGCCCCAGCACAGCCTGCTGCCGCTGGCCGGAGTCAGCCTGCGCATGGTTTCCGAGGCGGACACCTTCTTTTTGACCACAGCGCGCAACATGGCGCTGTCCTTTCGCAAGGTGGATGCGTGAAGCCGCTGCAGGGTGCCGGCATGCGGGTTTATACCGCGCTGTTGGCCCACGAGACCAACACGTTCTCGCCGCTTCCCACCAGCCGACGTAGCTTCGAGGACGGTGTGCTGTACCAGCCAGGGCAGGCCAAGGGACGCGAGCGCGCCCATGTCTTTCCCGGTTACGGCGAGGTACTGCGGCTGGTGTCGGCGCAGGGCGATACGTTGATCGAAGGGCCCGCGGCCTGGGCGCAGCCGGCCGGCCCTTTGCCCTGGCCGTTGTACGAAGCGCTGCGTGACCGGCTGCTCGACGGACTGCGCGCGGCGGCCCCGGTGGACATGGTGTTCCTGGTGCTGCACGGCTCGATGGTGGCCCAGGGGTGCGACGATTGCGAAGGCGACCTGCTGACCCGGGTGCGCGAGATCGTCGGTCCGACCACGCCGGTCGGAGCGCTGCTGGATCTGCACACCAACATCGGCCAGGCGATGCTCGATAGCGGCGCCTTGCTGATGGCCTGCAAGGAGTATCCCCACACCGATTATCCCCAGCGCGTGCCGGAGTTGTACGCGCTGCTCAAGGGCGTGGCGCTCGGCGAACTTGACCTGACCATGTGCATGCACTCGATCCCGATACTCGGCGTGTTCGGTACCCAACAAGCACCGATGCGGGGCTTGGTCGACAGCCTGTCGCGCTTGGAACATCACAATGGCGTGCACGCGCTGTCGCTCCTGCATGGCTTCGCCTGGTCGGACACTCCTGCCAGCCGCGCGGCAGCGCTGGCCATCTGCAGTCGCGGCAGTGAAGCGGCCGCCGAGCAGACCCTGAGCCAATTGGCGGAACAATTCCTGCGCATTGGTACCAGTGCCGCACAGTCGCGACCATCGATCGAACAAACCCTGGCGCAGGTGCGGGCAATGCAGCACCTGGACGGCCCGGTGGTGGTGGCCGACTGTTCGGACAATCCGGGCGGCGGTGCGGCCTGCGACAGCACGTTCATGCTCCAAGCGATACTCGATGCCGGCATTGGCGAGGTGGCCATCGGCATGCTGTGGGATCCGCTGGCGGTGGACATCGCCGCCGATGCCGGGGTCGGCGCGCAGCTGCCGTTGCGCATTGGCGGCAAGGTCGGGCCGATGTCCGGACGGCCACTGGATCTGGACGTGGAAGTCCTGGCAATCGGCACCGCAGGCAAGCAGCGAGGGCTGGACGGTGGCTGCAACGAGCCGCTGGGCAACACCGTGGCCGTGCGCACCGGCAACGGCGTGGACATCGTCCTCAACAGCATCCGCCAACAGACCTTCTCTCCGGAGTGCTTTACCCATTTGGGCATCGACCTTGCCAGTAAGCGCCTGGTGGTGGTCAAGTCCACCCAGCATTTCCAGGCATATTTCCAGCCGATCGCTGCGCAGATCCTGTACTGCGATACGCCCGGCAGCCTCAATGCCGACCTGGCGGCGCTGCCTTATCGGCGTCTGAAACGCCCGATCTGGCCGCTGGATCCCGAAGTGGCACTCACGGTCGCGCGATGAGTGGACAATCCCGGGCGAGCAAGGCGCTTCCGACACCGATCCTGCTGATCATGCTGGCGACGCTCTCTGGCTACGGCGCCAGGGTGCTGTTGAGCCCGATGCAGGAACTGATCAAGCGTGATCTGGATTTGGGGGACAACCAGATCTCGCTGCTGCAAGGCATGTCCTTTGCCTTGCCAGTGCTGTTGTTGTCGCTTCCGCTGGGCCGGATGGTAGACAAGGGCAATCGCCTGCAACTGTTGAAGGTGCTGGCGGCATGCTGGCTTGCGGGCACGGTGCTGTCGGCGCTGGCGCCAAACTTCTGGACCCTGTTCCTGGCACGCATGCTGGTGGCTGCCGGGGTGGTCGGGGCTGCCCCGGTGGCACTGTCCCTGGCGGCCGATCTGACCATGGCCGCGCAGCGGGGCCGGGCGATGATGCTGCTGACCATCGCGCAGGTTGCCGGTGGCGCACTGGCCTTCTGGTTTGGTGGACATCTCCTGAGCTGGGCCGCACAGCTGGGCGGATTGGCGCCGGCGCCATGGCGGTTGGCCCATCTGGTCTTCGCCTTGGTCCTGCTGTTGCCGCTGTTGGCCTTGCGGTGGCTGCGCGAACCGGTGCGCAGCGAACGTGTCGCGGCAAAGCCGCCGCCATTGCCCGAGGCGTTGGCGCTGCTGTGGCGTTGGCGCGCGTTTGTGCTGCCCTTGTTCGTGGGCCAGATCAGCGTGTCGATGGCCGACAGCGCGGCGATGATCTGGGCCGTGCCGGTGCTCGTCCGCCGTTTCCACCTGCATCCGCAGGAGTTCGCTGGCTGGATGGGCATGCTGTTCCTGGTGTCAGGGCTTGCCGGCGCATTCCTCGGCGGCAAGCTGGCCGAGGTCGCGCACCGCCGTGCAGGTGTGCGCGGGCTGTGCATGAGCGCGGCGCTGGCGGCCCTGGCATCGGTACCGGCCGCGTTGTTTCCGCTGGCCGATGCTGCACCGGGCTTTGCCGCGCTGCTCGCCTTGCTGCTGCTCAGCGGCGCAATGGTCGGGGTGATCGCCTCGACGCTGATCGCTGTCGGCCTGCCCAACGAACTGCGCGGCAGCTGTGTCGGACTGTTGTCGATGCTCGGCGCCTTGCTGTGCTACGGACTGGCGCCGCTAGCGGTCAGTACGCTGGCCGGCCAGTTGGGAAGCGCGGGACGGATCGATCTGGCGCTTGCTCTGGTTGGGCTGTGCACGGCGGCATGCGCGCCGCCAGCATTCCTGTTATGCGCTCGCCATCGCCACGTACTGCCTGGCGCGTTTGCACCGACCGGCGGCAAACGCGCCGGCGCTGCTTCTTCTCCTTCGTCGCTGGAATGTCCATGAATGTGGAGGTGTACGATTTCGCCATCATCGGTGCCGGCATGGCCGGCGCTTCGTTGGGCTATTACCTGGCCCGGCATGGCACCGTGGTCGTGCTTGAGCGCGAAATCCAGCCGGGTTACCACAGTACCGGACGCTCGGCGGCCATGTTCATGGAAAGCTACGGCAGCGCCCAAATCCGTGCCTTGACCCGCGCCAGCCGCGCCTTCTACGAAACCCCACCAGCGGGCTTCTCCGAACATCCCATCTTGCTGGCGCGCGGCTGCCTGTATGTCGCCTTGCAAGGACAGGACGCATTGCTCGAGGCGGCCGCGGCGGACGGCCGCGGGCTACGCCGTCTGGGCGCGGACCAGGTGCTGGCAAGGGTTCCCTGCCTTGATCCGGGTGGCGTGATCGGCGGGCTGGAAGAACCCGATGCCCGCGAGTTCGACGTGGCCGCCCTGCACCAGGGGTATCTGCGCGGCATGCGTGCGCTCGGCGGCCGGCTCAGGTGCGAGGCGCAGGTGGTCGCCGCCCGGCGCCAGGCTGACCATTGGTGCATCGCGCTGTCCAATGGTGAGCAGCTCCTGGCACGGTATGCGATCAACGCTGCAGGCGCCTGGGCCGATCCAGTGGCCGAGCTGTTCGGCGCGCGCGCCCTGGACATCCAGCCGCGACGGCGCAGTGCCTTCACCTTCGACACACCGCCCGGCATCGATTGCAGCGGCTGGCCGATGGTGGTGGGCATCGACGAAAGCTTCTACTTCAAGCCTGACGCCGGCCTGCTGCTGGGCTCGCCGGCCAACGCCGAGCCAACGCGTGCGCACGACGTGATGCCCGAAGATCTGGACATTGCCATCGCGATCGACCACATCGAGCGGGCCACCACCTTGTCGATCCATCGCCCGCGCCATTGTTGGGCCGGGCTGCGCTCGTTCGCCCGCGATGGCGAGATGGTCATCGGCCCGGACCCACAGGTTGCCGGCCTGTTCTGGCTGGCCGGGCAGGGCGGCTACGGCATCCAGAGCGCCGATGCCGCCGCCCGCCTGGCCGCCAGCCTGCTGTTGACCCAGCGCATCCCCGAACACCTCGCCCGCGCCAGCGTCCGCGCCGCGTCGATGTCACCGGACCGTTTCACTCCCTCACTTCCTGCGCAGGCCCCTGCATGAACCAGATTCAACGCTACCCGAGCCCGATGCCATTGCCGCTGTCGCGTGCCGTGCGCGCCGGCCACCAGCTGCTGCTGTCCGGGCAGATCCCCATGGACGCGCACGGCCAGGTGGTGCGCGGCGACATCCAAACCCAGACCCGTGCCGCGATGGATCGCATCGCCCAGACGCTGGCCGACTGCGGTGCCAGCCTCGATCAGGTCGTCAAGACCACGGTGTGGCTCTCCTCCATGGAGCACTTTCCCGGCTTCAACGAGGCCTACGCGACGTATTTCCCAAACGGGTTCCCGGTGCGCTCGATCGTGACCAGCGCACTGGCCATGGATGTCGATGTGGAAATCGAGGTCCAGGCCTGGCTTGCCGAACCGGCGGTACCGCCCTCGGCCTGAGCCAGCCCTGGCCCCCACCTATCGCTCATTCACTCCACAGGAACCCCCGATGCAATATGCCCTGATCTCCGATGGCAATGCCGATGCACTGCCGCTCATTGAAACCGATTGCCTGCTGGTTGGGCTGCATGATGCGCGAACACTGGCGTTTTCCACGCTTGATCAAGCCAGCGGTGGCCTGCTGACGCGTTTGCAGGCCGAAGGCGAACTGCGCTGTGAGCCAGGGCAGAGCCTGTTGCTGCACGCGCCGGCCGGCTTGCGCGCCCATCGCCTGCTGCTGATCGGGTTGGGCACGCAGGCGGCTTTGACGCCGGCCACATTGCGCAAGGCCTACGCCGTGGCTGCTGCACAATTGGCCAAGACCCGCGCCAAACGCGCCCGCTGGGTGCTCGATCCTGACCCTAGTGCTCTGGAGGCCGCGGTATTGGCGCTGCAAGAAGCGCAATACGTCGTCCCGCGCCAGCAGCGCTCGCCGGCAGAAGCACCGCAGCCGCCGGCCGTGGAATTTTCTTTCGCCCAAGCCACGCCGGAGGATGCGACCGGGCAATTGCAACGGGCCATTGCCATTGCCGATGGCATCGGTCTGTGCCGCGACCTGGGCAATCAGCCGGCCAATGTCTGCACCCCTGCCTATCTGGGTCAACAGGCCATGGCACTGGGAGAGCGCGAAGGCCTTGCCGTCGAGGTGCTGGACCAGACGCAACTGCGCCAGATCGGCATGCACGCACTGCTCGCCGTCGGCCAGGGCTCGCCCGAGCCACCCTGCCTGATCGTGTTCCAGCATTGGGGCGCGGGCGATGACAGCGCGCCACTGGCGCTGGTTGGCAAGGGCGTCACCTTCGATGCCGGCGGTATCTCGATCAAGCCGGCGCAGTCCATGGACGAGATGAAATGCGACATGTGTGGTGGCGCGAGCGTGTTCGGTGCAATGCTGGCCGCGGCGCGGATGCGGCTGCCGATCAACCTGATCGGGGTGGTCGCCGCGTGCGAGAACATGCCCGATGGCCACGCCTTCAAGCCCAGTGACGTGATCCGAACGCTGTCGGGTACCACGGTGGAAATCCTCAATACCGATGCGGAGGGCAGGCTGATCCTGGCCGATGCGCTCACTTATGTGCAGCAACGCTTCAGGCCCGCCGCCATCGTCGACATTGCCACCCTCACCGGTGCCTGCGTGGTGGCGTTGGGCGCGGTCCACAGTGGTTTGTTCAGCAATCATGACGGTTTGAGCGGCGCGCTCCAGCAGGCCGGCCAGGCCAGCGGCGACACGGTCTGGCGCATGCCGCTGGGCAAGGACTATGCCGAGGAACTCGATTCCAAGGTTGCCGACATCAACAATCTCGGCGGCGGCCGCGCCGGAGGTGCTATCACCGCTGCTGCCTTCCTGGAAAAGTTCATCGAGACCACGCCGTGGGCGCACCTGGACGTGGCCGGGACCGCCATCCAGAAAGGCGCCAGCGGCCGTCCGGTCAAGCTGCTGTGCCAATTGCTGCTGGACAGCCAGCGCTGGCTGCCGACATTGACCACACCGGCATGACCGATTTCTCGGCACGCGTGGTGGCGCTGACGCATGGGGGCGGATCTCGATGTCTTCGGCCAGGCGCGGATGGCTTGGTTCGCTGGCCAGCGACGCATACGCGGCCTGCCGCCGCCGGCGGTCTCCGGGGTAGATCCCGCCCTTGTTCGAGTTTCTGCGTGATGCGGTAGCGCGGTACCTGCAAGATGCCCAGCCCGGCCAGGGCCGTGCTGGTGCAGAGCTCGGCGTTGGTGACCAAGATCCTTGAGGACAGCCGACGTCCGACCATATCCGTCCAGGCGCGGAAATCCAGGCCGGCGTCGCGCCCATGTGCCCGAACACCTTGCATTTCCTGGAAACGATCCATGGCGGTCAATTGTTAAAGCAGATGGAATGGTGATCGCAATACCAGCCTGATTATCCTCCGGTAATGGCCGAGCACACTTGCCGCACTTTCCACAGGCACGGAGTTCCCTCATGAACAGCCCCTCCAAGATCGCGCTCGTCACCGGCGCCTCGCGCGGCATCGGCGCGGCCATCGCCCGCCGCCTGACGCACGACGGATATGCGGTCGCCATCAATTACGCCTCCAACAGTGCCGAAGCCGACGCGCTGGTCGCCGAGATCCGGCAGCAGGGCGGCCAGGCCATCGAGGTCAAGGCCGATGTTTCGAAGGCCGACCAGGTGCGCAGCCTGTTTGATACGGTCGAGCAGGCGCTGGGCAAGGTGGACGTGCTGGTCAACAACGCCGGCGTGCTCAAGGCCATGCCGCTGATGCAGGCCAGTGATGAGCTGTTCTCCCAGCACTTCGCCATCAACACCCAGGGCGTGTTCAACACCCTGCGCGAGGGCGGCGCGCGCCTCAACGACGGCGGCCGCATCATCAACCTCTCCAGCACCACGCTGGCGCTGAACCTGCCCGGCTACGCGGTCTACAACGGCACCAAGGCGGCGGTGGAAGCCTTCACCCGCGTGTTCGCCAAGGAACTGCGCGGCCGCCGCATCACCGTCAACGCCGTGGCCCCCGGTCCGGTGGCGACCGAACTGTTCCTCAACGGCAAGACCGACGAGCAGATCCAGACCTTCGCCAAGATGCCGCCGCTGGAGCGCCTGGGCCAGCCGGAGGACATCGCCGGGGTGGTGGCCTTCCTGGCCGGCAACGACGGCGCCTGGGTCAACGGCCAGGTGCTGCGCGCCAATGGCGGTGTGGGCTGAGCGGCCAGGTTATCCCCGATTGCCCACCGATGACGGCGTGAGCCGCTGCGCCCGCGCCCCGGCATCCGGGCCCGCCTGCGGGCGAGCCGCCTTTTACGAGATACCGCCATGAACCAGAAAGTCATTCTTGTCACCGGCGCGTCCAGCGGCTTTGGCCGCCTGACCGCCGAAGCCCTGGGCCGCGCCGGCCACATCGTCTATGCCTCGATGCGTGACCTCGCCGGGCGCAATGCGAGCAACGCCGCCGAACTGTCGGCCATCGCCGACAGCGACCTGCGCCCGATCGAACTGGACGTGCAGTCCGACGATTCGGCCAACGCGGCCGTGGCGAAGATCATGGCCGAGAGCGGCCGTATCGACGTGCTGGTGCACAACGCCGGCCACATGATGTTCGGCCCGGCCGAAGCCTTCACGCCCGAACAGCTCGCCCAGCAATACGACGTCAACGTGCTCGGCACCCAGCGCGTCAACCGCGCCGCGCTGCCGCACATGCGTGCCCGCCGCGAAGGCCTGCTGGTGTGGATCTCCAGCTCCAGTTCGGCCGGCGGCACGCCGCCCTACCTGTCGCCGTATTTCGCGGCCAAGGCCGGCATGGACTCGCTGGCGGTGTCGTACGCGCGGGAGCTGGCGCGCTGGGGCATCGAGACCACCATCGTGGTGCCCGGTGCTTTCACCAAGGGCACCAATCACTTCGCCCATTCCGGTCGTCCTGCCGACGTGTCGCGCTTGGCCGAATACGAGGCGGGCCCTTATGCCGGTTTTGGCGAGCAGGTGCAGCAAGCCTTCGCCAAGATCGTGCCCGAGGACGCCGACCTTGCGCCGGTGGCCGAGATGATCGCCAAAGCGGTGGCGATGCCCTTCGGCCAGTGGCCATTCCGTATTCATTACGACCCCTCGCAGGACGGCGCTGACGTCGGCTTCGCGGTGCTCGACCTCCTGCGCGCGGAAATGCTGCACCGCGTGGGCCTGTCCGAGCTGCTCAAGCCCGTGCAGGCCTCCTGATCCTGCCTCGGACGCGTTGATCGCCAGTCGCTGGCGATCAACGGCCTGTTCACGACATACCTTCAACCCGACACTGGAACTGATCTCATGTCCTCATCCAATTCCTCGCGCCCGGGCTTTTCCCTGACCACCCTGATTGCGGCGCTGGCTGCTGCCTTGGCCGCTGCGGCCAGCCTGGCGCTGTCCCTGCCCATCTGGGCGATGTTCATCGGCTGGATTGCCTTTTCCACACGCGGGCTGAACATCCTTGGCACCGTCGAGAACCTGGTGTGCGTGGGCCTTGGCCTGACCATTGGCGTGATCGCTTCATCGGTGATTGCCGGTCTGGCGCCGATGATGGGCATGGACACTGCTCTGCCGATGGTCGTGTTCGGCGTGGCGATCGTGGTGGTGAGCTTGCGTGGGCTGCCGATCCTCAACAACTTGTTGGGCTATTTCCTCGGCCTGGTGGCATGGTTCGCAGCTCATCTGGAGCCGTCGCTGGAAAACTTCGTGCACCTGTTCACCGCCAACTCCATCGGCGCGGCCGCTGGCCTGCTGTCGCACTTGATCCCGACACACCTAATTAAGTCGGCCCGGGCGTGAACAGCCAGCCGCATCTGATGACCGTGCGGATCCTTCTCTATGCGGTTTTGGCTCTGACGCTGGCCGCCTGCGCCGCCGTAGCCTTGAAACAACGTGCGCCCAAACCCCCGATGAAAGCGTCGACCACCTACCTGCACCTGTTGCACCACACCCCGTTCTTCACCGAACTGGACACAGACCAGCTGCGCTGGGTGATCCAGCATTCGCGCGAGTGGGAAGTGCAGCCCGGCACGCTTATGGTGTCAGACACGCTGGCGAGCGAACTCGCCGGCTACTGGATCCTGCTCGATGGCGGCTGGACGCTGGATTATCGCGGCCAGAACCTCGCCAGCGGCCATGCTGATTCGGGCACCTGATTAGCACGCACTTTCAGTCGAGAACAGCGGCACATCGCGCAACGTTCTCTCCGGCCAAGGCTTTGCAGTAGCCGCCGTGGCCAAAAGACTCGGCACCAGCCGGGTCAGATCGAAGCGCCGGTTGAACCGCCACATCGTCTCGGCCAGGTAGCGCTGGGCGTACTTGGCGAACTTGAAGGCGTGATACGCCCCGTCCAGCGAGCGCTTGAGGTTGGACAGCACGACATTGACCCAACGGGCGTTCTCTTCCTCGCAGCGGCCGCGGCCATGGCCTTCGATGACGGTGTGCGCATGCTCGGCTTCCAGTGCCCGAAACGCGCCCAGTCCGTCGCTGTAGACATCCGATCCCGGATGCAAGCGCTGCCCGATCCAGTCCGACAGGGCCGCCTTGGTGAAACCCGGCACCAGGTCGATCACTGCGTGCCGTGGACGACCGTCGTCAGTGGTCTCCACGGCGATCACGAAAGGGCGCTTGTTCTCCGACCCGCGGCCGGCCTTGCCGCCATTGCGTTCCCCGCCCAGGTAGGCATCGTCCAGTTGCACGATCCCGCCCAGCTTGCGGCCCGCCTCGCGCTCGGCCATCGCCTGCATCAGCTTGTGCTTGATCCGCCACGCCGCCGGGTAGCTCACGCCCAGGTGCCGCATCAGCTCCAGCGCCGACAGGTTGGTCTTGCTCTGGCCCAGCAGGTACATGCCCAGCAGCCAGGTCCGCAGCGGCAGCTTGCTGTTGTCCATCACCGTACCCGAGCGCAGGCTGGTCTGGCGGTGGCAGGCCGTGCACTGCCAGTACGTGGCACCGTGACGCTGGAACCGGCTGTGCGCCGTACCGGCGCAACGAGGACAGACGAAGCCATGCGGCCAGCGCGAGGCCTCCAGCGCCTGCTCGCACTGGCGCTCGCTGCCATAGCGCTTGAGGAACGCCGGCAACGACAGGCCCGGCTGGAACTGCACACGGTTCATGGCCATCTTCTGATCTCCCGAGAGCGATGACCCCAACATGCTGCGTAACGCTCTCACCACTTGCGACTGCGCTGAAAGATCGTGCTAATCAGGTGCTCAGAACACCTTCGAATTTCGGTACACCAGCGGTACACCTGTCAGTTTTTGGTGTCTGAGGAAAACTTCGCCAAACTACTGATCGATAAGTACTTTCTTCTTCTTTGGATTTCGCCGGCGAATTCAACTTTGATTCGCAACACAATTGCTGAATTCCTTGACGAAGACGTCGAGGGGCGTCTTGAATCCTAGTGTCTTGCGTGGTCGCGTGTTGAGCCGTTGCTCGACCCAGCGCAATTGTTCATCGGTGATGGTCGCGAAGTCCATGCCTCGTGGAAGGTACTGTCGGGTCAGTCCGTTGGCGTTCTCGTTGCTGCCACGCTGCCAGGCCGAGTACGGATCGGCGAAGTAGACATCTGCCTGCAGGGAGGCAGCGATGGTCTGGTGTTCGGCGAACTCCTTGCCGTTGTCGGCGGTCAGCGTATGCACGCCATCGCGTACGCGGCCCAACCTGCCGACGATGGCGCGCATCACGTTCTCGGCCGTGCGATCGGCCGACTTGGCCAGCAGGTGGAGCCGGGAGCGTCGTTCGGTCATGGTCACCACAACCGTCTTGCCGCTCGAGGCGTGCATCGAGTCGATCTCCCAGTCGCCCAGGCGGGAGCGCTGTTCGACCACTGCAGGGCGTTCACGCCAACTGCGGCGGTGCCGAAGCTGGCCCCGGCCATCGCGCATCCCGCGCCTGCGGCGCTGGCGCCGACGGCGGCGCAAGGTCTTGAACAGGGTGCCCCCGCGCCGCTGTTCTGCGTAGATGTGCTGATAGATCCACTCGTGGCTCGCCAGTCCGGTGGCGCCTGCCACCTGCTCCGGGCTCCAGTCTTCGCGAAGGCACGCTTCGATCCGCGCGATGTGCTCCGGGCCGATGCGTTTGCGACGGCTGGCCTGTGAACGGCGATGGTCACTGATCCGCTGTGCCTGGGCAGGGTCGTAACACCGACCAGGGCTGTTGCGCCGCAACTCGCGGCTGATCGTGCTGGGCGCACGATCCAGGGCAAACGCGATCCCGCGAAGGGAACAGCCGGCTTCATGCAAGGCGTGGATGCGATATCCTTCGTGCTGGTTCAGGCGGCCATTGGCCATGGGCAACTCCACTTGGCGGTGAAGCTGCTCAGGTCAGGTCGCCTGGGCCTCTTCACAACCTTGGGTGTTGCGATCGAGAGTTGAATCCGCCGCTATACTTCGTCTGTAAATCAGTAACTTACTGATTTAATTCGACACTCATAATCCTTTGGTTCCAGGTTCGAATCCTGGTGGGCCCATGACCGCCGCCTAACACCGCTTTTACGGGGCAGCCGGGCTTAGGCCCTAGACTGCGCTTTGTGCGTCGTTCGGACGCTTTGTGACGAGAGATGTCCATGGTGCAAGGCTGTACGGGTCCACGGGCGGGGACGAGCCGCGTTCGACAGGGGAGCGGGCCATCCTTGGCGCGCGCGCGGGCGGGAGCCGGCGGCGCATGAGTCCCGTCGCCGAGGTGCGGGCGGCACCGGCCGGGCCGGATGCCGGCCACGCAGTGCTGCCCGCCGAATCGCCGATGGCCATGCCGGTGCAGTCGTTGCGCCAGGGCCGGTTGCAGGTCCGGCGCCAGTCCACCGAGCCGCGCGGCATATGGTTGCGGCGGCTCTACCTGTTCGGCGGCACGGCCGCCGCCACGCTGGTGGCCACCTGGTACATGTGGGGCGTGCTGGAGCCGGGCGGCACCAGCGTGCTGGAAGCCTGCCTGCTGGCCCTGTTCGTGGCGTTGTTCGCCTGGATCGTGTTCTCCTTCCTCAGCTCGCTGGCCGGGTTCCTGAGCCTGCTGTTCGGGGCCGGCATCAAGCTCGGCATCGATCCGCGCGCGCCGCTGCCGGTGGTGCGTACGCGCACCGCGCTGCTGATGCCCACCTACAACGAGGACCCGCGGCGGATGATGGCCGGGCTGCAGGCCATCTACGAATCGGTGGAAGCCACCGGCCAGCTGCCTTGGTTCGATTTCTTCGTGCTCAGCGACACCACCCGCGAGGCCATCGGGCGCGCCGAGGAGGCGGTCTACGCGCAGCTGGTCGAGCGCACCGGCGGGGCCGGGCGCATCTTCTACCGGCGCCGCGCCGACAACACCGGGCGCAAGGCCGGCAACATCGCCGACTGGGTACGCCGCTTCGGCGGGGCCTACGAGCAGATGCTGATCCTGGACGCCGACAGCCTGATGACCGGCGATGCCATCGTGCGCCTGGTGTCGGGCATGGAGCACCACCCGGACGTGGGCCTGATCCAGACCCTGCCCGAGGTGGTGGGCGGCAACACCCTGTTCGCGCGCATGCAGCAGTTCGGCGGGCGCGTGTACGGCCCGGTGATCGGCGTCGGCGTGGCCTGGTGGCAGGGCTCGGAAAGCAATTACTGGGGACACAACGCGGTGATCCGCACCCGTGCCTTCGCCGAGCAGGCCGGCCTGCCCGAGCTGCCGGGGCGCAAGCCGTTCGGCGGCCATGTGCTCAGCCACGATTTCGTCGAGGCGGCGCTGATGCGCCGCGGCGGCTGGGCCATCCACATGGTGCCGTACCTGCCCGGCAGCTACGAGGAAGGCCCGCCGACGCTGACCGACCTGCTGATCCGCGACCGCCGCTGGTGCCAGGGCAACCTGCAGCACGCCCGGGTGCTGGCCAGCCACGGGCTGCACTGGGTCAGCCGCGTGCACATGCTGGTGGGCATCGGCAATTACTTCACCTCGCCGATGTGGGCGATGATGCTGCTGATCGGCATCGCCATCCCGCTGCAGCACGATGCGCCGGACCTGCTGGCCAGCCTGCCGTTCTCCCCGGCGCGCTACTGGCAATACCAGCACGAGACCCGCGTCACCTGGCTGTTCGCGGTGAGCATGGCGATCCTGCTCGCCCCCAAGCTGCTCGGATACCTGGCCATGCTGCTCGACGACCGCGAGCGCCGTGGCTGCGGCGGGGCGGTGCGCGCCTTCGCCAGCATGCTCCTGGAAACGCTGCTGGCCGCGCTGATGGCGCCGGTGGTGATGTTCCGCCAGTCGCGCGGCGTGGCCGAGGTACTAGCGGGCAAGGATTCGGGCTGGGACGCGCAGCAGCGCGACGACGGCGGCGTGTCGTGGAGGGCGCTGGCGCGTGGCTACGGCGGCATCACCCTGTTCGGGCTGGCCGCCGCGGTCGTGGCCTGGACCATCTCCCCGCCGCTGGCGGCGTGGATGTCGCCGGTGCTGATCGGCATGGTGCTGGCGATCCCGGTGGTCGCCTTCACCTCCTCGCGCGGGCCGGGGCGGTGGCTGCAGCGCCACCGCTTGCTGAGCATCCCGGAGGAGACCCATCCGCCGCGCGTGCTGGCGCGGGCCACCGCACTGCGCCGCGCCGCGCTGGCCGAGCCGCTGCCGCTGGCCTGAGCCGCGGCGGCAGGCATAATGCGGGCCTGCCGAGTGGGGAGCCTGCGATGCTGGAGGGAGTCGAACGCCTGACCGGCGCCGATCCGCAATGGACGGTGCTGTGGCTGCATGGCCTGGGCGCGGACGGGCACGATTTCGTGCCGCTGCTGCCGGAACTGGTGCGCCCGCACTGGCCGGCGCTGCGCTTCGTCTTCCCGCACGCGCCGGTACGCCCGGTCACGATCAACAACGGCGTGCCGATGCGCGCCTGGTACGACATCGCCGCGGCCGACCTGGGCACGCGCGCCGACCTGGCCGGCGTGCAGGCCTCGGTGGCCGAGGTCGAGGCGCTGATCGCGCACGAGGCCGGGCGCGGGGTGCCGGCACGGCGGGTGATCCTGGCCGGCTTCTCCCAGGGCGGGGCGGTGGCCCTGGCCTGCGGCCTGGCGCGACCCACGCCGCTGGCCGGGCTGGTGGCCCTGTCCACCTACCTGCCGGGCATCGACCAGGCCGCCGCGCGGCTGGCGCCCGGCGCACAGGCGCAGCCGGTGTTCATGGCCCATGGCCTGGGCGACCCGGTGGTGCCGCTGGCCCATGCCGAGCGCAGCCTGGCCGCGTTGCGCGCGCTGGGTTTCCCGGTCGACTGGCACACCTACCCGATGGCCCACCAGGTCTGCGCGCAGGAAGTGGCGGACCTGGGCGACTGGCTGGAACGGCGCTTCGCCGCCGGCTGAGCCGATGGCCGACCTGCATCTGCCGGGGCCGTGGCTGCCCGATCTGTGCCGCTGGCCGCGCGTGGCGGCGATGGCGGGGCTGGCCGAGCTGGTCGTCGTCGTGGTGGTGCTGGTGCCGGCCGGCGGCGCGTCGTGGACGCCGGCGCGGCTGCTCTCGGCCAGCGGCCTGGCGCTGTGGCTGGCGCTGGTGGTCACCGCCCTGCTGTGCCTGCTGCGCGAGCCGCTCTCGCGCCTGCCGCAGCGATTGGGCGCGGCGGCCGCGATCGCCCTGGCCGGCGCCGTCGCCTGGACCGGTGCCGCGGTGGTGCATGCCCTGTTCACGGCGGCCCGGGCCGGCGGCCCGCTGGCCGGGTTCTGGTCCTTCAGCCTGGGCAGCGCGGCGACCACCGCGCTGATGACGGCGCTGGCGCTGCGCTACTTCTACGTCAGTGACCGCTGGAGCGCGCAGACCCAGGCCAATGCCCGCGCCGAGGCCGATGCGCTGCAGGCGCGCATCCGCCCGCACTTCCTGTTCAACAGCATGAACCTGATCGCCGGCCTGCTGCCCGGCGAGCCGGCCCTGGCCGAGCGCGCCGTGCTGGACCTGTCCGACCTGTTCCGCGCCGCGCTCGGTGCCGGCGGCGATTCCAGCCTGCGCGAGGAATGCGAACTGGCCGAGCGCTACCTGTCCATCGAATCGCTGCGCCTGGGCACGCGCCTGCAGGTGCAGTGGCAGCGCCGCGAACCGCTGCCCTGGGCGTTGTCGATGCCGCGCCTGGTACTGCAGCCGCTGGTGGAGAACGCGGTGCTGCACGGCATCTCCCGGCTGGCCGAGGGCGGTTGCGTGCGTCTGTCGCTGGGCGTGGCCGGGGACGTGCTGGAGATCGACATCGTCAACCCGGCGCCGGATCCGGGCGCGCCCGGGCCGCTGCGTCCCGGTCAGGAAGGCGCCGGCCATGCCCAGCGCAGCATCGCCCACCGCCTGGCGTTCCGCTTCGGACCGCGCGCGCGCATGACCGGCGGCTGGCGCGATGGCTACTATGCCTGCGGGATCCGCCTGCCGCTGCCGCAGGCGGGCGGGGTGGACGGGGAGAACGCCGGGTGAAGGTGCTGATCGTCGACGACGAACCGCTGGCGCGCGTGCGCCTGCGCCACCTGCTGGCGGCTCATGCCGACGCGGAGGTGGTCGGCGAGGCCGGCAGCGGCGAGGCCGCTCTGGAATCGGCCGCGCGCCTGGCGCCGGACGTGGTGCTGCTGGACATCGCCATGCCCGGCCTGGACGGGCTGGAGGCGGCGCGCCGCCTCGCCGCCCGGGCGCCGCGGCCGGCCGTGGTGTTCTGCACCGCCTACGACGACCACGCCCTGTCCGCGTTCGAGGCCTCGGTCATCGACTACCTGATGAAGCCGGTCCGGGCCGAGCGGCTGGGGGCGGCGCTGGAGCGCGCGCGCACGTTCCTGGCCGGCCGCGTGGCGACCCCGGCGGTCGCCGGGGACGGCGGCCAGGCCCGGCGCCAGCTGTGCGCGCGCCTGGGGGGGCGCACGCGGCTGATCCCGGTCGATGACATCCGCTACCTGCAGGCCGGGGAGAAGTACGTCACCGTGCACCATGCCCACGGCGAGGACGTGATCGAGGAGTCGCTGCGGGCGTTGGAGGACGAGTTCGGTGCGCGCCTGCTGCGCATCCACCGCAATTGCCTGGTGGCGCGCACGCGGCTGCGCGAACTGCGCCGCGCCGGCGACGGCCAGGTGCATGCGGTGCTCGACGACGGCAGCGAGCTGGAGGTCTCGCGCCGCTGCCTGAGCCAGCTGCGCCAGCAGCTGCGCCAGGGCTGATCGCGCGCGGGCGATAATGGCCGCATGAACAGCCTGCGCATCGCCACCCGCAAGAGCCCGCTCGCCCTGTGGCAGAGCGAGCACGTCGCCGACCTGCTGCGCCGCGCCTGGCCCGGCCTGACCGTGGAGCTGGTGCCGATGAGCACCCGCGGCGACGAGGTGCTGGACCGCTCGCTGGCGGCGATCGGCGGCAAGGGCCTGTTCCTGAAGGAGCTGGAGCTGGCCATGCAGCGCGGCGAGGCCGATTGCGCCGTGCACTCGCTCAAGGACGTGCCGATGGAGCTGGAGGCGGGCTTCGCCCTGCCGGCGATCCTGGCGCGGGCCGATCCGGCCGACGCCTTCGTGTCCAACCACCATGCATCGCTGCAGGCCCTGCCGCCGGGCGCGCGCGTGGGCACCTCCTCGTTGCGCCGCCAGGCGCAGTTGCGCGCACTGCGCCCGGACCTGCAGCTGCTGGACCTGCGCGGCAACGTCAACACGCGCCTGGCCAAGCTGGACGCAGGCCAGTACGAGGCCATCGTGCTGGCCTGCGCCGGCCTGCAGCGGCTGGGCCTGGATGCGCGCATCACCGCGCGGCTGGCGCCGCCGCAGTGGCTGCCGGCGCCGGCGCAGGCGGCGATCGCGGTGGAATCGCGCGCCGGCGATGCCGACACCGCACGCCTGCTGGCGGTGCTGGACGATGCGCCCACGCGCCGGCGCGTGGCGGCCGAGCGTGCGATGAACCGCGCCCTGGACGGCAGCTGCCACGTGCCGGTGGCCGCCTTCGCCGAGCAGGACGGGCACGCGCTAGTGCTGCAGGGCCTGGTCGGCGAGGTCGCCAGCGGCCGGCTGCTGCGGGTGCGCGTGGAAGGACCGGCGGCCGATCCACGGGCGCTGGGCCAGCGTGCCGCGCAGGCGCTGCTGGCGCAGGGCGCGGCGCGGCTGCTGGCGGGCTGAAAACGCCTCGCCCCGGCGGACCGGGGCGAGGCGGGCTTGCGCGATTACTTGCCTGCGCGACTACTTGAAGGTGTACACGAGGTTGACCGTGGTCAGCGTGTCGGTCTTCTTCGAATCGTCGCTGACCTGGCTGTTGTGGCGCATCTGCCAGGCTGCCTTGAGCGCGAAGTGGTTGTTCATCGACACCGACACGCCGAGGTCGTTCTGGGCGAAGGTGTTGTAGCTGCCCGATTCGACCAGCAGCGTGTTGACCAGGTCGGTGTTGGCGGTGATCGAGTAATGCATGTCGAACAGGCCGCGACCGATCAGGCCGGTCTCCTCCTCGTCCTTCACCGCATCGTGGGCGCGCCGCACGCCGGGGCCGATCTGCGCGTCGAAGGAGAACTTGGGCCGGTCGATCAGGCGCGTGCCGTAGCCCAGGCCGAAGGTGCCGACGCGGTCGTAGCTGGCGAAATCGTCGCGGTCGTAGCGCAGGGTCGCGGTCAGCTGGCGATGCTCGCCCAGCTGCAGGGCGCTGCCGGCGGTGCCGCTGTAGCGGTTGGCGGTGGTCTGCTGGTAATGCTGGACGCCGCCGTCATCGAGCGTGCGGGTGTAGGTCGCTCTGGAGCGCAGGCCGGTGAAGTCCAGGCTGTGGATCCAGTCGCCGTCGGTGTAGCGGCCGCGCAGCTTGGCGTTGAAGCTCTCGGTGGAGCTGTTGCCGTGGGCCGAGGCAAAGCCCAGCTCGCCGCCGCTGCCGGACCATGGCGAAGGCGTGACCACGTCGGCGGGATTGGCCGGGGTGGTGCCGGGAGCGGGGGCCGTCTGCGCCAGCGCGGGCAGCGAGCACAGCAGGGAAAGGGTGGTCAGGCATGCGCGTGAGAGCATGGACGGGCGATCTCGCTAGGGGAGTGGAAACCTTTTCATCATAGCCCAGCGCGCCCCGGCGGCGGCACTCAGTGGCCGCGTTCGTCCAGCCGGACGTACAGGGCGAAGCCGGCGCTCGCCGCCAGCGCGGCGGCCAGGGTGAACAGCCGCGGCCAACCCCGCCCGGCCAGCCACGACAGCAGCATCGCCAGCACCAGCAGGGCCAGCACCGCCCAGCGCCATCGCTGCGGGCGCCAGGGCCAGAGCGCGGCGCGGCCCTGTTCCAGCCAGGGCACGAGCACCGCCACCGTCGCCACCAGCGCCAGCAGGAGCGAGGGCAGCAGGCCCTGGCCGACGGTGGCAGCGGCGTGGAAGGCGAGCACGGCGAAACACCAGGCCGCACCGACGTAGAGCGTCAACGCCAGCTGCGCGACCAGCCGGTTGCCGGTCGATGGCTGGCGAGGATCGCCGGCCGCCGCGCAGGCGAGGATCGCCAGCAGTCCGGCCGCGCTGGCGAGCATCGAGCCGGCGCCGATGTTGCCCGGATCGGCCCAGCCGTACAGGACGGCCACCAGCAGAGCGGCCAGCGCCGCCGCCGCCGCCAGGGCGAAGCGGGCGGGCCGGCGCCAGGACGAGGCGTGGCGGCCGGTTGCCGGCCAGTAGCACAGGGCCAGCAGCACGGCCAGCAGCAGGCCGCCGGCCTGCATCGGCCGCAGCTGGGCCGAAATGACGCCGCGGCCGACGAGCAGGCCGGTGCCCAGCGCCATCCAGACCAGCAGGCCCAGGCCGATGGCACCGGCCACGCGCAGCAGTGCCGGTCCCCAGGCGCGGGCTTCGGCGGCGGTCATGGGCGGTTTTTCCTGGGCGCAGACGGGGACGGGCGGCAGGCCTTGGCCCTGCCGCGGACAGCGGGAAACTGGTTCAAACGCACACTCCCCATGCAGCCGGCGATCCCCCGCGGCCGATTCTGCCACCGCCGCCGGTCGCCGGGCGAGCCGGGACGGCGCCGGACGGTCGCATCCGGGCCATAATCGGTGCCATGGATCGCTACGAACGCATCAACGCGCTGCACCGCATCCTCAAGTCCGCCCGCTACCCGGTCACGGTCAAGCGGCTGCAGGACGAGCTCGGCTGCTCCCGTGCCACGGTCTACCGCGACCTGGCCTTCCTGCGCGACGGGCTGATGGCGCCGATCGAGGGCGATGGCGAGGCGGGGTTCCGCTACGTGTCCGGGGAGAGCGACCGCTTCGAGCTGCCCGGGCTGTGGCTCAGCTCCGAGGAGCTGCACGCGCTGCTGGCCTCCCAGCAGCTGCTCGAACGCACCGGCGGCGGCGTACTTTCCAGCATGCTCGCGCCCCTGCAGCAGCGCATCGAGGGCCTGCTGGCGGCCCAGGCCGGCGCCTCGCGCTGGCCGGTGGAGCGGGTGCGGGTGATCCCGCACCGCGGCCGGCGCCTGGACGAGGCCAGTTTCCGCATCGTGGCCTCGGCGGTGCTCGAGCGCCGCCAGCTGGCCTTCGAGTACCGCGCCCGTTCCACCGACGAGGCCACCCGCCGCACGGTGTCGCCGCAGCGCATCACCCACTACCGCGACAACTGGTACCTGGACGCCTGGGACCACGATCGCGAAGGCCTGCGCAGTTTCGCCGTGGACCGCATCAGCGGCGCGCGGCTGCTGGAAACCGCGGCGCGCGACCTGCCCGAGACGGAGCTGGACGCGCAGCTGGCGGCCAGCTACGGCATCTTCTCCGGCCCGCCCAAGGGCTGGGCCACCATCGTGTTCAGCCCCAAGGCCGCCCGCTGGGTGGCCGACGAGCACTGGCATTCCAAGCAGCAGGGCCGTTTCCTGGCCGACGGGCGCTACGAGTTGAAGGTGCCCTACAGCGTGCCGCGCGAGCTGGTCATGGACGTGCTCCACTACGGCTCGGACGCGGAGATCGTCGAGCCGGTGGCCCTGCGCGAGATGGCGCGCTCGCTGCTCAACCTGGCGCTGACCAACTACGAGAAGCCGGCCGGGAAGTGAGCCCGGATCGCCCGGCGGCGGTTGCGCTCAGGGCTTGCCGGGCACGTCGAAGCCGAGCCGGTCGGCCTGTTCGGGCGTCTGCGGCACGCGCCGCAGCTTGTCGGTGTTGATGCCCCGGTCGCGCAGCCGCGCGACCAGGTCGCGGTACAGGCCGCGGTCCATGTCGGGGCTGCGGGCGAAGATCCAGGCCAGGTCGCGGCCGGGGTAGTCCACCAGCGCCCAGGAATAATCGGGCGCCACCTCCACGATGCGGTAGCGCGTGGGCACGACCCGGTAGAACCACATCCGCCACAGGCGATTGCCGCTGTCCTCCAGCACCCGGGCGCGGACGTTGACCTCGCGCTCGGGCTCCTTGAAGCCCTGGCGGGCCACGTAGCGCACCGCGACCTTGTCGTGGTCCTGGAGGCTGTACTCGTTGCGGGCGGCCACGTCGCCGCGCTCGACCGGGTTGGGGATGCGCGCGATCACGTACCAGGTGCCCATGTAGCGGGGCAGGTCGATGGCGGGGCCGGTGGCCTCGCCGGCGGTATCCCGGGCGATGGCCACGGCGGGCGGGGCGGACAGGCAGAGCAGGACGAAAGCGGTGGCGAGCAGGCGCATCGGGAGCTGGCTTGGTTGCGAGGGAGGCACGCTAGCGGGCGGATCGGGAAGGACACGTCAACACGTCGCAGCCACTGAGATGGGCGACCGCCAGAGTGTGCCCCACGATCCCTTTCAGGAGCTACCGCCATGTCGTTCCCGTCGTCGCGCCGTCCTGCCGTGTCCGCACCCGTCGTCCTGCCCGATCCGCGCCTGCTGCGCCTGACCCGCGGGGCGGCGCTCCTGGGCCTGGCGCTGGTGGCGCTGGTGCCGGCCGCGCGGGGCTGCAATCCGTGGCTGGGCTGGTGGCCGCTGTGGCTGGTGGGCATGCCGCTGGCCGCCTGGTGGGCGCTGCACCGCTTCCGCCTGCCGGCGTGGCAGCCACGGGAGGGGAATGCGCCGCGCCTGCGCCGCGGGCGGCGTCCGGCCGCGCAGGCGCGGCGTTTCCGCCCGCGCGCAGCAGGGGTGCCCGCGGCGCGCACGGCCTGACCTTCGGCAGAGGAGGGCGTCGCGGCGGGCGTGCTAGCGTGGCCGCCGTTTCCCTTGCGGAGTCCCCTTCATGCCAAGACGTGCCCCGGCCTGCCTCGTGGCCGGCCTGCTCGCCGCCGGTGCCGCCCTCGCCCAGGAGCCTGCCATGCCCCACGATCCCTACCTCTGGCTCGAAGACGTCACCGGGGCCAGGCCGCTGGCCTGGGTCAAGGAGCAGAACGCCCGCACCGAGGCGCGGCTCGCGGCCAGCCCAGATTTCCACGCGATGGAGGCCGGCATCCGCGAGGTGCTCGACTCGGACGCCAAGATTCCCGGCGTGCAGAAGATCGGCGAGTATTACTACAACTTCTGGAAGGACAAGCAGCACGAGCGCGGCCTGTGGCGGCGCACCACGCTGGAGGAGTACCGCAAGCCGCAGCCGCGCTGGGAGACCGTGCTCGACCTGGACGCGCTGAACAAGGCCGAGGGCGAGAACTGGGTCTGGCACGGTGCCGATTGCCTGCGGCCGAAGTACGAGCGCTGCCTGATCGCGCTCTCGCGCGGCGGCGCCGACGCCGACGTCACCCGCGAGTTCGACATCGGCAGCCGCCGCTGGGTCGAGGGCGGCTTCTTCCGGCCCGAGGCCAAGGGCGCGCTGGGCTGGATCGACCAGGACACGGTCTACGTCTACACCGACTTCGGCCCCGGCTCGCTGACCAGCTCCGGCTATCCGCGCATCGTCAAGCGGTGGAAGCGCGGCACGCCGATGAGCGCGGCCGAGGTGGTGTACGAGGGCCGGCCCGCGGACATGTACATCGCCGCGATGCACGACGACACCCCCGGTTTCGAGCGCGACTTCGTCAGCCGCACGCTGGCCTTCTACAACGACGAGCTGTACCTGCGGAAGGCCGATGGCTCGCTGCTCAAGGTCGATGCGCCGAACTCGGCCAACAAGGGCGTCAAGCGCGAATGGCTGACGCTGGAGCTGCGCGAGCCGTGGGACGTCGGTGGCCGCACCTACCCGGCCGGCGCGCTGCTGGCGGCGAAGTTCGACGATTTCATGGCCGGCAAGCGCGAGTTCGAGGTGCTGTTCGAGCCGACCGACACCTCCTCGCTGGCCAGCTTCACCTGGACCCGGCACCACCTGGTGCTCAACGTGCTCGAGGACGTCAAGAACCGCCTGAGCGTGCTCACCCCGGGCGACGCACCTGGATGTGCGAGTGACGCGAGCGCAGCATGCGCAGGAGCGTCCCGGGGTGGCTGGACGAAGAGTGCCTTCGTCGGCGCGCCGGCGTTCGGCACGGTGCAGGTCGGCGCGGTGGACAGCGACGAGTCCGATGCGGTGTGGATGACCGTCACCGACTATCTCACCCCGACCACGCTGGCGCTGGCGCAGATCGGCCAGGCCCCCGAGACGCTGAAGACCATGCCGGCGTTCTTCGATGCGTCCAGGGACGTGATCGAGCAGCACTTCGTCACCAGCGCCGACGGCGCCCGCGTGCCGTACTTCATCGTCCACGCCCGCGACCTGAAGCTCGACGGCGCCAACCCGACCCTGCTGTACGCCTACGGCGGCTTCGAGATCTCGATGACCCCGGGCTACTCCGGCGCCCTGGGCCGGGCGTGGCTGGACAGGGGCGGCGTGTACGTGGTGGCCAACATCCGCGGTGGCGGCGAGTACGGCCCGCGCTGGCACCAGGCCGCGCTCAAGGCCAACCGCAACAAGGCCTACCAGGACATGGCGGCGGTCGCCAGGGACCTGTTCGCGCGCAAGATCACCTCGCCCAGGCACCTGGGCGTGCAGGGCGGCAGCAACGGCGGGCTGATGGCCGGCAACATGCTGACCCAGTACCCGGAGCTGTTCGGCGCGGTGGTGGTGCAGGTGCCGCTGCTGGACATGAAGCGCTACAGCCACCTGCTGGCCGGCGCCTCGTGGATGGCCGAGTACGGCGATCCGGATACCGACGACTGGACGTTCATCCAGACCTTCTCGCCGTACCACCTGTTCGATCCGGCCAAGACCTACCCGCCGGTGATCTTCCTCACCTCCACCCGCGACGACCGCGTGCACCCGGGCCACGCGCGCAAGATGGCGGCGAAGATGATCGACGCCGGCAAGGACGTGACCTACTACGAGAACATCGAGGGCGGCCACGGCGGCGCGGCCGACAACGCGCAGGCCGCGCACATGGCGGCGCTGGCCTACAGCTTCCTGTGGGAGCGGCTGAAGAATTGAGGCAACTTCCAAGCGCGTCCGCCGCGGCTGCAGGCCGGTGTTGCACCGCCTGTTGCCGCGGTGCTGCACTCGATGCCGGCATGCGCGAGCCGCAACGAGGAGGCAGGGACGGAGAGCTCACTGGCGTCGTGTCATTGAGGAGGATGTTGGCGGTGGCCACGAGCGCCTGCCCGGCAGGGCAGGCCGAATGGCGGTTGCGTGCATCGGGCTTCGACCGGCGATGCCGCATCGCCCAGCCGGAGGCCGCCGGCGCCGGACGACAGCAAGGCCCGCCCGCGCGGTGGCGTCGAATACATCGCCGCCGGTGCCGCCTTACTGGCGGTTCGCGCAGGTACCGGCGCAAGGGCAGGCAGCCTGTCCACAGCGGGTTGCCCGGCCTGGACGAAGCGCCGTGGTCGGCATGGGCGCGCTCACCCGTTCTTCGACCTTTCTGGAGGGGGCGTCAGTTGAAGCGCTGTCGGTTCAGCGTGGCAGCGTATTCAACCCACGCTCGATGCGGCGCACCGCTTCCTGCAGGCGTTCCAGGCTGTTGGCGTAGGCGAAGCGCACGTGGCGCCGGCTGCGGTAGTCGCCGAAGTCGATGCCCGGGGTGAAGGCGACGTGCTCGGTCTCGAGGAAGTGCGCGCAGAAGGCCTGTGCGTCCTCGCTGAAGCGACCGATGTCGGCGTACAGGTAGAACGCGCCCTGCGGCTGCACCGGGATGTCGAAGCCGAGCCCGCGCAGGGCCGGCAGCAGCCAGTCGCGGCGTTCGGCGAAGGCGTGGCGGCGCTGCTCGAGGATCTCGATCGTGGCGGGCTCGAAGCAGGCCAGCGCGGCGTACCGCGCTAGGAGAGGACGGGCGAGATATAGGTTCTAGGGCAACCACTCCTGCACGGGACAGCATCGAACGGTCGATCCACCGGGTCGCACTACCTTGGTGTTGCGCGGCGGCGAGCGCGGCAACGCGTCGGTAATACGAGGAAACCTCCCCGGCTTCAAGCTCCAATAGGCCTCATTGGGCTGTTGGACGACGACAAGGCCGGCCCCGAGGCGTCTCTCCAGAGCTCGAAGCATCTCACCAGGGCAAGCCATATCCGGCGCGACCTCCGGCATGTGTCGCGGTGCGTTCCATATCCAGCGCCTGGCAACCTGCGAACTGCCAAGCCACCCCGCTTCGCTGCTCTACCCGCCGGTCCTGCGATGGCGCCACAAGCCGGGGTCGAATGCGCCCAGCCCTTACGGATGGGCGGCGGTGGGAGTGCCCGTCGCCTCCCCGGAGGCGGTGTCGCTCTGGGGAACCGCCGCCTGCGGGGACGGCAATGAAAGTTCGGGGTTGTCCTGGATGGCCTTCAGCGCCTTGATGCGTTCCGTCAGGGCGTCGAGCTGGCCATTGGTGGCACGCAGGTCGCTGCTCAACGACGCGGCCTCCTGCCTGGTCTGCTGGATCTTGGTGCTGACCTGCATCGACTGCTGGCGTTGCTGCTCGACTTCCTGCTGGAGGCTGCGCAGGCGTTGTTCGTTCATCGCGACCAGCTTGTCGGTGTAGCGCTTGCCCGCTTGCAGCCGGACGGTATCGATATAGACCTGTGCCAGATCACGGGTCTGATCGACGAAGGTCTTGTAGACCGTTTCGGCGTTATCGATCGTGTCCGTCTTGATGACACGCCAGAATTCGTTTTCCTGGAACAGCGCCACGTAGTAGGTCAGCGTGTCGGGATTGAAGAGCAGGCTGGCGCCGTAAGTCCCGTTGTAGGTGGTACGGAGCTCGGTCAGCTGGTTGTTGCCCATCAGCCGGCGCAATTCGTCGACGTTGTTGTCGACGGCGGCGGAAGCGGGTGCCGGGGCCTGATTCTCCTGGTCCTGGGCCACGACGCCGCGGCGAGCCGCATTCGCGTATTCCGGCAGATACGACATGACGCCCAGCGTGCAAACCGCAAGAAGTGTCGATGAGCGAAGTATGCCGGAGCGGCTTTTCTGCACGATACGCATGGTCTTGCGATTCTTGGGGGAGAGGGAAGTCATGGGCGTTGCTCTTTGAAAGTCTAGCATGTGCCTTGCGGCGATTGCCGTGGCTTGGCTGGTCAATAGACCAGGCGTGCCGCGTGGCATTGGATCGATTCGACGTAGACATCGCTCTCGCCGAGGTTCAACCCGAGGACCTTCGACAGGATGGGTGTCAGCAATCCTTCGCCGACCCAGTCCAGCAGCGGCTTGAGCGCGAGATCGATAATCGGCTTGAGCACATAGCAGAGCAGGTTGGTGCAGGCGGGCGCACTGGGGTTGTAGGGCTGGTTGGAAGCCAGGGTACCCGGGTATGTGGCCAGGTATTTACCGAATGCGTCGAGCACTTTCCCGTTGATGTTTCCCGCCACGCCTTCGACCGCGTTGCCCAGCACGCAGGTGACCAGTCCGCCGAGCAGGCCGGTCCCGCAAATATCGATCTTTATGCCGGTCCAGACGCTTCCCTTCTTGGTGCCGATGCATATTCCGGTAAGGACGAAGTCGCAACTCGGGATATCGGTGTCCCAATCAGATTTTTCCAGCGCAGGCAGGTCGCCATATCCGTTCTTGAGCGCGTCGATGGCCTTGTTCATGTCGTAAAGCCCGCCCGGCAGGGCGGTCGCATCGAGATATTGCTTGGCGAATGCCTTGGCCTGCTCGGTTCCTCCCTGGGCATTGGGCGAAAGGAGTCCGCTGACGAGATCGTCCAATATCTTGAATATGCCATTGGTCAGTGCCGAGACCGTCGTCCCGAGGAGCACGGGATTGGGACGGGTGGTGTAGGTCTCGCCTTCGGCGATCGGGGGCGTCGCCTGCACGTATTCCAGGGCGGGCAATTTCAGGCTGGTGGTCAGGCCGGGGCCACCGAACAGGCTCAGCACCTGGTCGTCCTCGCACAGGCCGGCGATGTCCTGCTGGGTGGATTGCCAGGGCGACGTGACCTTGCCGAGGCAGATGCCGGCGATCTTCGAATCGACACTGAAGGTCGCGGTCTTGGGAGCGGCATCGCAGTCGATGTCGGTGAGCGTGGCTTCGGCGCTGACGGTGTCCACGTAGAGCGGGAGGTGGAGGCGGGTCTTGGTCAGCTTCAGCAAATCGCCCAGTCCCGGGATCGCATCCGAGTCGATGTCCACGGACAGGCGGATCTGGGCGTTGTAGGCCTTGGCGCCGACCGGACCGAAGCCGACCGAGGCGGGCTCGGTGATGCTCGCCTTGACCACCACGCCGGGCGTGATCGCGAGATTGTCGACGAGAACGGCATGACCTTGGCCGGCAACGCTGATGGCGGCCGTCAGCAGGTCCAGGGCGCTTATCTGGGCGTCCAGGTCCAGTCCCGCGTCCTTCTCGGTGCCCGGAAGATCGAGGTTCAGGATGTCCAGAAGATTGACGGACACCTCGCCTAGCGGCTCGCCGGTTCCGATTTTTGCGTTCCTGACGTAATCCGGCAGGAAGGCGAGGTTCAATCCCACCAGCCCGCCCTGGTCGGCAAGGGCCACGTCGTAAAGCTGCAGCAGCTCGGTGACGGTGATGGTCCTGCCCTCGAGCAGTGCCTTCAGCCCCCCCACCGTGATGTCGGTCCCGATGGGAATGCCGAGGAAGTCGAGCAAGCCGCTCGGGGTGATGGTGGCCTTGGCCAGTCCCTGGACGCCCAGCACCTGCGTGTCGCTCAGATCCAGACCGACGGTCTCGAGCAGCAACTGAAGCGGCGCTTCGCCGTTGATGCCCAGCAGGCGCGAGCCGATGCTGAAGGAGGCCGTTGGCAGGCCTTGCGACGCCACGGCCTCGCCCGAGACGGCCAGGGCCCCGTCGAACGCCTGGCCGAGGAACGGGATCGCGGTGCGCCGGGCGACCACGCGCACCGCGTTGACGGGGTTCCCTGCCGCGACGAAATGCCGCTCGCCTGCATTGGCCGGGTCCCAGTTGCCGCAGGCGATCTCGAGTTGTCCGGTGAACCTGTTGTCCTGCAGGGCATTGCCTCGCGCCGCCGCGTTGTCGGAGGCTTCGCACAGGTCCAGCCGCTGGGCACCCGCAAGCGCGGCCAGGTCCGCCACCTTTTGCGCGTCGCGCTTGGCCCAGTAGAGATAGCCCACCTCGATCAGGCCCAGGATCGCTACCAGCCCCAGCATGACCAGCATGATGGTGACGGCCATGCTGCCGCGCTGGGCGCGCAACCCCGGCTTGCCGGCGTGGCGGCGCTGCTGGAATGCATAGGGAGTCCGGGGCTGTCTCATCTGCTGGGGTCTCAGTTGCTCCGGCTTCCCTTGACCTTGGTTTCGAAGAATTCCGGAATGGGATATTCGAAACTCTTCAGGTAGCGCGCGTAGCTGGCGCTGGCCTCGTCGCCGAGAACGGGAAGGCGCTTGCCGGCCTGGGTACCGGAAGCCTGTAGCTGGAACAGTTCGCGCGTGCTCGTCCCGATGCGCGCATCCCCGGTGGCACGGGCTGGCGGTGGGAGTGTCTCCGGCGGGGACACGCGGGCTGTGGAAGCCGCGTCCTCCGCATCGAGGGGGAACGCCTGCACGGGAGAGGGCGGCTGCGCGGAAGCGGGGGCGGACCGGGGCGCGAGCGCGTTGCCCATCATGTTCCCGGTCAGGGGACGTTGCTGGGCATATGCGCCGGGGGCCGCAAGCACGGCTGCCAACAGCACCAGGGCCAGGCGGGGGATCGGGCAAGAAGTCTTCATCGGGCGGCCTTTTCTGAAGAGTTATCCGGGGATTCGGAAAAGCGCTGCAACAGGTTCCCGGGGGGCTGAACCTTCGCGCTCGCCACGGGAGGATGCGATGGGGCTGCCCTGGCGGCGGCGGACCTGCCATCTGCGGCGGGGTTCTGCGTGCTATCGGGCCGGAGCGGCCCCGTAGGGGCCCTTGGCCAGGATGAACGCAGCTCAGCCGACATGCGGAACACGCTGTCGCGCGTGGCCTGCGGCAGGTTGGCCCGGTGCATGATGGCGTCGGCCTTGCCGGGCTCGCCGTTGAGCAGGGTCCACAACGCGAGGTTGGCGATCGTGCGTGCGTCCGCCGGATCCAGTTCGGCGGCCTTGGCCAGCGGCATGCGCGCCCGTTCCAGGTCTCCGGCGCGCAGGCAGGCAAACCCCAGGTCGCCGAGATAGGTGGCGTTGAGAGGATCGCGTTGCACGGCCCGGGAGAGGTCGGCCATCGCCGTGTCCGGATCCTGGTGCAGGGCGGCGATCAGGCCCAGGCCGTGCCACGCCGCCGCCGACAGGGGGCCGTTGAGCAGGCCGCGGTACAGGGGCTCGGCTGCGTCCAGCTGTCCGGTCTCGTGCAGCGCCCTGGCCTGCATCAACTGCAGTCCGGGGAAATTGCCGAACCTTTGCCGGAAGGCGTCGATGTGCGCGAGCGAGGCGAACCAGGCTTTCTGGGACTGCATCTTCTCGATCAGGGCCAGGTAGGTTCCACGGTCATCCGGCTTCGGATCGGCTTCGGCCTCTGCCATGCGTGCCAGCGAATCCGGGTCCGGCCGCACATAGCCGGAAGGGTCCGAACGGCAGGCGGCCAGGGGCAGAAGCAGGGCGGCGAGCAGCGCGTGGCTGGCAGTTGGGCGGAAGGACACGGCTTCAGTCCCCCATTCCGACGAGGGTGCGCGCCAGCGCCAGGATGGCGGGGCCGGACAGCACCAGCATCAGTGCAGGCAGCAACGTGAACATCATGACCACGGTCATCTTGACCGAGAGCTTGCCCACCTTCTCCTTCAGCTCCATTCGCCGGCGTTCGCGCAGCCGTTCGGCGAACTGGTGCAGCGGCTCCTGCACGGCCCCGCCGTGCCGGTGGACCTGCAGTACGAGGGCCACCAGGCTGCGCAGATCTTCGTTGTCGAATACCTCCGCGAGCCGCTGCAGGGACTGCTCGCGCGAGCGGCCACGCATGTAGGCCACGTTGGCCGCCTGCAACTCGCGTCCGAGCAGGGGGATGGCGCGACGCAGCTGCTCGCCGAGCATCTGCAGGCTCTGGTCCATGCTCATGCCCACGCCCTGCAGCAGGCGCAGCAAGTCGATCAGCATCGGCAGCTCGTCGGCGGCCTGCTTGCGCAGCCGGTTGGACCAGGCCCTGAGCGCGAGCTTCGGCAGCAGCACGCCGGCGGCGGCCCCGCAGACCATCACGATCGGCAGGTTGCCACCGTCGCGGCCGAACAGGACAAGCGCCAGCAGCAGGAAGACCAGGGCCAGCAACAGCCGCAAGGCCAGGAACACGGCCGCGCCCGTCAGGCTGTTCCAGCCGGCCTGGTCCAGCAGCATGCGATCCTCGCGGGCCAGCAGCGCGTGTTCCAGCCGGCTGCCCTGGAATCTCCTTCCGAATGCCGCCAATCGATCGATCCATCCGTGCCAGGCCGACGATCCGGAAGCTTCGGGCCCGGCCTCGCTCGCGGACATGCCGGGCGCCAGGGCGCGGCGGATCAATGCGGTCTGGAGGGTGGCTTCGGCCTGTGCGTTGCGCCGATCGCGCAGCAACAGGGCGAGGGCCAGCAACAGCAGCCCCAGTGCGAGGATGCCGGCAGCGATGGCGAGGAGCATGCTGGCGCTCATGGCGTGCGGTCTCCCGGACCCCGGGAATCGGGCGGAATGCGGCTCATATCGACTTGGCCAGTCGATAGAGAAGGAGGGCCCCCAGTGCTTCCAGGGCAAGGGCCATGCCGAGCAGCTTCAGCCCCAGCGGGTCGTGGAACATGGGTTGGAAGAAGTCGGGGCTGAGCAACGCCATGAAGCACACGCAGCCCGGCGGCAGCAGTCCCAGGACCCAGGAGGACGCGCGCGTCTCGGAAGTCGTGGCGCGCAGTTCGTGTTGCGCCTGCTGCAGGTCGCGCATGAAATTGGCCAGCCGCTGCAGTACCTGGTCGGCGCGCCCGCCGATGCGGATGCTGACGCCCAGGACCAGCGCGAGCACCTCCAGGATCTCGATGCGGTAGGGCCGGGAGGCCTTGAGCAGCGCCTGGTCGAGCTCCATGCCGCCACGGCTGTAAAGCAGGGTCGTATCCAGCAGCGGGCGCAACGGGGCGAGGACCTGGGCGCTGGCGCCCTGGAACGCCATCGGCAGGCTGTTGCCGACCGAGGTCATGCGGACCATGTTGTCGAGGAAATCCGGAAGCTGCCCCAGCAGTTTCTGCCGCAATCGGTCGATGCGCCGGGACAGCCACAGCGCGACCAGGGCGGCGTAGAGCAGCACGACCGGCGGGACGATCCAGGGCGTGCCCATGCGCAACGTGGCCAGCACGGCCAGTACCAGGCCCAGCGCCAGCAGGATCGAGGCCGTGCGCCAGCCGGCGGGCAGCCCCGCACGGCGCATCAGGCCATCCCAAGGCAGGGCGGTTGCGGTGCCCTGCTGTCCCCGCCACGCCTCGCCGCCGGACGCGGCCGCCACCGGACGGGCGGCGAGCGAGGAAGGCAGGCGCATCTCGATGCGCTCCAGTTCGGCGCGCTGGCGTTGGCGTGCGCTGACGCCCCACCACAGCTCCACCGCCGCCGCGAGCAGCAGCAGGACGACACTCAGCAGGGCCAGGACCAGGCTCATCCCGGGAACTCCTGCCGCGCGGCTTCGAGCAGGTATTGGCGGAAGGGCTCCAGCTTGTGCGAATGCGGCTGGAAGCCGAGACCGGTCCAGCGCGCGGTTTCCGTGCCGTCCAGGTCGACGAAGGGATCGTACCGGTAGAGCTCCTGAAGGGTGATCAGGTTGTCGCCGACGCCGGTGATCTCGGTGATGGAGGTGATGGTGCGCCGGCCATTGGCCAGGCGGGCGATCTGGACGATGAAGTCGATGGCGCTGGCGATCTGCCGGCGCAGGCTGTCCTCGCTGCCCTGGAACCCGGCAAAGCCCGCCAGCATCTCGACCCGGTTGAGGCAGTCGCGCGGGTTGTTGGCATGGATCGTCGCCATCGAGCCGTCGTGGCCGGTGTTCATGGCCTGCAGCATCTCCATGACCTCGGCACCGCGCACCTCGCCGACCACGATCCGGTCCGGGCGCATGCGCAGGCTGTTGCGCACCAGGTCGCGGATGGTGACCATCCCGGTGCCGTCCGCCGCCCCCAGCCGGCTTTCCAGGCGCACCACGTGGGGATGGTTCAGCGAGAGCTCGGCGGTGTCCTCGACGGTGATGACGCGTTCGTTGTGCGGTATGAACGTGGCCAGTGCGTTCAGCAACGAGGTCTTGCCCGAGCTCGTGCCTCCGGAGATCAGCAGGTTGCAGCGGCCGCGGACCATGGCATCGAGCACGGCGTACATCGGCTTGTCGAAGGCGCCGCGCTCGAGCAGTTCCTTCGGCGTGAACGGATCCTTGCGGAACTTGCGGATCGACACCATCGGCCCATCGACGGCCAGCGGCTCGATGATGGCGTTGAGCCTGCCGCCATTGGGCAGCCGGGCATCGACCATCGGATTGGATTCATCCAGCCGGCGCCCCAGGGGCGCGATGATCCTGCGCAGGATGCGCAGCAGGTGGTTGTTGTCGGAGAAGCGGACCGGGACCTTGGCGAGTTGTCCCCCCTGGGACACATGGACGCTGTCGTAGCCGTTGATCAGGATGTCCTCGACATTGGGGTCGCGGATCAGGTCGTCCAACGGGCCGAAACCGGTCAGCTCCTTGAGCAGCGCATCGGCCACCAGCTGCATCTCGGTTTCGTTGACCGGGATGTGCCAGTCCTGGATGAAGCCGGCGGTGTGCCTGCTGACGAAAGAGGCAACGGTGTCCGGGGCCCAGGCCCCGATGTCGATATGCTCGTTCTCGATCGAGTCGAGCAGTTGCTCGTGCGCGGCGGCGAGAAGATTCTGGAACTGCTCCGATTGCTCGAAGGCGGTCGGGATCCGGGTTCCCGGGAGCGCTGTCGGCATGGGGGTTTCCTCGGGCAACGGCTTCGGTGCCGGATCCTTTTCGTTCCGGGAATCGTCCGGCGGCAGGATCGGATGGATCGGGATCACTTTCTTTTCCATCGGGAGATCCCCAGGCGGTGGGCTATGGCTTGCCAGGGACGGGGCCTGGCGTGGAGGGGCGACGGGCCGGGCGCCGGCGCAAGCCGGTCGACCAGCGGATGCATTGCCCGCAGGTAGGGATCCCGCGGCGCGTGGTCGAGGATCAGCCGCCCGATGCCCGAGCTTGCCCGCATGGTGCGCGTCCTCTCGGGCAGCGTGGCCAGCAGCGGCAGGTCGAAACGGGAGGCAATCTGCGCCGCGCCGATACCGTAGTTCTCATGGTAGCGATCTATCACGAGTTTCAGCTTGTCGCCCCAGAGCTGCTGCTTCTTCAGTTCCTGGATGCTGACATCCAGCGAGACCAGGGCACCGATCGACTGGTCGGTGACCAGCCAGATCTCGTCCGCCTGCTGCAGCAGCGCCGCAGGGACGAAGGCGTCGGGCAACCCGCCGATATCGCAGACGATGACGTCGAACAGGGTGCGCAGGCGGGCGACCAGCTCGGCCGCTTCCCTGCCGCCCGCCGGGGCCTGCACCGCACTGCTGTCCTCCCCGACCACGACCACGCCGTTGGGATCGCTGGCCAATGCGGTGCGGACGAATGTCCCGTCGAGGCGGTCGACGCTGCGCAGCAGCTCGTCGTAGCCGTACCTGGCCTCGATGTCGAGATAGAGGCGGGTATCGCCGGCGGGGCGTCCCAGGTCGAGCAGCAACACGTGGTTGCGGTCGGCGCCGGCGACACTCCCTGTCGCGGGAGGATGCGCGGCCCAGCGGCGCTGCGCCATCACGGCGAGATGGACCGCCAGCGTGCTGGTGCCGATGCCGGGCCTTACCCCCCTGAGCAGCACCAGGCGCGCGTGGCGTGCGGGAACCGGGGCGAGTGCGGCTTGCCGAGCCTGGCCCGCCGCATCCAGCACCTTGCGAAGCAGCGTGTCGATGGCGCCTGCCTCGGACTCTATGTCGACGAATTCCTTGACGCCCGTACGCAACGCGGCCAGTACCCCGGCCGCGTCCTCGCCGGCCGCCGATCCGACCGCCACCAGGGAGCAGCCGGGCATCAGGCCCGCGAGTTCCCGGGCGAGGCCGGAGGAATGCGCGGCATGGGGCGACAGGAAATCCAGCAGCAGCACCGGGCCGACCTGGTCGGACTGGGCGAGGGCGAGCGGAGCGACCAGGGTGCTGTCGATCCACTGGATGCGTGCGATGGCATGCAGCTTCTCCGCCAGCCGGCGCGCGGCGACGCTGTCCGGCGCGTAGAACGACAGCGTCATGGCGTCTTCGGGCGGGTGACGGGGATGCATGGCCACGGGTGAATTCACGGGCGGGCGCTCTCAGCGGGAAAAGCCGGGGACGGGATCCGGGCCTGCGGGATGGAGCAACCAGGCACCCCATACCGGCATGTCGGGCTGGGACTCATGCTCGCCGGGCAGCGATATCCGCGTGCCGCGCGCCAGCGGCTGCACCAGCCGGGGAGTGACCACGATCACCAGCTCCTTGTCCTGGCGCTTGTAATTGAGGTTGCGGAAGAAGGAGCCGATGATCGGCAGGTCGCCCAGCAGGGGGATCTTGTTCACCGTGGACGTCAGGTTGCTGCTGATCAGCCCGCCGATCACGAAGCTCTCGCCATCGCCCAGTTCGATGGTGGTGTCCGCCCGGCGAGTGGTGATCGCGGGCACCTGCACGCCACTGAGGGTGACGCCGTTGGTGTAGTCCAGGTCGCTCGCTTCCGGGGCCACCTTCAATGCGATGCGGTCGCGGGAGAGCACGGTCGGGGTGACGGTGAGGCCGATGCCGAAGGGCTTGTAGGTGACGGTCGTGGTGCCGAGCCCCTGCGGCTCGAGGATCGGCAACTCGCCGCCGGCCAGGAAGCTGGCACTCTGCCCGGACAGGGCCACCAGCGTCGGCTCGGCCAGCACCCGGGCCATGCCGTTGCTCTGAAGCAGGTCCAGGCTGGCGTCCCAGCCATGGGTCAGCGAACTGGCAACGAGGTTGAACGCCGACGACAACGCGCTGCCGCTGTCCCCGGAGCCGGAACTGCCGGAGGATCCGGTCGGGCTGGTGAAGCCGTAACTGAAGCCGCCGTTGCTGTTGGAGAAGTTCAGGCCCAGCTGCTTCAGGGTGGTCTTGTTGAATTCGACCACGCGGACTTCCACCTGGACCACGCCGCCACTGGCGACGGTCGAGACGTCGTTGACCGTGCCCTTGTCGGGCAACGCCGCCGACAGCGCCTTGCGGGCCTGCTCGTGCTGCAGCGTGGAATCGTGCGAGCCCGCGAGCAGGGCCTGTCCATCCTGGACGTGGGTGGTCGCCGTGGAGTCCCCCAGCAATGCGTCCTGGACGGCATTGCGCACTTCCACCCGGATCCGTTGCGGGCTTGCCGCATCGCGCTGCCACAGCAGCAAGGTGGTGGTGCCCGGCGCCTTGCCCACGAGCAGGGCCTGGTGCCTGTCGCGCAGGGTGACCACGTCCGCGACGTCGGGGTTGGCGATGGCCAGCCGTTCCAGGTCGGCAGGCAGCTGCCAGGGCCGCTGTTCGTGACTTTGCAGGACCACCTGGGCGTCGGCGGCCGCGGCCGGCCGTATCGGCACCAGCGACAGGCCGGCCATCATGGCGATGCCCAGCAACAGGCCACGGGCGGTGGAGTGGGGACGAGTACGGGGACAGGGCGAGGCAGTGCTCATGTGCCGAGCGGCTCCAGGGTTACGGGGGGGACAGACGCGAGCCTTGCCCGTCGCCACGAATGATCTCGATTCCGTTGCGGCGGGCAGTGCCGGTGGCGCCGGTGCGGGCCGGCGGCGGAGCCTGGACGGCGGCCGATGCATTGCCCGACAGGGCGCGACTGTCGATGCCGGCAAAGGCCTCGTTCTCGGGAGCCCCCAGGGCCGCACGCTCGTCGGGCCCGAGGTCCGCGCGTGGCGCGAGCACCTTGCGCGGCCGCGGGAACAGCGAGGCATCGGCCAGGCCGTCGTCGACCGGGCTACGCAGGGCCAGGAACAGCTTGCCCGTCTGCGCGCCCAGCAGCAGGCTGCTGGCGTCCTCGACCGGCACGGCCAGTATCGCGGACCGTGCCGCGCCACCGGCGACGGAGGACGGGCTGCCGTACGGGGCCTCGTCGCCACGCTCGGCCAGCGCGCGGGCACGACGGCTGTCGCTGCGGTTGGGCGCAGTGCCGGAGGCGGGGCTGGAATCGGCCTCGGCGGGCGGGGGAGCCGGTGCTTCCTCCGCGGCGGCAGCGCGGCGATCCAGATCGTCCGCACCGTAGCCCAGGACCCGGACGCGGGAGAGCAGCAATCGCGCCTGGCTCGGCACGTCTTCCGCGGCGGCGCGGCGCGAATCGCCCAGGTTGAGGAACACGTCGACATAGTCGCCGGGCGCCACCCGGTTGCCCGCGCCCGTCAGCTCGTCCACGGGGACCGCGATGGCGCGCTCGCCGGGGTTGAGCTGAAGTCCCAGGCCGCGCGCGATCATCGTGGCCGTCAGGATTGAGCCGGACGGGACGTGCTGGGCCGGAACCCGTCCGGCCACCTGGTCGATGCGGGTATAGGCGCCTGGTGGACGTTGCGGCTTGTCCACGATCTGCAATGCATCCCCGGGGATGGCCGTGCCCGCGGCCAGCTCGCGGGTGGCGACCACCACCGGCAAGGACGGGGTGGGCTCCGATGTGCCGGCTGCCGCCGTGGTGTGGGTACCGCGCTTGCCGACGCTGATGGCGACAACCGCCATGATCAATGCCAGAACGACCAATGCGACGGCAACGATACGTGTGACCTTCTGCATCCGCGGTTCTCCTTGCAGGCAACGATCCGGGGCGCGGTGGGGCCGGATCGGACATCCGATGGTTTTTCCGGGGGAGGTATTGCTATCTCAAGCCCAATTGCCTGGCGGACTCGGCATCCAGCTGGGCGGTGGCGGCATCCTTCAGGGAGGCGCCCATCACCCAGCCGTAAAGCGCGGCCGTACCGGGCAGAAAGGGTTTTTCGTCGTATCGGTAGGACGTGGTGACGGTGTAGCAATAGGTGCCCGAGCCCGCTTCGCAGGCGATCGGACCGGAGACTTCGATGCCTGCCGCGTTCGAATTGCCGGCAAATCCCAGCAGCCACTGCATGGAGCGGACTGCGGCCGCGTGCGCCGACGCCTGGCGTTGCGCATCGCTGCCGTAATGCAGCGTCGCCCGCGCGCCCTCGGCCGCGGCCAGCGACAGCGATTGCTTCGCGGCGAAGATCATCGCGCCGGAGAAGGTCAGCAACAGCAGAGGGAGCAACCCCAGCATGAGCATCAGTGCGAATTCGATGGTGACGACGCCGCGCTGGCCCGCCGGTCCCCCGGTGGCACCGCGCGACGGGCTTGTCGCGCCGGTCCGGCAAGGACGGCTCATGTCCTGACTCCCGGGACAAGAATCCACACCAGTACGCCGATGCCGAGATAGGCCGCGTACGGAATTCCTTTCCGGCCCTGGCGCGCCGCCAGCATCCGTGCCCACCAGCCGTGGACCCCGGGGCGGACCTGGGTGCCGTGCAGGAACAGCTGCAGGTGCAGCGGGATCCATGCGCCGTCCCGATAGCGGGCCAGCACGACCGCCGTGGCATGCACGCCGGCCAGCAGGCTGGCGATGATCCACACCGGCAGCAGGGCCTGCCAGCCGAGCAGGAATCCGATGACGGAAAAGAACTTGACGTCGCCTGCACCCATCCAGCCCACGGCATGGAAAGGCAGCAGCGCCACCAGGCCGACCGCCAGGCCCAGCAATGCCGACCCGGGGAATCCGGCCTGGCCAAGCCGCCAGGCATCGACGTGCAGGAGAACCCCAACCGCCAGCCCGGCCAGCAGCCAGCGGTTGGAGACGCGCCTGGCATACAGGTCACTCGCAATGACCCCCATGCAGAACACGATCACTACCAGTCGATGGGTCGACATATCCACGGCCGGTCGTTATTGCTCGCTGACGGCCTGGCGCAGCTTGGTGAAGAGCTCGGTGAAGAATGCCGTCAGCTGGGGCTTGGCCGTGGCCACGAGAATGCCGGCGACGATGGCCGCCAGCAGTCCGTACTCCAGGGCCGTCACGCCGTCTTCTTCCTTCAGGAACTTGCGGATCGCATTCATCGGTCTACTCCGTGGTTGTCGGGGACTTTCCCCGGGACGATCCGGCCGGATTCTGGATCGCTCCGCCGGTTGGAATGGCCAATCCCCCCGTCGCTCCCATGCGCCAGAGGGCATTCGCGTGTATTGGAAGGATGGCCGGATCGAACATCAGGGGGAGCATGCGAGGCCGCCCTGAAACAGGCACTGGAATGCGCGGCGATGCCGCCGGACAGGTACTGCGTCCATTCCACCGTGGACTTTTCATGATTCCCCCTGAGTGCCGGGACAAGCGCTGCTTTGCCCCGACTGCGATGCATCATCGGTGTCCGGCGGTGTTGGGAGATGCACAAATTCGGCAACGTCCGGGCAAGTTCCATGTGGCGTGTGTCACGTTTTTGTTTCGGCCGAGATTGATATGTGACTCGGTTCACGATGCTGGAAACAGGCCGGGCCGTGGCAATTGCCGAAATCGTGCATGAATACGTTAATAGGCGTGCTTGAATCCCTGTGCACGATTTCGGGGGAAGGGGCGTCACCACACGGGATCGACGCTCCCTGGTCTTGGAATGATTTGCGCTTGCCGGGCTTCGCCCCGGGCGAGGGCTTGTTCGTGTCGTATCGAAGGGGGGGGACTTTCGAGCCATGTCCGAGAGCAAGGCCGGTGGCATCGCGGATGATGAATTGAGGCCGCTCGACCTGGTGACGTTGGGCGGCGTGCTGAAGGTCTGCGAAGTGGAAATGGTGCTGCTGGACAACGCCGGGCCACGCGCGGCGATCACGTCCCGGGTCCACGACGGTGTCCTGTTGTGCACGGCGGAGACCGGTTTCCGGTTCCGGGGCCGATTCATGCTGCCGCTGGACTGGTGTCTGCTGGGCTTCGTCCACCAGACGGGCGATGCCGGCAGCTGGTGCCATGGCACGCCCCTGGAATGCGGCGCGGTGGTGACGGTGCTGCCGGACGGCATCAGCGAATTCGCGCTGAGCGCCGGCACCCGCGTTACCTTCATGCTGGTGCCGCTGAAGCGCTTCGATCAGAAATTCTCCGAACTCAACCTGGGACGGGTGACGCCTCCCGGCAACAGCGCGTCGCTGTTCAGGGCGGGAGAATGGCAGGAGGCGCGCGAGCTGCAGCAGCTGTGCGAGCACGTGCGGCAGCGATTGGTTTCCTCCGCCGACATGAGCGGCGTGCAGGAGACGAGCATCGGCGAGGCCTATTTGCACAAGCATCTGCAGGCGATGCTTTCCGCTTCCGGCAGCGACCGTCCCACCTGCTCGCGAGGACGACATACCCACTACCTCATCCTGCAGCGCGCCGAGAACTTCATGCGTTCCAACCTGCGGCGCAATATCTACATGCACGAGATCTGCAATGCCGCCGGCGTCAGCGAACGCGCGCTGCGCTACGCCTTCGACAACCTGCTGGGGATATCGCCGAACCGCTACCTGTCGATGCTCAGGCTGTGCTCGGCATGCCGAAGCCTGTCCATGACCGATGCCAGCCGGCGCTCGGTGAAGTCGATCGCCTTGAGCTACGGCCTGTGGGATCTGTCGCGTTTCGCGGACAACTACCGCCGCATCTTCGGGGAGTTGCCCAGGGAGACGCTGTTGCGTGCCCCCTCCAACGGCATCGAGGCCGGTTGAACACGCGGCCGGCCGGTTCCGATCCGCGATTGGGCATGGATTCCTCCGCGACCGCGGGATGCGAGGCGTTTCGCCTATGCGGTTGCCGAAATTACATATCGATTTGCCGTAAAGATCCGTCGGCGTGCCGTAACGGAGCAATGATGCGCCGCCGCCTCCCCTGTAATGAACGTGACACGGCTGCCATGACGGCGGAACCGTTCACCGACATCTCTTACTGGGGGAGACATCATGAATCGCGTATATCGACTCGTATGGAACACGACGCTCAATGCGCTGGTCGTCGCATCCGAACTGGCCCGCTCCGACAGGCCGGCCGGGGCGGCCATGATGCACGGCGGCACCGCCCTTTCCCGCCCGGCACGTCTGGCGGCAGCCTGCTCCGTGCTGGTACTGGCCATGCAGTCAGGCCATGCGCTGGCGGCGGACAACAGGTTGTCGGACCTGGCATCGCTGATCGACAAGTATGCGGAGCCATCGGCCACTGCCGCTCCCGCATCCATCACGCCTGCAGCGGCCGTCGCCCCGGCATCGGTACAGGCGGCGGGCGGCAGTGCGCGTTACGCGGCATCGGCCATGCCATCGGTCGTGCAGCCGGGCGGGGCCGCGAGGGGGATCGGTGCAGCCACCTCGTCGCCGGTCGTGACGACGGGTAGCAACGCAAGCGCGAGGCTCGCCACCGTCATCGCCTCGAATGCGCTCGCCAAGGCGGGCACCGGCGCGGCGGCGGCATCGGCGGGGCTGCCCGCGGTCGTGTCCGGCGTGGTCGGTACCGTCGTCCGGCCCGCCGTCGGGATCACCACGGCGACGGTCGACGGTGTCGTGTCGAAGACCGTGGGAGGGCTGACGACCGCGCTGGCCGGTTCCGGTTCGCAGCTGGCCACGATCGGCAACGCCACCGTGGCCCTGGTGGACACCGCCACCGACACGCTCGACAACGCCGTGACGACGCTGGCCACCGGCACGCCTCCGGCGATGAAGACCAACGAGCTGCGGGAAGACCTGGTGAACCTGGTCGGGGAAACGGCTACCGGTGCCGAACACCTGGTGACCAACGTCCTGGACGAGACCCACCTGGACGAGGCGGTCGAGGGGGTCGGGCAAGGCGCCTCCGCCGTGGTGGGCAACGGCGGCCAGCTGCTGGCCGGCGCGGTCGGGGGCATCACCGGTTCCGACGCGCTCGCCGGGACCGTCGGGAAAGCCACGGGCGCGCTGGCCGACGGCCTGACCGGCATCGTGGGCAACGTGGTCAACACCGACGTCAACGGGCTGGTCGGCGCGATCGGCGGCACCGTGGACACGGTGGCGGGCCAGGCCGTCGGCGGCGTGGCCACCACCGTGGGCGGCCTGGTCGGCTCCAGTTCGGGCCTGGCCGGCGTCGGCGACACGGTGAGCAACATCGTCGATACGATCACGGACGGCCTGGGCAACGTGGTCGGCAGCCTGACCGGGCAGCCGGCAAGCACCACTTCCAGTACCCCGAAAGGCCTCACGCGCGCGGCCAAGGGCACGATCGTCAGCAACGGCGGGATCATCGGCTCGGTCGAGCAGCTGGTCGATCCGCTGCTGGAAAGCGTGCTCGGCGGCGATGGCTGGCTGACCGATGGCAGCATGGCGGTCAACAGCGCCAACATCCAGAAGGCCTATTCCACCGTCAACGTGCTCGGCCTGCCGGTGGCGAACCTGAGCCCGGTAGGCCAGGCGATCGATGCGCTCGGTGGTGCGGCCACGGGCGGAAATTCGCATTTGACGCTGATCGGAGGCGTCACCTCCGACAGCTACATCACCAACGTCAACTCCGGCAATCCAGGGGGGCTGCTGGGCCTGTTGCTGCCCGACGGCTCGCCGGCCTACGCCACGAATTGCCTCAACGTGCTCGGGCTGGTCACCGCCGATTGCTGGGCCGTGAACGCCGCCCAGGACTACCAGACCCTGATCGGCGAAGGCGCGAGCGCGAACGGATCCAAGGAAGTGGTGATCGGGTCCAATGCGAGCCACACCCTGGCCAGCGTGGATGCCCGCGATCTGTTCACGGGCGGCTACGTGGACGGCGACTACGACGCGCGCCTGGGCCATTCCGTGGTCGTCGGCGACAGCGCCTCGGGCACCGCCAACGGCCAGACCATCCTCGGTGCGGAGGCGATCTCCGACCAGGCCAACAGCGTGGCGCTGGGCTATAAGTCCAACGCCGATCGCGGCGCGCTGGCCGGCTACGCCGCATACGGGCTGGCGGCGGCGCAGACGTCGTCGGGCGAAGTGTCCATCGGCCAGGCCGGCGCGGAGCGGCAGATCACCCACCTGGCCGCCGGCAGCGAGGACACGGATGCCGTCAACGTGGGCCAGCTCAAGGGCGCGATCTCGCAGATCGACGCGGTATCCGGCGTGGCGGTCAAGTACGACCTCGATGCGAACGGCGATCCGGACTACGGGCGGGCGACCCTGGAAGGTGCCTCCGGCACCGTGATCGGCAACGTGGCCGCCGGCGTGGCCGCCGACGAAGCGGTGAACGTGGTCCAGCTCAGGCCGGTGGTGGAATCGCTGGGCGGCGGCGCCACGATGGACCCGGCCACCGGCGCGGTGACCGGCCCGGCCTATGTGCTCGACGACGGCAACGGCGGCACGGCCAGCTATTCCACCGTCGGCGGGGCCCTGGAGAACCTGGACGGCCGCGTGGGCAGCAACACCACCAACATCGAGAACATCATCAACGGTACCGCCGGCCTGGTGCGCCAGGATCCGGGCTCGCTGGTGGTCACGGTGGCGGGCCAGAGCGGCGGCACGGTGGTGGACTTCGGCAACGTGGACGGCGAGGGGCGACGCCTGACCGGCGTCGCCGACGCCGAGGACGACGACGATGCGGTCAATCTGGCGCAGCTCAAGGCGGTGGCCGGCGACGTGACGCTGCTGGGCTCGCGTGCGGTGCAGTACGACGTCGATGCCGACGGCAACGTCCTGAACCACGTCACGTTGAGCGGCGACGGCAGCGGCGCGGCGGTCGGCATTTCCAACGTGGCCGCCGGCACGGTCGCGGCGGGCAGCACCGATGCGGTCAACGGCGCGCAGCTGTACGACACCAACGGCAAGATCGCCGAATACCTGGGCGGCGGGGCCGGCTACGACGGTGCCGCCGGCACCTGGACGGGGCCGACCTACACGATCACCCAGGTCGGGGCCGACGGAAGCACCAGCAGCGGCAGCTATGGCAGCGTCGGCGATGCCTTCGGTGCCGTGAACAGTTCGCTGGTCAACATCAACACCCAGATCGACCAGCTCCAGGCGGCGGCCGCGGACAGCAAGTACCTGTCGGTCGAATCGAGCAAGGCCGGGGCCGAAGCGACCGGAAGCGACAGCCTGGCCATCGGGCCCGAGGCCAAGGCCGAAGGCGCCGGCAGCGTGGCGGTGGGCAGCGGCGCCCACAGCAGTGCCGACGCCGGTGTGGCGCTCGGCGAGGGCGCGACCGTGGACCAGGCCAACAGCGTGGCGCTGGGAGCCGGCTCGAGCACCAGTGTCGGCGCGCAGACCGGCTACGACGGTGCGTACGTGGAGGGCACCAGCAACTCGGCCGGCGAGGTCTCGGTGGGCAGCGATGGTGCCGAGCGCAAGGTGACCCACGTCGCCGACGGTTCCGATCGCTACGACGCGGTCAACGTCGGCCAGCTGCAGGGCGGGGTCGATTACGCGATCACCCAGGCCAACGCCTATACCGACCAGCAGATCCAGAACATCAACGGCAGTGCCGGCATGTTCCAGGCCAACGACAGCGACGGAAAGGGCCGGCCCACGGCGAGCGGCGACAACTCCGTGGCCGGTGGTGCCGGCGCCGTGGCCTCGGGCAACGACAGCACGGCGCTGGGCAACGGTGCGCTGGCCAGCGCCGACAATTCGGTGGCCGTCGGTGCCGGATCGGTCGCGGACCGCGCAAATTCGGTATCGGTCGGCAGCGAGGGCAACTATCGCCAGGTCACCAATATCGCGGCGGGCACGGCCGACAACGATGCGGTGAACGTGCAGCAGATGAACCAGGGGCTGGCCGGCCTGCAGGACTGGTCCAAGAACTATACCGACCAGCGATTCAGCCAGATCAACCGCGACATCAACCGGGTCGACAACCGTGCCATGGCCGGCGTGGCGTCGGCCATGGCGGTGGCGGGCCTGCCGCAGGCCTACCTGCCCGGGCACAGCATGGCGTCGGCCGCGGTGGGCGGCTACAACGGCGAAGCCGGCATGGCGGTCGGCATTTCGGGCGTATCCGAAGGCGGCCGCTGGATCTACAAGCTCAGCGGCACCACCAACACCCGCGGCGACGGCGGCGTTTCCGTCGGCCTCGGAATCCAGTGGTGAGTCCGCTCCGGGCGGTGAGCCGGACGGACCCGTCCGGCCACTGGCCACCTCCAGGCGCCTCCATGCCGTTCCCGCCCTCGTGTCCGAAGCTGGTCCAATCCAGGAGATGAATCCAATGCAGACAAATAGCGCTCGCCGGTACCCCGGGCCAGCCGGAATGGTGGTCGGGATGCTGGTGCTCATGCTTGCCGGATGCGCTTCGTCCGGCAAGGTATCGGGCGATACCGCGGCCGGCTTCCCGCCGGCCGGGAAAGCCCGTCCGGCCGGCGGGACCTTCGTGGATGCCGGCGACCTGCGGCGCTTCGCCGTCGGGATGAACAAGGCGCAGGTCCAGGCCTTGCTCGGCACCCCCCATTTCAACGAAGGCATGTGGGGCGTGCACGAATGGAACTACCTGTTCAACTTCCGCACGCAGGTGGGCAGCCCCGAATACCAGCAATGCCAGTTCCAGGTGGTGTTTGACCGCGACGGCATCGCCAAGGCGTCCCGCTGGAAGCCGGATGCCTGCGCCCAGTGGGTCGAACCGCGGCCCGAGGTGGTCGCGGTGCCGGCGGCGTTGCCGAAGGAACCGATCCGGTTGTCGTCGGACGCCCTGTTCGACTTCGACAGTGCACGGCTCACCCCGGCCGGCCGCGGCAATCTCGACCGGCTGCAGCAGACGATCCGCTCCGCCAGCCAGGTCCAGTCCATCCGCGTGGCCGGCTATGCCGATCGCATCGGTGCCGACGCCTACAACCTCGAGCTTTCGCGGCAGCGTGCGCAGGCGGTCGTGGACTACCTGGTCCAGGGCGGTGTCCCGGTGGCGGCGATCCGGGCCGAGGGGCGCGGCGAGGCCGATCCCCTGGTCGAATGTCCGGAGGCCAAGCGCGCGGACGTGATCGCATGCCTGGCCCCGAACCGCAGGGTGGAGATCAGCGGCGAGGCGATCGTGCCCCGGCGTTGACCAGGGGCGGCACCGGGGCCGGACGAAGTCGAGCCGGCTCCTGGCCGATGGCCCGGGCGTGGCTGTGTCCGCCCGGGTTCCTGGCGCCTGGACGCCTCCCCGCGGGTCGTTCACAGGACCGGCCTGCGTACCGCCTGCACCTCAGCGTGGCAGCGTGTTCAACCCGCGCTCGATGCGGCGCACGGCTTCCTGCAGGCGTTTCAGGCTGTTGGCGTAGGCGAAGCGCACGTGGCGCCGGCTGCGGTAGTCGCCGAAGTCGATGCCCGGGGTGAAGGCGACGTGCTCGGTCTCGAGGAAGTGCGCGCAGAAGGCCTGTGCGTCCTCGCTGAAGCGACCGATGTCGGCGTACAGGTAGAACGCGCCCTGCGGCTGCACCGGGATATCGAAGCCGAGCCCGCGCAGGGCCGGCAGCAGCCAGTCGCGGCGTTCGGCGAAGGCGTGGCGGCGCTGCTCGAGGATCTCGATCGTGGCCGGCTCGAAGCAGGCCAGCGCGGCGTACTGGGCCACGGTGGACGGGGCGATGTACAGGTTCTGCGCCAGCCGCTCCAGCGCCGGCACCGCGTCGACCGGGGCCACCAGCCAGCCCAGGCGCCAGCCGGTCATGCCGAAATACTTGGAAAAGCTGTTCAGCACGAAGGCGTCGTCGTCCACTTCCAGCACGCTCGGCGCGTCCATGCCGTAGGTCAGGCCGTGGTAGATCTCGTCCACCACCAGCCGGCCGCCGCGCGCCTTCACCGCCGCCGACAGCGCCGCCAGTTCCGCGCGCGAGAGGACGGTACCGGTGGGGTTGGCCGGCGAGGCGGCCAAGGCGCCGACGGTGTCGGCGTCCCAGTGCGCGGCCACGTGCGCCGGGGTGAGCTGGTAGGCGCTCTCCGGGCCGGACGGCACCAGCCGCGCGGCCCCGCCCATCACCTTCAGGAACTGGCGGTTGCACGGATAGCACGGGTCGGCCATCAGCCAGTGCTTGCCGGGGTCGACCAGCAAGGCGCTGGCCAGCAGCAGCGCGCCCGAACCGCCGGGAGTGACCAGGATGCGTTCGGGGGCGATGTCCAGCCCGTAGCGGCTGCGGTAGAAGCCCGACAGCGCCGCGCGCAGCTCCGGCAGGCCGCGCGCGCCGGTGTAGCGGGTGCGGCCGGCGGCGAGCGCGGCGCGGCCGGCCTCGACGATCGGCGCGGCGGTGGTGAAGTCCGGTTCGCCGACCTCCATGTGGATGACGTCGAAGCCGGCGCGCTCCAGCTCGGCCGCGCGCGCGCTCAGCTCCATCACCCGGAACGGGGCGATCTCCCGGCCGCGTTGGCTGTAGGGAACGAGCGGGACGGGCGGAACGGCGTAGGAGGCGCGGGTATCCATGCGCGAATGATAGGCCGATCCCCCGCCGCCCGGCTTGCCTGCGGCACCGTCGCCGCCGAGACTGCCGCATCGGGCCCGGATGCCCTTGACCCGCCGATGCAGGAACCCCATCGATGAATCCCCTTCTCCTTCTTGCGATGTCCACGCTGATGACCGTTTCCGCCACGTCCCTTGCCGCCACCGCCGCCACGCCGCCCGAGCCGGCGAAGAAGCCCCACGCGGTGAAGGCCCCGTTCGGCGCGACCCGCGAGGATCCGTACTACTGGCTGCGCGACGACGCGCGCAAGGCGCCGGCGATGCTGGCCCATCTGCAGGCCGAGAACGCCTACGCCGACCAGGTGCTGGCTCCGCTCAAGCCGCTGCAGGACACGCTCTACGGGGAGATCGTCGGCCGCATCAAGCAGGACGACGCCTCGGTGCCCTACCGCGAGCGCGGCTGGTGGTACTACACCCGTTTCGAGGCCGGCAAGGACTACCCGGTCCAGGCGCGGCGCAAGGACGGCCCCGGCGTGGACGCGCTGTCGATCCAGCAGGCCAACGCGGCCGGCGACTTCGCCGCCGAGCAGGTGCTGCTGGACGTGAACGTCCTGGCCGCGGGCAAGGACTACTTCAACGTCGGCGATGCCGACGTCAGCCGCGACAACCGCATCCTGGCCTGGGCCGAGGACGACGTCGGCCGGCGCCAGTACACGGTGCGCTTCAAGGACCTGGAGACCGGCGAGGTCTACGCCGACGCGATCACCGGGGTGTCGCCCGACCTGGTCTGGGCCGACGACAACCGCACGTTGTTCTACGTCGAGAACGACCCGGAGACGCTGCTCACCGTGCGGGTGAAGAAGCACGTGCTCGGAACCCCGGCGGCGGACGACGTGCTCGTGTACGAGGAGGACGACGACAGCTTCTACATGGGCATCGGCCGCACCCGCGACGACAAGTACATCACCATCGGCGTGGACAGCACCGTGTCCTCGGAACTGCGCTACGCCCCGGCGGCCGACCCGCGGCAGTTCACCGTGCTGGCGCCGCGTGCGCGCGACGTGGAGTACGACGCCGACCATTTCGACGGGCGCTGGGTGATCCGCACCAATGCCGGCGGCGCGCGGAACTTCAAGCTCGTCACCGCGCCCAGCGACGCCACCTCGCGCAGCCAGTGGCGCGACTGGGTGGCGCACGATCCGGCGGTGTACATCGAGGGTTTCGAGCTGTTCGACGGCTTCACCGCGATCGAGGAGCGTTCGGAGGGCCTGGAGCGCATCCGGCTTCTGCCCGGAAGTCCGCAGGTGGACGCGCCGGCGCGCGCGGAGGAACCGCGTTACGTCCAGGCCGACGAGCCGGCCTATTCGATGGGCCTGGCGGTCAATGCCGAGCCCGACACGCCGTGGCTGCGCTACGGCTACACCTCGCTGACGACCCCGGCCACCACCTACGAGCTGAACGTGGCCACCGGCGAGCGGCGCCAGCTCAAGCAGCAGCCGGTGATCGGCTACGACCCCTCCCGCTACGTCACCGAGCGCCTGTGGGTGACCGCGCGCGACGGTACCCGGGTGCCGGTGTCGCTGGCGTACCGCAAGGGCTACCGCAAGGACGGCAGCGGGGCGCTGTTCCAGTACGCCTACGGCAGCTACGGCATTTCCTCCGATCCGGCGTTCAACCTGCCGGCGGTGAGCCTGCTCGACCGCGGCGTGGTCTACGCCATCGCCCACATCCGCGGCGGCCAGGAGATGGGCCGGGCCTGGTACGAGGACGGCAAGCTGCTGCACAAGAAGAACACCTTCAACGATTTCGTCGACGTGACCGAGGCGCTGGTGGCGCAGGGCTGGGCGGCGCCTGGGCGGGTGGCGGCCATGGGCGGCAGCGCCGGCGGCCTGCTGATGGGCGCGGTGGCCAACCAGGCGCCGCAGGACTACCGGGTGATCGTGGCCCAGGTGCCGTTCGTGGACGTGGTCACCACCATGCTCGACCCCACCATCCCGCTGACCACCAACGAATACGACGAGTGGGGCAATCCCGAGCAGCGCCAGTACTACGACTACATGCTGTCCTACTCGCCCTACGACAATGTCAGGCGCCAGGCCTACCCGGCGATGTACGTCGGCACCGGCCTGTGGGACTCGCAGGTGCAGTACTGGGAGCCGGCCAAGTGGGTGGCGCGGCTGCGCGAGCAGGACACCGCGCGCGCGCCGATCGTGTTCCGGATCAACATGGATGCCGGCCACGGCGGCAAGTCGTGCCGATCCCGCCACGGGCGCGCCGCCGCCGGCCCCGCCGGTGCCCGCCGCGACGCGCCCGGTGCGCCTGCGCTGGGCCTGGTGGCTGCTGGCGTGGGCGAGCCTGGTCACCGGCATCGTCGGCATCTTCGTGCCGGGCCTGCCGACCACGGTATTCGTGCTGATCGCGGCCTGGGCCGCCGCCCGCGGCTCGCCGCGGCTGCGCCGGCGGCTGCTGACCCACCCGCGCTTCGGCCCGGCGATCGCCGACTGGGAGGCGCACGGCGCGGTCAGTCGCCGCGGCAAGTGGATGGCCTCGCTGGCGATGGCCGCGTGCGCGGTGGTGGTGCTGGTGTTCGTGGCCAGGCCCTGGGTGTGGGCGGTATCGATCGGGCCGATGGCGCTCGTCTCGGCCTGGCTGTGGCTGCGTCCTGAACCGCCGCGGCGGTGAGTCGGGGCGGGCCATGCGGGCGAGTGGCTATACTCGGCGCATGAGCACGACGTTCCGTTTCCCGCTTCGTCCCCTGCTGTTGGCCGCGGTACTGCCGGTGCTGGCCGGCTGCGGCAACAAGGGCCCGCTGGTGATGCCGCAGAAGCCGGTGCCGGTGCAGACCACCGCGCCCGCGCCGACCCAGACCCCTGAGCAGGCGCTGCAGCCGGAGGACGCCCAGCCGCCGGCCGACAAGGGCGACCGTAGCGACGATGACGACCAGTAACGGCGGCGCCCGCCTGCACTTCAGCAAGATGCAGGGGGCCGGCAACGATTTCGTGGTGCTGGACCTGCGCGACGGCGGCGCACCGCCCGATCCCGCGCTCGCCGCGCGCCTGGCCGACCGCCACTACGGCGTGGGCTGCGACCAGATCCTGACCATCGAGCCGGCGCGCGATGCCGGCGCGGTGGCCGCCTACCGCATCTGGAACGCCGACGGCAGCGAGGCCGGCCAGTGCGGCAACGGCGCGCGCTGCGTGGCGGCCTGGCTGGTCCGCGCCGGGGCTGCCGATGCGGCGCATTTCGCCATCGACAGTCCCGCCGGGCGGCACGCGGTGGAGGACCTGGGCGATGGCCGCTTCGCCATCGCCATGGGCGTGCCGCGCTTCGAGCCCGAGGCGGTGCCGCTGCTCGGCTTCGCCCACCCGCGCGAGGAGTACTTCCTGCCGCTGCAGGGCGAGAGCGTGCGCTTCGGCGCGGTGTCGATGGGCAATCCGCACGCGGTGATCGAGGTCGGCCGCGCCGATGCCGCGCCGGTGGACCGCGTCGGCCCGCTGATGCAGCAGAACCCGGCCTTCCCGGAATCGGTCAACGTCGGCTTCGCCGAGGTGGTCGATGCCGGCCACGTGCGCCTGCGCGTGTACGAGCGCGGTGCCGGCGAGACCCTGGCCTGCGGCAGCGGTGCCTGCGCCGCGGTGGCGGTGCTGGTGCGCCGCGGCCGGGTCGGCCGCGACGTGCGCGTCGACCTGCCCGGCGGCGAGCTGCAGATCCGCTGGCCGGCCGACGATGCCGAACTGGTGATGGCCGGCCCGGCCGCGTTCGTCTTCGAAGGAGAGTGGCACCCATGAGCGAATTCCAGGAACGCGCCGCCGAGCCGGGCGGGCACGAGGTGGCCGCCTGGCTGCGCCGCCATCCGACCTTCCTGCGCCAGTTTCCCGACCTGGCGCTGACCCTGGTGGTGCCGCGCGAGGACGGGCCCACCGCCTCGCTGGCCAGTTACCAGCTGGAGGTGCTGCGCGACAAGAACCGCGAGCTGCAGCGCCGCTTGGCCGAGCTGGCCGCCAACGCCCAGGTCAACGAGCGCCTGGCCGTGCGCACCCACCAGCTGACCCTGGCGCTGATGCGCCAGGCCAACGTCGCCGACACCGTGCGTGCGATGGTGGCCTCGCTGGAGGAGGATTTCGACGGCGACATCGTGCGCCTGGTGCTGTTCGCCGATCCCGGCCTGCAGGCGCCCTGGTTGCAGGTGATCGCCGAGGACGACGCGCGCCTGACCCCGTTCCGCGACTGCCTGCGCGAGGACGAGCCGCTGTGCGGGCGCCTGCACGCCGACAAGAACGCGCTGCTGTACGGCGAGGACGCCCTCGACGTGCAGTCCACCGCGCTGGTGCCGCTGCCCGGCACCGGCCTGCTGGCGGTGGGCAGCCGCGATCCCAACCGCTTCTATCCCGGCATGGGCACGCTGTTCCTGCGCATGATGGGCGAATCGCTCCAGGTGGGCCTGCAGCGCTTCGCCGCGGCCGGCTGAGGCCGCGCCGTGGACGCGACCGGGCAGGCGCAGACGCCGGCGGCCATCGCCGCGTTCCTGGCGCACCTGCAGGTCGAGCGGCGGATGTCGCCCAACACCCTGGACGCCTACCGCCGCGACCTGGAGGCACTGGCCGGATGGGCCGGGCGCCAGGCGCCGGGTACGGCGCCCGAAGCGCTGGACACGGCGCAGCTGCGCGCCTTCGTCGCCGACGAGCATCGCCGCGGCCTGTCGCCCAAGAGCCTGCAGCGCCGCCTGTCGGCGTGCCGCAGCTTCTACGCCTGGCTGCTCCGGAACGGGCGCCTGGCCGCCTCGCCGGCGGCGTCGCTGCGCGCCCCCAAGGCGCCGCGCAAGCTGCCGCAGGTGCTCGATGCCGACGAGGCGGTGCAACTGGTCGCATTGCCCACCGAGGCGCCGCTGGGCCTGCGCGACCGCGCGCTGCTGGAATTGTTCTATTCCTCCGGGCTGCGCCTGAGCGAGCTGTGCGGCCTGCACTGGCGCGACCTGGACCTGCAGGCCGGCCTGGTCACGGTGCTGGGCAAGGGCAACAAGCAGCGCGTGGTGCCGGTGGGCACGCATGCCCGCGCGGCACTGGCGGCCTGGCAGGGCGAAAGCGGCGGCAATGGCGCCGATCCGGTGTTCCCGGGCCGCGGCGGCGGCCCGATCTCCGCGCGCGCGGTACAGGTGCGGGTGAAGCAGCTGGCCCTGCGCCAGGGGCTGTACAAGCCCGTGCACCCGCACATGCTGCGCCACAGCTTCGCCAGCCACATCCTGGAATCGTCCGGCGACCTGCGCGGCGTGCAGGAACTGCTCGGCCACGCCGACATCTCCACCACCCAGATCTACACGCACCTGGATTTCCAGCGCCTGGCCCAGGTCTACGACGCCGCGCATCCGCGCGCGCGGCGCAAGAAGGACGGCTGAGGCGCGACACGGCGCACTGCGCGGTCGCACAGCGGCGCGCGGCCACGGCGAGGGCGGCTCCGGTTGCCGCGCCCTCCGCCGGTGCCTGCCCATCGCCGCCTTTTCGCTGGGCTCGATCCGCATGCCTTTCGCTTTCCTGTTCGGGGCGCCGTGATGACACCGCACGGCACGCGTGCCGTATCCCGCGCGGCCGCTGCCGTCGCGCGGGCGTTCCACGCCCGACCCGCCGGAAGGAAGGGTGTGCGTGGACAAGGCATTCGATGGCGCCGTCTATGCAGGCCGGCGGTATCGCTCGTTGCCGTCGCGCTCCATGCCCCTTGCCGGCATATCCGTCCCGTCGCGTGGCCGGGCCGATCTGTGTGCATTGCGGTGCAGTCGCCGCACGGCGGGTGTACGGATGCGGGACTGCGTGGCGTGGCCACGTGGCCGATCTCGCGGCGTGCCTGCGACGACACCGGGGTGGTCGCCGCCGCCGAGGTCTGCCCGGGAAGCGGTGGGTTTTGGCTGCAGGCCTGCCTCCACGACCGGCACGTGGCCCATGTGCACCTGCACAGCGCGCGCCGGTACTGCCGTGTCCCTGACCCGACCGCTGACCGCCGACCGAGTCGCCACGGCGCGTGGTCCTGCTACCCCGGCAGGCATCGTGCATCGCCGCAAAAAACACCCGGTCCGCTGCCCGCGAGCGGCTGCTGCGGCGGGCCCGAACGGCACGCAGGCCTTGCGGAACAAGGCCCGGCGCCGCTCGATTCAGCGGATGTATCGAGGGATCAGGACTAGTGATTGGCATTCGCCCGCAGGCCACTCCAAGCATGGCCGCCGCCGACATGTTCGGTCCGATCCATGCTCCCGCGGCGCACGCGCCCGGGTACCGCCATCCAACCGGAGAACCTCCATGGCCAAAGTCCTCTGCGTGCTCTACGACGATCCGATCGACGGTTATCCCACCCATTACCCGCGCGACGGCCTGCCCAAGCTGGAGCGCTACCCCGACGGCCAGACCCTGCCGACCCCGCACGCCATCGACTTCACCCCGGGCCAGCTGCTGGGCAGCGTCTCAGGCGGGCTGGGCCTGCGCCACTACCTGGAGTCCAACGGCCACCAGTTCGTGGTCACGTCCAGCAAGGACGGCCCGGGCAACATCTTCGACCGCGAACTGCCCGATGCCGACATCGTGATCTCGCAGCCGTTCTGGCCGGCCTACATGACCGCCGAGCGCTTCGATCGCGCGAAGAAGCTGAAGATGGTGGTCACCGCCGGCATCGGCTCGGACCACACCGACCTGCAGGCGGCGATGGACCACGACGTCACCGTGGCCGAGGTCACCTACTGCAACAGCAACAGCGTGGCCGAGCACGTGGTGATGACCATGCTGGCGCTGGTGCGCAACTACCTGCCCTCGCACGAGTGGGCGGCCAAGGGCGGCTGGAACATCGCCGACTGCGTGGAGCGCTCCTACGACATCGAGGGCATGCACGTGGGCACGGTGGCGGCCGGGCGCATCGGCCTGCGCGTGCTGCGCCTGCTCAAGCCGTTCGACGTGCACCTGCACTACCTGGACCGCCACCGGCTGCCGGCGCAGGTGGAGCAGGAGCTGGGCCTGACCCACCACGAGAACCTGGAGAGCCTGGCGCGCGCCTGCGACGTGGTGACGCTGAACTGCCCGCTGCACCCGGAAACCGAGCACATGATCAACGCCGACACGCTGAAGTTCTTCAAGCGCGGCGCCTACCTGGTCAACACCGCACGCGGCAAGCTGTGCGACCGCGATGCCATCGTCGAGGCCATGCGCAGCGGCCAGCTCGCCGGCTACGGCGGCGACGTGTGGTTCCCGCAGCCGCCGCCGGTGGATCACCCGTGGCGCACGATGCCGTTCAACGGCATGACCCCGCACATCTCCGGCACCTCGCTGTCGGCGCAGGCGCGCTACGCCGCCGGCACCCGCGAGATCCTGGAGTGCTTCTTCGAGGACCGGCCGATCCGCGAGGAGTACCTGATCGTGCAGGGCGGCCACCTGGCCGGTGTCGGTGCGCATTCCTACAGCGCCGGCAATGCCACCGGCGGCTCGGAGGAAGCGGCCCGGTTCTCGCAGAAGAAGTGACCCGGCCATGTCCGCATCGTCCCGCCCCGTGCGCGCGGCCACCGCGCGCCCCCGTCCCGCCGCCATCGCGCTGGCGGGACTGGGCGCGGCACTGGCGCTGTCGCTGGTCGGCGCGCTGGCGGCCTGGACCGGCCAGCCCTGGCTGCTCGGTTCCTTCGGTGCCACCTGCGCGTTGCTGTTCGCGTTTCCCGACGGACCGTTCTCGCAGCCGCGCAATGTCATCGGCGGGCACTGCCTGGCCAGCCTGGTCGGCCTGATCGGGCTGCACCTGCTCGGCCCGGGCTGGGCGGCGCTGGGCATCACCGCCGCCTGTGCGCTGATGCTGATGCTGGCCACCGGCACCATGCACCCGCCGGCCGGCAGCAACCCGGTGATCGTGTTCATGGCCCAGCCGGGCTGGGAGTTCCTGTGGCTGCCCACGCTGGCCGGGGCGTGCCTGCTGATGCTGCTGGGCCGCCTGTACGGCTACGGCCGGCACTGGCTGGCGCGGCGCGGATCCGGCTGAGGCGCACCTGCCGGTCGTTTGCAATCGGTGTACCACCTCTTGGGAGGAAACCAACGTGCAGAGCTCGATCCAAGACGTCGCGGCGCCGGTCGCGCCGCTGCTGTCCCGCCAGCGCACCGTCGCCGCGCCGGGGTTCAATCGCTGGCTGGTGTCGCCGGCGGCGCTGGCGATCCACCTGTGCATCGGCATGGCCTACGGCTTCTCGGTGTTCTGGCTGCCGCTGTCGCAGGCGGTGGGGATCACCGAACCGGTGCCATGCACGCCGGGCGGCTTCCTGCAGGAGCTGTTCGCCCGCGGCTGCGACTGGAAGGTATCCACGCTGGGCTGGATCTTCACGCTGTTCTTCGTGCTGCTGGGCACCTCGGCGGCGATCTGGGGGCACTGGCTGGAGCACGCCGGCCCGCGCAAGGCCGGCGTGGTCAGCGCATTGTGCTGGGGCGGCGGCATGCTGATCTCGGCACTGGGCATCCACCTGCACCAGTTCTGGCTGATGCTGCTGGGCTCGGGCGTGATCGGCGGCATCGGCCTGGGGCTGGGCTACATCTCCCCGGTGAGTACCCTGATCAAGTGGTTCCCCGACCGCCGCGGCATGGCCACCGGCATGGCGATCATGGGCTTCGGCGGCGGCGCCATGATCGGCTCGCCGCTGGCCAACGCCCTGATGGCGCACTTCGCCAACGCGCACGACGTCGGGGTGGCGCCGACGTTCGTGGTGATGGGACTGGTGTACATGGCGTTCATGCTCGGCGGCGCGTTCGGCTACCGGGTGCCGGCGCCGGGCTGGACGCCGCCGGGATGGAGCCCGCCGCCGGCCGATGCCGCGGCCAACGCGATGATCGCCCGCGGCCACGTGCACGTGCGGCGCATCTGGGGCATTCCGCAGTTCTGGCTGGTGTGGATGGTGCTGTGCATGAACGTGTCGGCCGGCATCGGCGTGCTCGGCATCGCCAGCCCGATGCTGCAGGAGGTGTTCGGCGGCGAGCTGATCGGCGTGCACAAGCCGTTCGGCGCGCTCGACGGCGAGCAGCTCAAGGCCCTGGCCGCGGCCGCGGCCGGCTTCACCGCGCTGCTGAGCCTGTTCAACATCGGCGGTCGCTTCGCCTGGGCCTCGATCTCCGACCGCATCGGCCGCAAGCTGACCTATGCGCTGTTCTTCGTGATCGGTGCGCTGCTGTACGCCAGCATCCCGTCCATCGCCGGGGCCGGCAACAAGCTGCTGTTCGTGGCCGCGTTCTGCGTGATCGTCAGCATGTACGGCGGCGGCTTCGCCACCGTGCCGGCATACCTGGCCGACCTGTTCGGCACCCAGATGGTCGGCGCCATCCACGGCCGCCTGCTGACGGCGTGGGCCACCGCCGGCATCGTCGGCCCGGTGGTGATCAACTACATGCGCGACTACCAGCTGTCGCTGGGCACGCCGCGCGACCAGGTCTACAACCAGACCATGTACATCCTGGTCGGCTTCCTGCTGGTGGGACTGGTGTGCAACCTGCTGGTGCGGCCGGTCGATCGCCGCCATTTCATGGGCGAGGAGGAACTGGCGCGCGAGGACAAACCGCTGCGCGTGGCCGCGGCCACGGTCGCGCAGCAGGCGCCGGCTGCCGCGGCGGCGGCGACTTCCGGCGGCCAGCGCCTGGCGCTGCTGCTGGCCTGGCTGGCGGTGGGCCTGCCCATCGCCTGGGGCGTGTACCGCACCCTGCAGAGCGTGGCCGGCTTCCTCTGAGCGCGGACCGGCCGGCGCATCCCGGCGCCGGCCGCCTCAGGTGCGGCCGAAGTCCACCAGCGGGCAGGCGGCGCTGCCGGCTTCCTCGCCGAGCAGGGTATCGACGTGGTACTGCAGGTCGACGCCGGCGAAGCAGTCCAGCGCGGCCTGCAGCACCCGCCCGCGCGGCTGCCGCGCCGCCATCACCAGGCCGATCGTGCGGTGCAGCTCGGGCACGATCGGGATCATCGCCAGCGGCATCGCCAGGATCGGCAGGCACAGCACGCTGTGCGGCAGCACGCTGTACAGGCCGGCGCCGTGCACGTGCGCGCACAGCGAGGTCATCGAATCGCTCTCCAGCCGCGGCACCACCTCGCGCCCGGCGCGCGCGAACGCCGCGTCGATGCCGCGCCGGCACTGCATGTCGGTGCCGAACAGGCACAGCGGCAGGTCGGCGACCTCCGACCAGCTGACGCAGCGCGCGCCGTCGAAGGCGGCGGTGCTGGCGGCGGCGAGCACGTAGCGTTCGCTGAACACCGGCAGGGTGTCGAAATCGCCCAGGCGCTCGTCGTCCAGGTAGGTCAGGCCGACGTCGATGTCGAAGCGCTGCAGCCGGTGCAGGATCTCGCTGGCGGCGATGGTGCGGATCTCGTGGCGGATGCGCGGGTGGCGGTGCAGGCACGCCTGGGTCAGCCGCGGTGCGATCGGCACCGAGGCGGGGATGATACCCAGGCGCAGCACGCCGCTGGGGCTGTCGCGTGGCGAGCGCGCCTCCTGGCGCAGGCCCTCGCAGTCCTTGAGCACGCGGCGCGCCCAGGCCAGCACCCGCTCGCCGTCCTCGGTGAAGCCCTCGAAGCGATGGTTGCGGTTGACGATGGCGATGCCGAGTTCGGCCTCGATGCCGCGGATCGCATTGGACAGCGCCGGTTGCGAGACGTGGCAGGCCTCGGCGGCGCGGCCGAAGTGCTTCTCGCGCGAAAGGGCGACCAGGTAGCTGAGTTGCCTGATGAACATGCGCGGCTCCCGTGCGGGGTGAGGGCCGCTGCCGCCGTCGCGGGGCGACGCTGGCAGGACCCGGGCGTGGGGCACCTGGCCGATTGTAGGGACGCCGGCGCCGATGTCTTGGCGCGACGCACCACGCGGGGGCCGCGAGCGCGGGCTTGAATCGCCCGCGCGCGGTCCCCAGATCGGCAGCACCACACGGAGCAGCGCATGGACCCCAGCCAGAATCCCAACGTCTTCCACGCCACCACCATCATCTGCGTGCGCCGCGGCGAGCACGTCGCGATCGCCGGCGACGGCCAGGTCACCCTCGGCAACACGGTGATGAAGGGCAATGCGCGCAAGGTGCGCCGCCTGGGCAAGGACGGCCAGGTGCTGGCCGGCTTCGCCGGCGCCGCCGCCGACGCCTTCACCCTGTTCGAGCTGTTCGAGGCGAAGCTTGAAAAGCACGGCCAGTTGACCCGCGCCGCGGTCGAGCTGGCCAAGGACTGGCGCACCGAGCGCCGCCTGGGCAAGCTCGAGGCGCTGCTGGCGGTGGCCGACAAGGAGACCTCGCTGGTGATCAGCGGCACCGGCGATGTGATCGAGCCGGAGGACGGCATCATCGCCATCGGCTCCGGCGGCTCCTACGCGCTGTCGGCCGCGCGCGCGCTGATCGCGCATACCCAGCTCGATGCCCGCACCATCGCCAGCGAGGCGATCGGCATCGCCGGCGACATCTGCATCTACACCAACCGCAACGTGGTGGTCGAGGAGCTGTGAGCTTCCGCGCCGGCCATGCGCGCGTGCGCCGCCGCGCGCCGCCACGTGGCCGGCGGCCCCGCCGCGTCGTCCCTTCCTCCCTTCGATGAGCCCATTCCCGCAGCCATGACCGATACCCACAGCACCATGACCCCGCGCGAGATCGTGCAGGAGCTCGACCGCCACATCGTCGGCCAGCACGAGGCCAAGCGCGCGGTCGCCATCGCCCTGCGCAACCGCTGGCGGCGCATGCAGCTCGAGCCGGAGCTGCGCAACGAGGTGATGCCCAAGAACATCCTGATGATCGGCCCCACCGGCGTGGGCAAGACCGAGATCGCGCGGCGCCTGGCGACGCTGGCCAACGCGCCGTTCGTCAAGGTCGAGGCCACCCGCTTCACCGAGGTCGGCTACGTCGGCAAGGACGTGGAGCAGATCATCCGCGACCTGGCCGACACCGCGGTCAAGATGTACCGCGAGCAGGCCAAGGCGCGGGTGCGCACCGCCGCCGAGGAGCATGCCGAGGAGCGCATCCTCGACGCGCTGCTGCCGCGGCGCAGCGTGGGCATCGGCTTCGACGCGCAGGCCGCGCGCAGCGAGCCGTCGGCGCAGGACAACGACACCCGGGTCAAGTTCCGGCGCATGCTGCGCGAGGGCGAGCTGGACGGGCGCGAGATCGAGCTGGAGATCGCCGCCAACGTCAGCATGGACATCATGACCCCGCCGGGCATGGAGGAGATGGGCCAGCAGCTGCGGCAGATGTTCGCCAACCTCGGCGGCGGCAAGCCGCAGACCCGCAAGCTCACCGTCAGGGCGGCGCGGCCGCTGCTGATCGAGGAGGAGGCCACCAAGCTGGTCAACGAGGAGGACGTGCGCGCCGCGGCGATCGAGGCCTGCGAGCAGCACGGCATCGTCTTCATCGACGAGATCGACAAGGTCGCCAAGCGCGGCGATGCCGGCGTGTCCGGCGGCGACGTCAGCCGCGAGGGCGTGCAGCGCGACCTGCTGCCGCTGGTGGAGGGCTCCAACGTCTCCACCAAGTACGGCACGGTCAGGACCGACCACATCCTGTTCATCGCCTCCGGCGCGTTCCACCTGGCCAAGCCGTCGGACCTGGTGCCGGAGCTGCAGGGCCGCTTCCCGATCCGGGTGGAACTGGGCGCGCTGAGCAAGGACGACTTCGTGCGCATCCTCACCGAGCCCAAGGCCGCGCTGACCCGCCAGTACGTGGAGCTGCTGAAGACCGAGGGCGTGGACATGGCGTTCACCGCCGACGCCATCGAGCGCCTGGCCGAGATCGCCTTCCAGGTCAACGAGCGCCAGGAGAACATCGGCGCCCGGCGCCTGCACACCGTGCTCGAGCGCCTGCTCGACCGGCTCAGCTACGAGGCGCCGGACCGCGGCGGCCAGAAGGTGACGGTGGACCGCGCCTACGTGGATGCCCAGCTGGGCAGCCTCGTCCAGGACCCGGACCTGAGCCGCTATATCCTCTGAGGCGGATGCCGGCGCCGGTCGCCGGGGTGCCGCGGATCGCGAAGGCCCCGCCTGTGGCGGGGCCTTTTCTTCGTCATGGCTGCGGCAGGCGGGCGGCAGGCACGGTGCGGCGGACGCCGCGCCGGCACCCATCGGTGCGCGCGTGGCCGCCGGCACGGCGGCGGGCACAGGCCAGGGGCCGCGCCCGGCCCGGCGCAGGAATGATCTGGATCAGTGTGCGGTTTCGCCGCAGGCGGCTATCGTATGCCTGCCCCGCCGGTGGCCGGGTGCTTCCCGCCGCGGGCGGGCCGCATCCCCTGCCGGCAGGCCGCTCCCCATCACAGGTCATGCCCCATGTCCACGAGCCTCAAGGCGGCACTGCAACACTTCAAGGCCGCGGTTCCCTTCCGCATCGTGCCGGCGATCGTCACCACCGCGGTGCTGGTCGCGCTGCTGCTGGTGCCGACCCCCGAAGGCCTCACGCCCAAGGCCTGGGGGCTGGTGGCGATCTTCCTGACCACCATCGTGGCGATCATCCTCAAGGTCATGCCGATCGGGGTGATGGCGCTGATGGCGATCGTCATCGTCTCGCTCTCGCAGGTGACGTCCGACTCGTCCAAGGGCGCGATCGCCGATGCGCTGAGCAGCTTCTCCAACCCGCTGATCTGGCTGATCGTGGTCGCCATCCTGATCTCGCGGGGCCTGAAGAAGACCGGCCTGGGCAACCGCATCGGCCTGATGTTCATCGCGCTGCTCGGCAAGAAGACGGTGGGCATCGGCTACGGCCTGGCGGTGTGCGAGCTGGTGCTGGCGCCGTTCACGCCGTCCAACACCGCGCGCGGCGGCGGCATCGTCCACCCGATCATGAAGTCCATCGCCAACGCCTTCGGCTCGGACCCGGAGAAGGGCACCCAGGGCAAGGTCGGCACCTACCTGGCGCTGGTCAACTACCACGCCAACCCGATCACCTCGGGCATGTTCCTGACCGCCACCGCGCCCAACCCGCTGGTCGTGGACTACGTGGCCAAGGCCACCGGCGGCAACTTCCACCTGTCCTGGACCACGTGGGCGGTGTGCATGCTGGTGCCCGGCCTGGTGTGCATGTTCCTGATGCCGCTGGTCATCTACCTGATGTCGCCGCCGCAGGTGAAGCAGACGCCCAACGCGGTGGAGTTCGCCAAGAGCGAGCTGGGGCGCATGGGCCGGCTCAGCCATGCCGAGAAGGTGATGATGGGCACCTTCGCGCTGCTGCTGCTGCTGTGGGCCAACGTGCCGGCGATGCTCTTCGGCGCGGCCTTCACCCTGGACCCGACCGTGGTCGCCTTCCTCGGCCTGTTCATCCTGATCATCACCGGCACCATCGACTGGGACGACGTGCTGTCCGAGAAGAGCGCCTGGGACACGCTGATCTGGTTCGGCGCGCTGGTGATGATGGCCGAGCAGCTCAACAAGATCGGGGTGATCACCTGGTTCTCCGGCCACCTGAAGGACCTGATCGTGGCCAGCGGCATGGGCTGGGAGGGATCGGCGGCGCTGCTGGTGCTGGTGTTCGTGTTCTCGCACTACCTGTTCGCCAGCACCACGGCCCACGTCAGCGCGATGATGCTGGCCTTCCTGACCGTGGGCGTGCAGCTGATCCCGCCCGACTACGTGACCCCGTTCATGCTGGTCATGGTGGCCGGCTCCACCGCGATGATGGCGCTGACCCACTACGCCACCGGCACCTCGCCGATCATCTTCGGCAGCGGCTACGTCACCATGGGCAAGTGGTGGCAGGTGGGCTTCGTGATGTGCGTGCTGCAACTGGTGGTGTACACCATCGTCGGCAGCCTGTGGTGGAAGCTGCTCGGCTTCTGGTGAGCGCGCCGCGCCCGGCATGACCGGCGGCCGCCTGCGGGCGGCCGCTGCGTGTGCGGCAGTGCCTCAGCCGCGGCCGTACAGGCGCGAGCCGTAGCGGCGCACCAGTTCGGCATGCATGCGCAGGTAGGCCGCATCGGTGAAGGTGGCCGCCACCGGCGAGGCGGCGGCCTCGCGCGCGGTGCGCGCATGGGCGGCATCGACGTCCGAGCCGCGCTCGGCCATGTCGGCCATCACCACGACGCGGCCGGGCTGGACCTCGGCATAGCCGCCGGAGACGTAGACGTCCAGCGGCTCGCCCTCGGCCGGCACGATGTGCACCAGGCCCTCGCGCAGGATCGACAGCATCGGCAGGTGGCGCGCCATGATGCCGAACCGTCCCATCAGCCCCGGGAAGCTCGCCTCGCGCACCGCGCCCTGCCAGATGCTGCCCTGCAGGCTGACGATGGCGAGGGTGAGCGTGCGTACGGCGGAAGCGGGGCGGTCGGGCATGGCGGGCACGCGCGGAAGCGGGGGAAGCGACAAGACTAAGACCAGCGGCGCGCCGCGGGAACGGCCGGTGCCGATTTCCGTTGCAACGATCGCAGATGCAACCGGATTCGCATTGCGCGCCCGGAGCAGGTATATCGCCGCGTTCCCTTTCCCATTTCATAGACGCATGTCCGTTCCCAAGACCGGTACCTGGCCGCGCCTGACCCTGCTGGCCGGCATCCTGCCGCTGGCCGTACCCGCCCTCGCCGGCGATTTCACCCTGGCCGACGGCGAGGTGCAGGGCAGCTGGAAACTGCGCGCCACCGCCGGCGCCGGCGTGCGCACCGCCGATCCCTCGCGGCACCTGGTCGGCAAGGGCTTCCGCTCCGACGGCAAGGCCAAGGGCGGCGACGGCAGCGACACCTCCGACGACGGCAACCTCAACTTCGGCAAGGGCGACGTGTATTCGGCCCCGGGCCGGGTGCTCGGCAGCATGGACCTGAAGTACGGCAACATCGGCATCGACGTCAGTGCGCGCGCCTGGTACGACTACGCGCTGGAACGGCGCGACGTGCCGCAGGGCAACGTGCCCAACGGCTTCCGCGCCGACACCCCGCTCGAAGACACCGGGTTCTCCAGGTCCAACCGCTTCTCCGGCTTCATGTGGCTGGATGCCTACGTGTACGGCCACGCCGACCTGGGCGGGAGCGCCGGCTGGGACGTGCGCGTGGGCCGGCAGCGGGTGAAATGGGGCGAGGGCCTGTTCTTCAACGGCCTCAACCAGGTCAACCCGTTCGACTACACCACCTTGCACCGGCCCGGCGTGGACCCGGCCAGCGAGGCGCAGCTGCCGGTGGAGATGGTGTGGAACAAGCTGGTCTTCCTCGACGGCAAGGCCAGCGTGGAAGGCTTCTGGCAATGGAAGTGGCGGCCGACCGAACTGGATCCGTGCGGCACTTTCTTCTCCGGCACCGACCTGGGCATCGATGCGGGTTGCTCGGGGCTGCAGAGCAATGCCTACTACCCGATCAACGCCTACTCGGCGGGGGCCGGCCAGTGGCTCAGCGACGGCTTCATGTACGACGCCGGCGCCTACCTGCCGCGCGGCACCGACCGTCCGGCCCGCGATTCCGGCCAGTGGGGGCTCGCGCTGCACTACAAGACCGACGGCGGCACCGACATCGGCCTGTACCACCTGCGCTACAACGCGCGCCTGCCGATCCTGGACGCGACCACGCCCGACAGCGCGCGCACCGATGCGACCATGGTCGATCGCCTGACCGCGGCCGGCGTGCCGCTGGCCTACGCCCAGCTGTCCCAGCGCCTGTCCACGATCACCGAGTCCTGGGAGTACCCGGACGGCATCCGCCTGTCGGGCCTGTCCGCCGCGCGCAAGGCGGGCGCCTGGAAGTTCGCCGGCGAGGCCAGCTACAGCCCGAACATGCCGGTGCAGCTCAATACCGCCGACATGTTCGCCGCGCTGACCCGCAACGGCGGCCCGATCGGCGCGCGCACGCTCGGTCAGCCGGAAGGCTTCCTGCTGCGCGGCTACGACCGCTTCAGCAAGTTCCAGGCCCAGGCCAGCGCGGTGCGCACGCTCGGCCCGCGCTGGGGCGCGCAGTCCGGCTCGCTCGCCGCCGAGGCGATGTGGAGCCACGTCAACCTGCCGTCGCTGGCGCAGGCGCGCTACGGCCGCGGCTTCGCCTGGGGCTATTCGCCGCAGGGCAGCGACGGCAGCTGCGGCGAGGTGCAGAACCCCAGGGGCTGCGTCAACGACGGCTTCTACACCAAGATGGCCTGGGGCTACCGGATCAAGGGCCAGCTGGATTACGCGCTGGCGCACGGGGTCAGCCTGTCGCCGAGCCTGACCTGGGGCCAGGACGTGCACGGCTACTCGGTCGATGGCGCGCTGGTCGGCGGCCGCCAGAGCGTGGTGCTGGGCGTGGGCGCGAAGTTCGCCGGACGCTGGAGCGCCAGCCTGGCGTGGACCCGCTACCTCCACGACGACGGCTACGACGTGCTGGCCGACCACGACAACGTCGTCGTGGCGGCCGGGGTGACGTTCTGATCGAGGCGCGTCGCCCGGCGCGGTGCCCGGTGGCGCCCGCAGGCCTCCCGCCGCTTGCTGCTCGATGCGGCGGCGGGCGGGATCGCCCGGGAGCCCTGCGGCAGCGTTCTCTGCGGAGGGGCTCGTTTCCGCGGGGCGCTCGTTTGCGGCGCTACCGGCCAGGGCCGCGGGCAGCTGCGGCGATCGCCATGCCGGGAAGGCTCAGCGCGTCCCGCGCCCGGGCGGCGGCGTGCCCGGTGTCTGTCCCTCGAAGGCCCAGACGCGGTCGGTGAGCATGCGCGCGGCGGCCAGGCCGATGGCGATGCCGGCCACGACGAACACCGCCAGCCAGGCATTGCTCATCGCCTCCACCGGCATGCCCAGGTTGCCGTAGACCAGCGCGCGGTACGCAGTGGTGCCGGGGATCATGATGAGCACCGCCGGCACCGTCAGGGTGATGCGCGGGCAGCGCAGCCGCGGCGAGGCCACGGTGGCCAGCAGCCCGACCAGCAGCGTCGCGCAGGGCGCGGCCGCCTGCAGCGGCAACCCGGCATCGACCAGGTACAGCCGCAGGGTGTTGGCGACCATGCCGATCGCCGCCGCGCCCAGGGCCACGCGCGGCGGGGTGTTGAACATCGAGGCGAAGCCGTAGACGCCGACGAAGCTCGCGGCGAGCCGCAGGACCAGCGACAGCGCCGGCGCCAGCTCCAGCGGGGGCGCCACCTGCGGGGTGAGGTGCACGAAGTCGGCCACGGTCCACGCGCTGATCGAGGCCACCGTGACCATCAGCACCGCGTAGGTCAGGCGCGAGATGCCGGCGCTGAAATCCAGTCGCGCCAGGTCCAGCCCGGCGGTGATCAGCGGGAAGCCCGGGATGAGAAACAGGACCGCGGAGGTGTAGCCGGCATCGTGGCGCGGCGTGGTGTAGCCCAGCGAGATGACCAGCCCGGTGAGCGCCAGGTAGACGATGCAGGCCGCGATGCCGGCGAGCAGCGCGACCCCGAGCTGGTTGAGGCGGCGCCGCGCGAGCGCGGCACGCAGGCATTGCCCGGCGCCGGCACCGGCGGCGGCGCCCAGGCATTCGATCCAGCCGCCGTTGTTGAGGAAGCAGAACGCGCCGCACGCGGCCATGGCGGCGAACGCGGTGGCCGCCAGGCCGTAGCGCGGCGGGGCGGCGGCGATGGCGTCGAGCCCGGCCTCGACCTCGGCCACGCCCATGCCCGGGCGGGTGGACAGCGACAGCGTCTCCAGCGCGCCGATGCGCCCGGCGTTCACGCTCACCGCGGGGATGGTGCCCACCAGCGTGTGGCTGCGTTCGCCGCGGGCGCAGGTGGCGACCACGGTGTTGAGGGTGACCTCGGCCTGCACGCTGTCCAGGCCCAGCGCCCGCCCGACCCGGTTCATCGCTTCCTTGACGCGGTACGCGCCGGTGCCGGCCGAGGCCATCAGCGTGCCGGCGCGGACCACCGCCCGGCAGGCGGGAACGAATGCCTGGGGATCGGGATCGGTCACATCGGCGGCGGTGATGGTGGAGGACATCCCGTCATTCTGTCACCGGCCAAGGCGGGCGATATCGGCCCCGGGACGGCCCGGAACGGCGTGCCCGCGCGGCACGCCGGCCCCTCGCCTCAATCCTCGCCGATGTCCTCGTTCCAGACCTCGGGGTGGGCGGCGATGAAGCCGCCGAGCAGGTCCACGCATTCCTGGCTGTCCAGGTCGACGACCTTGACCCCGTTCTCGCGCAGCCAGTCGATGCCGCCCTGGAAGGTGCGCGACTCGCCGACCACCACGGTGCCGATGCCGAACTGGCGCACCAGGCCGCTGCAGTACCAGCACGGCGCCAGCGTGGTGACCATCACCGTGTCGCGGTAGGAGCGCTGGCGGCCGGCCTTGCGGAAGGCGTCGGTCTCGCCGTGCACGGACGGGTCGCCTTCCTGCACGCGGCGGTTGTGGCCGCAGCCGAGCACCTGGCCGTCGCCGCCGTACAGCGCCGCGCCGATCGGGATGCCGCCCTCGGCCAGCCCCTTGCGGGCCTCGGCGATGGCGGTGTCGAGCATGGCGCGGTAGTCGGGGATGGCGGTCATGGACGCGGGAACGTGGGAAAGTGGGGGCACCAGTCTGCTGCGGTCGTCCCGCCGCGGCAAGGCGCCGCGCGGGAAGCTTCAGGCCGGCCGGTACTCGAAGCCGGGGACGAGGGCGGACAGCCGCGCCAGGTCCGGCGGGAGCCCGTCCGGGGCGTGGCCGGGACCGGGACGCAGCGCCTGCAGCACCCAGCGGCGCACGCCGCGCGCGGCCAGCCCGCGCGCCAGCTCGACCAGCGCCGCTTCCGGGTACAGCGTCGGCGACCAAGTGGTGCGGCACTCGTAGTCCACGCCGCTGTCCTGCAGCAGCTGCAGGCTGCGCAGGGCCGGCGCGGCACCGTGGGCGCGGCCGACCACGGCCGCGTGCAGCGCCGCGGGCGCCTTGATGTCCAGGCCGACCCAGTCCAGGTGCGGCAGCACGGCGGCCAGCCGCCGCGGGTACATGCCGGCGGTGTGCAGCGCGGTCTGGAACCCCAGCGCGCGGACCGCGGCCACCGCCCGTGCCAGCCGCGGCTGCAGGGTCGGCTCGCCGCCGGAGAACACCACGCCGTCGAGCAGGCCGCGGCGCCGCCGCAGGAAATCCAGGACGGCGGCGAAGTCCGGCCCCGGCGCGGCGCGTGCCGGCTGCAGGTGCGGGTTGTGGCAGTAGCTGCAGCGCCACGGGCAGCCCTGCAGGAACAGCACCGCCGCCAGCCGGCCGGGCAGGTCGAGGCTGGTCAGCGGCACCAGGCCGGCGATGCGGATCATGCCGGCCCGGTGCCGCGCGCGCCGGTCGTCGCGGGCTCGACGAAGCAGACGCGCTCGGCGTACTCGCCGCGCTTGCCGGCGTTGAAGCTGGATACCGGGCGGTGGTAGCCCATCACCCGGGTCCAGATCTCGCAACGCTGGCGTTCCTCTGCACGCAGCACCGGGGTGGAGGGAACGGTCTCGGACATGGCGATGCTCCTGGTGGGGAAGGGGGGGGGAAGGCGTCAGGCCGCGGCATCGCGCCTGCGGGCCAGCAGGGCCTGGTCGCAGCGCGGGCAGAATTCATGCTCGCCGGCGAGGTAGCCGTGTACCGGGCAGATCGAGAACGTCGGGGTGACGGTCAGGTAGGGCACGCGGAAGCGGGTCAGGGCGCGCCGCACCAGCTCGCGGCAGGCACGGCCGCTGGACAGGCGCTCGGCCATGTACAGGTGCAGCACGGTGCCGCCGGTATAGCGCGCCTGCAGCGGCTCCTGGTGCTCCAGCGCGGCGAACGGATCGTCGGTCCACCCCGCCGGCAGCTGCGAGGAGTTGGTGTAGTACGGCTGCGCGGGGGTGCCGGCCTGCAGGATGTCCGGCCAGCGCCGGCGGTCCTCGCGGGCGAAGCGGTAGGTCGCGCCTTCGGCCGGGGTGGCTTCCAGGTTGTACAGATGGCCGGTCCGTTCCTGGAAGGCGACGATGCGCGCGCGCACGTGGTCCAGCAGGCGCAGGGCGAAGGCGCGGCCGGCTTCGGCAGTGATGTCCAGGCGGTCGCCGCTGAAGTTGCGGACCATCTCGTTGAGGCCGTTCACGCCCAGCGTGGAGAAGTGGTTGCGCAAGGTGCCCAGGTAGCGGCGCGTGTACGGCAGCAGGCCGCGGTCGATCAGGTCCTGCACCCGGGCGCGCTTGAGCTCCAGGCTGCGCACGCCCAGCTCCAGCAATTCGTCCAGGCGCGCCAGCAGCGCCGCCTCGTCGCCGCGGTGCAGGTAGCCCAGGCGCGCGCAGTTGATCGTCACCACGCCGACGCTGCCGGTCTGCTCGGCGCTGCCGAACAGGCCGTTGCCGCGCTTGAGCAGCTCGCGCAGGTCCAGCTGCAGGCGGCAGCACATCGAGCGCACCATGCCCGGATCGAGTTCGGAATTGATGAAGTTCTGGAAGTACGGCAGGCCGTACTTGGCGGCCATCTCGAACAGCGCCTGCGCGTTCTCCGATTCCCACGGGAAGTCGGCGGTGATGTTGTAGGTCGGGATCGGGAAGGTGAACACCCGGCCCCTGGCATCGCCGGCGCCCATCACCTCGATGTAGGCACGGTTGACCAGGTCCATCTCGGCCTGCAGCTCGCCGTAGGCGAACGGCATCGCCTGGCCGGCGATCACCGGGACCTGCCCGCGCAGGTCGGCCGGGCAGGTCCAGTCGAAGCTGAGGTTGGTGAACGGCGTCTGCGTGCCCCAGCGCGAGGGCACGTTGAGGTTGTAGACCAGTTCCTGGATGTTCTGCCGCACCTCGGCATAGGCCATGCCGTCCTTGCGCACGAACGGCGCCATGTAGGTGTCGAACGAGGAGAACGCCTGCGCGCCGGCCCATTCGTTCTGCAGCGTGCCGAGGAAGTTGACGATCTGGCCGACGGCCGAGGACATGTGCCGCGGCGGCGCCGCCTCGACCTGGCCGGGCACGCCGTTGAACCCTTCCTGCAGCAGCGTGCGCAGCGACCAGCCGGCGCAGTAGCCGCACAGCATGTCCAGGTCGTGGATGTGCAGGTCGCCGTCGCGGTGGGCCCGGCCGACCTGCGCCGGGTAGACATGCGAGAGCCAGTAGTTGGCGATCAGCTTGCCGGCGCCGTTGAGGATCAGGCCGCCCAGCGAATAGCCCTGGTTGGCATTGGCGTTGACCCGCCAGTCGGCCTGGTCCAGGTATTCCTCGATGGTGGCCACCGGATCGACCCGCGGGGCGGTGGCGGTGCTGTCCTTGGGAGCGAGCATGGTCTGCGTTTCCACAATATCTGGTGGAGAACTATCGATCCGACCACTAGATGCCGTCTTGACGCCGATCAAGCCCGGCGCCGGTCGCGACAACCCGCCGCAGGGCACGCGGCGCGGGGCGCGCCGAAGCCGTGCCGGCGATGCGATAATCGGCCCATGAGCGAATCCCCCTACGAGCGCGGTACCACCCATTTCGGTTTCCGCGACGTTCCCGCCCGGGAAAAGCAGAAGCTGGTCGGCCACGTGTTCACCTCGGTCGCGCGCAACTACGACCTGATGAACGACCTGATGAGCCTGGGCATCCACCGGGCGTGGAAGCGCTATTTCGTGGCCACCGCGCAGGTCAAGCCGGGCGACCGGGTGCTGGACCTGGCCGGCGGCACCGGCGACATCGCCGCGCTGCTGCACGAGCGCGTCGGCGCGGACGGGGAGATCGTGCTGGGCGACATCAACGCCGGCATGCTCTCGGTCGGGCGCGACCGGCTCACCAACCGCGGCCTGGTGGCCGGGCTGGACTACGTGCAGTGCAACGCCGAGGCGCTGCCGTTCCCCGATGCCAGCTTCGACCTGGTGACGATCGCCTTCGGCCTGCGCAACGTCACCGACAAGGACGCCGCGCTGCGCGAGATGTACCGCGTGCTGAAGGTCGGCGGCCAGGCGCGGGTGCTGGAGTTCTCCGAGGTCAAGCTCGACTGGTTCAAGCCGATCTACGACTTCCACTCCTTCAAGGTGCTGCCGCGCCTGGGGCGGCTGTTCGCCCACGACGCCGACAGCTACCAGTACCTGGCCGAGTCGATCCGCAAGCATCCGCCGCAGGAGCAGCTCAAGGCGATGATGACCGAGGCCGGCTTCGAGCGCTGCCACTACACCAACCTGTCGGCCGGCATCGTCGCCATCCACTCCGGCTACAGGATCTGAGCGATGGGCCTGGCCTCGGTGCGCGCGCACCTGGCGCAGGCGGCGCCGGACCTGGCGATCATCGAGACCCCGGGCGCCGGTGCCAGCGTGGCCGAGGCGGCCGTCCAGCACGGCGTGGTGCCGGGACAGATCGCCAGGATGCTGGCCTTCGAGGTCGGCGGCCAGGCCTTCCTGTTGCCGGCGGCGACCGGCGCATCGACAACGCCAAGATGAAGGCGTGCTTCAGCGGCAAGGCGCACATGCTCGATCCGGCGCGGGTGCTGGAGCCTGACCGGCCATCCGGTCGGCGGGGCGTGCCCGTTCGGGCTGGCCACGGCGCTGCCGGTGCATTGCGACGTCTCGCTGCGCGCCTACGCGGACGTGATTCCCGCGGCCGGCTCCACCCACGGCGCGGTGCGCCTGCCGCCGCAGCGGCTGGCCGAGCTGGCCGCCGCCGCCTGGGTCGACGTCTGCCGCGACGGCTGAGCGCCGCCGCGGGCGGGGCGGGAACGGCGCGGTAAACTCGTGGTTTCGTCCCGCTGGAAGTCCCCGATGCGTTCGTTCCTGTTCCCGCTGTGCTGCGCGGCCGTGTTCGCGGCCGGCTGCTCCAAGGAGGCCGCCGCGCCGGCCGCCGCCCCCGCGCCCCCCGCCGCCAAGGCCGCTGCCCCCCGCCGCCAAGGCCGCTGCCGTGAAACCTGCCCGTACCCACGACGAGAGTTCCTATGCCGAGCCGGACAAGGTCGTCATCCGCGACCTGGCGCTGGACCTGAAGCTGGACTTCGACGCCAAGGAACTGTCCGGCACCGCCACCTACACGCTCGACTGGAAGGACCCCAAGGCCACCGACCTGGTGCTGGATACCCGCGACCTGGCCATCGAGAAGGTCGAGGGCGGCGACGCCGGCGGCAGCGGCTGGGTGCCGCTGCAGTACCAGCTGGCCCCGGCCGACAAGGTCCTGGGCAGCAAGCTGACCATCGCGGTGCCGCAGCGCAACCCGGAAGTGCGGGTCACCTACCACACCTCGCCGCAGGCCTCCGGTTTGCAATGGCTGGAGCCGTCGATGACCGAGGGCAAGAAGCTGCCCTTCATGTTCAGCCAGTCCGAGGCGATCCATGCCCGCAGCTGGGTGCCGCTGCAGGACACCCCGGGGGTGCGCTTCACCTACAGCGCGCACATCACCAGCCGGCCCGACGTGATGGTGCTGATGAGCGCCAACAGCGATCCGGCGGCCAAGCGCACCGGCGACTACCGCTTCCGCATGGAGCACCCGATCCCGTCCTACCTGCTGGCCATCGCCGCCGGCGACCTGGTGTTCGCGCCCACCGGCCCGCGCAGCGGCGTGTGGGCCGAGCCGGCGATGGCCGGCAAGGCGGCCAAGGAGTTCGAGGACACCGAGAAGATGATCGCCACCACCGAGGGCCTGTACGGGCCCTACCGCTGGGGCCGCTACGACATCCTGGTGCTGCCGCCCTCGTTCCCGTTCGGCGGCATGGAGAACCCGACCCTGACCTTCGCCACGCCCACGGTGATCGTCGGCGACAAGTCGCTGGTGTCGCTGGTGGCGCACGAACTGGCGCACAGCTGGTCGGGCAACCTGGTGACCAACGCCAGCTGGAAGGACATCTGGCTCAACGAGGGCTTCACCACCTACGTCCAGGGCCGCATCACCGAGGCGCTGTACGGCAAGGAGATGGCCGAGATGGAGCGCCAGATCGACCAGAGCGGGCTGGCCGCCAACGAGCTCCAGGACCTGCCCAAGGACGCGCAGCTGCTGCGTCTGCCGCCGCTGGACGGCCGCGACCCGGACGATGCGCTGAGCGAGATCGCCTACGTCAAGGGCGCCTGGTTCCTGCAGTTCCTCGAGCAGCGCTTCGGCCGCGAGGTGTTCGATCCGTTCCTGCGCGGCTGGTTCGACAGCCACGCCTTCCAGAGCGCGACCACCGACGACTTCGTCGACTACCTGCAGAAGAACCTGCTGGCCAAGCACCCGAACGTGGTCACCCAGGCCGAGCTGGACGCCTGGCTCGACCAGCCGGGCATCCCGGCCTTCGCGCAGAAGGCGCAGTCGCGCAACTTCTCCATCGTCGATACCGCGCGCATCGCCTGGGCCGGCAGCGGCAAGCTGCCGACCCGCCAGGTGACCGACGGATGGACCACCCAGGAATGGGTGCACTTCCTGGAGGGCATGGGCGCCACGCTCAAGCCCGAGCAGCTGGCGCAGCTGGACCAGGCCTACCATTTCACCGGCACCGCCAACGGCGAGATCGCCATGCGCTGGTACCCGTTGGCGATCCGCAGCGGCTACACGCAGGCGTGGCCGGCGGCCGGCGCGTTCATCGAGAAGGTCGGCCGGCGCAAGCTGATCCTGCCGATCTACGCCGAGCTGGTGAAGACCCCCGACGGCCTGGCCTTCGCCCGCGAGGCGTTTGCCAAGGCGAAGCCGGGCTACCACCCGATCACCACCGGATCGGTGCAGGAGATGCTCGACAAGGCCGGCGCGGGCAGCGCCCGGTAGGCCTTGCCACCGGTTTGCAGGAATGCGCGGAAGGCGGGCCCTGGCCCGCCTTCCGCTTTTCCGGGTGCCTGTTTCCCGCGGATCCGGCACTGCACGGGTCCTGCATCGGGATCGGCGGGGCGGCGCGGCCACCCGCCCGGGCCGGGGCAGGGGCGTACTGCGGTGTGCAAGTCAAGCGTGCTGTCCGTCGGGTTGCGTCGCGGCGAAGCGGCGTGGACGATGGCCTCCATTGCCGTGCCGCGGTGAAATCCGAGGGAGACCCGATGAAACGCCTGCCGCCGATCCTCGCCTGTGTCCTGGCCCTGGCGGCCTGCACCGACCACGAAGCGCAACGCCAGGCCGCGCAGGCCGCCCAGGCGCAGGCGCGCGAACAGCAGGCCGACGAGGTGGCGCGCCAGTACGACAGCGCGGTGCAGGCGCAGGACTGGGAGCGCGCCCGCGTGCACGGCGCGGCGCTGCTGGACCAGTACGCCGGCACCGCCGCGGCGCAGCGGATCGCGCCGGGCTACGCCGAGGTCAAGGCCAAGGGCGAGGCCGCGCGCGAGCAGCGCCGCCTGCAAGGGCTGTGGCAGTACTCGCAGGTGCCCGAGAAGGGCGGCAGCCAGCGCTCGGCGCTGATCTACGGCAAGGAACGCGTGGACGTGGACGGCTCCGGCCCCAGCCAGGTGCGGCTGGTGTTCCGCGACCACCCCGCATGGGGCCGCAGCGCCTACCTGGTGCTGGAGAAGGGCGATTTCGCCAAGGCCTGCTACGGCCATTGCAGCGTCACCGTCGCCGTGGACGGCGGCAAGGCCCGGCCGATGGCCGCCAACCGCCCCGACACCCGCGAGGCCATCGCCATGTTCATCGACGACGACAAGGCCCTGTGGAAGCTGGCGCGGCAGGCACGCGCGCTGACGATCGCGTTCCCGGTCAAGGCCGGGGGCACCCGCAGCGTGGTGTTCGAGACCGGCGGCCTGGATCCGGCGCAGATGCCGGGGTGGAAATGAGCCGGCGCCCGGCGGCCGGCGCGGGGCGGGCCAGGCCGGGGCGGTGGCTTGCGCTGGCCTGGGCGGCGCTGCTGGCCGTCGCCGGTGCCGCCGGTGCCGCCGGTGCCGCCGGTGCCGGCGAGTCGCCGCAACCGCAACCGCAACCGTTGCCGGCCGAGTTCGTCAACGACCGGGTGTTCGTCGTCCCGCGCCTGGCCGACGGCACCCGCGTGCGCTTCTACACCGACAGCGGCGGCGGCTGGAACATGGTGCCCGCCGAGACCGCGGCACGCCTGCGCCTGGTTCCCGGCCCCGACGTGGACGGCGAGGGCGGGCCGCAGCCCACCGCCGCATTCCCGGCGTTCGCCCCGGGGGCGGCCATCCCGGCCCCGGAGGCCGACCCGTGGCTGGACAACCGCCTGGCCGTGGCCGCCGGCCGGGCGTCGGCCGACGGCTTCCTCGGCAGCCGCTGGTTCGCCGCGCGGGTGTGGGCGTTCGACTACGGCGCGCGCACCCTGGCGCTGCTGCCGGCGGGGACGGTGCCGGCGGGCATGGCGCGCGTGGCGATGACGATGCGGCCGGCGCAACACATGTACTGGCCGCGCATCGCGGTCGGGATCGACGGGGAACAGGTGCCGATGCTGCTCGATACCGGGGCCACCCTGACGCTGGCGGACGGGGCGGCGTCGGTCTTCGGCCTGCCTGCCGGAACGGAGGTGGCGGGCAGCTTCATCACCCGCACGCGCTTCGAGCGCTGGCGTGCGCGGCACCCGGACTGGCCGGTGGTCGAGGACGGCGATCGGCCGGGCACGCACGCCTAGCCGATGATCCGGGTCCCGCGGGTGGAGATCGCCGGGCTCGCCACCGGGCCGGTCTGGTTCGCGATGCGCGCGGATGCGAACTTCACCGAGTACATGTCCAGCATGACCGATGCGCCGGTGGAGGGCGCGATCGGCGGCTCGGCGTTGCGCTACTTCCGCATGGTGCTCGATTACCCGGGGCAGGCGGCCTATTTCGCGCTGCGGCCGCCGTCCACGGTGGCACCGGCCGAGCAGGTCTACGGGCGCTAGCCATGCCGCGCCGGCCCCACGCCGCCGCACGGCGGGCCGGCCGCGCTACAGCGAATAGCCGAACTGCTGCTTGAACTGCTCGTTGAACTCGGCGAAGTCGAAGCGCTGGTTCTGGGTGCCGGGGTGCTCGACCTTCAATGCGCCCATCAGGTTGCCCATGCGGCCGATGGTGACCCAGTCGTAGCCCTTCTCGATGCCGAAGATCAGCCCGGCGCGGAAGGCGTCGCCGCAGCCGGTCGGGTCGACCACGCGGCGCTCGTGCGCCGGCGGGATGTGGTAGCTCTTGCCCGGCGTGTGGATGTGCGCGCCCTTCGGGCCCTGGGTGGCGATGTAGGCCTTCACCCGCTGCACGATGTCCTTCTCGGTCCAGCCGGTGCGCTGCTGCAGCAGGTTGGACTCGTAGTCGTTGACCACCACGTAGTCGGCCTGCTCGATGAAGTCGCGCAGCTCCTCGCCGTTGAACAGCGGCATGGCCTGGCCCGGGTCGAAGATGAACGGGATGCCGGCCTCGCGGAACTCGGCCGCGTTCTGGATCATGCCGTCGCGCCCGTCCGGGGCGACGATGCCGAAGCTCACCCCCGGCACGTCCTTCACGTGGTTCTCGTGGCTGCGCATCATCGCGCCGGGATGGAAGGCGGTGATCTGGTTGTTGTCGTGGTCGGTGGTGATGAACGCCTGCGGGGTGAACAGTTCGTCGATCACCCGGACCTGCGACAGGTCGATGCCTTCTGCCTCGAAATGGCTGCGATAAGGGCCGAAATCTTGGCCAACGGTCGCCATCGGCACAGGATGGCCGCCCAGCAGCTTGAGGTTGTAGCTGATGTTGCCGGCGCAGCCGCCGAACTCGCGGCGCATGCGCGGCACCAGGAACGACACGTTCAGGATGTGCACCTTGTCCGGCAGGATGTGGTTCTTGAACTGGTCCGGAAACACCATGATGGTGTCAAACGCGAGGGAACCGCAGATCAGGGCGGACATCGGGGTGCTTGAGCCTGTAGCGAGGAGGGGATGTCCCGGCGGCACGGACGGGCGCGCGGGGCGGCGACGGAGGCGCCACGGCGCAAAGGTTACCGGCAGATGGCGCCGGGGGCCAGAACCGAACGTGTACCGGGGCTGGCCGAAACGCCCGCGCAGCCTCGGTTTTACGAGAATTTTCCTTGCCCGGCGGGGGGGCGGTTGCTAGGCTAGCAGGCTTCGTTTCCTGCCCATTTTTTCGCCATTCGGCGCCGGGCGCGGCATTGCTCAGGACCCTCCTTTCCCGATGTTCAAGAAACTGCGCGGCATGTTCTCCAACGACCTGTCCATCGACCTGGGCACGGCCAACACCCTCATCTACGTGCGCGGCCAGGGCATCGTGCTCAACGAGCCGTCGGTGGTCGCCGTGCGCCAGGACCGCACCATCGGCGGCACCCGCTCGGTCGCCGCGGTGGGCGCGGAGGCCAAGCAGATGCTCGGCCGCACCCCCGGCCACATCACCACCATCCGGCCGATGAAGGACGGCGTGATCGCCGACTTCACCTACACCGAGGCGATGCTCAAGCACTTCATCAAGAAGGTGCACAAGGCGCGCTTCCTGCGCCCGAGCCCGCGCGTGCTGGTGTGCGTGCCGGCCGGCAGCACCCAGGTCGAGCGCCGCGCGATCAAGGAATCGGCCGAGGAGGCCGGCGCGCGCGACGTCTACCTGATCGAGGAGCCGATGGCCGCGGCGATCGGGGCCGGCATGCCGGTCACCGAGGCGCGCGGCTCGATGGTCATCGACATCGGCGGCGGCACCACCGAGGTGGCGGTGATCTCGCTCAACGGCATCGTCTACTCGCAGTCGGTGCGCATCGGCGGCGACCGCTTCGACGAGTCGATCACCAACTACGTGCGCCGCAACCACGGCATGCTGATCGGCGAGGCCACCGCCGAGCGGATCAAGCTGGAGATCGGCTGCGCCTACCCGCAGCCGGAGGTGCAGGAGATGGAAGTCTCCGGGCGCAACCTCGCCGAGGGCGTGCCGAAGATGATCAAGATCAACTCCAACGAGGTGCTCGAAGCGCTGCACGAGCCGCTGTCGGGCATCGTCTCGGCGGTCAAGCTGGCGCTGGAGCAGACCCCGCCGGAGCTGTGCGCCGACGTGGCCGAGCGCGGCATCGTGCTCACCGGCGGCGGCGCGCTGCTGCGCGACCTGGACCGGCTGATCTCCGAGGAGACCGGCCTGCACGTGCAGGTGGCCGACGATCCGCTCACCTGCGTGGCCCGCGGCGGCGGCCGTGCGCTGGAGCTGGTGGACATGCACGGCAACGAGTTCTTCGCGCCGGAGTGAGGCGCGGGCACGGGGCCCCGGCGCCGCGCCGGCGGCGGCCACCGGTCCCGGGTCGAGGCGACGGGCGTCCCCCGGCATGGCCGTGCCGGTGCATGCTTCCGCCCTCCGGTTTTCCATCCACATCCTTCCTTCCCGGCCTCCTTCCGTGCCGTCCTACGGTCCTTCCGCTGCCTCCCGTCCGGCCGAAGCGGCCAGCCCCCTGCGGCTGGCGGCCTACCTGGCGCTGGCCGTCGCCCTGATCGTGCTCGACGTGCAGGCGGGCTGGCTGGGACGGCTGCGCGCCCAGGCCGACCTGCTGGTGCAGCCGCTGTGGATGCTGGCCGGCCTGCCCGGCCGGCTCGGCAACCAGGTGCGCGACAACGCCGCCACCCATGGCCAGCTGGTGGCCGAGAACCGCCAGCTGCGCAACCAGCTGCTGATCGCCAACGCGCGCCTGACCCGGCTGCAGACCGCCGCGCTCGACAACGCGGCGCTGCGCGAGCTGCTGGGCGCGGCCGAGCGCAACGGCCTGGACGTGCAGCTGGCGCCGATCCTGGACATCGACCTGGACCCGACCCGCCAGCGCCTGGTGCTCGATGCCGGCAGCCGCGACGGCGTGCAGATGGGGCAGGCGGTGATCGACGCCGGCGGGCTGATGGGGCAGGTGATCGCGGTCACCCCGATCCAGGCCACCGTGCTGCTGCTGACCGACCCGGACCACGCGGTGCCGGTGACGGTGGCGCGCAGCGGCGTGCGCCTGATCGCCTACGGCCGCGGCGACCACCTGGAATTGCGCGACATCCCGCTCAGCGCCGGGGTGCAGGTCGGCGACGAGGTGGTCTCCTCGGGACTGGGCGGGCGCTTCCCGGCCGGGTTCCCGGTCGGCAAGGTGGAGGCGCTGCGCCCGGACGACACCCACGCCTTCCTGGTCGGCCGGCTGCTCCCGGCGGCCCAGTTCGACCGCGGCCGCAACGTGCTGCTGCTGCGCCCGGGCTCGCCGCTGCGCCTGCCGGCGGCCGCGCGCCAGAGCCTGCTGACGCCGGCCCCCGCGCCGGTGGCCCCGGGCACGGCGGCCGCCACGGCCGCCACCGGTGCCGCGGCCGCCGCCGGCACGTCGCCGTTGTCGTCGTCGCCGGCTCCGGCAGCGTCCCAGGCGACACCCGCCACCGCGCCCGCGCCCGCGACCACGCCGCGTCGCACGCCGCCGCCGCCGCGTCCGAAGCCCGGGTCCGAACCTGGCACGCCACCGGCGGCCGATGCCCCGGCGCCGGCGGTGCCGTCCCCGGAGCCGCTGCGATGAGCCGGCCACGCAACCGCGGCTGGGTGCTGCCGGTCAGCGTCCTGGTGGCCCTGCTGCTGGGCCTGCTGCCGTTGCCGGGGTGGCTGCAGCCGCTGCGCCCGTACTGGCTGGCCCTGGTGATGGCCTACTGGGTGATCGAGACGCCGGAGAAGGCCGGTCTCGGCTTCGCCTTCGTCATCGGCCTGTGCGCCGACCTGCTGTACGGCGGGCTGCTCGGCGAGCAGGCGCTGCGCCTGGTGGTGATGGCCTTCATCCTGCAGCGTTTCCGCGCGCGCCTGCGCTTCTTCCCGGTCTACCAGCAGGCCCTGGCCGTCGGCGGCCTGCTGGTGAACGACCGCATCGTCGCCACCGCGCTGCACTTGGCGGTGGGCGAGCCGACCCTGCCCTGGAACTACTGGTGGGCGCCGTTGCTGGGGGCGCTGCTGTGGGCGCCGCTGTTCGTGCTGCTCGATGCGCTGCGCGTGGTCCGGCGCGGGGACTGAGCCCGGATGCACGCGCGCCGCCCGATCAAGAACCCGCTGGCCGAAGCCTCGCAGTTCCGCCGCCGTGCCGCGGTGGGATTCCTGGCGGTGCTGCTGGCCCTGCTCGGGCTCGGCGGCTGGTACTTCCGGCTGCAGGTGCTCGACCACGAGGTCTATGCCACGCGCTCGGACGCCAACCGCATCAAGCCCAAGCCGGTGGTGCCCGGGCGCGGCCTGATCTACGACCGCAACGGGCGCCTGCTGGCCGAGAACGTGCCGGCCTTCCGCCTGGACGTGACCCCGGACAAGGTCGAGGACATGGACGCGATGCTGGCCAGCCTGGGCCAGGTGATCGCGCTGACGCCGGAGGACATCGAGCGGTTCCAGCACGACCGCCAGCTGCGCCGCAGCTTCCTGCCGGTGACGCTCAAGTACCGCCTCGACGACGAGGAGATGGCGCGCTTCGCGGTCAACCGCTGGCGCTTCCCCGGGGTGGAGCTGGAGCCGTACCTGACCCGGCGCTACCCCTACGGCGACTTGTTCGCGCACATCATCGGCTACGTCGGCCGGGTGGACGAGAAGGACCTGGAAAGCCTGGGCGAGAACGGCTCGGCGCTGACCCACGTCGGCAAGACCGGGCTGGAGCGCTACTACGAGCCGCTGCTGCGCGGCCGGGTCGGCTACGACCAGGTCGAGACCAACGTGCAGGGCCGGGCGATCCGCACCCTGGGGCGGGTGGCGCCGCAGTCCGGGTCCGACCTGCGCCTGTCCATCGACGCGGACCTGCAGCGGGCGATGGTGGCGGCCTTCGGCCAGTACGAGGGCGCGGCCATCGCCGTGGACCCGCGTACCGGCGAGATCCTGGCGATGGTCAGCCTGCCGGCCTACGACCCCAACCTGTTCGTCAACGGCATCTCCCACGCCGAGTTCAAGGCGCTCAACGAGAATCCCTCGCGCCCCCAGTTCAACCGCCTGGTGCTCGGCGGGGTCGCGCCCGGCTCGACGATCAAGCCGTTCATGGGCCTGGCCGGGCTCGACAGCGGCACCCGCCGGCCGCAGGACAAGATCCTGTCCACCGGCATGTTCTACCTGCCGGGGGTGAGCCGCGGCTGGGGCGACTCGCACCGCGGCGGCCACGGCTGGACCGACCTGCGCAAGTCGATCGCCCAGTCGGTCAATACCTACTACTACAAGCTGGCCATCGACATGGGCATCACCCAGGTCGATCGCTACATGTACAAGTACGGCTTCGGCTCGCCGACCGGCATCGACCTGCTCGGCGAGATCGGCGGCATCGTCCCGTCGCCCGAATACAAGCGCAAGACCCGCAAGGAAGCCTGGTACCCCGGCGACACGGTCAACATCGCCATCGGCCAGGGCGACTGGAAGGTGACGCCGCTGCAGCTGGTGCGCGGCGTGGCCGGCATCGCCGACGGCGAGCTGCGCCGCCCGCACCTGGTGACCGCCACGCGCAAGGGCTTCGATGCGCCCTGGGTGCCGCAGCCGACGTCCGCGCCGGTGCCAATCAGCGCCAACCCGAACAACCTGCAGTGGGTGCGCGAGGGCATGATGGACACCATGCGCCCCGGCGGCAGCGGCCATGCGATGGCGGTCGGCGCGCCCTACCAGATGGCCGGCAAGACCGGCACCGCGCAGGTGGTCAGCCGCAAGGGCGTGGCCGCGGTCGATCCGCGCAGCCTGCCGCTGCACCTGCGCCACCGCTCGCTGTTCGAGGGTTTCGCGCCGGCGGACAACCCGACTATCGCGGTGGCGGTGGCGGTGGAGGGCGGCGGCTACGGCGCCAGCACCGCCGGGCCGATCGCGCGCAAGATCCTCGATGCCTGGCTGCTGGGCAAGCTGCCCGACCGCCTGCAGCCGCTCGACAGCGCCCAGGGCACCACCGCGCTGGGCGCCAACGCCTTCGTCGCCGAGCAGGAGCAGGCGCGCCAGGCCGGCGAGCGCGAGGCCGCCGCGCTGCCGCTGCTGCCGGTGCAGCTGGGCGCTAGCCTGCTGGCGGCGGAGGCCATGGCCGCGCCGCTGGCCGCGCCGGAGGAGAAGATCCCCGACGAGATCCCGGAGGCCGACCGGTGAGGGAGATCCTGCGCTGGCTGACCGACCTGGGCTACCGGTTCACGCGCACGCTGGACTGGCCGCTGCTGCTGGCGCTGTGCGCGCTGATGGGCATGGGCCTGGCGGTGATGCGCAGTGCCGGCGGCACCCACCTGGTGGTGGCCCAGGGCAGCCGCTTCGCGGTCGGCCTGGTGGCGATGTGGGCGATCTCGCGGATCGCGGTGCCGCGCCTGCGCGCCTGGACGCCATCGGTATACGCGCTGTCGATGCTGCCGCTGCTGGCGGTGTTCGCCATCGGCACCGGCAAGTACGGCCGGCAATGGCTCAATCTCGGCCTGTTCTACCTGCAGCCGGCGGAGCTGCTGAAGATCAGCATGCCGATGATGGCCGCCTGGTACCTGGCGCGGCGGCCGCTGCCGCCCAACCTCGGCACCACCCTGGTGACGGCGGTGATCATCGGCGTGCCGACGCTGCTGATCATGCTGCAGCCGGATTTCGGCACCGGCGTGCTGATCGCCGCCAGCGGCGTGTTCGTGCTGTACCTGGCGGGGCTGTCGTGGTGGTGGTTCATCGCCGCCGGCGCGGCGGCCGGGGCCATCGGCGGGCTGGCGATGTTCGCGCCGATCGACTGGTTCTTCATGCTGCGGCCCTACCAGAAGGACCGCATCCTCACTTTCCGCGACCCCGAGAACGATCCGCTCAGCACCGGCTGGAACATCATCCAGTCCAAGATCGCGATCGGCTCGGGCGGCTTCGACGGCAAGGGCTGGGGCATGGGCTCGCAGTCGCACCTGAACTTCATCCCCGAGCAGAGCACCGACTTCGCCTTCGCCGTGCTCAGCGAGGAGTTCGGCTGGATCGGCGTGGCCGTGGTGCTGGCGCTGTACCTGTTCGTGATCGGCCGCTGCCTGTACATCGCCGCGCAGGCGCGCGACACCTATTCGCGCCTGATCGCCGGCGCCACCGGCCTGGCCTTCTTCGTCTACGTGCTGGTCAACGGCGGCATGATCTCCGGCCTGCTGCCGGTGGTCGGCGTGCCGATGCCGCTGATCAGCTACGGCGGCACCTCGGCGGTCTCGCTGCTGGCCGGCCTCGGCCTGGTGATGGCGGTACGCGAATACCGGCCCGTGCACGGATATTGACGCCGGTCTCATGTTGGGAAATCGCGTGCAACGTACGCATGCGCATGGCTTTGCGCTTGATCCATGTCAAGGCCCGCTTGACGGTTTCGCGCCCATACTCGCCCCCGTCATTTCCGATGAGGTGGGTTTATGGCTTTCCAGATTGCGGTTCTGAAGGAAACGCAGCCCCACGAAGCGCGCGTCGCGATGGTGCCCGGCCAGGTGGCCAGGTTCGAGCGTCTCGGCGCCAAGGTGGCGATGCAGACCGGGGCCGGCGTGGCGGCCCGTTTTCGTGACAGCGACTACAAGGACGTCCAGTTCCAGGACGATCCCAAGGCCCTGGTGGCCGGGGCCGACGTGGTGTTCGCGGTGCAGCCGCCGGCGCCGGAGATCGTGGCGGCGATGAAACCGGGGACGTGGCTGCTCAGCTTCGTCTACCCGCAGAAGGTGCCGGCGCTGCTGCCGGTGCTGCGCGACCACAAGATCTCCAGCTTCGCCTTGGAGACGGTGCCGCGCATCAGCCGCGCCCAGGCGATGGACGTGCTGTCCAGCCAGTCGGCGCTGGCCGGCTACTACGCGCCGCTGCTGGGCGCGGTGAACCTGCCGCGCATCCTGCCGATGATGACCACCGCGGTCGGCTCGCTGCGCGCCGCGCAGGTGCTGGTGATGGGCCTGGGCGTGGCCGGGCTGCAGGCCGCGGCCACCGCCAAGCGCCTGGGCGCGGTGGTCGAGGGCTACGACGTGCGCCCGGAAACGCGCGAGCAGGCCCAGTCGGTCGGCGCCAAGTTCGTCGATACCGGCATCGACGCGGTCGGCCAGGGCGGCTACGCGCGCGAGCTCACCGCCGAGGAGCAGGCCAAGGCCGCCGCGGTGCTGACCACGCACATCCAGAAGGCGGACCTGATCATCACCACGGCCAACGTGCCGGGGCGCAAGGCGCCGCAGCTGGTCAGCCGCAGCCAGATCGAGGGCATGAAGTCCGGCTCGGTGATCGTGGACATGGCCGCCGATTCCGGCTGCAACTGCGAAGGCGCGGTGCCCGGGCAGAACGTGACCATCGGCCCGACCCTGGTGATGGCGCCGTTCAACGTGCCCTCGCTGCTGGCCCAGCATGCCAGCGAGCTGTACTGCAAGAACCTGCTCAATCTGCTCGAGCTCATCGTCAAGGACGGCGCCATCGCGCCGGACCTGAGCGACGAGGTCGTTTCCAAAACCCTGTTGGCGCACGACGGCAAGATCCTCAACCCGGCCGCCGCCGCGATCCTTTCCAAGGAGGCCTGAAATGGATTCCGCTCTGCTTTCGATGAGCTGGCTGATCGCGCTGTACGTGTTCATGCTGGCTGCGTTCACCGGCTACGAGGTGATCTCGCGCGTGCCCTCGATCCTGCACACGCCGCTGATGTCCGGTTCCAACTTCGTCCACGGCATCGTCGTGGTCGGTGCGCTGCACGCGCTGTTCAACGCCACCAGCCTGGCCGGGCAGATCATCGGCTTCGTCGGCGTGGTGCTGGGCGCGGCCAATGCCGCCGGCGGCTACGCGGTGACCGAACGCATGCTGGCGATGTTCAAGCCCAGCCAGAAGCCGGCCCCTGCGGCCGCGGCGAAGGAGTGAGGCCATGTCCAGTCTTCTAGTCGCATTGGCTGGCTTCGTCGCGGTCCTGCTTTTCATCTTCGGCCTGAAGCGCATGTCCTCGCCGGTGACCGCCACGCGCGGGATCATCGTGGCCGGCTACGGCATGGCGCTGGCAGTGCTCGCCAGCTTCCTCTACCTGGTGGACGTGCAGCCGGCGGCGCTCCCGCACCGGACCACCAACCTGGTGCTGGCGGTGGTCGCGCTGGCCATCGGCGGTGCCTGGGCATGGCGCGGCGGGCGCAAGGTGGCGATCACCGACATGCCGCAGATGGTCGCGCTGTACAACGGCATGGGCGGCGGCTCGGCCGCGGCGCTGGCCGCGGTGGTGCTGTTCGAGCGCGGCGGCATCGCCGGCACCGGCCTGCTGCACCAGGTCGTCACCGTGCTCGGCGCGCTGATCGGCTCGGTGTCGCTGGCCGGTTCGCTGGTGGCCTGGGCCAAGCTCGACGGCAAGATGCGCAGCGCCTGGCGCTTCAAGGGCCAGCGCGAGCTCAACCTGCTGGTGTTCGTGGCCACCCTGGTGCTCGGCGGCGTCACCATCGCCTCCGGCGACAGCGCGCTGCTGTGGCCGCTGCTGTTCTTCGTGCTGGCGCTGGCCTTCGGCGTGATGATGACCCTGCCGATCGGCGGTGCCGACATGCCGGTGGTGATCTCGCTGTACAACGCCTTCACCGGCCTGGCGGTGGCGCTGGAGGGCTTCGCCCTGGAGAACCCGGCGCTGATGATCGCCGGCATGGTGGTCGGTTCGGCCGGCACCCTGCTGACCTTCCTGATGGCCAAGGCGATGAACCGCTCGCTGGCCAACGTGCTGTTCAGCAACTTCGGCGAGGTCGCCGCCTCCGGCGCCAACCAGGTGCAGGGCGAGATGAAGTCCGTCGATGCCGGCGACGCGGCGGTCACCATGCGCTATGCCAGCAGCGTGATCGTGGTGCCGGGCTACGGCCTGGCGGTGGCCCAGGCGCAGTCCAAGCTGTACGAGTTCGTGCAGCTGCTGCAGGCCGCCGGGGTGGACGTCAAGTTCGCCATCCACCCGGTCGCCGGGCGCATGCCCGGGCACATGAACGTGCTGCTGGCCGAGGCCGGCGTGCCCTACGACATGATCTACGACATGGACGACATCAATGACAGCTTCAAGGACACCGACGTCGCCCTGGTGATCGGCGCCAACGACGTGGTCAATCCCTCGGCGCTGACCGACAAGTCCTCGCCGATCTACGGCATGCCGATCCTCAACGTGTACCAGGCGCACCAGATCTTCGTGATCAAGCGCGGCCAGGGCAAGGGCTATGCCGGCGTGGAGAATCCGCTGTTCTTCCAGAAGAACTGCGAGATGGTCTACGGCGACGCGCTGGCCGAGCTGAACCAGATGGTGCAGGCGGTCAAGGCGCTGGGCGGCCAGTCCTGAGGCATCCGGCGCGCCGCCACGGCGGCGCGCCCTTCCTTTCCAGAAATGCCGGTGGAAACCGGCCCCAATGCGGCTTGCGCCGCGAGGTAAGCACTCATGGCAATCCAAGGAAAAGTGGCTCTGGTGACCGGTTCCGGCCAGGGCATCGGTCGCGGCATCGCGCTGCGGCTGGCACGCGACGGCGCCGACATCGCGCTGGTGGACGTGAAGGCCGACAAGATCGAGGCGGTGGCCGGGGAGATCCGCGCGCTCGGCCGCAAGGCGACCACCTTCGTGGCCGACATCTCCGAGCGCGACCAGGTCGTGGCCGCGGTCGACCACGCCGAGCAGGCGCTGGGCGGCTTCGACATCATGGTCAACAACGCCGGCATCAGCCAGGTCAACCCGCTGCTGGAGGTGACCCCGGAGGAGGTCGAGCGCATCTACCGGATCAACGTGCAGGGCACGCTGTGGGGCATCCAGGCGGCCGGCAAGAAGTTCCTGGCGCGCAAGCAGAAGGGCAAGATCGTCAACGCCTGCTCGATCGCCGGCCACGAGGGCTACGCGCTGCTGGGCGTGTACTCGTCCACCAAGTTCGCGGTGCGCGCGCTGACCCAGGCCGCGGCCAAGGAGCTGGCCAGCCACGGCATCAACGTCAACGCCTACTGCCCCGGCGTGGTCGGCACCGACATGTGGGTGGACATCGACAAGCGCATGGCCGCGGTGACCGGCGCCAAGCCCGGCGAGACCTACGACAAGTTCGTCGGCGGCATCGCCCTGGGCCGGGCGGAAACCCCGGACGACGTGGCCGCGCTGGTGTCCTACCTGGCCGGCCCGGATTCGGACTACATGACCGGCCAGTCGGTGCTGATCGACGGCGGCATGGTCTACCGTTGACGGCGGCGGCGCCGGCCCGTTCCGGCGCGACGGCAACCGAGGGCCACCGCTTGCGGTGGCCTTTTTTCGTGGCCCGGAACCGGGGCGGCGCGCCGGCCGCGGCAGCCACAAAAGGAAACCGGGCCTGAAGCCGGGGAAGGTCGATTTCGGGATGGAACTGTAATTTTCTTTTGATTCATGGTGTTATTGGCAACAGTTCAACCGGAATCTTCCGCTCCGTGATGCCAAGACGCCTGCTGGCCTGCCTGTTCACCTTTGGCCTGGTGGCCTGCGCGACGCAGCCCCAGCGGCCCGCGCGCGCACCGCAGGCCAGTACGGCACCGCCCGCGCCGCCGGCGGAAGTGGCCCCCGAGGCCGCCCCGGCCGGTGCCCCGCCGGTGGACCTCGCGCCGGTGCCGCCGGAAGTGGCGCGTGCCGGGTTCGTGCGCGACACCGCCGCGCGCTACGGCATCGCCCCGGCAACGATCGAGGCGGCGCTGGCGCAGGCGCAGGTGAAGGATTCGATCATCGCCGCGATGTCGCGCCCGGCCGAGCGGGTCAAGCCGTGGAGCGAATACCGGCCGATGTTCATCACCCAGGCGCGCATCGACGGCGGGCGCCGCTTCCTGGCCCAGCACCGCGACGAGCTGGCGCGGGTGGAGGCGGCCACCGGCGTGCCGGCGCAGGTGATCGTCGCCATCATCGGCGTGGAGACCAGCTACGGTGCCAACACCGGCAAGTACCGGGTGCTCGACGCGCTGTACACGCTGGCGTTCAACTACCCGCGCAGCGGCGATCCGGCCAAGCTCGAGCGCGAGGTGCGCCGCGAGCTGTTCTTCCGCGACGAGCTGGGCCAGCTGTTCGCCCTGGCCAAGGAGGAGGGCCTGGACGTCACCACCCTGACCGGCAGCTACGCCGGGGCGATGGGGCTGGGCCAGTTCATGCCGTCCAGCTACCGCCAGTACGCGGTGGACGGCGACGGCGACGGCCGGCGCAACCTGTTCAGCGACTACGACGACGCCTTCGCCTCCATTGCCAACTACTTCGTCGCCAAGGGCGGCTGGGTGCGTGGCGGCGAGGTGGCGGTGCCGGCGACGCTGGCCCCCGGCCATGCCGAGTTCAACCCGGACGACTGGACCCCGACCTGGACCCTGGCCGAGCTGTCGCGGCGCGGCTACCGCCCGGCCGCGCCGGTGGTCGCCGGCACCCGCGCCACCCCGATCGCGCTGGACGGCGCCGCCGGCCGCCAGTACTGGCTCGGCTTCCAGAACTACTACGCGATCACCCGCTACAACATTTCCAAGATGTACGCGATGGCCGTGTTCCAGCTGTCCCAGGCCATCGCCGGACAGGAGTTGCCCCCGGCATGAACGCGAAACCGATCATTCCCGCGCTGGTGGTGCTGGCGCTCGCCGCCTGCTCCAGCGCCCCGAAGAAGCCCGCCGTCGCCGGCGGTACGCGCGTGCAGGGGCACGGTACCGCCGCCGAGGCGCCGCCGGCGCGCGTGGCCACCGGCTGCTCGCCCTACGCGCCGGCGCAGGAGGATCCCTCCACCCGCGGCAACTACACCCGCGGCGGCCTGTATGCGCCCGGGGTGAAGGACACCACGCCCGACCACGTGCCCAACGTCGATTGCATCCCGGAGCCGGCGGTGGTCGACGAGCCGCGCTCGGCGATCGGCAACCAGTCCCCGTACGCGGTGCTGGGCAAGACCTACAAGGTCCTGGACGACGTGCACGGCTACGTCGAGACCGGCACCGCCTCCTACTACGGCGCCAAGTTCCACGGCCGGCTGACCTCCAACCGCGAGGTCTACGACGTCAATGCCTTCACCGCCGCGCACAAGACCCTGCCGCTGCCCAGCTTCGCCCTGGTCACCAACATCGACAACGGCCAGTCGGTGGTGGTGCGGGTCAACGACCGCGGCCCGTTCCACGACGACCGCCTGATCGACCTGAGCTACGCCGCCGCGGTCAAGCTCGGGATCACCGGCAAGGGCACCGGCCGCGTCCAGGTACGCGCGCTGACCCCGGAGGACAACACCGGCATCCTGGCCGCGCGCCGCGCCGCGCTGGCATCGGGCACCGCGCTGGCCGCCGCCGCACCGGCCCGCCCCAGCCGCATGGACAGCCTGGTCGGCCAGCTGCCGGCCGGCGCCTCGCGTCCGGCGACGGCGACGCCCGCGCCGGCCTCCGCGCCAGCCGCGGCCCCGGCCGCGCCGGTGCGGGTGGTGAGCACCGCCGCACCGGCCGACAGCGCCGGCGAGCGCTGGCGCTATCGCGTGTCCGACCAGGCGCACCCGGGCAATGCCGACAACTTCGACGCCTGGATGAAGGCCAACGGGGTGCGCGTGGCGACCGGCAAGTCCACGCGCCTGGCCGCCGCCGAACCGCCGCCGGCGGCACGCGCCCCGTCCCGTGCCAAGGCGGCCGCGGCCGTCCCCGCACCTACGCCGGCCCCCGTTCCCGCCGCACCGGTGGCGATGGCGGCCGCGCCGCAACCGACCCCGGCACAGAACGCGCTGGGCCGCATCCTGCTGCAGGTGGCCAGCTTCGCCAGCCGCGAGAACGCCAACAAGGCGCTGGCGCAGCTCGCCTCGGCCGGCATCGCCGGGGCCAGCCTCAGCGACATCGCCAGCGGCGGCCGCACTCTGTGGCGGCTGCGGGTGGCGGTGACCGACCACGACGCGGCCACGGAACTCTCCGGCCGCATCGCCAGTCTGGGGCTGGGGCGCCCGCAGATCGTCAACGAGTGATCGCCCCGCCGTCGCGCCGCAGGCGCAGTCCTACAATGTCGTTTTGGTCCCTTGCCGGCCCCTGGAGTCGTAGTCGATGAAACCCGTTCTTGCCGCCGTGGCGTTCCTGGCCACTTCCGTCGTCGGTCTGGCGCTGGCCCAGACGCCAGACCTGCCGCCGAGCCCGGCCGCCACCCAGCCGCCGCCGCAGGTGCAGATCCCGCCGGCGCCGGCCCCGGCGCAGTCCAAGGCCTGGATCGTGATGGACTACGCCTCCGGCCAGGTGCTGGCCGGGGAGAACATCCACGAGCACCTCGCCCCGGCGAGCATGACCAAGGTGATGACCTCCTACGTCATCGCCGCCGAGCTGGCCGCCGGCAAGGTCCACCGCGACGACCAGGTGATGATGAGCGAGAACGCCTGGCGCAAGGGCGGTGCCGGCACCGACGGCAGCTACAGCGGCTTCCCGGTCAACCAGAGCGCGCGCCTGGAGGACATGGAGAAGGGCATGGTGGTGCAGTCGGGCAACGACGCGGCCATCGCCCTGGCCGAGCACGTGGCCGGCAGCGAGGAGGCCTTCGTCTCGCTGATGAATAGCTACGCCCAGCGCCTGGGCATGAAGGACACCCATTACGCCGATGCCACCGGGCTGAGCGCCGAGGGCCACTACTCCAGCGCCTACGACATGGCGCTGCTGGGCCAGGCCCTGATCCGCGACTTCCCCGACACCTACGCCTACAACAAGATCAAGGAGCTGACGGTCGGCGGGATCACCCAGCCCAACCGCAACCTGCTGCTGTGGCGCGACCCGAGCGTGGACGGCATCAAGACCGGCCACACCTCCGAGGCCGGCTACTGCATCATCAACTCGGCCCTGCGCGGCGACCAGCGTCTGATCACGGTGATCATGGGCGACACGTCCGAGAAGCAGCGCGCCGCCGACTCGCTGGCGCTGCTGAACTGGGGCTTCCGCTTCTACGAGACCCACCGCCTCTACGAGCCGGGCAAGGCCGTGGCCACCCAGAAGATCTGGAAGGGCAAGGTCGACCAGGTGCAGCTGGGCGTGGCCCAGCCGCTGCTGGTGAGCGTGCCGCGCGGGCGCTACGAGGCGCTCAAGCCGAGCATCGACGTGCCGCGCCAGCTGGTCGCCCCGGTCAAGGCCGGCCAGCAGATCGGCACGGTCAAGGTGACCCTGGACGGCCAGGTGGTCGCCCAGGCGCCGCTGGTGGCGGTCCAGGCCGTGGACGAGGCCGGCTTCTTCAAGCGCCTGTGGGACGCCTTCTGGATGTGGTGGCAGTCCAAGTAGGCGCATCCGGCGGTCCATTGCCCGGCCTCGGCCGGGCCGCGCCAGGCGGGCCGGAAGGGCGACTTTCCGGCCCGTTTCGCTGCGGCGGGGCGGCCAGCCCGGTGGCCGCGGGCTACAATCGCGTTCCCGCCGAACCGTTCCCTGGAGTTCCGATGTTCCCGCGCGACGCTCGTATCGAAGGCTACGATCCCGAACTGGCCCAGGCCATCGCCGCCGAGGCGGCCCGCCAGGAAGACCACGTCGAGCTGATCGCCAGCGAGAACTACGCCAGCCCGCGGGTGATGGAAGCCCAGGGCAGCGTGCTGACCAACAAGTACGCCGAAGGCTATCCGGGCAAGCGCTACTACGGCGGCTGCGAATACGTGGACATCGTCGAGCAGCTGGCCATCGACCGGCTCAAGCAGCTGTTCGGCGCCGGCTACGCCAACGTGCAGCCGCACAGCGGCTCGCAGGCCAACCAGGCGGTGTACTTCGCGCTGCTGCAGCCGGGCGACACCATCCTGGGCATGTCGCTGGCCCACGGCGGCCACCTGACCCACGGCGCCAAGGTCAACGCCTCCGGCAAGCTGTTCAACGCGGTGCAGTACGGCGTCAACGACGAGGGCCTGCTGGACTACGACGAGATCGAGCGCCTGGCGCTGGAGCACAAGCCGAAGATGATCGTGGCCGGCTTCTCGGCCTACTCGCGGGTGATGGACTGGGCGCGCTTCCGCGCCATCGCCGACCAGGTCGGCGCCTACCTGTTCGTGGACATGGCGCACGTGGCCGGGCTGGTCGCCGCCGGCGTGTACCCCAGCCCGCTGCCGCACGCGCACGTGGTCACCTCCACCACCCACAAGACCCTGCGCGGCCCGCGCGGCGGCCTGCTGCTGGCCGGCGAGGGCGCCGGCGCGCAGCTGGAGGAGATCGCCAAGAAGCTGCAGTCGATCGTGTTCCCGGGCATCCAGGGCGGCCCGCTGATGCACGTCATCGCCGGCAAGGCGGTGGCCTTCAAGGAGGCGCTGGAGCCGGCGTTCAAGGACTACCAGCGGCAGGTGGTGAAGAACGCCCAGGCGATGGCGCGCACGCTGGTCGAGCGCGGCTACCGCATCGTCTCCGGCGGCACCGACAACCACCTGATGCTGGTGGACCTGATCGGCCGCGAGCTGTCGGGCAAGGACGCGGAGGCGGCGCTGGGCAAGGCCCACATCACCGTCAACAAGAACGCCGTGCCGGGCGACCCGCGCTCGCCGTTCGTGACCTCGGGCCTGCGCCTGGGCACGCCGGCGATCACCACGCGCGGCTACCAGGAGGCCGACACCGTCGCCCTGGCCGGCTGGATCGCCGACGTGCTCGATGCCCCGGCCGATGCCGCCGTCATCGCCCGCGTGCGCGAGGCGGTGACCGCGCAGTGCCGCAAGTTCCCGGTCTACGGCTGAGGACGGCGGGCATGGCCAGAAGCGCTAAGCTGCCGGCGACGGCGTGCCCGCTCCCGGTCGCGGCGCGCGTCCCGCCAGCCGCGGGCCGGCCGTCCCGCCGCACGGTGTCCTGAATGCATTGCCCCTTCTGCCAGCACAGCGATACCCGGGTGATCGACTCGCGCGTGTCCGAGGACGGCGCCACCATCCGCCGCCGGCGCGAGTGCGAGGCCTGCGGCGAGCGCTTCTCCACCCTGGAGAGCATCGAGCTCAAGCTGCCCAGCATCGTCAAGGGCGATGGCCGCCGCGAGGCCTTCGACGGGCGCAAGCTGCGCCTGAGCATGGAGCGCGCGCTGCACAAGCGGCCGGTGTCGGAGGAACAGCTGGAGGCCTCGGTGCGCGCAGTCGTGCACCAGGCGCGCATGACCGGCGAGCGCGAACTGGCCTCGCGCAAGCTCGGCGACTTCGTCATGGCCGAGATGCGCAAGCTCGACCACGTCGGCTACGTGCGCTTCGCCTCGGTGTACCGCCGCTTCGAGGACGTGGCCGACTTCCGCGAGGAGATCGAGATGCTCGAGCGCGACCTGCCGGTGGGCAGCGAGCAGCTGCCGCTGCTGCAGGCCGAGGTCATCCCGATCGACAAGAAGTCCTCGGGCAAGAACGGCAAGCGCTGACCGTGCGCGCGCGCCTGCACGACGGCACCGGCGCCGCGGCGCTCCGGCATGGCTGACTTCAGCGCCGCCGACCACGCCTTCATGGCGCGCGCGCTGCGCCTGGCCGAGCGCGGGCGCTGGACCACCCGCCCCAACCCGATGGTCGGTTGCGTGATCGTGCGCGACGGCGAGGTGGTGGGCGAGGGCTGGCACCAGCGCGCCGGCGGCCCGCACGCCGAGGTCTTCGCCCTGCGCGCGGCCGGGGAACGCGCGCGCGGCGCCACCGCCTACGTCACCCTGGAGCCGTGCGCGCACCAGGGCCGCACCCCGCCGTGCGCCGATGCCCTGATCGCCGCCGGGGTCGCGCGCGTGGTGGCGGCCATGCGCGACCCGTTCCCGCAGGTGGACGGCGCCGGGTTCGCACGCCTGCGCGCGACCGGCATCGTCGCCGAGTCCGGCCTGATGCAGGCCCAGGCGCGCGAGGTGAACCGTGGCTTCCTGGCGCGCGTGGAGCGCGGCCGGCCGTGGCTGCGGATCAAGCTGGCGGCCAGCCTGGACGGGCGCACGGCGATGGCCGACGGGGATTCCAAGTGGATCACCGCGGCGCCCGCGCGTGCCGACGTGCAGCGCTGGCGCGCGCGGGCCGGGGCGATCCTGACCGGCGCCGGTACCGTGCTGGCCGACGACCCGGCGCTGACCGTGCGCCTGCCCGATGCGGACGTGGTGCCCCCGCTGCGCGTGGTGCTCGACCGCGGCCTGCGTTCGCTGGCGCGCACCCACATCCGCGACGGCGCCGCACCGACGCTCTACCTGCACGGGCCCGACGTGGCCGCCCCGGCGCTGGCGCCGGCCGAGTTCGCCGCGGTGCCGTTGCGCGACGGCCGCCTGGACCTGCACGTGGCGCTGCAGCTGCTGGCCGCGCGCGGCATCAACGAAGTTCAGGTCGAGGCCGGCGCGGTGCTCTCCGGCGCGTTGCTGCGGGCCGGCCTGGCCGACGAGCTGCTGCTCTACACCGCGCCGCTGCTGATGGGCGAACACGCGCGCCCGCTGCTGGCCGGCCTCGGCATCGACACGATGGCCGCGCGCCTGCAGCTGGAAACCGTGGACGTGCGCCGGGTCGGGGACGACCTGCGCTGGCAGCTGCGCCCGCACCTGCGCTGAGCGGGCGACACGCCGTTCACCTGCTGCAACGCCGGCTCCGGGCCGCGCTGGTATCATGCGTGGCGCCGGCCCAGGCCGGCACTCACGAACGTCTTCAGGGCGGGGTGGAAATCCCCACCGGCGGTAGGTGCGGCAACGCACGAGCCCGCGAGCGCTTCCGTGTCGCAAGTCTCCCGCCGGGTGCCGCGCCTGCATGCGCGGTCCGCGAGGCGGGTCCGGCAAGGGCCGCAGCCGCGGCCCTGCGATGCGCAAGGTCAGCAGATCCGGTCCGATGCCGGAGCCGACGGTTACAGTCCGGATGAAAGAAGACGGCATCGCGCGGCCCCCGGGCCGTGCGCGCCTTGCCTTGTGGCGTTTTTCGCTTGGTCCAATGCGGGAAACGTAGCCATGTACCTGATTCTGCAAACCGTCGCGCACGCCCGTGCGTATCTGCCTCCCCTATCCGCCTGTGTCCCGGCCGTCCGGAAGGGCGGGCGCTGATGTTCACCGGGATCATCGAGGGCGTCGGCCGCCTGGCCGCACGCGAATCCATCGGCGGCGACGTCCGCTTCACCTTCGCCGTCGGCAGCCTGCCGTTCGAGGACGTGCGGCTGGGCGAGAGCATCGCGGTCAACGGTACCTGCCTGACCGTGGTCGCCCACGACGCCGGTTCCTTCCAGGCCGACGCCTCCACCGAGACCCTGGCGCTGACCACGCTCGGCCGGCTGCCGCCGGGCGCGGCGCTCAACCTGGAACGGGCCATGCGCCCGGGCGACCGCTTCGGCGGCCATATCGTCAGCGGCCACGTCGATGGCGTCGGCCACGTGCTGTCGGTGCACGAGGACGCGCGCGCGCAGCGCTGGCGCTTCGCCGCGCCGGCCGCGCTGCTGAAGTACGTCGCCAGGAAGGGCTCGATCTGCGTGGACGGGGTCAGCCTGACCGTCAACGAGGTCGACGACGAAGGCTTCGAGGTCGCGCTGATCCCGCACACCGTCGCCCATACCCGCTTCGCCGAGACCCGCGTCGGCGAGGCGGTGAACCTGGAAATCGATCTGGTCGCCCGCTACGTCGAGCGCCTGCTGCAAGGCGCCGCCGCGCCGGGAGAACTGTCATGAGCTTCGCCACCATCCCCGAACTGCTCGAGGAAATCCGCAACGGCCGCATGGTCGTGGTCGTCGACGACGAGGACCGCGAGAACGAGGGGGACCTGATCATGGCCGCCGAGCTGGTCAAGGCCGGCGACATCAACTTCATGGTCACCCATGGCCGCGGCCTGGTGTGCCTGCCGATGTCGGCCGCGCGCTGCGCCCAGCTCGGCCTGGCGCCGATGGTGCAGGCCAACACCGCCCAGTTCCATACCAACTTCACCGTCAGCATCGAGGCGGCCGAGGGCGTGACCACCGGCATCTCCGCCGCCGACCGCGCCCACACCATCCGCACCGCGGTGCGCCCGGACGCCAAGCCCGCGGACCTGAGCCGGCCCGGCCACATCTTCCCGCTGATCGCCCAGCCCGGCGGCGTGCTGACCCGCGCCGGCCACACCGAGGCCGCCACCGACCTGGCCGAACTGGCCGGGCTGGAACCGGCCGGCGTGCTGGTGGAGATCCTCAACGAGGACGGCACCATGGCGCGGCGCCCGCAGCTGGAGGCGTTCGCGCGCGAGCACGGGCTGAAGATCGGCTCGATCGCCGACCTGATCGCCTACCGCCTGGCCACCGAGCACACCGTCGAGCGCGTGGACGAGCGCGAGATCGAGACCGACTTCGGTCCGTTCAAATTGGTGACCTACCGTGACCGCATCGCCCACGACCTGCATTTCGCGCTGGTACGCGGCACGCCGGCGGCCGCGCGCCCGGCGCTGGTGCGGGTGCACGTGGAGAACCCGCTGGCCGACCTGCTGCACTGGCGGCGCGAGGATTTCGGCGTGGCCACCGGCGATGCGCTGCGCGCGATTGCGCAGGCCGGTGAGGGCGTGCTGGTGGTGCTGTCCGCGCCGCGCGACACCGAGGCCCTGCTGGCGCGGCTGCAGTCGCGCGCGGAAGTGCGCCCGGCCGGCAAGGACAAGGACGTGGGCCAGTGGCGCCGCAACGGCGCCGGCGCGCAGATCCTGGCCGACCTCGGCCTGGGCAAGCTGCGTGTGCTCGGCACCCCGCGCCGCCAGGTCGGCCTGGCCGGTTACGGCCTGGAGGTGGTGGAGACCGTCGAGCCGGCGGCGCTGGCCGCACCCGGCCCCGGCGCATGACCCGGCCCGTCCGGATCGCGCCCGCGCCGGTGCGGGCCTGGCCGCGCCCGTCGGGCCGGATCGGCCTGAACCGGCGCGGTTACAATGCACGCCGAAACCTTATCGAGTCATCCGCCGCATGAGCCATTACGAAGGCGACCTGGCCGCCCCCGACGGGGCGCGCTTCGTCATCGTCGCCAGCCGCTGGAACGCCCGCATCGTCGATGCGCTGGTCGCCGGTGCCCGCCAGAGCCTGGCCGGCAACGGCATCGGCGAGGACGCCATCGACGTGGTGCGCCTGCCCGGCGCGTGGGAGATCCCGGTGGTCGCCGCGCGCCTGGCCCGGGCCGGCCGCCATGCCGCGATCATCGCCCTGGGCTGCGTGATCCGTGGCGATACCCGCCACTACGAGCACGTCGCCGACCGCTGCTCGGAAGGGCTGGCGCGGGTGGCGCTGGACACCGGCGTGCCGGTGCTCAACGGCGTGCTGGCGGTGGAGCGCATCGAGGACGCGGAGAACCGCGCCGGTGGCAGCCACGGCAACAAGGGCGAGGAATGCGCGCTGGCCGCGCTGGAGATGGTCAACCTGATGGAGCAACTGCCGTGAACAAGACCGGTCCGCACAAGCCGCGCCGCGACGGCGTCGACCCGGTGCTGCGTTCGCGCGCGCGCCGGCGCGCGCTGCAGGCCATCTATGCCTGGCAGATCGCCGGCGGCAGCGCCCAGCAGGTCGTCGCCCAGTTCGCCCACGAGCAGGCCCACGAGATCGCCGACCTGGCCTACTTCGAGGACCTGGTCAACGGCGTGCTGTCCCATCGCGGCGACATCGACCAGGCCCTGGTCGGCTATGTCGATCGTCCGGTCGAGGAGGTCGATGCGATCGAGCGCGCGGTGCTGCGCGTGGCTGCCTACGAGCTGCTGTACCGCATCGACGTGCCGTACCGCGTGGTGATCAACGAGGCCATCGAGACCGCCAAGCGCTTCGGCTCCGAGCACGGCCACACCTACGTCAACGGCGTGCTCGACCGGGCCGCGCTGGAATGGCGCAAGGTCGAGTCGGCCAGGCCGGGGACGGAGCATGGCAAGTAGGAACGCGGGACGGCGCGTACCGGGCGGCGTGTGCCGCCGCGTCGCCGCTCCTGGCCCACGCGTGCGCCGGCCATGGCAGAGTTCGACCTGATCGCCCGCATCCGCGCCCGTGCCACCACGCGCGCGGACGTGGCGCTGGGCATCGGCGACGATGCCGCCCTGCTGCAGCCGCCGCCCGGCGAGCAGCTGGCGGTCACCGCCGACACCCTCAACGACGGCGTGCACTTCCCGCATGAGGCGGTGCCGGCCGGGATCGGCTGGAAGTCGCTGGCGGTGAACCTGTCCGACCTGGCGGCGATGGGCGCGCGACCGTTGTGGTGCACGCTGTCGTTGTCGCTGCCGGCGGCGGACGAGGATTTCGTCGACGCTTTCCTGGACGGGTTCCTGGCCCTGGCGGCGCAGCACCAGGTGGCGCTGGTCGGCGGCGACATCACCCGCGGGCCGTTGTCCATCGCCGTCACCGCCATCGGCAGCGTGCCGGCCGGCCAGGCGCTGCGCCGCGACGCCGCGGTGGCCGGCGATGACATCTGGGTCACCGGCACGCCCGGCGATGCCGGCGGCGCGCTGGGGCTGTGGCGCGACGGCCGCCTGGACGTCACCCGCGAGGACGACCGCGGCGACGAAGGGTTCCTGCGCCGGCGCATGGCCCGCCCCGAGCCGCGCGTGGCCATGGGCCTGGCCCTGCGCGGCGTGGCCCATGCCTGCGTGGACCTGTCCGACGGTTTGCTGCCCGACCTGGGCCATGTCTGCGCGCGCAGCGGTACCGGCGCGTGCCTGCACCTGGACGACCTGCCGGCTTCGCCGGCCTTGGCGCGGCTGTATCCGGAGGCGGCCGCGCGGGCGCGCTGGCAATTGCTCGGCGGCGACGACTACGAGCTGTGCTTCACCGCCGCGGCCGGGTGCCGCGATGCGGTGGCGGCGGCCGCGCGCGCCGCCGGCGTGCAGGCCAGTCGCATCGGCCGCGTCGTCGAAGGCGAGGGCGTGGAGGTGGTCGATGCCCAGGGCCGGCCCTGGCCGGTGCCCGGGCGCGGCTTCGAGCATTTCGCCTGAGGCCGGTGGCCTGGCCGATCCGGCCCGGCCCGGCCTTTCGAACTCCGTCGCGCCGGTTCTCCACCGACCCTCCACGGGGCCGGATCCGGCGTGTCCTCGCGAGATCCCGGTCCGAGCGCCGTCCTGCAGCAAGGCTCGAATCAGGGCGGGGCGGATCCCGCGGCCATGGGCAGCGCAGGATGGTTCGCTGGCGACAGGCCCGTTCGCCGCGGCCCTGCCTGCCGCGGCGAACGGGGCGTGATCTCCAGCAGCGATGGCTTGGGCCACGGCGACTGCAGTATCGCCGGCCGCGGGCATGAACGTGGCATCGCCGCGGGCGTGGGCGGCGGCGGCGATCACGTCGAGCGGCGCCTGGCTGGGAAGCCCGCAGGGCCGGCAGCGTTCGTCGCTGTCGCTATGGCTGTCGTTGTCGTCACCGGCGCGGCGCCGTCGCGGCCGGGCCGGGGCAGGGGCGTTGGAGCCGCTCAGTCGTCGGCGCGGAACGCGTCGCGGATCCAGCGCAGCCGCGGCGGTTCGCCTTCGGCCTCGACCACGTCGAAGCGGCACGGGCAGGCGGCCAGCTGCGGATGCGCGGCCAGCCACAGGGCCGCGGCGCGGACCAGGCGGCGGCGCTTGCCGACGTCCACCGAGGCGGCGCCGCCGCCGAAGCCGTTGCCCTGGCGGTAGCGCACCTCCACGAACACCACCGTGTCGGCGTCGGCCGGATCGCGCATCACCAGGTCGAGTTCGCCGCCGCGCACGCGCGCATTGGCCTGCACCAGCCGCAGGCCGGCCTGTTCCAGCCGCCGCCGCGCGGCAGCTTCCACATCGTTGCCGCGGCGTTGCCGGTCAGTGGCCACCGGCCACGGGGACCGGGCGCCCGCCGCTGAAGCTGGACCAGGCCGGGGTACGCAGCACGTTGCCGAAGCCGTCCAGGTGCAGCGTGCCGGTGGCGCCGGGCAGGCCCTGGCCGGCGGCCAGCTTGTCCAGGTAGGCGCTGATCACCCAGGCATCGCGGCCGAAGGCGAACAGGCGCGCGCCGCCGCCGCGGGCGGTGGGCAGGGTGCCCAGCGCGGGCATGCCGGCCAGCGCCGCGCCGCCGCCGATGTCGCCGGGATAGACCACCCCGTCCAGCACCACGTCTTCCTCGGGCTTGCCGGTGCCGAGCACCAGCTGCGAGGTGCCCACGCGGGTGCGGCCGGCCAGCCCGGCCAGCGCCAGCTGCGGCATCAGTGCCCGCGCCTGCGGGCCGCGCACGGCCAGGAACACCGCGTCGGCCGCGGCCCAGGGCGCCAGCTGGGTGGCCAGGTCCACCGGCACCTCGTTGCCGATGCCGACCGTGCCGGCCACCTGGCCGCCGCGGGCGGTGAACCGCTCGCGGAACGCGGCGGCGGCGCGGCGGCCGTTGTCGTCGTTGCTGGCGATGATCACCGCATTGCGCTTTTCCAGGCCGAGCAGGTACTCGGCAGCCATCACACCGTCGTCCTCGGGGGCCAGCGAGAAGCCGGCGTTGCCCGGCGGCGGCGCGCTGCCGTCGGCGGGACGGTTCAGGGCCAGGACCGGCACGCTCAGGTTGCCGCTGGCGAACAGCGCACCGACCTCGTCGCGGCCCAGCGGGCCGACGACGAAGTCGGCACCGGCCGCCACGGCGCGGCCATAGGCGGCCACCGCGCCGGCCGCGGTGCCGGCGGTGTCGTAGAACTCGATGTCGGGCCGGCGCCGGGACTGGCCGTAGTAGCCGGCGAGCAGGCCGTCGCGCACCGGGGCGGCGGCGGTGGCCAGCGGCCCGGTCAGCGGCAGCAGCACGCCCATCTTCAGCGGCGGGCGGTAGCCGTCCGGATCGGCCGGCGGGCGCTTGGCGGTGTCCACCAGGCCCTCGCCGCGCTCGAACGGGCGCGGCAGCGGCAGGCCACGGGCGAGCAGGGCGCGGCCGGCGAAGTTGTACAGCGGGTCGCCGGCGGGCAGCGCGGCGGCGGCGGCCGCCAGGCGGGCACCGTCCAGCGAGGCCAGCAGGCGGGTGATCTCGCGCTGGTTGTCGCGGCGCGCGGCGTCCTTCAGGCCGGCATCGGCATGGGCACGGGCCTCGGCCGCGCCGAGGGCATCGCCGCCGGCCTCCAGGGCGCGCCCGCGGGCCAGGTACCAGCGCGTCTGCAGCGCCGCCGGCAGGGCCTGCGGCGAGGAGCCCAGCGCCTGCAACGCCTGTTGCGGCTGCTGCGCGCCCAGGGCCAGTTCGCCGACCAGCAGGCCGTGGCGCGCGGCGGTGGCGCCGCCGAGCTGGCGCGCCTGCACCTGCGCCAGCAGGGTGCGGGCGCGGTCGTCGTCGCCGGCTTCGTGCCAGGCGAAGGCGGCATCGGCCAGCAATGGGTTGCGCGCGGCGCCGTGGGCGGCGGCGGCCTGGCTCTCCAGCTGCTGCGCGGCCTGGCGCGGTTGCCCGGCCTCGAGCAGGGCGAGGGCGGCATCGTGTTCGGGCGAGGCGGGAGCGGGCGCGAGCGGGGCGGTGGCGCAGCCGGCCAACAGCACGGTGGTCAACAGCAGTCCCGCAAGGCGGTTCCGGGCCGGGTTGTTCATCGGTCTTCCATCGCAAGGGGGCGCGGACGCGCCGGTGCAGGGGCTAGGATTCTCCCCTCGCCCATGAAACCGCCATGAAGGCTCCCCGTCTTGACCGCTTCCGCTCCCGGCATCCTCCACGTCGTCGCCACCCCGATCGGCAACCTCGGCGACCTCTCCCCGCGCGCGCAGGAGGTGCTGCGCAGCGCCGACGCGGTGTGCGCCGAGGACACCCGCCATACCCGCCAGCTGCTGGCCCATTTCGGCATCGAGCGGCCGCTGCTGGCCTTGCACGAGCACAACGAGGAGGCGATGGCGCAGCGCGTGGTCGAGCGTCTGCTGGCCGGGCAGTCTCTGGCGCTGGTGTCCGACGCCGGCACGCCGCTGGTGTCCGACCCGGGCTTCCGGGTGGTGCGTGCCGCGCGCGCGGCCGGGATCCGGGTCAGCCCGGTGCCGGGCCCGAGCGCGATCGTCGCCGCGCTCAGCGTGGCCGGGTTGCCCAGCGACCGGTTCGCCTTCGAGGGCTTCCTGCCGGCCAAGCCTGCGGCGCGGCGCGAGCGCCTGGCGCGGCTGGCCGGGGAGACGCGCACGCTGGTGTTCTACGAGGCCTCGCACCGCATCGCCGAATCGCTGCAGGACCTGGGCGGCGCTTTCGGCGGCGAGCGCCCGGCGGTGCTGGCGCGGGAACTGACCAAGCTGTTCGAGACCGTGCTCGACGGCACCCTGGATTCGCTGCTGGCCACGGTGCGGGCCGATGCGGACCAGCGCAAGGGCGAGTTCGTCGTGGTGGTGCAGGGCGCGGGCGAGGACGAGACCGCGAAGATCGCCGAGGGCCGCCGCGTCTACGCGCTGCTCGGCGCGCACCTGCCGCCGTCGGCCGCCGCGCGCCTGGCCGCGGAAATCACCGGCGCGCCGCGCAAGGCGCTGTACGGGTCGGAGCCGGGCTGAGCGGCGCGCTCAGGGGATCAGCACCGCCGCGCCGGTCAGCCGGCCCGAGCGCAGGTCGTCCAGCGCCTGGTTGGCCTGCTCCAGCGGGTAGCGGGTGACCTTGGCGCGCAGGCCGGCCTTGGGCACGATCGCCAGGAAGTCCAGCGCATCCTTGCGGGTCAGGTTGGCCACCGACACCAGCTGCCGTTCCTCCCACAGGATGCTGTACGGGAAGGAGGGGATGTCGCTCATGTAGATGCCGGCGCAGACCACGCGCGCGCCCTTGCGCACCGAGCGCAGCGCCACCGGCACCAGCGGGCCGACCGGCGCATAGATGATCGCCGCGTCCAGCGCGTGCTTCGAGGGACGGTCGGACGGCTCCACGTCGGCCGCGCCCAGCGAGCGGGCGAAGGCCGCCGACGCCTCGGCGCCGGGGCGCACGAAGGCATAGAACTCGCGGCCCTGCCAGTGCAGCACCTGGGCGATCAGGTGGGCGGCGGCGCCGAAGCCGTACAGGCCGACGCGCTTGCCCTCGCCGGCGATCACCAGCGAGCGCCAGCCGATCAGCCCGGCGCACAGCAGCGGCGCCATTTCCGCATCGTCGCCGTCCTCGGGCATCGGGTAGGTGTAGCGCGCCTCGGCCACCGTCAGCTGGGCGAAGCCGCCGTTGCGGGTATAGCCGGTGAAGCCGGGGGCATCGCACAGGTTCTCGCGCCCTTCCAGGCAGTACTGGCAGTGGCCGCAGGTATGGCCGAGCCAGCCCACGCCGACGCGCTGGCCGATCCGCAGCGTGTCCACGCCGGCGCCGAGCGCCTTGATCCGGCCGACGATCTCGTGGCCGGGTACCAGCGGCAGGTTGGGATGGTGCAGGTCGCCATCGACCACGTGCAGGTCGGTGCGGCACACCCCGCAGGCGCCCACCTGGATGAGCACCTCGCCCGGGCCGGGCACCGGATCGGGAAGTTCGGCCGGCTCGAGCGGCGTGCCCTGTCGGCGTAGCAGCATCGCTTTCATGGGCCGGAATATAGTCCCCTGAACCGGAGGCGGAGTGACGGCGGCGTCTACGCGGCGCGGGTGCGGCGGCAGCGCCCGGGTGTGGGACAATGGCCGCGGCGGAGTCGGCCAGACAGTCGCGTCACCCGCAAGGGTGCCGAGGAAAGTCCGGGCTCCACAGGGCAAGGTGCCAGGTAACGCCTGGGCGGCGCGAGCCGACGGAAAGTGCAACAGAAAGATACCGCCCAAGACTGCGCAAGCAGGACGGCAAGGGTGAAATGGTGCGGTAAGAGCGCACCGCGAGCCTGGTAACAGGCCGGCACGGCAAACCCCACCTGGAGCAAGACCAAATAGGGACCTCATGACGTGGCCCGCGTCGGGTCCGGGTAGGTTGCTCGAGCGTATCGGTGACGATGCGCCTAGAGGAATGGCTGTCCACGACAGAACCCGGCTTATCGGCCGGCTCCGCCGCCTCTTCGAAGTGGTTCGTTGCCCGCCTGTTTGCTCAGGCGGGTGGATGCGTGCGGGGTCGCGTGCCCGGCCCCGCCGGTGCCGTACCGCGCAGGTCCGCGGCGGGCGCGGCGGATGGGCCCCGCCGCGGCCGGATATCCGGCAATGATCGGTGTCTTGATCTTCCTCGATAGCACGCACCGGTAGCCCGCTGGAACGGATTCGATGCCGAGGCCGCTGCACGCGTCCGGCGATGCCGGGCGGCCGGCATGCGTGCGCGGGATCCGTTTGCCGGCCCTGGCCGCTGCCGACGTGGCCGCCTCGACACCCGTCCCGGCCGTCGGTCGCTCGAGCCAGTCGGGTGGGGTGTCAGAGTGCCAGCCGCGTCTGGCCGAGGAAGATCCCGTCCGCGCCGAAGCGGCGTTCGTGGATCCAGCCGTGGCCGGCGTGGTCGATCGCCAGCAGGGTGCTGGCGCGGGTGCCGTAGGCGGGGCCGCAGATGAAGGCCGGCGACAGTTGCCGTTCCAGGTCCAGGCCGATGCCGGTGTCGGGCAGGTCGGCATCGGGTGCCACGGTCCGGTCGGCCAGGGCGGCCCACAGCGGCGCCGGATCGTCGCAGCCGTTGTCGATCCAGCGCCGCAGCGCCGCGGCCAGGTGCAGGCTCTTGGGCCAGGGCGCGTCCGGCGCGCCGTTGGACAGGGCATGGATGCCGTCGCCGAGCGGCCCGGCCGCGAATGGATGGTTGCCGACGAAGCGAGCTTCGCCCTGGTCGGCCAGCACCAGGTTGAATGGCGGGTAGCGGTCGGCCTGCGGCGCCACCCTCGCTGCCCAGGCCGCCGCGCCGTCCTGCCCGGCGAGGTAGTCCTCGACCAGATGGCCGCGCGAGCACCCTTCGCGCGCGGCACCCGGGTCGCGCACGTTGGTCACCACCGCAGCGCGGCCATTGGCGGCCAGGCCCATCCAGGTCCCGCCCGAGCGCAGGTCGCGCCCGGCCAGCACCGGCCGGGCGGGCGTCCCGCGGCGCTGCAGGGCCGCGCTGGGACGGGCGTGGAATTCGTCGCGGTTGCCGGCCATCAGCAGGCGCCAGCGCGGGTGCAGGTTCCAGGCCAGGGCGATCAGGCACATGGGGCGATTGTGCCGGGACGCGGTGGCGATGTGCGCAGCTGGCGCATTCATCTTCTGCGACGGCGATCACGCGTGACGGCCGTCTTCATCCGCATGAATCCCACTTCAATCTCAAATCCTGAGACGAAACAGCAACTTGTGGATAAGCCTTGAACAAGTCTCTGAACCTTGGTGCAAACCATTGATGTGCTTGCCGATTTCTGTTCCGCGCGGTTGTTGACAACCTCAGGTCCGCTGCTAAGGTGGGCATCCGAGGGAAAACCGGGTTTTTTGTGGTTTTTCGTGGTTCAATGTTGACTCCGGTGAATTTCGGGAGAAGCAGGCGCCGTGTTCCAGGGCGAGACCGCCATCACGATCGACGACAAGGGGCGAATGGCGGTGCCGACCGCGTATCGCGACCTCGTCGCGCGTGCGGGCAACCGCCTGGTGCTGACCTACAACCCGTTCGAGCGGGGCTGCCTGTGGCTGTACGCCCTGCAGGAGTGGGAGCGGGTGCGTGACGATGTCATGGCCCGCCCCAACCTGAACGGAACCGTGCGGATCCTGCAGCAGAAGCTGGTCGGTTCCTCCTCGGTGCTGGAACTGGACGGCAACTGCCGCATCACCCTCCCCCCCAGCCACCGCGCCGCGGTGGGCCTGGAGAAGAAGGCCGTGCTGCTGGGCATGGGAGAGAAATTCGAACTCTGGAGCGAGCAGGCTCACCGCGAACTGATCCAGCGGACCTTGTCCGATGCGGATCTGGGCGGGGACCTGCTCGACCTGAGGTTGTGAGCCGGGGTGCCCGGATGCGCGGCAAGGCGCAGGCCGGTCACCTCGCGGCGCCCCAGCTGCCGGTCGCGTCGATGGCCCATCTGCCGGTGCTGTACGCGCAGGTCATGGACGAACTGAAGGTGATCGAAAACGGACGTTACCTGGACGGCACCTTCGGGCGTGGCGGACACGCGCGCGGGGTGCTGGAACGACTCGGCACGGGAGGCCGGTTGCTGCTGATGGACAAGGATCCCGAAGCGATCGCGGTGGCCGAACAGGCGTTTGCTGCCGACCCTCGCGTGTCGATCCGGCGCGGCAGCTTCGCCGCGCTCGGCGACTGGGACCAGGCCCGCGCGCTGGACGGCATCCTGTTCGACCTGGGCGTGTCCTCGCCGCAGCTGGACGTGGCCGAGCGAGGCTTCTCCTTCGGCAAGGACGGCCCGCTGGACATGCGCATGGACCCCGAGTCCGGGCAGAGCGCGGCGCAGTGGCTGGCGCAGGCCTCCGAGCGCGAGATCGCCGACGTGCTGTGGACCTACGGCGAGGAGAAGCTCAGCCGCCGCATCGCCCGCGCCATCGTCGCCCGTCGCGCCGAGCAGCCGCTCGCGCGCACCGCGCAGCTGGCCGAGCTGATCGCCTCGGTGATGCCGCGCGGCAAGGACAAGATCCATCCGGCCACGCGCAGCTTCCAGGCCATCCGCATCCACATCAACCGCGAGCTGGCCGACCTGGAAGCCGGGCTCGACGCCGCCCTGGCCGCGCTGAAACCGGGCGGACGGCTGGCGGTGATCAGCTTCCACTCGCTGGAAGACCGCATCGTCAAGCAGTTCATCGCCCGCCACGCCAAGGCGCCGCCGGCCAATCGCCGGCTGCCGGAAACCCAGGCCTTCGTGCCGACGCTGGGTGCCGTCGGCGGGGCGATCAAGGCCGACGAGGCCGAGCTGGCCGCCAACCCGCGTGCGCGCAGCGCGGTGCTGCGCGTGGCAGTGAAGCTCGATGCCGACGGCCGGCCGGGCAGCGGCGGGTACGAAGGCGATGCCGGCGCCGCGCGGACGGGCGTCGGCCGGCCGGCCCCGGGCGGTGCCCGGGCGCCGGCGCCGGCACGCGGGGGTGCCCGATGAGCCGCCTGCTGCTCGTCGTCCTGCTTGCCTGCACCGTGGCTTCCGCCATCGGCGTGGTCTACATGCGCCATCGCCACCGCGAGTTGTTCGTGCAGCTGTCCAAGCTCGAGCGCGAGCGCGACGAGCTGAACATCGAGTTCGGCCGGTTGCAGCTGGAGCAGGCGACCTGGGCCGAGGCCAACCGCGTCGACCAGGTCGCGCGCGAGCGCCTGGGGATGAAGTTCCCCGAGGCGGCCGACATCGTGGTGGTGCGCCCATGAAGAAGGCCGCACGCAACCGCGCCCGCAGCAGCTTCAACCTCCAGGGCCGGGTCATGCTGGTCGGCGCCGCGCTCGGCCTGTGCTCGGTCACCCTGATCGGCCGCGCCGCCTACGTGCAGCTGGTCAACAGCGACTTCTACCTGCGCCAGGGCGAGGCGCGCTACCTGCGCGAGCTGCCGATTCCGACCTCGCGCGGCATGATCACCGACCGCAACGGCGAGCCGCTGGCGGTGTCCACGCCGGTGGAATCGATCTGGGCCAATCCGCAGGAACTGCTCAAGGCGCCGGACCGGATTCCGCAGCTGGCTGCCGCGCTGGACCTGCCCGCCGATACGCTGACCGCGCGCCTGTCGCAGAAGTCGGACAAGGAGTTCGTCTACCTCAAGCGGCGCATGAACCCGGATACCGCGCACAAGGTCCTGGCGCTGGGCATCCCCGGGGTGTTCTCGCAGCGCGAGTTCCGCCGCTTCTATCCCCAGGGCGAGGCGATGGCCCACGTGCTGGGCTTCACCAACATCGACGACCGCGGCCAGGAAGGCCTGGAACTGGCCTTCGACAGCTGGCTGCGCGGCAAGGCCGGCAGCAAGAAGGTGGTGCGCGACGCGCGCGGGGCGATCGTGGAGAGCGTGGACCTGGTGCGACCGTCGCAGCCGGGCAAGGACCTGACCCTGAGCATCGACCGGCGCATCCAGTTCCTGGCCTACAAGGAGCTGCGCAACGCGCTGGTGGAGAACAAGGCCGCCGGCGGTTCGATCGTGGTCATGGACGTGGCCACCGGCGAGGTCCTGGCCATGGTCAACCTGCCGACCTACAACCCGAACGCGGTGGTCGGCGCGGCGCCGGACACGCGCCGCAACCGCGCGGTGACCGACCTGGTCGAGCCGGGCTCGACGATGAAGCCGCTGACCGTGGCCACCGCGCTGCAGGCCGGGGTGGTCACCCCGGACACCATCATCGATACCAACCCCGGCTTCCTGACCCTGGGGCGCTTCACCATCCGCGACGTGCCGCGCAACAACGGCGTGCTCAACGTCACCGGGGTGATCACCCGCAGTTCCAACGTCGGCGCCGCCAAGATCGTGGCCAAGGTGCCCGACGCGACGTTCTACAACACGGTGCGCAGCTTCGGCTACGGCGCCTCGCCGCACAGCGGCTTCCCCGGCGAGTCGGCCGGCGTATTGGCCTCGCCGGCGCGCTGGAGCGGCACTTCCAAGACCACCATGGCCTACGGCTACGGCCTGTCGGTGACGCCGCTGCAGATCGCGCGCGCCTACTCGATGCTCGGCAACGGCGGCAAGCTGGTCACGCCGACCTTCGTCAAGGGCCAGCACGAGCCGGCCCCGCAGGTGCTGGACCCGAAGATCGCCACCGAAGTGGTGCGGATGATGGAGACCGTGGTCACCCAGGGCGGCGCCAAGGGCGCGGCGATCCTCGGCTACCACGTCGCCGGCAAGACCGGCACCGCGCGCAAGGCCGGGCCCGGCGGCTACGAGCGCGGCCACTACAACGCGCTGTTCGCCGGCCTGGTGCCGGCCAGCCGCCCGCGCTTCGCCACGGTGATCGTCATCAACGATCCGCAGGCCGGCAAGTACTACGGCGGCCTGGTGTCCGCGCCCGTGTACCACAGCGTGATGGACGGCGCGCTGCGGCTGATGGACGTGCCGCCGGACGACATCCAGTCCTGGCTGGCGGCGCAGGCCGCCGGCAAGACCGGCCAGGCCGTGCCCAAGCCGACCGCCGCCGACGAGGCCGCGGCGGTGGACACCGTCGATGCGGCCACCGAGATCGAGGCGGCGCTGCCGGCGCCGGTCCACGCCGCCGCCGAGCCGCCGCCGCCGCCGTTGGACGCCCCGGCGGAGGTGCGCCAATGAGCGCCGTCGACCTCGGCCGCCTGCTGCCCGACGTCGCCGCCGCGCACGGCGTGGCGGTGTCCGGCCTGTCCCAGGACAGCCGCATGCTGCACCCGGGCGATGCCTTCGTCGCGCTGGCGGGCTTCGGCCACCACGGCCTGGCCTTCGCCGCGCAGGCGCGCGAGCGCGGCGCGGCCGCGATCCTGTTCGAGCCGCCGGCACCGGCGGGCCTGGCGGTGCCGGCCGATGCCATCGCCGTGCCCGGGCTGCGCGCCCGCCTGGGCGCGCTGGCCGACGCCTTCCATGGCCAGCCCTCGCAGGCGATGACCGTGGTCGGGGTGACCGGCACCAACGGCAAGACCTCCACCGTGCAGCTGCTGGCCCAGGCCTGGCACCGGTTGGGGCTGCGCAGCGCCACCCTGGGCACGCTCGGCGTGGGCCTGTACGGCCAGCTCGAGCCCACCGGGTTCACCACCCCGCAGGTGTCGCAGGTGCACGCCATGCTCGCCGGCCTGCGCGCGCGCGGCGCGCAGGCGGTGGCCATGGAGGTCAGTTCGCACGCGCTCGACCAGGGCCGGGTGGACGGGGTGCACTTCGACGTGGCGGTGTTCACCAACCTCACCCGCGACCACCTGGACTACCACCACACCATGCAGGCCTACGGCGCGGCCAAGGCCCGCCTGTTCGCCATGCCGGGCCTGAAGGCCGCGGTGGTCAACCTCGACGACGCCTTCGGCCGCGAGCTGGCCGCGGGCCTGCGCGAGCGCCTGCCGGTGGTCGGCGTCAGCGCCGCCGGCGCCGCCGGCGCGGATGTCGCTGCCTCCGCCCTGGCGCTGGACAACCGCGGCATCGCCTTCGAGCTGTCCATCGCCGGGCAGCGCCAGCGGGTGCGCTCGCCGCTGCTGGGCCATTTCAACGTCGACAACCTGCTGGCGGTGGCCGGGGTGCTGCATGCGCTGGCGGTACCGGCCGCGCAAATCGCCGCGCTGCTGCCGCAGCTGCAGCCGATCCGCGGGCGCATGAACCGCCTCGGCGGCGAGGACGGCCTGCCGCTGGTGGTGGTGGACTATGCCCATACCCCCGACGCGCTGGCGCAGGCCCTGCAGGGCCTGCGTGCCCACGCCGCCGGCCGCCTGCTGTGCGTGTTCGGCTGCGGCGGCGAGCGCGACGCCGGCAAGCGCCCGCAGATGGCGGCCATCGCCGAGCGCCTGGCCGACTGCGTGATCGTCACCGACGACAACCCGCGCCACGAGGACGGCGATGCCATCGTCGCCGACATCGTCGCCGGTTTCGCCGCGCATGGATGCGCAAGCGGTGCGGTCGCAGGACGCGAAGGAGCGCCGCGCCACGCTGCAGTTGCCGTGCAGCGCGACCGCGCCGCGGCCATCGCCCAGGCCATCGGCCAGGCCGGGGCCGAGGACATCGTGCTGATCGCCGGCAAGGGCCACGAGCCCTACCAGGACGTGGCCGGCACCAGGCATCCCTTCGACGACACCGCGGTGGCCACCGCGGCGCTGCAGGCGCGCGCCGGCGCCGGTGCGGAGGTGGCGCGATGAGGAGCACGCCGCTGTCGCTGATCGCGCACTGGGCCGACGGCACCCTGCACGGCGATGACACCGTGATCGACGCGGTGTCCAACGATACCCGGACGCTGGCCCCGGGCAGCCTGTACGTGGCCCTGCGCGGCGAGCACCTGGACGGCCATGCCTTCGCCGCCGGGGCGGCCGCGCGCGGCGCCAGCGCGCTGCTGGTCGATCACCTGCTGGCCACCGTGGAACTGCCGCAGGTGGTGGTGGCCGACACCCAGCAGGCGCTGGCGCGCATCGCCGCGGCGATGCAGCGCGACCGCGCCACCCGGGTGTTCGCCATCACCGGCTCCAACGGCAAGACCAGCGTCAAGACCCTGCTGCTGGCGATCCTGCGCTATGCCGCCGCGCGCAGCGGCGCGGTGGTCTACGCCACGCCCGGCAACCGCAACAACGAGATCGGCCTGCCGCTGGCGGTGATCGACGCGCCCGAGGACGCCGATTTCGCCGTCTACGAGATGGGCGCGGGCAAGCCCGGCGACATCGCCTACCTCACCGCCATCGCGGTACCGCACTACGCGCTGGTCAACAACGTCGCCCCGGCGCACCTGGAGCGCATGGGCAGCCTGCTCGGCGTGGCCCGGACCAAGGGCGCGATCTACCAGGCGCTGCCGCTGGACGGCACCGCGGTGATCAACGCCGACGATGCCTTCGGCCTGTGGTTCGAGCAGACCGTCGCCGCCGGCCGCGGCCTGCGCCGTTTCGCCCTGGACGCCAGCGCCGAGACCGGCGCACGCGCGATCGCGGCCGACGGCGATGGCTCGCGCTTCGTGCTGGTGGCGCCGGAAGGCGAGGCCGAGGTCGCGCTGCACCTGCCCGGGCGCCACAACGTGGGCAATGCCCTGGCCGCGGCCTCGCTGGCGCTGGCCGCGGGCATCCCGCTGGCCGACGTGGCCGCCGGACTCGGCGACGCGCGCCCGGTGGCCGGGCGCCAGGCCGCGCACGTGCTGCGCTCGGGCGCGGTGCTGGTGGACGACAGCTACAACGCCAACCCCGGTTCGCTGGCCGCCGCCATCGACACGCTGGCCGCCGCCGGCGGGCAGGCCTGGCTGGTGCTGGGCGACATGCGCGAGCTGGGCCCGGACGCGCCGGCGCTGCATGCCGAGGCCGGCCGCCACGCGCGCCGCGCCGGCATCGCCCGCCTGTACGCGTTGGGGCCGCTGGCCGCGGCGGCAGCCGCCGCGTTCGGCGAGGGCGGCCGCGCTTTCGAGTCGCACGACGCGCTGGCGCGCGCGCTGGGCGACGAACTTCACGCTGGCGTGCGCTGCCTGGTCAAGGGCTCGCGCGGCAGTGCCATGGACAAGATCGTGAGCGCGCTGCTGGCGCGCGATGGGGACCCCGCCGATGCTGCTTGAGCTGGCCCGCTGGCTGCAACAACTGGAGAGCCTGTTCGGGCTGTTCAACTATCTGACGTTCCGCGGCATCCTCGCCGCGCTGACCGCCCTGTTCCTGTCGCTGTGGTGGGGGCCGTACGCGATCCGCCGCCTGGCCCAGCTCAAGGGCGGCCAGCCGATCCGCCAGGACGGGCCCAAGACCCACTTCTCCAAGGCCGGCACCCCGACCATGGGCGGCGGCCTGATCCTGTCCACGGTCACCGTCTCGGTGCTGCTGTGGGCCGACCTGCGCAACCGCTACGTGTGGCTGCTGCTCGGGGTGATGCTGTGCTACGGCGCGATCGGCTGGTACGACGACTGGATCAAGATCGTGCGCCGCGATCCCAACGGCCTGAAGTCGCGCTGGAAGTACCTGCTGCAGTCGATCTTCGGCGTGGCCGCGGCGCTGTTCCTGTACCACACCGCCGACGTGCAGGCCGCGCACACCTTCTACATCCCGCTGTTCAAGTCGGTGGCGCTGCCGCTGGCCGGGGTGAGCTTCGTGGTGATCGCCTATTTCTGGATCGTCGGCTTCTCCAACGCGGTCAACCTCACCGACGGCCTGGACGGGCTGGCGATCATGCCCACCGTGCTGGTGGCCTGCGCGCTGGGCGTGTTCGCCTATGCCTCGGGCAACATCCTGTTCTCCAGCTACCTGAAGATCCCCTTCATCCCCGGCGCGGGCGAACTGGTGATCGTGTGCTCGGCCATCGCCGGGGCGGGCCTGGGCTTCCTGTGGTTCAACACCTACCCGGCGATGGTGTTCATGGGCGACATCGGCGCGCTGGCGCTGGGCGCGGTGCTCGGCACCATGGCCGTGATCGTGCGCCAGGAGCTGGTGCTGGTGATCATGGGCGGGCTGTTCGTGATCGAGACGCTGTCGGTGATGATCCAGGTGGCCAGCTTCAAGCTGACCGGCAAGCGCGTGTTCCGCATGGCGCCGATCCACCACCACTTCGAGCTCAAGGGCTGGCCCGAGCCGCGCGTGATCGTGCGCTTCTGGATCATCTCGGTGGTGCTCGTGCTCGTCGGCCTGGCGACGTTGAAGGTGCGCTGATGAACGACATGCCGCGCCAGGCCACCCCCATCGACGCGATCCGCGGCCGCTACGACCTGTGGGTACTGGGCGCCGCCGTGGCGCTGGCCTCGCTGGGCGTGGTGATGGTGGCCTCGGCCTCGATCGAGCTGACCGCCAGCCCGTTCTACTACCTGACCCGCCACCTGGTCTCGCTGGGCATCGGCGTGGGCCTGGCCTGGTGGGCGGCGCGCACCGACCTGCGCAGCATCGAGAAGTACAACCAGGTGCTGCTGCTGGCCTGCTTCCTGCTGCTGCTGGTGGTGTTCATCCCGGGCCTGGGCAGCAGCGTCAACGGCGCCCGCCGCTGGATCAACCTGGGCCTGACCCGGTTCCAGACGGTGGAGGCGGTGAAGGTGCTGTACATCGTCTGGCTGGCCAGCTACCTGGTGCGCTTCCGCGACGACGTCAACGCCACCTGGGGGGCGCTGGTCAAGGCGATCGGCGTGGCCCTGGCGCTGATCGCGCTGCTGCTGATGCAGCCGGACTTCGGCTCCTCCACGCTGCTGCTGGGCATCACCGCCGGCATGCTGGTTCTGGGCGGGGCCAACCTGCCGCGCATGTCCATGCCGGTGCTGGCGCTGTTGCCGGCGCTGGTGGCGCTGGTGGTGTTCGAGCCCTACCGCATGCGCCGCGTCACCTCGTTCCTGGACCCGTGGGCCGACCAGCTCGGCTCGGGCTACCAGCTGTCCAACGCGCTGATGGCGATCGGCCGCGGCGGCTGGAGCGGGGTCGGCCTGGGCGCCTCGGTGCAGAAGCTCAACTACCTGCCCGAATCGCACACCGACTTCATCTTCTCGGTGATCGCCGAGGAAATGGGCTTCGTCGGCGTATGCGCGGTGGTCGGCCTGTACGCGCTGCTGGTGGGCCGGGCGTTCTGGCTGGGCATGAAGTGCGTGGAGATGCGCCGCCACTTCTCCGGCTACATCGCCTTCGGCATCGGCCTGTGGATCGCCATGCAGGCCTTCGTCTCGGTGGGCGTGAACCTGGGCATCCTGCCGACCAAGGGACTGACCCTGCCGCTGATCTCCTCGGGCGGCTCCTCGGTGATGATGACCTGCGCGGCCGTCGGCCTGCTGCTGCGCGTGTCCTACGAACTCGACCGCGCCACCCAGATCGCGCGCCTGCGCAACGACGGCATGGTGCCCGGTCCGGCCCCGGCGACCGAGCCGCCGCATGCGCCGGCCGCCCCGGCGGCGCCCGCGCCCGTGCCGGTGCGGCCCGAGGTCGCGGCGCGCCCGGCGGTGGCCGCCAATCCGGTCTCGGCGGCGCTGCGCGGTGTGCGCGGCGGCCGCGAACGGGTCGAGCCGACCCTGGGGAGGCTGGCATGAACGGCCCGGCATCCCGCGACACCCGCCCGGTGATGATCCTCGCCGGCGGCACCGGCGGGCACATCTTCCCCGGCCTGGCCGTGGCCGCGGTGCTGCGCGCGCGCGGCGTGCCGGTGGTGTGGCTGGGCGCGACCGGCAAGATGGAGACCCGCCTGGTGCCCGAGCACGGCATCGAGATCGATACGCTGGACATCGCCGGCCTGCGTGGCAAGGGCGCGCTGGCGCTGCTGGGCGCGCCGTTGCGCGTGGCGCGCGCGGTGCGTGCGGCGATGGCGGTGATCCGCCGCCGCCGGCCGCGCGCGGTGGTCAGCTTCGGCGGCTTCGCCGCCGGTCCCGGCGGCCTGGCCGCGCGCCTGTGCGGCCTGCCGCTGGTGGTGCACGAGCAGAATCGCGCCCCGGGCATGACCAACAAGGTGCTGTCGCGCTTCGCGCGGCGCGTGCTGACCGGCTTCCCGGGCAGCTTCCCCGGCCGCGAGGAGGCGGTGGGCAACCCGGTCCGCGCGGAAATCGCCGCGCTGGCGCCGCCGGCCACGCGCCTGGCCGGGCGCCAGGGCCCCATGCGCCTGCTGGTGCTCGGCGGCAGCCAGGGCGCGCGCGTGCTCAACGACGCACTGCCCACTGCGCTGGCCGGCCTGCGCGAGGTGCCGCTGCAGGTGCGCCACCAGTGCGGCCAGGCGCTGGCCGGCGAGGCGCGCGCCGCCTACGCCGCGGCCGGCCTGGACGTGCAGGTCGAACCGTTCATCGCCGACATGGCCGCCGCCTACGCCTGGGCCGACCTGGTGGTGTGCCGCGCCGGCGCATCGACCCTGGCCGAGCTGTGCGCGGCCGGCATCGGCAGCGTGCTGGTGCCCTTCGCCGCGGCGGTGGACGATCACCAGACCCGCAACGCCGAGTACCTGGTCGAGCATGGCGCGGCCGTGCTGCTGCGCCAGGACGCCACGCTCGCCGCGCACCTGCAGCCGCTGCTGCGCGCGCTGGCCGCCGATCCGGCGCGACGCCTGGCCATGGCCGACGCGGCGCGCGCGCTGGCGCGTACCGACGCGGCCGAGCGCATCGCCGACATCGTGCTCGCCGAGGCCGCCGGTGGCGGTTCCGGGATCGGCGACGGACATCCCCAGGACCCACAGCAGGAATCGCAACCGATGCACGCAGACAAGGGCAACGGCCAGGCGCGCGACGCGTCCGGCGCCGTGGCTTCCCCGCTCGCCGCTACCCCGGGAGGTGCCCGGTGATCCGCCGCCTGCGCGACACCGAGGATTCGGTCAAGGCGTTCCCGCGCGTGCACTTCGTCGGCATCGGCGGCACCGGCATGAGCGGCATCGCCGAGGTCATGCTGACCCTGGGCTACGAGGTGTCCGGCTCGGACAACGCCGACAACGCCGCCACCCGCCGCCTGGCGCGGCTGGGCGCGCGCATCATGCGCGGGCACAACGCCTCCAACGTGCTGGGCACCGACTGCGTGGTCGTCTCCAGCGCGATCAAGGCCGACAACCCCGAGCTGATGGAGGCGCGCAGCCAGCGCATCCCGATCATGCCGCGCGCGGCGATGCTGGCCGAGCTGATGCGGTTCCGCCGCGGCATCGCCGTGGCCGGCACCCACGGCAAGACCACCACCACCAGCCTGACCGCGGCGGTGCTCAGCGAGGGCGGGCTGGACCCGACCTTCGTCATCGGCGGCCAGCTGCTCGCCGCCGGCGCCAACGCGCGCCTGGGCACCGGCCAGTGGCTGGTGGCCGAGGCCGACGAGAGCGACGGCAGTTTCCTGCGCCTGAACCCGCTGGTGGCGGTGGTCACCAACATCGACGCCGACCACCTGGAGAACTACGGCAACGACTTCGCCCGGGTGAAGGCCGCGTTCGCCGAATTCCTGCAGCGCCTGCCGTTCTACGGCCTGGCGGTGCTGTGCGTGGACGATCCGGAAGTGGCCGAGCTGGCCGCCGCCACGCCGCGCCACGTGATGACCTACGGCCTGGACCGCAATGCCGACGTGCGCGCCGAGGACGTGGTCCAGCGCGGCCCGCACATGCACTTCACCCTGTGCCTGCCGGGTGGCGAGCGCCTGCCGGTGGAGCTGGCGCTGCCGGGGCGGCACAACGTGCTCAACGCGCTGGCCGCGGCCGGCGTGGGCTGGCAGCTGGGGGTGGAACCGGAGGCGATCGCCCGCGCCCTGGCCGGGTTCGCCGGCGTGGGCCGCCGCTTCAACGACCTGGGCGAGGTGGCGCTGCCGCAGGGCGGCACGGTGCGCGTGATCGACGACTACGGCCACCACCCGCGCGAGCTGGCCGCGGTGTTCGCCGCCGCCCGCGGCGGCTGGCCGGACCGGCGCCTGGTGCTGGCCTTCCAGCCGCATCGCTATACCCGCACCCGCGACCAGTTCGACAACTTCGCCGCGGTGCTCAGCGAGCCGGACGCGCTGGTGCTCAGCGAGGTCTATCCGGCCGGCGAGCAGCCGATCCCCGGTGCCGACGCCAAGTCGCTGGCGCGGGCGATCCGCGCGCGCGGCCGCAGCGAGCCGGTGGTGGTCGGCCATGCCGGCGAGCTGCTGGACGTGCTGCCGGACGTGCTCAAGGACGGCGACCTGCTGCTGATGATGGGAGCCGGCGACATCGGCGCGGTGTCCCAGCAGGTGGGCAGCGAAGGCTTCCACGACCGCGGGGAGGCCACGCCGGCATGACGATGCGGATGCCCGCGCCCTGCCTGCACGCCCCGGCCGCCGGACGGCCGCGGTGGCGCGCGCGCGCGTCCGCGGCGGCGGGAGGCGCGGCATGAACGTGGTCGTGCGCATCCTCGCCTGGGTGCTGGCGGTGGCGCTGGTGGCGCTGCCGGTAGTGGCCGTGCTCAACGGCTGGGTCGGCGCCGAGCGCTGGCCGCTGTCGCGGTTGCGCCTGAGCGGCGACCTGCAGCGGGTGCAGGCCGACCAGATCCGCGCGGCGGTGATGCCGTACGCGCGCGCGGGCTACTTCGCGGTCCGGCTCGACCAGGCCCAGGACGCGGTGCGGCGCCTGCCGTGGGTGGAGTCGGCGCAGGTCAGCAAGCAGTGGCCCGGGATGCTGGTGGTGCGGGTCGTCGAGCATCGTCCCTTCGCCTTCTGGGGCGCGGACCGCATGCTTTCCGAACAGGGCCGGCTGTTCCCGGTGCCGGCCGGGCTGAAGGACGTGGACCTGCCGCACTTGGGCGGGCCCGACGCGCGCAGCGCCGAAGTGGTGGAGCTGTACAACCAGGCCGGCGCGCTGTTCGCGCCGACCGGCCTGAAGGTGGTCTCGCTGGTGCTCGACGACCGCGGCAGCTGGGCGCTGCAGCTGGGCAACGGCACCCAGGTGGTGGTCGGCCGCGACGACGCGCGCGAGCGCCTGGCGCGATTCGCGCGGGTGCTGCCGCAACTGCTCGGCAACGCGCAGCCGATCGAGCGCGCCGACCTGCGCTACACCAACGGCTTCACCCTGCAGTGGGGCAATGCCCCGGCACCGGCCCGGCCGCCGGCGACGCCGCGCCCGGCGCTGCCGGCCCCGGTCGCCGGCGGCGCGCGCCTGGCGCTGGCTCCCCGCCGGGCGATGCCCCGGCGCGCCCTTTTCCCCTCCGTTTCCATTCCCGGCTTCTCCACATGAATCGCAAAGGTGACAAATCGCTGATCGTCGGGCTGGACATCGGCACCTCCAAGGTGGTGGCGCTGGTCGGCGAGTATTCGCCCGGCAGCCCCATCGAGGTGATCGGCATCGGCTCCCACGACTCGCGCGGGCTCAAGCGCGGCGTCGTCGTGGACATCGAGTCGACCGTGCAGTCGATCCAGCGCGCCGTCGAGGAGGCCGAGCTGATGGCCGGCTGCGAGATCCGCTCGGTCTACGCCTCGATCTCCGGCGCCCACGTGCAGTGCAAGAATTCCCAGGGCATCCAGCCGATCCGCGAGGGCGAGGTCACCTGGGGCGACCTGGACCGCGTGCTGGAGGCCGCCAAGGCGGTGGCGATCCCGGCCGACCAGCGGATCCTGCACGCGATCGCGCGCGAGTACGTCCTCGACGATTCGCAGGAAGGCATCCGCAATCCGGTCGGCATGACCGGCGTGCGCCTGGAGGTGCACGCGCACCTGGTCACCTGCGCGCAGTCGGCGGCGCAGAACATCACCAAGTGCGTGCAGCGCTGCGGCCTGCAGGTGGACGACCTGGTGCTGTCCTCGCTGGCCTCCTCGGTGGCGGTGCTGACCGACGACGAGCGCGAGCTGGGCGTGGTGCTGGTGGACATGGGCGCCGGCACCACCGACCTGGCGGTGTTCGTGCAGGGCGCGATCTGCCACACCGCCTCGCTGCCGATCGCCGGCGACCACGTCACCAGCGACATCGCCCACATGCTGCGCACGCCGACCCCGGAGGCCGAGCAGATCAAGGTGCGCTACGCCTGCGCGCTGGCGCAGCTGGCCACCGCCGAGGAATCGATCCAGGTGCCCTCGGTCGGCGACCGCCCGCCGCGGCGGATGCCGCGCGCCTCGCTGGCGCAGGCGGTGCAGGGCCGCTACGAGGAGATCTTCGAGATGGTGCAGGCCGAGCTGCGCCGTTCCGGCTTCGAGGAACTGGTGCGCGCCGGCATGGTGCTCACCGGCGGCGCCTCGAAGATGGAAGGCGTGGTCGAGCTGGCCGAGGAAATGCTGCAGATGCCGGTGCGCATGGGCATCCCGCAGCACGTCACCGGGCTGGGCGAGGTGGTGGGCAACCCGGTGCATGCCACCGGCGTGGGCCTGCTGCTGATGGGCAGCCAACTGGACAACCCGCGTCGGCCCTCGCTGCCGACCGGACGGGCCGGCAGCCTCTTCAGGCGGCTGCGGGACTGGTATCGCGGCGCGTTCTGAGGGCAGGCGCGCCGATGAGGGCAGGGAGAAGACACGCAAGGCAGCGACGGCAACAACGCAACACCGCCGGGTGACCGGCACCACCACAACACTCGCCCGGGCACCGGCACCCCGCCGGAAGGGCAACGAAAGAGGACAACGGACATGGCGCATTTCGAACTGATCGAGAAGATGGCACCCAACGCGGTGATCAAGGTGGTAGGCGTGGGCGGCGGCGGCGGCAACGCCGTGGCGCACATGGTGTCCAGCAACGTGGACGGCGTGGAGTTCATCACCGCCAACACCGACTCGCAGGCGATCAAGAACTGCGGCGCCAAGCTGCAGCTGCAGCTCGGCCAGAACGTGACCAAGGGCCTGGGCGCAGGCGCGAACCCGGAAGTGGGCCGCCAGGCCGCGCTGGAGGACCGCGAGCGCATCATGGATGCGCTGCAGGGCTCGGACATGGTGTTCATCACCGCCGGCATGGGCGGCGGCACCGGCACCGGCGCGGCGCCGGTGGTGGCGCAGATCGCCAAGGAGATGGGCATCCTGACCGTGGCGGTGGTCACCAAGCCGTTCCCGTTCGAGGGCCGCCGGCGCATGCAGGTCGCGCTCAAGGGCATCGAGGAGCTGAGCCAGCACTGCGACTCGCTGATCACCATCCCCAACGAGAAGCTGATCACGGTGCTCGGCCGCAACGCCACCATGATCCAGGCGTTCCGCGCCGCCAACGACGTGCTGCAGGGCGCGGTGCAGGGCATCGCCGACCTGATCGTGCGCCCGGGCCTGATCAACGTGGACTTCGCCGACGTGCGCACCGTCATGTCCGAGATGGGCCTGGCGATGATGGGCACCGGTTCGGCGCGCGGCGACGACCGCGCCCAAGCCGCGGCCGAGTCGGCGATCCAGAACCCGCTGCTGGACGACGTCAACCTGGCCGGCGCCAACGGCATCCTGGTCAACATCACCGCCGGCCCGGACTTCACCATGGCCGAGTTCGATGAGATCGGCCGCACCGTCGACGGCTTCGCCTCCGAGGACGCGACCGTGGTGGTCGGCACCGTGCTCGACCCGGACATGCAGGACGAGGTGCGGGTGACCGTGGTCGCCACCGGTCTGAACCGCGCGGTGAGCCGCCAGAGCCAGCGTCCCGGCGAGCGTGCGCCGATCAAGCTGGTGCGCAACGCCACCACCGGCGCGGCCGAGTTCCCCGGCTTCGAGGGCGAGGACGCGATCGCGCGCGCCACCGGTTCGGTGGGCCTGGGCCTGCGTCGCCCGGCCGCGGAGCCGGCGACGGCCTCGACCGGCGCTGCCGGCACCGGTGCGGCGGAGCTGCCCAGCGACTACCTGGACATCCCTGCGTTCCTGCGCCGCCAGGCCGACTGACCGGTCGGCGGCGAGCGCGGCCCGCGCTGCGGGCCGCCGCCCGCCGCGGCGCCCGGCCCGAAGCGGATGGCTTGCCCGGCCATCCGTCCGTCGCGCCGTGACGCCTGCCGTGGCCGGTCCGGTCGCGGTGTCGTGGCAACCCCGGGGGCGGCCTGTCCGTCCGCATCCGGGGGCGATACCTTTTTCCTGCCGGGTCTGGCGGCCCGGCAGGCTTTTGTCTTTCCGGGCGCCGGCCACTGCCGGGCCCCTGGCCGCGACGGCCGGTTCAGACCCGCGGTGATAGACTGCAGTGCTGTTCAGCGCCCGTCTGCGCGCACAGGACGACACTTCCCCCGATGACCCAGCAACGCACCCTCAAGACCACGATCCGCGCCACCGGCGTGGGCCTGCACAGCGGCAACAAGGTCTACATGACCCTGCGCCCGGCCCCCGTGGACCACGGCATCGTGTTCCGCCGCGTGGACCTGGACCCGGTGGTGGAGGTGCCGGCACGGGCCAACCTGGTCACCGAGACCACGCTGTGCACCGGCCTGAGCGTCGGGCCGGCCAAGGTGCAGACCGTCGAGCACCTGATGTCGGCGCTGGCCGGGCTGGGCATCGACAACATCATCGTCGAGCTGTCGGCGGCGGAACTGCCGATCATGGACGGCTCGGCCGGCCCGTTCGTGTTCCTGCTGCAGTCGGCGGGGATCGTCGAGCAGGACGCGCCCAAGCGCTTCATCCGCATCCTGCGCCCGGTCGAGGTGCACGAAGGCGACAAGGTCGCCCGCTTCGAGCCCTACGAGGGCTTCAGGCTGGACTTCACCATCCGCTTCAACCATCCGATGATCCCGGCCAAGCAGTCGCATGCCGAGCTGGAGTTCTCCACCGCCGCCTACATCCGCGAGATCGCGCGCGCGCGCACTTTCGGCTTCATGCGCGACCTGGAGTACATGCGCGAGCGCAACCTGGGCCTGGGCGGTTCGATGGACAACGCCATCGTGCTCGACGAGTTCCGCGTGCTCAACGACGACGGCCTGCGCTTCGCCGACGAGTTCGTGCGCCACAAGATCCTCGACGCCATCGGCGACCTGTACCTGGCCGGCGGCCCGGTGCTCGGCGCCTATACCGCCTTCAAGTCCGGCCACGACCTCAACAACAAGCTGGTGCGCGCACTGCTGGCCGAGGCCGATGCCTGGGAATGGGTGAGCTTCGAGCCAGACGGCGCCTCGCCCCCGGTCGCCTACGGCTCCCCGTCGTACGCCTACGCCTGAGGCCCGCGCGGCCGACGGCGTTGCGCCGGGCACCGGTATCTCCCTGTCTTCCCGATACGCCATGCGCGGATTGCGTATGGAACGCCGGTTGCCGCGCGTGGCCGGGACACGAAAGTGTGAATTGCAACGATCGCACCGTTCTGGATTAACGGGAATTTAGCGATTCGCTAACTAACGCGGCCTTCACGCCGGCTAGGATTCCCGGGTCCCGTCGATCGGCCGCCCGCGGCCCTTCCACATCGCCGGGTCAGGATCCGGACGTTTCGTCCTGCAGGGATGCCAAGGTCCGCCGGACATGCTCCAGCGTCGCGGCGGAGACGGGTTGCCCGCCTTGCGTGCCGGCCTGCATCGGGGAATGCAGCTCGGCCGGGGCTGTCCTGGCGGTCACCCGTGCAGCTTTCAGCCCGAGGGATCGGGCCGCGTCGAGGATGCCCGCTTCGGCAAGCCGCAACTTGGCATGCCACACGGGGGAGTCGACCAGAAAAACGAGCTGACCGTCCCTGACGTTGGCCAGCCGGCAGTGCCGGGCCAGCGCGGGGGGCAGGTGGGGCCGCAGTTGCCGGTCCAGCGCCTGCAGCTGCAAGGCACGGTGCAGCGGATGGCCTGCCTTGTCCGCCATCAGTGCCTCCAGCGCCTGACGGGGCACGGACGGGGCGCGGTCGCTGGTCTTGGTCTTGGACATGAAACGAATATGGCATTCCACAAGAAGATCGTCATCAAGTCGCGTGTGAACGGAAGGGGGGACGGCCTGCTCGCGCGCCTGGCGGAGCTGGCCGACCAGCGTCCGCGCGCGGTATTGGGAGCCACCCTCGGCGCCGGCCTGCTGCTGGGCATGGGCCTGATGGGCGGGATCGGCCTGGCCGACAACGCCCGCCTGCGCCACGAGCTGGCCCGCCAGGAACAGGCGCTGGCGCAATCGCACCAGGCCTCGCAGGCGCAGGTCAACGCCCTGGCCGCGCGCCTGGGCGAGCTGCAGGCCCAGGCCACGCGCCTGAACGCGCTGGGCGAGCGGCTGACCCAGGCCGGCCAGCTGCAGGACGGCGAGTTCGACTTCAGCGAGCCGGTCGGCGTGGGCGGCGGCGACGAGCCGGTCCGCGACATGCCGGTGGAGGACCTGAAGCAGGACATGGGCGCGCTCGGCCAGCAGCTGTCCGCCTCCGGGCGCCAGCTCGACGTGCTCTCGGCGCTGCTGTTCGACCACCAGCTGGAGCAGAACGCGGTGCCCTCGCGCGCGCCGGTGAGCAACAGCTACATCACCTCCGGCTTCGGCCGCCGCGTGGATCCGTTCGGGCGCGGCATCGGCGACCACAAGGGCCTGGATTTCCATGCCAACGTCGGCGATCCGGTGCTGTCGGTGGCCGACGGCGTGGTGAGCTATGCCGGCGTGCGCAACGGCTACGGCAACGTGGTCGAGGTGGACCACGGCAACGACTACGTCACCCGCTATGCGCACAATTCGCGCCTGCTGGTGAAGGTGGGCGACCTGGTGCGCGCCGGCCAGCAGGTCGCCAAGGCCGGTTCCAGCGGCCGCTCCACCGGCGCCCACGTCCATTTCGAGGTGTGGAAGAACGGCGTGGCGGTCAATCCGCGCAAGTTCCTGGGCGAAGGCGGCAACACCCCGGTGGCCCGCCGCGGCCGTGCCTGAGCCTCCCCGCGGCGCCCCGGCGCCGCCTTGATTCGACGCCTGCCCGCCCCAAGCTACAATGGGCGTTGCCACGACAGGGCGCATTGCGCCCTGTTTCGTTTGTGGCGGCTGCCGCGGCGGCCCGCCCCGCGGTCGGCGTTCCTTCCAAACCGGTTTCCCCAATGATCAACAGCCTGCTTACCCGCGTTTTCGGTAGTCGCAACGAACGCCTGCTGCGCCAGCTCAACCGCCTCGTCGCCAAGATCAACGCGCTGGAGCCGGACATCCAGACGCTTTCCGACGTGCAGCTGCAGGCCAAGACGCCGGAATTCAAGCAGCGCCTGGAGAAGGGCGAGACCCTGGACCAGATCCTGCCGGAGGCCTTCGCGGTATGCCGCGAGGCCAGCAAGCGCGTGCTCGGCATGCGCCACTACGACGTGCAGCTGATCGGCGGCATGGTGCTGCACCTGGGCAAGATCGCCGAGATGCGCACCGGCGAGGGCAAGACCCTGGTGGCCACCCTGCCGGTGTACCTCAACGCGCTCGAGGGCAAGGGCGTGCACGTGGTCACCGTCAACGACTACCTGGCGCGCCGCGACGCCGGCCAGATGGGCAAGCTGTACAACTGGCTGGGCCTGTCGGTGGGCGTGGTGTTCCCGGGCATGCCGCACTCGGACAAGCACGCCGCCTACGCCGCCGACATCACCTACGGCACCAACAACGAGTTCGGCTTCGACTACCTGCGCGACAACATGGCGCTGAGCAAGGCCGACCGCTACCAGCGCGGGCTGAACTACGCCATCGTCGACGAGGTCGACTCGATCCTGATCGACGAGGCGCGCACCCCGCTGATCATCTCCGGCCCGGCCGACGAGTCGCCGGAGCTGTACATCCGCGTCAACCGCATCGTGCCCAACCTGACCCGCCAGGCGACCGAGGAAGGCGAGGGCGACTACTGGGTGGACGAGAAGGGCAAGCAGGTCTACCTGTCCGAGGCCGGCATGGAACATGCCGAGCGGCTGCTGCACGAGGCCGGCATCATCGCCGAGGGCGACAACCTGTACGCCGGCAGCAACCTGAGCGTGGTCCACCACCTCAACGCGGCGCTGCGCGCCCACGCCATCTACCAGCGCGACGTGGACTACATCGTGCGCGACGGCGAGGTGGTGATCGTGGACGAGTTCACCGGCCGCACCCTGCCGGGGCGGCGCTGGTCCGACGGCCTGCACCAGGCGGTGGAGGCCAAGGAAGGCGTGCCGGTGCAGCGCGAGAACCAGACCCTGGCGTCCATCACCTTCCAGAACCTGTTCCGCATGTACAAGAAGCTGTCCGGCATGACCGGTACGGCCGATACGGAAGCCTACGAGTTCCAGAGCATCTACGGCCTGGAAGTGGTGGTGATCCCGACCAACCGCCCGACCGTGCGCAAGGACCATCCCGACCAGGTGTTCCTCAACCGCAAGGGCAAGTTCAACGCGGTGCTGGAGGACATCAAGGACTGCGCCAAGCGCGGCCAGCCGGTGCTGGTGGGCACCACCTCGATCGAGACCTCGGAGATGCTCTCCGAGCACCTGCGCAAGGCCGGCGTCAGGCACGAGGTGCTCAACGCCAAGCAGCACGAGCGCGAGGCGACCATCGTCGCCAACGCCGGCCAGCCCGGCGCGGTGACCATCGCCACCAACATGGCCGGCCGCGGCACCGACATCGTGCTCGGCGGCTCGCTGGAGGCGGACCTGGCCGCGCTTGGCGAGGACGCCGGCGACGAGCAGCGCGCCGCGGCGAAGGCCGCCTGGCAGCAGCGCCACGACGCGGTCAAGGCCGCCGGCGGCCTGCACATCGTCGGCACCGAGCGCCACGAGAGCCGCCGCATCGACAACCAGCTGCGCGGCCGTTCCGGCCGCCAGGGCGACCCGGGTTCCTCGCGCTTCTACCTGTCGCTGGAAGACAACCTGATGCGCATCTTCGCCTCGGACTGGGTCCAGAAGGCGATGAAGCTGATGGGCATGAAGGAGGACGACGTCATCGAGGACCGCCTGGTCAGCCGCCAGATCGAGAAGGCGCAGCGCAAGGTCGAGGCCCACAACTTCGACATCCGCAAGAACCTGCTCGATTTCGACGACGTCAACAACGACCAGCGCAAGGTGATCTACGCCCAGCGCGACGAGCTGCTCGATGCCGAGTCGGTCAAGGAGAACGTGGACGGCATCCGCCAGGACGTGGTCTACGACCTGGTCACCCGCTTCGTGCCGCCGAACTCGATCGACGAGCAGTGGGACCTGCCCGGCCTGCAGGCCGCGCTGCAGAGCGACCTGGGCCTGGACCTGGCGCTGGTGGACTGGGCCGCCGGGCAGGAGGAACTGGACGCCCAGGGCGTGGTGGCCAAGGTCGAGCAGGCCGTGGCCGAGCTGTTCGAGCAGAAGGAGCAGGCGCTGGGCGCCGAGACCATGCGCGCGCTGGAGAAGCACGTGATGCTGACCGTGCTCGACCAGGCGTGGAAGGAGCACCTGGCGCGCATGGACTACCTGCGCCAGGGCATCTACCTGCGCGGCTATGCGCAGAAGCAGCCCAAGCAGGAATACAAGAAGGAAGCCTTCGAGCTGTTCTCGCAGATGCTGGAGAACGTCAAGCGCGAGGTGATCGGGCTGCTTGCGCGGGTGCGCATCCGCACCGAGGAGGAGGTGGCCGCGATGGAGGCCGCCGAGCGCCAGCAGGTGCAGGCGCGGCTGCAGGCCTCGCAGTTCCAGAAGGAGGACACCGGCAGCTACAGCGCCGACGAGGAGGCCGCGCAGGTCGCGGCGAGCCGGCAGCAGGGCGCCGCCGTCGCGCCGACGCCGGTGACCCAGGTCGTGCGCGAGGAGCCCAAGGTCGGCCGCAACGACCCGTGCCCGTGCGGCAGCGGCAAGAAGTACAAGCACTGCCACGGCCAGCTCAGCTGAGGCCGGGTTGAGCGGCGTGCGGCCCGCCTTGCGGGCTGTATTGCCGCAATCGGTGTGGCGGGTCCCGGAGCTGCCGGTTCCGGCCGCACCCCCTCCGCGCCAACGCCCCCAACGCCCCCACGTCTTCGGCGCGGGGGCGTTTTTCCTGGGGGGCCTCGCGGCCTTCGCTGCGCTGTCGCCCCGGTCCGCGCATGTTGCGGGAGGCGGGCGGCCGCACCCTCTCGCTCCGGGCCTGGGAACTTCCGTGGCCGACGCTTGCGCCCGTCACCTGCCGTGACCGGAAGGCGGAAAGTGGCCTCCGGCCCTTGCCCGGCGGCGGCCGGGCACGGCAAAGTCGGGCCATGCCCGATTCCCTGAGATCGATCCATGTCGTGGCCGGCGTCATTGCCGATGCGCGCGGCCGCATCCTGCTCACCCGGCGTACTGAACGCAGCGACCTGCCGGGATTGTGGGAATTCCCGGGCGGCAAGCTCGAGGCGGGGGAAAGCCCGGAACAGGCGCTGGCCCGCGAGCTGCGTGAGGAACTGGGCATCGACGCGCAGGTCGGCCAATGCCTGATCGAGGTACCGCAGCGCTATCCGGACAAGCGCCTGCGCCTGGAGGTGCGCCGGGTAGCGGCGTTCTCCGGCAAGGCGCGCGGGCGCGAGGGCCAGCCCCTGGTGTGGGTGCCGCCGGAGCGGCTGGAGCGCTATTCGATGCCGCCGGCCGACAAGCCGGTGGTGGCGCTGCTGCGCCAGCCCGAGCGCTACCTGCGCCTGCCCGAGCCCGACGGTGCCGCCGGCTGGCTGGAAACCATCGAGGCGGCGCTGGCGCAGGGCGCGGGCCTGGTGGCGCTGCATTCGTCCGAGCGGGGCGTGGCGTGGGCCGGCCTGGTGCGGCGCGCATTGGCACGTTTCGGCCGGCGCCGGGTGCGCTGGCTGCTGCAGGACGATGCCGACCTGGCGCAGGCACTGGGCATCGGCGTGCAGCTGCGCGGCGATGCCCTGGCCGCCCTGGCGACGCGGCCCCTGGCGTCCGGCCAGGCCGTGGCCGCCTGCTGCGACGGTGCCAACGCGCTGGCGCAGGCCCAGCGCCTGGGCGTGGATTTCGCCGTGGTGACGCCCGGTACGGGCGCGGTGGCGCCGGACTGGGCGCGGTTCGAGCGCCTGCGCGAGGACGTGTCGCTGCCGCTGTACGTGGCCGGGTGCGCGGACGTGGCCGAGGCCCGCCGCCACGGGGCGCAGGGCGTGGCGACGGGCTTCAGCGCAGGCTGATCCAGAAGCAGCCGTACTGGCGACGCAACCCGAACACGGTGCGCGCGGGCGTGGCCCCGCCGCGCAGGGTCTGTTCCAGGCGCAGCCCCACCGGATGGCGTGCGCCGGCGTCGGCGCCGCTTTCCGCGGATGCCGCATCGATGTCCCCGCCGCCGTCGGCGTAGACCGGCGCGATGTCCACCAGCGGGCGTTGGACGACGGCCTCCAGCCGTTCCAGCACGCCGTTGGTCTGCGCGGCGGGGATGCCCGCCCACCAGTAGGCGGCCGACAGCCCGTTGACGTCCTGCGCGGCGACCGCGTTGCGCATCTGCTGGACCAGCTCGCTCAGGCGGCGGCTGCATCCGGCGCGGGCCAACGTGGCCGCCGCGGTAGCCCGGGCGGTCGGCGTGGCCGGTGGCGGCAGATGGGGCCGTGCGCCGACATCCTCGCAGCGGCGGTCGGTGAACACGGAGGTCCCGTCCGGCCCGGTGCAGCGCTGGATCGCGCCGGACTGGGCGTGCGCGGCACCGGCCATGGCCAGTGCCAGCAGAAGCAGGATCGATCGCATCGTCGCAGCCTAGCCGCGGTGGCGGCAGGCGTACAGCGACGGGACGGCAACGCGCGTCGCGGCCACGAGGAACGACGGGGATGCGTGGCCATCGCGGGCAGGCGCCGGTGCGGGCGGTTGCCCGACCCCGTGGATCCACGCCCGCGCGCCGGCCTCGGGGGTGCGGCAGCTCACCGCCATATGCGCAAGGGGCAGGCATCGGGCGCCCGTCCCCTGCCATCGGCGACCCGCCTGCCGAGCGGGAGATCGCCGGCGGGCCGGAATACGCTGCCGCGCTACGGCTTGCCGAGGCGCATGCCTGGGCTGGCCCCGCCCACGCAGCATGGCTGCAAGCGGCGGGCGGCCGGGTGTCGACCCGGCCGCAGCCCCTCCGCCGGCCGCCGTCGCGGACCGGCGCGCCGGCCTCAGAAGGTGTAGCGCAGCGAAGCGGTGATGTAGCGCCCGGGCATGGTGTACAGGTCCAGGGTGGCGCCGGTGGAGACGACGTCGTTCACGCCGTTGCCGCTGACCAGGTTGCCGAGGTTGCCGCCCTGCAGGTTGCCCCAGTCCCAGTACTTGCGGTCGGTGAGGTTGTTCAGGCCGACGTCCAGCTCCAGGTTGTCGGTGGGGCGGTAGTGGGCGAAGAAGTCGAGCTTGCCGTAGCCGGGCGGGCGGAAGTAGGTGGCCTTGCTGAGCTGGCTGTGGCGGCGCACGCCGGTGCCGACCAGCTCGGCGCCCCAGTCTTGCGCGTCGTAGGCGATGCCGAGCACCGCCTTGGCCGGATCGACGGTGTTGAGCGGGCTGTAGCCGCTGTCGCCCGGCTGGATCAGCAGGCCCTTGGCGATCGAGGCGCTGGCGTTGATGGACCAGCCGGCCAGGGCGTCGGAGAACCAGCCCAGGCGCAGCTGCCCGCTGGCTTCGGCGCCCTTGATGATGGCGTGCTTGGCGTTCACCGCCTGGAACGCCTGCACCGTGGTCGCGGTCGGCATCAGCGCGTAGAACCAGTCGGGGATGCTGGCGGCATCGAGCTGGTAGCCGCTCCAGATGAAGTCGTCGTAGTAGGTGTAGTAGCCGCTCAGGTTGAACCAGCCCGCGTCGCCGGCGCCGCGCAGGCCGATCTCGCCGCCGCGGCTGGTCTCTTCCTTCAGGTCGTGGTTGGGCAGGTAGCCGATGTTGATGACTACCGGGCCGTAGCTGGCGGTCTCGCCCCAGGCGCCGTCGATCTCGTTGTACAGCGGCGGGCGGAAGCCCTCGGTGTAGTTGAAGTAGGCGCTGAGGGTGTCGTTGAACTTCCACTGCAGGCCGAGCTTGGGCGACACGCCGGTGGCGCTGTAGTCCTGCCGCGGCGCGCCGGTCATGGCGTAGTACAGGCTGTCCTCGCGCGGCTTGTATTCGTAGCGGTCCACGCGCACGCCGGGGGTGATGGTCAGGCGGTCGTCGAGCAGGCTGATCCGGTCCTGGCCGAACACGGCGTAGCGGTCGGTGTCGCTGCGCGGGAACAGGTGCATCGGGTAGGTGCCGGGCAGGTAGCTGGAGCTGCTGCCGCTGGCGCCGGTGGTCTTGTTGACCCCGTAGCCGCCGACATAGCCCTTGGGCGTGGTCCGCGACAGTTCCAGGCCGTAGCTGAAGGTCTGGTCAACCGCGTCGCCGGCAAGGTGCCGGTTGGCCACCAGCTTGCCGCCGAAGGTCTTTTCCTGGTCGGGCAGGCTGCTGTAGTAGCGGGCGATGGTGGCGGTGTCGGTCTGGGTGTTGGTGAGGCTGGAGGTCTTCTGCCAGTACGCGGTCCAGTCCAGGCTGTCGGCCAGCACGCTGCCCAGCTCGCCGTAGGACTGGCCGAAATCGAGCTTGAAGCGCCGGTTGCTGTCCTGGGAGCGGTAGTAGCTGGCCGCGCCGGTCACGCTGGTCAGGTTGTCGGAGCGGCTGTCGGTGCGCGAGGTCTCCACGCCGAGGAAGTCGCGGCGGCCGCTGTCGGCGTCGTGCACGTACTTGGCCAGCAGGCCGGTCTGCTTGTAGGCCAGCGGATCGGCCTGGGTGCGGCCGGTGGCGCCGGTGCCGCCGACGTCGCCCTTGTTCTCGGTCTCGCGCCCGCGGCGGTAGCTGGCCTGCAGCAGCACGCTGTCGCGGGCATCGCCGAAGGCGAAGCTGGCCACGGCGCCCTTGCTGTTGTCGCTGCCGTCGTAGGACGCCTTGACCTGGCCACCGAAGGCCCGGCCGGGCTGCAGGTAGTCCACCGGGTCCTTGGTCCGCAGGCTGACCATGCCGCCCATCGCGTCGGAGGGATACAGCGCCGAGACTGGGCCGCGGATGATCTGCACGTCCTTGATGTTGTCCAGGTCGATCTGGTTGCGGCCGGCACGGAAGCTGCCGCCGGCGACGCTGGCGCCGAACGAGGCCGGCAGCGACACGCCGTCGATCTCGATCCGGGTCCGGTTGCCGGACAGGCCGCGGATGTTGAAGCTGTCCAGGCCGAAGCGTCCGGCGGTGCCGACCACCGACACGCCCGGCTCGTAGCGCACCAGGTCGCGGATGTTCTGCACCATGTAGCGGTCGATCTTCTCGCGGGTGATCACCGACACGGTGCCGGGCGTGTCGAGCTTGACCGCCGGCTGGGTCGCGGTGACGTCCACCTGCGGCAGGGTGATGGCCGGGGCATCGGCGAACGCCGGCGTGGCCAGCGACAGGCCGATCAGCGCGGCCAGGGGCGAAGTGCGTGGGAAATTGCGCATGGACTCCTCATCAACCCCGGTTCTGGCGGGGCAGTCGATAAGGCGTGCTTGCTGCGGGGCCGGACGCGGTGGGCCGGCGAATGGCTGGCTGCCTGGTTGGGATGGCGTGCGCCGGTGGCCGGCGCAGTGGGGTGCGCGAGAATACGGCCATTCGCGCGTGACGGGATTTTATTCCTGACAAGGACGCCGCGTGGCGCGCGGTCCGTTTCGCGTTCGTTCAGGACAACCGGGCCAGCACGGCGCTGGCGGGCCTGGCCAGGTTGAGGGTGTAGAAGTGCAATCCCGGCGCGCCGCCGTCGAGCAGGCGCCGGCACAGCTGCGCGACCACGTCGGCGCCGAAGGCCTTCACCGAGTCGGCATCGTCGCCGTAGGCGGCCATGCGCTGGCCGATCCAGCGCGGGATCTCGGCGCCGCACTGCTCGGAGAAGCGGCGCAGCTGGCTGAAATTGGAGATCGGCATGATCCCCGGGATGACCGGGATCTCCACGCCCAGCCGGCGCACATCGTCGACGAAGCGGAAGTAGGCGTCGGCGTTGTAGAAGTACTGGGTGATGGCGGCGTCGGCGCCGGCCTCGACCTTGGCCTTGAAATGGCGCAGGTCGGCCAGCGCATCGCTGGCCTGCGGGTGCGTCTCCGGGTAGGCGCCGACCTCGATGTGGAAGGCATCGCCGTGCTCGGCGCGGATGAAGGCGATCAGGTCGGCGGCGTAGCGCAGGTCGCCGGGGTGGCCCATGCCCGAGGGCAGGTCGCCGCGCAGGGCGACGATGCGGGTGCAGCCGATGGCGCGGTACAGCTTGAGCAGCTCGCGGATCTCCTCGCGGCTGCCGCCCACGCACGACAGGTGCGGCGCCGCCTCGAAGCCGTGGTGCTGCTTGAGGTGGCGCACGGTCTCGGAGGTGTAGCTCAGGGTGGAGCCGCCGGCGCCGAAGGTGCACGAGACGTACTCGGGGGCGAACTTCTTCAGCTTGGTGGCGGTGCGGTCCAGCTGCGCCCGCTGCTCGTCGGTCTTGGGCGGGTAGAACTCGAAACTGATCTGGGTCATCGCGGCGGCTGGCCGTGGCGGAGCGCCAATAATATCTCTTTATCGCGATGAAGGCATAGGTTGCTTCGCGTCCCGATGTGTTTGATATCTATTCTCATTTACGGGAAAATAACGTCCGTGCGGCGCCCCGCTGCGTGCGCCCCCCGCCTTCCCGAAGTCTGCGAGGTTCCTCCGATGTCCCGTCGTCCCTGCGTGCGCCTGCCGCGTCGTGCCTGTCTCGCCCTGCTGGTTTCCTCCCTGCTGCTGTCCGGTGCCGGCCTGGCCCGGTCCCCCGCGGACGGCGATGCCGGCAAGGACGATCCGGTCGAGCTGGACACCGTGCGGATCAACGCCTACCGGGCGATCACCAGCACCAGCGGCGCGACCAAGACCAATACCCCGGTCGCCGAGACCTCGCAGTCGATCTCGGTCATCGGCCGCGACGAAATGGACCAGCGCGGCGTGCGGAGCCTCAACGAGGCCATGCGCTACGTCGCCGGCGTCAGCCTGGAAAGCACCGGCATCGACAACCGCGTGGACGACTTCCGCATCCGCGGCTTCGACGCCGGCAGCTGGGCCAACAACGTCACCCTGGACGGCATGCGCGCGCCGCAGGGCGGGCAGTGGAACCGCACCATGTTCGACAGCTGGAACCTGGAGCGGGTGGAAGTGCTCAAGGGGCCCTCGGCGGTGATGTACGGCCAGGTCGCGCCGGGCGGCATGGTCAACCAGGTCAGCAAGACGCCCACGCCCGACCAGGTGCAGCAGCTGCGCTTCGACGTGGACGGATACGGCCAGTACGGCACCGCCTTCGACGTCGGCGGCGGCAGCGCCGACAACGACCACCTGTTCCGCCTGGTCGGCCTGTACCGCGACGGCGATACCCAGATCAAGCACACCGAGCAGAAGCACTGGTTCCTGGCGCCCAGCTATACCTGGCAGGTCGCCGAGCGCACCCGCCTGACCCTGCTGGGCCTGTACCAGAAGGACGACGGCGGCTCGACCTACCAGTTCCTGCCGATGGCCGGCACCCTCGTGTCCACCCCCTACGGCCGGATGAAGAACACCACCTTCATCGGCGAGCCGGACTGGAACACCTTCGACCGCACCATCTGGACCGCCGGCTGGCTGTTCGAGCACGGCTTCAACGAGAACTGGACGCTGCGCCAGAGTGCGCGCCGCACGCACGTGGATTCGCTGTTCCGCACCGTGGTCACCAACGGCGCGCTCAACGCCGACGGCCGCACCCAGGCCCGCCGTGCCACCTGGGGCACCGGCGATTCCGACGGCGACACGCTCGATACGCGCCTGACCGGCAAGTTCGCCACCGGCGCCGCCGAGCACACCCTGCTGTTCGGCGTGGACTGGCAGAAGGCCGACTGGGACGCCGCGCGCGGCGCGATGAGCAACCCGAGCAACATCGACATCTTCAATCCGGTCTACGGCGGCTACGTGCCGGTCACCACCAGCATCGCCTATTCCGGCGGCGTCGACCGCCAGACCGGCGTCTACCTGCAGGACCAGATCGCGCTGGACAAGTGGCGCCTGACCCTGGGCGGCCGCTACGACTGGACCAAGGACGACACCTACACCCAGGCCTACAACGCGGTCAGCGGCGTGACCGGCGCGCGCGTGCCGACCCGGATCGACAACGAGGCCTTCAGCGGCAACGCCGGCGTGCTGTACGTGTTCGACAGCGGCTTCACCCCGTACGTGAGCTATGCCGAGTCGTTCCAGCCTGCGGGCACCGATACCAACATGAGCTATGCGCGCACGCCGTTCGACCCGGTTACCGGCAAGCAGTGGGAGGCCGGCGTGAAATACCAGCCGGCGGGCTTCGACGGCCTGTTCACCCTGGCCGCCTACGACCTGCGCCAGCAGAACATCCTGACCAACGACCCGGATCCCACCCACGACACCTGCGGCACCACCGGCGCCAGCCAGTGCCAGGTCCAGGACGGCGAGGGCCGCGTGCGCGGCGTCGAGCTGGAGGCGCGCATCACCCCGTTCGACGGCTTCAGCGTGATCGGCGCGGCCTCGCGGATGGACTCGAAGGTCACCCGCAGCAACAGCGGCTACCAAGGCAAGCAACTGGCGATGGTGCCGGACTGGACCGCCGCGGTATGGGCCGACTACACCTTCCAGGCCGGTGCGCTGCGCGGCCTGGGCCTGGCCGCCGGCGTGCGCTACAACGGCACCAGCTACGGCGACAGTGCCAACCTGTACCGCATCCCGTCCTACACCCTGTTCGATGCGGCGATCCGCTACGACGCCGGCCGCTTCGGCGCCACCGCGGTCCAGCTGGCGCTCAATGCCAGCAACCTGGCCGACAAGACCTACGTCTCCACCTGTACCGGCACGTCCTCGTGCTTCTACGGCAGCGGCCGCACGGTGACCGCCACCGCGCGCTTCAGCTGGTGACGGTGTGATCGCCGTGGGCGTGCAGGGCGCGACCATGCTGGTGTCGGCGCTGCTCGGTGCGCTGGGGACGATGCTGCTGTACGTGGCCAGCCCGCAGCAGCGCTGGCGTGCGGCCGGTCCATGGCCGGCGCGCCGGCGCTGGCTGCCCGGCGGTACGTGCCTGGTGTTGTCGCTGGCGTTGCTGCTGCCGCTCATGGGCTCGGGCGCGGCGGTATTCGCCTGGCTCACGCTGGCGATGCTGGTCGGCACGGCGGCACCGTTCCTCGGCGCGTGGCGGGCGCGGCGGCGCGAGGCGCGATGAGGCCCCCGCCGGCGAAGCTGGACAGCCGCCACTGGCTGGGCAAGACCTGCGCCGGCACGGTGCTGGGCTTCGGCCTGGCAGTGGCGCTGTCCGGCCTGTTCGCCTGGCTGGGGCCGGGCGGCATCGGTGCCGGCGGCGGCAAGGCGCAGTTCAACATGTGGCTGATGGCACCGGTGTGGGCCGGCGTGCTGAGCTTCGTGTTCCTGTTCCGCGACAGCCTGCGCGCCTGGCTGTGGCTGGGCGCGGCCAACGGGCTGGCCTTCGCGCTGCTGTGGGTCGTGCGCACGGCGATGGGATGAGGGCATGAAACTGCGCAGCGACATCGTCAGGGTCTACAAGGACGTGCACATCTGGGTCGGCATCGTCACCGGGCTGATGCTGTTCATCGCCTTCTATGCCGGCGCCATCACCATGTTCGAGAAGCCGCTGGAGCGCTGGGCCACGCCGCCCTCCGCACTGGGCGAGCCGGTGCCGATGGCGCGTGCCGGCGAGCTGGCGGCGGCGGTGCTGGCCGCGTACCCGCAGGCGGCGCGCAACTATTCGGTGGTGGTGGACATCACTCCGGACCAGCCGGCGCGGGTGATCTGGCGCGAGCGCGGCCAGGGCCGGCGCCAGTTCGTCGAGTACGGCGCCAACTTCGCGCCCGACGGCAGCCTGAAGGTGGAGAAACTGCGCAAGACCAAGGCCGCCGAGCTGGTGGACCGCCTGCACCAGTACGTCGGCCTGCCGTTCCCCGATGCGGTGTCGCGGCCGATCATGGGCGCGGTGTCGCTGGCCTATGCGGTGGCACTGGTGTCGGGGGTGATCGTGCTGTTGCCGACGCTGGCCCGGGATTTTTTCGCCCTGCGCATCGGCGCCAACCTAAAGCGCATGTGGCTGGACGCGCACAATGCGCTGGGCGTGGTCAGCCTGCCGTTCCACCTGATCATGGCGCTGACCTGCGTGGTGTTCGCCTTCCACGACCAGTTCTACGAGGTGCAGGAGAAGGCGGTCTACGGCCAGCGCATCGAATGGGGCCACGACGAGGAGCCGCCACCACCGCCGGGCGCGGTGCCGCTGGCGCCGGGCGAACTGCTGCAACGGGTGCAGCGGCAATTGCCGGGCTTCGAGGTCTACAGCCTGGGCTTCGCCGAGGACCACGGACGGCTGGAGGCGCGCGTGACCGGGCTGGACATCCGCTACGGCACGCGTGCGCGCACCTATGCCAGCACCCACCTGGACCCGTACACCGGGCAGGTGGACCCGCACGACCTGCCCGGCCGGATGGGCGGCTGGGACACCGCGGTCAACAGCTTCTTCATGCTCCACTTCGGCAGCTTCGGCGGCAATCCGGTGCGCTGGATGTACTTCGCGCTCGGCCTGGCCGGGGCGATGCTGTTCTACACCGGCAACCTGCTGTGGATCGAATCGCGGCGCAGGAAGGCGCGCCACGGCACGCCGGTGGCGCAGAAGCGCTCGGCCCGCGTCATGGGCGCGTTGACCGTGGGCGTGTCGCTGGGCTGCGTGGCCGGCATCTCGGCCACCGTGGCCGCGGCCAAGTGGCTGCCGGCGCGGGTACAGGATCTCGGTGCCTGGCACGAGGGCATCTACTACGCCGTGTTCCTGGCCGCCACGGCCTGGGCGCTGTGGCGCGGCGCCGCGCGCGGCGCGTACGAACTGCTGTGGCTGTGCGCGATGGCCACGCTGCTGGTGCCGCTGTCCAGCCTGGTTGGCGCGTGGGGCATCGGCGGCAGTTGGAACCACGCTGGCGGCCGTGCGGTCGACCTGGTGGCGCTGGCCGCGGCGGCGCTGTTCGTGGTGCTGGCGCGACGCACGCGCCGGCGCATGCGCACCGGCGCCGGCGACAGCCTCTGGTCGGCCACATCGCAGCCGGCCTGAACACGGCCGCCGCCGGCCGCCATGGCACGATGGCGCCATCGTCCCCGCGGAGCGGGCCATGCCGCGCATCGCCGTCATTTCCGATATCCATGGCAACCTGGCCGCGCTGGAAGCGGTCGCCGCCGATATCCGCGCCCGCGGCATCGACACCGTGGTCAATCTCGGCGACAGCCTGTCCGGCCCCTTGCTGCCGCGCGAGACCGCGCGCTTCCTGATGGAACGCGGCTGGCCGGCCATCGCCGGCAACCACGAGCGCCACCTGCTCGAGCTGCGCGCCGGCCATGCATACGGTCCGGCCGACCGGTTCGCCGCCGCGCGGCTGGACGAGGCCGGCTGGGCCTGGATCGCCGGCCTGCCGGTATCGCTGCGGTTCGGCGAACTGCTGGCGTGCCACGGCACGCCGGACAACGACCACCACTGGCTGCTGGAGACGGTGCAGGACGGCCGCCTGCAACTGCCCGGGCCGGACGTGCTGCGCGCCCGCCTGCAGGACACGCACGCGGCCGCGGTGGCCTGTGGCCACAGCCACGTGCCGCGGATCGTGCGCGTGGACGATCGCCTGCTGCTCAACCCGGGCAGCGTCGGCATGCCCGCCTATCGCGACGACCGGCCCGATCCCTACGTGGTCGATGCCGGTGCGCCGGACGCGCGCTATGCGGTGCTCGCCTGCGAGGACGGGCGCTGGCGTGCGGAGCTGGTGGCGGTGCCCTACGACCATGCCGCGATGGCCACCCTGGCCGCGCGCAACGGCTTTCCGCAGTGGGCGTACGCGCTGGCCAGCGGCTATGCGCCGCCGCGCACCGGCAACGGCTAAGCTTGCAGCGTGCTCCGCCCCCTGCTGCCCATGTCCATCGTCCTTACCGATTTCGCCCGCACCCGCCTGTTCCCGCGCGACCGGCGCCGCACCGCCATCCAGGACTGCGGCGCCGAGCAGTTCGAGCGCCACCTCAACGAGCACGCGCCGCTGCAGGTGCTCGACGGCTATGCGCCGTTCTGCAAGCTGCACGTGCACCGCAACTGGACCTCCACGCGCTGCTCGGTGGTGGCGATCGACGAGGACAACCGCCACCTGCTGCGCAGCGCCTACGAAGCACGCAGCCGCGAGGAACTGCCGGTGCTGGTGCGCTGGTTCGAGGGCGTCGAGCCGGCCGTGGCCAACTACCTGCTGCCGATCCTTTACAGCCGCGAGCAACTGGCGAAGGAAGGCGCGCCGATCGACGCCGACTGGGGCGTGGTCGGCTGCCTGTACACGATGACGCCGGAGGAACTGCCGATGGCGCCGATCACGATGATGCGCAACGCGCTCGGCGTGGCAGAGGGCGGCTCGGGCGTGCCGCTGGACCGTGACGCGTACCGGCGCAGCGTGGCGTTCTGGGAGACGCACGCGAACTGGCGGCCGTAACGGCAGGAACGCGCTGCGGGCCGCCCGGTCGCGCGGAGCACGGTTGCCGGCCAGGCGCGTGGCGTGCCGGCGCGCCTCGGGGGACGCCCACCGTGCAGCTCGCCTTCGGCGTAGTCCTCGTGCGGCGATCGCCGTCAATCCCCGCCGGCGTCCCGCGTCCCCGCCGGCAACAGCCGGGCCACCGAGGCGAGGGCGCCGGCGCCGGCCAGCAGGCATCCGACCCACAGGGCGGCGCGCGCGCCGGCGGTTCCGGACAACGTCAGGAACAGCGCGACGATGGCCGCGCCCAGCGCCTGTCCCAGCAGCCGTGCCGCGCCGAGGATGCCGCTGGCCGCGCCGGAACGCCGCGCCGGTGCGCTGGCCATGATCGCGCGCTGGTTCGGCGACAGGAACAGGCCGAAGCCGACGCCGCACAGTGCCATGCAGCCGACGATGGCCACGGTCGAGGCGGCGGCGGGCAGCAGCGCCAGCAGGGCGATCCCGGTGGCCAGGCACAGCAGTCCCAGGCCGCCGAGCAGGCCGGCGGGGCAATGGTCGGAGAGCGATCCGGCGAGCGGGGCCAGGGTGGCGCCCATCAGCGGCCAGGGCAGGATCAGCCACCCCAGTTGCACCTGGCTGCGCCCGAGGTCGGCCATGAAATGGAAGGGCAGGGCCACCAGTGCCAGCCCCTGCGTGGCGTAGGCGCATACCGCCACCGCCGTGGACAGGCCGAACCGCGGGATCCGCAGCAGGTCCACGGGCAGGACCGGCACCGGCACTTCGCGCTGCCGCCGCACCAGCAGGTGGCCGCACAGCAACGCCAGCGTCCATTCCCCGGCCACCAGGCCCCAGCCGCCGCGATGGCCGATTTCGCCCAGCCCGTGCACGGCCAGGGCGAACATCGCGAAACACAGCACGGCCGCCACGCCATCGAACCGGGCGGCGGTCCCGGCCGGACGCGGCAGCCACCGCCAGGCCATCGGCAGCGCCAGCAGGCCGACCGGGATGTTGACCAGGAACAGCCAGTGCCAGGTCGCCACGGCCAGGATCGCCGAGGCCAGCACCGGCCCGGCCGCCAGCCCGAAGGCGACCACCAGCGCGTTGATGCCCAGGCCGCGGCCCAGGGTCGCCTGCGGGTAGATGTGCCGGACCAGCGCGCTGTTGGCGCTCATGATCGCCGCCGCGCCCAGGCCCTGCAGCGCCCGCGCGAGGACGAGCAGCTCCAGCGAGCGTGCCGTGCCGCACGCCAGCGAGGCCACGGTGAAGGCGGCGATGCCGCCGACGAACACCGCGCGCTGCCCGACCCGATCCCCGAGCGACGCCAGCGGCAGCATCGCGCCGACCATGGCGAGCTGGTAGCCGGTGACGATCCAGATGGCGTCGGCCGGCGTGGCGCCGAATCCGCGAGCGATCGCCGGCAACGCGGTATTGGTGATCGAGGCATCCAGGGTCGCCAGGCACACCGCCAGGGACAGGGCGAGCATGGCCCAGAGGCGCGCCCCCGGCTGCAGGCCCATGGGTGTGGGCGACGTCATTGCATCTCCTCGGAAGCGGACAGCCGTGCCCGTGCATTATTGGCTTCGTTCGGGATGGGTGGCAGTGGGCTTGCGGGTGCCGATTCTTCCTTTGCAGCAGATTCGGCAGCGGCGCTGCGCGGCGGTCTGCCCATGCCGGTGGCGGACGGGAAGTATTGCTGACGCCGATGACCTGCGGGGCGAGGGTGGCACCGGCCGGCCACGACCGGCTGCGACGCCGAGACGGAATACGCGAGGCATGACCGCCTCCCAAGGCCGGACAGGGGCTTGGCCCTGCCGGTGCAGGTGCGCACGCCGATCGACTTCCTGGGGAGAAGCGGGGCGTGGCGGCAACCAGGACGCCTCGCCCGAGTCTCGCGTACGTCGGCGAAGGCGGCTCGCCGAGGAGCCTGCAGGCGCGCCGGATCAGCGCGCCTGGTCGCCGAAGTCGGCCACGCCGCTGGCCCGGTGCAGGGCGTCGTACCAGGCCTGTGCCTTCGGCCCCAGCCGCACCGCCCTGACGATGCTCAGCGAGCGCAGGATCGGGAACAGCCGGAAGTCGCTCTCGCCGATCGCGTCGCCGGGCGGCGGGACGATGCCTTCCAGTTCGTCCAGCAGCGGCTGCAGCGCGGCGACCTGTTCGCCGGTGCTGTCCAGCAGCGCCTGCAGGTCGCCGAAGGCGCGGGTCTCGCGCTCGGTGTAGGCCGCGCGTGCCTGCGGCGTGGCCAGTTCGGCGAAATCGCCGCGGGTGAAGCGCGGCACCGCCAGGGTGATGGCCGGCTTGAACGCGCGCCCGGCCCAGTCGTCGATCGCCGGCACCGCGGCGGCGGTGATCGCCTTGGGCAGGAACGCTGCGTCCAGGTAGTGGACGATGTCCATGCTCTCGGCCATGTGGCTGCCGTCGGCCTTTTGCAGGATCGGCACCACCTTCTTGCCGACCAGCCGCGTGGGCGTGTCGGCATCGCCCTCCATGATCACCTCGACCGGGATGTCCAGTTGCTTCAGGCCGCGGATCAGCAGGGTGCGGCAGCAGAACGGGCAGTGTTCGTAGACGTAGAGCTTCATGGGCAGGCTTCGTGCGGGGGCGCTTGCGCGGGACGGGACATTATTCCCGAAGGCCCGGGAATCCGGGCCGCGCCCGCGGACCTGGGCATGCTGCCGGCGCGCGGGCATCCCGTGCTGGTGCAGGATGCGGCGCGGCTGCCTGTGGCAGGTGCGGTGCGAACGCAACAAGGCGGCGGCCGACAGGCCGGCGTGGCGTTCACCCCGGCCGGGCAGGCTCGTGCCGGGCGCCAGCGACGAGGCGCGGTTCCATTGCGCAGGTACAACGCGTGGGGCGACGTCCTGCAAGAGCCTAGCAGCGATCCGCGGCTATCCGGGGACATCGCACGAGGGTTCGCCGCTTCGTGCGGGGATTTCCCCGCGTGGCTGCGCGCCGGCGGCCCGCGGTTGCATCTGCCATCGGCATGGATGCGCTGCGCCGGCAATGGCGGCAGTGGCGCAGTAGGCGGCGTCGATGCCCGGCGAGCGCTGCGCCTGGAAACATGCGGGGCTGGAAATGGAACGGGCGCCGTGCGGCGCCCGTTCCGTCGAGTCGCGTTGGTCCTCCCGCGGCTCAGTAGCGGTAGTGCTCCGGCTTGAACGGGCCGTCCACCGGCACGCCGATGTAGTCGGCCTGGGCCTGGGTCAGGGTGGTCAGCTTCACCCCGATCTTCTCCAGGTGCAGGCGCGCCACTTCCTCGTCCAGCTTCTTGGGCAGGCGGTAGACCTTCTGCTCGTACAGGTCCTTGTTGGCCCACAGGTCGATCTGCGCCAGGGTCTGGTTGGAGAACGAGTTGGACATCACGAAGCTGGGGTGGCCGGTGGCGCAGCCCAGGTTGACCAGCCGGCCCTCGGCCAGCAGGAACAGGGCATTGCCGTTCGGGAAGACGTACTTGTCCACCTGCGGCTTGATGTTGATCTTGCGCACGCCGGCCAGGGCATTGAGCGCGTCGACCTGGATCTCGTTGTCGAAGTGGCCGATGTTGCAGACGATGGCCTGGTCCTTCATCGCGGTCAGGTGCTCGATGCGGATGATGTCGCGGTTGCCGGTGGTGGTGACGTAGATGTCGGCCTGGCCCAGCGAGTCCTCGACGGTGGCGACCTCGTAGCCCTCCATCGCCGCCTGCAGCGCGCAGATCGGGTCGATCTCGGTGACGATCACGCGGGCGCCGTAGGCGCGCAGGCTGGCGGCGCAGCCCTTGCCGACGTCGCCGTAGCCGCAGACCACGGCGACCTTGCCGGCCAGCATCACGTCCATCGCCCGCTTGAGGCCGTCGGCCAGCGATTCGCGGCAGCCGTAGAGATTGTCGAACTTGCTCTTGGTGACCGAGTCGTTGACGTTGATCGCCGGCACCAGCAGCTTGCCCTGCTCGGCCAGCTGGTACAGGCGGTGCACGCCGGTGGTGGTCTCCTCGGACACCCCCTTCCAGTCGGCGACCACGCGGCTCCAGTAGCCGGGGCGCTCGCCGGCCACGCGCTTGAGCAGGTTCTTGATCACCTGCTCCTCGTGCGAGGCGGCCGGCTCGTCCACCCAGGTCGAGCCGTGCTCCAGCTCGTAGCCCTTGTGGATCAGCAAGGTGACGTCGCCGCCGTCGTCGACCACCAGCTGCGGGCCGAGCAGGGTGCCGTCGGCCGCGGTGAAGGTCAGCGCGTCCAGCGTGCAGTCCCAGTATTCCTCCAGCGTCTCGCCCTTCCAGGCGAACACCGGGGTGCCGGTGGCGGCGATGGCGGCGGCGGCCTGGTCCTGGGTGGAGAAGATGTTGCACGAGGCCCAGCGCACGTCGGCGCCGATGTCCTTGAGGGTCTCGATCAGCACCGCGGTCTGGATGGTCATGTGCAGCGAGCCGGTCACGCGCACGCCGGCGAGCGGCAGTTCGGCGGCGTACTTGCGGCGGATCGACATCAGCCCGGGCATCTCGTGCTCGGCGATGTCCAGCTCCTTGCGACCCCAGTCGGCCAGGGTGATGTCGGCGACCTTGTAGTCCTGGCCGACGGAAAAGGTCTTGGTTGCAGCATTCATGCGCATGTCTCCGGTCAAGGGCGAGCGTGGCTCGCATCTGCCGGGCGCCGTTGTTCGTGGAGGCCCGTGCCGAGCCTGGCCGGGTGGGCCGCCTGGGCGGTCCGGCGGGCATCCGCCTCCACGGTCGCAGCGCCCCTCGGCACAGGCCGGCGATTATATCGGCTGGGGCCGGCGCCCGTAGGGCCGGGCCGGGATGGTTGCGCCTGCAAGCGCCGGGCCGCGGCGCGCGGCCTTCGGCTAGGCTTGGACCATCAGCCATCCGGGGGATCCGATGAATCAAGCCCGCAGCAGCCTGGTCTTTGCCGCGCCCGACCTGCCCCTGCGCGACGACGTGCGCCGCCTCGGCGCGCTGGTCGGCGAGATGCTGGCCGAGCAGGTCTCGCCGGAATTCCTGGGCGAGGTCGAGCGCATCCGCACCGCCGCCATCGCCCGCCGCGAGAGCGACGCCCCGCCGGAATCGCTGGCCGGCCTGCTGGACGGGCTGGAGCCGCGCCATGCCGAGGCGCTGGTGCGCGCGTTCAGCGCCTACTTCCAGGTGGTCAACATCGCCGAGCGCGTGCACCGCATCCGCCGCCGCCGCGACTACCAGCGCGCGGCCACCGGCCGGCCGCAGCCGGAAGGGCTGGAGGACGTGGTGCAGCGCCTGCACGGGGAAGGCGTGGCGCTGTCCGAGCTGGCCGACTGGCTGGGACGCATCGACATCGAGCCGGTGTTCACCGCTCACCCGACCGAGGCGGTGCGGCGCGCGCTATTGGAGAAGGAGCAGCTGATGGTCGCCGCGCTGGTGGACGACCTGGACGGCCAGCGCACCCCGCACGAGCGCGAGGTGGACGCCGCGCGCTTCCGCATGGCGATGACCGCGGCCTGGCAGACCGCCGATTCCTCGCCGGTGCGCCCGACCGTGGCCGACGAGCGCGAGCACGTGGGGTTCTACCTGACCCGGGTGCTCTACCGCATCGTGCCGGCGCTGTACGAGAGCCTGGAGCACGCCATCGTGCGCAGCTACGGCCGCGCGCCGGTGCTGCCGCGGCTGCTGCGCTTCGGTACCTGGGTGGGCGGGGACATGGACGGCAATCCCAACGTGGACGCGGCCACGATCACCGCCACCCTGGACTCCCAGCGCGCCGCCATCCTCGGCCTGTACCTGGACGAGCTGTGGCAGCTGGCCAGCCTGCTCAGCCAGTCCACCTCGCTGGTGGAGGTGGGCGCGGAGGTGCTGGCGCAGGTGGAACGCTACCGGGCACTGCTGCCCGAGGCCGCGGCACGCTCGCGCCCGCGCCATGCCGACATGCCCTACCGCCTGCTCAACGACCTGATGCGCGCGCGCCTGCGCGCCACCCTGGACGATGCCCCCGGGGCCTACGCCGGGCCGGAGGAATTCGAGGCCGACATCGCCCTGGTCATGCGCAGCCTGGCTGCGCACCGCGGCGCCAACGCCGGCCTGTTCGCGGTGCGCCGGCTCGACTGGCGGGTGCGCACCTTCGGCTTCCACCTGGCGCGGCTGGACGTGCGCCAGGAGTCGGGCGTGCATGCCCGCGCCGTGGCCGAAGCGCTGGGCGTGCCGGACTGGGATGCGCTGGATACGGCGGCGCGCGCCGCGCGCCTGCAGCCCTACGCATCCGGCGAGCGCGCGCTGCCGGGCGCGGCCGATGCCGGCAACGCGCGCCTGGACGCGGTGTTCGCCGCGCTGGCCGACGCGCGCCGCCGCCACGGTGCCGGCGCGCTGGGCAGCTACATCATCTCCATGGCCCACGACCGGGCCGACGTGCTCACCGTGCTGGCGCTGGCCCGCCGCGGCGGGCTGGTGGACGAACACGGTGCGGTGCCGCTGGACATCGCGCCGCTGTTTGAGACCATCGAGGACCTGGGCCACGGCACCGGGGTGCTGCACGACCTGCTCGCCGACCCGGTGTACCGCGCCCACCTGGCCGCGCGCGACAGCGTGCAGATGGTGATGCTGGGCTATTCCGACAGCGGCAAGGACGGCGGCATCGTCGCCTCGCGCTGGGGCCTGCAGCGCGCCCAGGTGGAACTGGTGGCGGCGGCGCAGGAACTCGGCATCCGCCTGACCTTCTTCCACGGCCGCGGCGGCTCGATCGTGCGCGGCGGCGGCAAGACCACGCGCGCGGTGGAGGCGGCGCCGCGCGGCAGCATCGACGGGCGCCTGCGCGCGACCGAGCAGGGCGAGGTGATCCACCGCAAGTACGGCATCCGCGCGCTGGCGCTGCGCTCGCTGGAGCAGACCCTGGGCGCGGTCATGCACGCCAGCATCCGCCCGCGTCCGGCCGAGCCGCGCGAGGACGCATGGCGGCCGGCGATGCAGGAGGTGGCGCAGGCCAGTTCGCAGGCCTACCGCGCCTTCGTCGGCCAGCCGGACTTCATGGCCTACTTCCGCCAGGCCACGCCGATCGACGTGATCGAGCGCATGACCCTGGGCTCACGGCCCTCGCGCCGGCTCGGCGAGGATGCTGCGCTGTCCAACCTGCGCGCGATCCCGTGGGTGTTCGCCTGGAGCCAGGCGCGCGCGGTGGTGCCGGGCTGGTACGGCTTCGGCAGCGGGGTGCAGGCGGCGGTGGATGCCGGCCACGAGGCCACGCTGCGCGAGATGGCCGAGGACTGGCCGTTCTTCCGCACCTTCCTGGACGACCTGGCGATGATGCTCTCCAAGGGCGACCTGGCCATCGCCGAGCTGTTCTCGCGCCTGGCCGGCCCGCTGCATGCGCGCTTCTTCCCGCAGATCCGGCGCGAGCTGGCCCTGACCAAGCACTGGATCAAGTCGCTCACCGGCCACGACCGGTCGCTGCTGCAGCACGATCCGCGCCTGCGCCAGTCGATCCGCCTGCGCAATCCCTACATCGACCCGATGAGCGTGATGCAGGTGGACCTGCTGCGCCGCTGGCGCCAGTCCGGGCGCGAGGACGAGGCACTGCTGCGCGCGCTGGTGGCCTGCGTCAACGGCGTCTCGCAGGGGCTGCAGAACACCGGCTGAGCCCAGGCACATGGCGCGGCGCTGGCGCAAGTGGACAATCCTGTCCGAGAATGCGCCCCCATGAACGTGAGCCCCCTGCGTACCGATGCCGCCCAGCGCCGCCGGCAGATCCTCGATGCCGCCGACGAGGTGTTCAGCGAATGCGGCGTCAACGTGCCGCTGGAGCTGGTGGTGGAGCGCTCCGGCGTCGGCCGGGCCACCCTCTACCGCAACTTCCCCGACCGCATCGCCCTGGTCACCGCGCTGTTCGAACGCGGCCTGGACGCGCTGGAACGGCTGGTGGCCGACATCGGCGACCGCGCCGACGGGCTGGCCATCGTGCTGGAGGACCTGGCCGACCATGTCGCCTGCTCGGCGGCGATGGCCGACCTGTGGCGGGCCATGCCGCGCTCGCATCCGTTCGTCGCCCATGCCGACCGGCGCGTGCTGGAGATCCTGATGCCGCTGGTGCGGCGTGCCGCCGGCACCGGCCTGTGCCGGCCCGGCATCGACGAGGAACAGGTGCTGCTGGTACTGGACATGCTCGGCAGCTGCCTGCGCGGCCAGGACGAGGCCGAGCGCCGGCGCCTGGCGCGGCGCTGCGCGGGGCTGGTGCAGCAGGCACTGGGCTTCGCCCCGGCCGCGCCGAGGCCGGCGGCGTGAGGCCGAGCTGGGCGGCACTCGGCCGCGGCGGCCTGCGCACCGCGGTGGTGCTGGCCTGCGCCTGGGGCGTGATGAGCATGTACTACGTGCTGCGCGCGCCGGCCCTGGTGCGCTGGGCCTTCATCCTGGTCTGGGCGGGCATGGGCGCGACGGCGCTGTGGGGGCTGCGGCGGCGCCGCGAGAACTGGGCGCTGCCGGCGATCTTCGCGCTGGGCTTCGCCGGCCTGCTGGCCGGCTGGTGGTCGATGCAGCCGCAGCAGGACCGCGACTGGTCCGACGACGTCGCCCAGCGCCTGCAGCCGCAGGTGTCCGGCTCGCGCGTGGTGCTGCACAACGTGCGCGACTTCACCTGGCGCAGCGACAGCGACTACGACGTGCGCTGGGAGACGCGCGAGTACGACCTGGACCACCTGGCCAGTGCCGACCTGGCGCTGTCGTACTGGATGGGCCCGGCCATCGCCCACACCCTGGTGTCCTTCGGCTTCGACGACGGCTCGCGGGTGGTGTTCTCGCTGGAGATCCGCAAGGAGCGCGGCGAACAGTTCTCGGCGCTGGGCGGGTTCTTCCGCAAGTTCGAGGAGACCCTGGTGGCCGCCGACGAGCGCGACATCCTGCGCGTGCGCACCAACGTGCGCGGCGAGGACATGTACCTGTACCGGCTCGCCATCCCGCCGGCCGGCCTGCGCGAGATGTTCCTGGGCTACGTCGCCCGCGCGCAGGCGCTGGATCGCGCGCCGCGCTTCTACAACACCCTGACCAGCAACTGCACCACCATCGTCTACGAGGTGGCGCGCCAGATCGACCCCGGCCTGCCGCTGGACTGGCGCCTGCTGCTGTCCGGCTACGCGGCGCAGTACGCCTACGACCATGGCGGGCTGATGCCCGGCTACGACTTCGCCACGCTCGAGGCGGGCGGTCACGTCACCGCTCGTGCCCGCGCCGCCGGCGACGCGCCGGACTTCTCCCGGCGCATCCGCGTCGGCATGCCGGGCGAAGACCCGCGGGTGCACCCGTGAGCGCGGCCGCATGCCGTCGCGGCCTGGCGCGCCTGCTCGTGGCGCTGGCGCTGGGTGGCTGCGCGATGGTCAAGGTGCAGTCGCGCGGGCCGGCCGACTACATCGCGCTGACCCGCGACGACCTGCTCAGCACCGGCAAGCTCAGTGTGGCCAGTCGCGAGGCGCTGCAGGTGGCCGGCGTCGAGCCCGATCCGTGCCTGAAGGAGGTGCCGGCCTGCTCGCGCCAGCTCGATGGCATGGAAGGGCTGGACGAGGAGCGGCGCCTGTCCACCCAGGCCGAGCTGTGGACCGCGCATGCGCTCGCGCTCGCCGGCGCGCGCGGCGGCGGCCAGCAGGACGCCATCGTCGATGCCTGGCTGGAGACGGCGCGCCACGCCTACGCCTACCTGTTCTTCACCGGCCGCAGTTCCGGCGAACGCGCCTTCGAGACCCGCCAGGGCCAGGTGCGCGACTACTACAACTACGCGGTGCTGGAGGTGGTGTCGGACCTGTACGCGCGCCACCAGGGCACCCCGGTGGACACGCTGGCCACCCTCGAGAGCGGGCCGTGGCGGTTGCACACCGACATGGCCGGCTACCGCCTGCCCGGCGGCGGCAACCGCCTCAAGGCGCTGGTCGCCGCGCCGTCGCTGCGCTTCGACGGCCTGCGCAGCACCTACTGGCGCGACGGCTTCGGCGCCGAGCTGGTGGCCGAGGTCCCGGCCGACGCGCTCGGCGATCCGGCGGCACTGGCCACCCAGGCCGCGCCTGCGGGCCCGCCGCTGCGGCGCGAGGGGCCGGACTTCAGCGAGGTGCCGTTCGCCCCGGCCACGCTGCTGCTGCAGTTCGACGGCAGCACCCAGCAGCAGGTGCTGGCCACCCGCGAGGTGCAGGTGCAGCCGTTCGACCCGTACCGCCACGACGCGGTGACCCTGCACGGCCAGCGCGTGCCGCTGGCGGCCAACTTCACCGCGCCCTACGGCCTGTGGCTGGCCGAGTCCGGCTTCGCCTCGCAGTCGCTGCGCTCGATGCTCGGCCGCGAGCACGGCATCGACCGCCCGCACCTGTACCTGATGCAGCCGTTCGATCCGCAGCGCCGCATCATCCTGATGCTGCACGGGCTGGCCTCCAGCCCGGAGGCGTGGGTCAACGTCGCCAACGAGATCATGGGCGACGAGGTCCTGCGCCAGCACTACCAGATCTGGCAGGTCTACTACCCGACCAACATGCCCATCGCCTGGAACCGCGAGCAGATCCAGGACCTGGTCGAGCGCACGCTGCGGCACTTCGACCCTTCAGGGAACGCGCCGGCATCCTCGCGCATGGTGCTGGTCGGCCACAGCATGGGCGGGGTGATCGGCCGCCTGCTGGTGTCCTCCTCGGGCGATGCGCTGTGGGACCGCTTCATGGCCGACCGCCGCCCCGGCAGCGCCGAGCGCGCGCGGCTGCAGCCGCTGCTGCGGTTCCAGCCGTTGCCGCAGGTGGACCGCGCGGTGTTCATCGCCGCCCCGCAGCGCGGCACGCCGATGGCCGGCGGTTGGCTGGGACGGCTGGTCGGGCGCCTGGTGCGGCTGCCGCTGACCGTGCTCGAGGGCTTCGGCGACGCGCTGCAGGACCTGGCCGGCGGCCGCCAGGAGGATGGCAAGCCGCCGACGCTGCCGACCAGCATCGACAACCTGCGCGACACCGACCCCTTCATCCGTGCCGCGGCCGACCTGCCGCTCTCCCCGCGCGTGCGCTACAACACCATCATCGCCCGGCGCGATCCCAAGGTGGCGCTGGCCGAGTCCAACGACGGCCTGGTGCCGTACGCCAGCGCGCACATGCCCGGGGCCGAGTCGGAGAAGGTGATCACCTCCTGGCACAGCGTGCAGGAGACGCCGCAGGCGATCCTGGAGATCCGCCGCATCCTGCACGAGGAGCTGGCCGCCACCGGGCAGGACGGCACCGCGCAGGACGGCACCGCGCCCTGAGCGCCGGGGTCAGTCGAAGGTGGCCGGGTCCGGGCCGATGCGCGCGCCGGCGTCGAGCGTGGCGATGGCGGCCATGTCCTCGGCGGACAGGGCGAAGTCGAAGATGTCCAGGTTCTCGGCCAGGCGCCCGGCATGGACCGACTTGGGGAACACCACCAGCCCGAGCTGGATGTGCCAGCGCAGGATCACCTGCGCCACGGTCTTGCCGTGGCGGGCGGCGATGGCGGCCAGCAGCGGCTTGCCGAGCAGGTCGTTGCCGCGCGCCAGCGGGCTCCACGACTCGGTGACGATGCCGTGCGCGGCGTGCCAGGCGCGCAGTTCGCCCTGCTGCAGGCGCGGATGCAGTTCGATCTGGTTGACCGCCGGCACCACGCCGGTGGCCTGGACCAGGCGTTCCAGGTCCTCGATGCGGAAGTTGGACACGCCGATCGAGCGGGCCTTGCCCTGCGCACGGGCCTCGATCAGCGCCTGCCAGGTCTCCACGAAGCGGTCCTGCGCGGGACACGGCCAGTGGATCAGGTAGAGGTCCACGTAGTCGGTGCCCAGCCGCGCCAGGCTGGCGTCGAGCGCGGCCAGCGCGCTGTCGTGGCCCTGGTCCGCATTCCACAGCTTGGTGGTCAGGAACAGCGACCCGCGCGCCAGGCCGGAGGCACGCACCGCCTCGCCCACCCCGTCCTCGTTGTGGTAGATCGCCGCGGTGTCGATGTGGCGGTAGCCCAGCTCGAGCGCGGTGGCCACCGCCGCGGCGGTCTCCGCCGGCGGAGTGAGGAACACGCCCAGGCCGAACTGGGGGATGGCGTGGCCGTCGTTGAGGGCGATCTGCGGGATGGCGGGCATGGGGGATCCTTCGTGCGGGGAGGCGGGCGACTGTAGCGGGACGGACGTTGCGCGCGCGGCAAGGCCGGCGGCGTTGCGGCCGCGGCCTCAGTCCCCGCCGCTGTCGTCGTCGTTGTCGCGCGCGCCCGGGGTGGAGGCCAGCAGGGCGAGCTGGTGGCGCTCCATCTCCTGGCGCAGGGTGCGCCGGATCTGCGCGGCGGCCTGGCGGCGCTTCTCGTCGGGGGTGTGCGCCTGCAGCGGCGGTACCGGCGTGGGCCGGCCGTCGTCGTCCACCGCCACCATGGTGAAGAAGCAGCTGTTGGCGTGGCGCACGCTCTGCTTGCGGATGTCCTCGGCGACCACCTTGACCCCCACCTCCATCGAGGTGTGGCCGGTGTAGTTGACCGAGGCCAGGAAGGTCACCAGTTCGCCCACGTTGATCGGTTCGCGGAACGTCACCTGGTCCACCGACAGGGTCACCACGTAGCGGGCCGCGTAGCGGCTGGCGCAGGCGTAGGCGACCTGGTCGAGCAGCTTGAGGATGGCGCCGCCATGCACCTTGCCGGAGAAGTTGGCCATGTCCGGCGTCATCAGCACGGTCATGGACAGCTGGTGGGACTTCAGTTCGGACATCGCGTCGGACCCGGGGGAGGGAAGGCGGCAGGCTACCCGCGTGCACGCGCCCGCGCCAGCGGGCTCAGGCGGCGGCGCCTGCCTTCAGGTCGAGCAGCTTGACCAGCGCGTGCACCGTGCGGTTGGCCGGCACCGGCACGCCCAGCTGCGCGCCCAGGCGCACCACGTGGCCGTTGATGTGGTCGATCTCGCTGGCGTGGCCGCGGGCCACGTCGCGCGCGGTGGAGGAGTGCTGGCCGGCCATGGAACGGGCGATGTCCTGCACCGCGTCCCACAGCTCCGGTGCCAGCCGCACCCCGGCGGCCGCGGCCACCGCCACGCACTCCTCGTACAGATCGCGCATCACCGCCGGCACACCGGGGCCGCGCACCAGCTCGCCGTAGGGCAGCTGGGTGAGCGCGGACAGGCCGTTGTAGACGCAGTTGATGGTCAGCTTGCTCCACAGCGCGGCGTCCACGTCGGCCGAGACGCTGGCGGGAATGCCGGAGGCCTCCAGCGCCGCGGCGATCCGGTCGCTGTCGGGAGTGGGGCCGAGCACCAGTTCGCCGCGGCCGTGGTGGACCACGTGGCCGGGCCCGGCCATGCCGGCGGCCACGTACACGGCCACCGGGATCGCGGTCCGGCCGAGGACGGCCGACAGCCGCGGCGCGTTGTCCACGCCGTTCTGCAGGCTCAGCACCGCCGCGCCCGGCGCCAGGTGCGGGGCGATGGCCGCGCCGGCGGCCTCGGTGTCGCCGGACTTCACGCACAACAGCACCACGTCGGCCCCGGCCACCGCGGCCGGGTCGGTCGTGGCCTGCAGCGGCAGGAAGCCGTCGAACCCGGCCATCTGCAGGTGCAGCCCGCGGGCGCGCACCGCCTCGACCAGCGCCGGGCGGCCGATCAGCACCACCTCGTGCCCGGCCTGGTGCAGGCGCGCGCCGAAGAAACAGCCCACCGCGCCGGCGCCCATCACCGCGATCTTCATGACGTGCCTCCTCGTGGACGAGGCGGCAAGGTTAGCGCGGTGCCGGCGCAGGCGGGCCGGTACGGCCCGCGCGCCGGCCCGGCGGGGCTCAGCCCTCGGCGTCCAGCCCGGTCATGCCCAGGATGTTGTAGCCGGCATCGACGTAGGTGACCTCGCCGGTCACGCCGGCGGCCAGGTCCGAGCACAGGAACGCGGCGACGTTGCCCACGTCCTCGATGGTCACCGTGCGGTGCAGCGGGGCGTAGTGCTCCACGTGCCCGAGGATCTTGCGGAAGCCGCCGATGCCGGAGGCGGCCAGGGTCTTGATCGGCCCGGCGGAGACCGCATTGACGCGGATGCCTTCGCCACCGAGGTTCAGCGCCAGGTAGCGCACCGTGGCCTCCAGGCTGGCCTTGGCCACGCCCATCACGTTGTAGTTGGGCAGGGCGCGCACCGAGCCCAGGTAGCTCAGGGTCAGGATCGCGGCGGGGTGCCCGGTCATCAGCGGGCGCGCGGCCTTGGCCAGGGCCGCCAGCGAATAGGCCGAGATGTCCTGGGCGAGGTTGAAGGCATTGCGGTCCAGCCCGTCCAGGAAGCCGCCGGCCAGCGCCTCGCGCGGGGCGAAGGCGATGGCGTGCACCAGCACGTCCAGGCGGTCCCAGCGCTTGCCCAGTTCGGCGAAGCAGGCCTCGATCTGGGCGTCGTCGGCCACGTCCAGCGGCAGCACGATGTCGCTGCCGAACTCGGCGGCCGCCTTCTCCACGCGCGGGCGCAGCTTCTCGTTCTGGTAGGTGAAGGCCAGCTCCGCCCCTTCGCGGTGCATGGCTTCGGCGATGCCGCTGGCGATGGAACGCTCGCTGGCGATGCCGGTGATCAGGGCGCGCTTGCCTTGCAGGAAACCCATGGTGTTCTCGCTGTATGAACCATCGCGCTAGTGTGCCACGCGCGCGCGGCTTCCGTACGCCGCGCACGCGATGCGGATGGTCAGGGCGCCTCGGCCGCCTTCAGGCGCAGCACCATGCCGGGCTTGAGCACCGCGCCGCTGCGCAGGCCGTTGCCGCTCAGCAGCGCCTGCACCGTCAGGCCGTAGCGGCGCGCGATGCCCCATGCCGATTCGCCCTCGCGCACGGTGTGGGTACCGATCTTGGCCACGTCGGCGACGGCGCGGCCGGCCTGCTCGGCGGCGGCGATCATCGGCGAGGCGGCACCGGCCATGGCGCCGGCGGTGCTGGCCGATGCCTCGGCCACCACGCGGGCGCCGGCCGGCGCCAGCACCTGGCGGCCGGCCTTCGGCTGCGCGGCGCCGGCCAGGACCGGGTTGAGGCGGGCGATGCGGTCCGGTTCCAGGTCGCGCACCGCGGCCCATTCCTGCAGCGAACGCTGGCCGGACAGGGTGTGCGTGGCCAGCACCGGCACCGGGCGGTCCAGCGAGGCGGTCAGCTCGCCGCTGCGGTCGGCGTCCTCGAGCACGCAGGCCAGCGCATGCAGCTTCTGCACGTACTGGTAGGTCACCGGCGAAAGCCCCGCCAGTGCCTGCGGCTTGGCGTTGGAGGCGTTCATGCCCGAGCGGCGCAGCGACTGCAGCAGGCGGAACTCGCCGGCGTTGTAGGCCATCACCGCCAGGCGCCAGTCGCCGCCGAACATGCCGTGCAGCGAGCGCAGGTAGCGCACCGCCGCCTGGGTGGAATCGGCCGCCGACAGGCGGCCGTCGTAGCCGGCCTCCATCGGCACTTCATGGTTGCGGGCGGTGGTGGGGATGAACTGCCACAGCCCGGCCGGGCCGTTCTTGCTGCGCGCATCGGGCCGGTAGCCGCTCTCCACGAACGGGATCAGGGCGAACTCGGTGGGCAGGCCGGCCGCGCGCAGCTCGCCGACGACATAGCCGAACAGCGGCAGCACGTCGGCATCGGCGTCGGCCAGGCGGCGCGGCGCGTGCGAGAACTGGCGCCGCCAGCGCTCGCTGGTGGCCTCCGCATCGCAGCCGGGCTCGGCCAGCCCGTCGCGGAACGCGGCGAAGATCTCCTGGCCGTTGCGGAAGCCCGGCTCGGGTACCGAGGCCGGATCGACCGGCAGCGCGGCGGTGGCCACGCCGGTGGCCGCCACGGAGGGCGTCACCGCGGCGCAGGCCGCGCCGGCGCACAGGCACGACACCAGGCCAAGGACGGCGGCGAGGCCCCGCGACGCGCGGGCCCTCATGCCGCGAACCCGTCCTTCCAGTGCCGCAGCGCGGCGAAGATATCCACCTGCGCCGCGCCGGTGGACGGTGCATGGCGGTGGACGGCGGCGCGCACGGCAGGACTGTCGGTGCGCAGGAACGGGTTGGTGGCGCACTCGCTGGACAGGGCGACCGGCAAGGTAGGACGGGCAGCTTCACGCATGGCCAGGGCTTCCTTCTGACGGTGCTGCAAGGCAGCGTTGTCGGGATCGACGCTCAGGGCGAACGCCGCATTGGCAAGGGTGTACTCGTGACCGCAGCACACCTGGGTCCGGCCCGGCAGGCGGGCCAGCCGCTGCAGCGAGGCCAGCATCTGGGCGGGCGTACCTTCGAACAGGCGCCCACACCCCAGGCTGAACAGGGTATCGCCGCAGAACAGCAGATCCTGGCCATGATAGGCCAGGTGGCTCAGGGTGTGCCCGGGCACGTGCAGCACCTGGAAGCGCCAGTCCAGCACCTGCACGCTGTCGCCCTCGCCGACGCGGCGGCAGTCGAAGCGGATGCGCGGTTCCACCGGCGCGTACACCGCGATGCCCGGCCAGCGCGCCTGCAGCTCGGGCACGCCGGCGATGTGGTCCTCGTGGTGGTGGGTGATCAGGATCGCCTGCGGGCGCAGGCCCTGCGCGGCGGCGGCCAGCACCGGCGCGGCCTGGCCGGGATCGACGATGACGGCGCGCCCGTCCGCGGCGGCAAGCGCCCAGACGTAGTTGTCCTGGTAGGCAGGCAGGGCGGTCAGTCGCATAGAATGCCGACCATGCCTGCCGTCCGGTTTTCCCGTCAAGCCGGCGTCGCAGCCTGGTTCGAGACGGATGCGGCGCAACGGCTGCTCCGCGAGGAGCGTCCCTGGGTGCTCGAACGGCTGGGCAACCGGCCGGCGCAGCCGTGGCTGTGGCTGGCCCCGGCGGTCCAGCCCGGGGCGCTGCCCGAGCTGCCGGGCACCGGCCTGCGCCTGCGCCTGTCGCCGCAGGGCGGCTACGACGGCGACCTGCGCTGCCACCTGCCGCTGCCGTTGCCGGGCGAGAGCCTGCAGGCGATCGTCCTGCAGCACGTGGCCGGCGAGGATGCCGCGGCGCTGCTGGACGAATGCGAGCGGGTGCTGATGCCCGGCGGCAAGCTGTGGCTGTTCGCGCTCAATCCGGTCAGTCCCTACCGCTGGCGCTGGCGCCGCCACGCGATGGTCGTGCGCCTGCCGTTCGGCTGGCGCACGCTGCTGCAGCGCAGCGGCCTGACCTGCGTGGACGAGGTGCGCTACCTGGGGCCGGTCTGGCGCGGCGGCGGTTCGCGCTCGCGCGGCCCGGCCGCCCTCGGCGCGGCCTGCCTGATCGCGGCCGAGAAGCGCGCCGCCGCGCCGATCGGTCCGATCCCGGTGCCGGTGTGGTCGCGCGCCCCGGTGCCGACGGCCTGACTCCACTATTTTCCCCCTGTTTTTTCGGAATCCTGATTGCAATGAAGACCGTGGAGATCCACACCGACGGCTCCTGCCTCGGCAACCCCGGCCCCGGCGGCTGGGCCGCGCTGCTGCGCTACAAGGGGCGCGAGCGCGAACTGGCCGGCGGCGAGGCGCACACCACCAACAACCGCATGGAGCTGACCGCTGCGATCATGGCGCTGGAGTCGCTGACCGAGCCGTGCCGGATCGTGCTGCACACCGACTCGCAGTACGTGCGCCAGGGCATCACTCAGTGGCTGCCCGGCTGGGTGCGCAAGCAGTGGCGGACCGCTTCCGGCGAGCCGGTGAAGAACCGCGAGCTGTGGGAGCGGCTCGCCGCGGCCATCGCCCGCCACGAGATCGACTGGCGCTGGGTCAAGGGCCACAACGGCGACCCGGACAACGAGCGCGTGGACGTGCTGGCCCGCACCCAGGCCACCCGGCAGCGCGCCGGCGCGGCGGTAGACTGAGCCGATGCGCCAGATCGTCCTCGATACCGAAACCACCGGCCTGGAGTGGAAGAACGGCAACCGCGTCGTCGAGATCGGTTGCGTGGAACTGCTCGAGCGCCGTCCCAGCGGCAACAACTTCCACCGCTACCTGCGCCCGGACCGCGATTTCGAGGCCGGCGCCCAGGAAGTGACCGGCCTGACCCTGGAGTTCCTCGCCGACAAGCCGGCCTTCGAGGAGGTCGCCGAGGAGTTCCTGGCCTACATCGACGGCGCCGAGCTGATCATCCACAACGCCGCCTTCGACGTGGGCTTCCTCGACTACGAGCTCTCGCGCCTGGGCGAGCACTACGGCCGGCTGCTGGACCGGGTCACCGTGGTGGACACCCTGGCGCTGGCGCGCGAGCGCTTCCCCGGCCAGCGCAACTCGCTGGACGCGCTGTGCAAGCGCCTGGGCGTGGACAACTCGCACCGCCAGCTGCACGGCGGCCTGCTCGACGCGCAGATCCTGGCCGACGTCTACATCGCGCTGACCTCGGGCCAGGAGGAGATCGGCTTCGCCCTGCCGGAGGACGGGGCGGCCGGGGCCTCGATGGTGGCCTTCGATGCGGCGCTGCTGTTGCCGCGGCCGCGGGTGGTGCCCACGCCCTCGGAGCTGGAGGCGCACGAGGCCGAACTGGCGCGGCTGCGCAAGAAGGCCGGCCGCGCGCTGTGGGATGGCGAGGCGGTCGCCGCGCCGGAAGCGGAAGCGGCCAGTGCCTGAGCCGGACGCCACCGCGCGCCCGGAAGCCGCTGCCGCGGCGACGCTCGCCGGGCCGCGCCATGGCGTGCCGGGCTGGGTCTGGGCGCTGCTGGCCTCGGTCCTGCTGTGCCTGCTGCTGGCCTGCGCGGCCGCCACGCTGTTCGTCGCCTGGGGCTGGAACCTGTTCGCCGGCCAGGCCCGCGCGGCATTGCAGGCCGACCCGGTGGTGCAGGCGCGGATCGGCCGCATCGTGGACATGCGCCTGGCCGTGCTCGCCACCGGCATCGCGCCGGGCGTGGACACGTTCGTGTTCGACCTGCGCGGCGAGCGCGGCAGCGGCCGGGCCGAGGTCGATTTCCACGCCGACGGCGCGGACCGGGAGACCCTGGGCGAAGGCATGCTGACCCTGGCCGGCGGCGAGCGCCTGCACCTCGGGATGCAGGACGATGCGACCGACGACCCGGCGCCCGGCGACTGCGCCGATGCCGATGACGGCACCGACGCACAAGACGATGACGATGACGATGACGCGGACGGCGACGACGCGGCCTGTCCCGCCGACACGGCGCCGGACGATGGCGACGAGGCGGTAGCGCCCGGCCTGAGGGCCTGAGCGGCCGGACGCGGCCTCAGTGGCAGCGCACGACGATGACGGTGATGTTGTCCGAGCCGCCGCCGTCCAGCGCCGCGGCCACCAGCTGGTCCACGCATTCCTGCGCGCTGCAGTCCTCGCCGAGCGTGCGCGCGATCTGCGCGTCGGTCACTTCCTCGGTGAGCCCGTCGCTGCACAGCAGCAGGCGCATGCCCGGGCGCAGTTCGCCGGCCATGGTCGCCACGTTGAGGTGGGCCGGGTCGGTCACCCCCAGCGCCTGGGTGACCACGCTGCGGTGCGGGTGCGCGCGCGCCTGCTCGGCGGTGAGGTTGCCGCGGGCCACCATCTCCTGCACGTAGCTGTGGTCCTGGCTGAGCTGGGCCAGGACGCCGTCGTTCCAGAGATAGGCGCGGCTGTCGCCGACCCAGGCCAGCTCGAAGTGCGCGGCGCGGATGCGCGCGGCGACCACGGTGGTGCCCATCGGCAGGGTGTCGTTGCGCCGGCGCGAGGCCTTGATGATCTCCTCGTCGGCCAGCCGCACCGCCTGCGCCAGCGCCGTGCCGGCGCTCACCTCGCGCACGATCGCCTCGCGCGCCAGGGCACTGGCGACCTCGCCGCAGGCGTGCCCGCCCATGCCGTCGGCCACCAGCCACAGGCCCAGTTCGCCATCCCCGTAATAGGTGTCCTCGTTGAGTTCGCGGCGCAGGCCGACGTGGGTGAGGTGTCCGAATTCGATCATGGAGGGCGGGTGGGCGGAGGCACTTGCGTAAACGGCATCATCGCGGCGCGGCGGACATCCGGCAAGGAACCGGGGTGCGGGCGGGCCGGCGGCGTTCATGCCCGCGCGCTTGTCCGGGCAGGGGCGTGCCCGTATCATGCACGGCCCGGCCGCGCGCCGGGTCCGGGAAGGTGGCAGAGCGGTTGAATGTACCTGACTCGAAATCAGGCAGGCGTTTATAGCGCCTCGGGGGTTCGAATCCCCCCCTTCCCGCCAGATTCCGCAAGGGCCCCGTCAGGGGCCCTTGTCCGTTCAGGCCAGGGCGACGCCGGTCGCTACACTGGCGGCCCCTGCAATCCGGTAGGTCCCATGTCCGACGAAATCCTGGTCCCCGTCTCCTTCGGCGAGTTGCTCGACAAGATCGCCATCCTGCAGATCAAGGCCGAGCGCATCACCGATCCGGCCAAGCTCGGCAATGTGCGCAACGAGCTGTCGGCGCTGGAATCGGTGTGGCTGGCCCATCCGGCGGCCTCCAGCGACGCCGGCCTGGGCATCGCCGAGCTGCGCCAGCAGCTCAAGGCAGTCAACGAGCGCCTGTGGGACATCGAGGACGACATCCGCCTGAAGGAAAAGGCCCAGGCCTTCGACGAGGAGTTCGTGCGCCTGGCGCGCAGCGTGTATTTCGAGAACGACGAGCGCGCGCGGATCAAGAAGGCGATCAACCTGGCGCTGGGCTCGGCCTACGTCGAGGAAAAGTCCTACCAGGACTACCGCCAGCCGCAGGGCTGAGCCGGCCCGATCCCACGGTCACGCCTCGACGATCTCGACGCGTGGCCAGCGCGCGGTAGCGCTTCGTCGCCAGCCTGTGGCGACAGGGCTGCAGGCTGACCCGCGCCGGATTGCGCCGCACGCGCATGTCCAGCAGGTCGTCCAGGCCGGAGGACGCGATCACCGCGAGGGTGCCGTACGCGCGCCGCGACACCGCCACGCAGGTGGCGTACTCGGGCCAGCTCGCCACCGCTTCGCGGATCGAGCGCAGCGGCGGCATGGCATGGCCGAACGCATCCTCGAACCCCAGGTGCACCGCGGCCTGGCTGGTCGCTTCCCACGGCACGTCCGGGGAGGCCGCGGCCAGGCGTGCCTGCAGCAGGCGGTCGCGCCGCGGCGACAGACCGGCCGGGTCGAACCAGGCCACGTCCGCATCCGGGCGCGGGCCGTCCAGGCCGTGGAGCCGGTCCCAGGCCCGGTTGCGGATCGCCCCGGCGCCGATGCGGGCGTGGGGCGCGTCCAGCTCGCGCATCGTCGCCAGCAACGCCATGAACCGCGCGTCGCCGGCGACGATGCCCAGGAACCGCCGCGTCCCGCGGATCGTTCCCGGCCCTGCCGGCTCAGAGCCCGCGGTCGCCGCGGAAGCGCTCGAAGGCGGCGACGGCGTCGTCCACCGTGACCAGGGCCATCACCCCGTCGCGCTCGATCTTGGTGCCCCATTTCAGCGCGTTGGCCGGCCGGCCGAGGAAGCGGCGCGCGGCGTCGTCGTAGCGGTCCACGCAATAGCGACGGTCGGAGTAGGGGCCGCTGCGCGCCGGGTTGCTGGCCGCGTGCAGGCCCAGCACCTTGGTGCCCATCGCGTTGGCGATGTGCATCGGGCCCGAGTCCGGGGTCATCACCAGGTCGGCGCGGCCGAGCAATGCGGGCAGCTGCTTGAGCGTGTCCTGGCCGACCAGGTCCAGCGGCGTGCCGCCCATCGCGGCGATGATCGCGTCGGCGGTGGCGCGCTCGAGCGCGCTGCGCCCGCCGCACAGCACCACGCGCCAGCCCTGGGCGATGGCGTGGTCGGCCACCGCGGCGTAGCGCTCGGGGTACCAGTTGCGCAGCACGTGGCTCGAGCACGGCGAGACCAGCAGGGTCGGGCGCCCATCCTGCGGCCACTGGGCGCGGGCCCAGTCCCAGGCCTGCGCCGGCACCGGCAGGTCCCAGACCACCTCGGTCTGCTCCACGCCCAGCGGCTGGCAGAAGCTGCCGATGGCATCGAGCACGTGGATGCGTTCGGGCGCGTGGATGCGTTCGTTGATGAACAGCCCGTGCAGGTCCTTGGAACGGCTGCGGTCGTAGCCGATGCGCCGGCGTGCGGGGATGAACGCCGACAGCAGGTTGGCACGCAGGGCCACCTGCATCTGCAGCAGTGCGTCGAAGCGCCCCAGCGGCGCCAGGTCGCGGTGCAGGGCGCGCATGCCGGCCAGGCCGGTGGCCTTGTCGTAGATGTGGAAGCGCACGTCCTCCAGGCCGTCGAGCAGCTTGTGCCCGGCCTTGTCGATGACCCAGTGCAGGGCCGGGCCGTCCGGCCAGGCGCGCCGCAGGGTGCGGACCAGGGGCACGACGTGGGTCACGTCGCCGAGCGCGGACAGGCGCAGCAGGCACAGGGAGGGGCGCATGGCCGACATGTATTGCTAGACTCGACGGGAATGGTTGCCTTCGACGCCACTGAAGCGCTGGCGCCGTACCGCGAGGCCCGCGGATACGGTGCCATTCTGTTCGACCGCGAACGCGTGCGGCAAGCCGAGCCCCGCCTGTTCGACCCGTCCTGGTGGGGCGCGCGCGCGCGACCGGTGGACGAGGGCGGGCGCGGCAGCGCCTGGTTCCTCGATGCGCCGTTCGGCCCCAGCGTGCTGCGCCACTACCTGCGCGGCGGCATGGCCGCCGCGGTCAGCCGCGACCGCTACCTGTGGCGCGGTGCCGACCGCACCCGCAGCTTTGCCGAATTCCGGCTGATGCGCCAGCTGCGCGCGCGCAAGCTGCCGGTGCCGCGCCCGTACGCGGCCTGCTACCTGCGCCAGGGGCTGGGCTACCGCGCCGCGATCCTGATGCAGCGCCTGGAGGGCGTGCGCTCGCTGGCCGGCTGGGCACGCGGTGCCGGCCACGGCGCGCCGTGGGAGGAGACCGGCCGCTTGGTCGCCCGCTTCCACCGCGCCGGGCTGGACCACGCCGACCTCAACGCCCACAACATCCTGTTCGACGGCAACGCCCATGGCTGGCTGATCGATTTCGACCGCGGCGTGCTGCGCATCCCGGCCACGCGCTGGCGCGAGCGCAACCTCAAGCGGCTGCACCGCTCGCTGCTCAAGCTGCGCGGCGAGCGCGGCGTGGACGAGGTCGAGCGCGACTTCGCCCGCCTGCGCCGCGCCTACGACCTGGCCTGGGGCCGCGGGTATTGAGCATGGCCTGGACGCTGCGGTTCCAGGGGGTCGGCAACGCCTCGGCGGTGGCGCTGGGGTCGGCCATGGCCACGATCGAGCGCGACGGCGCGCCGTGGCTGGCCATCGACTGCGGCAGCGAGGGCCTGACCGCCTACCAGGCGCACTACGGCCGGATGCCGGGCGCACTGTTCGTCACCCACGTCCACCTGGACCACGTCGGCGGCTTCGAGCGGCTGTTCGTGGACAGCTATTTCTCCGCTCGCCAGCCCCGGCCGCGGGTGTACGTGCCGGCGCCGCTGGTGCCGCTGCTGCACGCACGCGTGGGCGACTACCCCAACGTCGTCGCCGAAGGCGGGGCCAACTTCTGGGACGCGTTCCAGCTGGTGCCGGTGGGCGGGGCGTTCTGGCACGACGGCGTGCGGCTGGAGGCGTTCCCGGTGCGCCACCACTGGCCGGATACCGCTTTCGGCCTGCGCCTGCCGGGCAGCCTGGCGTGGAGCGGCGATACCCGGCCGATCCCGGAGATGCTGGCGCGCTACGCCGATGCCGGCGAGCTGGTCGCCCACGACTGCGGCCTGCACGGCAATCCCTCGCATACTGGCGTGGACGACCTGGAGCGCGAATACCCGGCCGAGCTGCAACGGCGCATGGTGCTCTACCACTATGCCGGCAGCGCCGACGCGGCGGCGCTGCGCGCGCGCGGGCACCGCGTGGCCGTGCCGGGCGAGGTGGTCGCGCTGACCGATCCGGCCGGGGAGTGCGTCCGGCCGCCGGATCCCTGAAACGGCCGTGCGCGCGGGCGATGCCCTTGCGCGCATGCCCGATGACGGCGATCGGCGTGGCGTGACCGGGCTTTCGCGGGATGGCATGAGACGGGAAAGGCGGTGGCCCCGCCGGCTGGCCCCGGCGCCCGCGTCGATCGATACCGTTGCTGCCGCGCCGGGAAGGCGTGTCCGTCCCGGCGAAGCCCGGCCCGTCGCCACGGGCCCGTGCAATGAAGCGCCGGCTGTTCGCGGGATGGCATGAGACGGAAAAGGCGGTGGCCCCGCCGGCTGGCCTCGGCGCCCGCGTCGATCGATACCGTTGCTGCCGCGCCGGGAAGGCGTGTCCGTCCCGGCGAAGCCCGGCCCGTCGCCACGGGCCCGTGCAATGAAGCGCCGGCTGTTCGCGGGATGGCATGAGGCGGAAAGGCGGTGGCCCCGCCGGCTGGCCTCGGCGCCCTCGTCGATCGATACCGTTGCCGCCGCGCCGGGAAGGCGTGTCCGTCCCGGCGAAGCCCGGCCCGTAGCCACGGGCCCGTGCAATGAAGCGCCGGCTGTCGCGGGATGGCATGAGGCGGAAAAGGCGGTGGCCCCGCCGGCTGGCCTCGGCGCCCGCGTCGATCGATACCGTTGCTGCCGCGCCGGGAAGGCATGTCCGTCCCGGCGAAGCCCGGCCCGTCGCCACGGGCCCGTGCAACGAAGCGCCGGCTGTTCGCGGGATGGCATGAGGCGGGAAAGGCGGTGGCCCCGCCGGCTGGCCTCGGCGCCCGCGTCGATCGATACCGTTGCTGCCTTCCGGCCCTGGCGGGATTTTCGATCTAGCGTCGCGAGGGGCCGACGGGGCCACCATAGAGACGAAGCCGCGCCCGGGGCGCGGCCGTTTGCTTTCCCGATCGAGCCCGCAGGTGGAAGCGCGGGCTCTTGCGAGGGACTCGCATGTATGGCGGAGAGAGGGGGATTCGAACCCCCGAAGCGCGGTTTAGACGCTTACACACTTTCCAGGCGTGCTCCTTCAACCACTCGGACACCTCTCCGGACCTGGGGCGCCGACAGGCACGACAGGGAGGCGGATTCTACTGGCCCGGGCCGGTGCCGACAAGCCGGCGTCGCGGCGGCGGCGGTTGACGGGCGTGGCACAATGACCGTCCAGATGAAGACGGTCGCCTGATGTCCTACCTCGTCCTCGCCCGAAAATGGCGCCCCAAGCGGTTTTCCGAGCTGGTGGGCCAGGAGCACGTGGTCCGCGCGCTGTCCAACGCGCTCGACACCGGGCGCGTGCACCACGCCTTCCTGTTCACCGGCACCCGCGGCGTGGGCAAGACCACGATCGCGCGGATCTTCGCCAAGTCGCTCAACTGCGAGCACGGCACCAGCGCCGAGCCGTGCGGCCAGTGCGCGACCTGCCTGGACATCGACGCGGGCCGCTACATCGACCTGCTGGAGATCGACGCGGCCTCCAACACCGGCGTGGACGACGTGCGCGAGGTGATCGAGAACGCGCAGTACCTGCCCAGCCGCGGCAAGTACAAGGTGTACCTGATCGACGAGGTGCACATGCTGTCCAAGGCGGCGTTCAACGCGCTGCTGAAGACGCTGGAGGAGCCGCCGGAGCACGTGAAGTTCCTGCTGGCCACCACCGACCCGCAGAAGCTGCCGGTCACCGTGCTCAGCCGTTGCCTGCAGTTCAACCTCAAGCGCCTGGACGAGGCGCAGATCGGCGGGCAGATGACCCGGATCCTGGCGGCCGAGAACATCCCGGCCGAGGACGGCGCGATCCGGCAGCTGGCCAAGGCGGCCGACGGCAGCCTGCGCGACGGCCTGTCGCTGCTGGACCAGGCCATCGCCTACGCCGGCGGCACCCTGGACGATGCGGCGGTGCGCGCCATGCTCGGCACCGTGGACCGCACCCAGGTCGGCACGCTGCTGCAGGCGCTGGCCGACGGCGACGGCGCGCGGCTGCTGCAGACCGTGGCGACGCTGGCGGAGTTCTCGCCGGACTGGGGCGGGGTGCTGGAATCGCTGGCCGAGGCGTTGCACCGCATCCAGGTGCGCCAGCTGGTGCCGGGCGCGGCCTTGCCGGACGACGGCGTCGATCCGGCCGCCTTCGCCGAACGCCTGCGCCCGGAAGTGGTGCAGCTGTGGTACCAGATGGCGCTGGCCGGCCGCCGCGACCTGTACCTGGCGCCCAGCCCGCGCGCCGGGTTCGAGATGGCGCTGCTGCGCATGCTCGCTTTCCGGCCCGCCGCGCCGGTGGCGCCGGGCACCGGGACCGGGCAGGGCACGCATGCGGCCACCTCGCCGGCGCCTGCGCCCGCGTCCTCGCCGGTATCCGCGGCATCCGCACCGTCTTCCGTATCCGCTTCTGCGACCGTCGCACCGGCGGCGGCCGCCGCGACCGCCCCGGCCCATGCAGCACCGCCGGTGGCGACGACCAGCCAGGAGCGGCCTGCCGCGGCGCCTCCCGCTACGCGGCCTGCGCCGGCCGCGGCGGCGGCACCGGTCGCGGCCGTGGCCGTGGCCGAGCCCGATCTTCCGGTCCCGGCCGGCGCTATCGACGACGATCCCCCGCCGTGGCGCGAGGAAGGCCTCAGCGCCACGCCCCCGCCGCGGCCCGCCGCGGCGGCGCGCGCCGTGCCGGTCGCCGGACCGGAACGGGCCGAACCGGAAATGGCGATGGTGCCGCCGTCCGCGCCGCCCGCGCCGCCCGTCCCGCCAGCGGCGATCGAGGTGGCGCCACGGCCCGCGCCCGCCGCCGGGCATCTGGCCGACAACGAGCACTGGCTGGCGCTGGTGGCGCGCAGCGAGCTGTCCGGCCCGGCGCGGCAGCTGGCCGCGCACGCCGCCTTCGTCTCCCACGACAACGGCGTGCTGCGCCTGGCGCTGCCGCCGGGCTTCGAGTACCTGCAGTCCCCGGGCTCGGTCGCCGGGCTGGCGCAGGCGCTGGCGCCGGGGCTCGGCCAGGCGCCCAAGATCGTGATCGAGGCCGGCCGCGCCGGGCTCGAGGCGCAGACCCTCCACGCCCGCGTCGAATCGCGCCGCAGCGCGCGCATGCAGGCCGCCGAGGAAAGCTTCATGAACGACCCGCAGGTGCAGCAGCTGGTGAGCCGGCCGGGCACGCGGGTCGTCCCCGATTCCATCCGCCCCTACGACGAGTGACACGCCCATGCGAGGCAACATCGCCCAACTCATGCAGCAGGCGCAGAAGATGCAGGAGAACCTGCAACGCGCCCAGGAAGAGATCGCCAAGCTGGAGATCACCGGCAGCGCCGGCGGCGGCATGGTCAGCGTGACCCTGACCGGCGCCAAGGAGTGCCGCAAGGTGCGCATCGATCCGGCCATCCTGTCCGACCAGGAGATGGTCGAGGACCTGGTCGCCGCCGCCTTCAACGACGCCGCCAACAAGGTCGATGCCGAATCCAAGTCGCGCATGGGCGCGCTCACCGCCGGCATGCCGCTGCCGCCGGGGATGAAGCTGCCGTTCTGACCGCGCCGCGGCGCGGGCCGGCGGCAACGCCCCCGTGCCGTGCCTGGCGGCCATCGTCCCCATGTCCTCCCTGCTCGAACAACTGGTCGAAGCCTTCCGGGTGCTGCCCGGCGTGGGCCAGAAGACCGCCCAGCGCATGGCCTACCACGTGCTCGAACGCGGGCGCGACGGTGGCCGCCACCTGGCGCAGGTGCTGGCCGAGGCGGTCGAGCGCATCGGCCACTGCGCGCAGTGCCGCGATTTCAGCGAGACCGCGCTGTGCCCGATCTGCGCCAGCGCCTCGCGCGAGCGCTCCCAGCTGTGCGTGGTCGAATCGCCGGCCGACCGCCTGGCGATCGAGTTGGCCACCGGCTTCCGCGGGGTGTACTTCGTGCTGCAGGGCCGGCTCTCGCCGCTGGATGGCATCGGCCCGCGCGAACTGGGCCTGGAGCAGCTGGAACGGCGCCTGGCCGACGGCGAGGTGCGCGAGCTGATCATCGCCACCAATTCCACCGTCGAGGGCGAGGCCACCGCCCACTACCTGGCGCAGCTGGCGCGCCGCCACCAGGTGCGCCCGAGCCGGCTGGCCCAGGGCCTGCCGCTGGGCGGCGAACTGGAATACGTGGACCGCGGCACGCTCTCGCACGCGTTCGGCTCGCGCAGCGAAGTGCCCTGAGCGCGGCCCCGCGGCTCGGCTATGCTTGGCGGCCGACCTCTTCACTCACGCGAGTTGGGACATGAACGACAACGACACCCTGTTCGGCAAGATCATCCGCCGCGAGATCCCGGCCACCATCGTCTACGAGGACGAGGACGTGCTCGGCTTCAAGGACATCGCCCCGCAGGCGCCGGTGCACGTGCTGTTCATTCCCAAGAAGCTGTACATCCCGACCCTGGACGACCTGACCGAGGACAACGCCTGGATCATCGGCAAGCTGGCGCTGGCCGCGGCCGGCTACGCGCGCCGCGAGGGCTTCGCCGGGGATGGCTACCGCATCGTGATGAACTGCCGCGAGCACGCCGGGCAGACCGTCTACCACATCCACATGCATCTGCTGGCCGGCGCGCCGCTGGGCCACTTCGGCGCGATCGGCCAGTAACCGCGGCGCCACGAACCGCAAACGCAAGAGGCCGCCCGGTGGGCGGCCTCTTCGCATGCGCCGGGTACGAGTCCCGGGGGGCTGTTACCAGCGGCCCCAGCGCGGGCCCCAGCCCGGACCCCACCACGGATCGTACGGGCCCCACGGGCCGTACGGGTAGGGCACCACGCGCACGTCCTGCTGCACCGGCCACAGGTAGACCACGTCGGCCTCGATGCGCGGCAGCTTGTAGTCGTATTCGCCGATCTTGGTGTCCTCGTAGCCGGCGATCTTGCCGATGAAGGTCACCAGGCGGCCTGGCTCGAACACCGCCGGGTCGTAGAAGCCGCTGCGGCAGGCGAGGAAGCGGCCCTCGCTGGCGTCGGCCGAGCTCGCCGACGGGCGGCCGCTGGCGTCGAGCGGGTGCGAGAGCATCTGGAAGCAGGTCTGTCCCTGGCCGGGCTTGGTGGCGATGATCTTGCCGCCCCAGCGCACGCTGGTACCCACCTGCGGCGAAGCGACGGAGGCGCTCGGGGTGACGGGAGCGAACTGGCCCTGCAGCGGCTTGGGCGCAGTGGCGCAGGCCGCCAGCGAGAGGGCGGTGACAGCAGGCAACAACAAACGCAGGTTCATGGGGATGCTCCGTTGGGCGGGCGATGCGTATGCAGATCGTGGATCAGTGTGGCGAGGGAAGCGCTGTCCTGGCCCCGAGCATAGCGGGCCACGGCGAAACGATCACTGAGCGCCGGCAGGCCGCTGCCGGGGTGCAGGCGCTCCACCCGCGCCGCCCAGCACCCGGCCGGCTCGGACGGTTCGCGGCCCAGGCCGCGGCGGGCGTAGCGCCGGCCCAGCCGGTGCCAGGCGCGCAGCAACGGATCGCGCTCGCGTTCGCCGCGCGCCAGCCACCAGGCCATCAGCGCCAGGGTCCCGCCGGCACTGGCCGCGAACAGCGCGACCAGGCGCGCCGGATCGAGCCGGTCGATGCCCAGCGGACGCAGCAGGGCCTGCTGCCGGCCGGCATCGAAGGACAGCACCAGGTCGTTCCAGCCGCGGCGCAGCCAATCGCCGGCCTGGGCCAGCGCGGACCAACCGGCCAGGCCGCTCGTCTGGCCTTCGCCGCCCCCGTCGCCGAGGCGGTTCTCCAGGGTGTCGTAGACCCGCTCGGGGGCGACTGCCGCGGTCGGATCGACCCGGGTCCAGCCCTGGCCCGGCAGCCATACCTCGGCCCAGGCATGGGCGTCCATGCGCCGCACCACCCAGTAGTCGCCGAAGCGGTTGCGTACGCCGCCGGCGAAACCGGTGACCACGCGGGCGGGGACCCCGGCCGCGCGCATCAGCACCACGAAGGCGGAACTGAAGTGCTCGCAGAAGCCGGCCCGGTAGCGGAACAGGAACTCGTCCACCCCGTCGTGGCCGGGCAGCGGCGTCTCCAGGGTGTAGCTGAAGTCGCGGTGGATCCAGTCCATCGCCCGGCGCACGAGGGTGGCGTCGCCCCCGCTGCCGGCCTCGGCGCGCCATTGCCGCGCCAGGGCCACGGTGCGCGGGTTGTAGCCGGGCGGCAGCGCCAGCGCGCGCCGGCGTTCGCCCGGCGACAGCGCGGCGGGCGTGGCGGGCGCCGGGGTCGATGCCAGGGTCCAGCGCGTCAGCGCGGCCAGCGGGCGCTCGCTGGTGAGGGTGTGGTCGGCGGCCAGGCGGGCGCCGGGCGGGGCCTGCAGCGGCAGGTCGAGGGCGACCAGCAGGCGCCGGTCGGTGGGCTCGTAGTCGAGCTGGTAGCGCCAGCGCGGCGGTGCCGAGGCGGCCGGTGCCGGGGCGCGGCCGCCGTCGAACCAGGACGGGCGCGTCCAGCGGCGGCCATCGAAATCCCACAGCACCGGCCCGCGCCAGTAGCGCTGTGCCGGCGCCGGCACCTGGCCGTCGAAGCGCACCCGGAACGCCGGCGTGTCGTCGGCCATCAGGTCGACCCAGGCGCCGGGATCCATCGTGTCGGACAGGCCGGGACGGGCCAGGGCGCGCTCGGGTACGCCCCACAGGGGCGTGGCCAGGCGCGGGAACAGCCAGAACGCGGCGAGCATCAGCGGCAGGCCCAGCAGCGCCAGCCGCCCGATGCCGCCGAGCTGGCGGCGCAGCGGCGGCGGGACGGCGTGGTCTTCGACGTCGGCCAGGCGCTGCAGCGCCAGCAGCGCCAGCACCACGCCGGCCAGGGCGAGCGCCATGGTCGCCGGGCCCTGGTCGAGCAGGAACGCGGCGAACGGCGCGAACAGGGCGAAGCCGAGCAGGCTGCGGCCATCGCGCAGGCCGCGCAGTTCGGAGGACTTGATCGCCAGCATCGCCGCCAGCAGCGCGCAGCCGGTGTCGCGGCCGAAACGCATGCCCTCCATCTGCCAGGCGATCGCCGCCAGCATCGCCACCACCAGCAGCAGCCGCACCGGCGCCGGCAACGGGCGGCGCCAGGACAGCGCGGCGACCCCCAGCGCCACCGCGCCGAACAGCGCGGCCAGCGCCGGCGGCAGTTGCACCAGCAGGCTGGCCAGCAGCACCAGCGCGGCCAGCAGGGTCCAGGCGCGCGGCGCGGCGTCCAGCGGCGGGGCGGGGTCAGGCCTGGCCATCGGCGTAGGGCATCAGGGCCAGCGCGCGCAGGCACAGGTGGCGTTGCTGCGGGCCGCGGTCGGGCCCCAGCGGCGGGTGGCCCGGGATCAGCAGCCGGTAGCGGCGGCCGCTGCGCTCGGCCAGGTCGATCCAGCGCGCCAGCCGGGCGATGCGGCGTTCGTGCGGCAGCGCGGCCAGCGCGCGCCAGTCGAGCACGATGTCCTCGCCGACCGGGCGTTCGTATTCGCGCACCAGCAGCACGTCGCGGCGCGCCGAGTGCTTCCAGGCGATGGCGCGCGGCGCATCGCCGGCCCGGTACGGACGCAGCTGGTGCAGGTCCTCGCCGAGCGCGTGCAGGCGCATCTGCTGGCGGCCGCCGCTGCCCTCGGGCAGCGGCGGGCCGTCCGGTTCCGGCGCCGGATAGACCAGCAGCGCGGCGTCCGGCCAGACCCAGGACCAGGCGCGCACCAGGCCGAGCGGGCGGGTGGTGGACAGGCGCAGGCGCGCGAGCGGGTACCAGCCGCGTGTGGCGGTGGGCAGCGCCAGTTCCGGTTCGGCGCGCGGCGTGCCCGGATCCAGCCCGCACCAGGCCTCGCGGCCGTCGCAGTCCAGCCGCAGGCCGCGGCGCGGACGCGCGTCCGTGCACGCCAGGCTCAGGCGCAGGTGCAGGTCCCGACCGGCCGCCACCGGCTCGGCCGTGGCCGCTTCCACGCGCAGGCCCGAGAGCTGCAGGTGCGCGGCCACGGTGCTGGCCACGGCGACGGCGGCCAGCAGCAGCGCCAGCAGCAACGCCGGATTGTTGTTGTAGTTGAGCGCGCCCAGCAGCATGGTCGCCAGCAGCGTGGCCACGAACAGGCCGAAGCGCGTGGGCAGCACGTAGATGCGGCGCCGGTCCAGCACCACGGGCAGCGCCTCGGGCCGGCGCGGACGCGCCCAGGCCTGCAGGCGCCGGCGCAGCGCAGGCACGATGCCGCCCGCCAGGGCCATCAGTCCACCGCGACGGCGTGCAGGATCGCCTTGGCCAGGGCGGGGCCCGAGCCGGATTCGGCGCTCGGCACCAGGCGGTGGCCCGCCACCGGGATGAACAGCGTCTGCACGTCCTCGGGCAGCACGTGGTCGCGGCCCAGCAGCAGGGCATGGGCGCGCGCGGCACCGAGCAGGGCGATGCCGGCGCGCGGCGACAGCCCCACGCGCACGCCCGGCTGCTGGCGGCTGCGGGCGAGCAGGGCCTGCACGTAGTCGACCAGCGCGGCGCTGGCGTGGACCTGCCGCGCCGCGCGGCGCAACGCCACCACGCGCTCGGCATCCAGGCAGGGCACGGCCTGGGCGATCAGCTCGCGCCGGCCCTGGCCGGCCAGCAGCGCCTTCTCCGCCCCGGCATCGGGGTAGCCCATCGACAGGCGCAGCAGGAACCGGTCCAGTTGCGAGTCCGGCAGCGGGAAGGTCCCGGACAGGTCCACCGGGTTCTGCGTGGCGATCACCAGGAACGGATCGGGCAGCGGATGGGTGTTGCCGTCCACGGTCACCTGCTGCTCGGCCATCGCCTCCAGCAGCGCGCTCTGGGTGCGCGGCGGGGCGCGATTGATCTCGTCGGCCAGCAGCACGTGGGTGAACACCGGGCCGGGATGGAAGCGGAAGCGGCGCTCGGCGGCATCGTAGATGGATACCCCCAGCACGTCGGCCGGCAACAGGTCCGAGGTGAACTGCACGCGCTGGAAGCCCAGGCCCAGGCTCGCCGCCAGCGCGTGCGCCAGCGTGGTCTTGCCCAGGCCGGGCAGGTCCTCGATCAGCAGGTGGCCGCCGGCCAGCACGGCCACGAAGGCCAGGCGCACCTCGTGCGGCTTGCCCAGCACCAGCGCATTGACCTGGTCCTGGGCGCGGCGCAGCGCCGTGCGCAGCGCATCGGTTAGCATCGCCTCACTGCGAAGCGTGTCTGACATCGCGGTCATTTCGAATCTTGCCGGGGGAAGGGTTTGATCACGCAGGGCGCCAGGCGTGCACGGCATGGCTTTCTCATCCTGTGGAGCGCGGTCACGATCGTCAAGCTCGTGGTCGCCGCGCGCCTGCCGCTGTTCGTGGACGAGGCGTTCTACTGGCAGGAGGGCCGGCACCTCGCCTGGGCCTATTCGGACCTGCCCGGACTGACCGCCTGGCTGGCGCGGCTGGGCGTGAGCCTGGGCGGCGAGCATCCGCTGGCGCTGCGCCTGCCGTTCCTGGCGATCGCCGCCGCGCTGCCGTGGGGGGTGATGCGCATCGCCGGGCGCTGGCTGGGGCGCACCGCCGGCTGGCACGCGGCCAGTCTGACGGTACTGATGCCCCTGTCGGGCACGCTCGGCCTGCTGGCGCTGCCGGACGTGCCCATGGCCCTGGCCACGGTGCTGTGCCTGCACGCCGGCGCGCGGTTGCTGCGCAGGATCGAACCGGTCCACGTGGTGGAGCTGGGCCTGGGCCTGGCCATCGGCGCGCTCAGCCACTACCGCTTCCTCGGCGTGATCGGCGCGGGCTGCCTGGCGCTGCTGTGCCTGCCGCGCGGGCGCGCGCTGCTGCGCGACGTGCGCGTGTGGGTGGCGCTGGCCATGGGCGTGGCGGCGTGGATGCCGCTGCTGGCATGGAACGCCGGCCACCACGAGGCCGGCCTGCGCTTCCAGTTCGTGGACCGGCACCCGTGGCGCTTCCATGCCAGCGGCCTGTGGTTCGTGCTGGTGCAGGCGGCGCTGGTGACGCCGCTGCTCGCCGGCGCGCTGTGCGTGCCGGCCTGGCGGGCGCTGCGCCAGGCCGGCACGGGCCCGCAGGTGCGCTGGCTGGCGCTGGCCGGCGGCATCGCCGTGCTGGGCGTGTTCGTGCTCGGTTTCTTCACCGACGCCGAGCGGGTGAGTTTCCACTGGGCCCTGCCGGGCTGGCTGGCGCTGCTGGCGGTGGTGCCGCCGGTCCTGGCGCGCTGGCCGCGGCCGTGGTGCGCGGCCACGCTCGCCCTGGCCGCGCTAGGCCTGGTCGCGGCGCTGGGCTACTACCTGGCCGTGGGCACGCCGGCGCTGCGCGCGCAGCTGGCCGGCGACAAGTTCTATCCGCGCAACTTCGCCGGCTGGGGAACGCTGGCCGCGGCCGTGGACGAGGAGCTGGCCGCGATGCCCGCCGGCACCCGGGTGCTGGCCGACAACTTCAAGGTCGGTGCCGAGCTCGGCTTCGTCCGCGGCGATGCCGACATCGCGGTACTGCCGGCCCCGCTCAACGACAAGCATGGCCGCAGCGGCCAGCTGGCGCAGTGGGGCCTGCTCGGCGCGCACGAGGACGTGCCGCGCCTGCTGGTGCTCTCGCCCAGCGACATGCCCTACAAGTTGCTGCTGCAGCGCTACCACGCCGTGTGCGCGCTGGTCGGGCCGCTGCCGCCCGGGCGCGTGGTTGCCGTGGACCATGGCGCGCAGCGGTTCCTGCTGTTCCGCCTGCCACCCGGGCGGCGCCCGGGGCCGTGCGTGACGCCGGCGATGGCCTGGCTCGACGCTCCCCTGCCGGGTACGCACGTGAGCGCGCCGTTCGAGGTGCGCGGCTGGGCGTTCAAGGATGGCGCCGGGCTGGACCGGGTACAGGTGCTGGTGGACGGCCGACCATTCGCGGTGGCCGACTACGGCCAGGTGCTCGACGTGCGCGACTACTGGAAGATCAGCACCGATCCGCACCACCCGCACGTGGGCTTCGCCGCGCGCATCGATCCGGCCGCCCTGGCGCCCGGCCGCCACTGGCTCGGCCTGCGCCTGGACGGCACCGACGGCAGCGTCGAGGACTGGGCCGAGCAGCCATTCGAGGTGGTGCGCTGAGTATCATGCACGCCCTGTATGACCCGGAAGGAATCCGATGCCCGCTGCCCCTGATGTCCGCATCGCCGTGATCGTGCCCTGCCACGACGAGGCCACAACGATCGCGCAGGTCGTGTCCGAGTTCCGCAGGGTCCTGCCGGGCGCCGAGGTCCACGTGTTCGACAACAACTCGCGCGATGCCACGGCCGAACGCGCACGCGGCGCGGGTGCACGGGTGCATGCGGTATCCCTGCAGGGCAAGGGCAACGTGGTCAGGCGCGCCTTTGCCGACGTCGAGGCCGACATCTACGTGCTCGTCGATGGCGATGCCACCTACGAGGCGGCCGCGGCGCCGTCGCTGGTGCGCGCCTTGCGCGAAGGTGGGTTGGACATGGTGGTCGGTGCCCGTCGCCACGACGATGCCGAGGCCTACCGTGCCGGCCATCGCTTCGGCAACGTGGCCCTGACCCGCTGCGTGGCGTTGCTGTTCGGGCGCAGCTTCGATGACCTGCTGTCCGGCTACCGGGTGTTCTCGCGCCGTTATGCCAAGTCGTTCCCGGCCCATGCCAGCGGTTTCGAGACCGAGACCGAACTGGCCGTGCATGCGCTGCAGTTGCGCATGCCGGTGGCCGAAGTCCCGACCCGTTACGGGGCGCGGCCACAGGGCTCGCAGAGCAAATTGCGCACCTGGCACGACGGCCTGCGCATCCTCGGCACCATCGCGCGGCTGTTCAAGAACGAGCGGCCGCTGCTGTTCTTCTCGCTGGGCTTCGTTGCCTGCACGCTAGCCTCGGTGGTACTGGCCCTGCCGCTGCTGGAGACCTACCTGCAGACGGGCCTGGTGCCGCGCTTCCCCACCGCCATCCTGTGCGCAGCCCTGGGGCTGCTGGGATTCCTGCTGCTGTCGTGCGGACTGGTGCTGGACACGGTCACGCGAGGACGCATCGAGGCCAAGCACCTGGCGTATCTCGCCGTTCCCGCCTTGCCCGTGGATCCACCGGCGTGACCGGCCGGGACCTGCGCGCGCGGGCCACGGCCATGGCGGGCTGGCTCGATCGCCGTTTCGCCCTGCATTCGGGGGGCAATGCGGTTTTCGCTTCGGCGACGGTCATGGCCGCTTGCGCATTCGCTGCGCTGCTGCGTGGCCAGGACGGCAACTGGGACCTGCGCAACTACCACGTCTACGGTGGCTGGGCGGCGTTGCATCAGCGCCTGGGCATCGACCTGGCGCCGGCGCAGATGCAGACCTACTTCAACCCGCTGCTGGACGTGGTGCATTGGCAGTTGTGGCAGATGCTGCCGGCACCGCTTGCGGGCATGCTGGTCGGCGCCTTGCACGGACTGCTGTTCCCGGCGCTGATGGCGGTGGGCTGGCAGGTGCTGGCGCCGGGTGCGGCCCGGGCACGGCGAGTGCCGCTGCTGGCCCTGGCCGGCCTGTGTGGTGCCGCGTTCCTGTCCGAGCTCGGCGGCGACATGGCCGATGCCACCACGGCGGTGTTCGTGGTCGCGGCCCTGGCCTGCGTACTGGCTGGACAGCAGGCGGCAGGGCGGGGAGTGCGTGCCCGGCGATGGTGGCTTTGTGCAGGCGCGCTGCTGGGGCTGGCGGTGGCCTTCAAGCTCACCAATGCGCTCTACGCGGTGGCCCTGGGCCTGGCGTCGCTGGCCGCCGGTGGCCGGTTCGTCCGGCGCGTGGGCGCGGCCGCGCTGATGGCGCTGGCCGCACTGGCGGTGTTCGCCGTGGTGGCCGGGCCCTGGCTATGGGCGGTGTACCGCCATTACGGCAACCCGCTGCTGCCTCAGTTCAACCAGTGGTTCGGTTCGCCCTGGGCAACTGTCGCAGGCATCGCCGATACCCGCTTCCTGCCCCGTTCGTTGACCGAGCACCTGCTGTGGCCGCTGCTGTTCACGGCAGACCCCCATCGCATCAGCGAGATCGTGCTGCCGCAGTGCCTGTGGCCCCTGCTCTACCTGGCCGGGTTGGGCTGGCTGGTCCTCGCCGCCTTGCGCGTGCAGCCGCGCACAGTCGGAACCTCGGCGGACGGCGTGCGCACCCTGGTCGTGTTCTTCGTGGTGGCCTACTGCCTGTGGCAGGGCGTATTCAGCATCCATCGCTACCTGGTGGTGCTGGAGGCCGTCGGGCCGTTGCTGCTGTGGCTGGCCGTGGCCATGCTGCCCTGGCGCGGGGCCTCGCGCCTGGCCGCGGTTGCCGTGATCGCCTGTGCGCTGGTGGGGCTGGCCGGATGGCGCGACTGGGGGCACGCCGGCTGGGCGCGCCAGCCGTTCGCGGTCGCTGCGCCGCCCATGCCGAACCCGTCGGCGAGCATGGTCCTGCTGGTCGGAGGCGAGCCGCAGGCCTGGCGGATGCCGTTCCTGCCGGCCGATGCCGTGTATGCCGGCATCGGGACGAACTTCGTCCCCGGGCCTGCGTACCGCGCGCGCTTGCGGCATCTGCTGGACGAACGGCCGGTGCACTATGCGATGTTGCCGGCCGCGGTCGATCGCCGCGCCTTCCGGCTGCAGGGCATTGCCGACCAGGCCGCCCGCCTGGGATTGTCCCGGGCTCCGGGATGCCGTGGCCTGCGCTGGATGATCGATCAGGGTTATCGGGCGCAGTTGCAGGTGGAAGGCCATCGCTGTCGCCTGTTGCCGCGTGCGGACAAGCGGCTCGACGTGGCGGCGATCGACCGTGCAACCGTGGCTGCCGCCGATCCCGTGCTGGCCGAATACGGTCTGGAGATCGATGCGGCGGCTTGCCGTTCGATGCCGGCCCGGATCGGCGGCGACCCGTATCCATACCTGTGGTGTCCGCTCGTGACGCTGGCACACTGAGGCCGGTCAGGGCACGGCGTAGCCGGCCTGGCGCAGCAGGGCGGCGGTGGCGATCAGCGGCAGGCCGACCAGGGCGGTCGGGTCGCGGGTCTCGATCGCCTCGAACAGGGCGATGCCCAGGCCTTCGCACTTGAAGCTGCCGGCACAGTCCAGCGGCTGCTCGGCGGCCACGTAGCGGGCGATCTCCGCGGTGGAGAGGGTGCGGAAGTGGACCGTGGTGGCGTCCATCGCCTGCAGGCGCCGCTCCCGGCCCTGCGCCAGGCACACGGCGGTATGGAAGCGCACGGCGCGGCCGGACATCGCCGCCAACTGCGCGCGTGCGGTGGCGGCGTCGCCGGGCTTGCCCAGCGGACGGCCTTCCAGTTCGGCGACCTGGTCCGAGCCGATGGCCCAGGCCGCCGGGTGCTGGTGCGCCACCGCCTCCGCCTTGGCCCGGGCCAGGCGCATGGCCAGTTCGGCCGGCGCTTCGCCCGGCACCGGGGCCTCGTCCACCGCCGGTGCCAGCGCCTCGAACGCCAGGTGCAGGCGCGAGAGCAGTTCGCGGCGGTAGCGGGACGTGGAGGCGAGCAGCAGCGCGGCGGTCATCGGCGGCGGGGGCGAGGGCGGGAGCGGCAGTCTGGACGGCCGCGGCGGGGCCGGCAAGGCATGCGGCCATTTGACAGGGGGCGGCCTGCTGCCTAACATTCTGCGGCTTATGTCCGCGAACGTGCCCGAAGTGCTTGATGTGTGGCGGATGGCCGCCGCGCGCCGGCAGTTCGAGGGCGTGTTGCCGCTGGCGCGGCTGCAGCGCCTGGCCGGCAGCCTGCTCGACACCGAGGGCGAGGTCCGCTACGCGCTGGAATTCGGGCGCGGCGACGGTACGCTCAAGGTCCCGCCGTACGTGGAGCTGAGCATCGATGCCGGGCTGCCGCTGCAGTGCCAGCGCAGCCTGCAGCGGTTCGTGCTGCCGGTGAAGCTGGTCCAGCGCCTGGGCCTGATCCGCAGCGAGGCCGAGGAGGCCGCGCTGCCGCCGGGGTACGAGCCGTTGCTGGTGCCCGAGGACGGCATGGTCCGCCCGGCCGACCTGGTCGAGGACGAGCTGGTGCTGGCGGTACCGCTGGTGCCGGTGGCGCCGGATTCCGCGCCGGTCGAGCAGCAGTGGCCGGCGGAGGTGGAGGAAGAGGTGACGCCCAGCCCGTTCGCGGCGCTGGCGGCGCTGAAGAAGGAACGATAGCCGCCGGCCCCGGCCGACGGCGCAAGACCGGCGCCGGGCTTCGCGCGGCGCACAATGTAGCAACCGAACCCGAGTTTGGAGCATTCCCATGGCTGTCCAGAAGTCCCGTGTCACCCCGTCCCGCCGCGGCCAGCGCCGCATGCACGACGCGCTCAGCGCCAAGCAGCTGTCGACCGACCCGACCAGCGGCGAGACGCATATCCGCCACCACATCACCGCCGACGGCTTCTACCGCGGCAAGAAGGTGATCACCACCAAGTCCGCGGTGGTCGAAGAGGATTGATCCGTCGCGCCCGCCGTCGCGGCGGGCATCGAGGGAATCTTCCTTTTTTCCGGGCCGACCGGTCGCGGCCGGCCCGTGCGTGACCAGGGAACAGCATGAGCAATCGGATCTACGCCAGGATCGCCGGTACCGGCCGCTATCTGCCGGAGAAGGTGCTGACCAACGACGACCTGGCCAAGATCGTCGATACCAGCGACGAGTGGATCCGTTCGCGCACCGGCATCCGTGAGCGCCATGTCGCCGCCGAGGGCCAGACCACCGGCGACCTGGCCCACGAGGCCGCCCTGCGTGCCCTGGAGGCGGCCGGCATCGAGGCCGCCGACCTGGACATGATCGTGGTCGGCACCACCACGCCCGACCTGGTGTTCCCGTCCACCGCCTGCCTGGTCCAGGCCCGCCTCGGCGCGGCCGGCTGCGCGGCCATGGACGTCAACGCGGCCTGCTCGGGCTTCGTCTACGCCCTGGCGGTGGCCGACAAGTTCATCCGCTCCGGCGACGCCCGCCACGTACTGGTGATCGGCGCGGAGACGCTGACCCGCATGGTCGACTGGAGCGAGCGCACCACCTGCGTGCTGTTCGGCGACGGTGCCGGCGCGGTCGTGCTCAAGGCCGACGACGAGACCGGCATCCTGTCCACGCACCTGCATGCCGACGGCAGCAAGAAGGAGCTGCTGTGGAATCCGATCGGCGTGTCGGTCGGGTTCACCGGCGGTCCGCGCGGCGGCTGCCGGATCCAGATGAAGGGCAACGACGTCTTCAAGTACGCGGTCAAGGCGCTGGACGGCGTGGTCGACGAGACCCTGGCCGCCAACGGCCTGGACAAGCACGACCTGGACTGGCTGATCCCGCACCAGGCCAACCTGCGCATCATCGAGGCCACCGCCAAGCGCCTGGACATGTCCATGGACCAGGTGGTGGTGACGGTGGACCAGCACGGCAACACCTCCTCGGCCTCGGTGCCGATGGCGCTGGACGTGGCGATCCGCTCCGGCCGAGTCGAGCGCGGCCAGCTGGTGCTGCTGGAGGCCTTCGGCGGCGGTTTCACCTGGGGTTCGGCGCTGCTGCGCTACTGATCGTCGCGCGGCACCACCGCGACGGGAGCTGCCGATGGCCGAGGCGATCACCCTGCAGGGCCGGCGGGTCTGGCTCAAGCTCTATCCGGAAGGCGAGCGCGCCCTGTCGCTGGGCGTGCTGGCCGCGTGCGCGCGCCTGCTCGGCGTGGCGGCGCTGCGGCCGCCGCCCCATCCCGGCGGCGCGCGGGCGCGCGAGGTCGAGGCACGGCGCCTGGCGCAACTGCATGCCCAGGGCGTGAACGTGCCGGCGGTGCTCGGCCAGGGCAAGCGCTGCCTGGTGCTGGCCGATACCGGCCGCTCGCTGGCGGCCTGCCTCAAGGAAAGCGACGACGCCGGCCGCGACCGGCTGGTGCGCCAGGTACTGGCCGACATGGTGGCCGCGCATCGCGGCGGCGCCTGCTTCGGCCAGCCGCTGCCGCGCAACATGACCTGGGACGGCACGCGCGTGGCCTTCCTCGATTTCGAGGAGGATCCGCTGCAGGTCATGGACCTGGCGCAGGCGCAGGCGCGCGACTGGCTGCTGTTCGGCCACGGCTTCGCGCGCCATTACCTGGCGCGCCGCGAAGCGCTGGCCGCGCTGCTCGCCGCCGCCTTCGCCGACGAGCCGGTCCGGGTGCGCACGATCCTGCACGGGGCCTGCCGGCGCCTGTCCTGGCTGGGCCGCGTCGCCGCGCCGCTGGGCCGTTCCGGGCGCGAACTGGCGCTGGCCATCGCCGTGCTGGAGCAGGCCGCGCGCGCCTGAAGCCCGTGGCCAGGGCATGTGCCGCGGCCGCTGCCGCGCGGTGCCGGCATACGCGACGGTACAGACGCATCGGCGCTTTCGCCCGTATCATCCCCGCCTTCGCCCCGTAACCAGGTGCCCGCGCACGTGACCAAGCTCGCTTTCGTCTTCCCCGGCCAGGGTTCGCAGTCGGTCGGCATGCTGGCCGAACTGGCCGAGCGCCATCCGCTGGTGCGCGAGGCGTTCGCCGAGGCCTCCGACGGCGCCGACGTGGACCTGTGGACGCTCTCGCAGTCCGGGCCGGAGCAGATGCTCAACCGCACCGAGTACACCCAGCCGGCGTTGCTGGCCGCGGGCATCGCGCTGTGGCGGCTGTGGCAGTTCGAGCATGGCCAGGCGCCGGTGGCGCTGGCCGGCCACAGCCTGGGCGAGTACACCGCGCTGGTCGCGGCCGGGGCGCTGTCGCTGCACGAGGGCGCGCGCCTGGTGCGCCTGCGCGGCCAGTTCATGCAGGAGGCCGTGCCCGCCGGCGTGGGCGCGATGGCCGCGGTCATCGGCGCCGACGATGCGCTGGTGGCCGAGGTCTGCCAGCAGGCGGCGGAAAGCCAGGTGGTGGTGCCGGCCAACTACAACTCCCCCGGGCAGGTGGTCATCGGCGGCGATGCCGCCGCGGTCGACCGCGCCCTGGCGCTGCTCGCCGAGCGCGGCGTGCGCAAGACGGTCAAGCTGGCGGTGAGCGTGCCCTCGCATACCCCGCTGATGCGCGATGCCGCCAACCAGCTGGCCGAGGCCATGGGCGCGCTGCGCTGGCAGGCGCCGCAGCTGCCGGTCGTGCAGAACGTGGACGCGCGCGTGCATCCGGACCTGGACGCCATCCGCGATGCGCTGGTGCGCCAGCTCTACCAGCCGGTGCAGTGGACCGGTTGCATGCAGGCGCTGGCCGGCATGGGCGTGGAGCGCGTGGCCGAGTGCGGTCCAGGCAAGGTGCTCACCGGCCTGGCCAAGCGCATCGACAAGTCCGTGCAGGCGCGTGCGCTGGGCACCCTGGCCGATTACGAGGCCGCCCTGGCCGACTGGCACGCCTGAGCGCGCCGCCCAACCTCCTCAGGAGAATTCCCATGTCGCAACCCCTGAAGGGCGAGATCGCCCTGGTCACCGGTGCCTCGCGCGGCATCGGTGCCGCCATCGCCGACGAGCTGGCCGCCCAGGGCGCCACCGTGGTCGGCACCGCCACCACCCCCGCCGGTGCCGAAGCGATCGGCGCGCGCCTGGCCGCCCACGGCGGGGCCGGGCGCGTGCTCGACGTCACCGCCGCCGATGCCGGCGAGACGCTGGTGGAGGCGGTGGCCAAGGAATTCGGCCCGGTCTCCATCCTCGTCAACAACGCCGGGATCACCCGCGACAACCTGCTGCTGCGCATGAAGGACGAGGACTGGCAGGCCATCCTCGACACCAACCTGTCCAGCGTGTTCCGCATGTCCAAGGCGGTGCTGCGCGGCATGATGAAGGCGCGCAAGGGCCGCATCGTCAGCATCGCCTCGGTGATCGGAGTGACCGGCAATGCCGGGCAGGCGAACTACGCCGCGGCCAAGGCCGGCATCATCGGCTTCTCCAAGTCGCTGGCCAAGGAGATCGGCTCGCGCGGCATCACCGTGAACGTCGTCGCCCCCGGCTTCATCGATACCGACATGACCCGCGCATTGCCCGAGGAAGGCAAGAAGGCGATGCTGGAGCAGATCGCGCTGGGCCGGCTGGGCGAGCCGGCCGACATCGCCCGCGCGGTGGCGTTCCTGGCCGGCCCGTCGGCCAGCTACATCACCGGCGAAACCCTGCACGTGAACGGCGGCATGTACATGCCGTGACCGTGCCGGGGCGCAGGGATCGCGCCAAGTGGTTGATCGGCAGGCGTTTTGCCCGAATGCAAGGCGCGGCCGCTTTCCACTACACTATCCAACGCGGCCATCGCTGGATGGCAACGAACCACCCCTACCTCCATCTGGAGCGAGAACCTACATGAGCACCATCGAAGAGCGCGTCAAGAAAATCGTCGTCGAACAGCTTGGCGTCAAGGAAGAGGAAGTCACCAACAGCGCATCGTTCGTCGACGATCTCGGCGCCGACTCGCTGGATACCGTCGAGCTGGTGATGGCCCTCGAGGAGGAATTCGAGTGCGAGATCCCGGACGAGGAAGCCGAGAAGATCACCACCGTCCAGCAGGCCATCGACTACGTCAAGGCCCACGTCAAGAGCTGACGTGAGCGGTCGCGCGGCACCAGGCTCAGGCCCCCGCCGCGCCGCACCAACCATGGGGCCGCATCCGCGGCCCCATGTGTTTGAGGGGCCAGCTTCGCCATCCAAGGGTCAGGAGAATCCGCAATGAGTCGTCGTCGCGTCGTCGTCACCGGCATGGGCATCGTGTCGCCGCTGGGCAATGACCTGGCCAGCAGCTGGGACGGCATCGTCCACGGCCGCTCCGGCATCGGCCCGGTCACCACGTTCGATACCGAAGGGTTCGCCACCCGCATCGCCGGCCTGGTCCGCGATTTCGATCCGACGGCCTGGGTCCCGGCCAAGGATGCGAAGAAGATGGACCCGTTCATCCACTACGGCCTGGCCGCCTCGATGATGGCCCTGGACGACTCCGGGCTGGAGATCACCGAGGCCAACGGCGAGCGCGTGGGCGCGATCATCGGCGCCGGCATCGGCGGCATCCGCGGCATCGAGGAGCAGACCATCCGCCTGCACGAAGGCGGCCCGCGCAAGGTTTCCCCGTTCTACATCCCCAGCACCATCATCAACATGTTGCCCGGGCAGCTGTCGATCCTGCGGGGCATCAAGGGGCCGACCTTCTCGGCGGTGTCGGCCTGCGCCACCTCCAACCATTCCATCGGCACCGCCATGCGCACCATCCAGTACGGCGATGCCGACGTGATGGTGGCCGGCGGCGCCGAGCTCGGCACCTCGCCGACCTCGATGGCCGGCTTCTGCTCGATGAAGGCCATGTCCACCCGCAACGACGAGCCGACCAAGGCCTCGCGCCCCTGGGACAAGGACCGCGACGGCTTCGTCATGGGCGACGGCGCCGGCATCCTGGTGCTGGAGGAGTACGAGCACGCCAAGGCCCGCGGCGCGCGCATCTACTGCGAGCTGGCCGGCTTCGGCGCCACGTCCGACGCCTACCACATGACCTCGCCCAGCGGCGAGGGCGCCGCGCGCTGCATGCGCCTGGCGATGCAGGACGCCGGCGTGACCGCCGAGCAGGTCGGCTACATCAACGCCCACGGCACGTCCACGCCGATCGGCGACCTGGCCGAGAGCGACGCGGTCAAGACCGCGTTCGGCGCGCAGGCGTACAAGACCCTGGTCAGCTCGACCAAGTCGATGACCGGCCACCTGCTCGGCGCCGCCGGCGGCGTGGAGGCGATCTTCTCGGTGATGGCGCTGCAGACCGGCATCGTGCCGCCGACCATCAACCTGGACGAGCCGGGCGAAGGCTGCGACCTGGACTACGTGCCGAACGTGGCGCGCGAGGCGAAGCTGGAGGCGGTGATGTCCAACGGCTTCGGCTTCGGCGGTACCAACGGCACGCTGGTGTTCCGCCGCATCTGATGGCGACGGCGGTGCAGGGGCGCGACGGCGCCCGGCAGGAGGAGGCGGTCCGCTCGATCCGGGCCGCCGCGGCGGGCAAGGCGAGGTGAACGTGGCGGGCAGGCGCGGATGCGGGACATGGGTGGCGGCGGCGCTGGCGTGCCTGCTGGCACTGGCGGCCGTATGCGCCTGGGCGTGGCTGCGCTTCGAACACTTCGCCGACACGCCGCAGGCCGCGCAGGTACCGAGCCTGGTGGTGGCGCGCGGCGACTCGCTGCCCGGGGTGGTGCGCAACCTGCGCAACGCAGGCGTGGCCGGCAGCGACCTGGAATGGCGCCTGCTGGCGCGGCTGACCGGCGCGGCCGGCCGGATCAAGGCCGGCGAGTACGCGCTGCAGCCAGCGGCGAGCCCGCGCACGCTGTTGGCGCGCATGCGCGACGGCAAGGTGGTCCAGTACCGCTTCACCCTCGTCGATGGCTGGAACATCCGCCAGCTGCGCGCGGCGCTCGGCGCCGCCACGCCGCTGGTGCATGCCACCGCCGCGCTGTCCGACGCCGAGCTGATGGCGCGGCTGGGCTTTCCCGGCCAGCATCCGGAAGGCCGCTTCCTGCCGGAGACCTACCTCTACCAGCGCGGCGACACCGACCTGGAGGTGCTCGCCCGCGCCCACAGGGCCATGGACGCGGCCCTGGCCGAGGCCTGGGCCTCGCGCGCGGCGGACCTGCCGCTGCAGGGCCCGGACCAGGCGCTGGTCCTGGCCTCGATCGTGGAGAAGGAGACCGCCCTGGCCAGCGAGCGCGCACAGATCGCCGGGGTGTTCGTGCGGCGCCTGCGCAAGGGCATGCTGCTGCAGACCGACCCGAGCGTGATCTACGGCCTCGGCGAGGCCTACGACGGCGACATCCGCAAGCGCGACCTGACCACCGACACCCCGTACAACACCTACACCCGGCCGGGCCTGCCGCCCACGCCGATCGCCATGCCCGGGCGCGATGCACTGATGGCCGCCACCCACCCGGCGCCGGGCGAGAGCCTGTACTTCGTCGCCGTCGGCGACGGTTCCGGCGCGCACGTGTTCTCGGCCACCTACGCCGAGCACACCGCGGCGGTGGCCCGCTACCTGCAGCGCCTGCGCCAGGCGCGCGGCGGAGTCCAGGCGCAATGAGCGGCGTTCCGTTGCCGCGGCATCCGCGCCTGATCAGCCTGGAGGGCGGCGAGGGGGCGGGCAAGACCACCGCGATCGAGGCCATCCACGCCTGCCTGGCCGCGCACGGCCACGAGGTGGTGCTGACCCGCGAGCCGGGCGGCACGCCGCTGGCCGAGCGCATCCGCGCGCTGGTGCTGGGCGGGCAGTCCGGTGCGGACGAGGTCGAGCCGCCGGTGGCCCAGGCCGAGCTGCTGCTGGTGTTCGCCGCCCGCGCCCAGCACGTGCAGCGACAGGTGCTGCCGGCCCTGGCCCGCGGCGCCTACGTGGTCAGCGACCGCTTCACCGATTCCAGCTACGCCTACCAGGGCGCCGGGCGCGGGCTGGATCCGGCCTGGATCGCCGAGCTGGAACGGCGCGTGGTCGGCGTGCAGCCGGGGCTGACCCTGCTGCTGGACGTGGACGTGCGCATCGGCCGCGCCCGTGCCGCCGGGCGCGACCTGTTCCCGGACCGCATCGAGCGCGAGCAGGACGCGTTCTTCGAACGGGTGCGCCAGGCCTTCCGCCAGCGTGCCGAGGCCGACCCGCAGCGTTTCCGCCTGATTGACGCCGCCCAGCCGGCGCCGGGCGTGGTGGCCGACGTGGCCGCGCAGGTGGAAGCCTTCCTCGCGCGCACGCAGGAGGGCCCATGAGTACCGCCTTCGCCCCCTGGCAGCAGCGCGTCTACGACCAGGCCGTGACCGTGCTCGATGCCGGCCGCCTCGGCCATGGCCTGCTGATCTGCGGGCCGGCCGGGCTGGGCAAGCGCGCCGTCGCCCTGGCCCTGGCCGCGCACGTGCTGCAGCAGGGCGACGCGCCGGCGATGCGCGCGCGCCATGCCCAGCTTATCGCCGCGGGCACCCACCCGGACCTGCACCTGATCTCGCTGCAGCCCAACCAGAAGGGCGACAAGCTGCGCACCGAGATCGTGATCGAGCAGATCCGCGCGATCTCCGAGAAGCTGGCGCTGACGCCGCAGTACGGCAGCGCCCAGGTGGTGGTGGTCGATCCGGCCGACGCGATCAACCGCGCCGCCTGCAATGCCCTGCTCAAGACCCTGGAAGAGCCGGCGCCCGGGCGCTACCTGTGGCTGCTCAGCGCGCAGCCGGCGCGGTTGCCGGCAACCATCCGCAGCCGTTGCCAGCGCCTGGAATTCAAGCTGCCGCCGCGGTCCGAGGCGCTGGCCTGGCTGGTGGCGCAGGGCCATGCCGAGGCGCCGGCCAGCGAGGCGCTGGATGCCGCGCGCGGCCACCCCGGCCTGGCCGACCAGTGGCTGCGCAACGACGGCCTGGCCCTGCGCCGGCAGGTCGCCAGCGACCTGGAGCAGGTCGCCGCCGGCCGCCTCGGCGCCGCCGAGACCGCCCAGCGCTGGACCGGCGACGAGCACGCCGAGCTGCGCCTGCGCCATGCCGCCGACCTGGCGCTGGCGCAGGCCGCGTCCGGGTTGACCGACCCGGACGGATTGACCAAGCTTGCCGCCTGGTTCGACGCGGCGAACAGGACCCGCGACCTGCTGCGGACCACGGTGCGCGCCGACCTGGCCGTCACCGAACTGCTTGTGGCCTGGCGCGCGCAGCGGCCGGCCCAGAGGAACCCACGATGAGCGCAGCGTCAGCACGTCCCGGCATCCTGTCCCTGTCGCTGCCCGACAAGGCCGCGCTGTACACGGCGTACATGCCGTTCGTGAAGAACGGCGGCATCTTCGTGCCGACCACGCGCCGCTATGCGCTCGGCGACGAGGTGTTCCTGCTGCTGAGCCTGCCCGACTCGCACGAGCGCCTGCCGGTGGCCGGCAAGGTGGTGTGGGTCACGCCGCTGGGCGCGCAGGGCGGGCGCACCGCGGGCATCGGCGTGCAGCTGCCCGAGGGCGGCGACGGCGAGGCGGTGCGCAACCGCATCGAGGCGCTGCTGGCCGGGGTGGTCAACAGCGAGAAGGCCACCCAGACGATGTAGGGCATTGACGCCGGCCGCGGCTGCCTTATAATGCGCGGCTCGCAGTACGGGCGGTTAGCTCAGCGGTAGAGCATTGCCTTCACACGGCAAGGGTCGCAGGTTCGATCCCTGCACCGCCCACCAACTGCATACGACAAGCCGGCCTCGCGCCGGTTTTTGTTTGCCTGCGATTTGCCTGCGGACAACGGAACGGGGCGGCCCGAAGGCCGCCCCGTTCGCGTGCGTGCCGGGTCGTCGGCCGCCAGGCCGGTCAGCGGCCGCCGTGCAGGATCACGTCGGTGATGATGCCGGTGGCGATCGCGACCAGGACGAAATCGCCGTCGCGGTCGCGTACCCAGCGGTGGCCGTGCGGCGGCGGCGGCAGGCCGTGGTCGCGGTAGTCGTTGACCACGTAGCGCGGGCCGTCGTAGCGCTGGCCGCGCTGCCAGCCACGGTCGGGGCCGCGCCGGTCGGGGCCGGGGCCGCGGTCATCGCGGCCGCGATCGTTCGGCGGGCCACGGTCGGGGCCGCGATCGGGACCACGGTCACCGCGGTCGTCGCGCGGCGGCGCTCCCGGGCCGTAGTCCTGGGCCAGGGCCAGGCCCGGGGCGAGCACGGTGGCCGTGGCCAGCAGCGCCACGGCGAGCTTGGTCATCATGGAGCGGGGTGCCTTCATGGTTGTCTCCCATCGGCGGCGACGTGCCGCGTGGAATGCATCCTCGGACAAGCAAGCTGAATGGGCACCCATGAAAACCGGCCGCGGCCCGTGCCGGCGTCCGCTCGTTCAGCCGGGCTCGACATCGTCGCGCAGCCAGCGCCACAGCGTGGTGCGCGATACGCCGAGCTGGCGGGCGACGCGCTCGCGGCTGCCGGCGTTGCGCTGCAGCAGCTGGCGCAGGGTCCCGGCGTCGGGGCGGCGCGGCGGCAACGGCGGCGGTTCGGTGGCCGCGGCAGCCGCTGCGGCCACCGCGTCCAACGCCAGTTCCGGTGCCCAGTCCAGCAGTTGCGCCAGTGTCACCGCGCCGCCGTCGTCCTCGGCGGTGCGGTGGATCAGCACCCGCTCGACCACGTTGCGAAGTTCGCGCACGTTGCCCGGCCAGGCATGGGCGTGCAGGCGCGCGAGCGCCTCCGCGGCGAACACCCGCGCGGGCGGCTGCCCGCACAGGTGCTCGATCAGCGCGTCCAGGTCCTGCGGGCGCTCGCGCAGTGGCGGCAGGCGGATCCGCAGCGGCGACAGGCGGTAGTACAGGTCGCGGCGGAAGCGGCCGTCCTGCACCCGTGCCTCCAGTGCCTGCAGGCTGGCGGCGAGCACGCGCACGTCCACCGGCGTGGGTTCCACCGCGCCCACGCGCAGCACCTCGCGCTCCTCCAGCACGCGCAGCAGGCGGGTCTGCAGCGGCAGCGGCATCTCGCCGATCTCGTCCAGGAACAGGGTGCCGCCGTCGGCGGCCTCGACCAGGCCGGTGCGGCCGCCGCGGCGCGCGCCGGTGAAGGCGCCCTCGCTGTAGCCGAACAGCTCGGCCTCCAGCAGCGATTCGGTGATCGCCCCGCAGTTGATCGCCACGAAGCGGCCATGGCGGCCGCTGGCGGCGTGCAGGTGGCGGGCGACCAGCTCCTTGCCGGTGCCGGTCTCGCCGCCGATCAGCACCGTGCCCGGGTGCGGGGCGTACAGGGCGATGCGCCGGCGCACCTCGGCGATGGCCGGGCTCTCGCCGAGCAGCGGCTTGTCGTCGGCGCCGGTGCGGCGGCTGCGCCGGCGCAGGTGCGGCTGGTCCGGGGCTGGCCGCGCCAGGGTCTGGGCCAGCTCGATGGCCTGCTCGAAGGCGCGCCGCACCGAATCGGCCGAGTACAGCAGCACGCCCGGCAGGCCGGCGCGCTCGGCCAGGTCGATGGCCATGCCGGTGCCGACCACCACGTCGATGCCGGCGGCGGCCAGGTCGGCGATGCAGTGGCGCGCGTCCTCGGCGGTGACGAAGCGGCGGTGCTCGATCTCCAGCCCGAAGCTGTCCTGGAAGTGGCGGAAGGACGGCACGTCGGTGTCGTGGGTGACCACGCCGATGCGCGGGCCGATGCGCCGCGCCCGCGCCAGTGCCTCCATCAGGTCGAAGCCGGTGGCCTGGATCGGCACCAGCGGCACGTCCACGCGCGCGCGCAGGTAGGCGGCGTTGGAGCCGGCCGCGACCAGCACGTCGCAGCGCTCGCGGCGCAAGCGCCGGCCGATGGTCTCCACTGCCTCGGCGAAGCCCTGGTTGAGCGGGCTGATGGCGGCGCGCGCATCGAACTCGGGGATGACATCGCCCAGCAGCGTGCTCAGGCGCGAGACGCTGACGGTCCACAGGGTCGGCCGATAGGGCATGGCGGCGGGCAACGGGGGCATGTCGCAATCCGTGTTTCGTTTCGTTCCAACATTTCATCACGAAACACATGTGCAACTGTAGATGCATGCGGAATCAATGGGTTGGAGCTGGCACGCGCATTGCTTTGATAGAGGCAACAGGATCTTCCGCCCAGGACACGCCGCCCCCGTGCCGCCGCCCCCGCCTCCGCGGGCGCGCGGTTCCGTGCCGCGCTGGCCGCCGAGTCGCCGCTGCAGGTGATCGGCGCGATCAACGCCAACCACGCCCTGCTGGCTCAGCGCGCCGGCTACCAGGCCATCTATCTGTCCGGCGGCGGTGTCGCCGCCGGCTCGCTCGGCCTGCCGGACCTGGGCATCAACACGCTCGACGACGTGCTCACCGACGTGCGCCGCATCACCGACGTGTGCGCGCTGCCGCTGCTGGTGGACATCGACACCGGCTTCGGCCCGAGCGCGTTCAACATCGAGCGCACCGTCAAGAGCCTGATCAAGGCCGGCGCGGCCGCCTGCCACATCGAGGACCAGGTCGGCGCCAAGCGCTGCGGCCACCGCCCGGGCAAGGAGATCGTGTCGCAGGGCGAGATGGCCGACCGGGTCAAGGCCGCCGCCGACGCCAAGACCGATCCGGCCTTCTTCCTGATCGCCCGTACCGATGCGATCCAGGCCGAGGGCGTGGATGCGGCGATCGAGCGCGCCATCGCCTGCGTGGAGGCCGGTGCCGACGGCATCTTCGCCGAGGCCGCCTACGACCTGGACACCTACCGCCGCTTCGTCGAGGCGGTGAAGGTGCCGGTGCTGGCCAACATCACCGAGTTCGGCGCCACCCCGCTGTTCACCCGCGACGAGCTGGCCTCCGCCGGCGTGGCGATCCAGCTGTTCCCGCTGTCGGCGTTCCGCGCCGCCAACAAGGCCGCCGAGAACGTTTACCGGGCGATCCGCCGCGACGGCACGCAGAAGGCGGTGCTCGATACCATGCAGACGCGCGAGGAGCTGTACGACCGCATCGGCTATCACGCCTTCGAGCAGCGCCTGGACGCGCTGTTCGCCAAGGGCTGAGGCCGGCGCGCCGGTCTCCGTCCACACCCGATCAAGCACCGCCAAGCACCACAACGAATACCGGGAGGTATCGCAATGTCCGAGCAAACCACCACCACGCCCGGCTTCAAACCGAAGAAGTCCGTGGCCCTGTCCGGCACCGCCGCCGGCAACACCGCGCTGTGCTCGGTGGGCCGCAGCGGCAACGACCTGCACTATCGCGGCTACGACATCCTCGACCTGGCCCGCACCAGCGAGTTCGAGGAGGTGGCCTACCTGCTGGTGCACGGCAAGCTGCCCAACGCCGCCGAGCTGCGCGGCTACAAGAACAAGCTCAGGGCGCTGCGCGGCATCCCGGCGGCGGTCAGGGCGGCGCTGGAGCAGCTGCCGCCATCGGCGCACCCGATGGACGTGATGCGCACCGGCGTGTCCGCGCTCGGTTGCGTGCTGCCGGAGAAGGACGACCACAACGCGCCCGGTGCGCGCGACATCGCCGACAGGCTGATGGCCTCGCTCGGCTCGATGCTGCTGTACTGGTACCACTACAGCCACAATGGCCGGCGCATCGAGGTGGAGACCGACGACGACTCCATCGGCGGCCACTTCCTGCACCTGCTGCACGGCGAGAAGCCGCGCGCATCGTGGGTCAAGGCAATGCACACCAGCCTGATCCTGTACGCCGAGCACGAGTTCAACGCCTCCACCTTCGCCTGCCGGGTCATCGCCGGCACTGGCAGCGACATGTACAGCGCCATCTGCGGCGGCATCGGCGCGCTGCGCGGGCCCAAGCACGGCGGCGCCAACGAGGTCGCCTTCGAGGTGCAGAAGCGCTACGAGACGCCGGACGAGGCCGAGGCCGACATCAAGGCGCGGGTGGAGCGCAAGGAAGTGATCATCGGCTTCGGCCATCCGGTCTACACCGTGTCCGATCCGCGCAACCAGGTGATCAAGGAAGTGGCGCGCGAGCTGTCCGACGAGCAGGGCGACCGCCGCATGTACGACATCGCCGAGCGCCTGGAGCGGGTGATGTGGGACATCAAGAAGATGTTCCCGAACCTGGACTGGTTCAGCGCGGTCAGCTACCACATGATGGGCGTGCCCACGGCGATGTTCACCCCGCTGTTCGTGATCGCCCGCACCGCCGGCTGGAGCGCGCACGTGATCGAGCAGCGCATCGACGGCAAGATCATCCGCCCCAGCGCGAACTACACCGGTCCGGAGGACCGCGCGTTCGTGCCGCTGGACCAGCGCCCCTGATCCGGCCGGACGCCGCCCGCCGCCGCGCGGGCGGCCCCGGGGTTCCGCAGCGATGCCCTCGTACCGCCCATGCGGGAGCGAGGGTCCCCTTTGCGCTCGCCATCCGTTTCCGAAGCCAGCCATGAACAGCCAATACCGCACGTCCCTGCCGGGCACCCCGCTGGACTATTTCGATGCCCGCGCCGCCGTCGAGGCGCTCGCCCCCGGCGCGTGGGCCGGCCTGCCCTACACCTCGCGCGTGCTGGCCGAGAACCTGGTGCGCCGCTGCGATCCGGCCACGCTCGATGCCTCGCTCCAGCAGCTGATCGAGCGCAAGCGCGATCTCGACTTCCCCTGGTTCCCGGCGCGCGTGGTGTGCCACGACATCCTCGGCCAGACCGCGCTGGTGGACCTGGCCGGGCTGCGCGACGCCATCGCCGAGCAGGGCGGCGATCCGGCGCAGATCAACCCGGTGGTGCCGGTGCAGCTGATCGTGGATCACTCGCTGGCGGTGGAATGCGGTGGCTACGATCCGGACGCGTTCGCCAAGAACCGCGCCATCGAGGACCGTCGCAACGCCGACCGCTTCCACTTCATCGAGTGGACCCGCGATGCGTTCAAGAACATGGACGTGATCCCGGCCGGCAACGGGATCATGCACCAGATCAACCTGGAGAAGATGAGCCCGGTGGTGCAGGTACAGGGCGGCGTCGCCTTCCCCGATACCTGCGTGGGCACCGACAGCCACACCCCGCACGTGGACGCGCTGGGCGTGATCGCCGTGGGCGTGGGCGGGCTGGAGGCGGAGAACGTGATGCTCGGCCGCGCCTCGTGGATGCGCCTGCCCGACATCGTCGGCGTGCACCTGAGTGGCCAGCACCCGCCCGGCATCACCGCCACCGACATCGTGCTGGCGCTGACCGAGTTCCTGCGCAAGGAGAAGGTGGTCGGCGCGTGGCTGGAATTCTTCGGCGAAGGCGCCGCCAGCCTGACCATCGGCGACCGCGCCACCATCTCCAACATGTGCCCGGAGTACGGCGCCACCGCCGCGCTGTTCCACATCGACGGCCAGACCCTGGACTACCTGCGCCTGACCGGCCGCGAGGAACAGCAGGTCAGGCTGGTGGAGACCTACGCCAGGGCTGCCGGCCTGTGGGCCGACGACCTGCAGGACGCGCAGTACGAGCGCGTGCTGCATTTCGACCTGAGCAGCGTGGTGCGCAACATGGCCGGCCCGTCCAACCCGCACCGGCGCCTGCCGACCAGCGCGCTGGCCGAGCGCGGCATCGCCGACGAAGCCAAGCTCGATGCCGGCAAGGCCGAGGAAGCGCAGGGGCTGATGCCCGACGGCGCGGTGATCATCGCTGCGATCACCAGCTGCACCAACACCTCCAACCCGCGCAACGTGATCGCCGCCGCGCTGCTGGCGCGCAACGCCAACGCGCGCGGGCTGACCCGCAAGCCGTGGGTGAAGACCTCGCTGGCGCCCGGCTCCAAGGCGGTGCAGCTGTACCTGGAGGAAGCCGGCCTGCTGCCCGAGCTGGAAAAGCTCGGCTTCGGCATCGTGGCGTTCGCCTGCACCACCTGCAACGGCATGAGCGGCGCGCTCGACCCGGCGATCCAGCAGGAGATCATCGACCGCGACCTGTACGCCACCGCGGTGCTGTCGGGCAACCGCAACTTCGACGGCCGCATCCACCCCTACGCCAAGCAGGCCTTCCTCGCCAGCCCGCCGCTGGTGATCGCCTACGCCATCGCCGGCACCGTGCGCTTCGACATCGAGCGCGACGTGCTCGGCACGGACGCGGACGGCAACGATGTGCGGCTCAAGGACATCTGGCCCGACGATGCGGAGATCGACGCCATCGCCCGCGCCAGCGTCAAGCCCGAGCAGTTCCGCAAGGTGTACGCGCCGATGTTCGACGTGAAGGTCGAGCACGCCCGGGTCAGCCCGCTGTACGACTGGCGCGCGCAGAGCACCTACATCCGCCGCCCGCCGTACTGGGAAGGCGCGCTGGCCGGCGAGCGCACGCTGCGCGGCATGCGCCCGCTGGCGGTGCTCGGCGACAACATCACCACCGACCACCTCTCGCCGTCCAACGCGATCATGGCCTCCAGCGCCGCCGGCGAGTACCTGGCGAAGATGGGCGTGCCCGAGGAGGACTTCAATTCCTATGCCACCCACCGCGGCGACCACCTCACCGCGCAGCGCGCCACCTTCGCCAACCCCAAGCTCGTCAACGAGATGGCGGTGGTGGACGGCGAGGTGCGGCAGGGCTCGCTCACCCGGCTGGAGCCGGACGGCACCGTGGTGCGCATGTGGGAGGCGATCGAGACCTACATGGAGCGCAGGCAGCCGCTGATCATCATCGCCGGCGCCGACTACGGCCAGGGCAGCTCGCGCGACTGGGCCGCCAAGGGCGTGCGCCTGGCCGGGGTGGAGGCGATCGTGGCCGAGGGCTTCGAGCGCATCCACCGCACCAACCTGATCGGCATGGGCGTGCTGCCGCTGCAGTTCCCGCTGGAAGTGGACCGCAAGGCGCTGGGCATCGACGGCAGCGAGACCTTCGACGTGGTCGGCGAGCGCACCCCGGGGGCAACGCTCACCCTGGTGATCCACCGCGCCAACGGCGAGGTGATCGAGACGCCGGTACTGTGCCGGCTCGACTCGGACGAGGAAGTGGGCATCTACGAGGCCGGCGGCGTGCTGCAGCGCTTCGCGCAGGATTTCCTGGCGTCCTCGCGGGCGGCATGAGCGGGCGCGCGCGCCTGTTCTTCGCGTCGATGCCGCCGCCGGCGTGGCGCGAACAGGCGCAGGCGCGGGTGGCGGCGCACGACCTGGACCGGCGCCTGCGCGGGGCGATGTTCGCCCCCGGCAACTGGCACCAGTCCTGGTCCGAGCGGGTGTTCGACCCGACCCCGGCCGAGTGCGACGCGCTGCTGCGCGTCGGCGCGGCGATCCTTGCCCATGCCTGCACCCTGCACTTCAACCGCATCGACGGCAGCGGCGACGAGCCGGGCCGCATCCACTGGACGCTGCGTGCACGCGGCCGCCCGCGCGCCTTCGACGCGACGGCCGCCTGCATCCGCACCGCGCTCGCCGATGCCGGCCATGCGGCCATCGCCACCGGCGTGACGCCGCACATGACGCTGAGCTACTGCGCCCGCGAAACGCTGCAACGCATCGCGCTCGATCCGCCGCTGGCATGGACCCTCGACGAACTGCTGCTGGTGGTCGGTGCCGGCCGGCCCTATGCCTACGAGGTGATCGGCCGCTGGCCGCTGCTGCCGGAAACCGATCCGCCCGCCACCCAGATGGGCCTGTTCTGAACGCGGCCCGCTTCACCCTCCCGACCTGATTGCCCGCACCCCGGAGTCCACGATGTCCCGCCAGTCCCCGCCCCTTGCGCCCCAAGTCCGCATCCCCGCCACCTACATGCGCGGCGGCACCTCCAAGGGCGTGTTCTTCCTTGCGCCCCAAGTCCGCATCCCCGCCACCTACATGCGCGGCGGCACCTCCAAGGGTGTGTTCTTCCGCCTGGAGGACCTTCCCGAGGCCGCGCGCGTACCGGGCAAGGCGCGCGACCGGCTGCTGCAGCGGGTGATCGGCTCGCCCGACCCGTACGGCAAGCAGACCGACGGCATGGGCGGGGCGACCTCGTCCACCAGCAAGTGCGTGATCGTCGCGCCGAGCACGCAGCCCGGCCACGACATCGACTACCTGTACGGCCAGGTCAGCATCGACGAGGACTTCGTCGACTGGTCCGGCAACTGCGGCAACCTGAGCACCGCCGCCGGCGCGTTCGCGCTGCATGCCGGCTATGTGGACAAGGCGCGCGTGCCGGACAACGGCGTGGTGGTGGTGCGCATCTGGCAGGCCAACATCGGCAAGACCATCCTCGCCCACGTGCCGGTCACGGCCGGGCAGGTGCAGGAGACCGGCGACTTCGAACTGGACGGGGTGACCTTCCCGGCCGCGGAGATCGTGCTGGAGTTCCTCGACCCGGCCGACGACGGCGAAGGCGAGGGCGGCGGCGCCATGTTCCCCACCGGGCACGCGGTGGACGACCTCGACGTGCCCGGCGTCGGCACGCTCCAGGCCACGCTGATCACCGCCGGCATCCCGACCATCTTCGTCGATGCCGCGGCCATCGGCTTCACCGGCACCGAGCTGCAGCCGGCGATCAACGGCGATGCGGCGGCGCTGGCGAAGCTGGAGGCGATCCGCGTGGCCGGCGCGCTGCGCATGGGCCTGATCAAGACGCCGGCGGAAGCGGCCACCCGCCAGCACACGCCCAAGGTGGCCTTCGTCGCGCCGCCGCGCGACTACGTGACCTCGGCCGGCAAGCCGGTCGCCGCCGGCGACATCGACCTGCTGGTGCGCGCCATGTCGATGGGCAAGCTGCACCACGCGATGATGGGCACCGCGTCGGTGGCCATCGCCACGGCGGCGGCGGTGCCGGGCACGCTGGTCAACCTCGCCGCCGGCGGCGGGCCGCGCGAGGCGGTACGCTTCGGCCACCCGTCCGGCACGCTGCGCGTGGGCGCGGCGGTGGAGCAGGTCGGTGGCGAATGGACCGTCACCCGGGCGGTGATGAGCCGCAGCGCGCGCATCCTGATGGAAGGCTGGGTGCGGGTGCCCGGCGACGCCTTCTGATCCTAGCCGGGGCCTGCGCGCGCTGTCGGGACAGGCCCCGTCACCCAGCAGCCCATGGCGGCCAGGCAATCTCCTTCCCGACGGCATCCCTGCCAAAGGAGCGCTCCATGTCCGCATCCCATGCCCCGTCCGCCCGCCGCCCGCCGCCCGACCAGGTCCTGGTCGATATCGCCGACTACGTCCTCGACTACCGCATCGACTCCGCGCTGGCCTGGGACACCGCGCGCCACTGCCTGATCGACACGCTCGGCTGCGGCCTGGAGGCGCTGGGCTACCCCGCCTGCACCAAGCTGCTCGGCCCGATCGTGCCCGGCACGGTGGTGCCCCATGGCGCCAGGGTGCCGGGCACTTCGTTCCAGCTCGATCCGGTGAAGGCCGCCTTCGACCTCGGCGCGATGGTGCGCTGGCTGGACTTCAACGACACCTTCCTGGCGGCGGAGTGGGGCCATCCGTCCGACAACCTCGGCGGCATCCTCGCCACCGCCGACTGGCTCAGCCGCACGGCGGTGGCCGGCGGCCACGCACCGCTGGCGATGAAGGCGGTGCTGGGCGCGATGATCAAGGCGCACGAGATCCAGGGCTGCATCGCCCTGGAGAACGCGTTCAACCAGGTCGGCCTGGACCACGTGGTGCTGGTCAAGGTGGCCACCGCCGCGGTGGTGGCGCAGATGCTGGGACTCGCGCGCGAGGAGGTCATCAACGCGGTGTCGCTGGCCTGGGTGGACGGGCAGAGCCTGCGCACCTACCGCCACGCGCCCAATACCGGTTCGCGCAAGAGCTGGGCCGCGGGCGACGCCACCAGCCGCGGCGTGCGCCTGGCGCTGATGGCCGCCAAGGGCGAGATGGGCTACCCGAGCGTGCTGACCGCCCCGACCTGGGGTTTCTACGACGTGCTCTTCAAGGGCCGGCCGTTCCGGTTCCAGCGCCCGTACGGCAGCTACGTGATGGAGAACGTGCTGTTCAAGATCAGCTTCCCGGCCGAGTTCCACGCGCAGACCGCGGTGGAGGCGGCGATGATCCTGCACGGCGAACTGGCGCGCAGCGGACGCCGGGTGGAGGACATCCGCCGGGTGACCATCCGCACCCAGCAGGCGTGCATGCGCATCATCGACAAGCAGGGGCCGCTGGACAATCCGGCCGACCGCGACCATTGCATCCAGTACATGGTCGCGGTGCCGCTGATCTTCGGCCGCCTGACCGCCGCCGACTACGAGGACGCGGTGGCCGCCGACCCGCGCATCGACGCGCTGCGCGAGCGCAGCGTGTGCGTGGAGGACGCGCAGTTCACCGCCGACTACCACGACCCGGACAAGCGCTCCATCGCCAACGCGCTCACGGTCGAGTTCGAGGACGGCACGCGGCTGCCCGAGGTGGTGGTGGAATACCCGATCGGCCATCGCCGCCGCCGCGCGGAGGGCATCCCGCTGCTGGAGGCCAAGTTCCGCACCAACCTGGCGCGACGCTTCCCGGCGCGGCAGCAGCAGGCGATCCTGGACGTGTCCCTGGACCCGGCGCGGCTGGAGGCACTGCCGGTGCACGAGTACGTGGATCTGTACGCGATCTGAGGGCATCCGCCGCATCCGCGCCCTGGAGCGTGGTTGCGGCGGGGCGGGGATCGTCGATACGGGCGCGCCTTGCGCTGGCACGCGCATCGCCTGGATGATACGGGCGCGCCTTGCGCTGGCACGCGCATCGCCTGGATGGGGCCGGGCGGGCAGGGTGGCCCACGCGATGTCGTGCCGATGCGGGGGGCGATGCTGCAGGCAATCCGGTTCAGTCCCGGCGTCTGGTGCCGAATGCGGGGTGCATGTCTTCGTGTCGTATCCCGCGGATTGCGGGTTGTGGCGGCCCACGACGGCGCGATCCGTCCCGGCGGTTCTGCCTGTCGCCGTCGACGAGCGCTGGCGTGCCGCTGCCGCGCGCCTGGCGCGTCGTGGCGGATTCCGGACACGCTCGCGACTTCGGGCCGGCGATGGAAAGTACTACAACCAGCGATGGCCGCATGCCGGTGCATTGGCACTCGGTTGACGAGGCGGTCGGTGACGCCGGACTGCGGTGACGCCATCGCCCGAGCCGACCCGCATGGCGATAGCGGCGCCTGAACGATTTGTTGGGCAGCGAGGGGGTGATGGAGTCGCAGCTCGGCCCGTGTCGCCTGCTTTGCTGGGAACGACACAACGAAGGCCGATGACCCCACAGCCCGCAAGACGAGGGCTTGCCGGGCGAAGCCTGGAGCGTGGAGCTACCGAAGCCAAATGCAAAACGAACGTGGAGGACCTCGTGGCAGGACCGAAGCCGCAAACTTGCCAATTCCGGGAAGGGCGAAGAAAGGCGAAGAAAGGCGGCCGGAGCCGAGCGGGAAACGGTCGATGAGTTTGCCGGAGCACGAACCCGCCCCGGCCTTTCCCGCCGCGGCCTGACCAGCGGATGCGCACCCACATCCAGACCCACATCCAGACCCGTATCCAGACCGGATCCGCAGTTCACTATCCACGACCCGTTTCCTGGATCCAAGACATTCCCTGGCCTGAAGCGCCCGCTGGGCCTGCGCCAAGGCGTTTCGAGGACGGGAGTGGCGTGACTGCATCAAAGCCCCCGCCGGAACACCGCCGGCGGCGCCGCCGCCCGGGGAGCACGGACCGGCATCCTGTCCATCGCGCCCGCCTTCAATGCCCATCGGGCGGTCCCCGGCAGTCCGTGTCGCACCGTGCGGCGCGCGCTTCCCAGGAAAGCGCATCGCCACCGCCGGCCGCCCGTCCGCCACCCGGTCTTGGTGTTAAGAAAATGTCATGGTTTACTTGTGGCGTTGCAGCATCGCAACGTACCGACACATTCGTCACCCACCCATTCGCCCCGGGGTCGACCATGATCGCCAGCACGCTCGCCCGCAGTTCGCTCTCCCTCGCCGTTGCCGCCGCCGTGGCGATGGCCGCCTTGCCCGCCCAGGCCCAGCAGGCCGACGCCGGCGTCGCCCGCCTGGATGCGGTCAAGGTCACCGCCGAACGCCGCGCCGAGGATTCCAGGGACGTCCCGGTCTCGGCCACGGTGCTGCGCCCGGAATACCTGGACGCCCTCTCCACCAGCGCCTCGGACGTGCGCGTCCTGGCCGGCAAGGCCCCGAGCCTGAACATTGAGTCCTCCAACGGCCGCGTGTTCCCGCGCTTCTACATCCGTGGCTACGGCAACACCGACTACACCACCTACGCCTCGCAGCCGGTGTCCTTCGTCTACGACGACATCGTCTACGAGAACGCCTTCCTCAAGGGCTTCCCGCTGTTCGACCTGGACAGCGTCGAAGTGCTGCGCGGCCCGCAGGGCACCCAGTTCGGCCGCAACACGCCGGCCGGCGTGGTCAAGGTCAACTCGGCGCGGCCGCAGTTCGGCGACATCGGCGGCTACGCCAGCCTGTCCTACGGCACCCACGCCACCAGCTCGCTGGAAGGCGCGCTCAACCTGCCGATCAACGATGCCTGGGCGGTGCGCCTGTCGATCCTGCAGCAGCACCGCGACGACTGGGTGACCAGCCAGGTCAGCGGCCAGAAGCTGGAGGGCTACGACGACAGCGCCGCGCGCCTGCAGCTGCTGTTCCGGCCCGGCGACGATTTCGAGGCGCTGTTCAACGCGCACGTGCGCAAGCTCAACGGCACCGCGCGCCTGTTCCGCGCCAACATCTTCGAGTCCGGCAGCAACAAGCTCGTGGACGGCTTCGACCCGGACAAGGCCTATGTCGATGCCCACAACACCCAGCAGCTGACCACCTGGGGCGCCAGCGCCAACCTGACCTGGAACCTGGGCGAGCTCGCCCTGCACTCGATCACCGGCTACGAGACCATCGGCAAGTACTACAGCCGCGGCGACATCGACGGCGGCTACGGCGCCGGCGCCTTTGTCGATCCCGGCCAGCCCTACGGCCCGGGCTTCATCCCGTTCTCGGTGGAGACCGCCGGCGGCATCAAGGGCCTGGACCAGTTCAGCCAGGAGCTGCGCCTGGAATCGCAGGGCGACGGCCCGCTGGCCTGGCAGGGCGGCCTGTACTACTTCAGCGACAACGTGCGCGGGCAGTCCTTCACCTACGACACCATCGCCGGCGGCGCGCTGACCGGCTACAACCTGACCCGGCAGAAGAACACCTCCTGGGCCGCGTTCGGTTCGCTCAACTACCAGGCCAGCGACCGCTGGGACCTGCGCGCCGGCCTGCGCTACACCCACGACAAGAAGACCTTCGACATCCTCGACTGGCAGGATGCCGGCGCGGCCCCGATCGGCGGCGAGAACAGCGGCTCCAAGGTCACCGGCGACGCCAGCGTCACCTTCGCGCTGAACGAGGCGGTCAACCTGTACGCGCGTTTCGCCACCGGCTTCCGCGGCGCCAGCTTCGGCCCGCCGTCGGCGGGCGTGCCGGTGACCGTGGCCGACCCGGAGACGGTCAAGTCCTTCGAGGTCGGCGTGAAGGCCGACCTGTGGGACCGTCGCGCCCGGCTCGGGTTCGACCTGTACACCATGGACATCAAGGACCAGCAGCTGACCGCGGTCGGCGGCACCTCCAACGCGGTGCAGCTGATCAACGCGAAGAAGAGCGAGGCCTACGGCGCCGAGTTCGACTTCGAGGCCCTGCTCACCGAGAACCTGCGCCTGGGCCTGAACGGCAGCTACAACCACACCGAGATCAAGGACCGCGACCTGGCCACGGCCACCTGCTCGGCCTGGGTGTGCACCGTCACCGACCCGGTCGATGCCAACGGCTACGCGCAGCTGTACGGCAACCCGCTGCCGCAGGCGGCCAAGTGGATCGGCAACATCACCCTGCGCTACGGCGTGCCGCTGGCAGAGGGCGAGCTGTTCGTCTACACCGACTGGTCCTACCGCAGCGAGGTCAACTTCTTCCTGTACGAATCCAGGGAGTTCGTCGGACAGCCGTTGTTCGAGGGCGGCGTGAAGCTCGGCTACACCTGGGGCGCCGGCGCCTACGAGGCCTCGGTGTTCTGCCGCAACTGCACCAACCAGATCCGTGCCACCGGTGCGATCGACTTCGACAACCTGACCGGCTTCATCAACGACCCGCGCATCTGGGGCGTGCAGTTCCGCGCCAACTTCTGAGTCCTTGCGTTCGCGTGGAATCCGACGCCGCCGGCACTGCCGGCGGCGTTTCCTTTTCCAGGGCAAGGCCCAGGGCAGGCATGGAGAAAACCGGATCGCCGCGGGGTCCGTCAGCGCGCCTTGGCGGTGGCCAGTGCCCCGTAGCGCGCGTCCAGCAACGCCACCGCATGGTCCAGGTGGATCGGATCGCCATCGTTGACCACCACGTCGTCGGCCATTGCCCGGCGCTCGCCGCGCAGCGCCTGGGCGGCGATCATGCGCCCGGCCAGGTCGGCGTCGATGCCGTCGCGCGCCATCAGCCGCGCGTGCTGCACCGCTTCCGGCGCATCGACCACCAGGATCCGGTCCAGCCAGGGGTAGGTGGCGCGGCCGCCGGCCTCGGCCAGCAGCGGGATCGCCGCGATCGCATAGGGGCCCGCCGCCGCCACGCAGGCCTCGTGCAACAGCGCGCGGATGGCGGGGTGGGTGATGGCCTCCAGGCGCCGCCGCGCCGCCGGGTCGGCGAAGATCAGCTCGCGCAGCCGGCGCCGGTCGAGCGTGCCGTCGGCCAGCAGGATGGCGCGGCCGAAGGTTCCGGCGATGCGCGCCAGTGTCGGGCCGGGCTCCACCACGCGCCGCGCGGCGAGATCGGCATCGGCCACGTGGATGCCCAGCGCCTCGAAGCGGCGCCCCAGCTCGCTCTTGCCCGAAGCCACGCCGCCGGTCAGGCCAATGATGAAGTCGCTCATCGCGAAAGTATGCAGCGATCCGGCGGGAGGCGGCCGCACGCTGGCCGTTGCACGCGCACAAGGGAGCCCTGAAGTATCACTTCGTGCGCACCGAATGGGTCACCCCCTCGAGCGCCAGGCCACCGATCTGCTCGCCGGCATCGGCGCGACCGGGAACCCATCCTCATCACCCCGGCATGGGCTGCCCGGCACCTGACGCGTCGATGTCGAGAGCCATGTACCCATGCAGGCCCGCCTTGCCGTTCTGGAAGGCATCGCCCCCCGGGGAAGTCGGCGATGGCGCAGGGACGCACCGTGACGCACGACCAGGCGAAGGAACGCCTGGCCCGGTGGCTGGAATAGCCGGGTCCGGGCCGGCGCTGGCCGATCCGGACTCCACTGCCGATTGGACGTCGCACGGCCCGTCAGCGGCCGGTGCCCGGGTGCGAAGCGTATTCGCCCATATCGGCCAACTGGCGGATCATCCCGGCAGGGGCAGATGCAAGAACTCCCGGATACCGCCTGCCGCCAGATCGTCGAACCGCCACGCCGCGTCTCTCATCGCCGCGACGGCAACCTGCTCCTCCTCGTGCGCGTCATGCGCAGCGAGCCGCAGTGCTTGAGGGCGGTGATTGAACCCGAAGGGGCACGATCGCTGGCGCAGGCCGGTCCCATGCAACCGGCTGCGGGATATCGAAACGCAAGGCGTCGGGGCGTAGTCCCGGGCTATCGCAATCCGGCAAAGCGCAGGTAGGCGCCAATCATCTGCTCGCCCCAGAAGAACACGATCCAGCCGGCGATGGCCAGGTACGGGCCGAATGGGATCGGGGTGGCGCGGTCGCGGCCCTTGGCGGCCAGCCACACCGAGCCGATCACAGCGCCCACCAGCGAGGACAGCAGCACGATAGGCAATACCCCGTGCCAGCCGCACCAGGCGCCCAGCGCGGCCAGCAGCTTGAAGTCGCCGTGACCCATGCCCTCCTTGCCGGTGAGCTGCTTGAACAGCCACCACACCGACCACAGGATCGCGTAGCCGGCCGCCGCGCCGATCAGCGCCTGCTTGGCCGGCAGGTACAGCCCGTCCATCGAGGCGACCAGCCCCAGCCACATCAGCGGCAGGGTGAGCGCATCGGGCAGCAGGCGCGTGCGCAGGTCGATGCCCGACAGCGCCACCAGGAAGCAGGTGAACACGATCGCGCCGAAGCCCTGCCAGCCGAAGCCGAAGCGCCACACGCAGGCCAGCACCAGCAGCGAGGTCAGCGCCTCCACCAGCGGATACTGGATCGAGATCGGCGCGCCGCAGTGGCGGCACTTTCCGCCCTGGATGATCCAGCTGAGCAGCGGGATGTTCTCGTACCAGGCCAGCTTGTGCTTGCAGTGCGGGCAGTGCGAGGGCTCCACCACGATGCCCGGCGGCGCCGGCTCGTACAGGTCCGGCTCTTCCAGGATCTCGCGCGCGTCGCGCTTCCACTGCCACTCCATGCGCCGCGGCAGGCGCAGGATCACCACGTTGAGGAAGCTGCCCAGCAGCAGCCCGAGCCCGGCGGCGGCGGGGTAGCCCAGGCCGGGATGCTGGTCGAGAAAAGCCATTCAGGGATTATCCGACGACGGCGCCCAGCTTGAAGATGGGCAGGTACATGCCGATGACCATGCCACCGACGATCGTGCCGATGAACACCATGATCATCGGCTCCATCAGGCTGCTCAACGCGTCCACCGCGTTGTTGACCTCCTGCTCGTAGTACTCGGCCACCTTGAACAGCATCTCGTCCAGGGCGCCGGCCTCCTCGCCGATGGAGGTCATCTGGATCACCATGTGCGGGAGCAGGTTGGTCTGCTTCATCGCCAGGTTCATCGGGTAACCCACCGACACGTCGTCGCGCATGCGCAGCACCGCCTGCTCGTATACCGAGTTGCCGGTGGCGCCAGCGACGATGCCCAGCGCCTCCACCAGCGGCACGCCGGCCTTGAACGTTACCGCGGTGGTGCGGGCGAAGCGGGCGATGGCGCTCTCGTTCATGATCTTGCCGATCACCGGCACCTTCAGGATCAGCCGGTCCATGCCGTGCTGCATGGCCGGAGAGCGCTTGTAGGCGAAGATGAAGCCAACTACTGCCCCAACGACGACCAGCAGCATCAGCCACCACCACGACACCATGAAGCGAGAGGCATTGACGATTAGCTGGGTGAAGGCGGGCAGTTCTGCACCAAAGCCGTTGAAGACCTCTTCAAATTGCGGCACCACCCAAATCAGCAGGATGGAACTGACGATCAGGGCTACAGCCATGACCATGGCTGGATAGAACAATGCCTTCTTGATTTTGCCCTTCAGGGTTTCGATGTTTTCCTGGTAATTGGCGATGGTATCCAGCACCGTCTCCAGCACGCCGGCGCCTTCGCCGGCACGCACCAGGTTGCGATACAGCTCGTCGAACTGCACGGGATGCTTGCTGATCGCCTCGTACAACGACGATCCCCCCTCAATGTCAGCCCGGATCGTGTCGATCATCTTCTTGAAGCGCGGGTTCTTGGCGCCCCCGCTGATGATCTCCAGCGAACTGACAATGGGCACGCCGGACTTCATCATCGTGGCCATCTGCCGGCTGAAGAAGGCGATGTCCTTGGGCTTGATCGCGGAGCCGGCGGCGCCGAACAGCGGCTTGGGTTTGGGCTTGACCGTGCCGGGGGTGATCCCCTGCTTGCGCAGTTCCGCACGCAGGAAGTTGGCGTTGCGCGCCAGTTGCTCGCCCTTCATCGTGGTGCCGCGCCTGTCCGTGCCCTGCCAGACGAACATCTGCATCTGGCTGGTGGCGCGGTCCACGGGCTCTTTCTTGATGGCGCTGCGTGCGACGGACATGTGGGCTCCCCGATTCGGCCTTCCCCGGGCCGGCAAGTCCCGCATGGTAGCGGGTTCGCGTGCCGCCGGCATCCGCCGGCCGCGATGGGTGAAGCACGTCACACGCAGGTCGGGGACCTGCCCCCGACGAAAGCCTCTGTCCCTGCACCCAATGGTGCGTCAAAAAGTGACGCAGAACGTCCATCTGCGCGCGCCCTGGCGCTCTCTTGCCTCGAGGGCTTCCTTTTGCGCGGTAGGCCAGGGATGATGCCCGCCGGCGCCCGGGAAGCGCCGGGAGGTTGGCACGTTCCGTGCTTCCTCCTTTACGGGGTCGCCGGACGACCGGTGCCCATGACGCTCAATCCAACCTCTAGGGGATGTACCTATGAAGAAGACCCAGCAGGGTTTTACGCTGATCGAACTGATGATCGTGGTCGCGATCATCGCCATCCTGGCCGCTATTGCACTGCCGGCCTATCAGGATTACACGGTCCGTGCTCGTGTTTCCGAGGGTCTCGTACTGGCCTCGGCTGCCAAGACTGTGGTTGCTGAAAATGCCAGCAACGGCACTAGTCCTTTGAGTGTGGGTTATAGCTTCAGCGGCGCGACCACTAACGTCAGCTCTATCTCGGTTGGTACAGGCGGTGAAATCACCGTCACGATGACTGATAAGGCGAAGGGCGTGGGTCTGACGCTTACTCCGCAGTCGGGCGGTAGCAATTTGGCCGCCGGTACCGTGCCTGATGCGCCGATTACCTGGAAGTGCACCACCGCCTCCGACAAGAAGTATGTCCCGGCGGAATGCCGCGGCTAAGAGTCTAGCTTGATAAGAAGGCGGGTGAGATTGAAAAATCTTGCCCGCTATTGAAGCCCTTCACGAGTGAGGGGCTTTTTTTGTATTGGGGCGCACAAATGCAGAAGTTGATCAAATGGATGCCTGTGGTAACGCTGATATGCATTGCCGCACTTTATTGGCGTGTTCACACATTTAGTTATGTGTGGGATGACATGGTGCTATTTGTCGACGACCCGAGCTTGCGTCAGAATGTGACTATCGCCGCGCTGACGCAGCGAATTCTGCCCGGAGTAGCTTATTTTCGCCCCTTGGTGTTGGCAAGTTTTGCTCTTGAATTCAAGTTATTTGGGTTGGACTCGGGCGTGTCACATCTGGTCAACCTGTTGATTCATATACTTAACACGTCCCTTGTAGGATTGCTTGTCTCCGCGATGATTTGGAGAAACGGAAAGCGAATCGTATTTCGTGCAACTGTCGCAATGGCGTTATACGGGCTGCATCCAATCTTGGTGGAGCCGATAGCTTGGGCTGCGGGTCGTTTTGATCTACTGGTGACATTTTTTTCGTTGATCGGGTTGCTTGCGCTCTTGATGGAGTGGCCGCGCTGGCTCCGTTACATGGTTGCTTCTTTCGCATTTTTAGCGGCCGCACTCTCCAAGGAAATGGCCTTAGTGTTTCCGGCGTTGGCGTTTATTGTAATATGGGCGAAAGAAGGTGAGCGACAGCCCTTCTTTTCCTATTTCCCGGAATTTCTGAAGCGGAACTATTCACTTTTAGTTGCATTACTCGGTTCGGGATTTATTTATCTTCTGATACGCGCTCAATTCCTGCCGGTTGGGGGGATTGGCGTTAACAGTTATCCACCGATTACATTGTTGGCAACCGTAGGTCATACAGTTGCATTTTATCTCAAGGAAGCATTATGGCCATTCTCCATGATGAGCGTTATGCATCCTTTTGATCCCTCTCATCTTTCTTTCATGGATATGGCGTCGGGTGTTGCGATATTAGTGGCCTACTTGGTGGTTATTGTCTGGATATTATTCTTTCGGACGACAAGATCTGGTCTGATGCTCGTGGCATTTCTATTTGCGTTGCTCCCGGTTCTCAATATCCTACCGCTGTCGATTGCGGGCAACCTCGGTCACGCGAGGTTTATTACACTCCCATTGGCATTTTTATGTATGGCTATCGCATTGCTTAATCCGCGCGAATGGTCAGTTTCAGAAAATATGAAGCGTGCCTGGCCTATTGTGGCATCAGGAATATTGGGCGGGTTTATTGCTTTTGGTGCGTTGAACATAAATATCACGTTGCCATTATGGAAGAATAACTTGACTCTGTGGAGCTGGATGTATCGACAGTATCCGGATGATAGATTAGTAGGCTATAACTATCTTTCTGCGCTGAAGCAGTATGGGGATGATGATGGCCTCACAAAGGCGTTCGCCTCTATACAGAGTCGAAGAAAGCTGTACGGAGAGGAGCCTGTAGTTTATGCGGATTATCTTCAGGGGCAGGGGCGTTATGCTGAGTCTTCCGCTGAATTGTTTGGGTACCTGCAACATACCTGGGCGCCCCATAGGGATGTTTTAGCGAGGGGGATTTCCCTTGAGCAGGCACAGGTCGATAAGGGGTTTTATAATGTAGGTACGTTGAGGTATGTTTTTGGCTTGTATTCAATAAATTACTACGAGACTGGAAATTATGAGGCTGCGCTAGAGGCCGCAAAGACGATGCGGTTCTATAATGGTGCTGGATATGGGCCGACTTGGATTGCTTATGGTCGCGCCTACTATGCCTTGGGTCGTTTTGAACAAGGAGATAGGTCATTTCAAGAGGCTTCGAAAGTTTATCCTCCAAATGTGGTGCCCAAAGTATTGGTGTGGAAACAGGAAGCATTGGTTAATGCATGCCATAAAAGTGATTTGGCACGGGGCGGTATGCGTTGTAAGTCTATTGGGATTTAGGGCGGATCTATATTCTGATTAGTTATATTTTATGGGGCGCTGCAGAGGTGAACCAAGAACGGGGATTTTCGTTGGTCGAGTTGATGGTGGTGGTGACAATAATCGCGATATTGGCATCTATGGCGCTACCTGCGTATCAGGATTATGCGGTCCGCAGTCGGGTTGCCGAGGCGTTGATCGTGGGGGGCACATATAAATCTTTTGTAGTCGAGAACGCTGTTAACAGCGGCACTCTAGATTCGGCTGCATGCCAAAATATAATGGTGGCGGGGCTGCCAAGCAAGAATATTGAATCCATATCGTGTACTGGTGACGGCCATTTGAGGTTGGCGACTACTACAGTTGCTGGGTCGATGATATTGGAGCTGATTCCTAACTACGGCGGCGGATCGATTTCTTGGATGTGTGTCAGAATTTCTGGAGATAATAAATATCTTCCGTCCGAGTGCCGGAATTGATCTGATTGATCTTAATCCGGAAAAGTCGGCCACGGTCGTCCATTGAAGTAAGCATGATGGCTATGCAAATTTGGTGAGTGGCTGCGACGCATGAATTGACTGTAGCGCACTCGTTTCGTGGTATTCCTTAGCGTGTGGTGCAGAGAGACACTGGCTACCGTGTTTCCCCGACGCTGGCTACCAGCTTCACTGCTTGCACCTGCTGTATGGCGCCTAGCGTCGGCGATTTCAGGTTCCAACAGTTGTGCTTCATCTTGTTTCTTGTCCGTGCTAATTCCGTTGCGTGGTTGATGCATCGCCTGCGCAGAAATTGAATGGCTCTATTATGCATGCTAAGGCCGCTATAAGGTGTGGTTGATGGCGACAATGATTTCTAACGAGCGCTGTTGCTACATCGATCTTAATAGGCATCGGTCGCTATCACAGTTGATCCCGAGCTCCATCTCCGTCTTCGCTGGAATCTAAAATGAATGGAAATATTTTAAACTGGCGCTTGTTGACGGTGACTCTCATTCCGATGCTGCCGTTATTGCTTGGCGTTTTTATGCTCTGCGATAATATTAATGAAATTGATGGGAGATATTACCCGGACGATACGTACTATATTGCTTCTATAGCGCGTAATATTGGCTCGGGACTGGGATTTTCCGCGGATGGCATGACTCAGACGAGCGGGTTTCAGCCTTTATTCGTATTTTTGGCGACGCCGATTTTTTTGTTGTTTCAGGGTCCCGCTGCTTTTTATGCCCTTTCCGTCTTGTCTCTTGCCTTCATTCCCGCCGTTGTTATAATTTTCGCCTTGTTGCTGACTCGCAAGGGGGGCGGGAATATAGCTGTTGGAACTTTAACTGGTATAATTTTTGTCGGCGGTTACGGAGTATTGCGAGTTGCTTTGAATGGGATGGAGAGTACGTTATCTACATTCATGGCATTAATTTCTATATTATTATTTGATGGGGCTGTCAGCAAAGCGAAATTGAGAGGTTTTTTTGTTCTTGGATTCGCTTTGGGTGGATTATTGTTGTCGCGGATTGATGGTGTATTTGTGTGCGTTGCCATCGCAATTGCTTGTCTGGCGCTTCGCCTTTATAGGGGTCTATTTTATTCGGCGGTTTCCGCATTATTAGTAGTGGCGCCGTGGTGGTTGTTCTGCGCAAGAAAATTTGGATCTATAATTCCTGAGAGTGGGGCTGCTGTAAAATTGATAACGCAGTTCCATCAGTCGGGTTATTTGACATCTGGAAGAGCTCTTTTTTTTATTTTGGAGGATGTTTCGGCGTTTATTTTCCCGTTCCGTTCTTCATTGGTGGGTGCACTTATTGTTGGATTTTCTACGCTCCTTGCCATGAGGTATATTGTATTAAAGCGTGACTTTACTGTTGTGGTTATGCTTTGCGCTTCTTGGTTATATATTATATTTTATTTATTATACTTGCCGGCGTTTTGGTTCTTTGATAGATATTTGCTGACGGCATATGTTTTACTGATATTGTGTGGAATGATTTCCGCCAATGAAATTATCTTTAGTCGTGGCTTTCTGACGTCGCGAAGAGCTGCAGGCATATGGGCCTTTCTCGCATTTATAGTGTGTGCCGGTAGCATATTGGGGAAGTGGACGCCAGTTCATGTTTTGTACGCTCGGGGAATGAATGCGCGAGGATATAGGGCGCCTGCGATATGGGTAGTCGATAAACTCCCACGTAACGCGCAAGTTGGTTCGTTTCAAAGTGGGGCGTTATCATATTTCGGGCAGGGCAAGATTGAAGTTTTTAATCTTGATGGAGTTGTTGATGGTGCCGCATATGCTGCTGCTCGTGATCGAATGATGAATTATTATATTTGTAGCAAAGGAATCGATTATTTTTATGACTGGGATTTTAATGTTAGATACTTGGGTTATGTTTCGAGTGCTGGCCTGCCCCTTGAATTGAATAATATTGCAAGGCTTCCGTCGGCTTCTGCGGATAACTTCTCACTATATGAAGTTAAGGGGTGCAAATAATTATTTTATAATTTAATAATAATTTCGGTATGAGTTCGCATGCCTAGCACGTACTTGGCATCATCTTGCTTCCCGGGCGTCTTTTAGCTGGCAGGATTCTGGAGAAGTGAGCCGGATCACGACGAGCCCATGCGGGGCGTCACGCGCGGGATTGGGGAGATCCGCGGCCGGCGGTAGTGCAACCTCTTGGGGAACGCCGGGAGGGGAGTCCCGACGGCGGCAGGGTGCCGCACCCGGGAATACGTGCCCAGCAGGACAATCCGGACGTGGGGTAGTGCAATAACGGGGTCAGGTTCAGTTTGCCTATGGTGAACAGGGCTTTTGCCTTACTTGCGGCGACTGGCATGCCGGAGGGATGAAAACGATCGTATCGGTCAGGGTGTAGCGCATGGCCCGACTACCGCGCATCTCGCTTCCCGGCATTCCTCAGCACGTCGTGTAGCGAGGCAACAACCGGCTGCCGTGCTTTCTCGACGATGGCGACCGGCTCCGCTACCTGCACCTGCTGCGCGATGCCCTGCATCATTGCGATTGTCGGCTTCATGCGTATGTACTGATGGACAATCATGTCCATCTATTGCTCACTCCGTAAGCTTCCCCGTCAAGCAGACATTTCAAAAGTAGAACCTTCGGCGGCTTGACGGTACTCGACCGGCGTCATGTCGCCGAGCGAGTCATGGGGACGCTCCTCGTTGTACTCGAGCATCCACCAGTACGCCGCCTCGCGTACGTCGTCGAGGCGGGTGAACAGGTGCTGGTCCAGGACCTCCTCGCGGAAGGTCCGGTTGAAGCGTTCGATGTAGGCGTTCTGGTTGGGCTTGCCGGGCTGGATGTACCGGATGGCCATGCCGTTGAGCTTGGCCCACTGCACGAAGGTCTCGCCCAGGAACTCCGGGCCGTTGTCGGTGCGCAGGACCTGCGGCAAGCCGTGGTCACGCTTGAGCTGCTCAAAAATGCGGATCAGACGCGTGGACGAGATCGAGGTGTCGACCTCGATGTGCAGCGCCTCGCGGTTGAAGTCGTCGACTACGTTGAAGGTCCGGAAGCGACGGCCACAGGCCAGCGCATCGGCCATGAAGTCGGCCGACCAGACGGTGTCTGGCAGGCGCGGGACGTACAGCGGCACGCGTTCGCGCTTGGGCAGCCGCTGCTTGGCCTTGCGACGGAGGTTGAGTTCCATGGCCTTGTACACCCGGTAGATTCGCTTGTGGTTCCAGTCCGGCCGAGCACGGCGCAGGACCTTGCAGCACTTCCAGAAGCCGCGCGTCGGACGACTCTCGACTTGCCCGGCCAGTGCCGCGATGATCTCGGCGTCGCGCACGGTCCAATGCAGCGGCGGTTGATACCAGGCCGCACGCGACAACCCGACGCAATCACAGGACCGGCTCAGGGGCCGCGCGTGCACCTCGACCAGGTACCGCACGGCCTCGCGCTTCTGCTCCGGCCCTACAGTTTTTTTGCGATCAGGTCCTTCATCGCCGCGTTGTCGAGCGCCAGCTCGGCGTACATCCGCTTGAGCCTGGCGTTCTCGGCTTCCAGGTCCTTGACCCGCCGCAGCTCCGAGGCCTCCAGGCCCCCGTACTTCGATTTCCATTTGTAGTAGGTCGGCACGCTGATGCCGGCCTGCCGGCAGATGTCCTTGACCGGCACGCCGGCGTCGGCCTGCTTGAGGATCGAGACGATCTGGGTCTCGGTGAAACGGGACTTCTTCATGGAACCTCCTGGCTGGGGAAACATGCCAGAAAGTTCTACTTATGGGGTGTCTGCGGATCGGGGAAGCTTACGACTCCAGCCACGGCCGATTCCATTGCGCGGCTGATGCAACGGCTGGGCCGCAATTACGTGGCCTTGTTCAATGGCCGGCACGGACGCACTGGAACCTTGTGGGAAGGCCGCTACAAGGCCTGCCTGGTCGATAGCGATGATTATCTGCTGCGGTGCTATCGCTACATCGAGCTCAACCCGGTGCGGGCCGCCATCACCGATGATCCGGCCAGCTATCGATGGTCCAGCTGCCAGGCCAATCTGGGCTTGCGGCCGCATTCCGGCCTGAGCCCACACGCCACCTTCCTGGCACTGGGACGCACGGATGCCGAACGCGCAGCAGCCTATCGGGTGCTCCTGCACGAAACTTTGACCCCGGAAGACCTCAAGGTCATCCGGCTGTACCTGCAACAACAGCGCGCACTGGGTAAGACCCCCTTCCAGGCCATGGTCCAAGCCAAGGTTCAGCGCTTTGTCGCTACCAGGCCAGCACATCGGCCTCGCAAAGTTGCTGCGAGCTCGACAGGCGAGCCTCAGTAAGTGAACCTGACCCCGTTACTCCGGACCCCGTTACTCCCTCATTGGGACACGTTGCACCAATGACACTTGTTAGCTAGACTTAGTTCAATCCATCCGAGGCGGCGCCATGAGTACCACCGTCAACATGTTCGAGGCCAAGAGCAATCTGTCCAAGCTGGTCGCCCAGATCGAGGATGGCGTGATCGACGAAGTGATCATCGCCAGGAGTGGCAAGCCGGCCGTACGCATGGTGCCGATCCGGCGCGATGCACAGGGCGTCGCCCACCGTATCGGCGTGGCGCGCGGCGCCTTCGTCGTCCCGGCCGATATCGACGCCGACAACCCGCAGATCGCCTCGTTGTTCACGGGCATCCAGGAGTGAGGCTGCTGCTGGATACCCATATCGCGTTGTGGGCCATTGCCGATGATGCCAGGTTGTCGGCCGAAGCCCGGCAGCTGATCTGCGCGCCGGACAACGACATATGGGTAAGCGTGGCCAGCGTTTGGGAGATTGCGATCAAGCATTCCCTGGGGCGTGGCGGCATGCCTGTTTCCGCTGCTCGCGCGCTTGGTTATTTCGAAGACGCCGGCTACGATCTGTTGCCAGTGCGCGCGAATCACGCTTCAGCGGTCGAACAGTTGCCTCCGCTTCATGGTGATCCGTTTGATCGGATGCTCGTTGCCCAGGCCTTGTCCGAGCCTCTGCGTCTGTTGACGCACGACGCCGCTGTCGCCCGCTACGACAAGAACATCGTCCTGGTCTGAACAGCAGAGCAGCAAAGGGAATAACGGGGTCTTGCCTACAGCACGCGGGGCCTTCGCCTTACTCGCGGTTACTGGGGATGTCGGAGGGATGGGATCGTTCGCATCGGCCAGCATGTAGCGCATGGCCCGACTACCGCGCATCTCGCTCCCTGGTATTCAGCACGTCATGCAGCGAGGCAATAACCGGTTGCCATGTTTTCTCGATGATGGCGACCGGCTCCGCTACCTGCAGCCGCTGCGCGGCGCCGCGAATCATGACGATTGCCGGCGCCATGCCCATGTGCTGATGGACAATCCTGTTCATCTACTCCTGACTCCGGCCGCGGCCGATTCCATTGCGCGGCTGGTGCAGTGCCTGGACCGCAGTTGCGTGGGCCTGTTCAACGGTCGTCATGGGCGTACTGGAACCTTGTGGGAGGGCCGCTACAAGGCATGCCTGGTCCATAGCGACGATCATCTGCTTCGGTGCTGTCGCCACATCGAGTCCAACCCGGTACGGGCCGCCGTTACCGACGATCCGGCCAACTATCGCCGGTCCAGTTGTCAAGCCAATCTGCGGCTGCGGCCTCATTCGTCAGGATGAGCCGGATCACGACGAGCCCATGCGGGGCGTCACGCGCGGGATCGGGGAGATCCGCGGCCGGCGGTGGTGCCACCTCTTGGGGAATGTCGGGAGGGGAGTCCCGACCGCGGCAGGGTGCCGCACCCGGGAACACGTGCCCAGCAGGACAATCCGGACGTGGGGTAGGACTTCTCTGAGGACGTGCTGCGCTGCAGGATGAGCGAAGGCGGCCGTCCGGCCGATGGCATGGCCGCCACCGGAGGGCAGCGGACGCTATGATGGCGCCATTGGGGAGAGGTTGCCGGCACAGGGCGCGCAGGTCGCGGGTGCCACCACGATGGATCCCGGGGAAGTCGCATAGATGAACGTCGCAGTTTCCGCCAACCTGGTCGGCATCACCGGCATTGCCCGGCGCCTGGTGCAGGACGGTGCCCTGGACGAGGCCGCCGCCCGCGGCGCCATGCGCGAGGCCGCCGAGGCGCGGGTACCGCTGTCGCAGTGGCTGACCGGCAAGAAGCTGGTTTCGTCCGCGCAGCTGGCCGCGGCCAACGCGCTGGAGTTCGGCATCCCGCTGCTGGATGCGTCCGTGCTGGATGCCGGCCAGTCGGCGGTGGCGCTGGTCAGCGAGGAGCTGCTGCGCAAGCACAACGTGCTGCCGCTGTTCAGGCGCGGCGGGCGCCTGTTCGTGGGCACCAGCGATCCGACCAGGCCGCTGGACGAGATCAAGTTCCAGACCAACCTGGCGGTGGAACCGATCCTGGTCGACGAGGACCAGATCCGCCGCACCCTGGACGCATGGCTGGCCAACAGCAACGCGCTCGGCGACAGCTTCGGCGGCGACGACGAAGGCCTGGAGAACCTGGAGTCCAGCGGCGGCGACGAGGAGGGTGCGAGCAGCGACACCGGCGTGGACGCCGGGGGCGACGACACGCCGGTGGTCAAGTTCGTCAACAAGGTGCTGGTGGATGCGATCCGCAAGGGCGCCTCGGACATCCACTTCGAGCCCTACGAGGACGACTACCGGGTACGCCTGCGCATCGACGGCATCCTCAAGCAGGTGGCCAAGGCGCCGGTGAAGCTGCGCGAGCGCATCGCCGCGCGCCTGAAGGTGATGGCGCAGCTGGACATCGCCGAGAAGCGCGTGCCGCAGGACGGGCGCATCAAGCTCAACCTGTCCAAGACCAAGCAGATCGACTTCCGCGTGAGCACGCTGCCCACGCTGTTCGGCGAGAAGATCGTGCTGCGTATCCTCGACGGCAGCGCGGCCAAGCTCGGCATCGACAAGCTCGGCTACGAGCCCGAGCAGCAGATGCTGTTCCTGGAGGCCATCCACAAGCCCTACGGCATGGTGCTGGTGACCGGCCCGACCGGCTCGGGCAAGACGGTGTCGCTGTACACCGCGCTGGGCATCCTCAACGACGAGACGCGCAACATCTCCACCGCCGAGGACCCGGTGGAAATCCGCCTGCCCGGGGTCAACCAGGTGCAGCAGAACGCCCGGCGCGGCATGACCTTCGCCGCGGCGCTGCGTTCGTTCCTGCGCCAGGACCCGGACATCATCATGGTCGGCGAGATCCGCGACCTGGAGACGGCCGAGATCGCGATCAAGGCGGCGCAGACCGGCCACATGGTGCTGTCCACGCTGCACACCAACGATGCGCCGCAGACCATCGCGCGCCTGATGAACATGGGCATCGCCCCGTACAACATCACCAGCTCGGTGACCCTGGTGATCGCCCAGCGCCTGGCGCGGCGCCTGTGCCCGCGCTGCAAGCGCGAGCAGCACCTGCCCGAGCACGCGCTGCTGGCCGAGGGCTTCACCCACGAGCAGATCGCGGCGGGCCTGACGATCTACGAGGCGGTGGGCTGCGACGAATGCACCGCCGGCTACAAGGGCCGCGTGGGCATCTACCAGGTGATGCCGATGACCGACGAGATCGCCGCGATCGTGCTGGAGGGCGGCAACGCCATGCAGATCGCCGAGGTGGCGCAGCAGGAAGGCGTGCGCGACCTGCGCCAGTCGGCGCTGATGAAGGTGGCCGAGGGCGTGACCAGCCTGGCCGAGATCGATCGCGTCACCAAGGACTGACCGGGGCGGCGCAGGCCGCCGCCTCACCCTGCGCTCACGCGTGCATGCCTAGCGTGCGGATGCGCGGTCGCCGGCGTGGATGCCGGCGCCGCGGAACATCCAGACTAGGGAGAAACACATGAACGTGATGATCAGGAAGATGGCGCCGTTGGCGGTGGCGGCGCTGGTGGCCGCGGGTGCCAGCGGTGTCGCCTCGGCGCAGGTGGCCGGCTCCAGCGAGGTCGGCGTGTCGGTGGAGGAACTGCGCACGGTGGCGGTGGGCTGGAGCGCCAAGAAGGACATCCTGGGCAAGGCCGTCTTCAACGAGTCCAACCAGAAGGTCGGCACCATCGACGACATCATCGTCGCCCCGGACAGCGCGGTGTCCTACGCCATCGTCGGGGCCGGCGGGTTCGTCGGGCTGGATCGCCACAACGTCGCCATCCCGGTACGGAATTTCCGCTTCCAGGGCGGCAAGTTCGTGCTGCCGGGCGCGACCCAGGCAGCGATCAAGGCGCTGCCAGCGTTCCAGTACGCGAAGTAGCCACTGCGCGAAGTGGCGCGGCCTGCGACAGCGCAGGACGCATGGGAAGGCCGTGGAGCGATCCGCGGCCTTTTTCGCATGCAGGGGGCCGATGTCGAACCGCCGGGGTAGGAAGACGATCCGGGAGGGCGGAAATGGGATCCGGAGACGGCGCGACCGCGTGACAGGCGCGGGCAGACCGGTGGCGGGTCTGCAGCTGGGGCGCCTGGATATGGGCAGATATCGCAAGGCGCTGTTCGCGTTCGGTAGGGATGGCTTGCTTTTTCAATACGTTGTGTAGGAAGCGAGCACAAAAAAACAACGGCTTGGCATCGCATCCCTACCGAACGCGAACAGCGCCTATCGCAAGTGCTCGGGGCACGTCCGGCGCTTGCCGCCGGGCCGCGGGGTTGCCATGCGCTTGCTTGGATCTGTCACTCTCGCACCGGGCATGTGCGTCCCGCGGACAGCGGACAGCGAACGGACTCCCGTGCGAACCACGGCCTGGCGACAAGCGCACGGATCGGGCCGCCTGGTATCCGGGGGCGGCTGATCCGCGACCAGGAACCCTGGGCATGGCCCTGGGTCGCGACCGGCGGCCGGCGCCTCGCCGCGTGGACGACGCGGCTCCGGTGGGTGGCCGAACCCGGATGCTGGCAGCGCGCCGGGGGAGCTGGCCCTGCAGCTGCGCGATGCATGCGCAGATCTGCACCGGCCGCCGCCGCTCGGTTCAGGCACCGGTTTGGCAGGGCGCCTACTCGATGCCCAGCTTCTTGAGCTTGTAGCGCAGCGCGCGGAAGGTGATGCCCAGTTGCGCCGCGGTCCGGGTGCGGTTCCAGCGGTTCTCCTCCAGCGCCTTCTGGATCACGCTGCGCTCCATCTGCTCGATGTACGACGGCAGGGCGGTTTCCGGTTCGGCGTCGGCGGGGTCCGGCGCCGCTTCGGCGGTGGCGGGAGCCGCCGCGGCCGAGCGCACCCCGGGCAGGCGCTGCGCGGCCTGCGGCAGGTGCAGGTCGCCGGCGCGGATCTCGTCGCCCTCGGCCAGCGCCAGGGCGCGCTCGAGCACGTTCTCCAGCTCGCGCACGTTGCCGGGGAAGTCGTAGTGGTCCAGCGCTTCCAGCGCCGACGGCGTGAGCAGCGGCAGGTTGCGGCCCTGGCTCTGCGCCAGGCGCGCCAGGATGGAGGCGGCCAGTTGCGGCAGGTCCTGGTGGCGCTGGCGCAGCGGCGGCACGCGCAGCTCGATCACGTTGATGCGGTAGTACAGGTCGTGGCGGAAATGGTTGTGCTCCACCAGCTCGGCCAGGTCCTTGTGCGAGGCCGACAGGATGCGCACGTCCACCGCTTCCTCGGTGGCCGCGCCGACCGGGCGCACGGATTTCTCCTGGATCGCGCGCAGTAGCTTGACCTGCATCGGCAGCGGCAGCTCGGCGACCTCGTCCAGGAACAGGGTGCCGCCGTTGGCCGCCTGGAACAGGCCGGGCTTGTCGGCGGTGGCGCCGGTGAAGCTGCCCTTCTTGTGGCCGAAGAACTCGCTCTCCATCAGCTCGGCCGGGATGGCGCCGCAGTTGACCGGCACGAACGGGCCGGCCGCGCGCGCGCCCTGGGCGTGGATGGTGCGCGCCACCAGCTCCTTGCCGGTGCCGGACTCGCCGAGGATGTACACCGGCGCCTGGCTGCGCGCCACCTTGGCGATCAGCGCGCGCAGCTCGGCCATGGGCGCCGAGTCGCCGATCAGGCGGATGGCGTGTTCGGGCGGGGTGGCCGGGCGTGGCCGCGCCTGGTTGTTCAGTTCCAGCGCATGGCTGACCAGCCGCCGCAGCACGGCGATGTCCACCGGCTTGCTGACGAAGTCGAAGGCACCGGCCTTCAGTGCCTCCACCGCCAGTTCCATGCTGCCGAAGGCGGTGATCATCGCCACCGGGGTATCGGGGTGGTGGCGGCCGATCTCGCGTACCAGCTCGATGCCGTTGCCGTCGGGCAGGCGCATGTCGGTGATGCACAGGTCGAAGCGGCCCTGGTCGAGCTGCGCGCGGGCCTCGGCCAGGTTGGCGGCCGTGGCCGTGTTCACGCCCATGCGGCCGAGCGTGAGCACCAGCAGCTCGCGGATGTCGCGTTCGTCGTCGACGAGCAGGACGTTGCGGTGGTCGGTCATGAAGGCAATGCGGTGGTGTTGGCTGGATTCCCCGGGCACAGCATACGCAAGCCGGGCCGGGACGGCGTCATGGGGCGAGCGCGTGCGGCGCGGGCAGGTGGATGCGGAAGCAGGCGCCGCCACCGGGCATGGCCACGTATTCCAGGCGGGCCTGGTTGGCCCGGCACAGCTCGCGGGCGATGTACAGGCCCAGGCCGGTGCCGTGCTCGGAGGTGGTGAAGAACGGCCGGAACAGCTGTTCGGCCACGGCCGGGGGGATGCCCGGGCCGCGGTCCACCACGTCCACCACCGGATGGCCGTCCAGCAGTGCGGCGCGCACGCGCACGACCGCCGGCTGGTCGAGCTTGCGCCCGTACTTGAAGCCGTTGTGCACCAGCGCGGTGAGGATCTGGTGCAGGTGGCGCGGGTCGGCCTGGGCCTGCACGGCGGTACCGGGGGCGGGGGCTTCCAGGGTGTCGGTCTCCATCCCCAGGGTCAGCCGGTAGTCCTCGACGAAGCGGCGCACGAACTCGCCCACGTCCACGTTCTCCGGGTTGGCGCGGTCGCGCCGGGCGATGCCCAGCACGCTCTCGACGATGCCGTTGGTGCGCTGGCACTGCTGGTCGATGATTTGCAGCAGGCGCCGGTCGGCATCGTCGAGGTGGCGCGATTCGGCCAGCAGCTGCGCCGCGTAGGTGATCGCCGCCAGCGGGTTGCGGATCTCGTGGGCGAGGCTGGCCGAGAAGCGGCCCAGGGTGGACAGGGTCAGCGATTCGGCGCGGCGCGAGACCACGGTGGCGTCGTCCAGGAACACCAGGGTCAGCGGCGTGCCGCCCAGCAGCCGGGCGAAGCGCGGCTGCACCTCGGGCAGATCCGGCGAAAGCTGCAGCGGTGCCTCGCCCGATTCGCCGCTGGCGCGCCAGCGCACCAGGCGCGCGGCCAGCTGCGGGGCCACGCGCGGCAGCAGCACGTGGCCGCCTTCCAGGGTGCCCTCGCCGTCGCCGAGCAGGGCGGCGGCGGCCTCGTTGGCCAGGGTGATGCGGTTGTCGGCATCGACCACCAGCACCCCAGTGCGCATGCGGCGGATGATCAGCTCGTTGATCTCGGCCAGGCTGGCCACTTCCTGGCCGCGCTGCTCGGCCAGCACCTGGTTGCTGCGCGCGCGCCGGCCGATCTGGAAGCAGATCCAGGCCAGGGCCAGGTAGCTGGCCGCGAACATGGCCAGTTCGGCCGGCGAGCGCTCGATCGGCCCGCCGTCCAGCACGCTCCACACGTATTCGGCGACGATGCCGGCGCTGGCGGCCAGGGCGATGGCCAGGCCGTCGGCCAGCGGCAGCAGGATCGCCGCCGAGGCCACGTTGAACAGCAGCATCATGGCGATGCCGGCGCCGGCGCCGGGGATGGCGTGGATGGCCAGCACCGCCACGACGATATCCACCAGCACGCTGCCGGCCACGATCGGGCGCAGCCAGCGCTCGTTGCGGCCCCAGGCCAGCACCACCGCGGCCATCACCAGGTAGGCCACGGCCACGCCGGCGGCCAGCCGCGGGAAGCGCGGCTCGGCCAGGGTGGCGGCCAGCGGGCTGAACACCAGTGCGGCCACCAGGCCGGCGGTCAGCACCCGGTACAGGCCGAAGAAGTACAGCTCGCGACGGGGCACCGAACGGATGTGCCCGATCAGGGACAGGTTGGCCGGTGACATCCGCTCCCCCGGACGATGGCGTGGCACCAGTATACGGAGACCGGCCCCCGGCTCCGGGCCGGCGTGTACGGTGGCACGGTTGCCGCCGACACCGCGCCGCGCCTGTCCGGGCTTGCTGGAGGAGGGCGGCGAGCCGGAGGAAGGCGCTGAGGCCGAGCGTGGGCACGCCCGGCGTGCACCGACGCGGTCCGCGGACGCGGTCGCGGTGCCGGGCACAAAAGGGGGCGGGCGCCGGATGGACGTGCGCAGTGGCCGGGCCGAAGGACGCGGCAGCCGGTCCGGAATGCGCGCCGCCGGCCCGCGCAGGGCACGGTTTTTTGCGCGCCGGCGCGCGGTCGGCGACAATGGCGGGCCGCCCGTGCATCCCGGGCCGTGGCTTGCCGCCCCGGCCGCGTGAGACGGTGCGTTCGTTCCCATCTTCCACGGTGACGCATGAATTTCCACGAATACCAGGCGAAACAGCTTTTTGCCCAATACGGCATCCCGGTTCCGGCCGGCCAGGTGGCTTCCACCCCCGACGAAGCCGTGAAGGCGGCCCAGGCCCTGGGCGAAGGCCCGTGGATGGTCAAGGCCCAGATCCATGCGGGCGGCCGCGGCAAGGCCGGCGGCGTCAAGTTCTGCAAGACGCTCGACGACGTGAAGGCCGCTGCGGCCGGCATGATCGGCAAGAAGATGGCCACCTACCAGACCGCCGGCGTGGAACTGCCGATCAACCTGGTGCTGGTGACCGAGGCCGGCGACATCGCCAAGGAGCTGTACCTGTCGGTGCTGGTCGATCGCGGCACCAAGACCATCACCTACATCGCCTCCTCCGAAGGCGGCATGGACATCGAGCAGGTCGCGCGCGAGGCGCCGGACAAGATCCAGACCCTGCACGTGGACTTCGTCGAGGGCCTGCAGCCCTACCAGGGCCGCGAGCTGGCCTTCAAGATGGGCCTGAACGCCAAGCAGGCCAACCAGATGGCCAAGATCACCGGCGGCCTGTACAAGCTGTTCAACGACAAGGACCTGTCGCTGGTCGAGCTCAACCCGCTGGCGATCCTGGAGACCGGCGACCTGTACGCGCTGGACGGCAAGATCAACTCCGACGACAACGCCGGCTTCCGCCACAAGGACCTGGTGGCCATGCGCGACACCACCCAGGAAGACCCGGCCGAGGTCGCCGCTTCCGAGCACGACCTGAACTACGTGACCATGGACGGCAACATCGGCTGCATGGTCAACGGCGCCGGCCTGGCGATGGCGACCATGGACGTGATCAAGCTCAACGGCGGCGAGCCGGCGAACTTCCTCGACGTCGGCGGCGGCGCCACCAAGGACCGCGTGACCACCGCGTTCAAGCTGATCCTGTCCTCGGACAAGGTCAAGGCGATCTTCGTCAACATCTTCGGCGGCATCGTGCGCTGCGACATGATCGCCGAGGGCATCATCGCCGCGGTCAAGGAAGTAGGCGTCAAGGTGCCGGTGATCGTGCGCCTGGAAGGCACCAACGTCGACGCCGGCAAGAAGCTGCTGGCCGATTCGGGCCTGGCCATCATCCCGGCCGACGACATCGACGACGGCGCCAAGAAGTCCGTCGCCGCCGCCGCCAAGGCCGCCTGACGCGCATGGCCCCGGGCACCGCGCCCGCCCGTGCGCCCGCCGCCGCCCCGATCCGGGAAGGCGCGGGGGACGCGCAGGCCGGCCCGGCCCGCGTGACGCATGGCGGAACGCGGGATGTCCCGGAGCCGATCCACTTTCAGCATTAGAGGACTCAACGAATGTCCGTTCTCGTACACAAGAACACCAAGGTGATCGTGCAGGGCTTCACCGGCCAGCAGGGCACCTTCCACGCCACCCAGATGGTCGAATACGGCACCCAGGTCGTCGGCGGTGTCACCCCCGGCAAGGGCGGCACCACCCACATCGAGCTGCCGGTGTTCGACACCGTCGACGAGGCCGTCAAGGCCACCGGCGCCGACGCCTCGGTCATCTACGTGCCGCCGCCGTTCGCGGCCGACGCGATCCTCGAGGCGATCGCCGCGGGCATCAAGATCGTGGTGGCCATCACCGAGGGCATCCCGGTGCTGGACATGCTGCGCGTGAAGAACGTGCTCAAGGAGCATCCGGACGTGGTGCTGATCGGGCCGAACTGCCCGGGCATCATCACCCCCGGCGAGTGCAAGATCGGCATCATGCCGGGCCACATCCACATGCCGGGCAAGATCGGCATCGTCTCGCGCTCGGGCACGCTGACCTACGAGGCGGTCAAGCAGACCACCGCCGCCGGCCTGGGCCAGTCCACCGTGATCGGCATCGGCGGCGACCCGATCAACGGCCTGAACTTCGTGGACTGCATCAAGCTGTTCAACGAGGACCCGCAGACCGAGGGCATCATCATGGTCGGCGAGATCGGCGGCGACGCCGAGGAGACCGCGGCCGAGTACATCAAGGCCCACGTCAAGAAGCCGGTGGTCGGCTTCATCGCCGGCGCCTCCGCGCCGAAGGGCAAGCGCATGGGCCACGCCGGTGCGATCGCCTCCGGCGGCACCGGCACGGCCGAGGGCAAGTTCGCCGCGCTGGAAGCGGCCGGCGTGACCACGGTGCGCACCCCGGGCGACCTGGGCGCGGCCATCGCCGAGCGCCTCAAGCGCGGCTGATCCCGCGCGCGCTGCACGATGCTGGAAGGCCGCCCCCGGGCGGCCTTCCTCGTTTGTGGAGGGCGGGCAGGCGCGGTCACCGCACTGACGCACCGTTGTCACGGCACTGACCTGTGCCGCCGCCAGCCTGATCCCGGGCAACGACATGGGATCTTGGCGATGACGCGGCTGGAACATCGCATCAGGCAGAGCTATCCGCACTGGTTCCGCGGCCCGCGCCGGCTGCTGGCGGCACCGCTGCTGCGCGTGGTCGGCAAGTGGTCCGGGCTGGACGAGGCCGAGGCCTTCCTCGCCGACAGCCGGCACCTGCACGGGTTCGGCTTCGTGCGCGCGGCGCTGGACCACCTGCGCGTGCGCTACCGGGTCGATCCGGCGGCCCTCGGCCGGGTGCCGGCCAGCGGCCGCCTGCTGGTGGTGGCCAACCATCCGTCCGGCGCGCTGGATGCGCTGGCCCTGCTCGATGCGATCGGCCAGGTGCGCCGGGACGTGCGCATCGTCGCCAACGACTGGCTGATGGCGCTGGACGGCCTGCGCGAGCTGCTGCTGCCGCTGCCGGTGCTGGGGCCGCACGCGGCCGGTGCCGGCGCGTTGCGCGCCATCGAGCAGGCGCTGGAACAGGAACAGTGCGTGATCGTGTTCCCGGCGGGCGAAGTGTCGCGGCTGGGCCTGACCGGGGTGCGCGATGCCGACTGGAAGCGCGGCTGCCTGCGCTTCGCCCGGCGCAGCGCGGCACCGGTGTTGCCGGTCTGCATCCGGGCCCGCAACTCGGCGCTGTTCTACGGCGCCTCGGCCCTGTTCCGGCCGGCAGGCACGGCCTTGCTGGCGCGCGAGACGCTGAAGCGGCGCGAACGGCGCGTGGTGCTGCACGTCGGCCAGGCACAGCCGCTGCCCGCCGCGCTCGACGATGCGGCGCTGCTGCGGCAGTTGCGCCGCGAGGTGTACGCCCTGGCCCGCGGCGACGTGCATGCGCCGGTGGCCGCGCCCGAGGAGGACGCGCCGCTGGTCGCGGCCATCGACCCGGCGCAGGTGCGCGCCGGCGTCGCGGCGATGACCCTGCTGGGCCATACCGGCGACGGCAAGCAGATCCGCGTCGGCCGGCTGCGGCCCGACGCGCCGTTGCTGCGCGAGATCGGGCGCCTGCGCGAGCTGACCTTCCGCGCCGTCGGCGAGGGCACCGGGCGGCGCACCGACCTGGACCGCTACGACACCTGGTACGAGCACATCGTGCTGTGGGACGAGGCGGCCGCACGCATCGCCGGCGCCTACCGCATCGCCGAGGGTGTGCGCGCGCTGGCCGAACGCGGCCTGGCCGGGCTGTATACCGCCGAGCTGTTCCGCTATTCGGACGCCTCCATCCCGCGCATCGCCGAGGGCATGGAACTGGGGCGCAGCTTCGTGGTGCCCGACTACTGGGGCAGCCGCAGCATCGACTACCTGTGGCAGGGCATCGGCGCCTGGCTGCAGCACCATCCCAACGTGCGCTACCTGTTCGGCGCGGTGTCGATGAGCGCGGCATTGCCGGTGGAGGCGCGCGAGCAGATCGTGGCCTACTACTCCAGTTTCTACGGCCATGCCGGCGAGGTCGAGTCGCGGCGCCCGTTCGCCTACCGCGCCGCGCCGCCGCAGTTCGCCGGCTGCGACGCCGGGACCGCGTTCGGCGTGCTCAAGGGCAACCTGGACGCCCTCGGCGCACAGCTGCCGATGCTCTACAGGCAGTACACCGAGCTGTGCGAACCCGGCGGGGTGCGCTTCCTGGCCTTCGGCGTGGACCCGGCCTTCTCCGACTCGGTGGACGGCCTGATCGAACTCGACCTGCAGCGGCTGCGGCCGAAGAAGCGCGAGCGCTATCTCGGGCGCAACCGCCACCGCGCGCCGCAGGGCATGGCGTCCTGAGGTCCCGAAATCCTGGAGCCGGCCTGGCCGCCGCCACCGGATGCGCATCGATGGCGGAACCGCCACGTCGCGGCACGCCCGGGGACACGCCCAAGAAAAAGGCCCGCCTCGGACGAGGCGGGCCTTGATCGTCGCGGCCGGCGCGAACGCCGGTCGGTTTACTTCAGCTTGGCGTCGGCGCGCAGCGCCTCGGCACGGTCGGTCTTTTCCCAGGAGAACGAGGTGGCGGTCACTTCGGTGCCGCTGCCGTCCACGTAGGTGACCGGCTTGGGCTTGCGGCCGAAGTGGCCGTAGGCGGCGGTCTGCTGGTAGATCGGGTGCACCAGGTCGAGCATCTTGATGATGCCGTACGGGCGCAGGTCGAAGTGCTTGCGGATCAGCTTCTCGATCTTCTCGTCGCTGATCTTGCCGGTGCCGAAGGTGGTCACCGAGATCGAGGTCGGCTCGGCCACGCCGATGGCGTAGGACACCTGCACCTCGCAGCGGTCGGCCAGGCCGGCGGCGACCACGTTCTTGGCGACGTAGCGCGCCGCGTAGGCGGCCGAGCGGTCGACCTTGGACGGGTCCTTGCCGGAGAACGCGCCGCCGCCGTGGCGGGCCCAGCCGCCGTAGGTATCGACGATGATCTTGCGCCCGGTCAGGCCGCAATCGCCCACCGGCCCGCCGATCTCGAACTTGCCGGTCGGGTTGATGTGGAACTTGGTGCCCTTGTGCAGCCACTTGGCCGGCAGCACCGGCTTGATGATCTCCTCGCGCACCGCCTCGATCAGGTCCTTCTGCTTGATCCCCGGCGCGTGCTGGGTGGACAGCACCACCGCGTCGATCGCGGTGACCGCGTCGTTCTCGTAGCGCAGGGTCACCTGGCTCTTGGCATCCGGGCGCAGCCACGGCAGCGGCGAGTTCTTCTTCTTGCGGATCTTGGCCTGCTGCTCGACCAGGCGGTGGGCCAGGTGGATCGCCGCCGGCATGTAGCTGTCGGTCTCGTTGGTGGCGTAGCCGAACATCAGGCCCTGGTCGCCGGCGCCCATTTCCTCGGGCTTCTTGCGGTCCACGCCCTGGGCGATGTGCGGGGACTGCTTGCCGATCAGGTTGAGCACGCCGCAGGTGGCTCCGTCGAAGCCGACGTCGGAGCTGTCGTAGCCGATGTCCAGGATCACCTTGCGGGTCAGCGCTTCCAGGTCGACCCAGGCGCTGGTGGTGATCTCGCCGGCGACGATCGCCACGCCGGTCTTGACCATCGTCTCGCAGGCCACGCGCGCGCGCGCGTCCTTGGCGATGATCGAGTCCAGCACCGCGTCGGAGATCTGGTCGGCGATCTTGTCCGGATGGCCTTCGGAGACCGATTCGGAAGTGAACAGGTAACTGGACATCGGGCTATATCCCTTGATTCGGATAAAAAGATGGGTGCGCATGATACACGCGCGCCCGCGTACCTGCATCGGCACCGCGCCGGCCGTCGTTCAGCCCGGGGAAGGCCGGGCGGAATGCCGAACAGGCCATCTTCGTGGCGGTTTGTGTCAGTAAATGTCGAATTTTGTTAAGGATAAATGAAATCCGCAATAATGCCGTCATGACGATTCTTTAACTTCTCATTACGCCCCGTGTGGGCTACCCAGACGTTCCCGCTTCTTCCCAATCCGTGACCGGCGCCGTGCCGGTAGCGGTGGCCTTCCTTTTATTCCCCACATCGTCCTGCAAGGATCATTCATGACATCTCAGCCCATCGCCAGGATCTCGCTGCTGAGCGCCGCCCTGTTCGGTGCCATTGCCGCCGCCCAGGCCCAGGAAGCCACCGGCCAGGCCCAGAGCCGGGCCACCGAGTCGAGCACGTCCAACACCACCTCCGCCTACGACACCAAGCGCGTCCAGGAACTGGACAAGATCGACGTGACCGCCAAGAGCCCGGTGCTCGGCGGCGGCAGCATGATGGTCCAGACCGCGCCGAAGGCGATCTCCACGGTGACTCGCGAGGCGATCCAGGAAGAGGCCGGCGGCAGCAACTTCACCCAGCTGATCGATTCGATCCCGGGCGTGGACGCCTCCACCGACGATCCGTCGGGCCTGTCCAACGGCAACTACAGCCTGCGCGGCTTCGATGCCTCGTCCATCGGCATCACCGTCAACGGCGCGCCGATCACCGATACCGGCAGCTATTCGGTCTACGGCACCCAGTACGGCGATGCCGAGAACTACAACGACATCACCGTGATGCAGGGCACGCCCAACGTCGACATGCCCGACATGGGGGCCTCCGGCGGCCACATCGCCTGGTCGACCATCGACCCGACCCACGATTTCGGGGTGGACTTCAGGCAGTCCTTCGGCAGCTACGACTACCAGCGCAGCTTCGTGCGCGTGAACACCGGCGACACCGGCCCGATACGCTCCTGGATCTCCTATTCCACCAACAGCAAGGACAAGTGGAAGGGCGACGGCAAGCTGGACGTCACCAAGATCGACGGCAAGTCGCTGTGGCAGATCAACGACGAGAATTCGATCAGCTTCTCGTTCCAGTACAGCCGCCAGCAGAACGCGCGCTACCGCAACGCCACCAAGGCCCAGATCCAGTCCGACTACGATTACGACCAGACCTCGCCGGACAATTCCTACGGCGCCTGGCCGACCAGCTACACCGGCTACGGCAGCACCAGCTACAGCGCCGGCACCTACTATTCCAAGCTGGCCCGCAACCCGTACAAGAACATCATGGTCAGCGCCGATGGCGAGTTCACCTTCACCGACAACCTGCGCCTGTCGGTGGTGCCGTACTACTACTACGGCAACGGCGGTTCCGGCTACGGCTATGGCATCCGCGAGGGCTACTACAGCGCCGCGGACAAGGCGGCCCAGGCCGACCGCTACGGCTATGCGTGGACCGACTTGAACGACGACGGCGCCCTGCCCACCGTCAGCAGGAGCACGTACAACTACAGCAACTACTACATGACCTACCTGTTCTCGCACAACCGCTCGGTGCGGCCGGGCGTGGTCGCCAAGTTCATCCAGAACATCGGCCTGGACCACACCCTGTCCTACGGGGTGTGGCTGGAACGCTCGCAGCAGCAGAACTGGGCGGACCTGAGCAAGGTCAACCAGGAGACCGGCGATCCGTGCGATGTCTGGGCCGATACCGACAGCTGCGCCGTCACCTACGCCGACGGCAAGGCGATGCAGTCGTACCGCACCTACGCCAAGACCACGGTGCAGAAGTACTTCATCCAGGACTACTGGACCCCGACGGACAAGCTGACGGTCAATCTCGGTGCATCGTGGATCCACGCCACCCGCGAGGGCCACAGCTACGAGTATCCGGGCGCGGATGCCGGCGCCACTTCCAAGCAGGAGCTGGCCACGTTCTTCGACCAGAGCTACAGCAAGCTGAGCCCGGCGCTGGGCGTGAAGTACCAGCTGGACGACCAGAACCAGTTCTTCTACGGGGTCGCCAAGACCTTCCGCATTCCGAAGACCAATGCCATCGTCTTCAATCAGGCTGCGGGCGTTTCCGACAGCAAGCCCGAGGAGGCGCTCACCCACGATCTGGGCTGGCGCTACTACGGCGATCGCTACGGCATGGCGGCGCTGGTCTACCAGAGCGACTACAAGAACAAGCAGATGTACGGGTATGACCAGGACACCGGCCTCGATACCTATGTCTGGATCCCCAAGGTGCGCATGCGCGGCGTCAACTGGGAAGGCAGCGTGGCCTTCAGCCAGCACTGGAAGGGCTACCTGTCCTACACCTACACCGAGGCCGAGGTGCGCACCAAGGGCCTGATCGACACCGGCGACGACGGTGCCTATCCGTTGTACGGCAAGCAGCTGGTCAACACGCCCAAGAACATCGCCAGCGCGCGCATCAGCTGGAGCAACGGCGAGTTCTGGGCGTCGCTGAAGGCGCGCTACTCGGGCGAGCGCTACGGCGACTACATGAACACCGAGAAGGTCGGCGGCTACACGCAGGTGAGCTTCAACGGCGGCGTGAACCTGCCCGACATCGGTTTCATCAAGAAGCCCGAGCTGAAGTTGAACATCTTCAACCTGCTCGACCGCAAGGCCTATACCTATGCCACCACGACGCAGTGGGTGACCCAGCAGGGCAAGGCCGAGGCGGTTGCCGAGGGGGTCAGCGGCGCTTCCGACTGGTACTACGGCACCCCGTACTACGGCGTGCTGGCGCCGCGTACGATCGCGGTGACCTTCGGCGGTTCGTTCTGACGCCCGCACCGGGGGGCCCGTGCACCCCGGCGTGGCATCATCCAAGACGGGCCGGAGGCATACTCCGGCCCTTCCTTTTCTGAAATGTCGAAACTGGGGCCATGGCCCCGAACGGAGTTCCGATGAAGCCCTTGTTCCCCGTCCGCCGCCTGCTGCCCGGCGTCGCCCTGCTCGCCTTGCTGCTGGCCTCGTGCGCCAGCCCGCCCACCCGCACGCCCGCGCCGCCCACTGCAGTGGGTTCGGCCGCCACCCTGCGCGTGGCCACCTGGAACATGGAGCACCTGGCCGAGTTCGACGGCGTGGGCTGCCGCCCGCGCATCGAGGCCGACTACGCGAAGATGCGCGACTACGTGTCCCAGGTGAACGCCGACGTGTTCGCCATCGAGGAAGTGGAATCGGCCGCGGCCGCCGCGCGCGTGTTCACTCCGGAAAAGTACGACATCTATTTTTCCACCCGTCCAGCCAGTGGGCGCAGCGGTGAATGCCGTGGCGAGCCGGGTCTGCACATCCGCAACCAGGGCGTGGGCTTTGCCGTGCGCAAGGGGTTGCAAGTGCAGCGCAATCCGGATTTGTCCGCGCTGGCGCTGGGCGATGCCAACCTGCGCTGGGGCGTGGACATCACCGTGCATGCCCGCGACGGCCAGCCGCTGCGCCTGCTGGGGGTCCACCTCAAGAGCGGTTGCTTCGACAGCAACGATCCGACGCCGACCTGCAGCACCGTGTTCAACCAGGCCGACGTGCTGCAGCAGTGGATCGCCGCGCGCGAGGCCGATCCGTCCGTGCCCTACGTGATCCTCGGCGACTGGAACCGTCGCCTGGGCAAGCCCAACGACAAGCTGTGGTGGGAGATCCGGCACAGCACCAAGGCCGGCGTGATGCTCAAGGACCTGCCCGGCGCGCGCCGGCCTGCCTGCTCGACCTTCGATTCTTACATCGACCACATCGTGCTCAGCCCGGCGGCGGCCAAGACCTACCGCGACGGCTCCTTCGAGGAATACACCTACGAGCAGACGCACGCGCCCGAGCACCTGTCGGACCACTGCGCGATCTCGGTCGACCTGTCGATCTGAGCCGGACGCCGCCGGCATCACGGCCAGACACGAACGGCCGGGCTCGATGCCCGGCCGTTTTCCGTTTCCGTTCCCGGGCGCCGCGCCGCGCGGCCGTGCGCCGTCGGGTCAGGCGGCGGCCGGCAGGGCGGGAGCGACGCCGGCGATCAGCGCGTCGAAGTAGTCGCGGGTGATCGCCAGCTGCACCTCCGGCGTCTGCGCCCGGTTGACCGCCGCGCGGAAGCTGGCGCCTTGCGGATGGTCCTTGGCGTACCAGCCCAGGTGCTTGCGGGCGATGCGCACGCCCTGCGGTTCGCCGTAGAACGCATGCAGCGCCCGCAGATGGTCGAGCAGCACGTCGCGCACCTGCGCCAGCGTCGGCGGCGGCAGTTCGCGGCCGTCGGCGAGGAATTGCGCGATCTGGCCGAAGATCCACGGGTTGCCCTGCGCGGCGCGGCCGACCATGACCGCATCGCAGCCGGTATGGCGCAACACCGCGGCGGCCTTGCGCGGGCTGTCGATGTCGCCGTTGGCGATCACCGGGATCGACAGCGCCGCCTTGATCGCGGCGATGGTGTCGTACTCGGCGATGCCGGTGTAGTGCTGGTCGCGAGTGCGCCCGTGCACGGCCAGCGCGGCGATGCCCGCGGACTCGGCGATGCGCGCGATGGCCGGGGCGTTGCGGTGGTCGCAGTCCCAGCCGGTGCGGATCTTCAGCGTCACCGGCACGTCCACCGCGCCGACCACCGCGTCCAGGATGCGTCCCACCAGCGCCTCGTCGCGCATCAGCGCCGAACCGGCCCAGGCGTTGCATACCTTCTTGGCCGGGCAGCCCATGTTGATGTCGATGATCTGGGCGCCGTTGGCCACGTTGTGGCGTGCGGCCTCTGCCAGCTGGCCCGGCTCGGTGCCGGCGATCTGGACGCTGACCGGTGCCGGCTCGCCGTCATGGTCCATGCGCGTGCGCGACTTGGGCGTATCCCAGAAGCGCCGGTCGCTGATCGTCATTTCCGACACGGCCAGCCCCGCGCCGAGCCGCTTGCACAGCTGGCGGAACGGCTTGTCGGTGACCCCGGCCATCGGGGCCAGGACCACCGCCGGTTCGATCAGGTAGGGGCCGATGCGCATGGCGCCATTCTACAGGCAGGGCCTGCGGCGGCCGTTCCGGCCCCGGTCCGCCCCGGTCACGGTGGCGATGCGCCCAGGATGGGGCGCCTGGTGCAATGCGTTCCTTCGTCGGCCGTCTTGCACATGCCAGGCGGGCCATGCCGGGATGCGTCGGCAATATGCCGGCGCGCGCGGGTGGGCTCGGTGACCTACTGGATCACGGCGTCGCCATGGCGCAAACGGTGCCAGCACATCTTGGGTCCTGGCGGCCGACGCTGCCCAGGTCCGATCCCTCTTGCCCGGACGAACGCCGTGGTCATCCGCATGGCCGGGCCTGCTGGCTTCCCTGGCCGGCCGGCGCGACCACCGGCCGGTGATTCAGGCCGGTGGCAGCGGCTCGAGTTCTTCCTTGCGCGGCATCGACGCGGCCGCGCCGGCGCGCTCGGTGGAGCGGGCGGCGTAGCGGTTGGCGAAGCGCACGTGGGACTGGAACGGCGCATCGGGCGCGCGCGCCAGCGATGCGGCCAGCGCGCCGTTGAAGGCATCGCCCGCACCGGTGGTGTCGATCGCCTGGGCCACGTCGGCGGCGACGCGGTAATAGGGCGTGGCATCGCCGCGCAGGCCGGTGTCGGGATGGGACACGAACGCGCCGACCGCGCCCAGGGTGACCACGACGGTGCCCTCGGGCAGCAGTTGCCGGCACAGCGCATGCAGGCGCGCGCCGTCGAGCGAGGCCACGTCCTCGGCCGGCAGGCGCTCGCCGACGTAGCGCAGCAGCAGCGCGGAGAACTCGGTCTCGTTGGGGGTGAGGATGTCGGCGAGCCCGCGCAGGGCCATGCTCGAGGGCGCGTTGGCCGGCGCCGGGTTGAGCACCGTGGTCACGCCGGCCTCGCGCGCGATCTGCAGCGCGTGGACGATCGTCTCCAGCGGCGATTCGAGCTGGACCAGGACGACCGAGGCGCGGGCCAGGGCGCTGCGGTGGGTATCGACGAAGGCCGTGTCCAGCGTCGCGTTGGCGCCCGGGCCGACCACGATGGTGTTGCGCCCGCGTCCTTCCACGTAGATGCCGGCGGTGCCGGTGGGCTCGGTGCTGTCGGCGGCGAGCAGTTCGATGCCGTCGGCCTGGGCCAGCTCGCGCGCCAGGGCGCCGCCGGCGTCGGCACCGAGCGCGCACACCAGGCGGGTGGCGGCGCCGGCGCGCGCAGCGGCGACGGCCTGGTTGAAGCCCTTGCCGCCCGGGCCGGTGGAGTAGGCGCCGGACACGGTGGCGCCGGGAGCGGGCAGGGCTTCGCAGCGCCAGACATGGTCGACGTTGAACGAACCGACTACGGTCACGGAATTCATCGGTATTGCTTCTCTTGCGGAATCAGCCGCCGAAGTGGGTCAGCACGCCGGCGATGGTGGCGGTCATGAAGGTGGCGATCGAGCCGCCCAGCACGGCGCGCAGGCCGAACCGGGCCAGGTCGTGGCGGCGCTCGGGCGCCAGCCCGCCGATGCCGCCGATCTGGATGGCGATCGAGCTGAAGTTGGCGAAGCCGCACAGGGCATAGGTCGCGATCAGCGCGCCGTCCTTGCTCAGCGCCATGCCCGGCACCTGGCCGTTCACGATCTGCGAAAGCTCGGTGTAGGCGACGAATTCGTTGATGACCACCTTCTGCCCGATCAGCGAGCCGACCGTGGTGGCGTCGGCCCAGGGCGTGCCGATGATCCAGGCCACCGGCGAGAGCAGGTAGCCGAGGATGGTGGACAGGTTGGTCGGTTTGCCGATGGCCTGGGCCAGGCCGGTGACGTCGCCCAGCCAGGTCAGCGGCCAGTTGACCAGCGCGATCAGGGCGATGAAGGCCAGCAGCATCGCGCCGATGTTCAGCGCCAGGCGCAGGCCGTCGCCGGCGCCGCCGGCCGCGGCGTCGATCACGTTGCTGGTGGTCTTCTCCACGTCCATCTTGACCGTGCCGCGGGTCAGCGGCTCGCCGGTCTCCGGCACCAGGATCTTGGCGATGACCAGGGTGGCCGGCGCGGCCATCACCGAGGCGGCCAGCAGGTGCTTGGCATAGAAGACCTGCTGCACCGGGTCGTTGCCGCCGAGCATGCCCACGTAGGCGGCGAGCACGCCGCCGGCGATGTGGGCCATGCCGCCGATCATCATCGTCAGCAGCTCGGACTGGGTCATCTTGGCGATGTAGGGGCGCACGGTCAGCGGCGCCTCGGTCTGGCCGATGAACACGCTGGCACACACGCTGGTGGTCTCCGCGCCGGACACGCGCATCACCTTGGTGATCGCCCAGGCCATCAGCCGCACGATCGCCTGCATCACGCCCAGGTGGTAGAGCACGCCCATCAGCGCCGAGAAGAAGATGATGGTCGGCAGCACCTGGAAGGCGAAGATGTAGCCGTTCTTGGGCACGTCCATCAGGCTGCCGAAGATGAAGTTCGAGCCTTCGGCCACGAACGAGAGGATCTTCACGAAGCCCTGGCTGAGCCAGTCGAAGATCTCGCGCCCGCCCGGCACCAGCAGCACGAAGGCGGCGAAGGCGATCTGCAGGCTCACGCCGGTGCCGACCAGCCGCCAGTCCACCGCGCGCTTGTTGTTGGAAAACAGCCAGGTGATGCCCAGCAGCACCGCGAGGCCGAACAGGCCGAAGCCGACCCTCCACACACCCTCGACCATCGGTTTTCCCCGCAGGCGAAAAGACAAAAGACAGGGAAGCCTAGAGCAGGCGGGACCACCGGGCAACAATCGCCATCGGCGGCGCCGCGACGGTGCCCCGGGCAAGGCCACGGCGCCCGCGCGTGACGGCCGGACCGGGGATGCGCGGGCGGCGCTGCGCGGGGGCGCCTGAGTCGCTGAAACGGCACCGCGAGGGCGTGCGCCGGCGTCCCCCGCCGGGCAGGACGGCCGGTGCGCCGTGACGGGAGGCGGGAGAGGCGCACGTGCCGGGAGGCGGGAGAGACGCATGTCCGGGGTGGCGATGTCCAGGTGCGTCGGGCACAGGTGCCTTGCCGGCGCGCTTCGGCGCGTTCCAGGTCCGTCGTGCGGCGGTGATGGAGGTCGCCGGGGGCGTGCGAGCGTCGTGGTCTGCCGCCGTCCGGTCGGTGTGCGGACCAAGGGGAAGTGGGTGCGCCGAACGGGAAGAACGTGCTCCATGGAAACGGAGGGCTCTCCCCGGGAAGGGAGGGCCCAGGCGAAAGACACCGTTTCCCCAAGGGGGCAGCCAGATATCGTTTCCCTGGGGAGCGCGGCCGGATATCCGCGCGGGACGGCGGCTGGCGAAGGACCTGCCTTGCGGTGCAGTTGGCCGAATGGAAATGGAGTCTTCCCGGACATGGATGGCTAGGGTGGGGGAAGCACCCTCCCCGAGGACATCGCAGGTGCGCGTGGCCGGTCGCCAACCGGCGATGGGCCTGCCTTCCGATGCCGCTCGCCGACGGCCAGGGAAGGGGAGGGTCCCCGTCCACGGGCGACTTGCCCGTGGCCGTGTGCAGGGCCCGGGCGCGGGCGCGTCCTAGAATGCCGCATCGTACCGAGCCCGCAGGAGCCTTCCCCATGGACATGACCTACCGTCGCCTCGGCGCGACCGGGTTGCCGATCTCGCGCCTGTCCTTCGGCGCCTGGGTCACCTTCGGCGAGCAGATCGACCGCGACCAGGCACGCAACCTCGTCGCCACCGCCTGGGACCACGGCGTCACCTTCTTCGACAACGCCGAGGTCTATGCGCACGGGCGCGCCGAGCAGGTGATGGGCGATGTCATCGCCGACCTGCGCCTGCCGCGCGACGGTTTCTGCGTGTCCAGCAAGGTCTACTTCGGCGCGGCCGAGTCGCCGCGGCCGACCCAGTGCGGGCTCTCGCGCAAGCATGTGTTCGATGCCTGCCACGCGGCCCTGCGGCGGCTGCGGGTGGACTACCTGGACCTGTACTACTGCCACCGCCCCGATCCGGACGTGCCGGTGGCCGAGACCGTGCAGGCCATGGACACGCTGATACGCCAGGGCAAGGTGCTGTACTGGGGCACCTCCGAGTGGCCGGCCGAGCGCATCGTCGAGGCGGCCGATTTCGCCCGGACCCACGGCCTGTACGGGCCGGTGGTGGAGCAGCCGCAGTACAACCTGCTGCACCGCGAACGGGTCGAGCGCGAGTACGCACCGCTGTACGACGAACCCGGCCTGGGCCTGACCACCTGGTCGCCGCTGGCGTCCGGGCTGCTGACCGGCAAGTACGACGACGGCGTGCAACCGGGCTCGCGCCTGGCCCTGCCCGGGCTGGACTGGCTGCGCGAGGAAGTGCTGGGCTCGCCGCAGGCACGGCGCCTGGAGCGCGCGCGGCGTTTCGTCGCCGTGGCCGGGGCGCTGGGAGAGCGGCCGGCAGTGCTGGCCATCGCCTGGTGCCTGCGCAATCCGCGGGTGACCAGCGTGATCCTCGGGGCCAGCCATGTGGAGCAGCTGCGCGAGAACCTGGCGGCGCTGGACGTGCTCGGGCGCATCGACGAAGGCGGCTGGCGCCAGGTGGAGCAGGCGGTGGCCTGACAGCGGTGGGATGGGGCATCCGGGGCGGGGCATGAGCGCATGCCCGGATGGCGGGTGCAGGCGGGTTGCAATGCTTGTGAGAATCATTATCATCTCATTTCGAAGCGCCGCCTTGGAGACCCCGCGATGTCCGCCCAGACCGTACCGTTCCGCCCCGAAGTCCTGACCCTGCGCAACCGCCCGGCCCCTCAGGCCGTGCCGGCCGCCGACATGATCGACAGCGCGGCCCTGCTCAAGGGCGGCCGCGAGGTGCTGATCCGCCATGGCGACAAGGTCTATCGCCTGCGCCACACCAGCAACGACAAGCTGATCCTGACCAAGTAACCGGCCAGGCCGGCCGTGCCATCCGGCGCGGCCGGCCTTCGCATGTCTCTCTCCCCCTCGGCTCCGGCCCGCGGCACCTCGCGGCCGCGTCCGTGCCGGGGGTCCTGTTCTGGTCCGGAATGCCGGGCGGTACGGGCCTTGTGCACGTGCCGGTGTCGACCGCAGGCGCGCCTTGTCCGCGCTGCGGGCGATGCCGCCTGCGCAGGCGTTGCACGATGCCAGGTGCCCGTGGCCAGCCCCGGATGCCGGATTTCCCAACTGAAGATCCCCTGATCCCATGAAAGCGACCCCGAGATTCACGGCAGCCCTCATGGCCGGCACGTTGCTGCTGCTGGCCGGCACCGCCCTGGCACAGCCGGCCGACCCGGCACGCGACCGCCAGACCATCCTCTCCATGCAGGGCGAGTACGACGTCGACTTCACCTTCGACGAGACCGTGCTGCTCAAGCCCGGCTACGAGCGCGCGCCCGCCGAGCACAGCGCCGGCAGCGAGACGGTGGTGGTGGTCGAGGACACGCCCACCAAGATCGTCCTGCAGCACCTGCTGGTCGATCCCAAGAGCGGCTACGTGACCAAGCACTGGCGCCAGGACTGGACCTACGAGGCCCCGCGCCGCTTCGAGTACACCGCCGGCCAGACCTGGCGCGTGCGCGAGATCCCCGCTGCGCAGACGCACGGCGCCTGGACCCAGTGCGTGTTCGAGGTCAGCGATGCGCCGCGCTACTGCGGCACCGGCCGCTGGGACTACAGCGACGGCCATCCGACCTGGACCAGCGACCTGAGCTGGCGTCCGCTGCCGCGCCGCGAGTACACCCGGCGCAGCGACTACAACGCGCTGGCGGTGGTCAACCGCCACACCCTGACGCCCGGCGGATGGACCCACGAGCAGTTCAACACCAAGGTGCTGCGCAAGCCCGACGGCAGCCAGGAAAGCATCGCCCGCGAGTTCGGCTTCAACGACTACGTGCGCACCAGGGAAGTCGATTTCGCGCCGGCCTATGCCTACTGGAAGGCGACCTCGGGCTACTGGGCGCGGGTACGCCAGCGCTGGGCCGCCTACCTGGACACGCCGCCGGGCGTGCACCTGAAGACCAAGATCGACGGCATGGCGCTGATCATGCCGCTGTTCACCCAGGCCGAGGACGTCCAGGCCGGCAAGCCGGTCGACGATGCCCAGATCGACGCGCTGTTCGCGCAGTGGGTGGAGCCGGCGCCGGCCGCGCCCTGATCGCCGCCGGCACGGATACCACGTAACGCGCGGGTATGCGCACGCCGCCAGCCGGACTGTCCCGGCGGCGCGAGGGCGAATCCGGCAGGGCGGCATCCGCAAGGACGCCGCCCTTGCCGGTCCCCGCCGCGGCGATGGCTATTCCTTGAACATCAGCAGCGCCGCGACCAGGATCAGCGCGAACGCCGCCCAGTGGTTCCACTTCAGCGGCTGGCCCAGGTACAGCGCCGAGAACCCGGCGAACACCAGCAGCGTGATCACCTCCTGGATGCCCTTGAGCTGCGGCGCCGAATAGACTGCGCTGCCCATCCGGTTGCCCGGCACCTGCAGGCAGTACTCGAAGAAGGCAATGCCCCAGCTGGCCAGGATCACCGCCACCAGTGGCGCACTGCGGTACTTCAGGTGCCCGTACCAGGCGAAGGTCATGAACACGTTGCTGGCGATCAGCAGCAGCACCGGATAGAGATACGCGGTGAAGGGCAGGGCAGGCATGGCGGTCCCGGCGGGGAATCGTTGAAGGCGGGAAAGGATGGCGCGATGCGACGCGCGGGGGAAAGTATGGCGCGACGCGACGCGCCGGGGAACGGGGCCGCGCCGGGCGTGCGCGCGCTCGCCGGATCCGCCGCCAGGCGCGGCACGGGCGAGGCCGCCGTCCCGGCGACGGCCTCGCGCCGGGCTCATTCCTCGCGCAATGCCACCGCCGGCGGTACCCGGAGGATGCGCCGCGTCCCCCACCAGCCGGCCAGCATGCTCAGCGCGATGCCGACCGCGGCGCCGGCCAGCAGGCCGGGCCAGGGCGGGGCGGCGGCCAGGTCGAAGGCCCGGCGCGAGACCAGCGCGCCGATGCCGGCGGCGGCGGCGACGGCCAGCAGCGCGGCCAGCCCGCCGAGCATGCCGAACTCCACCAGCACCGCCGCGCGCAACTGGCCGCTGCGCGCGCCCAGGGTGCGCAGCACCGCGGTGTCGTAGCGGCGCTCGCCGGCGGTGGCCTGCAATGCCGCCAGCAGGACCAGCGCACCGGCGAGCAGGCTGAAGGTCATGACCGCGCCGATCGCCTGGCCGACCCGGTCCACCACTTCGCGCACGCGCTGCAGGATCGCGTCGATATCCAGCAGCGAGACGTTGGGGAACTGGCGCAGGGTCGCGGCCAGGCCGGAGACGCGTGCCGGCGGCAGGTGGAAGCTGGAGATCAGGTTGTAGGGCGCATCGCCCACCGCGCCGGCATTGAGCAGCACGAAGAAGTTGACCCGGAACGAATCCCACTCGGCCTTGCGCAGCGAGGTCACGGTGAACTCGCGCTGTTCGTCGCCCAGCGACAGGCGGATGCGATCGCCCAGCCCCACCCCGTAGCGCTCGGCCCAGCCCTGCTCGACCGAGGCTTCCGGCGCGTGGCTGGCGGCCTCCCAGAAGCGCCCGGCGACCAGCGTGTTGGCCGCGGGGAAGGTGTGGCGCCAGGAGAAGTTGACCGGGCGGTCGGCGTCGTCCTCCTCGCCATCGCCGCCGCCGTCCGTACGGCGTGGCGGCTGGCCGTTGATGGCCAGCAGGCGGCCGGTGCCGAACGGCTCCACGTCCGCGTCGGCCACCCCCAGCCCGTGCAGCGCGGCCACCACCGCATCGGTCTGGTCGGGCTGGATGTTGAGCAGGAAGTAATTGGGCGTGTCGGCCGGCAGGCGCGCCCGCCACTGGCCGAGCAGGCCCGGGCCGACCACCGCCAGCAACAGCAGCGCGCACAGCGACAGCGCCAGCCCGACCAGTTGCACCACGCTCAGCGCGCGGCGCCGGCCGAGCGCGGCCAGGCCCAGCTTCCACGGGCCGCGCAGGCGGTGCTGCACGCCGCGCACCAGCGCCAGCAGCAGCGCCCCGACGCCGCCGGCCAGCGCCGCCAGCACCGCCAGCCCGCCCAGCACCCACAACGCCAGCAGCACGTCGCCGGCGGCCTGGATCGCCAGGGCCAGGGTGGCCGCAAGCGCGGCCAGGTAGGCCAGCATCGACACCGGCGGCATGCGGGCATAGCTGCGGTTGAGCACGCGCATCGGCGGCACCCCGCGCAGGCGCAGCAGCGGCGGCAGGGCGAAGCCGAGCAGCAGCACCAGGCCGATGCCGGCCCCGGCCAGCGCCGGGGCGGCCTGCGGCAACGGCAGCTGGCCGGGCACCAGCGAACCCAGCACCGCCACCAGGCCTTCCTGCGCGGCCATGCCCAGCGCCACGCCGAGCGCGCAGGCCGGGATCGCCAGCAGCACCAGTTCCAGCGCCAGCATCGCCAGGATGTCGCGCTGGCGTGCGCCCAGGCAGCGCAGCACGGCCACCGCGTCGATCCGGCGCAGCGCGAAACGGTTGGCGGCCAGGGCGGTGGCCACGCCGGCCAGCAGCACCGCCAGCAGCGCCGACAGCGACAGGAAGCGGCCGGCGCGGTCGAAGGTGCTCTGCAGGCCGCGCTGGCCGTTGTCCAGGCCCACCGGGCGGAAGCCGCGGCTGCGCGGTGCCAGCCATTCGCGCATGGCGGCCACGGCGGCCGGATCGCCGGCGAACATCAGCCGGTAGGCAGCGCGGCTGCCGGGGCCGAGCAGGCCCTGCGCGTCCACGTCGGCGCGGTTGACGATCACCGGCGGGGACAGCTGCAGGAAGCCGTCGGCCGCGTCCGGCTCGCTGCGGATCAGGCCGGCCACCTTCAGCGTGCCGGCGCCGAAATCCATCTCGTCGCCGACCTTCAGGCCGAGTCCGTCGAGCAGGCGCGGATCGACCCAGGCCTGGCCCGGCGGCGGCGTGCCCGCCGCGTGCGCCGCGGCGGTGGCGCCGCCGGCGACCAGCAGCTGGCCGCGCAGCGGATAGCCCTCGCCGACCGCCTTGACCGTGGCCATCTGGCTGGCCTCGCCGTGGAACAGTACGCTGGGGAAGCTGACCATGCGCAGGCTGCGCAGCCCGCGCCGGTGCGCCTCGGCGGCGAAGGACCCGGGGATATCGGTGCGCCCGGCCAGGCCGAGGTCGCCGCCCATGACCTCGGCGGTGCTGCTGCGCAGGGCCAGCGAGACCCGGCCTACCAGCGTGCCCACCGCGGTCATCACCGCCACGCCCAGCACCAGCGCGGCGAACACGGTCAGCAGGTCGCCGGCACCGAACTCGCGCCGCAGCGAACGCGCGGCCAGGCGCAGCACGTTCATGCCGTCCCGTCCATCGCGTGCGCCTGCAGGTGGCCGTGGTCGATGCGGTAGACGTGGCGGCAACGGCGCGCCAGGCGCATGTCGTGGGTGACCAGTACCAGGGTGGTGCCGGCCTGCGCGTTGAGCGCGAACAGCAGGTCGCTGACCTGGTCGCCGGTGGTCTGGTCGAGCGCGCCGGTGGGCTCGTCGGCGAACAGGATGCGCGGGCGCGCGACGAAGGCGCGGGCGATGGCCACGCGCTGCTGCTCGCCGCCGGAAAGCGTGCGCGGGTAGTGGCGGGCGCGATTGCCGAGCCCGACCGCGTCGAGCACTTCGCGCACCCGTGCCGGATCCTCGCGCCCGGCCAGCTCCAGCGGCAGTGCCACGTTCTCCTCGGCGGTCAGCGCCGGCAGCAGGTGGAAGCCCTGGAACACGAAGCCGACCAGGCGCGCGCGCAGGGCCGCACGCGCTTCCTCGTCGATGGTGTTCAGGTCGGTGCCGGCCAGCACCACGCGCCCGGTACTGGGCAGGTCCAGCCCGGCGAGCAGGCCGAGCAGGGTGGTCTTGCCCGAGCCGGAGGCGCCGACGATGGCCACGCTGTCGCCTTCACCGACGGTCAAGTGCACGTCCTGAAGAATGTGCAGCGTGCCTTCCGGGCCGCTGACCGACTTGCCGACGCCTTCGGCGGCGACGGCCACCGCGGCGGCGGGGAAGGATGTCGTATCCACGGTATCGATGGGGAGCCTCCGCATGCAGGGAACGGGAATCTGGCGCGTGGCGCTGCTGGTGCTGCTGGCCTGCCTGGCGCCGCTGGCCATGGCCGCGCCGGGCGGTCGCAACGGGCCGATCCTGGTGGTCGGCGACAGTCTCAGTGCCGCCCACAACATCCCCGTTGCCAGCGGCTGGGTCAACCTGCTCGACCTGCGCCTGAAGAAGGAGATGAAGTCGCCGCCGACGGTAGTCAACGCCAGCATCAGCGGCGAGACCTCGGCCGGCGCGCTGACCCGGCTGCCGGGACTGCTGGCAAGGCACCGTCCCGCGGTGGTGGTGATCGAGCTGGGCGGCAACGATGCGCTGCGCGGGCTGGCCCCGGCGCAGTTGCGGGCCAACCTGCAACGGATGATCGCGCTCAGCCGCCAGGCCGGCGCCCGGGTGCTGCTGCTGGGCATCGACGTGCCGCCCAACTACGGGCCGGCCTACCGCCAGCGCCTGGCCGCGGTCTATGCCGGCCTGGCGCGCAGCGAGAAGGTGGCGCTGGTGCCGTTCCTGCTGGAGGGTGTGGCGCTGCAGCCCGGCCTGATGCAGGCCGATGGCCTGCATCCCACCGCCGCCGGCCAGCCGCGGGTGCTGGACAACGTCTGGCCGCGGCTGCGTCCGTTGCTGTGACGCCCGGTCTTCACGCCATGTAGATGCCGGACCCGGCATCTTTCACAAAGCTGAAGACAGAGGCATCCCATGCGTCAGACGAAGGAAACGTCGGGCCTTGTCCTGATCGTTGAAGACAACCGCAACATCTCCGAGCTGATCGGCGAATACCTGGAAGGACGCGGTTTCGAGGTGGATTACGCGCTCGATGGCCTGGACGGCTACCGGCTCGCCGCCGAGAACAGCTACGACGTGATCATCCTGGACCTGATGCTGCCGCGCCTGGACGGCATCGAGGTCTGCCGCCGGCTGCGCAACGAGGCGCGCAAGTCCACGCCGGTGCTGATGCTCACCGCCCGCGACACCCTGGACGACAAGCTCACCGGCCTGGGCCAGGGCGCGGACGACTACCTGACCAAGCCGTTCGCCATCCAGGAACTGGAGGCGCGCCTGCGCGCGCTGATCCGCCGCGAGCGCCGCCAGGTCGGGGCCGAGGTGCTCAAGGTGGCCGACCTGGTGCTCGACCCGGTCAGCATGCGCGTCACCCGCGCCGGCACCGAGCTGCAGCTCTCGCCGATCGGGCTGAAGCTGCTCACCATCCTGATGCGCGAATCGCCGCGGGTGGTCAGCCGTCAGGAGATCGAGCGCGAGATCTGGGGCAACGGCCTGCCCGATTCGGACACCCTGCGCAGCCACCTGTACAACCTGCGCAAGATCATCGACAAGCCGTTCGACCGGCCGCTGCTGCACACCGTGCAGAGCGCCGGCTACCGCATCGCCGACATCGCCCAGCCGGCCGGCTGAGGTCGAACGCGGAAGCCGCACCGAGGCCCCGGGCATGCAACGCCCGGGGCCTCGGCCGTTTCTGCCGGGTGTGGGCAACCGGGCGGCCGGGGCAGCCGGCGGGACGGCACGGCGTCGGCGCAATAGCGCGGGAGGCGGCCCGCGGCGCCATCCGGTGGCCGGCCGCCTCCGGGGTTTCCGGCGCTTCGTGTCAACGCCGGGCGCGCCCGGGCGTTGGTGGCAGGCATCCCCTCCACGCGATCCGCCATGTCCCAGCCTTCTCCCCGTGGTCCCGTCCGTGCTCCTTCCCGTTCCTCCCGCTGGCGCTGGGCGCTGGCCGTGCTGGCGGTGCTCGTCGTCGCCGCCGCGGGCGGGTATGCGTGGCACCAGCGCGGCAGCGCCGCAGCCGATGGCTGGCGCACCGCACCGGTGGAGCGCGGCGACATCCGCGTGGCGATCTCGGCCACCGGCACGCTGAGCGCGATCTCCACCGTCACCGTCGGCAGCCAGATCTCCGGCCAGGTGACCGACGTGCTGGTGGACTACAACGACCCGGTGAAGAAGGACCAGGTCATCGCCCGCATCGACCCGAGCACCTACCAGGCGCAGATCCGCCAGGGCGACGCGCTGGTGGCCGCCGCGCGCGCGACCCTGGCCAACGCCCAGGCCACGCTGAAGAACGCCGAGCTGGACTACACCCGCAAGGCCGAGCTGGGCGAGCAGAAGCTTGTCGCGCGCAGCGACGTCGACCTGGCCCGCGCCGCGCTGGACCAGGCGCGCGCGGCGGTGAACTCGGCGCAGGCGCAGATCGTCCAGCAGCTCGCCTCCACCCACGCCACCGAGATCAACCTGGAGCGCACCGTGATCCGCGCGCCGGTGGACGGGGTGGTGCTCACCCGCAGCATCGAGCCCGGCCAGACCGTGGCCGCCAGCCTGCAGTCGCCGGAGCTGTTCACCATCGCCGAAGACCTGTCGAAGATGAAGATCGAGCTGGCGGTGGACGAGTCGGACATCGGCCAGGTCAAGGCCGGCCAGTCGGTGAGCTTCACCGCCGACGCGTTCCCGGAGCGGCGCTTCCAGGGCACGGTCGAGCAGGTGCGGCTGTCGGCCACCACCACCAACAACGTGGTGACCTACCCGGTGGTGGTCACCGTGGACAACAGCGACGGCACCCTGCTGCCGGGGCTGACGGTCAATGCCGAGATCGCCGTCAGCGAGCGCCGCGACGTGCTCAAGGTGGCCAGCGCCGCGCTGCGCTACAAGCCGGCCGAGGCCAGCACCGCGGCAGCGCCGGCCGGTGCCGCGCCGGCGCCGCGCCCGCCGCAGGGCGAGGGCGGTGGCGGCCTCGGCGACGACCTGGCCCAGGCCGCGGCCGGGCTGGACCTGTCCGCCGAGCAGCAGGCGGCCTTCGATACCGCGCTCGCCGCCATGCGCGAACGCCAGCAGGCGCGGCGCCCGGCCGCCGCGGCCGGTGCCGGTACCGGTGCGGCCATGCCGCCGCCGGGCATGGGACCGGCGCCGCGCGCCGGTGGGAGCGGCGGCGACCTGCAGGCGCAGATCCGCCAGCGCATGGCCGAGCGCATCAAGCAGGACTTCGCGCCCTTCCGCGCCAGCCTCGACGCCGATCGCCAGCAACGCTGGGATGCGGCGCTGGCGGCCCTGGTCAATGCGCGCCGGGTGGCCGTGTACCGGCTGGTGGGCGGCAAGCCGCGGCCGGTGACGGTGCGGGTCGGGGCCAGCGACGGCAGCAGCACCGAGATCGCCGGCGGCGGCCTGAAGGCCGGCGACCTGCTGGTCACCGGCGAGCGGGCGGCGCGATGAGCATGGCCGCCCGCGCGGCCGCGGCGGTGATCCATACCCGTGGCCTGGAGAAGGTGTATTCGCCCGGCAGCCAGGCCGAGGTGGTCGCGCTCGACGGCGTGGACCTGGACATCGGCCGCGGCGACTTCGTCGCCATCATGGGCCCGTCCGGCTCGGGCAAGTCGACGCTGATGAACCTGATCGGCTGCCTGGACACGCCCACCGCCGGCATCTACCTGTGCGACGGCGTGGACGTGGCCACGCTCGACGCCGAGCAGCTGGCGGCGCTGCGCCGCGACAAGATCGGCTTCGTGTTCCAGGGTTTCAACCTGCTGCCGAGGATGGATGCGCTGGAGAACGTGGCCATGCCGCTGTCCTACGCGCGGGTGCCGGTGGCCGAGCGCGCCGAGCGCGCGCAGCGCGCGTTGCAGGCGGTCGGCCTGGGCGAGCGCGCCCGCCATCGCCCCAGCGAGCTGTCCGGCGGCCAGCAGCAGCGCGTGGCCATCGCCCGCGCGCTGATCAACGACCCGCCGATCCTGCTCGCCGACGAGCCCACCGGCGCGCTCGACAGCCGCACCGGCGAGGAGATCCTGGCGCTGTTCAAGCGGCTGCGCGATGCCGGCCATACGGTGGTGCTGATCACCCACGACCCGGGCGTGGCCGCCCATGCCGACCGCACCTACGTGATGCACGACGGCCGGCTCCACCTGCAGGAGGCGACGCCATGACCTTCGCCGACATCCTGCGCACCGCGCTGTACTCGCTGCGCGGCAACTGGATGCGCAGCGCGCTGACCTCGCTGGGCGTGATCATCGGCATCGCCGCGGTGATCGTGATGGTCTCGGTCGGGCAGGGCACCCAGGCGCAGATCGACAAGCAGATGTCCGGCCTCGGCGCGCAGCGCCTGGACATCATGCCCGGTGCCGGGCGCGGGCCGGGCGGCGGCGGCGCGCGGCAGAGCGCGGCCAGCTTCTTCACCCTGCGCGAGGGCGACGTGGCGGCGATCCGCGAGCAGATCCCGGAGGTGCAGTACGTGGCCGGGCTGCTGCGCGGCAGCGTGCAGGCCGTGTATGCCGAGAACAACGCCTCCACCAGCTGGCAGGGCGTGCAGCCGGACTTCTTCGCCATCAACAGCTGGACGCTGGACCAGGGCCAGGGCTTCGACACCCAGGACTACGGCACGGCGGCCAAGAAGGTCGTGCTCGGCGACACCGTGCGCAAGACCCTGTTCGGCGACGACAGCGGCGTCGGCCAGACGGTACGCCTGGGGCGGGTGCCGTTCGAGGTGGTCGGCACGCTCAAGCCCAAGGGGCCGGGCAGCTTCGGCCAGGACCAGGACGACGTGGTCCTGGTGCCGCTGGAGACCGGGCGCGGGCGCCTGATGGGCATCGCCGGATTGCCGCCGGGGGCGGTGATGCAGGTCAGCCTGACCGTGGCCGACGCCAAGGACCTGGACTACGTGCAGGGCGAGGTGGAATCGCTGCTGCGCCAGCGCCACCGCATCAAGCCCGGCGCCGAGGACGACTTCAGCGTGCGCAACATCGCCCAGATCGTCTCCACCCGCAACGAGACCACGCGGCTGATGTCCTGGCTGCTCGGGGCGGTGGCGACGATCTCGCTGATCGTCGGCGGCATCGGCATCATGAACATCATGCTGGTGTCGGTGACCGAGCGCATCCGCGAGATCGGCCTGCGCATGGCCGTGGGCGCCGGCCCGGGCGACATCCGCCGCCAGTTCCTGGCCGAGGCGATGCTGATCTCGCTGGGCGGCGGCGCCATCGGCATCGCCATCGGTGTGGCCGGCGCGCTGCTGGCCAGCCGGTTCGGATCGCTGCCGGTGGCGCTGAACTGGAAGGTGGTGTCGCTGGCGGCCGGCTTCTCGGTGGCCACCGGCCTGTTCTTCGGCTACTACCCGGCGCGCAAGGCCAGCCAGCTCGACCCGATCGAGGCGCTGCGCCAGCAGTGAGCCGGGCGCGGCGCGCCGGGGTCAGCTGACCTCGGCGGCCGCGCTCCAGGCCTGCATGCGCTGGCGCATCTCGTCGTCCGGCACGTCCTCCACGTGCGTGGCCAGCGACCAGCGGTGGCCGAACGGATCGACCACGGTGCCGGTGCGATCGCCCCAGAACTGGGTCTCCACCGCGCGCTCGGCGCGGGCGCCGGCCTGCAGCGCGCGGGCGAAGGCGGCATCGACGTCGGCCACGTAGAGCACGCAGCTGGAGGTGGCGCCGCCGCGGTGCGGGGGCGCGAGCAGCTCCATCTCCGGCCATTCGTCGGACAGCATGACGATGCTGTCGCCGATGCGGATCTCGGCATGGCCGAGCTTCTCGCCCATCGGCAGGCGCATCAGCTCCTCGGCGCCGAAGGCCTCGCGGTAGAAGTCGATCGCGGCGGCGGCGCCGTCGACGACCAGGTAGGGCGTGATGCTGTGGAAGCCCTCGGGTACCGGGCGCGGCGTGGCGGTCATGGCGTCCTCCTCGGTGGCTGTCGGCACCGGGGATAGCACCGCCGGGGTTACGGTCGCGTCAGCGGGCGGCCGCGTCCAGCCGTGCATGCAGCGCCGGCGCCAGGGCCCGGGTCCACAGCGCGTAGCCGGCGGGCTGCATGTGCAGCCGGTCGGCGCGGAACAGCGCCGGCCGCGGCAGGCCGTCGGCACCGAGCATCGGCGTGGCCACGTCCACGTAGTGCACGTCGTCCAGCCGTTCCAGGTCGGCGCGCACCAGCGCGTTGGCCTGCGCCATCCGCGGCCACAGCGCCTGCCGCGACGGGCTCGGCTTGATCGACAGGTAGAACACCGGCACCCGCGGCAGGTCGCGGCGCACGCGCACCACGAAGGCATGCACGTCATCGCGCACCTGCTCCGGGCTGCGGCCGGCCTCGATGTCGTTGTCGCCGGCGTAGAACACGATCGCGCGCGGGCGGTAGGGCACCACGATGCGGCCGGCGTATGCGGTGGCGTCGCGTACCTGCGAGCCGCCGAAGCCGCGGTTGATCACCGGCCAGTCCGGGAAGTCGGTGGCCAGCGTGTCCCAGAACCGGATCGAGGAGCTGCCGACGAACAGCAGCGCATGCCGCGGTGGCGGCGTGGCGGCGTCGAGCGCGGCGAAGCGCTGCATGTCCGCCTCCCAGCCGCCGTTGGAGACCTGGGTGGGATCCGGTAGCGGCACGGCGGCGCCGGCGGGCAGCACGAGCAGGCAGGCGAGCAGCAGCAGGAACCGGGACATGGCGGCGATACGCGTTGGGCAGGGCCGAAATGGTAGCGCGGGGCGTGGAACGGGCCGATATGGCAAAATGCGCACTCCACGCCTCCTTCGTCCCCGCGATGAATCCTCCCGGCCGTCTGGTCGGCGCCTGCGCCTGCGGGGGCCGGCATGGCTGACAAGATCGGCAATCTCCCGCGCGGCCCGCAACGCCTGCTGATGGCCACGCGCTGGTCGTGGCAGGGCCTGCGCGCGGCCTGGCGGCACGAATCCTCCTTCCGCCTGGAGGCGTGCCTGGCGGTGGTGCTGGTCCCGCTGGGCCTGTGGCTGGGGCACGGTCCGGTGGAGAAGGTGCTGCTGGCCGGCCCGGTGCTGCTGGTGCTGGCCATGGAACTGGTCAATTCCGCCATCGAGGCACTGATCGAGCGCTACGGCGCCGAATGGAACGAGCTGGCCGGCCGCGCCAAGGACATGGGCTCGGCCGCGGTGTTCGTGCTGCTGCTCAACGTGGCGCTGTGCTGGGGGCTGATCGTGGTCGCGCCCCGGCTGTGACCGTGCGCTCCCCCCTTTCCCTTTGCGAGGTCCACAACCGCGATGTCCCTTGAATTCCTGGCCGATCCCCAAGTCTGGATCACCCTGTTCACCCTGTCGGCACTGGAGATCGTGCTGGGCGTGGACAACCTGGTGTTCATCTCGATCGCGGTGAGCAAGCTGCCCGAGCCGCGCCGGCCGCTGGCGCGGCGCCTGGGCATCGCCGTGGCCTGCTGCACGCGCATCGCGCTGCTGGTGTCGCTGGCCTACCTGGCGCACATGCAGCGCGACCTGTTCCACATCGGCGCGATGGGCATCTCGGTGCGCGACCTGGTGCTGATCGTCGGCGGCGGCTTCCTGCTGGTGAAGGGCGTGAGCGAGATCCGCGAGCTGATCAATGGCGGCGAGGAGGCCGATCCCGGCGCCGGCCGCACCACCGCGGTGTTCGGCCTGGTGATCGCGCAGATCGCGGTGATGGACATCGTGTTCTCGCTGGACTCGGTGATCACCGCGGTCGGCATCGCCGACCACATCCCGGTGATGGTCGCCGCGATCCTGCTGGCGGTGGCGGTGATGCTGCTGGCCGCCAACCCGCTGGGCGAATTCATCGACCACAACCCGACGGTGAAGATGCTGGCGCTGGCCTTCATCCTGCTGATCGGCGTGGTGCTGGTGCTGGATGGCTTCGACATTCACGTCGCCAAGGCCTACATCTACACGGCGATGGGCTTCTCGGTGCTGGTGGAGGTGCTCAACCTGCTGATGCGCCGTCGCGCCGAGGCGCGCGGCATCGCCGGGCCGGAGCAATGACGCCCCGCCGCGTGGCGTGAGTGCCAACGTGACCCGCCCCGTGGCATGCTTGCCGCCGGTATCCACGTGCGGAGTCACGCCATGCGCCTGTCGCGTTCCCTGATCCTCGTCCTGCTCGCCTCGCTGCTGGGCGGCTGCGGCTACAACACCATCCAGCAGAAGGACGAGGCGACCAAGGCGGCCTGGTCGGAAGTCCTCAACCAGTACCAGCGCCGCTACGACCTGATCCCCAACCTGGTCAACACGGTCAAGGGCTACGCCCAGCACGAGCAGCAGGTGCTGACCCAGGTCACCGAGGCGCGCTCGCGCGTGGGCCAGATCCAGGTCAACGCCGAGGATGCCGGCTCGCTGCAGCAGTTCCAGCAGGCGCAGGGCGAGCTCGGCAGCGCGCTGCAGCGGCTGCTGGTGGTCAGCGAGAACTACCCGCAGCTGAAGGCCGACCAGTCCTTCCGCGACCTGCAGGCGCAGCTGGAGGGCACCGAGAACCGCATCACCGTGGCGCGCGGCCGCTACATCCAGTCGGTGCAGGACTACAACACCTACATCCGCCAGTTCCCGCAGGTGCTCACCGCCAAAGTCACCGGCGCCAAGGAGAAGCCGAACTTCAGCGTCGCCAACGAGGCCCAGGTCTCGCAGGCGCCGACGGTCGATTTCGGCAGCCCGGCCCCGCAGCCGGCGGCGCCGCAGCCGGCACCGACGAACTGAGCCCCGTGGCGATGGCCTCCCGGGCGAGGGCATGAGTCCCGTGCGCGCGTCGCGTCGGCGCCAGTGGGGGCTGCTGGCGCTGCTGCTGGCCGTGCTGCCGCTGGCCGCGCTGGCGCAGTCGCTGGCGGCGATCCCCGCGCTCGACTCGCCAGTGGTGGACACCACCGGCACCCTCGATGCGGCGCAGAAGCAGCAGCTGGTGCAGCAGGCGCAGGACCTGCAGCAGCGCAAGGGCAGCCAGCTGCAGGTGCTGATCGTGCCCAGCACCCAGCCGGAGACCATCGAGCAGTACACCCAGCGCGTCTACGACCAGTGGAAGCTGGGGCGCAAGGGCGTGGACGACGGCGTGCTGCTGGTGGTGGCCAAGGACGACCGCCGCGTGCGCATCCAGCCCGGCTACGGGCTGGAGGGGGCGATCCCCGACGCCATCGCCAACCGCGTGATCCAGGAATACCTGGTCCCGCACTTCCGCCAGGGCGACTATGCCGGCGGCGTCGTCGACGCCACCGCGGTGCTGGTCAAGCTGGTCGATGGCGAGGAGGCGTTGCCGGCACCGGTCGCCAGCAACCCGGCCCGCCAGGGCGATCGCAGCCCGGACTGGATCTTCGCCCTGTTCGCCGCCTTCATCGCCGCCAGCGTCGTGCGCGGCATCTTCGGCCGCGCCCCGCGGCCGCTGCGCAGCCTGTTCACCGGCGGGGCGGCCGGCGTCGTCGCCTGGCTGTTCTCCTCGCTGCTGCCGGTGGCCGGGCTCGCCGCCGTGTTCGGCCTGTTCTACGGCCTGCTCGGCATCTCGCTGGGCAACTTCGTCAACCGCGGCGGCTGGGGGGGCTTGCGGTGGGGGTGGTGGCTGGTCCGGCGGCGGTGGCAGCAGCGGAGGCGGCGGCGCCTCGGGGAGCTGGTGATGCGCTGGTGGCGCCATGTGTTCTCGCCTTCGGCCCGCAGGCTGTTCCCGCCGGCGGCCATGGACCGCATCGCCGCGGCGATCGCCGCCGGCGAGCGGACCCACGGCGGCCAGGTGATGCTGGCCATCGAGCAGGACCTGCCGCCGTCGGCGCTGTGGCGCCGGACCACCCCGCGCGAACGCGCGCTGCAGGCCTTTGCCCGGCTGGGCACCTGGGACACCGAGCACAACAACGGCGTGCTGATCTACCTGCTGCTGGCCGACCACGCCATCGAGATCGTGGCCGACCGCGGCGCCGCAACGCGGGTGGAGGCGGCGCGCTGGCAGGCGATCTGCCGGCACATGGAGGCGCTGCTGCGCCAGGGGCAGGCCGAGCAGGCCGCGCTGGACGGCGTGGCCGCGGTCTCGGCGCTGCTGGCCGAGCACTTCCCGCCGCCGGAAGAGGGCCATCCGCGCGACGCCCTGCCGGACCGGCCGCAACTGCTCGGTTGAACGCGGTTCGGCCGGTGCGCGGACGCGGATGGCAGAATAGGCGGCCTCTCCCCTGCGGGTTCCCGCTGCGCCCATGATCTACCTGCACCAGATCGATCCCATCGCCTTCTCGCTCGGTCCGGTCCAGGTGCATTGGTACGGCCTGATGTACCTGCTGGCCTTCGTCACCGCCTGGTGGCTGGGGCGGCTGCGGGTACGGGCCGGGCGCCTGCCGGGCGTGACCCAGGACGGCTTCTCCGACCTGCTGTTCTATTCGATGCTCGGCGTGGTGCTGGGCGGGCGCATCGGCTACATGCTGTTCTATGCGCTGGGCGATTTCCTGCACAACCCGCTGGTCCTGTTCAAGGTCTGGGAAGGCGGGATGAGCTTCCACGGCGGCCTGGTCGGCGTACTGGTGGCGGTGGCGTGGTGGACGCGCCGGCACGGCCAGCACTTCTTCGACGTGGTCGATTTCGTCGCCCCGCTGGTGCCGCTGGGCCTGGGGCTGGGCCGGGTCGGCAACTTCGTCGGCGGCGAGTTGTGGGGCAAGTTCACCGGAGCCGGCTGGGGCGTGATCTTCCCGCGCGCGCCGCTGTCGGACGTGCCCGCCGGCCAGCCGGCCATGGAACAGCTGCTGTCGGCCGCGCAGATCCACCAGCAGTACGCCGCCGGCCTGCTGGATCGCTACGCGCGCCATCCCTCCCAGCTCTACGAGGCCTTCCTGGAAGGCGTGGTGATGTTCGCGGTGCTGTGGACGTTCTCGATGAAGCCGCGCCGGCGCTATGCGGTCTCCGGCCTGTTCGCGCTGCTGTACGGCATCTTCCGCTTCTGCATCGAGTTCGTGCGCATGCCCGACAACGGCGTCTACGTGGCCTTCGGCTGGCTGACCCGCGGCCAGGTGCTGAGCCTGCCGCTGGTCGTCCTCGGCCTGGTGCTGCTGGCGCTCTCGCGCCGCGCCCCCATCCTGCAGCCGGTGCCGCCGCCGGCGGAGGCCAGGCCATGAAGCAGTACCTGCAGTTGCTCCAGCACGTGCTCGAGCACGGCACCGAGAAGTCCGACCGCACCGGCACCGGCACGCGCAGCGTGTTCGGCTGGCAGATGCGCTTCGACCTCAACGCAGGCTTCCCGCTGGTCACCACCAAGAAGCTGCACCTGCGCTCGATCATCCACGAGCTGCTGTGGTTCCTGAAGGGCGAGACCAACATCGCCTACCTGAAGGACAACAAGGTCAGCATCTGGGACGAGTGGGCCGACGCGGACGGCGAGCTCGGCCCGGTGTACGGCAAGCAGTGGCGGCGCTGGCAGGCGGCCGACGGCAGCGAGATCGACCAGATCAGGTGGGTGGTCGAGGAGATCCGGCGCAATCCCGACTCGCGCCGGCTGGTGGTCAGCGCGTGGAACGTCGGCGACCTGCCGGCGATGGCGCTGATGCCCTGCCATGCGCTGTTCCAGTTCTACGTGGTGGACGGCAAGCTCAGCTGCCAGCTGTACCAGCGCAGCGGCGATATCTTCCTGGGCGTGCCGTTCAACATCGCCAGCTACGCGCTGCTGACCCACATGGTGGCCCAGGCCACCGGCCTGGGCGTGGGCGATTTCGTGCACACGCTCGGCGACGCGCACCTGTATTCCAACCACGTCGAGCAGGCGCGCGAGCAGCTCGCGCGCACGCCCCGTGCCCTGCCGCGGCTCAGGCTCAATCCGGCGGTGAAGGACGTGTTCGGCTTCCGCTACGACGACATCGCCATCGAAGGCTACGACCCGCATCCGCCGATCAAGGCGCCGGTGGCGGTGTGAGCGCGGCCGCGGCCGGGCCGGTGCGCCTGCGGCGCGACATGGCCTACCTGCGCGGGCACTACCTGCAGTGGCTGGCGTTCCGCAGCCGCCAGCGCTGGCCGCTGCTGGCGGCGCTGCTGCTGGCCGGGGCCGGGCTCGCCTGCCTGCTGTGGCAACCGGCGGCGCGCCCGCTGCTGGCCGCGCCGGTGGCGGTGCTGGTGCTGCTGGCCGCGGTGCTGGCGGGCATGCCCGTGGTGGAGTTCCGGCGCTGGCGGCGGCGCGCGCTGGCCGGCCAGGCGGCGATGCCGGACCTGGTGCTGGAACTGCGCGACGGCGTGCTGGTGTTCGGCGCCGGCGACGAGGAGGGCGTGCGCCTGCAGGCGCGCGGCGACGTCGTGCGGGTGTGGCGCGGTCGTTTCGTCTATGTGGCCGGGCGTGACGGCCGCCACCTGTACCTGCCCGATCGCTGGGCCGGGCGCGAGGATGTGGCGCCGCTGCTGGCGGCCTGGGCCGACGCCGGGGCATCGCGATGAGGCTGTCGATGATCGCGGCGATGGACCGCCGCCACGCCATCGGCCGCGACAACGCTCTGCCCTGGCACCTGCCGGACGACCTGAAGCACTTCAAGGCGCTGACCCTGGGCAAGCCGGTGCTGATGGGGCGCAAGACCGCGCAATCGCTCGGACGCGCGCTGCCGGGGCGGCTGAACCTGGTGCTGAGCCGTTCCGGCAGCGCGCCGTTCGCCGGCATGGAGGCGCTGGCCTCGCCCGAGGCGGCCATCGCCCGGGCCGCCGCGGCCGGGGCCGGAGAGCTGTGGGTGATCGGCGGCGGCGAGGTCTACGCGTTGCTGTTGCCGCGGGCGGAGGTACTGCACCTGACCTGCGTGGACACGATCCTGGCCGACGCGGACGCGTTCTTCCCGCCATTGCCCGCCGGGCAGTGGCAGGCGACGTCGCGCAGCGCGCATCCGGCCGATGCCCGCCATCCGTTTGCCTTCGCCTTCGTCGAGCTGCACCGGCGCGTGCCGGCCTGAGCCGCCTGGGGCGGCGCCTCAGTCGCCGCTGGTCGCCGCCGCGGGCTTGCCGCCCTGCTTGCGCCGTTGCGGGCGCCGGCGCGGCGGTCGGGCCTGCGGCGGTGGTGCCGGCACGTCCAGGCCGGGTACCTGCACGACATGCAGGTCCTCGCTGTCCAGTTGCAGCGCGGTGAGCTTGCCGCCCCAGACCGCGCCGGTGTCGATGCCGTGCACGCCCTGGGTGATGGTCAGGCCGAGCGCGGACCAGTGCCCGAACACCAGCTTGAGGTCGCGCTCGACCCGGCCGGGCACCTCGTACCACGGGTACAGGCCCTGCGCCTGGGTGCCGGGGGTGCCCTTGTCCTCCATGCCGATGCGCCCGCGCGGGGTGCAGTAGCGCATCCGGGTGAAGAAGTTGATGATCGCGCGCAGGCGGTCGTGGCCGGTCAGCGACGGCGACCAGACCGGCTTGTCGCCGTACATGTTGCGCAGCAGCTTGCGGTAGTTGTTGCCGTGCAGGACCTGCTCGACCTCGCGCGCGTACTTCTCGGCCAGCTGCGTGGTCCACTTCGGCGCCAGGCCGGCGTGCACCATCATCCAGCCCAGCTCGCGGTCCACCTGCACCAGTGGGCGCAGGCGCAGCCAGTCCAGCAGATCGTCGCGGTCGGGGGCGGTGACCACGCGCAGCAGGTCGGCGTTGACCTTGCGCTGCTCCTCCTCGCTGCGCGCGCCGACGGCCAGCAGCGACAGGTCGTGGTTGCCCAGCACCACCTCGCAGTGCTCGCGCAGCGAGTGCACCAGGCGCAGGGTTTCCAGCGACTGGCCGCCGCGGTTGACCAGGTCGCCGCAGAACCACAGACGGTCGGCGGCCGGGTCGAAGCGGATCTTTTCCAGCAGCCGCTGGGTGACGTCGTAGCACCCCTGCAGGTCGCCGATGGCCCACACGCTCATCGGCGGGCCTCCCGGATGGGCCGGACCAGGCGAGGGGGGGCGGCCATGGCGGTCCGGGCGTGCAGCTCGTTCATGCACACAGTTTAGGGCCAGGACGCGCCTGCGCCCAGATGCCGCGCCGGGTGGGTGTCAGGAAGCCGGCGGCAGGTTCGCCAGGCGGATGAAGTCGGCCACCGCCAGCTGTTCGGCACGGGCGTCCGGGCGGATGCCCGCCGATTCGATCGTGGCGGCGTCGCACACGTCCCTGAGGGCATTGCGCAGGGTCTTGCGGCGCTGGCCGAAGGCGGCCTTGACCAGCCGGGCGAAGCGCGCCGGATCGTCGATGCCGACCTGCGCCGGCACGCGCGGCACCAGGCGCACCACCGCCGAATCGACCTTCGGCGGCGGCCGGAACGCGCCCGGCGGCACGACGAACAGCGGCGTGACCTCGCACCAGGCCTGCAGCATCACGCTGAGCCGGCCATAGACCTTGCTGCCGGGGGCGGCGGCCATGCGGTCCACCACCTCCTTCTGCAGCATGAACACCATGTCCTGGATCACCGCCGCGTGGTCGAGCGCGTGGAACAGGATCGGCGAGGAGATGTTGTAGGGCAGGTTGCCGGCCAGGCGCAGGCGGCGCCCGGCGGCCAGGGCGGTGAAGTCCACCGACAGCACGTCGCGGTGGACGATGTCGAGCTCGCCCAGCGGCGCGGCGGCGGCGGCCAGCGGCCCGACCAGGTCGCGGTCGAACTCGATCACGGTCAGCTGCGGGTAGCGGCGCAGCAGCGGCAGGGTGATGGCGCCCTGGCCCGGCCCGATTTCCACCACGGTGTCGCCCGGCCTGGGGTCGATCGCCTGCACGATGCGGTCGATGTAGTGGCGATCGGCCAGGAAATGCTGGCCCAGGGCCTTCTTGGCGGGCGCGGTGAAGCCGGCGGGAGCGGAAGTCATCGCGGCATTCTACAGGCTGCCCCGGTCCTGCCCGGGCCGGGAAATGCTGCGATGTCACGGCCAGGGGCCCCGGCAAGGAGGTCCCGGTCTCGGGCCGGGATGCTCATGGCCGGCACCCGGATGCGAAGAGGGCGGCCCGCCGGGCCGCCCTCTTCATCTGCATCGGGTCCAACCGCTCACTTGCCCGGCGGAGGCGTGGTCGCCGGCGCTGCCGCCGGCGCGGCGGCATCCTGGCCGGGCTGGCGGAAGTTGACGTAGGCATCGCCGCGCAGTTCCTGCAGGAAGCGGTTGTACTCCTCCTCCAGCTTGCGCCGGCCGATGGTCTCGCGCACCTGGGCACGCTTGCTCTGGTCGGTCACGTCGGTCTGGCGGGTGCCTTCCAGCTGCACGATGTGCCAGCCGGCGTCGCTGCGGAACGGCTGCGAGATCTCCTCGTCCTTGAGCGCGGCCACGTGCTGGCCGAAGTCCGGGCCGAAGGCATCGACCGGAAACCAGCCCAGGTCGCCGCCCTGGCCGCGGCTGCTGGCGTCCTCGGAGGACTCCTTGGCGAGGGCGGCGAAGTCGGCCCCGCCGACCAGGCGCGCGCGCAGGGTGTCGATCTTGGCCTTGGCGGCGGCCTCGTCCTGCTGCTCGTTGACGCGCACCAGGATGTGGCGGGCATGGTATTCGGTGACGGTCTGCTTGGCGCCGCCGCTGTTGGCGTCGCGCACTTCCACCAGCTTGAGCAGCTGGAAGCCGCTGGGGCCGCGCAGCGGGCCGACCACCTGCCCGGCGCTCATGCCGCCGATCAGCTGGGCGAACGCGTTGGGGATCTCGTCCAGGCTGCGCCAGCCCAGGTCGCCGCCTTCCAGCGCGTTGGGGCTGTCGGAGTAGCGCACCGCCGCGGCGGAGAAGTCCATCTCGCCCTTGTCGATCAGCTGCTTGATGCCGTCGATCTTCTTCTGCCCGGTGGCGATCTGGTCGGCGGTGGCACCCTCGGGCAGCGCCACCAGGATGTGCGCCAGGTGGTACTGGGCGCCGGAGGTGGCCTGCTGCGCCAGGGCCGCGTCGACCTCGCCCTCGCTCACGCTGATGCGGCTCTGGGCGAAGCTCTGGCGCAGGCGCTGGATGGTGATCTCGTCGCGCACCGAGCTGCGGAAGTCGTCGTAGGACATGCCCTGCTTGGCCAGTTCGGCGCGCAGTCCGTCCACCGTGGTGTTGTTCTGCTGAGCGATGGCGGCCACGGCGCGGTTGAGCTCCTCGTCGCTGACGCGGATGCCGCTGTCGGCGGCGCGCTCGACCTGCAGCTTGACCAGCACCAGGCGCTCGAGCACCTGCCGCTCGAGCACGTCCTGGGGCGGCAGCTGGTCCTCGTGGCCGGCGTACTGGCTGCGGACGTTCTGCAGGGCGCGATCGAGCTCGCTCTGCAGGATCACGTCCTCGTTGACCACGGCCGCGATGCGGTCCAGGGGCTGGGTGGTCTGTGCGTGCACCGGAACGGCGGCCACGATGGAGAACGCCAGCAGCGTGGCGAGGAACGCGGAGGGAATCTTGATCATGGAATCAGATTGGGATCGTAGTCGTCCGGGGTGGTCGCGGTGTTGCTCGGCGGGACCAGATAGAGGTCATCCCGGTTGTAGCCGAGAATAGCACGGCGCAAGGTGCGGTCCGTGTCCTGCCCGGCCGAGCCCAGGCCCTTGAGCACGAACTCCACCTGCAGGGCGTTGTTCATCTCGCCTTCGCGGTTGCGCACGTAGCGGCGGGCGAGCACGCGCACGGCCAGGCAGCAGCTGTCCCACTGCACGCCGCCGATGATCTCCAGCGGCTTGCTGTCCAGCAGCGAGTAGTAGTAGCGGCCGACCACGCTCCAGCTCGGGTTGATCGGGTACAGGAACGACAGGTCGGCCTGCTTGAGCTGGTCGGTGCCGTCCGAGCCGTTGCGCCGGTAGCGATAGGCCAGGTTGATGATGCCTTCCTCGCCGATCAGGTAGCGGGTGCGGAAGCTGGCCAGGTCGGCATTGCGGTAGGTCGGGTTCCACTGGTAGCTGGCGCCCATGGTCCAGCGGTCGTTGACCATGTAGTTGACATCGGCGACCCAGGCCGACCGGCCCTGGCCGATGACGTTGTCGTTGCTGTGGTCGTTGGGGTCCAGGTTCACCTGCGAATCGCTCAGGTAGAAGATCTGGCCGATGCTGGCCGAGAGCTTCTCCTGGCCGTCGCTCTGGCGCAGCAGGCGCGAGGTCAGGGCCAGGGTCACCTGGTTGGCGTCGTTCTGGCGGTCGGCACCGGTGTAGCGGCTGTCGCGGAACAGCTGGCCCCAGCTGAAGGTGAAGGCGCGGGTGTCGAACAGCGGCAGGTCGTCCTGGTTGCGGTAGGGCGCGTACAGGTAGAACAGGCGCGGCTCGAGGGTGTTGAGATAGCCGGTGCCGCGCCAGGTGACGTCGCGGTCGAAGTACAGGCCGGCGTCCAGGCTGGCAATGGGCAGGCTGCGGGTCGGGTTGCGGTTGCCGCCGAGGGTGTCGGCCAGGTCCTTGTCGAGCTGGTAGGCGGTGTAGCGCCAGGCCAGCTTCGGGGTCAGGAACCAGGCCGGGCCGGCCAGCGGCATGGAGATGTAGGGCTTGATGTCCAGGCGCGAGCCGCCGCCCATCTCGTAGCCGGCGCCGGGGACGTGCAGGTAGTCGTCGCTGGCGGCATCGTAGTACTTGGGATGCACGTCGCCATGGGTGAAGCGCACCGCCTCGGCGTACACGCCGGCCTCGAACCAGCGCCCGAACGGGCGATCCCAGTTCAGGTACAGCCGCGGCTGGCGGTTGTAGGCCAGCGAGCTCTCGTCCAGGGTGTAGTCGGTCAGCTGCCAGCGGTCGGCCATGATCCCGGCGGTCCAGTAGCGGCCGGTGCCGTACAGGCCGACGGTGCTCTGCAGGTTGGAGGCGGTCACCCCGACCAGGCGGCTGGAGAAATCCTCCACGTAGCGCTCGTCGCTGACCCAGTTGATGCTGGCGCGGGCCTGCCAGTTGCTGTTGAGGTTGTGGTAGCCGGAGAAGTTGAAGCGGCCGCGGTAGCTGTCGCGCAGGTCGTCGTGCGGCATGTAGGCCGCGTTGAGGGTGCCGCGGCCGCTGCCGTACAGGTAGCGGAACTCGTTGGTGAGCATGAAGCCGCGCTGGGTCATGATGCGCGGGTACAGCGTGTCGTCGTAGTTCGGCGCCAGGTTCAGGTAGATCGGCTGGGTGTAGTCCAGGCCGTTGCGGCCGGACAGGCTCAGCTCCGGGAACAGCAGGCCGGTGGAGCGGCGGTCGTCGATCGGGAACTTGAACCAGGGCGCGTACATCACCGGGAACCCGCCGATGCGGATCACCGCGTGGTGGGCGGTGCCGAAGCCCTCGTCGTTGTCCACGTCGATCTCGCGCGCGCCGATCTTCCACACCGGCTGGGCCGGGTCGCAGGTGGTGTAGGTGGACTGGTGCATGCGCCCGGTCGCGCCCTGGATGTCCACCGAGTCGGCCTGGCCGTTGCCGCGCCGGGCCACCAGCTCGTAGCGGATGTCGCTGATCTTGTGGCTGTCGCTGTCCTGGTTGCCCTCGGCGCGATCGGCCAGTACCCGGATCGAGGAATCCGAGTAGCGCACGTTGCCCTTGGCCAGGTAGTTGCCGGTGTCGGTGTCGAAGGTCAGGCTGTCCGCGCCGAGGAACTGGTCGCCGCGCTTGACCGCCACGTTGCCCTGGTACTGGGGCACCACGTCGGTGCCGCTGAGCAGGTCGCCCTCGATGTCGGTGGGCAGTTCGGTGCGCTCGGCGGCGGCCTTGTGGTCCGGCGGCGGCGCCTGGTCGAAGCCGGGCAGGATCTCGCCGGCCGGGCACAGCGCCCAGTTCGGCGGCTTTTCGGCGGCCATGGCCGGCAGGCTCAGGGCGATGCCGAGCGGCAGCGGAAGCAGGCGGAGGACTCGAGTCACGCGCTCTATTCGGGACGGAAAACGGCGGCTAGCTTGCCCCAACGGGCGCATGCGGGCAATGAAGCCGCGGTCGGGGCGAGGGCGGGGATTCAGCGCAGCCCGGCCACGTGGGCCACCGAGCATTCGCGCAGGGCCTCCAGGTCGTAGCCGCCTTCCAGCAGCGAGACCAGGCGTCCGGCGCAATGGTGGCGGGCGATGCGGCGCAGCTCGGCGGTGATCCAGCCGAAGTCCTCGGTATCGAGCATCAGGTCGGCCTGCGGGTCGCGCATGTGCGCGTCGAAGCCGGCCGACACCAGCAGCAGCTGCGGCCGGAACGCCTCCAGCAGCGGCAGCAGCTGCTCGGCCCAGGTGTTGCGGAAGCGGAAGCCGCCGCTGCCCGGCGGCAGCAGGGCGTTGTGGATGTTGCCCACGCCGCGCTCGTGCACCCCGCCGGAGTACGGATACAGCCCCGACTCGTGGCTGCTGAAGTACTGCACCCGCGGCTCGCGCTCGAAGATCGACTGGGTGCCGTTGCCGTGGTGGACGTCGAAGTCCACGATCGCCACCTGCTCCAGCCCGTACTTGTCTAGGGCATAGGCGGCGGCCACGGCGATGTTGTTGAACAGGCAGAAGCCCATCGACGCCTGGCCGGTGGCATGGTGGCCGGGCGGGCGCACCGCGCAGAAGGCGGTGTCGGTCTGTTCCAGCATCACCGCGTCCACCGCGGCCACGCCGGCGCCGGCCGCGCGCAGCGCCGCCTGGGCCGAGCCGGGCGACATCACCGTGTCGGCATCGACCATGCGGTGGCCCTCGAAGCGCGGCTCCAGGATCGCGTCTATCTGCTCGCGCTCGTGCACGCGCGCCAGGTCGCCCAGGGTGGCGATCGGCGCCTCGCGCCATTGCAGGTCGGGGTAGGCGCCGCGCAGGGCCTCGGTCACCACGCGCAGGCGGTCCGGGCACTCGGGATGGTCCGGACCGGGGTCGTGGTCCAGGCAGGCGGGGTGGGAGAAGACCAGCATCGCGCCACTTTAGCCGGTCGGCGTGGCCGGCGCTGTCGGCGGAAAGTCGTATGCAGGGGCGGGCCGGCGCGTGTCAGGCTGGCGCGCGCGGCGCCGGCTGCCAGGCGACCTCGCCGGCGCCGGCGGCGCGTGCCAGCACCCGCGCCAGCACGAACAGCAGGTCCGAGAGCCGGTTGAGCCAGGCCAGCGCCTCCGGGCGCACGGCCTCGTGGCGGGACAGGGCCACGGTCTCGCGCTCGGCGCGGCGCACGATGGTGCGCGCCAGGTGGCAGCGGGCCGCGGCCTCGCCGCCGGCCGGCAGGATGAACTCCTTCAGCGGCGGCAGCGTGGCGTTGTAGCGATCCAGCGCCTGCTCCAGCGCGGCCACGTCGGCGGCGGTGACGACGGCCCGGCCGGGGATGCACAGTTCCCCGCCCAGGTCGAACAGCCGGTGCTGCAGGCCGGCGAGCAGGTCGCGCACGTCCGCCGGCAGGCCCGGCACCGCCAGCAGCAGGCCGAGCGCGGCGTTGGCCTCGTCCACGGTGCCATAAGCGGCCACGCGCGCGGAATCCTTGCCGGTGCGGCTGCCGTCGCCCAGGCCGGTGCTGCCGTCGTCGCCGGTGCGGGTGTAGATGCGGCTGAGCCGGTGGCCCATCAGCGCGCGGCCGGCGCGCCGCGCCCGGCCAGGCGGCGGGCGATGTGTTCGCCGGCCACCTGCAGGACCGCGGCGACGGCCACGTACGCGGTGGCGGTGCGCAGGTAGGACGGCAGCCAGTCGAGGTAGTTGCGCCACCAGCCGGCCAGGGTCGGCTGCGGCACGCTGTCGCTGATCCAGTAGAAGCTGCCCTGGGCCAGCAGCTGGCAGATCGCGGCCGCGACCACCAGCGCCGCGAGCGCCTTCGCCAGTGCCGTCCAGCCGGCGCCGCGGTAATGCCGGGCCAGCCAGCTGCCGCCGGCCCACAGCACGAAATAGGCCGGGATCAGGCACCAGTAGGCGGCCGAGACGCAGTAGTGGCGCCAGAAGTCGATGCCCTGCGCGTGGATCACCGCCCAGTCGATCGCCACCGCCAGCGCCATCAGCAGCGGGAATGCCCAGCGCGTCCAGCGGCGCAGGTAGAAGCCGCCGAGGAAGAATGCCGCCCAGGACGCATCCGGCGGGGTGAAGTGGTCGAACGGATGGGCGCGGCTGGCCAGCATCAGCAGGGCCAGCACGGCGAGCACGAACACGCGCAGCGGGGTGGAGGACGAGGCCGGGACGTTCATGCGGAGGACGCGCCATTCGGGGGGACGGGACATTCTAGCGCCGGCCCGCGACCGTGCCGGCGGTACCCGGCGCGGCCCCGTATCATGGGGCCATGACTGCAGATCACGATGTCCTCATCGTCGGCGGCGGCCTGGTCGGCGCCAGCCTGGCGATCGCGCTGGCCCGCCAGGGCACCGCCGTGGCCCTGGTGGAGGCCGCTGCCGCCGATGCCCTGCCGGCGGTGTTCGACCAGCGCAACCTGAGTTTCTCCGCGGCCACCGTCAATGCGCTGACCGCGCTGGGGGTGATGGCGCACCTGCGCAGCCCGCCGGGGCCGATCCGGCGCATCCATGTCAGCCGCGAGGGCGACTTCGGCCGCGTGCTGCTGGCCGCGGCCGACTACGGCCGCGACTGGTTCGGCAAGGTGGTGGTCGCGCGCGATTTCGGCCAGGCGCTGGAGGCACGCATGGCCGAGCTGCCGGGACTGGTGCGCTACCGGCCGGCCCGCTTCGTCGGCCTGGTCGAGGCGCAGCCGGGCTGGCGCGGCGTGCGCATCGCCGACGGCGACGGCGAGCACGTGCTGCGCACGCGGCTGCTGGTCGGTGCCGACGGCACGCGCAGCGCGGTGCGCGCCGCGCTCGGCATCGGCATCGACGAGCACGACTTCGACCAGACCCTGTTCGTGGCGCGTCTGCGCAGCGAACGCGCGCCCGACGGCACCGCCTGGGAGCGCTTTGGCGACCACGGCCCGACCGCGCTGCTGCCGCGGGGCGACGGCCACTACGGCGTGGTCCACGGGGTGGCGCGCGGGCAGGCCGCCGCGGTGGCGGCCCTGGATGAACCCGGCTGGCTGGCGCGCCTGCAGCGCGCCCTCGGCTGGCGCGCCGGGCGCCTGCTGGCCAGCGGCGAGCGCAGCGCCTACCCGCTGGTGCAGGTGCTGGCGCAGGCGCAGGCCGGGGCACGCGCCGTGCTGCTGGGCAACGCCGCCCAGACCATCCATCCGCTGGGGGCGCAGGGATTCAACCTGGGCCTGCGCGATGCGCTGACCCTGGCCGAGCTGGTCGGGCCGGGCGATGCGGCCGATCCGGGCAGCGCCGCGCTGCTGGAGGAATACCGGCGCCGGCGCGCGCCCGACCGCGAGCAGACGCTGCGGTTCTCCGGCGGCCTGGCGCGCCTGACCGCCAACGACACGCCGCTGCTGCGGCCGCTGCGCAGCGCCGGCCTGCTGGCCGCCGCGCGCCTGCCGGGCCTGCAGTCGCTGCTGGTCGGCGGGGCGATGGGCTTCCGCGGCGAGGTGCCGCGGCTGTGCCGGGAGCAGGCGGCGTGAGCCGGCGCGCGCGCACCGATGCGGTGGTCGTCGGCGGCGGCGTGGTCGGCGCCGCCTGTGCGCTGGCCCTGGCCGAGGCCGGCCTGCAGGTGGCCCTGGTCGAGGGCCACGCGCCGGCCGCCTGGCAGCCGCAGCCGCGCGACCTGCGCGTGTATGCCTTCGCCCCGGACAACGCCTCCCTGCTGGCGCGGCTGGGGGTGTGGGATCCCGTGCGCACGCGCCGCGCCCATGCCTACCGGCGCATGCGCGTGTGGGACGCCGGCGGTGGCGGCGAGCTGTGCTTCGATGCCGATGCGCTGGGCCGGGCGCAGCTGGGCTGGATCGTCGAGAACGGCCTGCTGGTGGACCGCCTGTGGGCGGCGCTGGCGCCGGCCGGGGTGGCGCTGCATTGCCCGGCGCGGGTGGAGGCGCTGGAACAGGATGCCGACGGCGTGCGCCTGCGCCTGGACGATGGCCGCCGCCTGGAGGCGGCGGTCGCGGTGGCCGCCGACGGCGCCGGCTCCACCCTGCGCGGGCTGGCCGGGCTGGACGTGGCCGCCCACGACTACCGCCAGCGCGGCGTGGTGGCCTACGTGCGCAGCGAGCGCCCGCACGAGGACACCGCCTGGCAGCGTTTCCTGCCGGGCGGGCCGCTGGCATTGCTGCCCTGCGACGCAGGGCTCGGCTCGATCGTGTGGTCGCTGCCGCAGGACGAGGCCGAGCGCGTGCTCGGCCTGGACGAGGCCGGGTTCGGCGACGCCCTGACCCGCGCCTTCGCCGCGCGCCTGGGCCGGATGGAGTTGGCCTCTGCACGGGCGGCATTCCCGCTGCGCCGGCAGCTGGCGCATGCCTACGTGGCCGGGCGCGTGGTGCTGGTGGGCGATGCCGCGCACGTGGTGCACCCGCTGGCCGGGCAGGGGGTGAACCTGGGCCTGCGCGACGTGGCGGCGCTGGCGGCGACGGTGCGCCACGCGCAGGCGCGGCGGCTGCGCTGGGACGCACCGCACCGGCTGCAGCGCTGGGCGCGCGAGCGGCGCAGCGAGGACACCCTGGCCGCCTACGGATTCGAGGCGATCAACGCGCTGTTCTCCAGCGAGGAGATGCACCTGGCCCTGGCGCGCGGGCCGGCGCTGGGGCTGGCCGGGCGCTGCGCGCCGCTGCGCTCGGCGCTGTGGCGCCACGCCTCCGGGCTCGGCTGAATCGCCGCGCCGGGGCACTCAGCCCGGCAGGAACGGGAACAGCAGCCGCAGCAGTCCCTTCAGGCCGTCGCCGGCGCTGTCGGCCACGGCCTTGGCGCCGAGCCCGTTCAGCGCCTCGCGCACGTCGCGCCAGTGCAGTTCGCCCAGGTCCTTGGCCAGCAGCGCGGCGAGCTCGTCGCTGGCCGGGGCCAGGCGCCGCAGCTGGCCGAGCACGGCGGCCGGGTCCGGCTGCAGGTGGCCCCAGCGTTCGGACAGGCGCACCAGGGTGTCGAAGCGCACCGCCAGCACCTGGCGGTTGCGTTCGTACACCGGCACCGCGCCGACCTCGACGATGGCCTGCTCGAAGCGCGCGGCGTCGTCGGGATGCTCGATGCGCACGGCCAGGAACCCGTCCTTGCGGCTGCGTTCGCCGACATGGCGGCTGCCGGCGCGGATGGCCGCCGGCGTCAGCGCGGCGGCGATGATGCGCGCCATCGCCCGGTCCGGATCCTCGGGCACCAGCATACGCCAGCGCGCGTAGCCGTCGCGGCGCAGGGCGCGCACCTTGGCCGGGGTGACGCGCAGGCGTGCGGCGACCTCGGCGTTGCTGTCGGCGTGGGCGATGGCGCCGTCGCGTTCGAGCAGCACGAAGATCAGCAGTTCCAGGTCGCGCTTGGTCAGCGACTGGAAACCCTGCAGCAGGGTCAGCCGCAGGAATTCGGCGGCGAAGCCGGCCGGGTCGTGGAGTTCAATCTCGCGCATGCGGGCCTCCTTGGGGAAACCGCAGTGTGCCGCCCGGCCATTGCAGCGGATGAGACGGGCGCGCCGTGCGGGCGGCGGCGATGAACGGCATCATCATCGCCCCCGCGGGAGCATCGGTCCCGGATCCTTCGCAAGAACACAGGAGTTCATCGGCATGAACAGTCAATCCACCCGGCCGCCGGTGGCGGTGCTAGGGCTCGGCATCATGGGCGCGGCGTTCGCGCGCAACCTGCTCAAGGCGGGGTTCCCGGTGCACGTGTGGAACCGCTCGATCGACAAGGCGCGCGCGCTGCAGGATGCCGGTGCCCACGTCCATGCCACCGCCGCCGAGGCCGCGGCGGCGGCGGCGGTGGCGATCAGCATGCTGACCACGGCCGAGGTCACCGGACAGGTGATGCTCGCCGGCGAGCAAGGCGGGCCGGCGCTCGAGGCCCTGCCGCAGGACGCGGTCTACGTGCAGATGGGCACCATCGGCTTGGATGGCACCACGGCGCTGGCGCGCGCGGTCGCGCAGCGGCGGCCGGACCTGTTCTTCGTCGATGCGCCGGTATCCGGGACCAAGGGGCCGGCCGAGCAAGCCAGGATCACCATCCTGGCCTCCAGCGACACCCTGGGCGAGGCCCCGCCGCGGCCGCGCGGGGACGCCGCCGCGCAGGCCGCCGGCGCGCACCTGGCCGCGGTGTTCGGCGCCATTTCGCGGGCGACGGTATGGCTGGGCGGCGCCGGGGCCGGCACGCGGATGAAGCTGGTGGTCAACGCCTGGCTGGTGTCGATGATGGAGGGCATCGCCGAGACCGCGGCGCTGGCGCACGCGCTGGGGTTCAGCGCCGGGCAGCTGTGGGCCACGCTCGACGGCGGGCCGCTGGCCTCGCCTTACATCCAGGGCAAGCTGGGCAAGATCGGCCGCCAGGACTTCTCCACCGAGATGGCGCTGCAGTGGGGGGCCAAGGATGCGGCGCTGGCGCTGCAGGCCTGGCGCGAGGCGGCGCCGGCCGAGCTGGAGCTGCCGGGCCTGGGCCAGATCGCCACGCTGTGGCAGGCCGGCGCCGAGGCCGGCTATGCCCGGCAGGACATTTCCAGCATGTACCGCTACCTGCTGGGCGAGCCGGCCAGCGACTGAGCCAGCCGGGTGCGGGCGGCGAGGGGGGGGCCGCTGCCGGGGCCTGTACCGGCCGCCGGCACCCGCAGCCCGGAGGCCGCAACGGGGGCCTCGCCGTGCCGCAGTCTCGGCGGCACCGAGGACCGGGGTGGACGGTGGATGGCTTTTCCGGACCCGGCGCCTGCACCAGCCGCCCGGAAGCCGCAATCCGGAGATCGCAGCGGGGGCGGACAGCTGCCGCGGGCCCCGGAACTAGGGGGCTCGCCGGGCCGCCGTCTCGGCGGCACCGAGGACCGGGTGGGCGGTGGATGGCCTTGCCGGACCTGGCGCTTGCACCGGCCGCCGGCGCCCGCAGCCCGGAGGCCGCAATCCGGAAGTCGCAGCCCGGAGATCGCAACGAGTCTGACAGCTGCCGATGGCCCCGGAACGAGGGGGCCGCCGTGCCGCGGTCTCGGCGGCACCGAGGACTGGGGTGGACGGTGGATGGCTTTCCCCGACCCGGCGCCTGCACCGGCCACCGGCGCCCGCAGCCCGGAAGCCGCAATCCGGAGATCGCAATCCGGAGATCGCAATCCGGAGATCGCAACGGAGGGCTGACAGCTGCCGATGGCTCCGGAACGAGGGGGCTCGCCGTGCCGCAGTCTCGGCGGCACCGAGGACCGGGGTGGACGGTGGATGGCTTTCCCCGAACCGGCGCCTGCACCGGCCGCCGGCGCCCGCAGCCCGGAAGCCGCAATCCGGAAATCGCAATCCGGAGATCGCAACGGGGGCCGACAGCTGCCGATGGCCCCGGAACGGAGGCCACGTCGTGCCGCAGTCTCGGCGGCGCCGAGGACCGCGGGGTGGCGGTGGCTGGCCCCGCCGCCCGCCCCGGGACAGGGTGGCGGCCGCCGCGGCGGGGCGGGCCAGCCGTACCGGCTGGCCCGAGCCGCGTTCCGCGAGCCCCTGCGCGGCTGCCGGCGATGGCAACCGGCGATGAACGGCCACGCCCGGCTGCGGCCATCGCCCGCCAGTGCACCGTCGATTCCGGGCAAATAAGAATTATTTCCATGTAGAATGCCGCCGCCCCGGGGATGGCGCCCATCGCCATGTCCGGAACCTCAGCCATCCGGGTAGTCAAATGTCCATTTCTCGCCATCGCTCCGCCGGCTTGCCGCGCCCCTCCCTGCTGGCCCTGGGCCTGCTGGCCGCCGTCCATGCCCACGCACAGGATGCCGGCACCGCCGTCCAGGGCAGCCCCGCCACGGAACTGGACAAGGTGCTGGTCGTCGCCCAGCGCGCCGAGCGCGTCAGCAACGGCGCCACCAACCTCGACCTGACCCTCAAGGACACCCCGCAGTCGATCAGCACGGTCAGCCAGGAGCAGATGCAGCAGTTCGGCGCCAACAGCCTCAACGATGCGCTGCGCCTGGCCACCGGCATCCAGGTCGAGGAATGGGAGACCAACCGGACCAACTACCTCTCGCGCGGCTTCGAGATCGAGAACACCCAGATCGACGGCGTCGGCCTGCCCAACGGCTGGGGCATCGTCACCGGGGCGATGGATTCGTTCGGCTTCGACAAGATCGAGGTGATCCGCGGCGCCAACGGCCTGCTCACCGGCGTCGGCAATGCCGCCGGCACCATCAACTACGTGCGCAAGCGCCCGACCAACGACGAGCAGGGCAGCGTCGGGATCAGCTACGGTTCCTGGGGGACCAAGCGCGAGCAGGTGGACTACTCCAGCCCGCTGACCACCGACGGCAGCTGGGCGGTGCGCATGGTCGCCGCCCACGAGGAAGGCGGCTCGTACCTGCGCGACTACGACAAGCGGCGCACCTTCCTGTACGGCGTGGTCGATGGCCAGATCGGCGAGAACGGCACGCTGACGGCCGGCTACTCGTACCAGCAGGCCGACAGCACCGGCAACATGTGGGGCGCGCTGAGCTTCAACTACCTGGACGGCAGCCAGACCTCGTGGAGCCGCAGCGCCTCGACCACCCAGGACTGGACCTACTGGAACACCAACAACCAGACCGGTTTCCTGGAATACACCCAGCAGCTCGGTGCGGACTGGAAGCTGAAGCTGTCCTACGACTACCGGCGCAGCACCGCCGACGACCAGCTGTTCTTCGCCTACACCACCACCGGGCTGGACCCGGCCACCGGCGAAGGCCTGTACGGCTGGCCCTACAAGGGGCAGGACAAGACCACCGCCAATCTCGGCACGGTCTCGCTCAACGGCAGCTACACGCTGTTCGGGCGCGAGCAGGAGGCCATGCTGGGCTTCAGCCTGGCGCAGAGCCACCAGGACAGCTGGTACAACGCCACCGATTCGGACGATCCGGCCTTCGGTGCGTTGCCGGGCTTCCCCTATGCCGGCAACGCGATCCCCGAGCCGGTCTGGGGCGCGCGCCAGGCCCCGGACACCCTTGGACAGCGCCTCAAGCGCGGCTACGGCGCGACCCGCGTCGCCCTGAGCGACCGGCTCAAGGCCGTGGTCGGCTTCAACTATGCCGCGTTCCATCGCGATGGCGTGACCAGCGGCGTGCCGTTCGAGCAGAGCGACAGCCACGTCAGCCCCTACGCCGGCCTGACCTGGGACTTCGATGGCCACGTGACCGGCTATGTCAGCTATTCGGACATCTACCAGCCGCAGGACCAGCAGGACATCAACCAGGCCTACCTGGCGCCGACCAAGGGCGTCAACTACGAAATCGGCGCCAAGGCCGACTGGCTCGACAAGCGGCTGCTGACCACCCTGGCGCTGTTCGATGCCAAGCAGAAGGGGCTGGCGATCTACGGCGGGATGGACCTGACCACCTTCCAGTACTTCTACGTTCCCAAGGACGTGGAATCCAAGGGCGTGGAACTGGAGGTCACCGGCAAGCTCAACGACTACCTGGACCTGGTGTTCGGCTACACCCACATGAAGATGGAGGGCCTGGACGAGCAGGACGACCAGGGCACCTACGCGTGGGTGCCGCGCAACACCGTCAACCTGGCCCTCAGCGCGCGCCTGCCGAGCTACACCGCCCTGTCCTTCGGGGTCAGCGGGCGCTGGCAGAGCAGCACTACCTCGGCACCGGACAGCTACAGCGGCTACACCGTCCGCCAGGGCAGCTACGCGGTGCTCAACGCCTTCCTCGCCTGGGATTTCCTGCCCAACGCCACCTTGCGTTTCAACGTCAGGAACATCACCGACGAGAAGTACATCGGCAGCCTGTACCAGATCGGCTATTACGGGGCCCCGCGCAACTACGCGGTGAGCCTGGACTGGCGCTTCTGACGGCCCCAGCGTCCCGGCCGGCGGCGCGGGACGCGACCGGGACTGGCCAGGCCCCGCCGGTTGCCGGCCGGGCCTGGCGCGCAGCGTCCTTCCCCGGGACGCGGGCTCAGGATCCCTGCGCGCTGGCGAACACGGTGATCTCCTCGCGGTCGTGGTAGAGCTGCTTGGCGCGCAGCTCCAGCGGCCCGCCGGCCTGCTCGCGCAGGATGTCCAGGCACAGGCGAGTCTCGTCCCAGCGCTTCTTCATCGGCAGCTTGAGATTGAAGATCGTGCGCCGGCACCAGCCTTCGCGCAGCCAGGTGGCCATGCGCGCGGCGACGCGGCGCGGCTGCTCGACCATGTCGCAGACCATCCAGTCCAGCGGCTGCGGCGGCTGCCAGTGGAAGCCGTCCGCGCGCAGGTGCTCGACCAGGCCGGTATCCAGCAGCTGCGGGCGCAGCGGGCCGTTGTCCACGCTGGTGACGCGCACGTGGTGGCGGGTGAGCACCCAGGTCCAGCCGCCGGGCGCGGCCCCCAGGTCGGCCGCGGTCATCGCCGGGCGCAGCCAGGCCGCGCGCTCGTCCGCATCGAGCAGGGTCAGCAGCGTTTCCTCCAGCTTCAGCGCCGAGCGCGAGGGTGCGTCCGCGGACTGGCGCAGGCGCGGGATGCCCAGCGGCCAGGGCGCACTGTCGCGCGGGTCGGCCGCGCCCAGCACGGCATGGTCGCCGTCCAGGAAGCACACGTGCAGGCGCCCGCGGCGCGGATCGGCCTTCTCGCCGAGCAGGCCGGCCTTGCGCAGCGCCGGGCGCAGGGCATTGCCGAAACTGCGCGCCAGCCCGGCCAGCGGCTTGCCCGCGTCCGAATCCGGATGTTCCACCCAGACGTCGCCGAACGGGCGGTGGCCGGCCAGGGCCGCCAGCATCGGGGCGATGCGGTCGCTGGCCGGCAGCCCTTCCAGTTCGGCGATCACGCGCATCTTCTGGCGCGCGAACACCAGCGTGCGCCACGGCAGCTGCCGCGACAGCGCGTCGGCGTTCTCGCAGAAGAACAGGGCATAGCCGTCGTTGCGGCGCGCGCGCGCGTAGCCGGGCTGGCCGGCCTCGGCGGCGCGTTCGCCGAGTTCGGCGGCCAGCTCCGGCTCGAAGCCGGCGCGACAGTAGCAAAGCAGGGCGTCCACGATGCGGCTCCGGTAGGGCGTCAGTAGCGGGCGCCGCCGCCTTCGCCGTAGTGCCGCAGCACCGCGCAGGCCTCCTGGCGGGCGACGTCGCGGACCACGGCGATGCCGCGGCGCTCCAGTTCGCCGACCCAGTCGGCCGGCAGCGGGCCTTCGTCGAACTCGGTCAGCGCCATCACGTCCTCGGCGCGCGCGCCGATCAGCAGGCGGTCGATGCCGGCCCAGATGGTGGCGCCGTAGCACTGGCAGCACGGCTGCGAGGACGTGGCCAGGGTGACCGGCGCGCGCGTGGCGTTGAGGCGGAAATCCTGCACCTTCTGCTGGGCCAGCATGTAGGCCATGTTCTCGGCGTGGGCCAGCGAGGTGTGCTGCGGCACCACCCGGTTCACGCCCACCGCGATGATGCGCTCGTCCGGGCCGAACACCGCCGCGCCGAACGGGCCGCCGCTGCCGTGTTCCACGTTCAGCCGCGACAGCGCGATCGCCAGGCCGACCTTGTCGGCATCGCCCGGATAGGCGCGGTCGGTATCGACGGCGGCGTCGATCCAGGCGGGGAGGGTGAGGTGGACCTGGGTGTGCAGCATCAGCGNCCCGGCGGGGGGCGACCGCGGTTGCGGTCCTAGCCGGCGATCGGGGAGAGCAGATCCGACAGCGATACGGCAGTGGTGGCGGCCAGGGACAGGGCCACGCGCAGGATGTGCGGTTGCCGTGCCTCGGACGCGGCCCGGAAGGCACTCAGCAGCAGGTGTTCCTGCTCGCTCAGCGGACCGGCGGCGCCCTGCGGCGCCCGGGCGGCGGGCGTCGCCATCGGGCCTTCGCCGGTGCCCAGCCACGCCAGCGACACGTCGGTGGTGGCTGCCAGCCGCAGCAGGTGCTGGGTGCTGGGATGGGCCTTGCCGCACTCCCAGTTGGCCACGCACTGGCCGGATACGCAGCTGCAGCCGGTGACCTGGGGGAACCCGCACACGCTCATGCGGCCGCTGGCCCGGCACTGGGCCATCACCCCGTCCGGATCGGTGGGGCTGGCGACGTTGACGCAGGTCGGGAACGCGCCGCAGCAGTTGCCGACGTTCTTGACCGTGCAATCGGCGTCGCTGCGGCAGCGCGTGTCCACCTGCACCGGCAGGCCGTCGCCGGCCGCCCGCGGCGTCGGGGCGGCGGCCGGCGCCGCCGAACAGGCACCGAGCACGAGGCCGAGCAGCGCGCCGAGCAGCAGGCCGGGCAACACGGACGGGCGTGTGTTCATGGCGGACTCCGGTCGGGTGGCCCGCCCATCCTAAACCGGCCCGGCGTGCGTGCCGTTCAGCCCGACGGCGGACGCGGGCGGTGCACCCAGGCGCACCACAGCACGCCGGCCAGCAGGCTGGCGATGGCGGCCAGTTCCAGGGCGGTGGGGCCGCGGCGGTTCCAGGCGAAGGCGTACAGCAGCGCGAACACCGTCTCGAACACGATCATCTGCCCGACCAGCGCCAGCGGCAGCCGCCGGCTGGCCCCGTTCCACAGCGCGTTGCCGACCACCGAGGCCAGCACCGCCAGCACCGCGGCCACGGCCCAGAAGCGCAGCCAGTCCGCACCGCGGTGCGGCGCGGCGTCCAGCACGAAGGCCGGTACCGCCAGCAGCAGCGCCAGCGCGCCGGTGACCACGCCGGTCAGCAGCGACCAGTCCTGCGCCGAGGTGGCGGGCAGGCGCGAGAGCCAGCGCGCATTGGCCACCGAATAGGCCGACCAGGACAGCAGCGCGCCGAAGGCGCAGGCGAGCCCGGCCACGCGCCGGCCCAGCGGCACGGCATGGGCATCGCCGGCGGCCAGCGCCTGCGTCGCCACCAGCGCCATGCCCAGCACGCACAGCGCAGTCGGCCCGGCCAGGCGGCGCAGTTCGCCCAGCCCGCCGCGGCGGGTGCCGGCCAGGGTCACCACCACCGGCACCATGCCCACGATCAGCGAACTGGCCGCGCCGCCGGCCCACTGCACCGCGGTGCCCAGCAGCACGTAGTAGAGCAGGTTGCCGAGTACGCTCAGGCGCGCCAGTGCCCACCACTCGGTGGCGCCGATCCCGGCGGTGGCGCGGCGCCAGCGCGGCGCCAGCACCACCGCCGCCACCAGCCCGTAGGCGAGGTAGCGCGAGGCCGACAGCTGCAGCGGGGAGAAGTCGTGCAGCAGCTGCGGGGCCAGGAACACCAGGCCCCACAGCGCGCCGGCGCCGACGCCGCAGGCGATGCCGGCGGCAAGGCGGGAAGAGGCGGGCGTGGCATGCGTCATGCGGGGCAGCATCGCGGTGGTGCGGGCAGGCGTCTTGGCCGAAGCTCGCCGGTTTCGGCCCGGGCTAGCCGCGATGGCGGCGACGGTAGGTGGCCGGCGTGCAGCCGGCCACGCGCCGCATGGCCCGGGTCAGGGCGCTCTGGTCCGACCAGCCCCCGTCCTGGGCGATCCGGGCGATCGGCCGGTCGCTGCAGGCCAGGCGGGCCATCGCCTCGCGCAGGCGCAGTCCGGTCAGCCACGCCTGCGGGGTGGTGTCCAGCTCGCGGCGGAACAGCGCATGCAGGCGGGCCGGCCCGACGCCGACCACGCGCGCCATGCGCTCGACCGGCCAGGACTCCCCGGCTGCGGCTTCCACCTGCCGGGCCAGCGCGTCGAGGCGGGTCCGCGGTGCGTCGGCATCGGTCAGCCCGGCCAGCAGCAGCGGCAGGCAATGGCCGGCGACGTCGTCCGGCAGGGTGGCATGCGCTGCGCCGAGCGTGGCCAGGTAGCCGAGCAGGTGCAGCGCCGGCGCGGGCACTGCCAGGTTCGGTGCGCGGCGCAGGCGCTCCACCGTGGCCTCGCCGAGGTCGGCCAGGCTGCAGTCGATCACCGCGAAGCGGTCGCAGGCCTGTGCCGAGCAGGCGTGGGCCTCGCCCGGGGCGATGAAGGCGCCGCGGGCGGCGCCCACGCGCAGCCCGCGGCCGTCGATGTCCAGCGCCATCGTGCCGCGCAGCGGCAGCACCAGCTGGGCGTGGTCGTGGCGGTGGGCGGCCGTGTCCGGGCCGTAGCTGCGCAGGCTCAGGGAGGAGGCTGGGTCCACGGCCCGCCCCGGTTCACTTGGCCCAGGTGTCGCGCAGGGTCACGCTGCGGTTGAACACCGGCTTGTCCGGCGCGTGGTCGCGGCGGTCGGCGACGAAGTAGCCGGTGCGCTCGAACTGGAACGACTGCTCCGGCGCCGCCAGCGCCGCGGCCGGCTCGACGTAGCCGCGCACGCTGCGTTTGGATTCCGGGTTCAGGTAGTCGCGGTAGGTCTTGCCCTCGGATTCGTCGTCGGGCTTTTCCACCGAGAACAGGCGGTCGTACAGGCGGATCTCCGCCTCCACCGCATGCGCGGCGCTGACCCAGTGGATGGTGCCCTTGACCTTGCGGTTGGCGCCCTCCATGCCCGGGCGCGATTCCGGGTCGAGCCAGCCGCGCAGCTCGACGATCTGTCCGGCGGCGTCCTTCACCACCTCGTCCACGCGGGCGATGCCGGCCCCGCGCAGGCGCACTTCGCCGCCCGGCACCAGCCGCTTCCAGCCCTTGGGCGGGACCTCGGCGAAGTCCTCGCGCTCGATCCACAGCTCGCGCGAGAACGGCACCTGGCGCTCGCCGAAGGTGGCGTCCTTGGGGTGGTTGGGGAAGGTCAGGCGTTCCTCGTGGCCCTCGGGCAGGTTGGCGAGCACCAGCTTGAGCGGCTCGACCACCGCCATGCGCCGCGGCGCGTGCGCATCCAGGTCCTCGCGCAGGCAGCCTTCCAGCACCGAGAAGTCGATCACCGAGTTCTGCTTGCTGATGCCCACCCGGTCCACGAACAGGCGCAGCGCCGCCGGGGTGTAGCCGCGCCGGCGCAGGCCCTGCAGGGTGTACATGCGCGGGTCGTCCCAGCCGTCGACCAGGTGGTCCTCGACCAGCGCGGTGAGCTTGCGCTTGCTCATCACCGTGTAGTTGATGTTGAGCCGCGAGAACTCGATCTGGCGCGGCTTGCCGGCTTCCTTCGGGAAGCCCTTGTCCAGCAGTGGCTGCAGCAGCTCGGGATGGCCGGCCAGGTCGACGTTGTCCACGCACCAGTCGTACAGCGGGCGGTGGTCCTCGAACTCCAGCGTACACAGCGAGTGGGTCACGCCCTCGATGGCGTCACTCAGCGAATGGGCGAAGTCGTACATCGGGTAGATCGGCCAGTCGCTGCCGGTGTTCTGGTGCTCGACGTGCTTGATCCGGTACAGCGCCGGGTCGCGCAGGTTGATGTTGCCGGCGGCCATGTCGATCTTCGCCCGCAGCGTGCGCGCGCCGTCCGGGAACTCGCCGGCGCGCATGCGCCGGAACAGGTCCAGGTTCTCCTCGACGCTGCGCCCGCGCCACGGCGATTCGCGCCCCGGCTCGGTCAGGGTGCCGCGGTACTCGCGCACCTGCTCGGCGCTCAGGTCGCAGACGAAGGCCTTGCCGTCGGCGATCAGCTTCTCGGCGGCCAGGTACAGCACCTGGAAGTAGTCCGAGGCGTGGCGCAGGCTGGCCCAGTCGAAGCCCAGCCAGTGCACGTCGTCCTGGATCGCGGCGACGAACTCGGGGTCTTCCTTGGCCGGGTTGGTGTCGTCCAGGCGCAGGTTGCAGCGCCCGCCGAACTCGGCGGCGATGCCGAAATCCAGGCAGATCGCCTTGGCGTGGCCGATGTGCAGGTAGCCGTTGGGCTCGGGCGGGAAGCGGGTGCGGATGGCGTGCTGGCGGCCGCTGGCCAGGTCCTCGCGGACGATCTGGCGGATGAAATCCCGTTTTTCCGGCAGGGCGTCGGCGATGGGGGTCTCGGGCGCCGAAGCGGAAGAAGAAGTGTCGGAAGGCGTGCTGGACATGCCGGAACTGAATGCAAGGAGGCCGGCAGTTTATCGCGCCGGGCCGCCAGGCGTATCTTCGAAGTCCCTTGCCGGAGCCGCGCCATGAAGGTCGCCTACCACGCCGCGAACCTGATCGATGCCCACCTGGCGCGCCACGCGATCGAGGATGCCGGGATCCCGGTGTTCGTGCTGGGCGAGTCGCTGCTGGGCGGGGCCGGCGAGCTGCCGCTGTTCGGCGTGCTGCGGGTGTGCGTGCCGGATGAATCGTTGCCGGCCGCGCAGGCGGCGGTGCGCGCGCTGGACTTGGACGCCGCCGCCGCCGTCCCCACCTCGCAGGAAGATCTGGATTCCGGCCTGGCGCCGGCCTGAGGAGGAACACGATGCTGGGCATCGGCGAAGCATTGGGACTGGGCATCGGCGCGTTCAAGCAGCGCATGCCGCGGCCGGAGGAGGCGCTGCCCGGGCGCGCCGAGCCGTTGCCGCTGCACGACGTGCACTACGTCGGCGGCCAGGCGCTGCGCGGGCCGTATCCGGCCGGCGCCGAGGTCATCGACCTGGGCATGGGCTGCTTCTGGGGCGCCGAGCGCCGCTTCTGGCAGCTGCCGGGCGTGCTGGTCACCGCGGTCGGCTACCAGGGCGGCTACACGCCCCATCCCACCTACCGCGAGGTGTGCTCCGGGCTGACCGGCCATGCCGAGGTGGTGCGGGTGGTATTCGATCCGGCCCGGGTCGACCTGGACACCGTGCTGCGCACCTTCTGGGAGAGCCACGATCCCACCCAGGGCATGCGCCAGGGCAACGACGTGGGCACCCAGTACCGCTCGGCCATCTATTGCCATTCGCGCGCCCAGTACGCGGCGGCGCTGGCCAGCCGCGACGCCTACCAGGCGCGGCTGGCCGAGGCCGGCTTCGCGCCGGTCACCACCGAGATCGTGTTCCCGGCGCCGCCGTTCTATTTCGCCGAGGACGAGCACCAGCAGTACCTGGCCAAGCACCCGGACGGCTACTGCGGGCTCGGCGGCACCGGGGTGAGTTGCCCGCTCGGCGTGGGCGTGGCGGCCACGCCGTCGCCGGGATAAGCAAGGGCGCCGTGCCTTCCGTGTTCTCCCCCGTCCCTGCCCTGAATCGCCTGCCATGAAGTATTTCCTGTTTCCCGCCCTGGCCGTGCTGGCCGCCGCCATCGCCCCGGCCGGCGCACGTTCGCCCGCCGAACCCGCCCGCCTGCCCGATGCCGCCGGATCGCTGCGCCCGCCGCTGGCGCCGGCGGCGGGGGGCGGATCCATGCCCACCGCCATGCCCACCGGCGAGGAACTGGCCCGCCTGGCGCCCGGCGCCGATCCGCAGGTGCTGGCGCTGGGCCTGTCGGCCATGCGCTGCGCGCAGGCCTCCGGCACCGGGCGCGACGCCACCCGGCTGGCGGTGATCGACTACAGCCGTTCCTCGCTGACCCCGCGCCTGTGGGTGTTCGACCTGGCTGCCCGGCAGCTGCTGTACCGGGAGTGGGTGGCGCACGGCCAGGGCTCCGGCGGCGACGTGCCGACCCGCTTCTCCAACGACGACGGCACCCACGCTTCCAGCCTGGGGCTGTTCTACACGCGCGGCACCTACCAGGGGCGCAACGGTTATTCGCTGCGCCTGGACGGGCTCGACGCGGGCTTCAACGACGCGGCGATGAGCCGGGCCATCGTCATGCACGGTGCCCCCTACGTGGATGCCGACAACGGCCGGCGCATGGGCCGGCTCGGCCGCAGCTGGGGCTGCCCGGCGCTGCGCAAGGCGGTGGCCAAGCCGATCATCGACCAGCTCAAGGACGGCCAGTTCGTCTTTTCCTACTACCCCGAGCAGGCCTGGCTGGCACGTTCGGCGCTGGCGCGCTGCGCCCAGGCGCGGCTGCAGCAGCCGCCACGCCAGGTGGCGAGCGCGGCGGACACCGCCGCCACGCTTACGCGCTGAACCCCAGCGTGGTGCCGACGTAGGCGCGGATCAGGCGCTCTGGCGCGGTGGCACGGGCCAGCTCGTAGAACGGCTCGCCGCTGCAGTGCAGCGGCACGATGTGGTCCACGTCCAGCGCCAGCAGGCCGTCCAGCGTCTCGGCCACGTAGTCCGGCCCGTGCGGGGCCAGGTGGAAGCCGCCGATCACCGCGTGCACCTTGTCCACGCCGGACACGGCCCGGGCGCGCTTGACCGAATTGACCACGCCGCGATGGCCGCACGAGGTCAGCACCACCAGCCCCTTGCCGCGCAGGTGGTAGGCGGTGGCGACCTCGTGGTGGAAGTCGTCGGGGACGTCGGCGTCGTGGTCGTGCGCATCGGCCAGCCGGTCGGGCCGGCAGCCGTTGCCGGCCGCGTCCAGGCCGGCCCGGTACTGGGTCGGCGAGAGCACCTTCTCGAAGCCGTCCTGCGGGATGTACCCGGTGTTGAGGGCGTGGCCGGCGACCAGGGCCGGCGCGTCGGAGGACGCCACGCGTACGTGCGCGGCCTGCAGCGCGGCGCGGTCGATCACCCCGTAGTTGCCACCGTTGCTGGTGTAGCGGCGCGCGCAGAACGCCTCCTCGGTCCCCAGGTACAGCGGGATGTCCGGCTTCAGCGCCGGGCCGTGCTTGTCCAGGAAGCCGGCCATGCCGCCGAAATGGTCGTAGTGGCCGTGGCTGAGCACCAGCGCGTCCAGCTGCGACACGTCGATGCCGAGCAGCTCGAGATTGTTGTTGATCGCCTCGGGGGTATAGCCGAAATCGACCAGCACGCGCCGGGTCTGCGCGCCGAGCACCGACTCGGCGTGCAGCGACAGCCCGAACTCGCCGATCAGCGCCTTGCCCGGTGGCGCGTCCCTGGTCAGGAAGTGCCCGGGGCGCACGACATCGACGTCGCCCTCGCGGCCGCTCTTGGCCAGCGCGTAGGACAGCCCGTCGGTGACCACGCGGATCTTGAGCGCGTCCACCTGCGGTACCGGCGTGGTGCGCGGCGGGGCCTGGCCGAGGACCGGCCAGGGCAGCAGCAGCGAGGCCAGGCCGGCACCGGCCCCTCCGAGGAAGACGCGACGGCTCAGGCGGGCTTGGGGCATGGTCGGGCCGGTGCAGATGGGGGGTGCCCAACGTAAACGCGGCTTCGGGAAAACCGTCATGACGCCTGGCGATGACCATATGCCGCGCAGGCGCGGCGGCGGCCGCGAAGCGGCGATGCGGCCGTCGCCGGGGCTTGTCGTCCACTCACCGGCAGGCCAAACCGGGGACGCCGCGCCTGCGCGTGCCCGGGGCTGCTTCGTCATCGCTCGGCGGGAACGCAGGTCCACGGCCTCTTCCTTCCTCCTCGCCCCCGGGGCAGGCGCGGTGACGGCGCGATCTGCCCGGGGAGGGATGCCAGGCCATAGACTTGGCCCTGTTTCCGAAATGGAAGTCGCCCCGCATGTCCCTCTCCGCTGCATTCTGCCGGCCGTTCGTCCTGGCCCTGTCCCTGCTGCTGTTGGCCGTCCCGGCGCTGGCGGCGCCCACCTGGGGCGCGCCGAAGTCCAGCAGCGTGGATACCGCGCCCTCGCAGCTCAAGCCCGGCGAATGGATCTGGGGCGGCGACAGCAAGGCACTGGGGCCGATGGCGGTGGTCGTCAGCCTGACCGAGCAGCGCGCCTACGTGTACCGCAACGGCATCCTGGTGGGGGTGTCGACCATCAGCAGCGGCAGGAAGGGCTACGAGACCCCGACCGGCGTGTTCACCATCCTGCAGAAGGACAAGGACCACCACTCCAACGAGTACGACAACGCCCCCATGCCCTACCAGCAGCGCCTGACCTGGGGCGGGGTGGCGCTGCATGCCGGCGGCCTGCCCGGCTATCCCGAGTCGCACGGCTGCATCCACCTGCCCACGGTGTTCGCCGAGAAGCTGTTCGAGGCTTCCAACATGGGCATGACGGTGGTGGTGTCCGAGGCCGGCAAGGCGCCGGTGGACGTGGTCCATCCCGGTCCGCTGAGCCCGATCGACCCGGCCACCGGCAAGACCGTGGACCTGCTGCTGGAGGACGGCCGGCCGTGGCGCTGGGAGCCCGAGCGCGCGCCCGGCACCGGGCCGATCTCGATCGTGTTCAGCCGCAGCGACCGGATCATGTTCGTCTACCGCGACGGCGTGGAGATCGGCCGCACCCGCATCGCGCTGGACGAGCCGCAGCCGCGCACCGGCACCCGCGTCTACATCGTCGCCGACGGCTACGTGCCGCCGGCCACGGCCGATGCGGCGGCCGACGCACCGCAGCCGTCGTGGATCGCCATCGGCGTGCCTGGCCACGAGGACGATGCCGGCCAGGTGCTCACGCCCGCCGAGGCCAACCAGATCGTGATCCCGGAAGCGTTCAAGGCGCAGGTGCTGCCGCTGCTGGCACCGGGCACGGTGATGGTGGCCACCGATGCGCAAGTGCTGCCGCAGACCACCGGCCAGCCGGTGCAGGTGATCGATTCCGACCCGCCCGAAGCACCGCGCTGAGGCGCGCGGCTTCAGCGGGCGCCGGCGAATTCGGCGACGAACTCCGCGCGGACCTGCCCGATCGTGTCCTCGCGTTCGGGATGCAGCAGGCGCAGGCGAAGCCGACCGGGCGGATGCCCGGCGCGGTCGCCAACCCGCCTTCGCTCACCACCGGCTGCGTCCGGTACAGCGCCTGGCCGGCGTAGCCGGGCAGGTGCCGCTGCAGGAACCCGGGCGAATTGCTGGTGTGGGCATGCCGTTCCAGCAGGCCGGCATGGCCCAGCGCCAGGGTGGCGCCGCAGATCGCCGCCACCGGCCGGCCGTGCTGCAGGCGCTGGCGCGGCAGGATGCTCAGGCCCGGGATCTCGCCGGCCTGCCGGCGCTCGCCGCCGGGCAGGATCCAAGGTCGGCCTCCAGCGGGTCCAGGCCGGACAGGGCGAACTGCGGCACGATCCGCAGCCCGCCGATCGACTCCAGCGGTTGGCCATCGATGCGGGCGCTGGCCACCTCGTCGCCGAACCCTTCGCGCGCGGCCGGCAGCACCAGGCCGATCTCCCTGTCCGCCACGCGCCATCGACCATCACGGTCGCGTTCTTCGCCATGCCGCCTCCCTTCTTCGCCCAGGGATCAGCCGATGGTCGGCTGTGGCCACCACGCACGGCAAGGCGACGGCCACCACGCACGGCAAGGCGATGGCCGCCGCGCACCGCAGTGGCGCGCGGCGGGTCGATCTCAGGCGCGCAGGCGCTCGCCCAGCCGCTCGCGCAGTGCCTGCAGGTCCTGGGCGAAGGTGGCGATGCCGCCGGCCAGCTTCTCGCGGGCCATCGCATCCGCCTCCAGGGCGGCGGCGAAGCGGGCCGCATCCACCGGTGCCGCCGCCTCGACCGGGTCCGCCGCGCCGGGGACCAGCTTGCGCGGCAGCGGGCCGTACTCGGCGTCCAGCTTCTCCAGCAGCTCCGGCGAGATGGTCAGGCGGTCGCAGCCGGCCAGCGCCTCGATCTGCGCGGTGGATCGGAACGAGGCGCCCATCACCACGGTGGCGAAGCCGCGGCGCTTGAAGCCGGTATACACCGCGCGCACGAAGATCACGCCCGGGTCCTCGTCGATGCTGGCCGGCGCCTGGCCGTGGGCCACGTACCAGTCGAGGATGCGGCCGACGAACGGGGAGATCAGGAACGCGCCGGCCTCGGCGCAGGCCAGCGCCTGGGTGGGGTTGAAGATCAGCGTCAGGTTGCAGTCGATGCCTTCGGCCTGCAGCTGGCGCGCGGCCTCGACGCCCTCCCAGGTGGCGGCGATCTTGATCAGCACCTTCTCGCGCGGCACGCCGCGCGCGGCGTACAGGGCGATGAACGCGCGCGCCTTGGCCACGGTGGCGGCACTGTCGTGGGAGAGGTCGGCATCGACCTCGGTGGAGACCCGGCCCGGCACCAGCCCGGCCAGCATGCTGCCCACGCCGACGGTCAGGCGGTCGGCCACCTGGCGCGCCACGGTGCCGGCGTCGCCGGCCTGCTGCCGGCCCCAGGCCAGCTCGCGCTCGATCAGCCCGGCATAGACCGGCAGGTCCAGCGCCTTCTTCACCAGGGTGGGATTGGTGGTGCAGTCCACCGGCTGCAGGCGCTTGATGGCCTCGTAGTCGCCGGTGTCGGCCACCACCACGGACATGCGCCGCAGCTGGGCCAGCTTGGATTCGTTCTGCGTCATCGCTTGGTTTTCTCGGTGTGCGCGGTGTCGGACGGCTACCTTAACCGCTTCAACGATGGGCGTCGCCGGCGGCCTCGGTCGGGCGGCGCACGGCGCTCACGCGCAGGCGCAGGGCGCGTCCGTCGGCGGTGCGCCAGTCGATGGACTGGCCCTGGCGCAGGCCCAGCAGCGCCGCGCCCACCGGCGCCAGCACCGAGATCCGGCCGCGGGCCACGTCGGCCTCGTGCGGGTAGACCAGGATCAGGCGGTGGTGCTCGCCGCCCAGCTCATCCTCGCAGTCCACCTGCGAGTGCATGGCGACCACGTCCGGCGGCAGCTGCCCGGGCGGCACCACGGTGGCGCGTTCGAGTTCGCCGGCCAGGGCCGCGGCCGCCGGCAGGCGTGCCAGGGCGGGCGACTCGAGCAGGGCTTCCAGCCGGGCCAGGTCGTGGCTGGAGAGGATCAGGGAAGGGGCGGCGGGGGACGGCGGCAGGCCGCTGGCATGGGTGTTCATCGGAAGGCTCCGGTCATGGATGGACGAAGGGCGCCGCATCCGGCGCCCCGCGCCATTGTCCGGAGGAACGCGGGCCGAGGCGAGACCCGGCCCGGCGACGGTTCAGGCCCTGGCCCGGATGCCCGGCGCGGATTCGCCCTCCCCGGCCAGCAGCGCCGGCGGCAGGGCCCGGAACTGCTCGGCCAGGCGCGCCAGGAAGCCGGCCATGGCCGAGCTGCGCCGCCACGCCATGGCGATGCGCCGGCTTGGCCGCGGCCGGTCGCGGAACGGCAGCAGCCGGATGTCAGGGGACGGCGCCACCGGCGGCTGTACTGCCAGCGCCGGCAGCAGCGTCACCCCGACGTTGGCGGCCACCATCTGCCGCAGCGTCTCCAGGCTGGTGGCGCGGAACTCGGACTTCTCGCTGGCACCGGCCAGATGGCACACGTCCAGTGCCTGGTCGCGCAGGCAGTGGCCGTCCTCGAGCAGCAGCAGGCGCTGCTCGTGCAGGTCGTCCAGGGCGATGTCCGGCCGCGCCGCCAGCGCATGGCCCTCGGGCACGGCCAGCAGGAAGGCCTCCTCGAACAGGAATTCGGTGTGCAGCTGGTCGTCGTGCACCGGCAGGGCGAGGATGGCGGCGTCGAGCTTGCCCTCGTGCAACTGGGCCAGCAGGCGGTCGCTCTTCTCCTCCACCAGCAGCAGCTCCAGGTGGGGGAAGCGCTGGCGGATGCGCGGCACCACGTGCGGCAGCAGGTATGGCCCCAGGGTGGGGAAGATGCCCAGGCGCACGGTGCCGGCTTCCGGGTCGCGGCTTCGCCGCGCCGCCTCCTTGAGCTGGTCGATCTCGGCGACGATGCGGCGCGCGCGCTCGGCGGCCTCGCGCCCGGCCGGGGTCAGCATGACCTTGCGCGGGGCGCGCTCGACCAGCGCCACGCCGAGCTCCTCCTCCAGCTTCTTGATCTGGGTGGAGAGCGTGGGCTGGCTGACGAAGCTGGCCTCGGCGGCCTTGCCGAAGTGCTTGTGGTCGGCCAGGGCCACCAGGTACTTGAGATCGCGCAGGTTCATGCCGGTCCGTGGCGGCGGGGCGGGCCCCGCCGCGCCTCCGTCATGCGGCCTTGGCCTCGGCGCTTTCGGCCGGGGCGCTGGTGCGGATCAGGTGGTCGAAGGCGCTCAGCGCGGCGGTGGCGCCGGCCCCCATGGCGATGATGATCTGCTTGTAGGGCACCGTGGTCGCATCGCCGGCGGCGAACACGCCGGGCAGGCTGGTCTGGCCGCGCTCGTCGATCACGATCTCGCCGCGCGGGGTCAGCGCCACCGTGTCCTTCAGCCAGCCGGTGACCGGCAGCAGGCCGATCTGCACGAACACGCCGGCCAGTTCCACCGTGTGCGATTCGCCGGTGGCGCGGTCCTTGTAGGCCAGGCCGGTGACCTTCTGCCCGTCGCCCAGGACCTCGGTGGTCTGGGCATGGGTGACGATGTCCACGTTGGGCAGGCTGCGCAGCTTGCGCTGCAGCACCTCGTCGGCGCGCAGGGTCTCCATGAACTCGATCAGGGTGACGTGGCCGACCACGCCGGCCAGGTCGATGGCCGCTTCCACGCCGGAGTTGCCGCCGCCGATCACCGCCACCTTCTTGCCCTTGAACAGCGGGCCGTCGCAGTGCGGGCAGTAGGTCACGCCCTTGGTGCGGTACTCGGCCTCGCCGGGCACGCCCATGTCGCGCCAGCGTGCGCCGGGCGAGAGGATCACCGTGCGCGACTTCAGCGAGGCGCCGCTGGCCAGCTTGACCTCGACCAGGCCGTCGGCGCCGGCCGGCACCAGCTGCTCGGCGCGCTGCAGGTTCATGATGTCCACGTCGTACATGCGCACGTGGCTCTCCAGCGCCGCGCCCAGCTTCGGGCCCTCGGTGTATTCGACCGAGACGAAGTTCTCGATGGCCATGGTGTCGAGCACCTGGCCGCCGAAGCGCTCGGCCACCAGGCCGGTGCGGATGCCCTTGCGTGCGGCATAGACCGCCGCCGCCGAGCCGGCCGGGCCGCCGCCGACCACCAGCACGTCGAACGGTGCCTTGGCGGCGATCTTGCCGGCTTCGCGCGCGGCTGCGCCGGTGTCGAGCTTGGCCACGATCTGCTCCAGCGTCATGCGGCCCTGGTCGAAGGGCTCGCCGTTGAGGTAGACCGTCGGCACCGACATCACCTGGCGCTGCTCGACCTCGTCCTGGAACAGGGCGCCGTCCACGGCCACGTGCTGCACCCGGGGGTTTAGCACCGCCATCAGGTTCAGCGCCTGGACCACGTCTGGGCAGTTCTGGCACGACAGCGAGAAATAGGTCTCGAAGCGGTAGTCGCCGTCGAGGTTCTTCACCTGCTCCAGCAGCTCCGGCGCGGCCTTGGACGGATGCCCGCCGACCTGCAGCAGGGCCAGCACCAGGGAGGTGAATTCGTGGCCCATCGGGATGCCGGCAAAGCGCAGGTGGATGTCCTGGCCGGGGCTGGTCAGGGCGAAGGACGGCTTGCGCACGTCGTCGTCGCGGCGCACTTCCAGGCTCACGGCATCGGACAGCGATGCCAGGTCCTCGAGCAGTTCCAGCATCTCGGCGGACTTGGCGCCATCATCGACCGAGGCGGTGATGTGGATCGGGCGGACCACCTTTTCCAGGTAGGCCTTGAGCTGGGTCTTCAGGGCGTCATCCAACATGGTGCGGACTCCTCGCGAATGAGCGAATGGGGGACGGCAGCGGGCGGCTGCCGGCGGATCGGGAAGGGATGGGGGGCGAACCGCAGCCGGCGCAGGCGGCATGGCGGGCGGTGGCGGGCTGGCCGGCACCGGCTCCGGTTCGCCCCCGGCCTCCGCCGCGCGGGCGGAGGCGGGGACGCGGCAAGGCTTAGATCTTGCCGACCAGGTCCAGCGACGGCGCCAGGGTCTTCTCGCCTTCCTTCCACTTGGCCGGGCACACCTCGCCCGGGTGGTTGGCGACGTAGATGGCGGCCTTGACCTTGCGCAGCGTGTCCGAAGCCTCGCGGCCGATGCCCTCGGCGGTGATCTCCAGCGCCTGGACCACGCCCTGCGGGTCGATGATGAAGGTGCCGCGGTTGGCCAGGCCGCTCGGGCGCAGCACGTCGAAGTTGGTGGCGATCTTGTGGTCCGGGTCGCCGATCATGGCGAACTTGATCTTGCCGATCGCGGCCGAGGTGTCGTGCCAGGCCTTGTGCGAGAAGTGGGTATCGGTGGACACCGAGTACACCTCCACGCCCAGCTTCTGGAACTCGGCGTAATGGTCGGCCAGGTCCTCCAGCTCGGTCGGGCACACGAAGGTGAAGTCGGCCGGGTAGAACACGACCACGGACCACTTGCCCTTCAGGTCGGCGTCGCTGACCTTGATGAACTTGCCGTCCTTGTAGGCGTCGGCTTCGAAGGGGAGGATTTCGGTGTTGATGACGGACATGGCGTTCCTCTTGGGTTGGCAAAGGGTCGATATGGACCGGGGATGATCATAGGAATCGTCGATAGATAACTCAAATCGATTGATGGAATCGAATAGATAGGGTTCATCTATCGAAATCCCCGTCCACGGGATAATGGTGACGTGGGCCGGTTAAGCGCCCGTCGTCCTTGTTCCCGCCCATGCCCGATGCTTCCGCCGCGCAGCTGCTGCGCCAGGCCGCCGCCACGATCGACCGCTTCGATGCCGAAGCGCTGCTGCTGCATGCGCTCGGCCGCGACCGTGCCTGGCTGTTCGCCCATGGCGAGGCCCCGGTGGACGCCGATGCGGCCACGGCCTTCGCCCGGCTGGTCGAGCGTCGCGCCCGCGGCGAGCCGGTGGCCTACCTGACCGGCCGGCGCGGCTTCTGGACGCTGGACCTGGAGGTCACCCCGGCCACGCTGATCCCGCGTCCGGAGACCGAGCTGCTGGTCGAGCAGGCCCTGGCCCTGCTGCCGCAGGGCGAACCGCTGCGGGTGGCCGACCTGGGCACCGGCAGCGGCGCCGTCGCCCTGGCCATCGCCCGCGAACGGCCGCTGGCGGCGGTGGTCGCCACCGACCTGTACGGCCCGACCCTGGCGGTGGCCACCCGCAACGCCCGGGCCAACGGCGTGGACAACGTCTGGTTCCGCCGCGGCGACTGGTTCGTCGCGCTGGGCCGCGAGCGCTTCGATCTGATCGCCAGCAATCCGCCCTACATCGCCGCCGGCGACCCCCATCTGGCGCAGGGCGACCTGCGCTTCGAGCCGGCCCCGGCCCTGGCCTCCGGCGCCGACGGACTGGACGCGATCCGCCGCCTGGTCGCCGGTGCGCCGGCGCACCTGGTGCCCGGCGGCTGGCTGTTGCTGGAGCACGGCTGGGACCAGGGCGAGGCGGTGCGCGCGCTGCTGGAAGCCGGCGGCTATGCCGGCGTGGCGACCGTGCGCGACCTGGAAGACCGCGACCGGGTCAGCCTGGGACGCCGGCCGGGCTGACCCTCGGCCCGGCGGGGGGCGACCGCGGTTGCGGTCCTAGCCGGCGATCGGGGAGAGCAGATCCGACAGCGATACGGCAGTGGTGGCGGCCAGGGACAGGGCCACGCGCAGGATGTGCGGTTGCCGTGCCTCGGACGCGGCCCGGAAGGCACTCAGCAGCAGGTGTTCCTGCTCGCTCAGCGGACCGGCGGCGCCCTGCGGCGCCCGGGCGGCGGGCGTCGCCATCGGGCCTTCGCCGGTGCCCAGCCACGCCAGCGACACGTCGGTGGTGGCTGCCAGCCGCAGCAGGTGCTGGGTGCTGGGATGGGCCTTGCCGCACTCCCAGTTGGCCACGGCGCTGCGGCCCACGCCCAGCCGCTGCGCGAGCAGCGACTGCGAACAACCGGCCTGGTGGCGTGCCAGGCGAATGCGTGTGGCCAGGGAAGCCATGGTTTCGTTCCTGCCTGTGAAACGGATCGGGCCTTTTACCCCGGCACACCGCATGGCGCAACATGGCGCCAAGGTGGCGGGGCGTGCCGGCGCCATGCCGCTTCCCCCGCCGGGCCAGGCCCGCATCGGGTCATCGCCCGGCCCATATCGGCGTCCGCCGGGAGCCCGCCGGCGCCGGGGCCGGCCGGGGCATCGACCTGCATGCAGTCGCCGCGGGCGGTGGGCGCATCCATCCGGATAGCTAGAATGGCGTCTTCTCCGTTTCCACGGCGCCACCCGTCATGCGCACCCTCTATCCCGCCATCGAGCCCTACGACACCGGCCTGCTGAAGGTCGACGGGCGCCACACGCTCTACTACGAACAGTGCGGCAACCCGCACGGCAAGCCGGTGGTGCTGCTGCATGGCGGGCCCGGCGGCGGCTGCAGCGCCAAGATGCGCCAGTTCCACGACCCGGCCAGATACCGCATCGTGCTGTTCGACCAGCGCGGTTCGGGGCGTTCCACGCCGCACGCGGACCTGACCGACAACACCACCTGGGACCTGGTGGCCGACATCGAGAAGCTGCGCGAGAAGCTCGGCATCGCCACCTGGCAGGTGTTCGGCGGCAGCTGGGGATCGACGCTGGCGCTGGCCTATGCCGAGAAGCACCCGGAGCGGGTCACCGAGCTGGTGCTGCGCGGGATCTTCCTGCTGCGCCGCTTCGAGCTGGAGTGGTTCTACCAGGAAGGCGCCAACCGCCTGTTCCCGGATGCCTGGGAGCACTATGTCGCCGCGATCCCGCCGGTGGAGCGCCACGATCTGATCTCCGCCTTCGGCCGCCGCCTGACCAGCGACGACGAGTCCACCCGCCTGGCCGCGGCACGCGCATGGAGCGTGTGGGAAGGCGCCACCAGCTTCCTGCACGTGGACCAGGACTTCATCAGCGGCCACGAGGACGCGCAGTTCGCCCTGGCCTTCGCCCGCATCGAGAACCACTACTTCGTCAACGGCGGCTTCTTCGAGGTCGAGGACCAGCTGCTGCGCGACGCCCACCGCATCGCCGACATCCCCGGGGTGATCGTGCACGGGCGCTACGACGTGGTGTGCCCGCTGGTCAACGCCTGGGACTTGCACAAGGCCTGGCCCAAGGGCGAGCTGCACATCAACCCGACCTCCGGCCATTCGGCCTTCGAGCCCGAGCACGTGGACGCGCTGGTCGCGGCCACGGACCGCTACGCCGGCTGAACCGGCGGCGCGCGGCATGCGCACGTGTCGGCGCCGGCAAATCCGCGCCGGCGCGGGTGCCTAGCATGCGTGCTTTCCCTGCCGCGAGGCCCGCGATGTCCCTGTCCCGACGCCTGTTCCCCCTGTTCCTGCTGGTGCCGGCGTTCGTCGCCCTGGCCCAGCCGGTGGTGACCGATGCGCCGGTGGCCTGGCAGGCCGATGCCAAGGCCAACAAGCATGCGCAGAAGGAGGCGGCGAAGCTGGCCCAGGCCGGCGCGCCGCCGCCGGCCGCGCGCGAGGGCCGGGACGGGCATCCTCCGGAAGGACGCGGCGCCGGCGGCGCGGGTGGCCCGCCCGGCGAGGGCGGCCCGGACGGCGGCGGCCCGGGCGAGGGGCGCGGCGGCCACGGCGGCCATGGCGATTCGCCTGGCGCAAGCGGCCGCCAGGTCAGCGCGGCGGCGATGCTGCGCCCGGAAATGGATTTCGCCGCACCGGTGGCCGGCACGCTGGTGCTGTACCGCACCCGCGAGGCGGTGCTGTTCGGGCGCCCGCACGGCTCGGACAGCGTGGTGCTGCCGCTGTCCGGGGCGCCGGTGGAGATCGCCCCGGGCGTGCAGGCCCGCCTGCAGGACCAGGACGGCCAGCTCGGCCTGCACATCCAGACCAGCAACGGCATCCAGGTGGACTACCGCTATACCGAGCCGGAGGCCGGGGTGCTGGCGGTGCAGGTCAAGGCCGAGGGGCCGATCCCGCGGCCGGGCAGCCGGTTCGAGGTGGAGCGCCGCTACGCGCGCGCGGCGGCCGACTGAGGCCGCGCGCCTCGGCCGCCCGGAGCGCGCCGGGGACGCGGCGCTGCACTCAGCGCGGACGGCCGTCCATGGCATGCTCGATCATCCACAGCCCCGCCCACAGCTTGGGATCGAGCTGGTAGCCGCGCCGGCCCATCTCCATCAGCCAGGCCGGGGCCTGCGCGCGCGGGATCTCGTGCACGGTGATGTCCTCGCTGGCGTCGCCGCCGCCGGGGCCGACCTTGCGCAGGCCGGTCACGCGCACCATCGCCGCGCGCTCGCGGCTGGCGCCGGAGGACACCGGGCCGACCACCAGGACCTCGGCGTGCTCGGCGGTCCAGCCGGTCTCCTCTTCCAGTTCGCGGATGGCCGATTGCTCGATCGATTCGCCGGCATGGATGTCGCCGACCAGACCGGCCGGCATCTCGATGGTGCGCGCCTGCAGCGGGATGCGGAACTGCTCGACGAACACGATCCTGTCCTCGGGGGTCACGGCGATGATGATCGCCGCCACGCTGCCGGGGTTGGTGCGTTCGGTGTACTCCCAGGTGCCGCGCACCAGCATGCGCTGGTACTTGCCTTCCCAGACCACGCGCGGCGCGGCGTCGTTGTCGATGCTCATGCGATGGAAACCTCTTGGCTGAAGGGATCGGGCAGCCCCGCCGCCAGGCGCAGGCGGCGCCGGGTCAGCGGGCCCAGGCGCAGTGCCTGGACCAGCCCGTCGAGCATGTCCGCATCGGCCGCGCCGCGGGCGAAGCCGTGGGCCGGCAGCGCCAGCGGCGCGTCCAGGGCGATGGTGGTCAGCTGCCGCCACAGCAGCGCGTGCTCGCGCTGCTCGCGCAGGCGCACGGCAACCTGGGCGGCGCCGCGCAGGCGCAGGAACGGCACCTCGTCGATGCGCGCCAGCAGTGCGTCCAGGCTGCCGAAGTGGGCCAGCAGGATGGCCGCGGTCTTGGCGCCGACGCCGCTCACCCCGGGGATGTTGTCCACCGCGTCGCCGCACAGGGCCAGGTAGTCGGCGATCTGTTCGGCGTGCACGCCGTGGCGCGCCTTGACGCCGGCCGCGCCCCAGCGCTGGTTGCGGGCGAAATCCCATTGCTCGTCGCCGGTGCGCAGCAGCTGGGACAGGTCCTTGTCGGCCGAGACGATCAGGCCGCGGAAGCCGTCGCCACGGGCCGCGTGCAGGGCGCTGCCGATCAGGTCGTCGGCCTCGTAGCGGGCATCGGCCAGCACGCCCAGGCCGAGCGCCGCGCACAGCGCCTTGCAGTGCGCGAACTGGCGGCGCAGTTCGTCCGGGGCCGGGGCGCGGTTGGCCTTGTAGGCCGGATAGAGCGCGTTGCGGAAGCTGCCGTCCAGCGCCTCGTCGAAGGCCACCGCGATGTGCCGCGGGCGCTCGCGCTCGAGCAGTTCCAGCAGGAAGCGGGCGAAGCCGTGCACCGCCTGGGCCGGCCAGCCCTCGGCATCGACGAAGCTGTCGGGCATGGCGTGCCAGGCGCGGAACACGTAGACGCTGGCATCGACCAGCACCAGCGGCGGGCGCGGCGGCACCGGGGCGCCGTCGGCGCTCACGGGCGCCAGTCCGCCAGCAGCGTCGCCGGATCGGGGCGGTCGCGCTCGGGCGCCTGCACCTGGGCGGTGCCGATGTGGATGAAGCCAGCCACGTGCTCGTTCCCGGCCAGGCCCAGGTGGGTGGCGACGGGGCGATCGAAGGCGGCCCAGCCGGTCAGCCACTGCGCCCCGTAGCCGAACGCCTGTGCCGCCTGCAGCAGGGCGAAGCAGGTGCAACCGGCGGTCATCCACTGCTCCACCGGCGGGACCTTGGGGCTGTCGTGCAGGCAGGCGACGACGACCACCACCAGCGGCGCGTGGGCGAAGCGCTGGCGGTCCTTGGCGATGGCCGGCTCCGGCGCCTGCGGGTCGCGCTGGCGCGCGCGCGCGGCGAGGAAGTCGCCCAGCGCCAGCCGCGCATCCCCGCGTACCGCCAGGAACCGGAACGGCACCAGCTTGCCGTGGTCGGGCACGCGCACCGCCGCGCGCAGCATGCGCAGCAGCGTGGCGGGATCGGGTCCCGGCTCGCCGAGCTGGCGCGAGGGTACCGAGCGGCGCTGGTCCAGCGCTTGCAGCAGGGCAGGATCGGTCATGATTCATCTTTTCGAGACGTGCATCATGAATTATAGGTGCACCCGCCGTTGCGCCACGGACGTCGAAGGGAGGCCATGACGAATCCGCCGTTCCACGAAGCATCCGTGATCGGCAACACGGAGCTGCTCGAACGCATCCGCGAGCTGATGCTGCCGGCGCTTGCAGGGGTGTTCGATGGCGCCCAGGCGCCGCTGGGACAGGAGCTGTTCCGCATCGCCGGCAGCCTGCGCAGCGGCCAGGGGGATTACCTGGAGGCCATCACCCAGCTGCGGCGCGAGCGCGAGCCAGTGGTCGCGCGCTTCCGCGCGCACCTGGCCCGGGCCTGGCAGGCACTGGAAGCCGGGCGCCCGCTGTCGGCCGAGCGCCTGCACGGCCAGGCCGGCGCCGGCTTCGCCCTGGTCAGCGAACAGGACATGGACGTGCGCCTGGCCGTGCGCAACCTGGCCGGGGCGATCCAGCACCGCTGGCGCCCGGAGCTGATGCGCCTGGAGCGCTACCTCGGCCTGGTGTGCGGACTGCGCGTGGACGGCGACACCGACCCGCTCGGACCGGAGCACATCGCCCTGGCAGTACGGCAGGCCTATGCGCCGCTGACCCTGGCCGCGCCAGTGCAGCTGGCCATCGTGCGCCGGCTCGAGGCGCCGCTGGTGGCCGGCGTGGGCGGCCTGTACGCCACGTTGCAGGCACGCCTGCAGGACGTGGCCCACCTGCGCGAGCTGCCCGAGCCGCGCGCGCGCCGCCGCGGCATCCCGCGCGACGGCCAGGGCGAAGCCGAGGAAGCGCAGCCGGACTGGATCGCGCGCTTCTTCGCCGAATGGGCCGTGCCCGGCGAGGACGTGGACGCGATCGATGCCGACGACGCCCCCGATACCGGCGCGGCGGCGGGCGAGGCAATACCGCGCGTGCACCTGCCCGAACCGTTGCAGCAGCTGCTGCGCGACGCCCGCCGGCACGAGGAGCCGGACCAGGCCGCGGCCGCCGGGCGACGGATCCTGGCGCGCGACGAGCTCGTCTCGGCGCTGTCGCTGCTGCAGATGGGGCCGGGCGCCGGCTTCGGCGACGTGGTCCTGCTGGGCGGCGGGTCGCTGGGACTGGGCCTGCGCCGCGCGGTGCAGGCCAGCGCGGCCTCGCTCGGGCTGGATGCGGCCAGCACCCGCCTGCATCCGCTGGATGCCGACGCGCTGGACCTGGTCGGCCGCCTGTTCGAGACCGTGCTGGAGCAGAGCACCCTGCAGCCGCCGCAGCGCGAGCTGCTCGGCCGGTTGCTGGTGCCGTTGGCCAAGGTGGCGCTGCTCGATCCGGGCCTGTTCGTGCGCGACGGCCATCCGGCGCGGCGCCTGCTCAACCTGGTGGCCGATGCCTGCGACGGCAACGGTGGGGCGACCGCGGCCGAACAGACCATGCTCGAGCAGGTGCAGGAGGCGGTGGACCAGGTCGTGGCCGATTACCACGAGCATCTCGGCCCCTTCCTGGCCGCCGCGCTGGCGCTGTCGCGCCACTACGAGCAGTTCCGCCGCAAGGCCGAGATCGCCGAGCGCCGCGCCGGGGAAATGCAGCGGGCCGAGGAGCGCCGCGCGCAGGCGCGCGCGCTGGCCGACCAGGCCTGGCGCGAACACGGTCGCGCCCGCGCGCTGCCGCCGGCCTTCGCCGCATTCCTGGCCGGGCCGTGGCGCACCGGCATCGAGCAGCTGGCGCTGCGCGAGGACGGCGCCGGCCTGGTGCGCGCCATGGCGCTGGGCGAGATTCCCGGCGAACCGCAGGCACGCCGGCGCTGGCTGCACGAGCACCAGGCCGCGCTGCTGGCGCTGTGGGCCGGGCAGGGGCTCGCGCCCGACCGGGCCCAGGACGAATGGGAGGCGCTGGCCACGGCCTGCGACCAGGCGCCGGTGCCGCCGGCCGACGTGCCGGCCGCGCCGTCGTCGCCGCAGGAAGCGGCGCCGGAGGCGGCCGCGGCTGAGGCAGTGGCGTCGTCCGTCCTGATCGACCCGGCCGAGACCGAGGCCGGCTTCGACCATGTCACCGCCGATTATTTCCGCAGCCTGCCGCTGGGTACGTGGCTGGATTTCGTCGACCGCCAGGGGCGCCGCCGGCCGGGCAAGCTGGCCTGGATCAGCCCCATCTCCGGCCGGCGCATGTTCGTGGACCGCAGCGGTGCGCGCCTGCACGTGGTGTCGCCGGAGGAACTGGCGTTGATGGTGCAGCTGCAGCGCGTGGCGCTGCACCGCGACGAGGATGCGTTCTATGCGGCGATGCAGGCCGCGGTGGACCGCCTGGAGCGCCCGGTGGCGGCCTAGCGCGGGGGCGGCGCCCGGCGCCCGGTCGCAAGGCGACGCGACGCGGCAGACTGCGGCCGCGATCACATTGCCCCTTTCTCCCGAATCGCTACCATGTCTGCACGCGTGACAGGGGCGCGTGACCGAACGAGAAGCCCGGGGTGGGGAGCCCCGCAACCGCCATGTCCAGTCCCGCCGTGTCCGGCCCACGCGATCCGCAGCTGCTCGAGCGCGCCCACGCGATGATGGTGCCGGCGCTGGCGGAGACGTTCGCGGCTACGCTGGCACGTGCCGACGACGCCCTGTTCGACCGGGCCGAGCAGGCCGGCCCGGCGCAGATGCGTTTCCTCGACGGCATGCGCGAGATGCGCCGCCGCGGCGGCCAGATCGCCGGCCGCTTCCGGGCCCATCTCGACCGCGCCTGGCGCGCCCTGGCCGAAGGCACGCCGCTGTCGGCCGAGGCGGTGCTGTCCGGCCCGGCGGCCGAGGGCCTGAGCCTGGTCGGCGAGGACGAACTCGAATCGCGCCTGGCCGTGCGCAACCTGGCCTCGGTGCTGCAGCGCGAGGCCAAGGCGGTACTGGCGCGCATGGAGCCCCGCCTCGGCTGGGTCGCCGGCGTCGATGCCCTGGCGCCGGACACCGATCCCGTCGGCCCGGACCACATCGGCGTGGCCGTGCACGAGGCGCTGGCCAGCGCCGAGCTGGCCGCGGAAGTGCGGCTGGTGCTGTTCAAGCTGTTCGAGCGCGCGCTGGTCGGGGCAGTGACGTCGCTGTACCCGGCGCTCGATGCCGCCCTGCTCAAGGCCGGCGTGCTGCCGGACCTGGGCCGCCAGGGCCGGGCGTCGGCTTCGCCGCCGCCGGCCGCGGCGGCGTTCGCCGCCGACGAGGAGGGCCCGGGCGCGCCGCCGCCGTGGGCCAGCCGTTTCCTGCAGCGCTGGGCCCAGGCCCACGGGATCGAGGCCGAAGCCGGTGGCGGTGGCGGTAGTGGTGGCGAGCCTGGCGCGGCACCCGGCGGCTATGGCGCCAGCCAGGCCCAGGGCCTGATGCTGGAGGCACTGCACGAACTGCTCGAGCAGAGCCGCCAGGGCCGCGGCCAGGCCGGCACCGGGGCGCAGGCACCCGGCGCCGGGCCGGGCACGGCGGGCGGTGGCGCCGGCAGCGGGCGCTCGCTGAGCCAGCGCGAGATGCTTTCGGTGCTGTCGCTGCTGCAGGCCGCGCCCAGCGCCACCCTGAGTGCGGCGCTGGGCGAGAACGGCGAGTCGCTGGCGCAGCGGCTCAAGAGCGAGGTGCTCTCCGGGGTGTCGCAACTGGGCGTGGACCCGGCCAGCGCCCGCCTGGATCCGGTCGACGAGGACGCCATCGACCTGGTCGGCATGCTGTTCGACGTGATGCTCGACGAGCGCGAGCTGGAGGGCCGTTCGCGCGAGCTGATCGGCCGGCTGGTGGTGCCCTTCGTCAAGGTGGCGCTGCTGGACCGCAAGATGTTCGTGCACAAGACCCATCCGGCGCGGCGCCTGCTCAACTCGCTGGCCGAGGCCTGCGAGGGCAACACCGGGCAGACCCCGGCCGAGCAGGCGCTGATGGGCAAGGTCGAGGAAGTGGTCGACCGGCTGGTGGCCGAGTTCAACGAGAACCTGGCCATCTTCCTGACCCTGGAGGAGGAGTTCCGCGAGTTCCTGGCCCGGCACCGGCGCAAGATCGAGATCGCCGAGCGTCGCGCGGCCGAGGCCCAGCGCGGCCAGGAGAAGCTGGAGCAGGCGCGCCAGCGCGCCACCGGCGAACTGGACAGCCGCCTGGACGAGGTGAGCCTGCCGCCGGCGCTGGACGACTTCATGCGCCAGGCATGGACCCACCACCTGACCCTGCTGCTGCTGCGCGAGGGCGAGGATGGCGCCGGCGTGGCCGAGGCGCTGGCCCTGGCCGACGGCGTGCTCGACGAGCTCTCCGAGGCGCGCCGCCACGTGGTCGGCAAGCCATGGCTGCAAGCCTGGCAGCCGGCGCTGCGCAAGGTGCTGGCCAGCGTCGGCCTGCAGGGCGAGGCGTGCGACGCCTCCATCGATGTCCTGCACGGCGCACTGCAGGCCATCGCCGAACACCAGCCGCAGGAGGCGCTGCGGCCGCTGCCCGAGTCGGCGCGCTCGGCGGTGGCGGCCAGCAACCTGCCGCCCGCCGCGGCCGCGCCGATGGAGCCGCCGCCGGTGGCCGCCAACGGCGGCGGCTTCGACGATGCCGACGCCGAGCGTTTCCGGCAGATGGAGATCGGAACCTGGCTGGACTTCATCGACCGCGACGGCAAGGTGCAGCCGGGCAAGCTGTCCTGGATCAGCCCGATCTCCGCGCGCCGGCTGTTCGTGAACCGCCGCGGCGTGCGCTTCTGCGTGGCCTCGCCCGAGGAACTGGCGATGATGGTCAAGCTCGGCCGCCTGCGCCCGCACGTAGGCGGTGACGCCTTCGACAGCGCGCTGCAGGGCGTGATCGAACGCCTGGAGACCCCGTCCGACGCGCCGTCGCACACGCTGCACTGAGCGGCTGGGCGGCTTTTGGCGTCCGCGGCGAGGGCGCGGACGGAGGCGTTTCAGCGCGCGCCGCCGCCGTTCTGGTCGAACCAGGCCTGGCGCTGTTCCGGCGTCATCTGCTGCCAGCGCTGGAACCACTGCTTGCGCTGCTCGGGCGGCAGGTCGCGCGTCTTGTCGAAGATCAGGCGCGCGCGTGCGCGCTGGTCGGGCGACATGCGCTCGAAGCGGCGCGCGCCGTCGCGGGCCTTGTCGCGCTGCTCGGGCGTCATCTGCTGCCAGCGCCGGGCATGGTCGAGCATGCGCGCGCGCTGTTCCGGGGCGCCGTTCCAGCGCTCGCGCACCGGCGCGACCAGCAGCTCGCGCTGTTCGGCGCTGAGGTGGTCCCAGTCCGGCAGCGGTGCGGCGGTGCCGGCCGGTGCGGGCGGGCGCGACTGCGCCATCAGGCCGCCCGGCACGGCGGCCACGGCGGCGGCGAACAGCAGGCAGACGGCATTGCGCAAAGTGGGGAAGCGGGACATGGGCTCACTCCATCGCCAGGGCCGGATGGGCATCCAGCCAGACGTACAGGTCGGGGTTTTCTTCCAGCAGCGCACCGGGATCGTCCTCGCCCGCGGGCGCGGTGGCCGCAGCGGCAGGGGCGGGAACCGGCGCCGTCGGCGGATGCAGCGCCGGGTGCAGCCCCAGCGCCAGGGCCAGCAGCGCCGGCACGCCGGCCAGCGCCCAGCGCCAGCCGTGGCGCGCGTGGCCGGGGGCGGTGGCCGCCTGGCGTGCCTGGCGCAGCCGTGCCAGGGTCGGCGCCGAGGTGGCGCCGAGCGCGGTCCGGTACAGGGCGCGGCAGCGTGCGTCCGCGGCCGGCGTCGATGCGGGCGGTGCGATGCGCGGGTCCGGCATGTTCATCGCAGTTCCTCCAGTTGCTGTTTCAGCGCCTCGCGGGCGCGCGAGAGATGGGTCTTGACCGAGCCTTCCGAGCAGCCCATGGCCCTGGCGGTGGTGGCCACGTCCAGTTCCTCGAGCACGCGCAGGGTGAAGGCCTCGCGCTGGCGTGCCGGCAGCTGGCGCAGGGCCTGGACCAGGCGCGCATAGGTCTCGCGCTGCTCGTGGCGGCCGGCCGGGCCGGGGGTCTCGTCGGCCCAGTCGATCGGCGCGTCCTGGGCGTCGTTGGCCGGTGCCCAGAAGCGCAGGCGGAAACGGCGGCGGCGCTGCACGTCGATGATGCGGCTGCGCAGGATGCTCCAGAACAGCGGCGTCCATTCGCCGGCCGGCCGCTCGCGGTAGGCGAGCAGCTTGACCATGGCGTCCTGCACCGCGTCCAGGGCGTCCTCGCGATGGCGCAGGCCGGCCTCGGCGAAGCGGAAGGCACGCGGGCCGATGCCGGCCAGGAATGCCTCCAGCGACGCCGGCGCGTCGGCGGGCGCGGGCAGGACGTCGGGTTCCACGTGGGTCGGCGGGCTCACCAGCACAGGATAGCGTTCCAGGCGGACATGCCTGGATCAACGCGCCGGCTGGCGATCGGTTGACGGCCCGGCGGCGGCGTTCAGCGCGCGGCCATCACCGCGGCGACCGCGGCGATCGCCATCCACGCCAGGTCGACCCCCGAATTGGCCAGCACCGACAGCGTCCAGGCGTAGGCCGGGCCCATGCGGCTCAGCGAGGCCCAGGGCGAGAGCCCCATCGCCCCGCCGACGTAGGCCGATGCGATGCACCAGTTGGCCGCCAGCACCACGGCCGCGGTGGCCAGCAGCGCCAGGACGATGCGGCCGGGGCCGCCGCGCCAGCCGCCCAGGCGCAGCATGAATGCCGCTTCCAGCGCCGCCACCACGGCCATCCAGCCGGCCTGCCGGCCGCTGGCCAGCGCCACCATCGTCCATGCGACCGTGACGGTGGCCGCGCCGAGCAACAGGAGCAACGGCCAGAGCCAGTGGCGCGGGCGGGCCGTGACGGGTGAGGCAGACATCGGTAACCCCGGGAGAATGCGGACAGGATAAGGCCTGTTTGGTGCAAGCGGGATAAAATGCCTGCCTTGCCCCCGCCCGCGGGTGCCCCGATCTGGTCTCCCATGTACTCACGCAGCAGCGAACCCATCCAATTCGAGCGCGACTGCCAGGCCGTGATGGTGCCCCAGGGCGACACCGTCACCCTGCCGGCGGGCAGCTACGGCTACATCACCCAGGCGCTGGGCGGCAGCTACACGGTGTTCGTGGACGGCAACCTGTTCCGCATCGCCGGCAAGGACGGCGACGCGATCGGCAAGGAAACGCCGCCGGGGCTGGAACTGCCGGCCGACGCCGCCGACGCCGACGTGGAGAAACTGGTCTGGCAGCAGCTGCGCACCTGCTTCGATCCCGAGATCCCGTTCAACATCGTCGATCTCGGGCTGATCTACGAGGCCCGCGTCGAGCACCGCGAGGACGGCCAGCGCCGGGTCGAGGTGCGGATGACGCTGACCGCGCCGGGCTGCGGCATGGGCGAGATCCTGGTCGACGACGTGCGCGCCAAGCTGGAGATGATCCCGACCGTGGCCGAGGCCGACGTCGAACTGGTGTTCGACCCGCCGTGGGGCAAGCACATGATGTCCGAAGAGGCCCGCCTGGAAACGGGCATGCTCTGAGAATCCGCGCGGCCCGGCCTCGCCGGACCGCCTTCCGCTGAACCGACTGCTCAAGGTATCCGATGAACGCTGCCGCTGCGCTGACCTACCGGGTGATCCGGTCGTCCCACCCCAAACCCGCCGCCGAGCGCGAGGCCATCCTCGCCAATCCCGGCTTCGGCGTGCATTTCACCGACCACATGGTGGCCATCGACTGGGACAAGGACAGCGGCTGGCACGACGCGCGCGTGCAACCCTACGGCCCGCTCTCGCTCGACCCGGCCGCCGCGGTGCTGCACTACGGCCAGGAGATCTTCGAGGGCGTGAAGGCCTACCGCCACGCCGACGGCTCGATCTGGACCTTTCGCCCGGACGCCAACGGCGCGCGCCTGCAGCGCTCGGCCCACCGCCTGGCGCTGCCGCAGCTGCCGGTGGGCGAGTTCGTCGAATCGCTGCGCCAGCTGGTCGCGGCCGATGCCGACTGGGTCCCCTCGGCGCCGGAGACGAGCCTGTACTTCCGCCCGTTCATGATCGCCACCGAGGCCTTCCTCGGCGTGCATGCCGCCGCCGAGGCCGGCTACTACGTGATCGCCAGCCCGGCCGGCGCCTACTTCGCCAAGGGCGTGGCGCCGGTGTCGATCTGGCTGTCCACCGACTACGCGCGCGCGGCCAAGGGCGGCACCGGCGCGGCCAAGTGCGGCGGCAACTACGCCGCCTCGCTGCTGCCGCAGCAGGAAGCCTATGCCCAGGGCTGCTCGCAGGTGGCGTTCCTCGACCCGGTCGAGGGCAAGTACCTGGAAGAACTGGGCGGCATGAACCTGTTCTTCGTATTCAAGGACGGCCGCCTGGTCACCCCGGCGCTGTCGGGCAGCATCCTGGAGGGCGTGACCCGCGCCAGTATCCTGCAACTGGGCCGCGACCGCGGCCTCAAGGTGGAGGAGCGCAAGGTGTCGGTGGACGAATGGAAGGAGGGCGTGGCCTCCGGCGAGATCAGCGAGGTGTTCGCCTGCGGCACCGCCGCGGTCATCACCCCGATCGGCGAGCTGAAGGGCACCGGGTTCTCGGTCGGCGACATCAACGCCCCGGCCGGCGAGGTGACCATGGCCATCCGCAAGGAGCTGACCGACATCCAGTACGGGCGCCTGCCCGACCGCCACGGCTGGTTGGTGAAGCTGCGCGACTGACGCCGGGCCCACGGCCCGCGCCACCTGCGAAGGCCCCGCTCCGGCGGGGCCTTCGCGCATCCGGGCCCGGACGGGGCGGATGCGGGTATCCGCTTTTGTGACATGCAATGACATGAAATGGCGCGTGAAGTCACGAATCGGAAATTTACTGACACGTTTGCAGGACTTTCCGTTGTCAAGGCCCCTGGCCTTGGCTAGGTTCGATGAACGGACGCCGAACAGGGGGCGAGTCCGCAAGCCGGCGAGGAGGCCGGACGATCGCCTTCCCGTCGCGGTCGCCGCAGTCGCGGCACTTCAACGACAACCGAAAAGGGAAATTCAATGTCAGACGTTCGTAGCCGCATGCGCCGGCATGCACGGTGGATTCTTGGCGTTTCCTCGCTGTCGTCCCTGCTCCTGACCTTCCCGGCCCTGGCCGGCGAGGTGTACCTGGACGGGCTGGACTCCGCGTCCACCCACCAGCGCTTCATCGTCACCTACAAGGACGGCTCCAGCGTCGTTGCCGCCCAGGCCACGGCCAGCGCCGCGGCCCGGCTCAAGGCCGGTGCCGCGCTGGAAGCCTCGCTGGCGCGGGCGGCGCGCGTGCTGCCGGCGCGCAACGGCAGGGCCCTGCAGCTGACCGGGGTGCGCCGGCTGGCGGTCGGCCCGGAGCTGGTCCAGGCCGACCGGCCGCTCGACCGCAGCGAGGCCGAGACCCTGATGCGCCAGCTCGCCGCCGATCCGGAGGTGGCCAGCGTGGAGGTCGACCAGCTGATGAAGGCGAGCCTGGTGCCCAACGATCCCAGCCTGTCCCAGCAGTGGGCCTTCGGCACCACCACCGCGGGCATCAACATCCGCCCAGCCTGGGACCAGGCCACCGGCGCCGGCGTGGTGGTGGCGGTGATCGATACCGGCATCACCTCCCATCCCGACCTGAATGCCAACATCCTGCCGGGCTACGACTTCATCAGCGACTCGGCCATGGCCCGCGACGGCAACGGCCGCGACAGCGATCCGTCCGACGAGGGCGACTGGTACGGCGCCAACGAATGCGGCAGCGGCTATCCGGCGTCCAACTCGAGCTGGCACGGCACCCACGTGGCCGGCACCATCGCCGCGGCGACCAACAACGGCACCGGCGTGGCCGGCACCGCCTACAACGCCAGGATCGTGCCGGTGCGCGTGCTGGGCAAATGCGGCGGCTACACCTCCGACATCGCCGACGCCATCGTCTGGGCTTCCGGCGGCACGGTCAGCGGCGTCCCGGCCAACCCGTACCCGGCCGAGGTGATCAACATGTCCCTCGGCGGCAGCGGCAGCTGCTCGACCACCTACCAGAACGCGATCAACGGCGCGGTCTCGCGCGGCACCACCGTGGTCGTGGCCGCCGGCAACGACGCCGCCAACGTATCCACCGCGGTGCCGGCCAACTGCCCGAACGTGATCGCGGTGGCGGCCACCACCTCGGCGCGGGCCAAGGCCAGCTATTCCAACTACGGCACCGGCGTGGACATCTCCGCGCCCGGCTCGAGCATCCTGTCCACGCTCAACTCGGGCACCACGGTGCCGGCCAGCGCCACCTACGCGTCCTACAACGGCACCTCGATGGCCACCCCGCACGTGGCCGGCGTGGTCGCGCTGATGCAGTCGGTCGCGCCCACGCCGCTGACCCCGGCGCAGGTGGAATCGATCATCAAGAGCACGGCGGCCAGCTTCTCCTGCTCGCAGGGCTGCGGTGCCGGCCTGCTCGATGCCAATGCGGCGGTGACCGCGGCCAAGGCGGGGAGCAGCGGCGGTGGCGGTGGCGGTGGCGGCAGCGACACGGTGCTGACCTCCGGCGTGGCCAAGACCGGCCTGGCCGCCAGCACCGGCAACGCGCTGCTCTACACGATCGCCGTGCCCGCCGGCCGCTCGACGCTGACGGTGAAGATCAGCGGAGGCAGCGGCGATGCCGACCTGTACGTGCGCCAGGGCAGCGCCCCGACCGATAGCAGCTACACCTGCCGGCCCTACCTGTCCGGCAACGCCGAGACCTGCACCCTCAGCGCACCGGCCAGCGGTACCTGGTACGTGCGGGTCAAGGCCTACAGCACCTTCTCCGGCGTGAGTCTGGTGGCGACCTACTGATCGTCGCCAGGGGACAGGGAAGTCCCGCCGACGGCGTCCCCGCAGGGAAGCGGGGGCGCCGTTTCTTTTTGGGGGAAGGCAATGGCGGCGGCCGTGCAGGAAGACCGCCGATCCAGGGGCGAAACGGATGCCTGGGGCGGCGAGTTCCTCGTGTGGATCGCCAGCGACGTCGTGCGGCCGGCGGGCTGGCCGGCCCCCCACACCTGTCCGGTGCGCTCGCCCAGGCGGGCGTGGATCGCCCGGAAGCCGCCGTCGACGGACCCGGTCTGGCACGGCCACAGGCTCGGGGATGTGTGGGCCAACACGCCGATCCGGGCAGGCGCACGACCCGCGGGCTTGCCCGGGTTCGTCCCGGCCGCATGATCCCGCAGCCGATCCGGATGGGCGCGCGCCGGCGTCAGGCCACCAGGTCGGCGAGCACGGCGCGCAGGACGTCCGCCAGCGCCCGGGGGGCGAGCTGCAGCAGCAGGCCGCGCTGGCCGCCGTTGACCAGCACGGCGTCGTGGGCGAGCGCGGCGGCCTCGATCGCCACCGGCACGCGCTTGCGCTGGCCGAGCGGGCTGATGCCGCCGACGTGGTAGCCGCTCAGCCGCTCGGCCTCGGCCGGCGGCATCATCTGCGCCGACTTGCCGTGGAAGGCCGCCGCCAGTTTCTTCATCGACACTTCGTGGTCGGACGGCAGCACCACGCACACCGGCTTGCCGTCCACCCGCGCGAGCAGGGTCTTGAGCACCCGCGCCGGCGGCTCGCCGAGCGCGTGGGCCGCTTCCAGCCCCTTGTGCTCGCCGGCGCCGGCTTCGTAGTCGTACGGGCGCAGCACGTAGGCGACCTTGGCCGCATCCAATGCGCGGGTGGCGGGCGTGGCGCTGGACATGGGCTCAGCCGATCGCCTCGAAGCGGTTGGCGGCCACGTTCTTGCGCACCTTGGCCGGGTCCCAGATCAGCCCGTTCATGGCGATGTACACGCCGGCCGGCAGGCTCTGCACCGCGCCGATCGCGCAGCCGATGTTGAACTCGGCGTCCGAGCCGCGGAAGCGCGCCGGGCTGAGCGCGCCGGTCATCACGATGGTCTTGTCCGGGATCGACTTCAGCACCTGGCCGGTGGCGACCATGCTGTCGGTGCCGTGGGTGACCAGCACGTGGCGCGCCGGCTGTGCGGCGATGGTGGCGCGGATCAGCTCGCGGTCGGCGTCGGTGATGTGCAGCGAGTCCTTGCGCAGGATCGGGATCACGCTGAAGCGGAAGGTCACGCCCAGCTCGCGCAGGATCGTGCCGATCTGCGGGTCGCCGATTTGGTAGTCGGACTTGTCGTCGAAGTAGATCTTGTCGATCGTGCCGCCGGTGGTGACGATCAGCAGCTCGTCCATCATGGTGCGTGCCTTGCGGTGGTGCGGATGGCGCGGATTCTACGCGAGCCGGCGCCGGCCCCGCGTGGCGCGGCGAGGCCTCAGGCGCGCAGCCGACGCGCCACGTCGGCCACGCGCCGGCCCAGCGCGCGGGCCAGCTGCGCTTCGTCCGCGCTGGGCTGCGGGTCGTCGTCGGTGCCGGCGACGTGGCTGGCGCCGTAGGGCGTGCCGCCGCCGCGGGTATGGCCCAGCGCGGCTTCGGTGAAGGGGATGCCGACGATCAGGCAGCCGTGGTGCAGCAGTGGCAGGTGCATGGACAGCAGCGTGGATTCCTGGCCGCCGTGCATCGCAGCGGTGGAGGTGAACACGCCGGCCGGCTTGCCGGCGAGGGTGCCGCTGGCCCAGTCGGCGCCGAGGGTGTCGAGGAAGTACTTCATCGGCGCGGCCATGTTGCCGAAGCGGGTCGGGCTGCCCAGCAGCAGACCAGCGCACTCGGCCAGGTCGGCCGGCTGCACGTAGGGCGCGCCGTCCTCCGGCACGGGCGGGGCCGCCTGCTGGGTGACCGGGGCCACCGGCGGCACCGTGCGCAGGCGCGCGGCCATGCCGTCCACCTCGCCGACGCCGCGCGCGATCTGCCGCGCCAGCCGCGCCACCGAGCCGCCGCGGCTGTAGTAGAGGACCAGGATCTCGGCCATGTCGGGTTGCCATGCGGGAAGAGCGCGCCAGTATCGGCGATGCGGGCGGGCGCGTGCATCGGGTACGCTGGCGCGATGAAGCCGTGGGCCCTGCCGCGCCTGATCCTCGAACGCCTGCGCGATCGCCATCGCGCGGCCAGCTTCGCCCGTTTCCTGCTGCAGCGGTTCCTGGCCGACCGCCTGTTCCAGGCCGCCGGTTCGCTGGCCTACACCACCGTGTTCGCCCTGGCGCCGCTGGCGATCGTGGTGTTCGGCGTGCTCGGTGCCTTCCCCAGTTTCGGCGGCTGGAGCGGCCAGCTGGTGGACTACGTGTTCTCCAACTTCGTGCCCAGTGCGGCGCGTTCGGCCCAGCAGTACCTGGACCGGTTCCTGGCCGGTGCCGGCCAGCTCACCGCCGCCGGCGTGATCGCCCTGGTGGCCTCGCTGCTGGTCACCCTCAACAGCATCGAGCAGACGTTCAACCACATCTGGCGCGTGGCCTCGGCACGGCCCCGGCTCAGTCGCTTCCTGGTCTACTGGACGGTGCTGACCCTGGGCGCGCTGCTGGCGGCCGCCTCGCTGGCGGTGTCCGCGCGGGTCCTGGCGCTGCCGCTGTTCCGCACCGACGAGGGCCGGGCGCTGGCCGAGTTCTCGCTGCTGGCCACGCCGGTGCTGATCGAGTTCGCCTGCATCGTGCTGATCTACCGGGTGGTGCCGCACCACCTGGTGCGCTGGCGCCATGCCCTGGCCGGCGGGCTGCTGGCGGTGGCGCTGCTGGAGCTGGCCAAGTGGGGGCTGGGGGCCTACCTGGGCAACTTCCAGTCCTACCAGCGCATCTACGGCACCCTGGCGATCCTGCCGATCCTGCTGCTGTGGATCTACCTGAGCTGGGTGGCAGTGCTGCTGGGCGCGTCGCTGGCCTCGGCCATCGCCGCGTTCCGCTACCAGCCCGCCGACATGCGCCTGCCCGACGGCTACGAGCTGTACGGGCTGCTGCGCCTGCTCGGCCGCTTCCAGCAGGCGCGCACGCTGGGCAAGGGACTGGACGAGGAGCGCATGCAGGTGCTGGAGCCGATGCTCACCGATGCGCTGATCCAGCAGTTCCTGGCCGAACTGGAGCGGATCGGCCTGCTGCGCCGCGACGAGGGCGGGGAGTGGCTGCTGGCGCGCGACCTGTCCGACGTGAGCCTGCTGGAGCTGTACGAGAACTGCCAGCTGCGCATCCCCGCCGGCACCCGGCCGCTGCCCTGTCGCGACGACGCGCTCGGGCGTACCGTGCAGGCGGCGCTGGACCGCCTGCGCCTGCCGCTGCGCGAGCTGCTGGCCCGGCCGGTGGCCGACATCTACCAGAATCCTTCCGGAGAGCGCGCATGAAACCCCGTCCGTTCGCATTGACCGCGCTGGTCCTGGCCGGGCTGGCGGCAGGATGCCAACGCACCCCGCCGGCCCCGGCCCAAGGCCCGGTCGGTCCCGCACCGTCGGCACCGGCCGAGTCCGCCCCGGTCCCGCACGTGGTGCAGGAGACCGCCGAGGTGCCGGCGCTGGACCTGGCCACCGTCGGCGGCGGCCGCTATGTCCTGGCCGACCACCGCGGCAAGTGGGTGGTGGTCAACTTCTGGGCGACCTGGTGCGCGCCGTGCCTGAAGGAAATGCCCGAGCTGTCGGCGCTGCACGCGCTGCGCGACAACGTGGAAGTGGTCGGGCTGGCCTACGAGGACGTCGATCCGGAGGCGATGAAGGCGTTCCTGGCCGAGCATCCGGTGGCCTATCCGATCGCCATCGTGGACACCTTCGATCCGCCGCACGACTTCGCCACCCCGCGCGGGCTGCCGATGACCTACCTGATCGCCCCGGACGGCCGGGTGGCCAAGCAGTTCCTCGGGCCGGTGGACGCCCGCCAGATCGAGGCGGCGATCACCGCCGCCGGCGGCAAGGTGGCGATGCCGTGAGCGCGGCGCGGTTCCTCGTGCGCGGGCGCGTGCAGGGCGTGTTCTACCGCGCTTCCACCCGCGAGCGGGCACGCGCGCTGGGCCTGGACGGGCGCGCGCTCAACCGCGCCGACGGCAGCGTGGAGGTGGTGGTGGCCGGCGATGCCGCGGCCATCGACGCGCTGGCGGCGTGGCTGCGGCAGGGCCCGCCGGCGGCGCGGGTGGAAGCGGTCGAGCGCCTGCCGTGGACGGCACCGGTGGCGCCCGGCTTCGTCACCGGCTGACCGGGCTCAGTCGGCCGGCCACGGCGGGATCGGCGCGAGCACGTCGTACTTCTCGTGGTGCAGGCGCCCGGCCAGCGGGGTCAGCGCCGGCACCGTCTCCAGCGGGTCGTCCGAATGCGGCAGGCGCCGCAGCAGGTCGTGGATCAGGGTCAGGCGGCCGCGCTTTTGTTCGTTGAAGTCCACCAGCGTCCATGGCGCCTGCGGCGTGTGGGTGGCCTGCAGCATGGCATCGCGCGCCCGGGTGTAGTCGGTGTAGTGGCTGCGCGAGGCCAGGTCCACCGGCGAGAGCTTCCAGCCCTTGAGCGGGTTGCGGCTGCGCTCGGCGAAGCGCTTCTCCTGCTGCGCCTGGTCCACGCACAGCCAGTACTTGAACAGCAGGATGCCGTCGTCCACCAGCAGCCGCTCGAACAGCGGCGCCTGGCGCAGGAACGTGCGGTACTGGTCCTGGGTGCAGAACCCCATCACCTTCTCCACGCCGGCGCGGTTGTACCAGCTGCGGTCCATCAGCACCATTTCCCCGGCCGCCGGCAGGTGCGCGACATAGCGCTGGAAATACCACTGCGTGGCCTCGCGGTCGTTGGGCTTGGGCAGGGCGACGTGGAGGCACTGGCGCGGATTGAGGTGCTCGGCGATGGCCTGGATCGCGCCGCCCTTGCCGGCGGTGTCGCGGCCCTCAAACAGCACCAGCACGCGCCGGCCGGCGTGCTGCAGCCAGCTGATGCGCCCGGCCAGTTCCAGCTGCAGCTCCTGCAGGCGGTGCTTGTAGTCCTTGTGTGCTTGCCCGTTCGCGGTGGCCATGCGCATGCCCTCGGTGATGAGGCCGCCAGTGTGGCAGCGCCGGCGTGAGGCGGGCGCTCAGGCCGCGAAGGCGTCGATCGTGGCGAGGAAGTCGTCGGCGAAGCCGTCCATGTCGAACACGCCGCTGTCGCGACGCCGGGCGGCCAGCGTCTCGCGCAGCGCATCCAGGCGCGCCGGCGCGTGCGCCAGGGCCACCGCGGTGGCGACGAAGGCGTCGTCGTCGGCGGCGTTCATCGACGCCAGGCCCAGGTGGTGGTTGAGGCTGCCGGCCACGCGCGCGGCGAAGGTCGTGCCGGGCACGGTCAATACCGGGCAGCCGGCCCACAGCGCATCCGAGGCGGTGGTGTGGGCGTTGTAGGGCGAGGTGTCCAGGAACAGGTCGGCATGGCGGTAGCGCGCCAGGTAGCCGGCATGCGCCTGCCGGGCCAGGAACACCAGGCGCTCGGGCGCCACCCCGGCGGCGGCGGCGCTCCGGCGCAGGCGCTCGTCGGCGCGGCCCGGGGCGGCCAGCAGCCACAGTACGCTGCCCGGGACCTGGCGCAGCACCTCCAGCAACCGGCCGACGCTGCGCGGGTTGAGCTTGTAGCCGTTGTTGAAACAACAGAACACGAATCCCTGGGTGCCGGGGCCGCGCTCGGGCAGGCCGCAGGCGGCGCGCGGCGGCGGCGCGGCGACCGCGCGGGTGGTGTCCGAGGGCTGGAAGGCGCGCGGCAGGTACAGCACCCGCTCGCTGAAGTGCGCGGCCAGCGCCGCGGGCAGGACGAAGCGGTCGGCCAGCACCGCATCGATCCACGGCGCCCCGGAAGTGCCGGGATAGGCCAGCCAGTTCACCTGCCGGCGTGCCGGGCGCAGCGCCAGCACTTCCGGGGCGCCGCCGCCGCCCCAGCCGCGCAGGTCGAACAGCACGTCGATGTCGGCTTGGCGGATGCGCGCGGCCACCTGGGCGTGGTCCAGGCCGGCCACGTCGTGCAGCGTGGCGGCGGCCTGCAGCCGGGCGCGGATCGCGCTGCCGTCGGCCGCGTCGAGCGCGAACAGTTGCGCCGGCCGGCCGCGCCGGTGCAGGGCCTCGAAGAAGGCCACGGTGAGCAGGCCGGTGGGGTGCGCGCCGAAGCCATTGGACAGGAATCCCAGCCGCAGCGGCCCGGCGGCACGCGCGCCCGGCGGCGGCAGCGCCCCCACCTGCGCGGCGACGGCGCCGGCGCGCAGGCGTGCGCAGGCCAGTTGTTCGGCTGCATCGGCGTCCTCGGACAGGAAGGCGAACGGCTCCACGCCGGGGCGTCCTTCCGCCACCGCCCGGCGGACCTGCCGCGACAGCGCCTCCAGCCCGCGCCAGTCGCACAGGCGCCGGCGCCAGTTCAGCAACTGCGCGGCGATGTAGGGCTCGTCCGGCGCCAGAGCGTGGGCGCGCTCGTAGGCGTCCATCGCCGCTTCGGGCTGGCCGGCATCCTCCAGCGCGTGGCCCAGCCACAGGGCGATGCCCGGGTGCCGCGGCGCGGCGGCGGCGGCCTGCGCCAGCGCCCGCGCGGCTTCGTCGAAGCGTCCCTGCTGCCAGCGCAGCCGGCCCAGCCGCGCCAGCGCCTCGGGATGGCCCGGGCGCAGCGCCATGCCGCGCGCGATCGCGCCCTGCGCGGCGGCCAGCGCGCCGGCCGCCATCTCCGCGTCGGCCAGCATCAGCCAGGCGACGAAATCCCCGGGTTGCCGACGCACGCGCTCGCGCAGGGCGTCGCGTCCGGCGTTCACGGCGCGGCGGCCAGCCGCGCCAGCTCGTCGGCCTGGTATTCGTGCTGCAGGCGCTCGACCAGCGGGTCGAGGTCGCCCTCGACGATGGCGGGCAGGTCGTACAGGGTCAGCCCCTCGACGCGGTGGTCGGTGATCCGGCCCTGCGGGAAGTTGTAGGTGCGGATGCGCTGGCTGCGGTCGCCGCTGCCCACCTGCAGGCGCCGGGTCTGCGCCTCGGCCGCGGCCTGGCGGCTGCGCTCGGCCTCCAGCAGCTGCGCCTTGAGCCGCTTCATCGCCTTCTCGCGGTTGGCGTGCTGGCTGCGCTCGGTCTGGTTCTCCACCACCAGCCCGGAGGGCAGGTGGGTGATGCGGATGGCCGATTCGGTCTTGTTGACGTGCTGGCCGCCGGCGCCGGAGGAACGGAAGGTGTCGACCTTCAGGTCGGCCGGGTTGAGCACCACGTCCTCGACCTCGTCGGCTTCGGGGATGATCGCCACGGTCGCCGCCGAGGTGTGGATGCGGCCCTGCGACTCGGTGGCCGGCACCCGTTGCACGCGGTGGGTGCCGGACTCGAACTTCAGCCGGGAATAGGCGCCGCGGCCGACGATGCGCGCCACGATCTCCTTGTAGCCGCCGTGCTCGCCGGGGCTGTCGGACTCGATCTCCACCTTCCAGCCGCGGCGCTCGGCGTAGCGGGCGTACATGCGGAACAGGTCGCCGGCGAAGATCGCCGCCTCGTCGCCGCCGGTGCCGGCGCGCACCTCCAGGAACAGGTTGCCGTCGTCGCGCGGGTCCCTGGGCACCAGCAGCAGCGCCAGCTCGCCGTCCAGCTCGGCCAGGCGCGCCTGCGCGGCGGCGATCTCCTCGGCGGCCAGGCCGGCCAGCTCGGGATCGTGGCGCATCGCCTCCGCGGCGGCCAGGTCGGCCTTGGCGCGGGCCTCCTCGGCCAGCGCGGCGGCCACCGGTTCGAGCTGGGCGAACTCGCGCGACAGGTCGCGGAACCGGGCGGTGTCGGCCACCACGTCCGGATCGGCAAGCAGGCGTTCGATTTCCTCGCGGCGCTCGGCCAGCGCTTCAAGCTTTCGGCGCAGGGTCGGCGTCATCGGTCCTCGTGATCGCGGTGTCGGGCTGCACAGTGTGCCGGTAACCGGGCATGGCCGGGAACAGGCGCGCGGCGGCGTCGGCCAGGTCGGCATCGCCGTGCATGGCGCCTTCGCGCAGGGCCGCGGTTGGCGGGTGCAGCAGGCGGTTGGTCAGGCCGTGGGCGAGCTGCTCGAGCACGTCCTCGGCCGGCTTGCCGTGTTGCAGCTGCTGCATGGCGCGGGCCAGCAGCTCGGCGCGGGTGGCCTCGCCGAAGGCGCGCAGGCGCTTGATCGGTTCCTGCAGCGCGCTGGCGCGGCGGGCCTCGACGTAGTGCTGCACCTGCAGGTCGATGATCGCCTCGGCCGCGGCGGCGGCCTCGCGGCGGCTGCGGCGGTTGTCCTCCACCGCGCGCTCCAGGTCGTCGACGGTGTACAGGTAGGCATCGCCGAGCGTGGCCACGCCGGTCTCGATGTCGCGCGGCACGGCCAGGTCGAACAGCAGCATCGGCTTGCGCTTGCGCGCGCGCAGCGCGGCCTCGACCTGGCTGCGGGCGATCACCGGCTCGCGGCTGGCGGTGGCCGAGAACACCACGTCGGCCTCGGCCAGGTGGCGCTCCAGGTCGGGCAGCGCCAGTGCGTAGCCGCCATGGCGGCTGGCCAGGGTCTGCGCATGGGCCAGGGTGCGGTTGGCCACCAGCAGGCGCCTGGCGCCGGCGGCGGCCAGGTGCTTGGCGGTCAGTTCGATGGTTTCGCCGGCGCCGACCAGCAGCACCGTCGATTCGCTGAGGCGGGCGAAGGAATCCTGCGCCAGGTGCACCGCGGTGGAGGCGACCGAGACCGGGTTGGCGCCGATGCGGGTGTCGGTGCGCGCGCGCTTGGCGACCGCGAAGGTCTGCTGGAACAGCCGGTCCAGCTCGTGGCCCAGGGCGCCGTGCTCGCGCGCCAGCGCCCAGGCGTCCTTCACCTGGCCCAGGATCTGCGGCTCGCCCAGCACCATCGAGTCCAGCCCGGTCGCCACCCGGAACAGGTGGCGCGCGGCCTCGGCGCCGTGGTGGGCATACAGGTAGTCGCGCAGCCCGCTGGCCCGCGCTTCCAGCCAGGCGGCCAGGGGCGAGGCGTCCTCGGCCATGGCGTACAGCTCGGTGCGGTTGCAGGTGGACAGCAGCGCCGCCTCGCTGACCTGGGGCAGGGCGCGCAGCGAGGCCAGGGCGTCGGGCAGCGCATCGCCGGCGAACGCGGCACGTTCGCGCAGCGCCAGCGGCGCGGTCTGGTGGTTCAGTCCGAGCACCCAGAGGGTCATCTGTTCAGTCGCTTGCGATAAGCTGCTGGCTATAACAAGGGGCCTATTTTACGCCCCGGTCGCTGCAGATGCCCGAAACGATTCGCATCCGAACCGCCGCGCTGGCCCTGGCGCTGCTGCTGCCGGCGCTGCCGGCGGCCGCCGTCGTCCCCCCGTCCCCCGCCGAAGACCCGGTCGCCGGTGCCCTGCAACCGGCGCTGGCCGGCGAGTTCGCGCTGCAGGCCGGCCAGCTCGACCAGGCCGCCGAGGGCTACCTGGAGGCCGCGCGCCAGTCCCCCGGCGATGCCGGCCTGGCCGAGCGTGCCACCCGCATCGCCATGCTCGCCAACGACGAGGATCGCGCCGCCCAGGCCCTGGCCCTGTGGCGCCAGCGCGCGCCGGAGTCGCTGGCCATGCGCAGCTCGCAGGCCTCGCTGGACCTGCGCCGCGGCGACCTGCGCGCGGCGCGCAAGCAGTTGCTGGCCCTGCTGCGGGACCCGGACCCGCATGGTTGGCGCTTCGCGCTGGTGGCCCTGGCCAATGGCGGCGACCCGCAGGCCAGTGCGCGCGCGCTGGATTCGCTGGTCGATGCCGGCGCCATTCCCAACCAGCTCGACGCCTGGCAGGAATTCGGCCGCCTCGCCCTGCGCCTGGACCAGCCGGCGCTGGCCAAGCGCATCGTCGACCAGGTGGTGCGGCGCTTCCCGGACGAGCCGCGGGTGGCGCTGCTGCACGCGACCCAGCTGTTCCAGAGCGGCCACAAGGCGCAGGCGCTGGCGCTGCTGGAGGGCATCGAGCCCAAGGCCAGCACCGATGCCGACCTGCGCGATGCGCTGGCCCTGGCCTACGACGCGATGGGCGAGCCGCTGGCGGCGGCGCGGATCCTGGCGCAGGGCCCGCAGGACACCCGCAGCTACGGCCTGCGTGCCTCGATGCTGGCCAAGGCCGGCGACCGTGCCGCCCTCGGCGGGCTCTACGGGGAACTGGCCAAGGCGTCCGCCACCCCGGACCCGGACCGGCGCCTGCTGCTGGGCAAGATCGCCGAATACCTCAAGCGCTACCGCGAGGCGGTGGACTGGTACCACGGGGTCCCGGCCGACCCGCAGCGCAGCGAGGCGCGCCTGCGCGCGGCCAATGCCCTGTTCGAACTGGGCCAGCCGGACCAGGCCCTGGCCGAGGTGCATGCGCTGCAGGCCGATGCCGGCGCCGACGACGATGCGCGCCGCGACGCCTACCTGCTGGAGGCCGAGCTGCGCCAGAAGGCCGGCGACGACCCCGGCGAGCTGGACGTGTTCGCGCGCGGCCTGGCCGCCTACCCGGACGACAGCGCGCTGCTGTATGCGCGGGCGCTGGCGTGGGAGCGGCGCGACCGCATCGACCGTGCCGAGGCCGACCTGCGCAAGGTGCTGGTGTCCGAGCCGGAGAACGTGGCCGCGCTCAACGCCCTGGGCTACACCCTGGCCGATCGCACCGACCGCTACCAGGAGGCACTGGAACTGATCGACCGCGCCCGCACCGCCGAGCCGGACAACCCCGCCATCATCGACAGCTATGGCTGGGTGCTGTACCGGCTGGGCCGCGACCGCGAGGCGCTGGTCCAGCTCCGGCGCGCCTGGTCGCTGGCCCGCGATCCGGAGATCGGTGCCCATGTCGGGTTGGTGCTCTGGCGGCTGGGCCGCCAGGACGAGGCCCGCCACTACTTCGACGAGGCGCGCAAGATCGACCCGGACAACCGCGCGCTGCAACGGGCCCTGGAGCAGACCGGCGCATGAACCTGGCGATGACGATGCGATGGCCGGCGCTGCTGGCGCTGGCGGCGGCGTTGTCCGCCTGCACCTCCGTGCCGTCGCGCGGCCCGGCGCCGCCCGAGCCGGTCGCGCAGGTGTCCGCGGCGGCGCGCCAGGCCGAGGCCCAGCGCCGCGCCTGGTTGCAGGCCCGGCCGGCCTGGGAGTTCCAGGGGCGGCTGGCGGTCAGCAGCGGCCGCGACGGCGGCAGCGGCCATATCGACTGGCACCAGCAGGGCGCGGCCTACACCGTGCAGTTGAGCGCGCCGGTGACCCGGCAGAGCTGGACGCTCAGCGACGCGGGCGGCGGCATGGCCCGCATCGATGGCCTGCCCGCCGGCCCGCGCGCCGGTAGCGATGCGCGCAGCCTGCTGCGCGAGGCGGGCGGCTGGGACATCCCGGTCGAACGCCTGGCCGACTGGGTGCGCGGCCTGCCCGGAGCCGGTGCCGAGCAGGTCGGCTACGACGCCGAGGGCCGCCTGCGCCGGCTGGCCTGGCAGGGCTGGACCCTGGAATACCTGGAGTGGACGCCCGCGCAGGACGACCGGCCGGCCCTGCCGCGCCGGATCGAGGCCGGCAACGGCACCGCCCGCGTGCGCCTGGTCGTCGACGACTGGGAGTTCGCGGCGCCATGAGCGCGACAGCCGCCGGTGACGGCTGGTCGTGGTGGCCCGCCCCGGCCAAGCTGAACCTGTTCCTGCACATCACCGGGCGCCGTGCCGACGGCTACCACGCCCTGCAGACCGTGTTCCGCCTGCTCGACTGGGGCGACCGGATCGGCCTGCGCCCGCGCGCGGATGGCCGCATCGCGCGTGTCGGCCCCGGCGTCGCCGGCGTGGCCGAGACCGACGACCTCGCCGTGCGCGCGGCCAGATTGCTGCAATCGGAGGCCAATATTGCCAAGGGCGCCGACATCATCGTCGAAAAGCATGTCCCGGCGGGCGGCGGCTTCGGCGGTGGCTCCTCCGATGCGGCGACCGTGCTGGTGGCCCTGAATGCCTTGTGGGGCGCGGCCCTGGACGAGGCATGCCTGGCGGCGCTGGGGTTGCGCCTGGGCGCCGACGTGCCGGTGTTCGTGCGCGGCCGCAATGCCTGGGCGGAAGGGGTGGGCGAGCGCCTGGAGGCGCTGGCGCTGCCGGCGGCCGCCTACGTGCTCGCCGATCCCGGGGTGCAGGTGCCCACCGGGCCGTTGTTCGGTGCGGCCGATTTGACGCGCGATTGCGCGCCCGCGACAATAGCGGACTTCGCTTCCGGAGCCCTGCTCGACAACGTGTTCGAGCCGGTCCTGCGCCGCCGCGAACCGGCCGTGGAGGCCGCCTTCGCCGCCCTGTCCAGGATCGGCCGGCCGCGTCTGACCGGGTCGGGCAGCGGCTGCTTCGTCGAGTTCGCCTCCCTGCCCGATGCCGAGCGGGCCCTGGCGGAATTGCCGGGCGGCCTGCGCGCGTGGGCGGCGGCGGGTGCATCGCACTCGCCGCTGCTGGACGCGCTGGCGGCGATGAAGGCTTGATGCAGGGGCGTCGCCAAGTGGCCCAAGGCACCGGGTTTTGATCCCGGCATTCGCAGGTTCGAATCCTGCCGCCCCTGCCACACGCATGGTACCGCTGGCCCTGCCGGGGTGAACGGGCGATGCGCGGCATCGATCGCATTCGCTTCACTAACTGCCGTTCCGGGACTGCAATGGACATCCAAGACGATCGCAACCTGCTCATCTTTTCGGGCAATGCCAACCGCGCGCTGGCGTACAGCATCTGCAAGGAGCTGGGCGTGCGCCCGGGCAAGGCGCTGGTTTCCAAGTTCTCCGACGGCGAGGTCCAGGTCGAGATCGAGGAGACCGTGCGCAAGCAGGACGTGTTCGTGATCCAGCCGACCTGCGCGCCCAGCGCCGAGCACCTGGTCGAACTGCTGGTGCTGATCGACGCGCTCAAGCGCGCCAGCGCCAGCTCGGTGACCGCGGTGGTGCCGTATTTCGGCTACGCCCGCCAGGATCGCCGCATGCGCTCCTCGCGCGTGCCGATCACCGCCAAGGTCGCCGCCAAGATGATCAGCACCATCGGCGCCGACCGGGTGCTGACGGTGGACCTGCACGCCGACCAGATCCAGGGTTTCTTCGACGTGCCGGTGGACAACGTCTACGCCTCGCCGCTGCTGCTGGCCGACATCTGGCGCGCCTACGGCACCGAGAACCTGATCGTGGTCTCGCCCGACGTCGGCGGCGTGGTGCGCGCCCGCGCCGTGGCCAAGCGCCTGGACGATGCGGACCTGGCGATCATCGACAAGCGCCGCCCGCGCGCCAACGTCGCCACGGTGATGAACATCATCGGCGACGTGTCCGGCAAGACCTGCGTGATGGTGGACGACATCGTCGACACCGCCGGCACCCTGTGCGCCGCCGCCGCCGCGCTGAAGGAGCGCGGCGCCCAGAAGGTGGCCGCCTACTGCACCCACGCGGTGCTGTCCGGCCCGGCGGTGAACAACATCACCAACTCGCAGCTGGACGAGCTGGTGGTCACCGACACCATCCCGCTGTCCGAGGCGGCGCGCGTGTGCCCCAAGATCCGCCAGCTGAGTGTGGCCGAGATGCTGGCCGAGACGATGCGCCGCATCGCCTTCGGCGAGTCGGTCAGCTCGATGTACGTGGATTGACGAACAACGCCGGGCCCGTCCCGGCGCCATCCGGCCCGCCTGGTCGCGGGCGGCCGGTCCCCAAGCCGCCATGAGGCGGTCCATCAACCAAGAGCAGTGAAAACAAATGGCAAAGACGCACGAAATCAAGGTCGAACGCCGCGAGGACGAGGGCAAGGGTGCGAGCCGCCGCCTGCGTCACGCGGGCAAGATTCCGGCCATCGTCTACGGTGGCGGGCTCAACCCGGTCAGCATCCAGCTCGACCAGGAAGAAATCTGGCTGGCCCAGCAGAACGAGTGGTTCTATTCCTCGATCCTGGACCTGAGCCTCAACGGCGACATCCAGAAGGTGCTGCTGCGTGACATGCAGCGCCACCCGTACAAGCAGCTGGTCATGCACCTGGACTTCCAGCGCGTGAGCGAGAACGAGGCCCTGACCGCCGCCGTGCCGCTGCACTTCGCCAACGAGGAAGCCTCGCCGGCCGGCAAGACCGCCGACGTGGTCATCACCCACGAGCTGAACGAAGTGACCGTGGAGTGCCTGCCCAAGGACCTGCCGGAGTTCATCGCGGTGGACCTGGGGGCGCTGGACGTGGACCAGGTCGTGCGCCTGTCCGACCTGAAGCTGCCGGCCGGGGTGACCGTGCCGCAGCTCAAGCTCGGCGAGGAGCACGACCTGCCGGTGGCCATCGCCAAGTACGCCGCCGTCGAGGCCGAGCCGGAAGCGCCGGCCGCCGAGGGCGAAGGCGAGGCCCCGGCCGCCCCGGCCGAGGGCGAGGGCAAGGACGAGGCCAAGTAATCGTCCGCCGGACCTGCCCGCCAGCGCGCGGGCAGGCCCGGGATGGCGGAGTGCGGCATGAGCGGCCTGAAACTGATCGCCGGCCTGGGCAACCCCGGAGCCGAGTACGCCAACACCCGGCACAACGCCGGGTTTCGTTTTGTCGACGAGCTGGCGGCCCGTGCCGGCGCGCGCTGGTCCGTGGAGCCCAAGCTGTTCGGCGAGGTGGCCCGCGTGCAGGTCGACGGGCAGTCGCTGTGGCTGCTGCGGCCGGCCACGTTCATGAACCTGTCGGGCAAGTCCGTCACCGCGGCGCTGCGCTTCTGGAAGATCGAGCCGGAGCAGTTGCTGGTCGCCCACGACGAGCTGGACCTGTCCCCGGGAACGGCGCGGCTGAAGTTCGACGGCGGCCACGGCGGCCAGAACGGCCTGCGCGACATCATGCGCCTGCTCGGGCACGGCCGGTTCCACCGGTTGCGGGTGGGCATCGGCCATCCCGGGAGCAAGGACAAGGTCACCCCGTGGGTGCTGGGCCGCCCCGGCGCGGACGACGACCTCCTGATCGGCCGCGCGGTGGACGCGGCGCTGGACGTGCTGCCGCTGGCCGTGGCGGGCGATTTCAACGAAGCGATGAAACGGCTGCACACCAGCCGGCAGTAGGGCATGGGGAATGGGGAAGGGAAGGCGGCTATGCTTTCCGGTTCCCTATTCCCGATTCTCCATTCCGGACCACAAGCATGGGCATCAAATGCGGCATCGTCGGCCTGCCCAACGTCGGCAAGTCGACCCTGTTCAACGCGTTGACCAAGGCGGGCATCGCCGCGGCCAACTTCCCCTTCTGCACCATCGAGCCGAACGTCGGCGTGGTGCCGGTGCCCGACCCGCGCCTGGCCGAGCTGGCCACGATCGTCAAGCCGGAGAAGGTGGTGCCGACCGCGGTCGAGTTCGTCGACATCGCCGGCCTGGTCGCCGGCGCGGCCAGCGGCGAGGGCCTGGGCAACAAGTTCCTCGCCCACATCCGCGAGGTCGACGCGATCTGCCACGTGGTGCGTTGCTTCGAGCACCCGGACATCGTGCACGTGGCCGGCAAGGTCGACCCGATCTCCGACATCGACACCATCGACACCGAGCTGGCGCTGGCCGACCTGGACAGCGTGGAGAAGGCGCTCAACCGCGCCGAGCGCGCGGCCAAGGGCGGCGACAAGGACGCGCAGGCGCGCAAGCCGGTGCTGGAGAAGCTGCACAAGGCGCTGTCCGACGGCCATCCGGGGCGCGGTGCCGGCCTGGACGAGGAGGAGAAGGCGCTGGTGCGCGACCTGTTCCTGCTTACCCTCAAGCCGGTCATGTACGTGGCCAACGTGCTCGAGGACGGCTTCGAGGACAACCCGCTGCTGGACGCGGTGCGCGCGCGCGCGGCCGGGGAGGGCGCCGAGGTGGTGCCGGTCTCGGCGGCCATCGAGGAAGAGCTGTCGCAGCTCGACGACGCCGACCGCGACACCTTCCTGGCCGACCTCGGCCTGGCCGAGCCGGGCCTGAACCGCGTCATCCGCGCGGCCTACAAGCTGCTCGGGCTGCAGACCTACTTCACCGCCGGGGTGAAGGAAGTCCGTGCCTGGACCGTGAAGGCCGGCGCCACCGCGCCGCAGGCCGCGGCGGTGATCCACACCGACTTCGAGAAGGGCTTCATCCGCGCCGAGACCATCGCCTACGACGATTTCATCAAGTACAAGGGCGAGGCCGGGGCGCGCGACGCCGGGCGCCTGCGCCTGGAAGGCAAGGAGTATCGCGTCCAGGAAGGCGACGTCCTGCACTTCCGCTTCAACGTCTGAGGACCCCGGCAGGGCCCTTGCCCCGCGAAAATTCCATCCGAAAACGCTTGACAGGTTTTCCGGTGCGGAACAAAATTGCGGGCTGTTTCACCCCGGACCCGAATCGATCCTGGATCGCGCGGGAACGGAGCCCGGAGGGATACCCAAGCGGCCAACGGGGGCAGACTGTAAATCTGCTGGCTTACGCCTTCGGTGGTTCGAATCCACCTCCCTCCACCAGTTTCACGTTGTGGCATTGTCATACTCCGGTGCGGGAGTAGTTCAATGGTAGAACCTCAGCCTTCCAAGCTGATGGTGCGGGTTCGATTCCCGTCTCCCGCTCCATTGACCCGTACCATCCGGCGGGACTTCATGCCACAATAGACAACTACGCTCACGTAGCTCAGTCGGTAGAGCACCTCCTTGGTAAGGAGGAGGTCGATGGTTCGATTCCATTCGTGAGCACCATTTTCGAACGGCGTGTCCGGCGGCAAGTAGCCGGTGCCGAGCCACACAACACGATCATCGAGAAGAAGCAGCCATGTCCAAGGGTAAGTTCGAACGCACCAAGCCGCACGTGAACGTGGGCACCATCGGCCACGTCGACCATGGCAAGACCACGCTGACCGCGGCGCTGACGAAGGTGGGTGCCGAGCGCTTTGGCGGCGAGTTCAAGGCGTACGACGCGATCGACGCGGCGCCGGAAGAGAAGGCGCGCGGCATCACGATCTCCACGGCGCACGTGGAGTACGAATCCCCGACGCGCCACTACGCGCACGTGGATTGCCCCGGCCACGCCGACTACGTGAAGAACATGATCACCGGTGCGGCGCAGATGGACGGCGCGATCCTGGTGGTGTCGGCCGCGGACGGCCCGATGCCGCAGACGCGCGAGCACATCCTGCTGGCCCGCCAGGTGGGCGTGCCGTACATCGTCGTGTTCCTGAACAAGGCCGACATGGTGGACGACGAGGAGCTGCTCGAGCTGGTCGAGATGGAAGTGCGCGAGCTGCTGAGCAAGTACGACTTCCCGGGCGATGACACCCCGATCATCAAGGGTTCGGCGCTGAAGGCGCTGGAAGGCGACCAGAGCGACATCGGCGTGCCGGCGATCATCAAGCTGGTCGATGCGCTGGACACCTACATCCCGACCCCGGAGCGCGACGTCGACAAGCCGTTCCTGATGCCGGTGGAAGACGTGTTCTCGATCTCGGGCCGCGGCACCGTGGTGACCGGTCGTATCGAGCGCGGCATCATCAAGGTGGGCGACGAAGTGGAGATCGTGGGCATCCGTCCGACGACCAAGACCACGGTCACCGGCGTGGAGATGTTCCGCAAGCTGCTGGACCAGGGCCAGGCGGGCGACAACGCGGGCCTGCTGCTGCGCGGCACCAAGCGTGACGAGGTCGAGCGTGGGCAGGTGCTGGCCAAGCCGGGCACGATCACCCCGCACACCGAGTTCGAGGCCGAGGTGTACGTGCTGAGCAAGGACGAGGGCGGCCGCCACACCCCGTTCTTCAAGGGCTACCGTCCGCAGTTCTACTTCCGCACCACCGACATCACCGGCGCGGTGCAGCTGCCGGAAGGCGTGGAGATGGTGATGCCGGGCGACAACATCAAGATGACGGTCACCCTGATCCACCCGGTGGCGATGGACGAGGGCCTGCGCTTCGCCATCCGCGAGGGCGGCCGTACCGTCGGCGCCGGCGTGGTCGCCAAGATCATCAAGTAATACCCGGCCCCGCCGGCGGTCGCAGCCGCCGGGCCGCGAGCGAGGCGGGCCGAGTCCTCGGTCCGCCTTCGTCGTCTGGAGGGGCATGAAGGAGTTCCTACGCCAGTAGCTCAATTGGCAGAGCAGCGGTCTCCAAAACCGCAGGTTGGGGGTTCGAGTCCCTCCTGGCGTGCCAATCCGCGGATCCGTCCGCCAGCCCGGCTGCAACGGGTCCAACAGGTGAAGAGCGGCGCCAAGTTGAACAGCAAGATCGAGCAAACCAAGGCGGAAGCCGCTTCCGGCGGCGACATCGTCAAGTACGTCATCTCCGCGCTGCTGGTGGTGGCCGGTCTGTTCGTGTGGTTCTGGTTCTCCGCGCAGGACCAGGCCGCCGTGCTGGGTTCGTGGTCGACGCAGATCCGCGCCCTGGCGGTGATCGTGGGCCTGGTGGCCGGCGGCGCCGTGTTCATGGCGACCGCCAAGGGGCGCGAAACCCGCGAGTTCCTGTCCGAGTCGCGCTTCGAGCTGCGCAAGGTGGTCTGGCCGACCCGCCAGGAAGCCGTGCGCACCACCTGGGTCGTGGTCGTGGTCGTGATCGTGCTGAGCCTGCTGCTGGGGGGATTCGATTTCCTGATCCAGAAGGCGGTCCAGTGGTTCCTGGGTCGTTGAGGAGGATGCTGCAGTGAAGCGTTGGTACGTGGTCCACGCCTATTCGGGCTTCGAGAAGTCGGTTGCCCAGGCCCTGCGCGAGCGTATCGCCCGCCTGGAAATGCAGGAGCGCTTCGGCGAGGTCCTGGTGCCCACCGAGGAAGTGGTGGAAATGCGCTCCGGCCAGAAGCGCCGTTCCGAGCGCAAGTTCTTCCCCGGCTACGTGCTGGTCCAGATCGAGACCCACGAGGAGGCCGGCATCCCGCGCATCGACAGCGAGAGCTGGCACCTGGTGAAGGAAACGCCGAAGGTGATGGGTTTCATCGGCGGTACCGCCGATCGCCCGCTGCCGATCCGCGACGACGAGGCGGCCGCGATCCTGGATCGTGTCCAGGAAGGCGTCGAGAAGCCCAAGCCCAAGGTGCTGTTCGAGGCCGGGCAGATGGTCCGCGTCATCGACGGGCCGTTCAACGACTTCAACGGCGTGGTCGAGGAAGTCAACTACGAGAAGAGCCGCCTGCGCGTGGCGGTGCTGATCTTCGGCCGCTCCACCCCGGTGGAGCTGGAGTTCGGGCAGGTCGAGAAGGCCTGAGGCCGAAGCTGAACGCCGGGCCGTGCCTCCGGCACCGGTCGAAAATTCTGGTATACTGCCGGGCTCGCTTTTCGCGAGCCTTGGCGTGTCCGGGCCCGCGTGAGGCGGGCCGCCGTACAACACGCGATGCCGGGACGCGCGATTCCCGGCCCGATGGGGAGCCTTCACAGGCGTTCGCACCCGGAGAAACCATCCCATGGCTAAGAAAGTAGTTGGCTACATCAAGCTGCAGGTGAAGGCCGGCCAGGCCAATCCCTCGCCGCCTGTCGGTCCTGCGCTGGGTCAGCGCGGCCTGAACATCATGGAGTTCTGCAAGGCGTTCAATGCCGCCACGCAGAAGCTCGAGCCGGGCCTGCCGATCCCGGTGGTGATCACCGCCTATTCGGACCGCACCTTCACCTTCGTGACCAAGACGCCGCCGGCGTCGATCCTGCTGAAGAAGGCGGCTGGCATCCAGTCCGGTTCCAAGCGCCCGAACACCGAGAAGGTGGGCAAGGTGACGCGCAAGCAGCTCGAGGAGATCGCCAAGGCGAAGGAGCCCGACCTGACCGCGGCCGACCTGGACGCGGCGGTGCGCACGATCGCGGGCTCGGCCCGTTCCATGGGCCTGACGGTGGAGGGTTAAGCAATGGCACAGACCAAGCGACAGAAGGCGATCCTCGCCGCCGTGCAGCCGGGCAAGGCCTATCCGGTCGAGGAAGCCCTGCAGATCATCAAGAATACCGCCAAGGCCAAGTTCAACCAGGCCGTGGACGTGGCCGTGCGCCTGGGCGTGGACGCCAAGAAGTCCGACCAGCAGGTGCGCGGCTCGACCGTGCTGCCCGCCGGCACCGGCAAGAGCGTGCGCGTGGCCGTGTTCGCCCCGGCCGGTGCCAAGGCCGATGACGCCCTGGCCGCCGGTGCCGACGCGGTGGGCATGGAAGACCTGGCCGAGAAGATGCAGGCCGGCGACCTGAACTACGACGTGGTCATCGCCACCCCGGACGCCATGCGCGTGGTCGGCAAGCTCGGTACGGTGCTGGGCCCGCGCGGCCTGATGCCCAACCCGAAGGTCGGCACCGTGTCGCCGAACCCGGGCGAGGCGGTCAAGAACGCCAAGTCGGGCCAGGTGCGCTACCGCACCGACAAGGCCGGCATCATCCACTGCACCATCGGCAAGATCGATTTCGCCGACGATGCGCTCAAGAGCAACCTGCAGGCCCTGCTGGCCGACCTGGTCAAGGCCAAGCCGGCGACCTCGAAGGGTACCTACCTGCAGAAGATCTCGCTCAGCTCGACCATGGGCCCCGGCGTCGCCGTGGACCAGGCCTCGCTGGCGCTGAAGTGATCCACCGCGCCGTGCGCCACGCGGTGGCGCACGGTGGCTTCGTCCCCGGTCCCGGAGGCAGGTCGCCGCGCCGGGGCGAGGCGGGCATCGTGAAGATGCAAGGATTGATTGCCCGGCGGTAGCGGCGACGCGCCGCCAGGCAAGTGGTTTTGAAGGCGTTGCTCCGGGCCCCGGCCCGGAGTGGCCCGTCAAAGACCGCAGGTGCGGTCCGCGCTGGTCCAGGCGGGCGGCTTAATTCCGGCCGGCAACGGCGGGCCTGCGTAGATGGTGTCGCCCTTCTGGAGTTTTCTGGTTCCGCCCGGCACGACCGCCAGGCTTGCTCCAGGTCCAGTACGGCCACCACAGGAACGCCATGGGCGTTCCCGGCCTCCAGGAAGGAAGCCGTCCAGGACCGCAACCGGCAGGAGCCGCGAGCGGAGTGTTCAGGCAGGGCCCGGCCCGCCTGCCGGCCGCAAGGCCGGTGCGCGATCCGTGTCCCGCCAGGAGGAGTGCAATGGCTCTCAATCTGTCCCAGAAGCAAGAAGTCGTCGCCGAACTGGCCGACGTCGCCGCCAAGGCCCACTCCCTGGTCGCTGCCGAGTACGCAGGCATCACGGTCGAGCAGATGACCGCGATGCGCAAGAAGGCCCGCGAGACCGGCGTGTTCTTGAAGGTTGTCAAGAACACCCTGGCCGCGCGCGCCGTGGCAGGTACCGAATACGAGTGCGTCCAGGACAAGCTCGTCGGTCCGCTGCTGTATGCGTTCTCGACCGAGGAACCCGGCGCTGCCGGGCGCCTGATCAAGGAGTTCGCCAAGACCAACGACAAGCTGCAGGCAAAGGTCGTCTCGGTCGGTGGTGAAGTGTTCCCGCCGAGCCACGTCGACGTGCTGGCCTCGCTGCCGACCCGCGAACAGGCGCTGGCCATGCTGGCCCGCGTGCTGATCGAGCCGGCCGCCATGTTCGCCCGTGCCGTCAAGGCCGTGGCCGACAAGCAGGGTGGTGGCGAAGTCGCCGCCGAGCCGGCTGCCGAGACCGCCTGAGTCCGACGTTAATGCGGTTCCCGACGGAACCCCCAACCCAGAAAATCATCCAAAGGTAAACACAATGTCCCTTACCAACGAGCAGATCGTCGACGCCATCGCCGAAAAGTCCCTGATGGAAGTGGTTGACCTGGTCAAGGCGATCGAAGAGAAGTTCGGCGTCTCCGCCGCCGCCCCGGTCGCCGTGGCCGCCGGCCCGGCCGCCGCCGCCCCGGCCGAGGAGCAGACCGAGTTCACCGTCGTGCTGAAGGCCGTCGGCGAGAAGAAGGTCGAGGTCATCAAGGCCGTGCGTGCCATCACCGGCCTGGGCCTGAAGGAGGCCAAGGACCTGGTCGAGAGCGCGCCGAAGGAACTGAAGGAAGGCGTGTCCAAGGACGACGCCGAGAAGATGAAGAAGGACCTCGAGGCCGCTGGCGCGACCGTCGAAGTCAAGTAATCGCACTTGTTCCGCCTGTCCTGACAGGTGGTGCACTGAAGGCTGGGGGCGCAAGCCCCCGGCCTTTGGCCGTTGCAGGAACTCGCGTTCCGGCAACACATCGAAAACCAACTTGCAGTAGCGGAGTTGGTAGTTGGAAGCGGCGGGAGATGGCGTGCTGGTGCCGGCAATACCAGCAGCTTCCAACTGACAACTTCATGTCCCCTCCGGCCGCGGACGCGCGGCCTACCAGCCAAGGTGGAAGACTCCATGACGTCCTATTCGTTCACCGAAAAGAAGCGCATCCGCAAGGACTTCGGCAAGCAGCGCTCGATCCTCGAGGTGCCGTACCTGCTCGCCATCCAGGTGGATTCCTACCGCGATTTCCTGCAGGAGAACATCGATCCGGCCAAGCGCAAGGACCACGGCCTGCACGCGGCCCTGAAGTCGGTGTTCCCGATCTCCAGCTACAGCGGCAACGCCGCGCTGGAATACGTCGGCTACAAGCTGGGCGAGCCGGCCTTCGACGAGCGCGAGTGCCGCAACCGCGGCCTGTCCTACGGCGCCCCGCTGCGGGTGACCGTGCGCCTGGTGATCTACGACCGCGAGTCGTCCACCAAGGCCATCAAGTACGTGAAGGAGCAGGAGGTCTACCTCGGCGAGATCCCGCTGATGACCGACAACGGCACCTTCATCGTCAACGGCACCGAGCGCGTCATCGTCTCCCAGCTGCACCGCTCGCCGGGCGTGTTCTTCGACCATGACCGCGGCAAGACCCACAGCTCGGGCAAGCTGCTGTACAGCGCCCGCATCATCCCCTACCGCGGCTCCTGGCTGGACTTCGAGTTCGACCCGAAGGACGCGCTGTACACCCGCATCGACCGCCGCCGCAAGCTGCCGGTGTCGATCCTGCTGCGCGCGCTCGGCTACTCCAACGAGCAGATGCTCGCCGAGTTCTTCGAGATCAACACCTTCCACATCAACCCGGACGAGGGCGTGCAGCTGGAGCTGGTGCCCGAGCGCCTGCGCGGCGAGACGCTGAACTTCGACCTGGCCGATGGCGACAAGGTCATCGTCGAGGCCGGCAAGCGCATCACCGCGCGCCACGTGCGCCAGCTCGAGCAGTCGGGCATCGCCGCGCTGGCCGTGCCCGACGAGTACCTGGTCGGGCGCATCCTGTCGCACGACGTGGTCGATGCGACCACCGGCGAGCTGCTGGCCGCGGCCAACGACGAGATCAGCGAGGACCACCTGGCGGCGTTCCGCAAGGCCGGCGTGGACGCGGTCGGCACCTTGTGGGTGAACGACCTCGACCGCGGTCCGTACCTGTCCAACACCCTGCGCATCGACCCGACCAAGACCCAGCTCGAGGCGCTGGTCGAGATCTACCGGATGATGCGCCCGGGCGAGCCGCCGACCAAGGATGCCGCGCAGAACCTGTTCCACAACCTGTTCTTCACCTTCGAGCGCTACGACCTGTCCACGGTCGGCCGGATGAAGTTCAACCGCCGCGTCGGCCGCAAGGAAGTCACCGGCGAGGCCGTGCTGTACGACCACCAGTACTTCTCCGAGCGCAACGACGAGGAGGCCAAGCGTCTGGTCGCCCACAACGGCGAGACCAGCGACATCCTCGACGTGCTCAAGGTGCTGTGCGAGATCCGCAACGGCCGCGGCGCGGTGGACGATATCGACCACCTCGGCAACCGCCGCGTGCGTTCGGTCGGCGAGATGGCCGAGAACGTGTTCCGCGTGGGCCTGGTCCGCGTCGAGCGCGCGGTCAAGGAGCGCCTGTCGATGGCCGAGTCCGAGGGCCTGACCCCGCAGGAGCTGATCAACGCCAAGCCCGTCGCCGCCGCGATCAAGGAGTTCTTCGGCTCCTCGCAGCTGTCGCAGTTCATGGACCAGAACAACCCGCTGTCGGAGGTCACCCACAAGCGCCGCATCTCGGCGCTGGGCCCGGGCGGCCTGACCCGCGAGCGCGCCGGCTTCGAGGTGCGCGACGTGCATCCGACCCACTACGGCCGCGTGTGCACCATCGAGACGCCCGAAGGCCCGAACATCGGCCTGATCAACTCGCTGGCCGTGTTCGCCCGCACCAACCAGTACGGCTTCCTGGAGACGCCGTACCGCAAGGTCGTGGACGGCAAGGTCACCGACGAGGTCGAGTACCTGTCGGCGATCGAGGAGAACGAGTACGTCATCGCCCAGGCCAACGCCCTGACCGACGTCGCCGGCAAGCTCACCGAGCAGTTCGTGCCGTGCCGCTTCCAGGGCGAGTCGCTGCTCAAGCCGCCGGCGGAAGTGGACTACATGGACGTCTCGCCGATGCAGACCGTCTCGGTCGCCGCGGCGCTGATCCCGTTCCTGGAGCACGACGACGCCAACCGCGCGCTGATGGGCGCCAACATGCAGCGCCAGGCGGTGCCGACCCTGCGTGCGCAGAAGCCGCTGGTGGGTACCGGCATCGAGCGTGCCGTGGCGCGCGACTCGGGCGTGACCGTGAACGCGCGCCGTGGCGGCGTGATCGAGCAGATCGATGCCGGCCGCGTGGTGGTCAAGGTCAACGAGGAGGAGATCGTCGGCGAGACCGATGCCGGCGTGGATATCTACCCGCTGATCAAGTACACCCGTTCCAACCAGAACACCTGTATCAACCAGCGTCCGCGGGTGAACGTGGGCGACGTGGTGGCGCGTGGCGACGTGCTGGCCGACGGCCCGTCCACCGACATCGGCGAGCTGGCCCTGGGCCAGAACATGCTGATCGCGTTCATGCCCTGGCACGGCTACAACTTCGAGGACTCCATCCTGCTCTCCGAGCGCGTGGTGGAGGAGGATCGCTACACCACGATCCACATCGAGGAGCTGACCTGCGTGGCGCGCGACACCAAGCTGGGGCCGGAGGAGATCTCCGCGGACATCCCCAACGTCTCCGAGCAGGCGCTGGGCCGCCTGGACGAATCGGGCGTGGTGTACATCGGCGCCGAGGTGCGCGTGGGCGACATCCTGGTGGGCAAGGTCACCCCGAAGGGCGAGAGCCAGCTGACCCCCGAGGAGAAGCTGCTGCGCGCGATCTTCGGCGAGAAGGCCTCCGACGTTAAGGACAGCTCGCTGCGCGTGCCGCCGGGCATGGACGGCACCGTCATCGACGTGCAGGTGTTCACCCGCGACGGCATCGAGAAGGACAAGCGCGCGCGCCAGATCGAGGAGAACGAGATCAAGCGCGTCAAGAAGGACTTCGACGACCAGTTCCGCATCCTGGAAGGGGCGATCTACGCGCGCCTGCGCTCGCAGCTGGTGGGCAAGGTCGCCAACGGCGGCCCGGGCCTGAAGAAGGGCGACACGGTCACCGACGCCTACCTGGACGGGCTGAAGAAGTCCGACTGGTTCGTGCTGCGCATGAAGGACGAGGAGGCCTCCGAGGCCATCGAGCGCGCCCAGAACCAGATCGCTGTGCACGAGAAGGAGTTCGAGCGCCGCTTCGCCGACAAGCGCGGCAAGATCACCCAGGGCGACGACCTCGCCCCGGGCGTGCTGAAGATGGTGAAGGTGTTCCTGGCGGTGAAGCGCCGCATCCAGCCGGGCGACAAGATGGCCGGCCGCCACGGCAACAAGGGTGTGGTCTCCAACGTCGTGCCGGTCGAGGACATGCCGTACATGGCCGACGGCACCTCGGTGGACATCGTGCTCAACCCGCTGGGCGTGCCCTCGCGCATGAACATCGGGCAGATCCTGGAAGTGCACCTGGGCTGGGCCGCCAAGGGCCTGGGTAAGCGCATCCAGAAGATGCTCGACGAGCAGCGCGCGGTGAGCGAGCTGCGCGAGTTCCTGGGCAGGATCTACAACCACGATGCCGCGCAGACCGGCGAGCGCGTCGACCTGGGCCAGTTCAGCGACGAGGAGCTGATCGGCCTGGCGCGCAACCTGACCGACGGCGTGCCGATGGCCACCCCGGTGTTCGACGGTGCCCAGGAGGACGAGATCCGCTCGATGCTGGAGCTGGCCTACCCGAGCGACGCCCCGGAAACGGTCAAGCTCGGCTTCAACGCCAGCAAGACGCAGATGCAGCTGTACGACGGCCGCACCGGCGAGGCGTTCGACCGCAAGACCACGGTGGGCTACATGCACTACCTGAAGCTGCACCACCTGGTCGACGACAAGATGCACGCGCGCTCGACCGGCCCGTACTCGCTCGTCACCCAGCAGCCGCTGGGCGGCAAGGCGCAGTTCGGCGGCCAGCGCTTCGGCGAGATGGAAGTCTGGGCGCTGGAAGCCTACGGCGCGGCCTACACCCTGCAGGAAATGCTGACGGTGAAGTCCGACGACGTGCAGGGCCGCAACCAGATGTACAAGAACATCGTCGACGGCAACTACGAGATGGTCGCCGGCATGCCGGAGTCCTTCAACGTGCTGGTCAAGGAAATCCGCTCGCTGGGCATCAACATGGAGCTGGAAGACACCTGATGCACACGGGCGCGCATCCAAGGGTGCGCGCCCGCATCGCCGTCCCCGCCTCCATCGAAACGCATTCCTCCTGACGGAGAAACAAAATGAAAGACCTGCTCAATCTCTTCAACCAGCAGCGCCAGACGCTGGACTTCGACGCGATCAAGATTGGCCTGGCTTCGCCCGAGCTGATCCGCTCGTGGTCCTACGGCGAGGTGAAGAAGCCGGAGACCATCAACTACCGTACCTTCAAGCCGGAGCGCGACGGCCTGTTCTGCGCGGCCATCTTCGGGCCGATCAAGGACTACGAGTGCCTGTGCGGCAAGTACAAGCGCATGAAGCACCGCGGCGTGATCTGCGAGAAGTGCGGCACCGAGGTCACCCTGGCCAAGGTGCGCCGCGAGCGCATGGGCCACATCGACCTGGCCAGCCCGGTCGCGCACATCTGGTTCCTCAAGTCGCTGCCCTCGCGCATCGGCCTGATGCTGGACATGACCCTGCGCGACATCGAGCGCGTGCTGTACTTCGAGGCCTACGTGGTGACCGAGCCGGGCCTGACCCCGCTCGAGAAGCGCCAGCTGCTGACCGAGGAGCAGTACCTGACCGCGCGCCAGGAGTACGGCGACGACTTCGACGCCGCCATGGGCGCCGAGGCGGTCTACGACCTGCTGCGCACGATCGACCTGCAGTCGGAGATGACCCGCCTGCGCGAGGAGATCGCCGGTACCGGTTCGGAGACCAAGCTCAAGCGCCTGACCAAGCGCATCAAGCTGGTCGAGGCGTTCCTGGAGTCGGGCAACCGTCCGGAGTGGATGGTCATGACCGTGCTGCCGGTGCTGCCGCCGGACCTGCGTCCGCTGGTGCCGCTGGACGGCGGCCGCTTCGCGACCTCCGACCTGAACGACCTGTACCGCCGCGTCATCAACCGCAACAACCGCCTGCGCCGCCTGCTCGAGCTCAATGCGCCGGACATCATCGTGCGCAACGAGAAGCGCATGCTGCAGGAGTCGGTGGACGCGCTGCTGGACAACGGCCGCCGCGGCCGTGCCATCACCGGCACCAACAAGCGCCCGCTGAAGTCGCTGGCCGACATGATCAAGGGCAAGCAGGGCCGGTTCCGCCAGAACCTGCTCGGCAAGCGCGTGGACTACTCCGGCCGTTCGGTGATCACCGTCGGTCCGTACCTGAAGCTGCACCAGTGCGGCCTGCCGAAGAAGATGGCGCTGGAGCTGTTCAAGCCGTTCGTGTTCGCCAAGCTGCAGCGTCGCGGCCTGGCCACCACGATCAAGGCCGCCAAGAAGCTGGTCGAGCGCGAGGAAGGCGAGGTCTGGGACATCCTGGAGGAAGTCATCCGCGAGCATCCGGTGCTGCTGAACCGCGCGCCGACCCTGCACCGCCTCGGCATCCAGGCGTTCGAGCCGCTGCTGATCGAGGGCAAGGCCATCCAGCTGCACCCGCTGGTGTGCACCGCGTTCAACGCCGACTTCGACGGTGACCAGATGGCCGTGCACGTGCCGCTGAGCCTGGAGGCCCAGCTGGAAGCGCGCGCGCTGATGATGTCCACCAACAACATCCTGTCGCCGGCCAACGGCGAGCCGATCATCGTGCCGTCGCAGGACGTGGTGCTGGGCCTGTACTACATGAGCCGCGCCCTGGAGAACAAGAAGGGCGAGGGCATGGTGTTCGCCAACACCAACGAGGTGAAGCGCGCCTACGACAACCGCGTGGTCGAGCTGCACGCCAAGGTCAAGGTGCGCATCACCGAGACCGAGATCGACGCCGAAGGCAACCGCAGCAAGAAGACCTCGATCGTGGACACCACGGTCGGGCGCGCGCTGCTGAGCGAGATCCTGCCCGAGGGCCTGCCGTTCGAGCTGGCCAACACCGAGATGAGCAAGAAGAACATCTCGCGGCTGATCAACGCCAGCTACCGCCGCCTGGGCCTGAAGGACACGGTCGTGTTCGCCGACAAGCTGATGTACACCGGCTACGCGTATTCCACGCGCGCCGGCGTGTCCATCGGCATCGACGACATGCTGATCCCGGCCGAGAAGAAGGCGATCCTGGGCGAGGCCGAGAAGGAAGTGCTGGAGATCCAGGAGCAGTACCAGTCCGGCCTGGTCACCGCCGGCGAGCGCTACAACAAGGTGGTCGATATCTGGTCGCGCACCAACGAGCGCATCGCCAAGGCGATGATGGACACCATCGGTACCGAGGTGGTGACCAACGCCAAGGGCGAGCAGGTCAAGCAGAAGTCGATGAACTCGCTGTACATCATGGCCGACTCCGGTGCCCGTGGTTCGCAGGCGCAGATCCGCCAGCTGGCCGGCATGCGCGGCCTGATGGCGCGTCCGGATGGCTCGATCATCGAGACGCCCATCAAGGCCAACTTCCGCGAAGGCCTGAACGTGCAGGAATACTTCAACTCCACCCACGGCGCGCGAAAGGGCCTGGCCGACACCGCGCTGAAGACGGCGAACTCCGGTTACCTGACCCGCCGCCTGGTCGACGTGGCCCAGGACGTGGTGGTGACCGAGCCCGACTGCGGCACGCATGGCGGCCTGATCATGACCCCGATCGTGGAAGGCGGCGACGTGGTCGAGCCGTTGAAGGACCGCGTGCTGGGCCGTGTCGTGGCCGAGGACGTGTACCTGCCGGGCAACGACGACGAGCCGGTGATCACCCGCAACACGCTGATCGACGAGCCGTGGGCGGCCAAACTGGAAGAGCTGGGCGTGCAGGCGGTGAAGGTGCGTTCGACCATCACCTGCGAATCGCCGTTCGGCGTGTGCGCGCACTGCTACGGCCGTGACCTGGCGCGTGGCCACCTGGTCAACATCGGCGAGTCGGTGGGCGTCATCGCCGCGCAGTCGATCGGCGAGCCGGGCACCCAGCTGACCATGCGTACGTTCCACATCGGTGGCGCGGCTTCGCGTGCCGCCGCCGTGGACAATATCACCGTCAAGACCACCGGTTCGGTGAAGTTCAACAACCTCAAGTCGGTCGAGCACGGCAACGGTTCGCTGGTGGCGGTGTCGCGTTCGGGCGAGGTGTCCGTGCTCGATGCCCAGGGCCGCGAGCGCGAGCGCTACAAGCTGGCCTACGGCGCCACCATCACCGTCAAGGACGGCGAGGCGGTCAAGATCGGCCAGACCGTGGCCCACTGGGATCCGCACAACCACCCGATCGTCTCGGAAGTGGCCGGTTTCGTCCGCTTCGTGGACTTCATCGACGGCATCACCGTCATCGAGAAGACCGACGAGCTGACCGGCCTGGCCTCGCGCGAGATCACCGATCCGAAGCGTCGCGGCTCGCAGGGCAAGGACCTGCGCCCGCTGGTGCGCATCGTCGACAAGGACGGCAACGACCTGTCGATCCCGGGCACCGACCTGCCGGCGCAGTACCTGCTGCCGCCGCGCTCGATCGTCAACCTGCAGGACGGCGCCGCGGTCGGCGTCGGCGACGTGGTCGCCAAGATCCCGCAGGAGGCGTCCAAGACCCGCGACATCACCGGTGGTCTGCCGCGCGTGGCCGACCTGTTCGAGGCGCGCAAGCCCAAGGACCCGGCGGTACTGGCCGAGCGTTCCGGCGTGGTCAGCTTCGGCAAGGACACCAAGGGCAAGCAGCGGCTGATCATCAAGGATCCGGAAGGCAACGAGCACGAGGAGCTGATCCCGAAGTACCGCCAGATCATCGTGTTCGAGGGCGAGCACGTGACCAAGGGCGAGACCGTGGTGGACGGCGAGCCGAGCCCGCAGGACATCCTGCGCCTGAAGGGCGTCAGCGACCTGGCCGCCTACCTGGTCAAGGAGATCCAGGACGTGTACCGGCTGCAGGGCGTGAAGATCAACGACAAGCACATCGAGGTGATCACCCGCCAGATGCTGCGCAAGGTCGAGATCAGCGACGCCGGCGCCAGCAAGTTCCTGGCCGGCGAGCAGGTCGAGAAGCAGCGCGTGATCGAGGAGAACGCCAGGCTGGTGGCGCGCAACGAGCTGCCGGCGCAGTACGAGCCGGTGCTGCTGGGCATCACCAAGGCCTCGCTGGCGACCGAGTCGTTCATCTCCGCGGCCTCGTTCCAGGAGACCACCCGCGTGCTGACCGAGGCGGCCGTGCGCGGTACCCGCGACCACCTGCGCGGCCTGAAGGAGAACGTGATCGTCGGTCGCCTGATCCCGGCCGGCACCGGCCTGACCTACCACAGCCAGCGCCGTCGCAACGCCTCCGGTCTCACCGAGTCGGAGATGGAGACGCTGGCCGGCGGAGCCGCCCCGGTGGCCGAAGCCGAGACCGAGACCGCCGCCCCGGCGGCCGGCGAGGCCGGGGAGGAGTGATGCGGACGGCCGGCGCCCGGTGCGCCGGCCACCGTCGAACGGGGCAGGGACGCCCCGTTAGCGGTCCCGGGAAGGGGCGGGATTGACAAATCCGTTGCAGTTGACGCTGGATTTGGCAGTCCTCTATACTTGTCTGTCTTGGCAGGCCGTCCGTCGGCCTGCCTTCGTTTTCACGTCCGGCCTCCGGGCCTCATTCAGAAAAGAATCCACTGATGGCGACGATCAACCAGCTGGTCCGCAAGCCGCGGCAGGCGGCCACGTACAAGAGCGCGTCTCCGGCGCTGGATAAGTGCCCGCAGCGCCGTGGCGTCTGCACCCGCGTCTACACCACCACCCCCAAGAAGCCGAACTCCGCGCTGCGCAAGGTAGCCAAGGTCCGCCTGACCAATCAGGAAGAGGTCATCAGCTACATCGGCGGCGAAGGCCACAACCTTCAGGAGCACTCGGTAGTCCTGATCCGCGGCGGCCGTGTCAAGGACCTCCCCGGCGTGCGCTACCACACCATCCGCGGCTCGCTCGATGCCGCCGGCGTGGCCAAGCGTCGCCAGGCGCGTTCCAAGTACGGCGCCAAGCGTCCGAAGAGCTAAGGAAAACAAACAATGTCCCGTAAAGGTTCTGCTCCGCAGCGCACCGTCCTGCCTGACCCCAAGCATGGCAGCGAAACCATTGCCCGCTTCATCAACATGGTGATGCAGAGTGGCAAGAAGTCGGTTGCCGAGAAGATCGTCTATGGCGCGATGGACGTCATCGGCGAGAAGAATCCCAATGCCATCGAGCTGGTCCAGAAGGCGCTCGACAACGTGGCGCCGACGGTCGAGGTCAAGTCCCGTCGCGTCGGTGGTGCCACCTACCAGGTCCCGGTCGAGGTCCGCGCTTCCCGTCGCGTTGCGCTGGCCATGCGCTGGCTGATCGAATCCGCGCGCAAGCGCGGCGAGAACTCGATGCCGCGCAAGCTTGCGGCCGAGCTGCTGGATGCCTCGGAGAACCGTGGCGGCGCCATCAAGAAGCGCGAAGAGACCCACCGCATGGCCGAGGCCAACAAGGCCTTCGCCCATTATCGCTGGTGATCTCCCGGCGGGCCTTGCAGGCAAGGCCCGCCAGCCCCATCTGGGTGCAATAGGCGCATCGTGCGCCGCATCAATCCGAAGGCCGCCGCAAGGCGGCGTTCGGCCATCCGAAATCCGAGAAATCTGAGAGGCTCCCGTGGCTCGTACCACTCCCATCGAGCGTTACCGCAACTTCGGCATCATGGCCCACATCGATGCCGGCAAGACCACCACGTCCGAGCGCATCCTGTTCTACACCGGCGTCAGCCACAAGATCGGCGAGGTGCATGACGGCGCTGCGGTGATGGACTGGATGGAGCAGGAGCAGGAGCGCGGCATCACCATCACCTCGGCCGCGACCACCGCGTTCTGGACTGGGATGGACAAGTCCCTGCCGCAGTACCGCTTCAACATCATCGACACCCCCGGGCACGTGGACTTCACCATCGAGGTGGAGCGTTCGCTGCGCGTGCTCGACGGCGCGGTGTTCGTGCTGTGCGCGGTCGGCGGCGTGCAGCCGCAGTCCGAGACGGTGTGGCGCCAGGCCAACAAGTACCACGTGCCGCGCATCGCGTTCGTCAACAAGATGGACCGCACCGGCGCCAACTTCCACAAGGTCGTCGACCAGCTCAAGACCCGCCTGGGTGCCTATGCGGTGCCGATGCAGCTGCCGATCGGCGCCGAGGACGGCTTCGAGGGCGTGGTCGACCTGGTCAAGATGAAGGCCATCCACTGGGATGCCGCCTCGCAGGGCACCAAGTTCGAGTACCGCGATGTCCCGGCCGAGCTGGCCGAGGAAGCCGCGGAGGCGCGCGCGTTCATGGTCGAGGCCGCGGCCGAGGCCAGCGAGGAGCTGATGGACAAGTACCTGTCCGACGGCGACCTGAGCGAGGAGGAAATCCTCGACGGCCTGCGCGAGCGCACCCTGAAGACCGAGATCGTGCCGATGTTCTGCGGCTCGGCGTTCAAGAACAAGGGCGTGCAGGCCATGCTCGACGGCGTGGTGCACCTGCTGCCGTCGCCGGTGGACGTGCCGCCGGTGAAGGGCGTGGACGTGGACGACGAGAGCAAGGAGCTGACCCGCGAGTCCAGCGACAAGGCGCCGTTCTCCGCGCTGGCGTTCAAGATCATGACCGACCCGTTCGTCGGCTCGCTGACCTTCTTCCGCGTCTATTCCGGCACGCTCAATGCCGGCGACCAGGTGCTGAACTCGGTCAAGGGCAAGAAGGAGCGCATCGGCCGCCTGCTGCAGATGCATTCCAACCAGCGCGACGAGATCAAGGAAGTGCTGGCCGGCGACATCGCCGCGGCCGTGGGCCTGAAGGACGTCACCACCGGTGACACCCTGTGCGCCCAGGACGCGCCGATCGTGCTCGAGCGCATGAGCTTCCCGGACCCGGTGATCTCGATGGCAGTCGAGCCGAAGACCAAGTCCGACCAGGAGAAGATGGGCAACGCCCTCAGCCGCCTGGCGCAGGAGGATCCGTCCTTCCGCGTGCGTACCGACGAGGAGTCCGGCCAGACCATCATCTCCGGCATGGGCGAGCTGCACCTGGACATCATCGTCGACCGCATGCGCCGCGAGTTCAACGTCGAGGCCAACGTCGGCAAGCCGCAGGTGGCCTACCGCGAGACGATCCGCAAGGAAGTCGAGTCCGACTACAAGCACGCCAAGCAGTCCGGCGGCAAGGGCCAGTACGGCCACGTGGTCATCAAGATGGCCCCGATGACCGAGGAGGAGCGCCAGGACGCGGGCGTCAAGGACGATTTCCTGTTCGTCAACGAGATCACCGGCGGCGTGATCCCGAAGGAGTTCATCCCGGCGGTCGAGAAGGGCCTGCGCGAGACGATCACCTCCGGTCCGCTGGCGGGCTTCCCGGTGGTGGGCGTCAAGGCGCGCCTGACCTTCGGTTCGTACCATGACGTCGACTCCTCGGAAATGGCGTTCAAGCTGGCCGCCTCGATGGCGTTCAAGCAGGGCTTCGCCAAGGCCAGCCCGGTGTTGCTGGAGCCGATCATGAAGGTCGAGATCGTCACGCCCGAGGATTACCTCGGCGACGTGATGGGCGACGTGAGCCGTCGCCGCGGCGTGCTGCAGGGTCAGGACGACAGCCCGTCGGGCAAGATCATCAACGCGATGATCCCGCTGGGCGAGATGTTCGGCTATGCCACCGCGCTGCGTTCGATGAGCCAGGGCCGCGCCACCTTCACGATGGAATTCGACCATTACGAAGAAGCGCCGGCCAACATCGCCGAAACGGTCGTCAAGAAGGGCTGAGCCGATTCGGCCCTTTCTCCCCAATCCAAGCTAGAAGGTAGAAATCCATGTCCAAGGGTAAGTTCGAACGCACCAAGCCGCACGTGAACGTGGGCACCATCGGCCACGTCGACCATGGCAAGACCACGCTGACCGCGGCGCTGACGAAGGTGGGTGCCGAGCGCTTTGGCGGCGAGTTCAAGGCGTACGACGCGATCGACGCGGCGCCGGAAGAGAAGGCGCGCGGCATCACGATCTCCACGGCGCACGTGGAGTACGAATCCCCGACGCGCCACTACGCGCACGTGGATTGCCCCGGCCACGCCGACTACGTGAAGAACATGATCACCGGTGCGGCGCAGATGGACGGCGCGATCCTGGTGGTGTCGGCCGCGGACGGCCCGATGCCGCAGACGCGCGAGCACATCCTGCTGGCCCGCCAGGTGGGCGTGCCGTACATCGTCGTGTTCCTGAACAAGGCCGACATGGTGGACGACGAGGAGCTGCTCGAGCTGGTCGAGATGGAAGTGCGCGAGCTGCTGAGCAAGTACGACTTCCCGGGCGATGACACCCCGATCATCAAGGGTTCGGCGCTGAAGGCGCTGGAAGGCGACCAGAGCGACATCGGCGTGCCGGCGATCATCAAGCTGGTCGATGCGCTGGACACCTACATCCCGACCCCGGAGCGCGACGTCGACAAGCCGTTCCTGATGCCGGTGGAAGACGTGTTCTCGATCTCGGGCCGCGGCACCGTGGTGACCGGTCGTATCGAGCGCGGCATCATCAAGGTGGGCGACGAAGTGGAGATCGTGGGCATCCGTCCGACGACCAAGACCACGGTCACCGGCGTGGAGATGTTCCGCAAGCTGCTGGACCAGGGCCAGGCGGGCGACAACGCGGGCCTGCTGCTGCGCGGCACCAAGCGTGACGAGGTCGAGCGTGGGCAGGTGCTGGCCAAGCCGGGCACGATCACCCCGCACACCGAGTTCGAGGCCGAGGTGTACGTGCTGAGCAAGGACGAGGGCGGCCGCCACACCCCGTTCTTCAAGGGCTACCGTCCGCAGTTCTACTTCCGCACCACCGACATCACCGGCGCGGTGCAGCTGCCGGAAGGCGTGGAGATGGTGATGCCGGGCGACAACATCAAGATGACGGTCACCCTGATCCACCCGGTGGCGATGGACGAGGGCCTGCGCTTCGCCATCCGCGAGGGCGGCCGTACCGTCGGCGCCGGCGTGGTCGCCAAGATCATCAAGTAATACCCGGCCGGTCTGGCGGAAGAAGCGGGCGGCCGGTGGGTCGCCCGCTTTTTTTGTTTTTCCGGTGCCAGGGGTATGGCGGACGCGATTTTTCTGGTGTAGAATGCCGGCCCCTGCAATCCCTGGGTCGGATTGCGAGGCTGAAACAACCGCGAAAAGAGAGGCAGGACGCCGCTCGTGTTCGCCAGACCGGGAAGGTCGCGCCATCGGTTCGCGTCAGGTTTGACGCGCTCGGTATTGCGCTCTATACTTTTCCGTCTGGGCAGGCCGGGTGACCGGGCTGCCTCAGTTTTTGGGCCGCTGGATGCGGCTCGCCGCGTATCCGGCGGATACGTGGCTCATCACGCAGGAACATCCGGGGCAGGCATCCCAGAGGCCTCGCCCGTCGCTCTTTCAACGAAGGAACCCCCGTCATGGCGGACCAAAAGATCCGGATTCGGCTGAAGGCGTTCGATCATCGTCTGATCGACCGTTCGGCCAGCGAGATCGTCGAGACGGCCAAGCGGACTGGCGCGCAGGTGCGCGGCCCGATCCCGCTGCCGACCAAGATCGAACGCTACACCGTCCTGGTGTCCCCGCACGTCGACAAGGACGCGCGCGACCAGTACGAGACCCGCACGCACAAGCGCGTGCTCGACATCGTCGACCCCAACGACAAGACCGTGGACGCGCTGATGAAGCTCGAACTGGCTGCCGGTGTCGACGTGCAGATCAAGTTGACCTGAGGACTACGACCATGACGAAGAAATATTCGTTGGGCTTCGTGGGCCGCAAGGCCGGCATGAGCCGCCTGTTCACCGAGGACGGCCGTTCGGTGCCGGTGACCCTCATCGAGGCCACCCCGAACCGCATCGCCCAGATCAAGACCGTCGAGGCCGATGGCTACAGCGCCGTGCAGGTCACCGTGGGCAGCCGCCGCGCCGCCCTGGTGAACAAGCCGGAAGCCGGCCACTTCGCCAAGGCGAAGGTGGAAGCCGGTCGCGGCCTGTGGGAGTTCCGCGTGGACGACGCCAAGATCGGCGACTTCGCCGTCGGCAGCGAGATCAAGGCCGACGTTTTCGAAGTCGGCCAGATCGTCGACGTCCAGGGCGTGACCAAGGGCAAGGGCTTCCAGGGCACCATCAAGCGTCACAACTTCCGCATGGGTGATGCCACCCACGGTAACTCGCTGTCGCATCGCGCCCCCGGCTCGATCGGCCAGCGCCAGACGCCCGGTCGCGTGTTCCCCGGCAAGAAGATGTCCGGCCACATGGGTTCGGTGCAGCAGAGCACGCAGAACCTGGAAGTGGTCAAGGTCGACGTCAAGCGTGGTCTGATCGCGATCCGCGGCGCCGTCCCCGGTGCCGCCGGTGGCGACGTGATCGTCCGTCCGGCCAGCAAGGCTTAAGGAGAGATGACGATGGAACTCGTTATCACGGGTAGCAACAACAAGGTCTCGGTCTCCGACGCCGTCTTCGATCGCGCGTTCAGCGAGGATCTGGTCCACCAGGTCGTCGTCGCTTTCCGCAACGCCGCCCGCGCCGGTACCAAGGCGCAGAAGACCCGTTCGGAAGTCGCCGGCACCACCAAGAAGTCCAAGAAGCAGAAGGGCGGCGGTGCCCGCCACGGCGCGCTGACCGCTCCGATCTTCGTCGGCGGCGGCGTGGCCTTCGCGGCCAAGCCGCGCAGCTTCGACCAGAAGGTCAACCGCAAGCAGTACCGCGCGGCCATCGCGGCCATCTTCTCCGAGCTGAACCGCCAGGGTCGCCTGAAGGTCGTGGAGGGCTTCGACGTCGAGGCCACCAAGACCAAGGGCCTGGTCGAGAAGCTCAAGGGGCTGGATGTCGGTGCGCGTCCGCTGATCGTCACCGAGGAGGCTTCCGAGCACCTGTACCTGTCCGCCCGCAACCTGCCCTACGTGCAGGTCCGCGACGTGCAGGGCCTGGACCCGGTCGCCCTGGTCGGTGCCGACACCGTCGTGATCACCGCCGATGCGGTCAAGAAGGTCGAGGAGTGGCTGGCATGAGCGCCAACGAGAAGATTTTCAGCGTCCTGCGCGCGCCGCGTGTCTCCGAGAAGACCGCGCGCCTGCAGGAACTCTCCAACCAGTACGTCTTCGAGGTCTCCAGCGAAGCCACCAAGGCTGACGTGAAGGCCGCCGTCGAGCAGCTGTTCGACGTCAAGGTCGATGCGGTGAACGTGGTCAACGTGAAGGGCAAGAACAAGTCCTTCCGTAACCGCGCCGGCCGCCGCGGCGATTGGCGCAAGGCGTACGTGCGCCTGGCCGATGGCCAGTCCATCGACGTAACGGCCAAGGCCTGAGGTACATCCCATGCCACTGATGAAATTCAAGCCCACCTCCGCCGGCCGCCGTTCGGCCGTGCGCGTGGTCACGCCTGATCTGCACAAGGGTGCTCCGCACGCGGCCCTGCTCGAGAAGCAGAGCAAGAGCGGCGGCCGCAACAACCACGGCCGGATCACCACCCGCCACATCGGCGGTGGCCACAAGCAGCACTACCGCATCATCGACTTCAAGCGCAACAAGGAAGGCATCCCGGCGCGCGTGGAGCGGATCGAATACGATCCCAACCGCACCGCCCACATCGCCCTGCTGTGCTACGTCGACGGCGAGCGCCGCTACATCATCGCCCCCAAGGGCCTGAAGGCCGGCGACCAGGTCATCTCCGGCGCGCATGCGCCGATCAAGACCGGCAACACCCTGCCGCTGCGCAACATCCCGGTCGGCACCACGGTGCACGCGATCGAGCTCAAGCCCGGCAAGGGCGCCCAGATCGCCCGCGCCGCCGGCGCCGGCGTGCAGCTGGTGGCCCGCGAGGGCATCTACGCCACGCTGCGCCTGCGCTCGGGCGAGATGCGCAAGGTGCCGGCCGAGTGCCACGCCACCATCGGCGAGGTCGGCAATGTCGAGCACAACCTGGAGAAGCTGGGCAAGGCCGGCGCCAAGCGCTGGCGCGGCGTCAAGCCGACCGTCCGCGGTGCGGCCATGAACCCGGTCGATCACCCGCACGGCGGTGGTGAGGCCAAGGCCGGCCAGGGTAATCCGCACCCGGTCACCCCGTGGGGTGTGCCGACCAAGGGTTACAAGACGCGCCACAACAAGCGCACCCAGCATTTCATCGTCCGCGATCGTAGGGGCTAATCGACCATGGCACGTTCACTGAAGAAAGGCCCGTTCGTCGATCACCACCTGATCAAGAAGGTGGAGGCTGCGGGCAACAGCAAGAGGCCGATCAAGACCTGGTCGCGCCGTTCGATGATCCTGCCGGAGATGGTGGGAATCACCATCGCCGTGCACAACGGCAAGAACCACGTTCCGGTGCTGGTCAACGAGAACATGGTCGGCCACAAGCTCGGCGAATTTGCCGTCACCCGGACCTTCAAGGGTCACGGTGGCGACAAGAAGTCGAAGTAAGGAGAGATGACTATGGAAGCGAAAGCCATCCTGCGCACCGCGCGCATCTCCCCGCAGAAGGCCCGCCTGGTCGCCGACCAGGTGCGTGGCCTGTCCGCCGAGCGCGCCGTCAACCTGCTGAAGTTCTCCGACAAGAAGGCTGCCCACCTGATCAAGAAGGTGGTGGAGTCGGCGATCGCCAATGCCGAGAACAACCAGGGCGCCGATATCGACGAGCTGAAGGTCAAGACCATCATGGTGGATGAAGGTCCGACCCTGAAGCGCTTCATGGCCCGCGCCAAGGGCCGCGGCACGCGCATTCTCAAGCGCACCAGCCACATCACCGTGGTCGTGGGCGAGGGCAAATAACGATGGGTCACAAAGTTCATCCGACCGGAATCCGCCTGGGCATCGCCAAGGACTGGAATTCCAAGTGGTACGCCAACAAGGGCGAGTACGCCGCCTACCTGGCGGCCGACCTGAAGGTGCGCGAGATGCTGCGCAAGAAGCTGGCGCAGGCGGGCATCAGCAAGATCCTGATCGAGCGCCCGGCCAAGACCGCGCGCGTGACGATCCACACCGCCCGCCCGGGCGTGGTGATCGGCAAGCGCGGCGAGGACATCGAGAAGCTGCGCAAGGAAGTGAGCGAGATGATGGGCGTCCCGGCGCACATCAACGTCACCGAGGTGCGCAAGCCCGAGCTCGACGCGCAGCTGGTGGCCGAGTCGATCGCCCAGCAGCTGGAGCGCCGCATCATGTTCCGCCGTGCGATGAAGCGCTCGGTCGGCAACGCGATGCGCCTGGGTGCCCTGGGCATCAAGGTCAACGTCGCCGGCCGCCTCAACGGTGCGGAAATCGCCCGTTCGGAGTGGTACCGCGAAGGCCGCGTGCCGCTGCACACCCTGCGTGCGGACATCGATTACGGTTTTGCCGAGGCCAAGACGACCTACGGCATCATCGGCATCAAGGTGTGGATCTACAAGGGCGAGATCTTCGACTTCGCCCAGGTCGGCCAGGAGAAGTCCGAGGAAGCGGCTCCGCGCGAGCGCGGCGACCGCGAGCGTGCTCCCCGCCAGCCGCGTGAAGCGAGGTAACGGCAATGTTGCAACCCAAGCGAACCAAATACCGCAAGGTCATGAAGGGCCGCAACGACGGCCTGAGCTGGAGCGGCAACGCCGTCAGCTTCGGCGAGTACGGCCTGAAGGCTACCGCCCACGGCCAGCTGACCGCGCGCCAGATCGAGGCGGCCCGCCGCACGATCAGCCGCTACGTCAAGCGCGGCGGCAAGATGTGGATCCGCGTGTTCCCCGACAAGCCGATCACCAAGAAGCCCATCGAGGTGCGTATGGGCTCCGGTAAGGGCAACGTCGAGTACTGGGTCGCCCAGATCCAGCCGGGCCGCATGATCTATGAGATCGAGGGCATCACCGAGGAGCAGGCGCGCGAAGCGTTCCGCCTGGCCGCGGCCAAGCTCTCGGTGACCACCCAATTCGTGACCCGGACGGTGCGCTGATGGCTACGATCAAGGAACTCCGCGAGAAGTCGGCCGATGAGCTGAAGGCCCAGCTGGGCGACCTGCGCAAGGAGCAGTTCGCGCTGCGCATGCAGCAGGTCACCGGTCAGCTGCCGAAGACCCACGAAACCCGCCGGGTGCGGCGCGAGATCGCTCGCGTCAAGACCCTGCTCGGCAGCACCAAGTAAGGACCGCCGCGATGAGCGAGAACACTGAAAGCAAGACGCTGCGCACGGTCGAAGGCCGCGTCGTTAGCAACAAGATGGACAAGACGGTGACCGTCCTGGTCGAGCGTCAGGTCAAGCACCCGCTGTACGGCAAGTACATCAAGCGCTCGACCAAGCTGCACGCCCACGACGCCGACAACGCCTGCCACGAGGGCGACGTCGTCCGCGTGACGGAAATCGCGCCGCTGTCCAAGACCAAGAACTGGCGGGTGGTGGAAATCGTCACCCGCGCGGCCGAGTAAGGGAGATCTGAATCATGATCCAGATGCAGAGCTACCTGGACGCCGCCGACAATTCCGGCGCCAAGGAACTGATGTGCATCAAGGTGCTGGGCGGCTCCAAGCGCCGTTATGCCGGCATCGGCGACATCATCAAGGTGACCGTGAAGGACGCGATCCCGCGCGGCAAGGTGAAGAAGGGCGAGGTCTACGACGCGGTCGTGGTGCGTACCCGCAAGGGCGTGCGTCGCCCGGACGGTTCGCTGATCCGCTTCGACGGCAACGCCGCGGTCCTGCTCAACAACAAGCAGGAGCCGATCGGTACCCGCATCTTCGGGCCGGTCACCCGTGAACTGCGTTCCGAGAAGTTCATGAAGATCGTCTCGCTCGCTCCCGAAGTGCTGTGAGCTGAGGACACAAACATGGCTAACCGTATCAAGAAGGGCGACCAGGTCGTCGTCATCACCGGCAAGGACAAGGGCAAGCAGGGCGAAGTCGTCCGCGTCGACGGCGACCGCGTGGTCGTCGCCAACGTGAACATCGTCAAGCGCCATACCAAGCCGAATCCGCAGGCGGGTGTCGCCGGCGGCGTGGTCGAGCGCGAGTCCTCGATCCATATCTCCAACGTGCAGCTGCTGAACCCGGCCACGGGCAAGGGCGAACGCGTTGGCTTCAAGGTGCTGGAGGATGGACGCAAACTGCGTGTGTTCCGCTCCAGCGGTGAGGCGCTCGACGCCTGAGGAATGACCCAATGACGACTCCCCGTCTCGAAAAGATCTACCAGGAAGAAGTGGTGCCGGCGCTGATGAAGCAGTTCGGCTATGCCAACCCGATGCAGGTGCCGCGGCTGGTCAAGGTCACGCTCAACATGGGCGTGGGCGAGGCTGCCACCAACAAGAAGGTCCTGGAGAATGCCGTCGCCGACATGGCCAAGATCGCCGGCCAGAAGCCGGTGGTGACCAAGTCGCGCATCTCGGTGGCCTCCTTCAAGATCCGCGATGGCTGGCCGATCGGCTGCAAGACGACCCTGCGCCGCGACAAGATGTTCGAGTTCCTGGACCGCCTGATCAACATCGCGCTGCCGCGCGTGCGCGACTTCCGGGGTATCTCCGGTCGCTCGTTCGACGGTCGCGGCAACTTCAACATGGGCGTGAAGGAACAGATCATCTTCCCGGAAATCGACTTCGACGCCGTCGATGCGCTCCGCGGCATGGATATCGCCATCACGACGACCGCCAAGACCGACGCCGAAGCCAAGGCGCTGCTCGCGGCGTTCAAGTTCCCCTTCCGCAACTGATCCGTAGGAAACCGACATGGCAAAGACCTCGATGGTCAACCGCGACGTCAAGCGGAAGAAGCTGGCGCAGAAGTTCGCCGACAAGCGTTCGGCGCTGAAGAAGATCGTCTCCAGCCAGGACGCCTCCTACGAGGAGAAGCTGGACGCGGCGACCAAGCTGCAGAAGCTGCCGCGCGATTCCTCGCCGAGCCGCCAGCGCAACCGGTGCGAGCTGTCCGGCCGTCCGCGCGGCGTGTACCGCAAGTTCGGCCTGGGCCGCAACAAGCTGCGCGAAGCGACCATGCGCGGCGACGTGCCCGGCCTGCGCAAGGCCAGCTGGTAAAACCGCGGCGGTCCGGTGGCCGGCGGATACGCCAGTCGCCGGCCCAGGCGCCGTCATCGACGCAAGTCCGGTGCAAACCGGGCTTGTCGTCGTGTATAATCCCGCTCCTTTCGGGCGTCGTGCCCGGATGGAGTCCCGGTTCGCCGGGAAGCGCCGCCCGGCAAGGCGGTCCCAAAACACGAGATTTTCGCGAAAGCGGATATCGGTGCACTCAAAGGTAATCGCATGAGCATGACTGATCCCATCGCCGACCTGCTGGTCCGCATCAAGAATGCGGCCGCGGTGGGCAAGCAGACGGTGAAGGTGCCGTCGTCCAAGATCAAGGCCGCCATCGCCCAGGTCCTGAAGGACGAGGGCTACATCGCCGACCTGCGCGTGACCCCGGTGGCCAACAACAAGGCCGAGCTGGAGATCGTGCTGAAGTATTTCGAAGGCCGCCCGGTGATCGAGACCCTCAAGCGCGTTTCGCGCTCGGGCCTGCGCCAGTACCGCGGCAAGGCCGAGCTGCCCAAGGTCCTCGGTGGCCTGGGCATCGCCATCATCTCCACGTCCAAGGGCATCATGACCGATGCGCAGGCCCGCGCGGCCGGCATCGGTGGTGAAGTCCTGTGCTTCGTGGCCTAAGGGAGGAATCGACATGTCCCGTGTAGCCAAGAAGCCGATCGCCCTGCCGAAGGGCGTCGAAATCAATGTGCAGGCCGATCAGGTCAGCGTGAAGGGCCCGAAGGGCGATCTGTCGCTGGCCAAGCCGGTCGGCGTGCAGGTCAGCGTCGACAACGGCACGGTCAACCTGGTGCCGGCCGATGCCGCCCACGACGCCATCACCGGTACCGTGCGCGCCATCCTGGCCAACATGGTCCACGGTGTGTCCGCCGGCTTCGAGCGCAAGCTGGAGCTGGTCGGCGTGGGCTACCGTGCCGCCATGCAGGGCAAGGACCTGAGCCTGTCGCTCGGTTTCTCCCACCCGGTGGTGTTCCAGGCGCCGGAAGGCATCACCCTGTCCACGCCGTCGCAGACCGAGATCCTGGTCCAGGGCAGCGACAAGCAGCGCGTGGGCGAAGTGGCCGCGAAGATCCGCGGCTTCCGCCCGCCGGAGCCGTACAAGGGCAAGGGCGTGAAGTACTCCGACGAAGTCATCATTCGCAAGGAAGCCAAGAAGGCGTAATCCAGGGCCTTCTGCCAGGAACCCGGCCATCCGTGGCCGGACGTTCCGGGGCCGGAGCCTGTGTCCTTCAGCTTCCATAGGAATCAAGCCATGAGCATCAACAAGAACATCGCCCGTCTGCGCCGCGCCAAGTCCACCCGCGCCCATATCCGCGAGCTGGGCGTGCCGCGCCTGTCGGTGCTGCGCACCGGCCAGCACCTGTACGCGCAGGTCTTCACCGCCGACGGCGCCAAGGTGATCGCCGCCGCCAACACGCTGCAGGCCGACGTGAAGGAAGGCCTGAAGAACGGCAAGAACACCGAGGCCGCCACCCGCGTGGGCAAGCTGATCGCCGAGCGTGCCAAGGCCGCGGGGATCGAGAAGGTCGCGTTCGACCGCTCCGGCTACCGTTACCACGGCCGCATCAAGGCGCTGGCCGATGCCGCCCGCGAGGGTGGTCTGCAGTTCTGACGGCGTGGCGGGCCTGGCCCGCCATTCGCCAAGGCGTCGTCGCGGCGGTTGTGCCCGTGTCCCGGGTTCCGCGCCGATCGCCAGGTTCCACCCGCCGGCACGGGCTTGTGCCGGGCAGCGGCGCTCTTCTGCAGCGCCGTCTGCTGCACCGAGGTAGAGCACAACCACAAGCGGCAGCAGCCGTACATAGTCCCGACAATCAGGAGCCAACATGGCAGATGAACGTGCACCGCGGGGTCGCGATCGCGACCGTAACCGCGAAGAGAAAGTAGACGACGGCATGATCGAGAAGCTGGTCGCGGTCAACCGCGTCAGCAAGACGGTCAAGGGCGGTCGCCAGTTCACCTTCACCGCGCTGACGGTGGTGGGCGACGGCGAGGGCAAGGTCGGCTTCGGTTACGGCAAGGCGCGCGAAGTGCCGGTCGCCATCCAGAAGTCGATGGAGCACGCCCGCAAGAACCTGGTGAACGTGCAGCTGAACAACGGCACCCTGTGGCATCCGGTGAAGTCCGGCCACGGTGCGGCGCGGGTGTTCATGCAGCCGGCCTCCGAGGGTACCGGCGTGATCGCCGGCGGTGCCATGCGCGCCGTGCTGGAAGCGGTCGGCGTGAAGAACGTGCTGGCCAAGGCCACCGGTTCGCGCAACCCGATCAACCTGGTCCGCGCTACCCTGAAGGGGCTGGCCGGCACCCAGTCGCCGGAGCGCATCGCGGCCAAGCGCGGCAAGAAGGTGGAGGAACTCAACCATGGCTAATGAGTCCAACAAGACCGTGAAGGTGCGCCTGGTGCGCGGCCTGCGGGGTACCCAGTCGCGTCACCGCCTGTCGGTGCGTGCGCTGGGCCTGAACAAGCTCAACGATGTGCGCGAACTGAAGGACAGCCCGCAGGTGCGTGGCCTGATCAACAAGGTTCAGTACCTCGTCCAGGTTGAGGAGTAATCGACCATGACTCTGCGTCTCAATGACCTCAAGCCCGCCGAGGGCGCCCGCACCGAGCGCACCCGCGTCGGTCGCGGCATCGGTTCCGGCCTGGGCAAGACCGCCGGCCGCGGCCACAAGGGTTCGTTCGCCCGCAAGGGCGGCGGCAAGATCAAGGCCGGCTTCGAAGGCGGCCAGACCCCCATGCAGCGGCGCCTGCCGAAGATCGGCTTCCGCTCCAAGCTGGCCAAGGACACCGCCGAGGTGCTGTCCTACCAGCTCGACAAGCTGGAGGCCGGCGACGTCGACTTCGCCGCGCTGCGTGCGGCCAAGCTGGTGCCGACCAGCGCCAAGAAGGCCAAGATCGTCAAGAAGGGCGAGCTGACCAAGGCCTTCGTGATCAAGGGCGTGGCGGTCACCGCCGGCGCCAAGGCCGCCATCGAGGCGGCCGGCGGCAGCGTGCAGGAGTAAGGGCAAGATGGCGCAAGCTGGCATCGGAAACATCGGCGGCGGTCTGGGCAAGTTCACCGAACTGCGCCAGCGCCTGCTGTTCGTCCTCGGGGCGTTGGTCGTCTACCGGATCGGCTGCTACGTGCCGGTCCCGGGCGTCAATCCCGATGCCATGCTTGCCCTGATGCAGAACCAGGGCGGCATCGTGGACATGTTCAACATGTTCTCCGGTGGCGCCCTGCATCGCTTCAGCATCTTCGCGCTGAACGTGATGCCGTACATCTCCGCGTCCATCGTGATGCAGCTGGCCACGCACATCTTCCCCTCGCTCAAGGCGATGCAGAAGGAAGGCGAGTCCGGCCGGCGCAAGATCACCCAGTACTCGCGCTACGGCGCGGTGCTGCTGGCGATCGTGCAGGGCGGCAGCATCGCCCTGGCGCTGCAGGGGCAGACCGCGCCGGGCGGCGCGCCGGTGGTGTACGCCCCGGGTCTGGGCTTCGTGCTCACCGCGGTGGTGTCGCTGACCGCCGGTACGCTGTTCCTGATGTGGGTCGGCGAGCAGGTCACCGAGCGCGGCATCGGCAACGGCGTGTCGCTGATCATCTTCGCTGGCATCGTCGCCGGCCTGCCGGGCGCGGTGATCACCACGATCGAGCGCTTCCGCGACGGCGAGCTGAGCTTCATCTCGCTGTTGATGATCGCCATCACCGTGCTCGCCTTCACCTTCTTCGTGGTGTTCGTCGAGCGCGGGCAACGGCGGATCACGGTCAACTACGCGCGCCGCCAGGGTGGCCGCAGCGCGTACATGAACCAGACCTCGTTCCTGCCGCTGAAGCTGAACATGTCCGGCGTGATCCCGCCGATCTTCGCCTCCTCGATCCTGGCCTTCCCGGCGACCCTGTCGATGTGGTCGGGCCAGGCGACCTCGGCCACCTGGCTGCAGCGCATCGCCAACGCGCTGGCCCCGGGCGAGCCGCTGCACATGATCGTGTTCGCCGCGCTGATCATCGGTTTCGCGTTCTTCTATACCGCACTGGTGTTCAACTCGCAGGAAACCGCCGACAACCTGAAGAAGTCGGGCGCGCTGATCCCGGGCATCCGTCCGGGCAAGGCCACGGCGGACTATATCGACGGCGTGCTGACGCGCCTGACCGCGGCCGGCTCGATCTACCTGGTACTGGTGTGCCTGCTGCCGGAAGTGCTGCGCACGCAGATGGGCGCGTCGTTCTACTTCGGTGGCACCTCGCTGCTGATCGCGGTGGTGGTGATCATGGACTTCATCGCCCAGGTCCAGGCCCACCTGATGTCGCACCAGTACGAGAGCCTGCTCAAGAAGGCCAACCTGAAGGGCGGTTCGCGCGGCGGTTTCGCGCGCGGCTGACCCCGGTATAATCGCGGCTCCTGCCGCTCAGGTACGGCCCGACGCCCGGGCCCAGTCCTGACAAACCAATGGGCGGCCCGTGCAGCGGTCTCGTGCGCGGGTGTGATCGGGTGGTGCCGCGCTGGAGTAGCGCGGCCGGACGGGGCGGCACGCCGCCCCGCCAACCCGATCCGGCGCCGGAGCATGGGCACACTCCCCATGCCGGGTCCGTGGAACATCCTTGTTCCATGGGCTTCCAAGTAACCCGAGACCTTGCTACAATTCAACGTTCACTTTTTGATCCATCCAAGCCGGATGGCGCGCCTGCGTCGTCGGGCCTCAACTCAGTTGGAGAACCGCGTCATGGCGCGTATTGCAGGCGTCAACCTGCCAGCCCAGAAGCACGTCTGGGTCGGGTTGCAAAGCATCTACGGCATCGGCCGTACCCGCTCGAAGAAGGTCTGCGAAGCCGCAGGCGTTCCCGTCACCACCAAGATCCGTGATCTGTCCGAGCCGGAGATCGAGCGCCTGCGCGCCGAGATCGGCAAGTACGTCGTCGAGGGCGACCTGCGCCGCGAGGTCGGCATCGCCATCAAGCGTCTGATGGACCTGGGTTGCTATCGCGGCCTGCGCCACCGCCGCGGCCTGCCGCTGCGTGGCCAGCGCACCCGTACCAACGCCCGCACCCGCAAGGGCCCGCGCAAGGCGATCAGGAAGTAAGGGACACAGAAAATGGCCAAGCCTGCCGCAACCAAGACCAAGAAGAAGATCAAGCGCGTCATCACCGACGGCGTCGCCCACGTCCACGCTTCTTTCAACAACACGATCGTCACGATCACCGACCGCCAGGGCAATGCCCTGTCCTGGGCGACCTCCGGTGGTGCCGGCTTCCGCGGTTCGCGCAAGTCCACCCCGTTCGCTGCCCAGGTCGCCGCCGAGAAGGCCGGCCGCGCCGCGCTGGACTATGGCGTGAAGTCGCTGGAAGTGCGCATCAAGGGCCCGGGTCCGGGCCGCGAGTCGGCCGTGCGTTCGCTGAACAACGTCGGCTACAAGATCACCAACATCATCGACGTGACGCCCATCCCGCACAACGGATGCCGCCCGCCGAAGAAGCGCCGCGTCTGAGGAGCTGAAGAGAAATGGCTCGTTACATTGGTCCCACCTGTAAGCTCGCGCGTCGCGAAGGCGCCGACCTCTCCCTCAAGAGCCCGGCCCGTGCGCTGGACTCCAAGTGCAAGCTGGAGCAGAAGCCCGGCCAGCATGGCGCCACCGCGCGCAAGGGCAAGCTCTCCGACTACGCCACCCAGCTGCGCGAGAAGCAGAAGGTCAAGCGCATCTACGGCCTGCTGGAGCGCCAGTTCCGCAACTACTACAAGAAGGCCTCGACCAAGAAGGGCAACACCGGCGAGAACCTGCTGCAGCTGCTGGAAACCCGCCTGGACAACGTCGTCTACCGCATGGGTTTCGCGGTGACCCGTCCGTCCGCCCGCCAGCTGGTCTCGCACCGCGGCGTGCTGGTCAACGGCAAGCCGGTCAACCTGCCGTCCTACCAGGTCAAGGCTGGCGATGCGATCACGCTGTCGGAGAAGGCGCAGAAGCAGCTCCGCGTCCAGGAGTCGCTGACCCTGGCCGAGCAGCATGGCCTGAGCCCGGCGTGGGTCGAGGTCGACTCGAAGAAGTTCAGCGGCGTGTTCAAGGCGGTCCCGGATCGCGCCGAGCTGCCTTCGGACATCAACGAAGCGCTGATCGTCGAGCTGTACTCGAAGTAATTCACATTGGAGAGCCCCCGGTGCGCCGGGGGTTCGCAGGAGACCCCGCAACATGACGGTTACCGCCAACCAGGTCCTGCGGCCCAAGGGCCCGCAGATCGAACGCCTTACCGAGAACCGCGCCAAGGTCGTGATCGAGCCCTTGGAGCGCGGCTATGGCCATACCCTGGGCAACGCCCTGCGCCGCGTGCTGCTTTCCTCGATTCCCGGCTTCGCCATCACCGAGGTCGAGATCGACGGCGTGCTGCACGAGTACACCACGGTCGAGGGTCTGCAGGAGGACGTGCTGGAAGTCCTGCTGAACCTGAAGGACGTCGCCATCCGCATGCACAGCGGCGACAGCGCCACGCTGTCGCTGACCAAGCAGGGGCCGGGCACGGTCACCGCCGGCGACATCAAGACCGACCACAACGTCGAGATCCTCAATCCCGACCACGTGATCTGCCACCTGACCAAGGACACGGCGCTGAACATGCGCCTGAAGATCGAGCGCGGCTTCGGCTACCAGCCCGCTACCTCGCGCCAGCGTCCCGACGAGGAGACCCGCACGATCGGTCGCCTGGTGCTGGATGCCTCGTTCTCGCCGGTGCGCCGCGTGGCGTATTCGGTCGAGGCCGCGCGCGTCGAGCAGCGGACCAACCTGGACAAGCTGGTGCTGGAGATCGAGACCAACGGCACCATCGACGCCGAGGAAGCGGTGCGTACCGCCGCCGACATCCTCACCGACCAGCTGTCGGTGTTCGGCGACTTCACCCATCGCGACCGTGGCGCACCCAAGCCGGCCACCGGTGGCGTGGATCCGGTGCTGCTGCGTCCGATCGACGATCTGGAGCTGACGGTGCGTTCGGCCAACTGCCTGAAGGCCGAGAGCATCTACTACATCGGCGACCTGGTGCAGAAGACCGAGGTCGAGCTGCTCAAGACCCCGAACCTGGGCAAGAAGTCGCTCACCGAGATCAAGGAAGTGCTCGCCCAGCGCGGCCTTTCGCTCGGCATGAAGCTGGAGAACTGGCCGCCGGCCGGGATCGCCCAGCACGGCATGCTGGGGTAAGCCTTCGGGCCCGCTGCCGCCGAGGCGGTGGCGGGCCGAGGAGCCTGGCCAGCGACGGCCGGGCGGGGTTCCTGACGGAACCCGCGGGAACACCAGGGAGGCGGGCAGGCCGCCGTTTCGCAACAAGCGCGAGGTTCCCCGGATGACGGGGGATACGAGCAGACGCCGACGGGCCCGAGCCCGCGGCGATGGCCGGACAGGGAATCCGGCACGGGCCAACGCAGTCCAAGTCGACAACGCCAGGATGGCGACACAGACGTCCAGCAGTCCCACCATTCAACCCAGGAAATCCAAGTCATGCGCCACCAGAAGTCCGGACGCAAGTTCAACCGCACCAGCGCCCATCGCGAGGCCATGTTCAAGAACATGGCGTCCTCGCTGATCAAGCACGAGCTGATCAAGACCACGCTGCCCAAGGCCAAGGAGCTGCGTCGCGTCGCCGAGCCGCTGATCACCCTGGCCAAGGTCGACAGCGTCGCCAACCGCCGCCTGGCCTTCGCGCGCCTGCGCGACAAGGAAGCCGTCGGTACGCTGTTCACTACGCTGGGCCCGCGTTACCAGGGCCGTCCCGGCGGTTACCTGCGCATCCTCAAGTGCGGTTTCCGCGCCGGCGACAACGCGCCGATGGCGTACGTCGAGCTGGTCGACCGCCCGGCCGTGGCCGAGGAAGTGGCCGAGTAAGCCACGCGGTCCGCACGTGTTTCCGAAGAGGCCCGGCCACGTCCGGGCCTTTTTCGTTTCCGATTGCGGGTGCGCATGCCGGCGCGGTGGTCGATAATGCCGCCATCCGTCGTCCCGGGATCCACGATGAATCCGTTCCGCTGGAGTTTCCGCGCCCAATTCCTGCTGGGTTTCCTGGTCTGCGCCGGGCTGCTGGCCTACGCGATCTTCCTGCAGTTGCATGCGGGCCTGCAGCCGTGCCCGAAGTGCATCTTCCAGCGGATCGCCTATGCCGCGATGGGCGTGGTGTTCCTGGTCGGCGGCCTGCATGCGCCGTCCTCGGCCGCCGGACGCAAGGCGTACGGGTTGCTGGCCGCCCTGGCCGGGCTCGCCGGGGCCGGCATCGCCGCGCGCCACAGCTGGGTGCAGCTGCACCCGGATCCGATGGCTTCCTGCGGTCCGCCGCTGAGCTTCCTGCGCGAGACCATGGGGCCGTTCGAGGTGCTGCGCACGGTGCTGACCGGCACGGGCGACTGCGGCGCCATCGACTGGCAGCTGCTCGGGCTGACCATGCCGATGTGGAGCCTGGTGTGCTTCGTCGCGCTGACCGTGTGGGCGCTGGTCGCCGGCTTCCGTTCGCGCCGGCGCCTGCTGATGCGCTGAGCCGTTCCGGCCGCTGCCGGAGCGGATCTTCCCCCCCCCCAAAAAAAAGCGGGCCTTCGCCGCACGTGGCGGGAAGGCCCGAAGGGGACCGAGGAAAAGGGGATGGGGTGCGCGTCTGCGCCGCGGTGCCTCAGAAGTCCTGCTGCAGGGTCAGGTACACGCCGCGGCGCGGTCCCCACTGCGGGGCGAACACGCCGATGCCGCCGCCGTCGCGCAGCTGGTAGCTGCGGTCCAGCGCGTTGATCACTGCCAGCTGGGTGTGCAGGGCATGGCCTTCTGCGCCGAAGTCGTGGCCCAGGCTGAGGTTGAGCTGGAAGTACGACGGCAGCGCCGCGCCGTTGGGCACGGTATCGGTGTCGGTGCGCAGGCCGCTGCCGAACAGGTAGTTGGCGCCGATCCGGGTCGTGTCCGGGAAGCGGTAGCTGACGCCGCCGGAGGAGGTCCACTTCTGGTCGTGGTCCAGGTGGATCCAGTTGTCGTACACGTAGGCCAGCGCGTCGGGATCGAAGTTGTAGTCGCCGGTGATCACGCGCTTGCCCATGGCCCTGCTGTAGGCGGCATTGAGGTAGGCGCTGAACGGGCCGTTGTCGTAGTCGAGGCTGAGCTCGGTGCCGCGGATGTGGCCGTAGCGGTAGTTGAAGGTCGAGTAGATGTAGGCGGCGCCGAACTGGCCTTCGTCCTGCAGGCGGTCGACGCGGCGGTCGTAGGCATCCAGGCCCACGGTGAGGTGTTCGCCGACGTTCTGCGAGATGCCCAGGTCGTAGTAGTCGCTGCGCTCGCTCAGCGGGACCGTCGCGCCGCTGCTGGTCTGCTGGTTGGTGGTGCCGTCGTACAGGGCCATGTCGCCTGTGGAGATCAGCTCGGTGGCCGGCGGCGTGAAGTAGCGCGCATAGCCGGCGTGCACGGTGGTGGTGCCGGTCGCGTTCCAGACCACGCCCAGGCGCGGGCTGAGCTGGCCCTCGGTGTGGCCGAAGGCCTTGAAGCGATCGCCGCGGGCGCCGTAGTTGATCACCCAGTCGTCGCCGATCTTCCATTCGTCCTGCAGGTACAGCGCGGTGGTGCTGGCATGGAAGCGGCTGGCGTCGGGGATCAGCTCGGGGATGTTGCTGGTCTGGTTGCCGTCGTCGTCGGCGGGGAACACCCAGGCCGAGTTGTTGGCGACGGCATGCTCGTAGGCGCCGTACAGGCCGTAGCGCAGGGTGTGGTTCTCGCCCAGCGGGGTGGAGAAATCGGCCTGCAGCACGTCGGCGCGGTTGGAGCGGTCCACGCGCGAGGCCACGCCGTTGAAGATCAGGTCGCCGGCCACGTCCGGATCGAAGGTCACGCTGCTGTAGCGCTGGCCGGCGGACAGCTGGTAGGAGGTGTCGCCGATCAGGCCCTGCAGCACCAGCGTGGCGAAGCGGGTGTTCTCGCGCTGGTTCTCGTCCAGTTGCGAGGAATCGGCTTCGGTGATGCCCTGGTCGTCGAAGGCCGGATCCTGGCCGGGATTGTTCGGTACCTGGAACCGGTTGTTGGCGAAGCCGCCGAGCAGGGTCAGGCGGGTGTCCTCGTTGACCAGGTAGCTCAGGTCGAAGAATCCCTTGCCCTGGTGGGTCTTGTCGTGCACCGGCGTGCGGCTGTCGGTGGGATTCTCCAGGCCGACCTTGTCCTGGTCGTAGCTGCCGGTGGCGAACCAGCTCCAGCGCCCGGAGCCACCCCACACCGAGGCGAACGGGTTGACCTTGCCGAACGAGCCGGCGGTCAGGCCGACGCTGCCGCCGTTGCCGAGCTCGCTGCCGCTCTTGGTGGTGATGTCGACCACGGCGGCGGTGCGCTCGCCGAACTGGGCCGGCAGGGCGCCATCGAGCAGGCGGATGCTCTTGACCGTGCGCGGGTCCAGGGTCTGGCCGAAGCCGGAGATGGACTCGGGCAGGATCACCCCGTTGATGCGGTACTGCACGTTGGCGTGGTCGCCGCGCACGTGAATGCCGCCGTAGGAATCCTGCACCACGCCGGGGGCCTGCAGCAGCACCTGGTTCATCGGCGTGGAGGCGCCCAGCGGCAGCTTGTCGATGTCCTCGGCGGAAATGGCGAACTGGCTGCTGCCGATGTCCGGCGACAGGGCGTTGCGCGCCGCTTCCAGCTTGGCGGTGACGGTGACGGCATCCAGGTCGGTGACGGGGGCTTCATCGGCCAGGGCCGCCTGCGACAGGCCGCAGACGGCCGTGGCGATGGCGAGGGCAAGGGGACGAATGGTCATGGGGGAATTCCAGGTGGTGTGTTATGGAGTAACGTTGCGCGCCGGCCGCCCCCAGTGACCCCTGCCGGAAGTCACGCGCCGCCGCCGGGGGTCACCGGGATTTAGCAAGGTCGGAAGAACGTGGGAGAATCCGGCGTTGCGCATCCCGCCACGCCGGCAGGTGCATGCCGCGGCCGCCGCCGTCTTGCACTGCAGGCGGGCTCTGCCAAGATTGGCCGCTGCCCGTGGAGTCCCCGATGAAATCCGACCTCGCCGCTTCCCCCGTTTCGTACCCGCGCGAGTGGCATCCCGACGGCTGGCGCGCGCGCCCGGCGCTGCAGATGCCGCGCTATACCGATCCGGCCGCGCTGGAGCAGACCCTGGCCGAGTTGCGCCGGCTGCCGCCGCTGGTGACCTCGTGGGAGATCCTGGCGCTCAAGCAGCAGCTGGCCGAGGCCCAGGAGGGCAAGCGCTTCCTGCTGCAGGGCGGCGACTGCGCGGAGAACTTCGCCGACTGCGATTCCGGCACGATCACCAGCCGGCTCAAGGTGCTGCTGCAGATGAGCCTGGTGCTGGTGCACGGCCTGCACCTGCCGGTGATCCGGGTGGGGCGCTTCGCCGGCCAGTACGCCAAGCCGCGCTCGGCCGACACCGAGACCCGCGACGGCGTGACCCTGCCCAGCTACCGCGGCGACGTGGTCAACCGGCCGGAGTTCACCGCCGAGGCGCGCACGCCCGATCCGCGACGCATGCTCACCGCGCACGCCTGCTCGGCACTGACGATGAATTTCGTGCGTGCGCTGATCGATGGCGGATTCGCCGACCTGCGCCATCCGGAATACTGGAACCTGTCCTGGGTGGGCTGCTCGCCGCAGGCGGAGGACTACCAGCGCATGGTCGCCTCCATCGGCGAGGCGGTGAACTTCATGGAGACCCTGGCCGGCGCGCAGGTGCACAACCTCAACCGCATCGACTTCTACACCTCGCACGAGGCCTTGCTGCTGCCCTACGAGGAGGCGCTGACCCGGCAGGTGCCGCGGCAACGGGGCTGGTTCAACCTGGGCACGCACTACCCGTGGATCGGGGTGCGCACCGCCGACGTGGACGGCGCCCACGTGGATTACCTGCGCGGGGTGCGCAACCCGATCGCGGTGAAGGTGGGCCCGAGTACCACGCCCGGGCAGCTGCTGCGCCTGATCGAGGTACTCAACCCGGACGACGAGCCGGGCCGGTTGAGCCTGATCCACCGCATGGGCGCGGCCAGGATCGAGGAAGCCCTGCCGCCGCTGCTGGAGGCGGTCAAGCGCGAAGGCCGGCGCGTGCTGTGGGTGTGCGATGCCATGCACGGCAACACCGAGGCCACGAGCAACGGCTACAAGACGCGCCGCTTCGGCAACATCCTGCGCGAGCTGGAACTGGCCTTCGACCTGCATGCGGCGGCCGGCACCCACCTGGGCGGCGTACACCTGGAACTGACCGGCGAGGACGTGACCGAATGCACCGGCGGGGCACGCGAGCTGACCGAGCACGACCTGGAGCGTGCCTACCGCTCCTCCGTCGATCCGCGCCTGAACTACGAGCAGTCGCTGGAAATGGCCATGGCCATCGTGCGCAAGCGCGGCCGGGTGACGCCCGCGTAGCTGGTACGTTGTCCTGATCTGAACGGGCGTTGCGGCATCCTGGCCGTCCCCACTCGTTCGACAGGAGGCGGCCTTGGATCCGGACTGGAGCGTGGTGCGCGCCTATGGCGTGCCGTTGGCGACGGGCCTGGCGTTCGGGCTGCTGGCGTGGTGGTGGCTGCGCCTGCTGGCCCGGCGCAGCCAGGGGCGCGACCAGCGGCGCGCGCGCATCGTCGGCGTGATCAGCCTGCCGCTGGCCTTCGCCCTGCCGGCGCTCGCGCTGCAGCTGGCGCTGGAAGCCACGCCGCTGCAGGGCGCGCCGCTGCAGCTGGCCAGCCACCTGTTGCGCATCTGCCTGGTCGGCTGCCTGACCTGGCTGTTGGTGCGGGCGGTGGCCGCCGGCGAGGCCTTCATCCTGCGCAGCCATCCCATCGAGGTGGCCGACAACCTGCAGGCGCGCCGCATCCAGACCCAGACGCGCGTGCTCAGCCGGGTGCTGATGGGGACGATCGTGCTGCTCGGCCTGTCGCTGACCCTGCTCACGTTCCCCGCGGTGCGCCAGATCGGCACCACGCTGCTGGCCTCGGCGGGCATCGTCGGCCTGGTCGCCGGCATCGCCGCCAAGCCGGTGTTCGGCAACCTGATCGCCGGCCTGCAGATCGCCTTGACCCAGCCGATCCGCCTGGACGAAGTGGTCATCGTCGAGGACGAGTGGGGGCGGATCGAGGAGATCGGCAGCGCCTACGTGGTGGTGCGCATCTGGGACGAACGGCGGATGGTGGTGCCGCTGACGTGGTTCATCGAGCATCCGTTCCAGAACTGGACGCGCAGCAGTGCGCAGCTGCTGGGCACCGCCTTCCTGTGGCTGGACTACCGCACACCGGTGGCGGAGCTGCGTGCCGAACTGGAGCGCATCTGCCACGGCGAGCCGCTGTGGGACGGGCGCGTATGCGTCACCCAGGTCACCGACACCAGCGACAGCACCATCCAGGTGCGCCTGCTGGTCAGCGCACGCAATTCCGGCGAGGCCTTCGACCTGCGCTGCATCGTGCGCGAGCGCATGCTCGACTTCCTCGCCCGCCACCACCCCGAGTCCCTGCCGCGCCTGCGCGCGCAGATGCTCGACGGCGACGAGGGGCCGGTGCCGCGTCCTGCCCGGCCGGCCGCGGCGGCGGTGCGCTCGCCGCGCGCCGAGGATGGCTGAAACCCTCCGGGGCGAGCTGGACCGGGCGGACGACCTGGCCGGATTGACCGTGTCCCCGTGAAATGCGCGGCCTGCCGCTTCCCGCTTGCGCCGCCGCCGCCGCGCGGCGCAGTGGTTGCCGTGCGCGGGAATGCGTAGCCGGGCCGAAAGCCTTTCCCCCGCATGCCCGTGGCGGACACACCTACCCGCCCGGCGGGGACCTACCCGCCCGGGTGGTCGCATGTCGGTGCGCGCGTCCCTAGGCTCGGTCGGGCCGCTGAAGGAACGGCCATCCGGCATGGGGTTATTTCCACATGCCGATCGATCACTTACCGCTGCGCCCGCGTCACGGCAGCATGCTGGGCCCCATGCCGAGGCGGGGGCCTACCAGGGAAGGCAATCGCAAGGGGGCGTGGCGGGCACGATGGCCGTGCCGGCGGTGCAGCCCCCGTTCTTCCCTGGTGACCTGGAGAAAGATTCACATGTATCGACTGCAACACCGCGTGCACTTCGCGACGCGGATCGTGGCGTGCCTGCTGGCGGCCGTGCTGAGCCTGCCGGCACTGGCCAAGTCGCACGGCCAGATCCTATGGGATTCTTATGGCGTGCCCCATATCTATGCCCCGGACGAGGCCGGCGCGTTCTACGGATTCGGCTGGGCCCAGGTCAAGAGCCACGGCAACATCGTGCTGCACCTGTACGGCGAGGCCCGCGGCCGCGCCGCCGAATACTGGGGCGAGCAGTACGTCGAGCAGGACCGTTGGCTGGCCAGCAACGACGCCTACGCGCGTGCGCGCCGCTGGTACGCGCAGCAGACGCCGCAGTTCCGCAAGGACCTGGATGCGTTCGCTCAGGGCATGACCGACTACGCCAACGCCCATCCCGAGCAGATCGATCCCTCGCTGCGGCAGGTGCTGCCGATCACCGGCGTGGACGTGGTCGCCCATGCCGAGCGGCTGATGAACTACGTCTACATCGCCAGCGAGCAGCGCGTGCGCGGCAATCCGCCGCCGGACACCAAGGCCCGCGACGGCTCCAACGCCTGGGCGCTGATGCCCGCGCGTACCCGTGACGGCGCGGCCATGCTGCTGGCCAATCCGCACCTGCCGTGGGCGCCGGGCTTCTTCACCTACTACGAGGCGCACCTGAACGCGCCCGGGATCGACATCTACGGGGCCACCCAGATTGGCCTGCCGATCATCCGCTTCGCCTTCAACCCGGACCTGGGCTTCACCAACACGGTCAACACCATGCTCGGCGCGACCGTGTACAAGCTGACCCCAGCCGGCGACGGCTACCTGTTCGACGGCAAGCCGCGCGCCTACACGGTCGAGGACAAGCACCTGCAGGTGCGCCAGCCGGACGGCACGCTCAAGCGCCTGGACTTCCAGGTGCGCCATACCGTGCACGGCCCGGTGTTCGAGCGCTACGACGGCACGCTGGTGGCGCTGCGCGTGGCCGGGCTGGACCGGCCGGGCATGCTGCAGCAGTACTGGGACATGGGCAAGGCGCGCGGCTTCGACCAGTTCCTGGCCGCGGTGAAGCGCGTGCAGGTGCCGATGTTCAACATCGTCTACGCCGACCGCCAGGGCAACGTCATGTTCCTGGACAACGGCATCCTGCCGCGGCGCGCCAGCGGCGACGTCAAGTACTGGCAGGGACTGGTGCCCGGCGACACCTCGGCCACGCTGTGGAACGCCGACGACATCCACACCTACGAGGAACTGCCCAAGGTGATCAATCCGCCGGGCGGGTTCGTGCAGAACACCAACGATCCGCCGTGGGTGTCGACCTGGCCGCGGGTGCTGGATCCGGCGAAGTTCCCCGCCTACGTGGCCGAGGAAGGGCCGATGTCGCTGCGCGCGCAGACCTCGGTGCTGTCGCTGGCCGGCAGCGGGCGGCTGTCGTTCGAGGACTTCGAGCAGCGCAAGCGCTCGGTGCATTCGCTGGCGGCCGAGCGCCTGCTGCCGGAACTGCTGGCGCTGGCCAAGGGCAGCCAGGATCCCGACATCGCCCAGGCCGCCCAGGTGCTGGCCGGCTGGGACCGCGCGTTCGAGGCCGACAGCCGCGGCGCGCTGCTGTTCGAGGAATGGGCGCACCTGTTCGCCGGCGACTACAAGTACGTCTCGCAGAAGGGCTATCGCGACCCGTGGACGCTGGACGATCCGCTGGCCACGCCGCGCGGGCTGAAGGACCCGGCACTGGCGCTGCAGCAGCTCAAGCAGGCCGTGGCCGTCACCCGCAAGCTCTACGGCAGCATCGACCGGCCCTACGGCGAGGTGTCGCGCTTCCACATCGGCGACGTGGACCTGCCCGGTCGCGGCGGCTTCGGCAACCTGGGCGTGTTCAACGTGATCACCTGGGACCCGATCAAGGACGGCGAGCGGCTGCCCCAGCACGGGGAAACCTGGGTGTCGATGGTCGAGTTCGGCACGCCGCTCAAGGCGAAGGGACTGATGAGCTACGGCAACTCGACCCAGCCCGGCAGCCGCCACAACAACGACCAGTTGTCGCTGCTCTCGCAGGGCAAGTACCGCACCCTGTGGACCACGCGCGAGCAGGTGGAAGCCAACCTGGAATCCACCGACACGCTCTGACGTCCCGCTCCCGACACGCCATGGACGGCCGCCCCCCGGGCGACGGCGACCTGCCGTGCCCGCCACTCCTGCCACTCCCCCGCATCCGAGAGGTTCCAAGAAAATGATCGTGCAACACCCCGGTTATCGTGCCCGGCCTTCCGCCGCTGCGGGCACGCTCCGCCCGCTGTACCTGGCCCTGTCGCTGGCCGTGGCCGGCCTGGCCTGCCAGGCGACGGCCCACGCGCAGGAGGCCGACAGCAAGGCCAAGACCCTGGACACGATCGACGTGAAGGCCAATGCCCGCTCGGCCGTGGTCAGCCAGGGATCGCTGGGCAACCTGTCCAACCTGGAGACCCCGTTCTCCACCGTGGAGGCCAGCGCGGAGAAGGTAGCCGACCTGCAGCCGGCCTCGGTCTACGCGCTGTTCGCCAGCGATGCCAGCATCAGCCGCCAGTCCGGCGGCGACTTCACCGCCTGGTCCTCGTACCTGACCATCCGCGGCATCCCGGTGGCCTCCACCGCCGGTGCCACCAAGCTCAACGGCCTGCCGACCATGCTGTTCGGCATCACCCTGCCGATGGAGATGATGCAGGGCGTGCGCATCCTCAAGGGCGCCTCGGGCTTCATGTACGGCTTCGCCGCGCCGGGCGGCATCGTCGACTACGTGACCAAGAAGCCGACCGACGGCTTCCTGCTCAGCGCCGACGTGGGCTATCGCTCGGACAACCTGCTGCAGGAGCACGTCGATTTCGGCGACCGCACCGACGGGCCGCACCACTTCGGCTACCGCATCAACGCCAGCCACCAGGAAGGCGATTCCAACCGCGGCACCGGGGTGAAGAAGAACGCGTTCGCGGTCTCGCTGGATGCGGACATCACCTCGACCCTGCGCTGGAACCTGGACGCCATCTACCAGAAGATGAGCATCGACAAGCCGATGCCGATGGCCTTCCTCACCAGCTACACCTCGCCGAAGCTGCCGCACATCAGCACCGGCACCGACAACCCGCAGGCCGACAACGCCTACGACGACACCAAGTTCTGGGAAGCCAACACCGGCCTGTACTGGCAGATCTCCGACGACTGGAACCTGCGCATGGACGTGGCCAAGAGCCGCTCCAAGACGGTGTTCTCGATCGACTACCTGTACCTGCTGGACGCCAGCGGCCGCTTCCAGGACCGCACCTACGACGGCTACTACACCTACAACTACGAGATGGCGCGGACCATGCTGCAGGGCACGTTCGCCCTGGGACCGACCACCCACAACGTCGTGGTCGGCGTGAACTACCAGACCAGCGACAACAAGCTCGGCTACAGCAACCTCACCCAGGGCTACGTGGCGCACGGCTACCGCTACCTGGGCGACGGCCAGAAGCTGGTGTACACGCCGACCTACGGCAAGTCGCAGCAGGGCTACCCGACCAGCGGCGACCTGCAGCGTGCGGTGTTCGCCAGCGACACGGTGGACTTCTCGCCGCAGTGGTCGGCCCTGCTGGGCGTGCGCTACACCCAGTACGAGCAGTACAACAACGCCTACAAGTTCAGCGCGGGCGAAGTGAGCTCGCGCAGCCGCACCACCTCGACCGCGTACTCGACCTCGCCGACGGTCGCGGTGATGTACAAGCCGATCCCCGACGCCACCGTGTACGCCAGCTACGTCGAGGCGCTGGAGGCCGGCAACACCGTGGGCGCGACCTACGTCAACTACGGCCAGCAGCTGGGGCCGATCAAGAGCAAGCAGTACGAGACCGGCTTCAAGCTGGAGAAGGGCCTGGTCAACGCCTCGCTGGCGCTGTTCCGGCTCGACCGCGGCACCGGCTACGCCAACAGCGAGAACTACTACGTGCAGAGCGGCATCAGCCGCTACCAGGGCGTGGATGCCAGCCTGAGCTGGCGCGTGGTGCCGAGCCTGCGCCTGTCGGCCTCGGCGGTCTACCTGGACAAGTCCGACTACGTGACCATCGACAACGCCTGGCTGAAGGGCAAGCAGGTGTCCGGCGGCTTCCGCGCCAGCGGCGCGCTGGGTGCCGAGTACAGCCCGCAATGGCTGCCCGGCGCCAGCGTCAACGTCAATGCGCGCGCGACCGGCGAGACGACCGCCTACCAGAACATCACCCGCCAGCTGACCCTGACCGCCCCGGGCTATACGCTGTACGACGTCGGCTTCAAGTACGCCGCGCCCTATGGCGCCCACCAGGTCACCTACCGCGTCGGCGTGAACAACCTGTTCAACAAGGCCTACTGGATCGGCGGCTCGAACTCGTTCGTGTTCCTGGGCGATCCGCGCGCGTACTACGCCAACGTGTCCTTCGACTTCTGATGTCTTCCGGTATCCACGCCGGTTCCTGATCCGATCGAAACAAGAGGAGTGAATGCCGTGTTCAAACACGTAGCCCGTGGTGCGCTGATGTTCTCGCTGATGCTGCCGGCGCTGGTCCTGGCCAAGAGCCCGCTCGACGGCGTGTGGCGGCTGGACAACGTCAAGTCCTACTGGACCGACGGCAACATGCCCAAGGGCATGAGCCTGACGGTGAAGGTGGATTTCGACGGCAACGCGCTGGATTACTACTCGGTCAACGACACCAATCCGGCCAAGAAGACGACGCTGCGCTACCACATCCCGATGGACGGCAAGTCCCATCCGCTGCCCGAGCACGGCCCCGAGGACCGCTACAACGCGGTGTCGGTCAGCCGCATGGGGCCGCGCGAGTTCCAGTTCCTGAAGCTCAAGGGCGACGATGTGGTGGTCGGCGAGTTCTGGGAATATTCCGCCGACGGCAAGCACCTGGTGCGCAAGGGCGTGGGCAAGTCCGTGGAGGGCAAGTCCAAGGCCTTCGTGGAGTACTTCGACCGCACCGACAAGATGCCCTGAATCGCCGCCGGCAAGGTGGCCGCGCAAGGGCCGGGTCCTTCGGGACCCGGCCCTTCGCGTGTCAGGGCGTCGCGTCGAGGGTGGGCAGGAAGGCCGGCACCGGGCGCGGTCCGCGGCGCTGCTCGTAGGCGTAGGCCAGGCCGACCAGGCGTGCCTCGCTCCACGCCGGGCCCATGAACAGCAGGCCGACCGGGAGCGGGCCGATGCTGCCCATCGGCACGGTGATGCTGGGATAGCCGCTGACCGCGGCCGCGCTGTAGCCGGCGCCGGGGAAGCGGCCGCCGCGCGCGGGATCGATCGGCCAGGCCGGTCCGGTGGCCGGGGCGACCAGGGCCTGCACGCCGGCCTCGGCAAGGGCGCGGTCGATGCCTTCCGGGCCGGCCAGGCGGTGGGCGCGCGCGCGCGAGCTGAGATAGTCGGCATCGTCCAGGCCGGCGGTGGCCTGGGCGGCGATGAAGGTCTCCTGGCCGAACAGCGGCATCTCGCTTTCGGCATGCCGGTCGTTGTAGGCGATCAGCGCCGCCAGCGAGGCCACCGGCGCGTCGTGCGACTGCAGGTAGCGATCCAGCCCGTGCTTGAACTCGGTGCGCAGGACGCGGGTCTCGTCCTCGGACCATTGCCCGTCGGTGGTGATCGTCGCATCGACCAGCTGGGCGCCGGCGCCACGCAGCACCTCCAGTGCCGCCTCGAAGCGGGCCGCGATCGCCGGATCGGCGGTCAGCCGGTTGCGCAGCACGCCGATGCGGACCCCGCGCAGGGCGCCGGCGTCCAGGGCCTGGCGGTAGTCGGCCGGCGCTGGCCGGTCCGCCACCCTGGTCGCCGGATCGTCCGGGTCGGGGCCGGCCATGACGGTCAGCAGCGCCGCGGCGTCGGCGACGTTGCGCGCCATGGGGCCTGCGGTGTCCTGGCTGGCGGAGATCGGGATGATGCCGCGGCGGCTGACCAGGCCCACGGTCGGCTTGATCGCCACCAGGCCGTTCACCGCGGCCGGGCACATCAGGCTGCCGTCGGTCTCGGTGCCGACGCCCGCCACCGCCATGCCGGCGGCCACGGCCACCGCGGTACCGGAGCTGGAGCCGCACGGCGTGTGGTCCAGCACGTAGGGATTGCGGGTCTGGCCGCCGCGCGCGCTCCAGCCGCCGATCGAGTGCGTGGAGCGGAAGTTGGCCCATTCGCTCAGGTTGGTCTTGGCCAGTATCACCGCGCCGGCCGCGCGCAGGCGCCGGACGAGCGGGGCATCCTGGCGCGGGTGGAAGTCCGCCAGCGCCAGCGAGCCGGCGCTGTTGGCCATCGGCGCCGCGTCGATGTTGTCCTTGAGCACGATCGGGATGCCCTGCAGCGATCCCGGTCGATGGCCGGCACGGCGCGCCTCGTCGCGCCGCCCGGCTTCCTGCAGCGCCCCGGGATGGGTCTCCAGGATCGCGTGCAGCGCCGGCCCGTCGCGGTCCAGGGCGGCGATGCGTTGCAGGCAGGCCTGCACCAGCTGGCGGCTGTCGAAGTCGCCGGCGGCCATGCCGGCCCGGGTGCTCGCGATGTCCAGCGTGGCGCAGTCGGGCGGGGCGGCGGCAACGGGGCCGGCGGTCAGGAGCAGGGCGAACAACAGGCACGGCGCAGGCATGCGGGCCATGGCGTGTACGTTCCGGAGGAGGGCAGGCCAGCTTAACCAAGCGGCCGGCGTCGCGCGTGCCGGCGGCGGCGCGTCAGTTGTTGGCCGGGCGGGCGTGTCGGCGATGGATGTCGCGCCCGAGGATGGCCACCAGCAGCAGGTTGAAGCCGAGCACGGCCCAGGACGTCCAGCTCGGGTGGTGGTGGATCGCGAAGATGTCGAAGGGCAGGTACAGCGAGGCGGAGATGCAGCCCAGCCAGGAGGCCCAGGCGCGGGCGCGCCACAGGCCCCAGGCCTCGACCAGATGCAGCAGGCCGTAGAGCAGGATCATCCCGGCGGCCAGGTGCACCGCGCTCGGGTCGATCACGCGCAACAGCGACGGCAGGGCGCCGTGATCCGGATCCAGGTGCAGCCGGCTGATCAGGTAGTGCAGGGCATGGCGCAGCGGATCCGGACCGATCAGTTCCAGGCCGCTGGCGGCGAGAACCGCCAGCAGGCCCTTGCCGCCTTCCACCAGGGCCAGCACGTGCAGGCCGGGGTGGGCGCGCGGACTCGGGTTGTACGGCCGTGGCGGCTCGTGCGCCATCGCGTCCTCTTCGCCCATCCCGGTGGGTGCGCCGGTCAGCCGCCGCGGCTGGCGCGCTTGCGCTCGTTTTCGGTGAGGCCCTTCTTGCGCAGGCGGATTTCCTTGGGCGTCACTTCGACCAGCTCGTCGTCCTCGATGAAGTCCAGCGCCTGCTCCAGGGTGAACTTGATCGCCGGGGTCAGCTTGATCGCATCGTCCTTGCCCGAGGCGCGCATGTTGGTCAGCGGCTTGGTCTTGATCGCGTTGACGGTCAGGTCGTTGTCCTTGGAATGGATGCCGACCAGCTGGCCCTCGTACACGTTGTCGCCCTCGGCGGCGAACAGCTTGCCGCGCTCTTCCAGCGGCCCCAGCGCGTAGGCCGGCGTGGTGCCCGGCGCATTGGCGATCATCACCCCGTTGGGACGCTTGGCGATGGCGCCCTGTTCCTTCGGGCCGTAGTGGTCGAACACGTGGAACAGCAGGCCCGAGCCCTGGGTCAGGGTCTTGAACTCGTTCTGGAAGCCGATCAGGCCGCGCGCCGGGATTTCGTAATCCAGGCGCACGCGGCCCTTGCCGTCGGGCTCCATGTTCTTGAGCTGGCCCTTGCGGATGCCGAGCTTCTCCATCACGCCGCCCTGGTGGATCTCCTCCACGTCGATGACCAGCTGCTCGATCGGCTCCATCAGCTGGCCGTCGATCTCCTTGATGATCACTTCCGGGCGCGACACCGCCAGCTCGTAGCCCTCGCGGCGCATGTTCTCGATCAGCACCGACAGGTGCAGCTCGCCGCGGCCGGAGACCAGGAACTTGTCGGCGTCCTCCAGCTGCTCAACGCGCAGGGCGACGTTGTGCACCTTCTCGCGGTCCAGCCGGTCCTTGAGCTGGCGGCTGGTCAGGAACTTGCCGCCGGACAGGTCCTTGTTGCCGGCGAACGGCGAGTTGTTGACCTGGAAGGTCATCGAGATGGTCGGCTCGTCCACGGTCAGCGCCGGCAGCGCCTCGGGGAAGTCGGGCGCGCAGATGGTGTCGGAGATGGTCAGCTCCTGGATGCCGGAGATGGCGACGATGTCGCCGGCCTCGGCCGACTCCTGCTCGATGCGCTCCAGGCCGAGGAAGCCCAGCACCTGCAGCACCTTGCCCTGGCGCTTCTTGCCCTCGCGGTCGATGACCACCACCGGCATGTTCTTCTTCAGCGTGCCGCGCTGGATGCGGCCGATGCCGATCACGCCGACGAAGCTGTTGTAGTCCAGCTGGCTGATGCGCATCTGGAACGGGCCGTCCGGATCCACGTCCGGCTTGGGCGCGTGCTGCATGATGGCCTCGTACAGCGGGGTCATGTCGCCGGAGCGGGCGTTCTCGTCGAGCGAGGCGTAGCCGTTCAGCGCCGAGGCGTAGACGATCGGGAAGTCCATCTGCTCGGGCGTGGCGCCGAGGCGGTCGAACAGGTCCCAGACCTGCTCGACGACCCATTCCGGGCGCGCGCCGGGGCGGTCGATCTTGTTGACCACCACGATCGGCTTGAAGCCCATCGCGAACGCCTTCTGGGTGACGAAGCGGGTCTGCGGCATCGGCCCGTCCATCGCGTCCACCAGGATCAGCACCGTGTCCACCATCGACAGCACGCGCTCCACCTCGCCGCCGAAGTCGGCGTGCCCGGGGGTGTCGACGATGTTGATGCGGTTGCCGTTCCAGTTGATGGCCGTGTTCTTGGCCAGGATGGTGATGCCGCGTTCCTTTTCCTGGTCGTTGCTGTCCATCACGCGGTCGGCGATCTGGGCGCGCTCGCTGAAGGTGCCGGACTGCTTGAGCAGCTGGTCGACCAGGGTGGTCTTGCCATGGTCGACGTGGGCGACGATGGCGATGTTGCGGAGGTTCTCGATGGACATGCGCGATGTGGGCAGCCGTTGCGGGCCGCCGTGCCTGGATGGGGTGGACAAGCCGATCATTATATCGTCTTCCGGGCGCGGCCGCCGGCATCGGCCCGGCTGCCGGGTGAACGGGCCCGCGCGGCGCCCCGGCGCCCCGGGAAACGGGCCTGCCGGTGTATCCTAGCGGGCCGGAAAACACCGCCCTGCGCACGCCAAGGAACCCATGTCCCTGACCGCCACCTTCGACACCGCCCGCGGCCCGATCAAGATCGCGCTGTACCCCGACAAGGCCCCGCTGACCGTGGCCAACTTCGTCAACCTGGCCCGGCGCGGCTTCTACGACGGGCTGAATTTCCACCGCGTCATCGCCGATTTCATGATCCAGGGCGGCTGCCCCCACGGCACCGGCACCGGCGGCCCCGGCTACCGTTTCGAGGACGAGACCGGCAACGGCCTGCACCACGAGCGCGGCACGCTGTCGATGGCCAACGCCGGCCCGAACACCAACGGCAGCCAGTTCTTCATCACCCACGTCGCCACGCCGTGGCTGGACGGGCGCCACACCGTGTTCGGCAAGGTGCTGGAAGGCCAGGACGTGGTCGATGCCGTCCAGCAGGGCGACGTGATCAACAAGGTCACCATCGAGGGCGACGCCGATGCCGCGCTGGCCGCCAAGGCCGACCGCGTGGCCGAGTGGAACAAGGTCCTGGATGCCTGATCACGGCGGCTGCCCGGCACGGGCGGCCGTCTTCGTCTAGGAGCGCCGTGGTCGCGCTCTCCCACGTTTCATCGCAGAGGAAATACCCCATGAAGACCCCCGTTCGTGTTGCCGTGACCGGCGCCGCCGGCCAGATCGGTTATGCCCTGCTGTTCCGCATCGCCTCCGGCGAGATGCTCGGCAAGGACCAGCCTGTGATCCTGCAGCTGCTGGAACTGCCGGTGGACAAGGCCCAGGCCGCGCTCAAGGGCGTGATGATGGAGCTGGACGACTGCGCGTTCCCGCTGCTGGCCGGCATGGTCGGCACCGACGATCCGGAAGTGGCGTTCAAGGACGCCGACATCGCCCTGCTGGTCGGCGCGCGTCCGCGCGGCCCGGGCATGGAGCGCAAGGACCTGCTGCTGGAGAACGCCAAGATCTTCACCGCCCAGGGCGCGGCGCTGAACAAGGTCGCCAAGCGCGACGTCAAGGTGCTGGTGGTCGGCAACCCGGCCAACACCAACGCCTACATCGCCATGAAGTCGGCCCCGGACCTGGATCCGAAGAACTTCACCGCGATGCTGCGGCTGGACCACAACCGCGCGCTGAGCCAGCTCTCGCACAAGCTCGGCAAGCCGGTCGGCGGCATCCGCAAGCTGGTGGTGTGGGGCAACCACAGCCCGACCATGTACCCGGACTACCGCTTCGCCACCGCCGATGGCGCCTCCATCGCCGAGGCGATCAACGACCAGGAGTGGAACGCCAACACCTTCATCCCGACCGTGGGCAAGCGCGGCGCGGCGATCATCGAGGCGCGCGGCCTGTCCTCGGCCGCCTCGGCCGCCAACGCCGCCATCGACCACATCCACGACTGGGTGCTGGGCAGCGGCGGCGAGTGGGTGACCATGGGCGTGCCGTCCGACGGTTCCTACGGCATCCCGGAGGGCGTGATCTTCGGCTTCCCGGTGACCACCGAGAACGGCAAGTACACCATCGTCAAGGACCTGCCGATCGACGACTTCAGCAAGAAGTACATCGACAAGACCCTGGCCGAGCTGGAAGAAGAGCGTGCCGGCGTGGCGCACCTGCTCAAGTAAGGCCGGCGGGGCGTACCGCGCCCCGGCCAGCGATACGGACGCCGCCCTTCGGGGTGGCGTTTTTTTTGGGGGAAGGAGCAAGGAGAAGGGCGGGCCTCGCCGCGAGGAGGACGGCGCACGACCGGTCCGGTGGACTCGCCAACACCCGGGCAGGGCAGGCGGCGCCGTTCGCGATGGCCATGGGCGGGCGCTCCCGGGCGGTCGGACGCCATGCCCGGGAGATGCCTCCCGTTGCACCGGAGCCGTGCCAGCCGGGTGGCCGGGGCGGAGCCCGCGCACCATGCGTGGCGACACGACCTCGCTGGCCAGGAGGAAGCGCGCGGTTCCTGGGCGGGCGAGGCGGGGTGCAGCGTGCGCGGCACCGGTCGAGGTGCCGGTGGCAGTGGAAACGCAGCGTGGCGCTGCGTGGCAAGCGGGGCCACCGCAGCCCGGCCAGGCAGACGGTGCCCGAAGGCCCGGAGTGCGCGCGCTCGACCGGGCCCGGGCGTCGATGCCGGGCCGTTGCCGCGATGGCTCGCAAGGCGGGTGCCGGGTGCAGGCCCGGCCCCGCCGCGTCATCGTCAGGCGAAGGCCTGGGCCAGTGCGTCCACGCTGCGCAGGATCTCGGCGTAGTCCGGGCGGATGTCGTCGTTGCCGAAGTCGTGCGCACCCTGGCTCTGCACCAGCAGGCCATCGGTGCGCGAGGTCATGCTGACGTTGCGCGAGGTGTAGTACAGGTTGTAGTTCACCTCCGGCTGCGGTGCCAGGCGGCAGGTCTGGCCACGCACCGGGACGATGGACTCGTCGCCGACCAGGGCGCGCGCGCCGTAGCCGGTGGCGTTGACGACGACCTTCTGGCGCAGCCTGCCGATGTCGTCCAGGCTGCCGAACTCGCGCAGCTCGGTGATGCCGCCGGCGCGCACGAAATCGTCCATCAGCATCTTCGAGTACGCGCCGATGCCGAACACCAGGTTCACGCTGCGGCGCACGTAGGCGGCGGCGAACGGGTGCTGGTCCGGCGCCAGTTCCAGCGGGCGGGCATGGAAGCCTTCGATCAGGTCCAGCTGCAGGTCCGGGTATTCCGGCTCGCCCTGGCTTTCCCAGTGGGTCGTGCCGGCCTGTCCGTCTGACAGCAGGTAGACGTCCTGCCAGGCGATCGGGTTGCCGGGCAGGCCGAGCAGGCTCTGGTACATGCGGAACGAGCTGCGCGCGGTCTTCTGCCACCACGCGCGGAATTCCGGGGTGGCGTTGTCGGCCGAGACGATGCGCGAGGCGGGCGTCCACGCGCCGGTGGCAAAGCTGGAGCGCACCGCCGGCGGGAATTCCCGGGCGTAGATGTGTACCTTCAGGCCGTACTTCTGCATGACCCGGGCGGCGGTCAGCCCGATCGCGCCGCAGCCGACGACGCCGATCTCCTTCTCGCCGGTGGCCAGCGCCAGCGCCGCCACCTGTTCGCCGGTGCCCCACGACAGCGACCAGCCGCTGCCGCCGTGCCCGTAGCTGTGGATGACGGTCTTGCGCCCGACCCTTTCCGCCTCGATGCGCGGTCCCTGGGCGCGGAACGGACGGGTGCATACATCGACCGAGATCACCCGCTCGGGAGAGGCCCGCACCCTGGCCAGCGGCGGGACCGGGAGGAAGTGTGGCTTCTGCCCGGGAGGGACCATGGCCGCCGGCGCCGCCTGCGCCAGGGCGTTGCCGGCGATGCCGGCACCGAGGGCGGCGACGCTCGCGCCACCGACGGCATGCAGGAAATTGCGACGTTGCATCTGGATTCCTCGGATTGGATGGGCCGGCTCGGCACCGGCGACGACTGCGACTTCCCGATGCCGCAGGACGGACCGCATGCGGTCACCTGCGGCACATTGCACGGTATCGGTATCGGTATCGGTATCGGTCATGGCGGGCGGGCGTACGCCGTCTCCCGCCGCGGAGCATCGTACCTGCCGGTGCCCGGGCCGGCCGGGGCGGTGGCCACGCCACGGTGCCCGCACATACCTCGAGTGTCTTGTCCGCGGCCGATGCCGCGACCGATGCCGATGCCGATGCGCCGTGGCAGGATCGCTTGCCGGGGACCGCTGCCGCCTGCCGGACTGGCCGTGGCGGTCCCGCCCGGGCACTTCCGTGGCCACCGGCTGCGTGGCCGGCATGTACTTCCCTTGCTGGATTTCCTGCGTGCGCGGCCACGACGTCTCCCGGATGCGGACGCGGGCCGGAAGCGGTGGCCACAGCGGCAGGCCGCGGTGCCGGCGATGGATACCGGCACCGCGGCCTGATCGAGGCAGCGCCCTCGCATCACTGCCGACGCCGCCGGGCGATCACCACTCGTAGGCCAGCTTGGCGAACCAGCGCGTGCCGAAGAAGCCGAGCGGGCTGCCGAGGATGTAATCGCGTGCGCCGGTGCTGGCGTAGCGCTCGATGTTGTACTCGAGGATCGCGGCCGGGGTCTTGTCGGGATACGCGTTGAACAGGTTGTCGGCGCCGATGCTGAAGCGCAGGTTCTTGCTGGGCCGATAGGTCAGCTCGACGTTGGTGGTGTACAGCGTGCCGATCTCCAGCTTGTAGTAGGTGACGCCGTTGAGGGTCACCAGGTCCAGCGTGTCCATGATCTGCGGATACGCCGCATACGCGCTGGTGGTGCCCAGCGTGTACTGCGGGCCGTAGACGTTCTCGCGGATGTTGAGGCTGAGCTTGTCGCTGAAGTGGATCGTCGCGCCGAGGTTGACCCGGTACTTGGGGCTGTTGTGCTCGACCGAGGCGACGTCGGCGTCGGTCAGCAGCGGCAGCCCGCCGAGATCGGCCGGCGCGTTGCCGACGCGGGTGACCTTGGTCTTGTTGTAGTTGGCCGCCAGCACCCAGTCGATGCGGCCCCAGTCGAACTCGCTGTTGTAGGTGGTCACCCAGTCCACGCCGGTGGTCTTGGTGTTCATCGCGTTGGTGAAGAAGTTCAGGCCGATGTTGGCGCGCGCGGTCGCGTCCATGCTGCCGCCGGCCGCGGTCGGGTCGTTCCACTGCGAGATGAAGCCGCCGGCGACCAGGGCCATGCCCAGGGTCTGGTTGTAGGTATCGTCCGGAATGCCGTCGCGGTTGGTGTCGGCCGGATCGGGCAGGTTCGAGTCGGGCACGCAGCCGGGCGTGCGCCCGCACAGCGTGTTGGTGCTCTGGCTGGTCGAGTAGTTCAGGGTGCTGCCGAGGCGGATGCGGTCGTCGATCCGGATCTGGTAGGCGTCCAGGGTGCTGGTCAGGTTCTCCAGCGGCTTGAACACCAGGCCGAGGCTGATGTTCTTGCTGGTCTCCGGCTTCAGGCCGCTGCCGACGTTGGCGGCCTGCAGGGTGGCGGTGGCGGCGGTGGGGCCGACCTGGATGGCGGTGTAGTAGTTCTCGCCCATCGTCGGCGCGCGGAAGCCGGTGCTGATCGTGCCGCGCACGGCGAAGGCATCGCTGAAGTCGAAGCGGGTGGTCAGCTTGCCCACCGCCTTGCTGCCGAAGTCGCTGTACTTCTCGTAGCGCGCGGCGGCATCGACGATCCAGCGCTCGGTCGGATTGACGATCACGTTGACGAAGGCGGCCTTGTTGTTGCGCTCCCACTCGCCGGTCGCGGCCGGGTTGTAGCCGGGGAACGCCGCCGAGCCGGCGCCGTAGTACGAGGCCGCATCGCCCGGGTCGATGCCGTAGGTGTCCTTGCGGTACTCCAGGCCGGCGGCCACGGTGGCCGGCTTGGCCATGCCCCAGTCGAAGTCGCGGCTCACGTCCAGCGCGGTGTCCCATTGCGTGGCGTTGAAGCGACCGACATAAAAGCTGTCCGGGGAGGCGCCGGATTCGTTCCACAGGCTGAAGTTCATCGAGTGGGTGTTGTAGATCTCCATCTGGTTCTTGCCGTAGTTGGTGGACAGGTCGTAGGTCCACCCGGCCAGCTCTCCGGTGATGCCGATGCCGATCTCCCAGTCCTTCTCGTCGGTGTCGATGGAGGGGCTGAAACCATAGGGATACTTGTTGATGTCCGCCTCGGTCAGCGGCTGCCCGCTGTATACGCCGATCCCGCCGATCGGGTCGGTGCGGTCGCCGTCGCCGTTGAGGTCCACGCCGCCGTCCTGCGACGGGCGGCGGTAGCTCTGCCAGCTCTGGGTCTTCTTCTTGCCGAAGCTGCCGGTGCCGTACACCTCGGCGCCGTTGTCCAGGAAGAAGCCGCCGCTCATGAACGCGATGTCGCGCTGGATGGCCGGCGAGTCGCCCTGGTGGTTGTTGTTCGGGAACCAGCCGTCGTAGACCATGTTGTATTCGTTCTCGCGCCCGAGCGCGGCGGTACCGGTGGAACTGGGGTAGCCGCTGGCGGTGGTCGTGGTGCCGGTGGCCGGGCAGCCGTTGACCGGGTCGGCGAGCCGGTCGGCCACGCACGCGGCGGCGCCATACGGCGCGCCGGGGCGGTTGATGGTGTCGCGCCGCTCGCTCTCCAGGGCGATGTTGAAATAGCTGTTGTCGCCGCCGAAGCCGAAGTTGCCCTGGTAGTTGGTGGTGAAGCCGCCGCCGTCGTCGTAGCCGGAGGTGCCGGCCGACACGCTGCCGCCGCTGCTGTTCTTCTTGGTGATCAGGTTGATCACGCCGGCGATCGCGTCCGAGCCGTACAGCGCGGCGGCGCCGTCGGTCAGCACCTCGGTACTGGCGATCGCGCTGGTGGGGATGAAGCTCAGGTCGGTGGAGGCCGCGCCGGCGTAGCTGCCGGTCACCGCGACGTTGGAGGTGAAGTGGCGGCGCTTGCCGTTCACCAGGACCAGGGTGTGGTTGGGCGAGAGCGCGCGCATGTTGGCCACCAGCGTGGCGCTGGTCATGTCCGTGCCCTGCTGGCTGGCATTGAAGCTGGGCACCTGGAACGCGAGCTGGTTCATCAGGTCCGGCGCGCCCGACTGCTGCAGCGCCTCGGCGGTGACGATCTGCACCGGCGCCGGGCTGTCGTCCACCGACATGCCGGTCCGGCGCGTGCCGGTGACGATGACGTTGTCCAGGGTCTTGGCCTCGCCGCCGCCGGAGGCTTCCTGCGCCTGGACGTTGCCGGCGATGGCGAGGGACAGGGCGATCATGCTGAACAACGGATCGCGCCGGAAGCGGGGGGACGTGCTGCGGAAGCGGGGGGCGGTGGCTTTCATGCTCGGCTCATTCCAGGAAGGGGGAGGGACACGCGCGAGATTGCTTGCGACCTTGCAGGGATCGGCCTGCAGCCCAGGGGGCCGCCACGGCGAGTCGATGCTGGATGCGATCCCCTTGTTGCCGTGCCCGGCGATGCCTGGCACGTGCCGACAAATATGTGCAACAAGTGAAATGGTGATGCCGGTCGCGTTGGGTGGGTCCGGTGCAAGCGGGTAGGCCGTTGCTCCCCGCCGGGGTGGCGCCGGAGGCCGGCCGCGCGGCGAAGGGGGGGGCCGGATGGACATTGGCCGGTGGCCGCCGTCCGTTGCGTTGTTCCAGTAATGGCATCGGTGCGGGGCGACGCATGCGTGCCCCGGCTACGTGCCGGTGCCGCCGGTCATGCGATCGCATCGGATCGCCGCTTCCGGGCGGGCGAGGGCGAGACGGGTGCGCCGGTGTCCGCGCAAGCGTCGGCTATTGCCACCGATGCCGGCGGTGCGAAGGTACCGAACCGGAGCAGGCCATCGCCCGGCTTCGACCAAGGTCGAAAGGGCCGGGCAGGCGCCGGCGGCTACCCTTTGCTGCACTCCAACATGCCGCTCAGAGGGGAACGACGATGGCGCAAGCCGCCTACGAACGCGACCTGGACCGCAACCAGGCCAACTACACCCCGCTCTCGCCGCTGACCTTCCTGCGCAAGGCGGCCCAGGTCCATCCCTATCGCACCGCGGTGATCCATGGCGCGCGCCGCCTGAACTGGGCGCAGGTCCACGAACGGTGCCGCCGCCTGGCCTCGGCCCTGCAGCAGTGGGGCATCGGCCGCGGCGACACGGTGGCGGCGATGCTGCCCAACATCCCGGCCATGGTCGAACTGCACTACGGCCCGGCCATGCTCGGCGCGGTGCTCAATGCGCTCAACACGCGCCTGGACGCGGAAACCCTGGCCTTCATGCTCGACCACGGCGAGGCCAAGGTGCTGTTCAGCGACCGCGAGTACGCCCCGGTGATCGCCCGCGCGCTGCAGTTGTGCAAGCAGCCGCCGCGGGTGGTGGACGTGGACGATGCCGAAATCGTGGGCGGCGACTGGCTGGGCGAGATCGAGTACGAAATGTTCCTGGCCGGCGGCGATCCGGACTTCCCGGTGCAGCTGCCGCCGGACGAGTGGGACGCGGTGTCGCTGAACTACACCTCCGGCACCACCGGCGATCCCAAGGGCGTGGTCTACCACCACCGCGGCGCCTACCTCAACGCGGTGGCCAACATCATCGACTGGAACATGCCGCCGCACCCGGTCTACCTGTGGACGCTGCCGATGTTCCACTGCAACGGCTGGTGCTTCCCGTGGACGGTGGCGGCGACGGCGGGCATCAACGTGTGCCTGCGCAAGTTCGATCCCCGGCACGTGTTCGAACTGATGCGCGAGCACGGCGTCACCCACTTCTGCGGGGCGCCCATCATCCACAGCGCGCTGGTGGCCGCGCCTGAGGAATGGAAGGAGGGCATCCACGGGGTCAAGGCGCAGGTGGCCGGCGCGGCACCGCCGGCGGCGGTGATCGAGGGCATGGAGCGGATGGGCTTCGAGATCACCCACGTGTACGGGTTGACCGAGGTCTACGGCCCGGCCTCGCTGTGCATCCCGCGCCCGGACTGGGCCGAGCTGTCGCTGGCCGAGCGCGCCGAGCTCAACAGCCGCCAGGGCGTGGCCTGCCTGCTGCAGGAGGACATGCAGGTGCTCGACCCGCTGACGATGCAGCCGGTGGCGTGGGACGGGGAGGCGATCGGCGAGATCATGTTCCGCGGCAACATCACCATGAAGGGCTACCTGAAGAATCCACGCGCCACCGCGCAGGCCTTCGAGGGCGGCTGGTTCCATACCGGCGACCTGGCGGTGGTGTACCCGGACGGCTACGTGAAGATCCGCGACCGCTCCAAGGACGTGATCATCTCCGGCGGCGAGAACATCTCCTCCATCGAGGTGGAGGACGCGCTGTGCCGGCATCCGGCGGTGATGGCCGCCGCGGTGGTGGCGCGCCCGGACGAGAAGTGGGGCGAGACGCCGTGCGCGTTCGTCGAGCTCAAGTCGCCCGACCAGGCGCCGCCGGAAGGCCTGCAGGCATACTGCCGCGAACACCTGGCCGGCTACAAGGTGCCGCGCTTCTTCGTGTTCGGCGAGCTGCCGCGCACCGCCACCGGCAAGGTGCAGAAGTTCGTGCTGCGCGAGCGCGCGCGGGACGTCGAGTAACCCGCGCGCGGCCGCATCCGCCGCGGGCGCGTGCCGTGGCGCGGCCGGTGCCCGGTTCCCGCGCATTTGCCGTGTTCCCCGCTGCGTAAGACCTTGGTCGAAGCATCGACCAAGGTCGCACGGGCGCGCTGCCGCCGGCCTCCTATGCTTGGGTCATCCAGGGTCCGGGAGGGAACCGACAATGCGCTACGAAGAAGTCTATCGCCGCTCCATCGAGCAGCCCGAGGCGTTCTGGGCCGAACAGGCCCGGGCGATCTACTGGCACAAGCCGCCGCAGCAGATCCTGGACTATTCCAACCCGCCGTTCCGCAAGTGGTTCGTCGGCGGGGAAACCAACCTCTGCTACAACGCGGTGGACCGGCACCTGGCCGAGCGTGCCGACCAGCTGGCCCTGGTGGCGGTATCCACCGAGACCGACGTCACCCGCGAAATCACCTACCGCGAGCTGTACCGCGAAGTGAATGCGTTCGCCGCGGTCCTGGTCAGGCTCGGCGTGGGGCGCGGCGACCGCGTGGTGGTGTACATGCCGAACATGGCCGAGGCGGTGTTCGCGATGCTGGCCTGCGCGCGCATCGGTGCGATCCATTCGGTGGTGTTCGGCGGTTTCGCCGCGCACAACCTGGCCGTGCGCATCGACGATGCCAGGCCCAAGCTGCTGATCGCGGCCGACGCCGGCATGCGCGGCGGCAAGGTGATCCCGTACAAGCCGATGGTCGACGCGGCCTGTGCGCAGGCGCAGTTCGCGCCGCCGCACGTGCTCATCGTCTCGCGCGGGCTGGATCCGGCGCAGCCGCGCGTGGAGGGACGCGACGTGGAGTACGCCGCGCTGCGCGCCGAGGTCGGCGATGCCGAGGTGCCGGTGGCCTGGCTGGAGTCCAACGAGACCAGCTACCTGCTCTACACCTCCGGCACCACCGGCAAGCCCAAGGGCGTGCAGCGCGACGTCGGCGGCTACGCGGTGGCGATGGCGCAGTCGATGCGCACCGTGTTCGACTGCGCGCCCGGGCAGGTGATGTTCTCCACCTCCGACGTGGGCTGGGCGGTGGGCCATTCCTACAACGTCTACGGCCCGCTGATCGGCGGCTGCACCTCGCTGCTGTACGAGGGCCTGCCGACCCATCCGGACCCGGGCATCTGGTGGGCGCTGTGCGAGCAGTACGGCGTGCGCACCATGTTCTCCTCGCCCACCGCGATCCGGGTGTTGAAGAAGCACGACCTCAAGTACATCCGCGAGCACGACCTGTCCACGCTCAAGTACCTGTTCCTGGCCGGCGAGCCGCTGGACGAGCCGACCGCGCTGTGGATCTCCGCGGCGCTGGGCAAGCCGGTGATCGACAACTACTGGCAGACCGAGACCGGCTGGCCGGCGCTGACCCTGCTGCCGGGGCTGGAAATGCAGCCGGTCAAGTTCGGTTCGCCGGGCTTTCCCAACCTGGGCTACAAGATGAAGGTCATCGACGAGGCCACCGGTCAGACCGTGCGGCCCGGCCAGAAGGGGGTGCTGGTGATGGAACCGCCGTTGCCGCCGGGCTGCCTGTCCACCGTGTGGCAGGACGATGCGCGCTTCATCAGCAGCTACTTCAGCCATTTCAAGGAGCTGCTGTACAGCTCGCTGGACTGGGCGATCCGCGACGAGGACGGCTACACCTTCATCCTCGGCCGCACCGACGACGTCATCAACGTCGCCGGCCATCGCCTGGGCACGCGCGAGATCGAGGAGTCGGTTTCCAGCCACGCCAGCGTGGCCGAGGCGGCGGTGGTCGGCGTGGCCGACGAACTCAAGGGCCAGGTGCCGATCGTGTTCGTGACCCTGAAGCAGGCGCCGGAGAACCCGGACGCGGCGATCGCCCAGATCATGCAGCAGGTCACCGACCAGCTCGGCGCGGTGGCGCGGCCGGCACGCGTGTACCTGGTCAACGCGCTGCCCAAGACGCGCTCGGGCAAGCTGCTGCGCCGTTCGCTGCAGGCCCTGGCCGAGAAGCGCGACCCGGGCGACCTGTCCACGCTGGACGATCCGGGGGCGCTGGAGGGGATCCGGCGCGCGCTGGACGCCTGAGCGCGGCGGGAAAGGGGATGGCGGCCCGCGGGCACGGCCGCGGCTGCGGGGCCTTTGGGGGAGGGGAAGCCTTGGATGCGAAGTACGCGAAGACGGCGGCGGGCCGGCGCGAGATCGAGGACCGGGCCTTGCGCCTGGCCCCGACGCTGCGCGCGATCCTGCTGGTGGTGGACGGCAAGCGCAGCGATACCGAACTGGCGGAGGTGGTCGCGGGCCTGCGCGCGCCGGACGATGCCCTGCGCCAGCTGGCGGCGCTGGGCCTGATCGAGCGCGAGGGCCCGGCCGAGGAGGCGCCTGCGCCGCCGCCGCCGGAGGCGACGGCGACGGTGGCTCCACCCGAGGTCGAGCGCTACCACCTGCTGTACGGCTGGATGAGCGAAACGGTGCGCCGGCGCCTGGGCCTGCGCGGCTATTTCATGCAGCTCAAGATCGAGTGTTGCGCCGATGCCGAAGCGCTGCGCGCGCTGTGGCCGGAGATGGCCGAGGCATTGCGCAAGCACCACGACGAGGGCACGGCCACGCGCTGGCTGCAGGAGTCGCACGCCCTGCTCGCCGGCGACGAGCAGGCCTGAACGCGGCGCCCGGCGGCAGTCGCCCCCGGGTATTCGGGACAGCGCGTCAGGACGAGCGCGGACGCAGCGGCTGCACCTTGTAGAAGGTGTGGTCGCCGATGGTCGCCACCTGCGCGGCGTTGCTCCAGGAGGGGCTGGCGATCGCGTGCGCGGCGAAGTGGCTGGCGCCGGGCACGATCTCCTTGCGCTGCCCGATCGGCAACGCCCAGTTGCGCTGCGCCGACAGCGCCACGTGCACGGACTTGTCCCAGGCCGAGTTGTTGGCCAGCTCGGTGGCCGGCGCCACCAGGCTGGGCGCGAACTGCTTGCGCGCGGTCACCACCGCGCACATCGAGTCGCCCCACAGGCCGCTGTCCAGGCGGCGCAGGGCCACCTCGGCGACGGCCTGCTGGCCGCGCGGGGTCTGGTCGCGGGCTTCCAGGTACACGGTCGTGCTCAGGCACAGCGAATCGGCGGCGGGCTGGGGCAGCATCTGCGACAGCCACAGGATCCAGGCGAGTTTCATGACTCCTTGCTCCGTATGGGCCGAACCGGGGCGCGCTTGCCGCCGAAGCAGGCAAGTGGGCCGTGGGGGGGCTTGGCGTTATGGGGAGGCGACCGCTCTGGCAGGTCGCCTTCTTGCATCCGGTCGGCGAAGGGAACGGGACGCCTTCGCCTGCCGGAGGGGACCCGCCGGCAATGCGGCGGGCGTCGTGAAAGTGCGCGCAAGGTAGGCGGCAAAAACCCAATCGCGCCTGAACGATTGGAGTTGACATTCAGCTTTGTTGGCGGCCGGAAATCCCGCCGCCGCCGGGCGTCAGAGGGCGGCGGCGAGCCGGCTGCCCTGGTCGATGGCGCGCTTGGCATCCAGTTCGGCGGCCACGTCCGCACCGCCGATCAGGTGCGGGGTGATGCCGGCCGCGCGCAGCATCTCGACCAGTTCGCGACGCGGCTCCTGGCCGGCGCACACCACCACCGTGCCCACCGGCAGCAGCTGTTCGGCGCCGTCCACGCGGATGCGCAGGCCGGCTTCGTCGTAGCCCAGGTAGTCCACGCCGCCCAGCATCCGCACGCCCTTGGCCTTGAGCGTGGCGCGGTGGATCCAGCCGGTGGTCTTGCCGAGCCGGGCGCCGGGCTTGCCGGGGCTGCGCTGCATCAGCCAGACCTGGCGCGGCGACGCCTCCGGGTGCGCGGTGGCCAGCGCGCCGCGGCTGGCGAACGCCGGGTCCACGCCCCATTCGGCCTGCCAGCGCGCCACGTCCAGCGACGGCGAGGGGCCCGGTTGCACCAGGAACTCGCCCACGTCGAAGCCGATGCCGCCGGCACCGATGATGGCCACCTTGTCGGCTGCCACCACCCGGCCGAGCAGCACGTCCAGGTAGCCGACCACGCCGGGATGGTCCGCACCCGGGAAATCCACCTTGCGCGGCACGATCCCGGTGGCGAGCACGACCTCGTCGAACCCGGCCAGGTCGGCGGCCGCCTCGATGCGCGTGTTCAGGCGCAATGCCACCCCGGTCTCGCGCAGCCGCTGGCCGAAGTAGCGCAGCGTCTCGTGGAATTCCTCCTTGCCGGGGATGCGCTTGGCCACGTTGAACTGGCCGCCGATCTCGGCGCCGGCATCGAACAGCGTGACCGCGTGGCCGCGCTCGGCCGCCACCGTCGCGCAGGCCAGCCCGGCCGGGCCGGCGCCGACCACCGCGATCCGCTTCGGCGCGGCGGTGGCGGCGTAGTCCAGTTCGGTCTCGTGCGCGGCGCGCGGGTTGACCAGGCAGGTCGCCAGCTTGCCGGCGAACACGTGGTCCAGGCACGCCTGGTTGCAGGCGATGCAGGTGTTGATCGACGCCGCGCGGCCGGCACGGGCCTTGGCCGGCCAGTACGGATCGGCCAGCAGCGGCCGTGCCAGGGACACCATGTCCGCGTCCCCGCCGGCGAGGATGCCCTCGGCCACCTCGGGCATGTTGATGCGGTTGCTGGCGACCACCGGCAGCGCCACGTGCGGCTTGATCCTGGCGGTCGCCCCGGCCCAGGCCGCGCGCGGCACCGAGGTGGCGATGGTCGGGATGCGGGCCTCGTGCCAGCCGATGCCGGAATTGATGATCGTCGCGCCGGCGGCCTCCACCGCGCGGGCCTGGGCGACGATCTCGTCCCAGGCGTTGCCGTCCTCGACCAGGTCGGCCAGCGACAGGCGGTAGACGATGATGAAGTCCGGGCCGCACGCCTCGCGCACGCGGCGCACGATCTCCACGGCGAAGCGCATGCGCTTTTCCGCGCTGCCGCCCCAGGCGTCGCCGCGCCGGTTGGTGCGCGGCGCGGTGAACTCGTTGATCAGGTAGCCCTCCGAGCCCATCACCTCCACGCCGTCGTAGCCGGCCTCGCGGGCGTAGCGGGCGGCGCGCGCATACGCGGCGATCTGCCGCTCCACGCCGCGTGCGCTCAGCGCCCGTGGCGTGAACGGCGTGATCGGCGACTTGATCCGGGACGGGGCCACCGACAGCGGGTGGTAGCCATAGCGGCCGGCGTGCAGCAGCTGGGCGCAGATCTTCGCGCCGTGGCCATGCACCGCCGCGGTGACCTGGCGGTGCCGGCGCACCTGCCACGGCCAGGACAGGGTGCCGCCGAAGGGCTTGAGCCAGCCGGCCAGGTTCGGGGCGAAGCCGCCGGTCACCAGCAGCGCCGCGCCGCCGGCGGCGCGCTCGGAGAAGTAGGCCGCCAGGCGCGGGAAGTCGCGCGCGTGATCCTCCAGCCCGGTATGCATCGACCCCATCAGCACGCGGTTGCGCAGGGTGGTGAAGCCCAGGTCCAGCGGGGCGAACAGATGGGGGTAGGCGGCGGAGCCTTCCTCGGGCGGCAGGGCTGGCGTCATGGCGCTGGATACGCTGGCGTATGGGACATCCATTCTGGGGCCAAACCCGGCGCGGTTCCAAGCCGCGCGGTACGACGGCGTTCCCATGACAGCCGCATTACAATCGCGCGCTTCATCGCCGGGCGGCCCTGCGCCGCGGAACGACCATGGTGTCCAGATCCCCCGCTGTGCAGGCTTCCCGGGCCCCGCGCCTGTTTCCCGCGTTGTGGGCCTTCGTGGCCTGCGTGATCGTGCTGGGCTTCTGCGCGCGCCTGGCGCTGTGGCTGGGTTACGGCGGCGGGCGCGGGCTGGCCGGGGCGGCCGTCGCGTTCGGCTACGGCGTGCGCTTCGACCTGGTGGTCGGTGCCCTGGCGGCGTTGCTGCTGGCGCTGCTGGCGCTGCCGTTGCGGCTGGCGGGGTGGCGTCGCGGTGGCGCATGGCTGGTGCTGCTGGCCGGGGCCGGGCTGCTGGCGGCGATCGTGCTCGCCGGGCTGTGCGAATACTTCTATTACGGGTTCTACAAGACCCGCTTCGACCCGATCGTGTTCGGCCTGTTCGAGGACGACACGCGCGCCGTGCTGCTCACCATCTGGAAGGGCTACCCGGTGCTGCGGATGCTGGCGGTGCTGGTGCTGGCCGTGGCGCTCATGGTGCTGCTCTGGCGCGGCCTGGCGCGGATGCTGGCCCGGTACTGGCCGGCACCGGCCTCGCGCTGGACCGCCTCCGCCCTGGTGCTGGTGCAGGTGCTGCTGCTGCTCCTGCTGGCGCGCGGCAGCGTCGGGACGTTCCCGCTGGTCCGGCGCGACGTGGCCTATTCGGCCGATCCGTTCGTCAACACCCTGGTGCTCAACGCGCCGGTGGAGCTGTACAAGGCGGTCCGCCAGCGCGACAAGGAGATCGACATCGGCAACGATCCCACCGTGGGCTTGCGCCAGCTCGGCTTCGCCAGCGTGGCCGATGCCGCCCATGCCGCCGGCCTGCCGGGCGATGCCTCCGACGAGGCCGTCGCCCGCGACCTGTTCGCGGTCGCGCCGGGGGGCGCGCGACCGCCGTCGGCCTCGCCGCACGTGGTGCTGGCGCTGCTGGAATCCTTCGGCGCCGACCTGCTCACCGTGGACGGGCCGCGCAACGACATGCTCGGCCGCCTGCGTGCCGAGCTGCCCAAGGGCTATCGCTTCGGCAACTTCGTCGCCGGGCAGAACGGTACCCACCCGGAGCTGGAATACCTGCTTCTGGGTTCGCCGATCACCCCCCTGACCCGCGGCGGCAATGCCGACATCCGGTTCCCCAACTCCGCCGCGCTGCCGTTCCTGGCGGCCGGCTACCACACCGCCTTCGTCTACGCCGGCGGAGCGGACTGGCGCAACATCGGGCGCACCTTCGCCCACCAGGGCTTCGAGCGCATCTACGACGCGCGCGACATCCGCCAGCGCTTCCCCGGGGCCGGCGGCACCGAATGGGGCATCTACGACAAGTACGTCTTCGATTTCGTCGCCGACCTGCTGCAGCAGGCCGACCACAAGGGCGAGCGCCTGTTCGTGTTCGTGCTGACCACGACCAACCACCCGCCCTACAAGCTCGATACGCCGCACCCCGCCTTGCCGCTGGACGTGGCCGCGCTCGGGCCGCGGGCGGGCAGCCTGCCGCCGGCGGAGCTGCGCCGGATCCTGGCCACCTACCAGTACCAGGCCGACCAGTTCGGCGCCTTCCTGCAGGGGCTGGACGCGCAGGGGCTGGGCGAGCACACCGTCGTCGCCGCGGCCGGCGACCACAACCTGCGCGAGCACTTCCGCTACGTGCTGCCCGACGAGCAGCCCGACGTGGACCGGGTGTTCGGCTACCTGCGCGTGCCGGCGGCGCTGCGCCCGGCGACGCCGCCGGACCTGGCCGCGATCGCCGGCCACGGCGACCTGGTGCCGACCCTGGCGGCGCTGGCCGCGCCCGGACAGCGCTATTTCGCCAGCGGCCGCGACCTGCTGGCGCCGGCCGCGGACGGCGGCGCCGCCTTCGCCCAGGGACAGCGCCTGTACCTGCGCGAGGGCGTGCTGTTCCCGCTGCAGCAGCCGCTGCTGCACCGCTGGCTGGACGATCGCCACGTCGCCACGGTGGGGCAGGCGCCGGCGCCCGAGGTGGCCGCCCGCGCCCGGCGCTACGTCGCCCTGCTCGGGTTGCGCGACTGGTACATCCGGCGGGTGGTCATCGCCGCCCGCCGCCGTTCCTGAGGGCGACGGCTTGACGAAAGGCGCCGACTTCACGAACCTGTCTGGGTGTCAACCCGGTGGGAGGCAGGAATCTGGGTCTTCACATGTGTTATGTGACCGTTAACACCGCCTTCACCGACTCGCGCATAATCTGCGCCGCGATGGCGTGTGGGACGGCCGTCCGGGATGTTCGACGAGACATCTGTCAAACGAATGCCTAACCCGTTTTCAATACCCCTGAAACAAGGAGCTGTATCCATGAACAAGAAGATGCTTGCCGCTGCGCTGTTGAGCGGCCTGGCAGTCGCCCACGTGGCGTCCGCCCAGGACTTCGATGACCGTTGGTACCTGACCGGTTCGGCCGGTTACAACTTCCAGGACGGCGACCGCAAGACCGACGACACCCCGTTCGGCACCCTGGGCGTCGGCAAGTTCATCAGCCCGAACTGGTCCCTGGACTTCGAGCTGAACTACCAGAACCCGAACTTCGAGAGCAACAAGGACCTGAACTGGAGCCAGTACGGCGCTTCGTTCGATCTGCGTCGCCACTTCATCAAGGAAGGCCGCGGCTGGAATCCGTACCTGCTGTTCGGCCTGGGCGCCCAGCGCACCGAGGAAGAGTTCGACGCCAACCCGAACCCGAACTCCCCCGGCAAGCGCAAGGACACCGAGTTCGCCGCCAAGGTCGGCGTCGGCCTGCAGACCACCTTCGAGAACCGCGTCGCCGTGCGCGCCGAAGTGGCCTACCGTGGCGACTTCGACGACAGCAGCATCGTCGCCCCGAAGGAGAACTGGTTCGGTGACACGCTGGCTTCGATCGGCGTCGTGATCCCGCTGGGCCCCGCCCCGTCGGCCCCGGTCGTGGCTCCGCCGCCGGCCGCGCCGAGCTGCGCCGACCTGGACGACGACGGCGACGGCGTCAACAACTGCGACGACAAGTGCCCGAACTCCCAGCCTGGCCAGACCATCGGTCCGGACGGCTGCCCGGTGCCGGTGTCGATCGACCTGAAGGGTGTGAACTTCGACTTCGACAAGGCGACCCTGCGTCCTGACGCGGTGGCCATCCTGAACGAAGCCGTGCAGATCCTGCAGCGCTACCCCGACCTGCGCGTCGAGGTTGCCGGCCACACCGACCTGTGCGGTACCGAGGCCTACAACCAGAAGCTGTCGGAGCGTCGCGCCACGGCCGTGTACGACTTCCTGACCAAGAACGGCATCGATTCCTCGCGCCTGGTGGGCCCGATCGGTTACGGCGAGAGCCGTCCGCTGGAGCCGACCCCGCAGACCTTCCCGGCCTGCAAGAGCGAGAAGAACCGTCGCACCGAGCTGAACGTCCAGAACTGATCGGACGTTCTCCACGGCTCCACGCAAAGGCCCGGCATTGCCGGGCCTTTGTCGTTCCGGGGAGGGCGCACGGTGGAAGGGGATCGTTGCCCATTCACCTTTGTGTCGGAAATCCCTTGGCCGACATGGGCTTGCGGGCGCAAGCGCATGTGGTGGTTGAAATGGCCGTGCCGCGCCGCCTACACTCGCGGCGTATCCGCCACCCTGGACTGCCCGATGTCGCGCCCTGTCTTCGTTGCCCTGTTCGCCCTCGCCCTGGCGCCGGCCGCCCACGCGGCGGCGGATTGCTCGACTGCCAGCCTCGCCCAGCCGCTGCCGCTGCCGACCACGGCGGTGGCGCCGGCCTCGGCCGAGCTGTATACGCGCAGCGTGCAGCTGGGCATGCCGGCCGGCGTGCTCGCGACCAGCTACGACAGCGACCAGTCGGTGGACCGGGTGCTGCTGCGCCTGCGCGTGGAGGGCTGCCAGCAGGTGGCCAACGCGCTGCCCGCCGCCGCCGGAACGCTGGCCGACGATCCGGCCGCCTACAAGCCGCAGACGGCATTCGACAACACGCCGTGGCGCTTCAACATGAACCAGAACGGCAAGCGCATGACCGCCGACGAGTTCGACGCCTGGATGAAGTCCCGCGGCGTGCGCGTGGTCAAGGCGCGTCCGGCAGCGGCGCCGGCAGCGGTGGAAGCCCAGGCCGCCGATCCGGTGCAGAAGCAGTAATCCTCCCGCGTGAGCGCGCGTCGGCCGCCGCCGGGGCGGCGCACCGGGGAAGCCGGGCGTGTCCGCACGCCGGCCCGTGCCGCCGGGGGCGTTCGCCACGGCCTGGCACGCGTGCTGTCCAAGTGCGGCATCTGTTCGCGCAACGAGGCGGCGCAACGCATCGTCGACGGGCGGGTGAGCGTGGACGGGCGCGTGGTGCGCGATCCGGAGTTCCCCGTCGCGCGCGGCGCGCAAGACCGCATCCGCCTGGATGGCCTGCCGCTGGCTGCGGTGGCGCGCCACTACCTGATGCTCAACAAGCCGCGCGGGCTGGTGACCACCGCCCGCGACGAGCACGGCCGCGACACGGTCTACCGCGCCTTCGACGGCGCCGGCCTGCCGTGGCTGGCGCCGGTCGGGCGCCTGGACAAGGCCAGCGAAGGCCTGCTGCTGTTCAGCAACGACCCCGAGTGGGCCGCGCGCATCGCCGACCCGGAATCCGGGCCGGACAAGACCTACCACGTGCAGGTGGACGCGCGGCCCGATGCCGCACTGCTGGCCGCGCTGGAACGCGGCGTCGAGGACGGCGGCGAGCACCTGGCCGCGCGATCGGCCAAGCTGCTGCGGCAGGGCGAGCGCAACGCGTGGCTGGAGATCGTGCTCGACGAGGGCCGCAACCGGCAGATCCGCCGCCTGCTGGCCGCGCACGGCATCGAGGTGCTGCGGCTGGTGCGCGTGGCCGTCGGCGATCTGGCGCTGGGCGAACTGGCGAAGGGCCGGTGGCGCGCGCTGACCGCCGAGGAGGTGCGCGCGCTGGCCGCGCCGTCGCGGTGAACCGGCGACGGCGCGTGCCGAGGGCGGCGGTCCGCCGCTCAGGCCTCCAGCACGCCCAGTTCGCGGCCGATGCGGGTGAAGGCCGCGATGGCCCGGTCAAGGTGCGCGCGGGTATGCGCGGCGCTGAGCTGCACCCGGATGCGCGCCTGGCCCTTGGGCACCACCGGGAAGAAGAAGCCGATGGCGTAGATGCCTTCCTCCAGCAGCCGCGTGGCGAAGCGCTGGGCGAGCGGCGCGTCGTACAGCATCACCGGGCAGATCGGATGGGTGCCGGGCTTCAGCTCGAAGCCGGCGGCGGCCATCTCCCTGCGGAAATACGCGGTGTTCTCGCGCAGGCGCTCGCGCAGCTCGCCGGCGGCGTCGAGCATCTCGAAGGCCTTGATCCCGGCGGCGACCACGTGCGGCGGCAGCGAGTTGGAGAACAGGTACGGGCGCGAACGCTGGCGCAGCAGTTCGATCACCTCGGCGCGGGCGGTGGTGAAGCCGCCCAGCGCGCCGCCCATGGCCTTGCCCAGGGTGCCGGTGACGATGTCGATCCGGTCCAGCACGCCCTTGACCTCGGCCGAGCCGCGCCCGCTCGCCCCGAGGAAGCCGGTGGCATGGCACTCGTCGATGTGCACCAGTGCGCCGTACTTCTGCGCCAGCGCGGTGATCTGGTCCAGCGGGGCGATGAAGCCGTCCATCGAGAACACGCCGTCGGTGGTGACCAGCTTGGTGCGGCAGCCGGCGGCGTCGGCCGCCTGCAGCTGCGCTTCCAGGTCGGCCATGTCGCAGTTGGCGTAGCGGAAGCGCTGGGCCTTGCACAGGCGCACGCCGTCGATGATCGAGGCGTGGTTGAGCGCGTCGGAGATGATCGCGTCGTCCTCGCCCAGCAGCGGCTCGAACAGGCCGCCGTTGGCATCGAAGCAGGCCGCGTACAGGATCGTGTCCTCGGTGCCGAAGAAGCGGGCGATGGTCCGTTCCAACTGCTTGTGCAGGTCCTGGGTGCCGCAGATGAAGCGCACCGAGGCCATGCCGAAGCCGTGCGTGTCCAGTGCGTCCTTGGCGGCGGCGACGATGTCCGGGTGGTCGGCCAGGCCGAGGTAGTTGTTGGCGCAGAAGTTCAGCACCGTGCGGCCGTCGGCCAGGGTGATCTGCGCCGACTGCGGGCTGGTGATGACGCGCTCGGACTTGAACAGGCCCTGCTCGCGCAGCAGCTCCAGTTCGTCGGCGTAGCGTTGGGTCAGCGACATGGGGGCGGCACCGGAAGATGGGGAGGGCGGGTGGCGACCGGGCTCACCAGCTCAGCACGATCTTGCCGCAGCGGCCGGCTTCCATCAGGTCGAATCCCTGCTGGAACTGGCGCGCCGGCAACTGGTGGGTGAGCACCTTGCCCAGCGGGAAGCCGGACAGCGCCAGCTGGGTCATCTTGTACCAGGTCTCGTACATCCTGCGGCCGTAGATGCCCTGCACGGTCAGGCCCTTGAAGATGATCCGGTCCCAGTCGATCCCGGTGCCGGCCGGCAGCAGGCCGAGCAGGGCGACCTTGCCGCCGTGGTACATGCAGTCGAGCATGTCGGCGAAGGCGCGCGGGTTGCCGCTCATCTCCAGGCCGACGTCGAAGCCTTCCATGTGCAGGTCGGCCATCACCTCCTTGAGCGGGGTCTCGGACACGTTCACCACGCGGGTGGCGCCCATGTCCGCGGCCAGCGCCAGGCGGTAGTCGTTGACGTCGGTGACCACGACGTTGCGCGCGCCGATGTGCTTGCACAGCCCGGCGGCAATCACGCCGATCGGGCCGGCGCCGGTGATCAGCACGTCCTCGCCGACCACGTCGAACTCCAGGGCGCAATGCGCGGCGTTGCCGAACGGGTCGAAGAACGCGGCCAGTTCGGACGGGATCCTGTCGGGGATCGGCCACAGGTTGCTGGCCGGCATGACGATGTACTCGGCGAAGGCGCCGTCGCGGTTCACGCCGATGCCGACGGTATGCGGGCACAGGTGCGGGCGGCCGCCACGGCAGTTGCGGCAGTGGCCGCAGACGATGTGGCCCTCGGCCGATACGCGCTGGCCGACCTGGTAGCCGGTCACCCCCGGGCCAAGCGCGGCGATGCGGCCGACGAACTCGTGGCCCACGACCAGGCCCGGGCGGATCGTGCGCTGCGCCCACGCGTCCCACAGGTAGATGTGCAGGTCGGTGCCGCAGATGGCGGTCTTCTCGACCCGGATCAGTACCTCGTTGGCACCGGGCGCCGGTACCGGCACGTCCTCCATCCAGATGCCGCGGGCCGCCTCGCGCTTGACCAGGGCCTTCATCGTTGCCGCCATGCGGGCGCACCCGTGACTGGGGAAAGGGGGCGCAGTATAGGTTGCATCTGGAACCATCTCCCGCCGCAGTGCAGCGTCGCGGGGGTGCCATCGGTCATGCGCGGCGGACGCCGGTTGGCCGGTAATATTGTTACCTCATTACATTACGGATCGACCGATGCGCATCCCACTGCTTGCCGTTTCCGTCGCCGCCGCGCTGGGCGCGGCCTCCAGTACCCGGGCCGCCGAAGGCATGTGGGTGCCGCAGCAACTGCCGGAGATCGCCGGCCCGCTGCGCCAGGCCGGCCTCAAGCTGGCGCCCGAGCAGCTCGCGGACCTGACCGGCGATCCGATCGGCGCGGTGGTCGCGCTCGGCGGCTGTACCGCCAGCTTCGTCTCGCCCCAGGGCCTGGTGGTGACCAACCACCATTGCGCCTATGGCGCGATCCAGCTCAATTCCACGCCGCAGAAGAACCTGATCAAGGACGGCTTCAACGCGCCGACCCCGGCCGACGAGCTCAGCGCCGGGCCCAATGCGCGCGTGTACGTGCTCGAGTCGATGAGCGATGTCACCGCCGCGGCCAAGGCCGCCATCGCCGCCGCCGGGGACGACCCGCTGGCGCGCACGCAGGCCCTGGAGGATTTCCGCAAGCAGCAGGTCGCCGGTTGCGAGGCCGAGCCGGGCTACCGCTGCACGCTGTACAGCTTCTCCGGCGGCAATGCCTACCGCCTGGCACGCAACCTGGAGATCCGCGACGTGCGCCTGGTCTACGCACCGCCGGACAGCGTCGGCAAGTTCGGCGGCGATGTCGACAACTGGATGTGGCCGCGCCACACCGGCGATTTCTCCTTCTACCGCGCCTATGTCGGCAAGGACGGCAAGCCGGCCGCGTATTCCCGGGACAACGTGCCGTATCGGCCGAAGCACTGGCTGAAGTTCGCTGACCAGCCGCTGGGCGCGGGCGACTTCGTCATGGTCGCCGGCTACCCGGGCCGCACCAACCGCTACGCGCTGGTGGCCGAGTTCGAGAACACCGCCGGCTGGGTCTATCCCACCGTGGCGCAGACCTTCGAGCAGGTGATCGCGCTGGTGGAGAAGGCCGGGCGCCAGGATCCGGACATCCAGGTCAAGTACGCCAGCGCGCTGGCCGGCTGGAACAACGCCAGCAAGAACTACCGCGGCCAGCTCGAGGGCTTCCGGCGCATCGATGCGCTCGGCCGCAAGCAGGCCGAGGAAGGCGCCGTGCTGGCCTGGCTGCGGCAGCAGGGCGCCGCCGGCCAGCCGGCGCTGGACGCGCACGACGCCCTGGTGGAACTGGTGGAGCAGGGCAAGGCCACCCAGCAGCGCGACTTCGTGCTCGGCCAGTTCGACCATACCGGCGCGATCGGTGCGGCGATCACCCTGTACCGGTTGTCGATCGAGCGCGCCAAGCCCGATGCGCAGCGCGAGGCCGGCTACCAGGACCGCGACCTGCCGGCGATCGAGGGCGCGATGAAGCAGATGGAGCGCCGCTACGTGCCGGCGATGGACGCGCAGCTGCAGCGGTTCTGGCTGGACCGGTACGCCGCCCTGCCGGCCGCGCAGCGGGTGCCGGCCGTGGATGCCTGGCTCGGCGGCAGCGATGCGGCGGCGGTGCAGGCCGCAGTCGCGCGCCTGGACGGTACCCGGCTCGGCGATACCGGCGAACGCATGAAATGGCTCGCCGCCGACCGCGCCGCGTTCGAGGCCAGCGACGATCCGGCGATCCGCTACGCCGTGGCGGTGATGCCGGCGCTGCTGGCGCTCGAGAAGCAGGACAAGACCGAGGCCGGCGAGCAGCTCAGGTACCGCCCGGTCTACCTGCAGGCGCTGGCCGACTACAAGAAGAGCCAGGGCGAGGCCGTCTACCCGGATGCCAACCTGTCGCTGCGCATCACCTTCGGCAACGTCAAGGGCTATGCGCCCCGGGACGGCGTGGAATACACCCCGTTCACCACCCTGGAGGGCGTGGCCGCCAAGGAGACCGGCACCGATCCGTTCGCCTCGCCCAAGGCCCTGCTCGACGCGGTCAAGGCCAAGCGCTACGCCGGGCTGGCCGATCCGCGCCTGGGCTCGGTGCCGGTGGATTTCCTGTCCGACCTGGACATCACCGGCGGCAATTCCGGCTCGCCGGTGATGGACGCGCACGGCAAGCTGGTCGGCCTGGCCTTCGACGGCAACTGGGAGTCGGTCAGCAGCAACTGGGTGTTCGACCCGGCGATGACGCGCATGATCGCCGTGGACGGCCGCTACCTGCAGTGGATCATGAAGGAGGTGGCGCCGGCGCCGCATCTGCTGCGGGAGCTGGACCTGGCGCGCTGATCCGGACCGGCGCCGCCCCGGGGGGGTGTGGGGCGGGGCCGGACAGAGTCCGGCCGGCCGAGCGGCTATCATTCGCAGCCGCCGTGGCCGCTATCGGCCCGCTTCGAGGAACCGCATGCGCATCCTGCTTGCCCGCCACGGCGAGACGCCGTGGAACGCCGAAGGCCGCTACCAGGGCCAGATCGACATCCCGCTTTCGCCGGTGGGCGAGGCCCAGGCCCGCGCCCTGGGCGAGCGCCTGCGGGACGTGCGCATCGACCGCGCGGTGGCCTCGCCGCTGGCGCGGGCCCAGGCCACCGCGCGCTTCGCGCTCGGGCCGGCGCGCGCGGCCATGCTGCAGACCGAGCCGGACGTGCAGGAGATCGCCCACGGCGAATGGGAGGGACTGCTGGCCAGCGAGATCGCCGCCAAGGACCCGGTGCGCCTGACCGCCTGGCGCGAGGCGCCGGACACGGTGCTGATGCCCGGCGGCGAATCGCTGCGGCAGGTGCTGGAGCGTTCCTGGCGCGGCCTGGCCCGTGCCGGCGAGGGCCTGGGGGCCGACGACACCCTGCTGCTGGTCGCCCACGATGCGGTCAACCGGGTGATCCTGTGCCGGGTGATGGGCATCCCGCTGGCGCGGCTGTGGAGCTTCCGCCAGGCCCCGACCACGCTGAACCTGCTCGAGGGCCCGGACGTGGAGCACCTGGACGTGGTGCGCCTGAACGACTGCGCCCACCACACCCCGTTCTTCGGCGAGGCCCTGCACCGCGCGCTGTAGCGCGGGCAGGGTACCTCCGGCCGTCCGGCGACCGGACACATGCCCTTCCATCGCACCGACGCAGCCACGCCCGATGCCCGGGCGCGGGCGTTCGTGCGCCGCGTCTATCCGATGCGGATGCTCGGCGTGGCGCTGCTGGCGCTGCCGTACGCCTCGGTGCTGCAGGAGCGCGGCGCCGGCGCGCTCGCCTGGACGGCGCTGGCGCTGAACCTGCTGGTCTGGCCGCACCTGGCATTCCTGTGGGCGTATCGTTCGCGCGACCCGGCGCGGGCCGAGCGGCGCAACCTGGTGCTGGATGCCGTGTTCGGCGGCGCCTGGGTGGCGATGTCGCAGGTGAGCCTGGTGCCGGCCGCGGCGCTGGTCAGCATCCTGGCCGCCGACCGCCTGGCCGCCGGCGGCTGGCGCCTGCTGTGGCGTGCCGGCGCGGGCTTCGCGGTCGCGTTCCTGGCGTGCTGGCTGCTGGCGGGGCGCCCGTTCGATCCCTTGCCCTCGCAGCGCACGCTGCTGCTGTCGCTGCCGCCGATCTTCGTGTACATGCTGGCGCTGAGCAGCGTCACCTACCGCCAGGCGCGCCATATCGTCCAGCAGAACCGCGAGCTGGACCGCGTCAACCGCACCGACCCCGGCCTGGACATCCCCAACCGCCGCTTCTTCGCCCAGCGCGCGCTGCACCTGCTCGACCAGGTCCACCGGCACGGCGGCGCCGCGTCGCTGCTGCTGGTGGACGTGGACCGTTTCAAGGCCATCAACGACGGCCACGGCCACGGCGTGGGCGACGAGGTGCTGCGCCAGATCGCGCGCGTGCTGCGCGAGCAGGCCCGCGACAGCGACGGGTTCCCGGCGCGCATCGGCGGCGACGAGTTCGCCTTGCTGCTGCCCTGCGACGGCGCCGCCGCCGCCGCGGTGACGGCGGCGCTGTGCACGCTGGTGGCGCAGTTGCAGATCCCCGGCGCGCCCGGGCTGGTGCCGAGCATCAGCGTCGGCCTGGCCGAACTGGCGCCGGAGCATCGCGGCCTGGACGACTGGATGGGCGCCGCCGACCGGGCGATGTACGTGGTCAAGGCCGCGACCCACCGCCAGGACTGAGGCGGCCGCCGTGCCGGCGGCGGCGGTTGACGCGATAATGTGCGGTTTCCCGGGTGGCTGCAGTCGTGAGCGAATCCTCGTCCCTGTCCGAATGGCTGGCCCGCATCGAGCGCCGGCACCCGCCGAGCGCCATCGCGCTGGGGCTGGATCGGGTGCGCGAGGTGGCCGCGCGCATGCGCCTGGGCGCGCCGGCGCGGCGCACCATCGTGGTGGCCGGGACCAACGGCAAGGGCTCCACGGTGGCCTTCGTCGAGGCGATCGCGCGCGCCGCCGGATGGAAGGTGGGCGCCTATACCTCCCCGCACCTGCTGCGCTACAACGAGCGCGTGCGCATCGACGGCGCCGAGGCGGACGACGACGCCCTGGCCGCCGCCTTCGCCGCGGTGGAGGCCGCGCGCGGGGACGCCGAGCTGACCTATTTCGAGCACGGCACGCTGGCCGCGCTGTGGCTGTTCGCGCAGGCCGGGCTGGACCTGGCGGTGCTGGAGATCGGCCTGGGCGGGCGCCTGGACGCGGTCAACATCGTCGATGCCGACGTGGCGGTGATCACCACCGTGGACATCGACCACACCGAATGGCTGGGGCCGGACCGCGAGAGCATCGGCGCCGAGAAGGCCGGGGTGATCCGCGCCTGGAAGCCGGTGGTGCTGGGCGAGATCGATCCGCCCTCCAGCGTGCTGCGCCGCGCCTATGCGCTCGGCGCCAACGCGATCCGCGCCGGCAGCGACTATTTCCACGAGCCGATCGATGCCGCGCACTGGCGCTGGCGCGACGTCTCCTTCCGCCTGGACCTGCCGATGCCCGCGCTGCGCGCGCCGGTGCAGCTGGCCAACGCCGCCGCCGCGATCGCCGCGCTGCGCGCGCTGGGGCGGCCGGTCCCGCACGCGGCCTGGGCGGCGGGCGTGGTCCGGGCGCGCCTGCCGGGCCGGCTGCAGCGCTTCGAGCGCGACGGCGTGGAGATCCTGCTCGACGTCGGCCACAACCCGCAGGCCGCGCGCGAGCTGGCCACCGCCCTGCGCGCGGCGCCGGCCGCCGGGCGCACGCTGGCGGTGTACGCGGCGCTGGCGGACAAGGATGCCGGCGGCGTGGTCGCCGCGCTGCAGGCGCAGGTGGATCGCTGGCACCTGGCCGGCCTGGGCGGCGCCCGCGGCCAGTCCGCCGCGGCCCTGCGCGAGCGCCTGGCCGCCACCGGCGCGGCCGCCGGCGCGCTGCATGCCGGCGTGGGCGAAGCGCTGGCCGCCGCGCTGGCCGAGGCCGCGCCGGGGCAGCGGGTGCTGGTGTTCGGCTCCTTCCACACCGTCGCCGAGGCCCTGCCGCTGCTGCGTTCAGCCGGCTGAGCGGCGCGCGGCGGGTGCCGCCCTATAATCGGCGTCCCTGCCCGCCGCCGACTGCCTTCGTGGATACCAAGCTGAAACAGCGATTGATCGGCGCCATCGTGCTGGTGGCGCTGGCCGTGATTTTCCTGCCCATGCTGGTGAAGGGCCCGGCCCCCGACAGCGGCGTGTCCGACGTGCCGATCAAGGCGCCGCCGGCGCCGGACGCGGGCCAGTTCGAGACCCGCGAGCTGCCCCTGGTGACCCCGGGCCAGGCGCCCGCCGGCGGTGCCGTGGGCATGGGGGCGTCGTCGCCCGCCGCCGTCCAGAGCGCACCGGCGGGCACGCCCGGTGCCGCGCCGGCGGCCACGCCGCCCCCGGCTTCGGCCACGACCGCCGGGGGCGACTACGCGGTCAGCTTCGGCGCCTATGCCAGCCAGGCCGATGCCGACATCGTCATCGCGCGCCTGCGCGAGGCCAAGCTGCCCGGCTTCGCCCAGCCGGACACCCTCGGCGAGCGCAAGGTGTGGCGCGTGCGCATCGGTCCCTACGCCGATCGCGCGCAGGCCGAATCGGTGCGGCTGCAGGCGGTCAAGGTGCGCGACGACGTGAATGCGCAGGTGGTCACGCTCGATGCCGGCCAACCTGCCGCGCCGGCGGCCACACCGGTGGCCGCGACGCCCGCGACACCCGCGCCGCCGGCGAGGAGCGAGCCGCCGAAAGCGGAAGCGCCCAAGCCGGCCGCCAAGCCCGAGCCTAAGGCCGAAGCCAAGCCGGAGACCCGGGTGGCCGAGACCCCGGCCAAGCCCGCGGCGGCTGAAAAGCCGGTCGCCAAGCCGGCCACCGCGGCGCCGGCCGCGCCCAAGGCGCCGGCGGCGGCCGGGGTCGGTTTCGCCGTGCAGCTTGGCGCCTTCGGCAATGCCGCCGAGGCCGATGCCCTGCGCGACAAGGTGCGCGCGGCCGGGTTCAGCGCCTTCGTCGAGCAGGTGCCGACCGACAAGGGCCCGCTCAACCGCGTCCGCGTCGGGCCGGTGGCCACCCGCGCCGACGCCGAGCAGCTCAAGGCCCAGGTTGCCGCCCGCGTCGGCGTGGCCGGCATGGTGCGCCCGCATCCGTGACGTCCGCCCGTCGCCGGCCCGGTGCCGGGCGGACGCCCGGGCCGGCCGGCGTCCCCGGCATGGCTGAGGGCCGGCGGTGATGCTCGATCTCGCCGTGCTGGCCGTGGTCGGCGTATCGGCCCTGCTGGGGCTGCTGCGCGGCTTCGTCGGGATGGTGGTGGCCACCGTGTCCTGGATCCTGGCCGGCTGGGCCAGCTTCCGCTTCGGCGCCCAGGCCGGCGACTGGCTGGCCGGCAGCGGCCAGGCGGACGCCCTGCACCATGCCGGCGGCTATGTCGCGGTCTTCCTCCTCGTCCTGGTGCTGGTCGCGGTCGCCGGCTGGCTGATCCGCGCGGCCGTGGACGCCACCCGCCTGACCGGCGCCGACCGTGCGCTCGGCTTCGCCCTGGGGGCGCTGCGCGGCGCGCTGCTGGCCTGCGTGCTGGTGCTGGTGGCCGGCTTCACCCCGCTGGTGCGGTCGCCGGCCTGGAACGAATCGCTGCTGCTGCCCTGGCTGGCGCCGCTGGCCGGCTGGATGCGCGCGCAGCTGCCCGGCGCGCCGCAGCTGGCGGACGCGGCGCTGAACGCGGGAGCCCCCGGGTTGGGCAACGGCCCCGGCTCGGGCGATAATGCAGTCCTTCGACAACCCATCGTGGGCGATGCCGTGCACAGCGTGGTCGGGCGCGTGCTGGGGCATGCCGAGGCCGGCCACGGGGCCGGCGGCGAACAGGATTCCAAGGCGGCCTGGCCCGCCAGCATCGAACCGGAACCGGAACCGGCCGCGGCGCAGCCCGCGCGGCAGGACGGTTCCCCGGGCCGCCAGCGGCCCTGACTTTCCCCTGCGGCCCGCGGGCCGCGACAGCGGAGAACATCCATCATGTGCGGCATCGTCGGTATCGTCGGCAACCAGAACGTGGCCGGGCAGCTCTATGACGGCCTCACCGTGCTGCAGCACCGGGGCCAGGATGCGGCCGGCATCGCCACCGCCAACGGCACGCGCCTGCGCGTGCAGAAGGGCAACGGCCTGGTGCGCGACGTGTTCGACGCGCAGAAGATGGCCACCCTGGAGGGTCGCATCGGCATCGCCCACGTGCGCTATCCCACCGCCGGTTCGGAAGGCCTGGACGAGGCCCAGCCGTTCTACGTCAACTCGCCCTACGGCATCGCCCTGGCCCACAACGGCAACCTGATCAACACCGAGGCGCTGCGCCAGCAGGTGTGGGAGGCCGACCGCCGCAACATCAACACCGATTCGGACAGCGAGGTGCTGCTGAACGTGTTCGCCTACGAGCTGGACGCGCAGCGCATGCTCACCCCCGAGGCGGCGATCCGCGCGGTGGCCGGCGTGCACCGGCGCTGCAAGGGCGGCTACGCGGTGGTCAGCCTGGTGCTGGGCCTGGGCCTGGTCGCGTTCCGCGACCCGCACGGCATCCGCCCGCTGGTGCTGGGCAAGCGCGAGAGCGCGGAAGGGCCGGAGTACATGGTCGCCTCCGAGTCCACGGCGCTGGACATCCTCGGCTTCCAGCGCGTGCGCGACGTGCGCCCGGGCGAGGCGATCGTCATCACCGCGCGCGGCGAGCTGTTCGCCGAGGTCTGCGCCACCGACGTGGACCACACCCCGTGCATCTTCGAGTACGTCTACTTCGCCCGCCCGGATTCGATGATCGACAACGTCTCGGTGCACAAGGCGCGCATGCGCATGGGCATCAAGCTCGGCGAGAAGATCCTGCGCCTGCGCCCGGACCACGACATCGACACCATCATCCCGATCCCGGACACCTCGCGCGACGCCGCGCTGGAGATCTCCAACGTGCTCGGGGTGAAGTACCGCGAGGGCTTCGTCAAGAACCGCTACGTCGGCCGCACCTTCATCATGCCGGGGCAGGGCGAACGGTTGAAATCGGTGCGCCGCAAGCTCAACCCGATCCACCTGGAGTTCCGCAACCGCGTGGTGCTGCTGGTGGACGACTCGATCGTGCGCGGCACCACCAGCCGCCAGATCATCCAGATGGCCCGCGAGGCCGGCGCGCGCAAGGTCTACCTGGCCAGCGCCGCGCCGCCGGTGCGCTACCCGAACATCTACGGCATCGACATGCCGGCCGCGGAGGAGCTGGTCGCGCACGGCCGCAGCGAGGACGAGGTGCAGGCGTTCCTCGGCTGCGACTGGCTGGTCTACCAGGACCTGGACGACCTGGAGGCGGCGGTGCGCGAGGGCAACCCGGAACTGACCCGGTTCGATTCCTCGTGCTTCAATGGCGTCTACCCGACCGGCATCGAGGCGGGCTACTTCGAACGCATCCGCCAGTTGCGCTCGGACGAGGCCAAGCGCTTGCGCCGCGCCTGAGGCGTCGCGACGATGGTTGACCAGGACGTGGCCGCGGCCGCGCCGCGCGACCTGCTGCAGGCCGCGCGGCTGTGCCTGGACGCGGCCGACCCGGGCGAGAAGGTCGCGCTGACCCAGCGCTTCGCCGCCGAGTTCGCCCAGGGCTGGCTGCCGCTGCCGGAGACCTGGGGCGAACCCGAGCCGATCGGCATGCCCGGCCGTCCCGGGCGGCCGCGCCTGGTGCACCCGCGCGAGCTGCCGCGGCGCGGGCTGGGCAGCGACGAGGGCCGCGCCGCGTTCCTGCACGCCATCGCCCACATCGAGCTCAACGCCATCGACCTGGGCTGGGATGCGGTGTACCGCTACCGCGGCCTGCCGCCGCAGTTCTATGCCGACTGGGTATCGGTGGCCAACGACGAATCGCGCCATTTCACCCTGCTGCGCGGGCGCCTGCGCGCGTTCGGCCACGACTACGGCGACTTCGACGCCCACAACGGCCTGTGGGAGATGTGCATCAAGACCGCCCACGACGGCCTGGCGCGCATGGCGCTGGTGCCGCGCGTGCTCGAGGCGCGCGGCCTGGACGTGACCCCGGGCATGATCGTCAAGCTGCGCGCGCTGGGCGACGATGCCACCGCCGACATCCTGGAGATCATCCTGCGCGAGGAGGTGGCGCACGTGGCCGCCGGCTCGCGCTGGTACCACTGGTACTGCGCGCAGCGCGGGGTGGACCCGCGGCCGCGTTTCCGCGAGCTGCTGCGGGAGTACGCCGGCGGCTACCTGCATGGCCCGTTCAACCTGGAGGCGCGGCTGCTGGCCGGCTTCGACGCCGACGAGATCGAGGCGCTGCGCCACGAGAGCGAGCGCCAGGCCGCCGCGGGCTGAACTGCGCCGCCGGGGAGGCGAAGAACCGGACAGCGGAAATGAGGAAGGCCGGCGGTTCCCCGCCGGCCTTCCTCGTCATCGTGGCGCGGACGGTGCGCTCAGCGCGAGATGTCCACGTTCCGGGTCTCGCGCAGGAAGAACAGGCCCACCACCAGGTTGATCGCGGCGATGGCGATCGGGTACCACAGGCCCTTGTAGATGTCGCCGGTGGCGGCCACCAGGCCGAAGGAGATCGCCGGCAGGAAGCCGCCGAACCAGCCGTTGCCGATGTGGTAGGGCAGCGACATCGAGGTGTAGCGGATGTTGGTGGGGAACAGCTCCACCAGCAGCGCCGCCAGCGGCGCGTACACCATGGTCACGTACAGCGCCAGCACGAACAGCACCACGATCATCATCGGCTTGTTGATGCGGTCCGGATCGGCCTTGGTCGGGTAGCCGGCCTCGCCGAGCGCGCCCTTGAGCACGCCGGTGAAGGCATCGCCCTTGGCCTTGCCCTCGTCCTTGGACAGGCCGCTGCCCTCGTAGGAGTTCAGCGTGGCATTGCCCACCTGCACCTGCGCCAGCGAGCCCGGCGCGGCCGGCTTGATGTCGTAGGGCACGCCGGCCTTGGTCAGCGCCGCGGTGGCGATGTCGCAGGAGCTGGTGAACTTGCGCACGCCCACCGGATCGAACTGGAAGCTGCAGGTGGCCGGGTCGGCCACGACCAGGGCCGGCGAGCGGGTGCGGGCTTCCTCGATGGCCGGGTTGCCGTAGTGGGTCAGCGCCTTGAACAGCGGGAAGAAGGTGAACACCGCCAGGGCGAAGCCGCCCAGCAGTACCGGCTTGCGGCCGATGCGGTCCGACAGCCAGCCCATGAGGATGAAGAACGGGCAGGCCAGCGCCAGCGCCGCGGCGAGCAGCAGGTTGGCGGTGGTGCCGTCGATCTTCAGCGACTGGGTGAGGAAGAACAGGGCGTAGAACTGGCCCGTGTACCAGACCACCGCCTCGCCCGAGGACGCGCCGAACAGGGCCACCAGCATGATCTTGGCGTTGCTGCCCTTGAAGCTCTCGCGGATCGGCGACTTGGAGGTGCGGCCCTCGGCCTTCATCTGCTTGAACAGCGGCGACTCCTGCAGCTGCAGGCGGATCCACACCGACACGCCGAGCAGGATGATCGACACCAGGAACGGGATGCGCCAGCCCCAGGCATCGAACGCCTCGTTGCCGATGCTCAGGCGGCACGACAGGATCACCAGCAGCGACAGGAACAGGCCCACCGTGGCGGTGGTCTGGATGTAGCTGGTGTAGTAGCCGCGCTTGCCCGGCGGGGCGTGCTCGGCCACGTAGGTGGCCGCGCCGCCGTACTCGCCGCCCAGCGCCAGGCCCTGCAGCATGCGCAGCACGATCAGGATCACCGGAGCGGTGATGCCGATGCTGGCATAGCTGGGCAGCACGCCGACCAGGAAGGTGGAGCTGCCCATGATCAGGATGGTGATCAGGAAGGTGTACTTGCGGCCGATGCGATCGCCCAGGCTGCCGAACAGCGCCGCGCCGAACGGGCGCACGAAGAAGCCGGCGGCGAAGGCCAGCAGGGTGAAGATGAAGCCGGTGGTCTCGTTGACCCCGCTGAAGAACTGGTGGGCGATGTTGGCCGCCAGCGATCCGTACAGGAAGAAGTCGTACCACTCGAAGACCGTGCCCAGGCTGGACGCGATGATCACGCGCTTGTGCCCGGTGGTCAGCGGGCCGGCGGCGGGCGCTGCGGTGTAGGTGGAAGCCATTTCATCCCTCCAATGAGTACAGCTTCGGAATGGAACCCGGCGGGATGCCGGGGGTTCGTACAAAACGATACGTTTTCTATCGATATGGAAATTCAGCGTCCATTCGACAAAAGGCGACAAGACCTTCGTAGGGGCTAGCCATTCGTCTAATGCCAGCCAAACGAGGTCGGTTTGCTGCGGCGCACCTACGCCCATGGTCGAATTCCATGTATCTCGCAAAACGATACATTTCGTATCGAAATAAACGAGATCCCTGGAGGTTCGCGATGTCCGTGCAGGTCGTTTTGCCCCGCGTGATGCATGTCGGGGCCGACGCCAGCCACAAGGCCGGCGAGGTGTTGGCCCAACTGGGGTGTTCGCGCCCGCTGCTGGTGACCGACGCGATGATGGTCAAGCTCGGCTACGCGGCGGCCGTGCAGCAGGCGCTGGCGCAGGCCGGCATCGCCTGCGAGGTGTTCGACGGGACCGTGCCCGAGCCCACCGACACCTCGATCGAGGCCGGCGTGGAGAAGGTGCGCCACGGCAACTACGACTCGATCGTGGCCCTGGGCGGCGGCAGCCCGATCGACAGCGCCAAGGCGATCGCCATCCTCGGCAAGCATGGCGGCACGGTGCGCGACTACCGCTTCCCGCGCCAGGTGAACGAGCCGGGCCTGCCGATCGTGGCCATCCCCACCACCGCCGGCACCGGCTCGGAGTGCACCCGCTTCACCATCATCACCGACGAGGCCAACGACGAGAAGCTGCTGTGCGTGGGCCTGGGCTTCATGCCGGTGGCGGCGCTGGTGGACTACAACCTCACCGTCAGCGTGCCGCCGCGCACCACCGCCGACACCGGCATCGACGCGCTCACCCACGCGATGGAGGCCTACGTCAGCCGCAAGGCCAGCCCGTACAGCGACAGCCAGGCCATCGCCGCGATGCGCCTGATCGGGCCGAACCTGCGCCGCGCCTACCACGACGGCAACGACAAGCCGGCGCGCGAGGCGATGATGCTCGGCGCCACCCTGGCCGGCATCGCCTTCTCCAACGCCTCGGTGGCGCTGGTGCACGGCATGAGCCGGCCGATCGGCGCGTTCTTCCACGTGCCGCACGGCCTGTCCAACGCGATGCTGCTGCCGGCGGTCACCGCGTGGTCGCTGCCGGCCGCGTACGAACGCTACGCCGATTGCGCGCGCTTCATCGGCGTGGCCGATGCCCACGACGGCGACGACGTGGCCAACGAAAAACTGATCGATTTCCTGTACGCGATCAATGCCGAGCTGCAGGTGCCGACGCTGGCCGAATTCGGCGCCGGCCGCGAGCGCTTCTTCTCGCTGCTGCCGACCATGGCCGAGCAGGCGCTCGCTTCCGGCTCGCCCGGCAACAACCCGCGCGTGCCCGACGCGGACGAGATCATCGACATCTACCGCTCGCTGTGGGCGGAACCGCAACTGGAGGCCAAGCGCGCATGAATGCCGTACTCGATACCCCCGCCACCGGGACCGACGCCCTGCCCGTGACCGGGCACCTGATCGGCGGCAAGACCGTCACCGACGCCAAGCGCCTGCAGGACGTGTGGAACCCGTCCACCGGCCAGGTCGGCAGCCGCGTCGCCATCGCCGGCAAGGCCACCGTGGAGGCGGCCATTGCCGCCGCACAGGCGGCGTTCCCGGCCTGGCGCGCCACCCCGCCGGCCAAGCGCGCGCGGGTCATGTTCCGCTTCCGCGACCTGCTGGAGCAGCACGCGGACAGGATCTGCGAGCTGATCGGCCGCGAGCACGGCAAGATCGCCCACGACGCTGCCGGCGAGCTGCAGCGCGGGATCGAGAACGTGGAGTTCGCCTGCGCGGCGCCGCAGCTGCTCAAGAGCGAATACACCCGCAACGTCGGCCCCGGCATCGATTCGTGGAGCGAGTTCCAGCCGCTGGGCGTGGTCGCCGGCATCACCCCGTTCAACTTCCCGGCGATGGTGCCGCTGTGGATGTTCCCGCTGGCCATCGCCTGCGGCAACACCTTCGTGCTCAAGCCGTCCGAGCGCGATCCGGGCGCCTCGCTGTTCGTGGCCGAGCTGCTGCAGCAGGCCGGCCTGCCGCCGGGCGTGCTGAACGTGGTCAACGGCGACAAGGAGGCGGTGGACACGCTGCTGACCGATCCGCGGGTGCAGGCGGTGAGCTTCGTCGGTTCCACCCCGATCGCCGAGTACGTCTATGCCACCGCCACCGCGCACGGCAAGCGCTGCCAGGCCCTGGGAGGGGCCAAGAACCACGCCATCGTCATGCCCGACGCCGACCTGGACAACGCGGTCAGTTCGCTGATCGGCGCCGCCTTCGGCTCCTCCGGCGAGCGCTGCATGGCGCTGTCGGTGGCGGTGGCGGTGGGCGAGGAAACCGGCGACCGGCTGGTGGCGGGACTGACCCGGGCCATGGCGGGCCTCAAGGTCGGTGCCTTCGACGACAGCGGCAACGACTTCGGGCCGGTGATCACCCCGCAGCACCGCGACAAGGTGGTGGGCTTCATCGACAGCGCCGAGCGGCAGGGCGCGAAGATCGTCGTCGACGGCCGCCAGCCGCAGGTCGCCGGCCATGCGCACGGTTTCTACGTCGGCGGCACGCTGATCGACGGCGTCACCGCCGCCATGGACAGCTACCGCAACGAGATCTTCGGGCCGGTGCTGCAGGTGATGCGGGTGCAGACGATGCAGGAGGCCATGGACCTGATCGACGCCCACGAGTACGGCAACGGCACCTGCATCTACACCCGCGACGGCGAGGCGGCGCGTTACTTCAGCGACCACATCAAGGTCGGCATGGTCGGCATCAACGTGCCGCTGCCGGTGCCGGTGGCCTACCACAGCTTCGGCGGCTGGAAGCGCTCGCTGTTCGGCGACCTGTCGGCCTACGGCCCGGACGGCGTGCGCTTCTATACCCGGCGCAAGACCATCACCCAGCGCTGGCCCTCGGCGGGCGTGCGCGAGGGCGCGCAGTTCTCGATGCCTACCTTCGGTTGACGCACGGCCTTCCTCCCGCCGACACCGCCCTCATTCGGTGCGGCGGGCGGAAGGCCACTTTTCCCATCGCGAGCTTGCGCGGCGGAACGCACTCCGCGAAGCCCGGGACGGGGTGCCGGGAAACGGACGCACCGATACATCGCCGGGACTCCTGCATCGCTGCCTTGGGCGGCGTTTCTTCGGTGGGCACCGCGGATGCCGGTAGCCGCCCGATGGCCGCCCGGCCGTCGCATGTCCGCTGTCCTCCCGCCCACGTCGCCGCTTCCCCTGGCGACGGCACCAGGAATCCGCGAAAGATCGGCCTTCGCCGCGGCGGCCGCATCGCCGTTGCCGGAAGGCATGTCCGGCCTGTACCGGTATCGCCCCGATGCGCGGCGCCGGTCATCGCCGGCGGTGTGGACTTCAGGTGTCCTGCTCGGGCGACTCGATCAGCTGGGCCAGGTCGGCCGCGGCGCGGCGCATGGCCGGCTCGCAGGCGCGCAGGTCGTCGATGTTCTTGCGCAGCGTCGGCGCGTGCACGTACAGGAACGCATAGCTGCGGCCCTGGGCGTCCTTGATCGGCACCGACACGGCTACCATGCCGGCGATGAATTCCTCGTCGTCGATGCCCAGCTCGGTGCGCTCGATGCTGTGCACCGCCGCCTCCAGCGCCGCCGGGTCGGTGATCGTGCGATGGGTCATGCGCTGCAGCGGCAGGTGGGCGATGATGCGCGCGCGCCGCGGGTTGGGGATCGTGCTCAGGTAGAGCTTGCCGCTGGCCGTGCACCACACCGGCGAATGCATGCCGACCGGCAGGTGGATCTGCAGCGGCCAGTTGCTCTGCACGCGGTCGTAATAGACCATCTCCACGCCGTCGGCCAGGGAGATGCCGCAGGTCTCGTCGACCTCGGCCGAGAGCCGGCGCAGGATCGCCTGGCGCAGCGCCTTGTGGCGGCTGGTGTAGAGCACGCCGCGGGCCACGGTGACCAGGCGCTCGCCGGGGACCACCTGGCCGCGCATGTCCGCCTGCAGGTAGCCGTCTGCCTGCAGCTGCTGCAGCAGGCGGTGCACGGTCGGCTTGGGGATGTCCAGCTGGAAGGCGATGTCGGCGGGGGACGGCGGCCGCGGCGAGGCCGCGACCATTTCCACGATTTCCATCACCCGTTCGATGGCCGAGCCCTTGGTGCGCGCGGGGCGCTCTGGCGCTGTCATGGTCGCGCTCGCCGGAGAAGGAAGGTGCATGCAGTCTAGCCGGCGGCGGGGGCGAGGCGTTCCAGGTCCAGGTGCTCGCCGTCCACGCGCAGCACCGAGCCCTGCGCGTACCAGTCGCCGAGCACCACCCGCGTGCAGTCGCGCCCGCCGGCCTGCAGCGCGTGCAGCGCCGGGCGGTGGGTGTGGCCGTGGATCATGCGGTCCACGCCGTAGCGCACGAAGGTGGCTTCCACCTCGGCCGGCGCCACGTCGGTGATGGTCTCGAACTGGCCGCGGTCGGCCTGCTTCATCTCGCTCTGGCGGGAGGCGCTGGCCTGGCGTGCCTGCTGGGCGATGGCCAGGCGCTCGGCGATCGGCCGGGCCAGGAACTGGGCGATGAAGCGCGGATCGCGGGTCTGTGCGCGGAACGCCTGGTAGGCGGTGTCGTCGGTGCACAGCTGGTCGCCGTGGGTGATCAGCGTGGGATGGCCGTACAGCTCGATCACGGTCGGATCGGGCAGCAGGCGCATGCCGGCGCGGGCGGCGTAGTCGCGCCCGAGCAGGAAGTCGCGGTTGCCGTGCATGAAGTACACCGGCACGCCGGTGTCGGCCAGGGCATGCAGCCCGTCGGCCACCGCGTCGGCGGTGGGCGAGGGCGCATCGTCGCCGATCCACGCCTCGAACAGGTCGCCGAGGATGTACAGCGCGTCGGCCTGGCGTGCCTGGTCCTGCAGGAAGCGCAGGAACAGCGCGGTGATGGCCGGGCGGACGGGGTCCAGGTGCAGGTCGGAGATGAACAGGGTCGTCATGCGCCCATTGTAGTGGGCATGGCGGCCCGGCTCAGCCGGCCAGCCAGACCGAGGCGCCGGCGAGCACCGCGCCGATGGCGGTGGCGGCCAGCACGTCGCTGGGGTAGTGCAGCCCCAGCACCACGCGCGACACGCCCACGCAGGCGGTGAACGGCAGCAGCAGCGGCGCCAGTGCCGGGTAGTGGGCCAGCGCCACGCCGGTGAAGGCGACCGCGTGCAGGGTGTGCCCGGAGGGGAAGCTGAACTCGTCCAGCGGCGCCACCCAGGCGCGGATGTGGCCGTCGGCGGCGAACGGGCGCGGGCGCCGGGTATGGCGCTTGAGGGCCTTGTACAGCAGCAGCGCGGCCACGCCGGTGGCGGCCATGTGGGCGCCGGCGCGCAGCCCGTCCAGGCCGTCGGCCAGCACCAGCACGCCCATCAGCGCATACCAGAAGGCGCCGTCGCCGAGCCGGCTGACGAGGGCGAAGAAGCGCCGCACCGCCGGGCGGCCGCAACAGCGGTTGGCGCGCCGGCACCAGGCGTGTTCGCGGCGCAGCAGGGCTTCAAGCGGCGTGGACGACATGGCGGTTCTCCGGGGGCAGGGCAAGGCCGGACAGCAGGCGGTCGAAGTCGGCCGCCACCTGTTGCGGATGCAGGTGGCGCATGGCCAGGCTGGCGGCGTGGCCCATCGCCCGGCGCAGGGCGTCGTCGTCGGCCAGGCGTTCGGCCGCATCGACGAAGCCGGCCTCGTCCGCGACCACCGTGCCGCCGCCGCTGCCGCGCAGGTGCTCGCGCGCGGCGCCGTAGTCGAAGGCGACGGTGGGCACGCCGCTGGCCATGGCCTCCAGGGTGACGTTGCCGAAGGTCTCGCTGCGGCTGGGGAACAGGAACAGGTCGGCGCTGGCGAAATGGCGCGCCAGCGCCTCGCCGCGCTGGATGCCGCAGAAGATGAAATCCGGGTTGGCCCGGGCCAGGGCCTCGCGCTGCGGGCCGTCGCCGACCCAGACGAAGCGCGCCTTCGGCCGCCGTCGCTGCAGCTGGCGGAAGGCCTGCACGGCCAGCGCGAGGTTCTTCTCCGCGGCGATGCGGCCGACGTGGACCACCACCAGGCCCTCGCCCTCGACGCCCCACTGCGCGCGCAGCGCCGGATCGCGCCGCTGCGGGCTGAACAGGGCCGCATCCACCGCGCGGCGCAGCAGCACCACCCGCCGGAAGCCGAGGCCGGCCAGCTCCTGGCGCAGCTCGGCGGTGGGCACCAGCGTGGCATCGGCCTGGTTGTGGACCCGGCGCATCCACGACAGCGCCGCCGCGCGCAGCCAGGGCACGCCGTAGTCGCCCATGTATTCGTCGAAGCGGGTGTGGAAGCCGGTCGCCACCGGGATGGCCAGGCGCCGCGCCGCGCGCACCGCCGACCAGCCCAGCGGGCCCTCGGTAGCCACGTACACCGCATCGGGACGGTGGCGGTGCCAGTGCAGCAGCAGGCGGCGGGTGGCCGGCAGGCCGAACTGCAGGCCCGGATAGCGCGGCAGCCCGGCCCCGCGCACCAGCAGCTCGTCCGCCCGGGCGGACAGATCGGCGTGGCCGGGACGCACCAGCTCGACGCGGTGGCCGCGCCCGCGCAGGCCCTGCTCCAGGCCCTGCACGGTCAGGGCGACGCCGTTGATCTGCGGCGGATAGGTTTCGGTGACGATCGCGTAGCGCATGGTCCACCCCGGCCGTTGCGGCTAGGGCGGAGGGTGCGCGGCGGCGGTGGCAGGGATGTGTCGGTTCGGCGGCGCCCGCGTGACAGGCCGGGCGCGGCGCGAGGATCGCGGCCTCAGGCCACGAACGGCTCGAAGTTGATGCCCAGGCTGGCCATGCCCTCGATCTCGGCCACCAGGTCGGCGCGCAGCAGCGGGCGTTCCTCCAGCCACGCCCGCGAGAGCAGCAGCTTGAACGTGTTGCCCTCGGCCGAGGCTTCCAGGGTCGGGATCGGGTCGGACTCGTGGGCGCGGTGCAGCAGCACCGACAGCCGCAGCAGCGCGGCCAGGCGCCGCGCCACCGGCTGCACGCGCTCGGCCAGCGCCTCGAACGCGCCCTTGGGCACGCTGCGCCGGTGGGTGCGCACCAGCGCGGCCAGCAGCAGCTGTTCCTGGCGCGAGAAGCCGGCGATGTCCGAGTTGGCCAGGATGTAGCTGCCGTGCACGTGGTAGCCGGTATGGGCGATGGCCAGCCCGACCTCGTGCAGGCGCGCGGCCCAGTCAAGCATGCGCGCCTCGTCCTCGCCCAGTTCCCAGGCCTGGGCGACCTGGGCGAACAGCTGCAGCGCGGTGCCGGCCACGCGCTCGGCCTGGTTCTCGTCCACGCCGTAGCGGCGCACCAGCGCCGCCACCGAGGCGTCGCGCGGGTCGTTGTCGCCGGCGCGGCCGAGCATGTCGTAGAGGATGCCTTCGCGCATGGCCGCCTTGCTGACCAGCAGCCGGTCCAGCTTGAGTGCCTGGAAGGCCGCCTCCAGCACCAGGATGCCGCCGGCGATGATCGGGCGGCGGTCGGCCGACAGGCCCGGCAGCTGGATGGTGTCGATGGTCTTGGCCTTGAGCAGCTCGTCGCGCAGCTTCGGCAGCGCCTCGGCCGTGATCGCGCCCTTGGTCAGCTTCATCGCCGCGCAGATCTCGCCGATGGCCTTGTGCGTGCCCGACGAGCCGACCGCCTCGTTCCAGCCGATGGCGCGGTACTGGGCGGCGAACTGGCGGAACTCGGTGCCGATCTCGGTCAGTGCCTGCTTCCAGCGGCGCTTGCTCAGCTTGCCGCCGGGGAAGAAGCGGCGCGTGCTGGCGATGCAGCCGGCCTGCAGGCTCTCGCGCTCCAGGGTCTGGAAGCCGCGGCCGATGATGAACTCGGTCGAGCCGCCGCCGATGTCGATGACCAGGCGCCGCTGCCCCGGCTTGGGCGGCTGGGCGTGGGCCACGCCCAGGTAGATCAGGCGGGCCTCCTCGCGGCCGGACACCACTTCGATGGCGTGGCCCAACGCGGCCTCGGCCGGCACCAGGAAGCGCTGCGGCGAGCGCAGCTGGCGCACCGTGTTGGTGGCCAGGGCGCGTACCCGCCGCGGCGGGATCTCGCGGATGCGCTGGCCGAAGCGCGCCAGGCAGTCCAGCGCGCGCTGGCACGCTTCGTCGGACAGCCCGCCCTTGCCATCCAGGCCGTCGGCCAGGCGCACGGTCTCGCGCAGGCGGTCCACCACCCGCAACTGGCCCATCAGGTTGCGGGCGATGACCATGTGGAAGCTGTTGGACCCCAGGTCGATGGCGGCCAGGAGGTCGCCGTCCTGCAGGGGGGGAACGGTGAGGGCGGAATGCGGCATGGCGGCATGGTAGCCGATGCCCGCCGCCGGCACGGCGGGCAGCGGCGGCGGCCTCAGGGCTGCAGCGCTTCCAGCAGGGTGGCCTGGGCCGAGTGCGGCGCCTGCCCGGGCGCCGGCACCTGCTTGCGGTACTGGCCGTCGGCGCCCAGCTCCCAGGCGTTGAGGTTGTCGCGCAGGTAGTTGTCCAGCGCCTCGCGGTAGATGCGCTGCTGCAGGCGCGGATCCAGGATTGGGAAGCAGGTCTCCACGCGCCGCAGCAGGTTGCGCTCCAGCCAGTCGGCGCTGGCGCAGTACATCTCCGCCTCGCCGTCGTTGCCGAACCAGTACACCCGGCTGTGCTCCAGGAAGCGGCCGACGACCGAGCGCACGCGGATGTTCTCCGACACCCCGGGCACGCCCGGGCGCAGGGTGCAGGCGCCGCGCACGATCAGGTCGATCTGCACGCCGGCCTGCGAGGCGGTGTACAGGGCGCGGATCACGTTCGGTTCGTTGAGCGCGTTCATCTTGGCGATGATCCGGCCCGGGCGCCCGGCCTTGGCGTGCGCGGTCTCGCGCTCGATGCGCTTGAGCACGCCGGCGTGCAGCGTGAACGGGGATTGCAGCAGGCGCTTGAGCTTGACCCGGGCGGTCAGCCCGGAGAGCTGCTGGAACAGCAGGTGCACGTCGTTGCCGATCTCCGCATCGGCGGTCATCAGGCCCAGGTCCGTGTACAGGCGCGCGGTGCCGCTGTGGTAGTTGCCGGTGCCCAGGTGCACGTAGCGGCGCAGCTTGCGGCCCTCGCGGCGCACCACCAGCAGCATCTTGGCGTGGGTCTTGAAGCCGACCACGCCGTAGACCACCTGCACCCCGGCCTCCTGCAGGCGGTCGGCCAGGCCGAGGTTGGCCTCCTCGTCGAAGCGCGCCAGCAGCTCGACCACCACGGTCACGTCCTTGCCGTTGCGCGCGGCCTGGATCAGCGCATCGACGATCGCCGAGTCCTTGCCGGTACGGTACAGGGTCTGCTTGATCGCCAGCACCTGCGGGTCCACCGCCGCCTGGCGGATCATGTCCAGCACCGCGGTGAAGGCATCGAAGGGGTGGTGCAGCAGCACGTCGTGCTTGGCGAGGATGTCGAAGATGTTGTCGGCATCGTGCAGCGTGCGCGGGATGAACGGCGGGTACTTCAGTTCCGGGCGCTGCACCAGGTCGTAGAGCTGGACCACGCGGCTGAGATTGACGGGCCCGTCGATCGGGTAGACCGCGTTGTCGGGCAGGCCGAAGTTCTGCAGCAGGGTGCGGATGATCGGCTTGGGGCAGTCGCTGGCGATCTCCAGGCGCACCGCCGGCCGGTAGCCGCGGTCGACCAGCTCGTCGCGCAGCGCCAGGGCCAGGTTCTCCACCTCGTCCTCGTCCACCACCAGCTCGGAATTGCGGGTGACGCGGAACTGGTAGGCGCCCTTGACCTGCATGCCGGGGAACAGCTCGTCCACGAAGTAGGACAGCACCGAGGACAGGAACACGAAGTCCTGCCCGTCCGACAGCGAGGCGGGCAGCTGGATGATGCGCGGCAGCGAGCGCGGCGCGCGCACGATCGCCAGGTGGCCGCTGCGGCCGTAGGCGTCGGTGCCTTCCAGCATCACCACCACGTTCAGCGACTTGTTGAGGATGCGCGGGAACGGATGCGCCGGGTCCAGGCCGAGCGGGGACAGCACCGGCATGATCTCGTTGCGGAAGTAGGCGCGCAGCCAGCGCTTCTGCCGCGCGTTCCAGGAGTTGCGGCCGAGCACGCCGATCCCGGCCTCGGCCAGGGCCGGGCGCAGCACCTGGTTCCAGCAGTGGTACTGCTGGGCCACCAGGTCGGCGGCGCGGTCGTGCACCGCCACCAGGATGGCCTGCGGGCTCATCCCGTCCGGGGCCGGCGGCAGGCCGAAGTCCTGGGCGTGGCGCACGGTGGCCGCGCGGATCTCGAAGAATTCGTCCAGGTTGGTGCAGGAGATGCACAGGAAGCGCAGCCGCTCCAGCAGCGGCACGGTCTCGTCCAGCGCCTGCGCCAGCACCCGGAAGTTGAAGTCCAGCTGCGACAGTTCCCGGTTCAGGTACAGCGACGGGTCGCGCAACGGGTCTGACACCGGCGGAGCGGGGACGGGGAGGGCGGCCTTGGCGCGGTTCATGGGGCGATCCTGCAATGGGCGGAAAGGGGCGGCACGGGGCTAGGCGGGATCATGCGCCGCCCCAGGTGTTTCCCCGGTGGATTCGCGCGCGATCACCCGGGCCGGGCCGAAATGGCAGGAGAACACGCTGCCCTTGCCGACCTCGCTGCGGATCTCCAGCCGGGCCTGGTGGCGGCCGAGCACGTGCTTGACGATGGACAGGCCCAGCCCGGTGCCGCCGCTCTCGCGCGAGCGGCTGCTGGAGACGCGGTAGAAGCGCTCGGTCAGCCGCGGGATGTGGCTGGCCGGGATGCCGTAGCCGGTGTCGACCACCTCCATCGCCACGCCGTCGCCCTCGCGGGCGAAGCGCACTTTCACCGTGCCGCCGGCGGGGGTGTAGCGCACCGCGTTGACCACCAGGTTGGAGAAGGCGCTGTGCAGCTCCTTGCCCGAACCGAGCAGGTCGCAGCCGGCCGCGTCGTCGATCTCGATGGTATGCCGGCCCTGGCTGTGGGCCTCGGCCTCGCGGCGCAGCGTGGCCAGCATCGGCCGCATCGCCACCGGCTCGTCCGGCGCGGCCTGCTCCTGCGATTCCAGCCGCGACAGGGTGAGCAGGTCCTCCACCAGCTGGGTCATGCGCTGGGACTGCTTGCGCATCTCCAGCAGCATCGGCGCCAGCTCCGGGTAGTCCTCCGGGTCGAGCATGTCCAGGTAGCCGTGGACCACGGTCAGCGGGGTGCGCAGCTCGTGCGAGACGTTGGCGACGAAATCGCGCCGTACCTGCTCCAGGTGCAGCAGCTTGCTCACGTCGCGGGCGGTCAGCAGCCAGTAGTCGTCCGAATACGGGATCAGGCGCAGGTTCAGGCGCAGCTCCGGGTCCACCGGCGAGGGCGCATCCAGCATCGGCTCGGCGTTGCGCCCGGCGGCGAGCCAGTGCGCCAGCGGCAGCGGCTGCAGGCGCTCGACCACCGGCGCGTCCAGGTCGGCCGGGTGGTGCAGGCCGAGCAGGGTGGTGGCCGCGTCGTTGAACCACTGGATGCGCTGGGTGGTGCGGTCGACCACCACCACCGCGTCGGGCAGGGCGGCGGCGGCGGCGCTGTAGGCGCGCAGCATGGCCAGCAGGCGGCGCTTGCGCGAGCGCATCTCGACCTGGCCGCGGTAGAGCAGCCGGTCCAGTTCGTCCCAGACCCCGTCGCCGTCGGGCGGGGCGGCGCGGCGGCGGTCGGTCAGCCGGCGCAGCACGCGCCCCAGGTGCCAGGCATTCCAGCCCAGCGCGGCCAGCGCGGCCAGCGCCAGCGCCATCCAGCCATGGCCGAAGGATGCCCCCGCCAGGGTCGCGGCGAGCAGGCCCAGGGCCAGCAGGCACAGGGAACGGAACCAGGCGGGGCGCAGCAGTTCGGGCATCGGGGACAAGGTGGGGCCGCGCGCGCGGGCGGGCAAGCCGGCGGGTCAGGCCGCCGCGGAGAAACGGTAGCCGGCGCCGCGCACGGTCTGCACCATGTCCTGCGCGCCGAACGGTTCGAGGGTCTTGCGCAGGCGGCGGATGTGCACGTCCACGGTGCGCTCCTCCACGTACACGCTGCCGCCCCAGACGTGGTCCAGCAGCTGGGTGCGCGAATACACCCGCTCGGCGTGGGTGAGGAAGAAGTGCAGCAGGCGGTACTCGGTGGGGCCGATCGGCACCGGCGCATCGCCGACGAACACGCGGTGGGCGGCGCCGTCGATGCGGATCGGCCCGACCGCGATGCTGCCGTCCTCGTCGTCCTCGCGCGAACGGCGCATCACCGCGCGGATGCGCGCCAGCAGCTCGCGCGCCGAGAACGGCTTGACCACGTAGTCGTCCACGCCGGCCTCGAGCCCGCCGACGCGGTCGTTCTCCTCGCCGCGGGCGGTCAGCATGATGATCGGCACGTCGCGGGTCAGCTCGTCGCGGCGCCAGCGCCGGGCCAGCTCCAGGCCGCTGGTGCCGGGCAGCATCCAGTCCAGCAGGATCAGGTCGGGCACCTTGTCGACGATGGCGCTCTGCGCCTCGCGCGCATCGCCGGCATGGACCGGCTGGAAGTCGCCCTTGCGCAGGGCGAAGGCGACCATGTCGCGGATCGCGGGTTCGTCGTCGACGATGAGGATGCGCTTCTGCACAGGAGCGTTCCTGAAGGAGGGGCCAAAGCAGTAAACGACGATCGGGTGACCGTTTCGTGACAATTGTGACGGACGCGGGCGCCGCCGTCCTCCCGGTCGGCCGGCCAGGCATCCCCGCCCCTGTCACTTTGGGCACATGACCGCCGCGGCGGGCCGTGGTGCAGTGCGTGGTTACCGTTCCATGACAGGATTGTCCGATGCACCGTCCCGCCCGCGTTGTCCTGGCCTCCACCCTGGCGCTGTGCTGCGCCACCGCCCTTGCCGCCGTTCCCAGGGACGGCGTGCCCGGCGGCCGCCTGCCGCAGTGGGCCGTGCCCGAGCACTATGCGCTGGCCCTCAAGATCGATCCGGACCAGGCTGATTTCAGCGGCAGCGTGAAGATCCGCGTGCGCCTGACCGAGGCCGCGGACCACCTGTGGCTGCACGGCAAGGCGCTCGAGGTCTCGGCCACGCGGGTGGTCCCGGCCCGGGGCAAGGCGTTCGCCGCCACCTGGCACCAGGCCGACGCCCAGGCCGGCGTGGCCCGCATCGACTTCGGCCGCGTCCTGGAACCGCAGGCACTGACGCTGGAGATCGCCTACAGCGCGCCGCTGAACCAGCAGCTGCAGGGGCTGTACAAGGTCGACTACCAGGGTCGCGCCTACGCGATGACGCAGATGGAGCCGATCAGCGCGCGCTACGCCTTTCCCGGCTTCGACGAGCCGGGGTTCAAGGCGCCGTTCGCGCTCAGCCTGACCGTGCCGCAGGCCGAGCAGGCGCTGGCCAACACCGCCGAGGTGTCCAGCACCCCGGCCGGCAAGGGCTGGAAGACCGTCACCTTCGCCGAGACCCGGCCGCTGCCGACCTACCTGCTGGCCTACGCGGTGGGTCCGTGGGACGTGGTCGACGGCCCGGCGATCGCGCCCGACGCCGAGCGCGCCAAGCCGGTGCCGCTGCGCGGGGTGGCCGCCCGGGGGCAGGGCCCGCGCATGCAGCGCGCGCTGGAACAGACCCCGGAGATCATCCATTACCTGGAGGACTACTACGGCTTCGGCTACCCGTTCGGCAAGCTCGACCTGGTCGCCGCGCCGGATTTCTCCGCCGGCGCGATGGAGAACCCGGGCTTCGTCACCTTCCGCGACTGGCTGCTGCTGCTGGACGAGCACTCGCCCACCCGCAACGTGCAGGGTTCGTTCAACGTCACCGCGCACGAGCTGGCCCACCAGTGGACCGGCGACACGGTGACCATGGCCTGGTGGGACGACCTGTGGCTCAACGAGGCCTTCGCCACCTGGATGCAGCAGAAGGTGACGATGGCGCTGCGCCCGCAGTTCCGCGCCGACCTGGACCGGGTGGCCAGCGCCCAGCGCACGATGAATGCCGACAGCCTGGTCAGCGCGCGCAAGATCCGCCAGCCGATCACCGGCAACGGCGACATCGAGACCGCCTTCGACGGCATCACCTACCAGAAGGGCGCGGCGGTGCTGGGCATGTTCGAGCACTTCGTCGGGCCGGACACCTTCCGCGCCGGCATGCGCCGGTACATCCAGGCGCACAGGTTCGGCAACGCCACCGCCTACGACCTGATCGGCGCCATCGCCGATGCCGCCGGCAAGGGCGAGGACTTCAGGCACGCCTTCGCCAGCTTCATCGAGCAGCCCGGCGTGCTCTACCTGCAGGCGCAGCTGGCCGGCGCGCCCGGCGGCTATTCGCTGCAGTTCACCCAGCAGCGCTACTTGCCGGTCGGTTCGACCGGGTCGGCGGCGCAGACCTGGGGCGTGCCGGTGTGCGTGAAGTACGGCGTGGCCGGCGGCAGCCGCAGCGCCTGCGGCCTGGTCGATGCGGCCAGCGGGAGCATCGCGCTGCCCGGCGCGGGCGCCGACAGCTGGGTGCTGCCCAATGCCGGCGGCACCGGCTACTACCGCTTCAGCCTGCCCAGGGCGCAGCTGGACCGGCTCGGCCAGCACATCGGCGATCTGGACGAGGCCGAGCAGCTGGCCTACGCCGATGCGATCGACGCTGCCTTCGCCCGCGGCGACGCCGATGCCGCCGACGTGCTGGCCGGCCTGCGCCGGCTGGCCGGCTCGCCCTCGGCGCAGGTGTCCACCGCGCTGCTGGAGCGCTTCGCCTGGCTGTGGGCCTACCTGGCCGACACCGACGCCCGGCGCGACGCGTTGCGCCAGGCCGCCCGCGACGCCTACCTGCCGCGGCTGCGCCAGCTCGGCTACGTCGCCCGCGCCGGCGAATCGCAGGACGATGCCACCCTGCGCTCGGACCTGGTCGGCCTGCTCGGCACACGGCTGGAGGTGCCGGAGGTGAAGCAGGCGCTGCTCGCCTACGGCGATGCGGTGCTGGCCGGCAAGGACGGTGCGCCCGATTTCGCCGCCGTGCCGCCGGACCTGCTCGGCAACGCCCTGATCGCGGTGGTGCGCGAACGCGGCGAGCCGGCGGTCGACACCCTGGTCGCGGCGCTGAAGCAGGCCGGCGATCCGGTGCAGCGCAATGCGCTGATCGCCGGGCTGTCCTTCACCCGCGACCCGGCGCAGCTGGCACGCGTGCGCGAACTGGCGCTGAGCCCGGACATCAAGGTCGGCGAGATGTTCTCGCTGCTCTTGCCCGGCGCTACCGATCCGGCCGTGCGCGATTCGTTCTGGCCGTGGTTCACCGCCAACTACGAGCGCATCGTCGCGCGCACCGGCGCGTTCTCCGCCGGCGGCCTGCCGCGCCTGCCGGCGTCCGGCGGCTGCTCGGTGGCCGAGGCCGATCGCCTGGATGCTTTCTTCAAGCCGAAGCTGGCCACGCTGACCGGCGCCGCGCGCGGCCTGGCCCAGGCCGGCGAATCGCTGCGCCTGTGCGCGGCCCTGAAGGACGCGCAGGACCCGGCGGCGATCGCGCGCTGACGGCCGGGCGCCGGGCGGCCACAACCGCCCGGCGTGGCCGCCTGCAATGGCCGGCCACGCCGGGCCGTTGCGGCATCATGGCGGCCCGACCCGCTCCCGGTGCTGCCATGCCCGATCCCGCGACCGATGCCGCCGACGCCGTGCTGCACGGCACCGGCTTCGTCCTGCGCCCGTGGCGGGCCGGCGACCTGGACGCCCTGGTCCGCCACGCCGACGACGCGCAGGTGGCGCGCGGCCTCGGCGCGCGTTTCCCGGTGCCGTACACCCGCGCCGACGGCGCGGCCTTCCTCGCCGGCCACGTGGTCGAGGGCGACGGCCTGCAGCGGGCCATCGAGATCGACGGCGAAGCCTGCGGCGGCATCGGCCTGCGCCCCGGCCGCGGCGAGCGCCGCTGCGGCGCCTCGCTCGGCTACTGGCTCGGCCGCGCGCACTGGAACCGCGGGGTGATGCGCGCGGTGGTGGCGGCCTACGCGCCCTGGGCGATGCGGCAATTGCGGCTGGCGCGGCTGGAGGCCACCGTTTTCGACGACAATCCCGCCTCCGCGCGCGTGCTGCTGGCCAACGGCTTCGTCGAGGAAGGACGCATGCGCTGCGCAGTCGTGGATCGCCACGGCGATCTGCACGACCTGCGCCTGTTCGCGCGCATCGAAGAACCCACCGGAGTCTGGTCCCATGAATGATCCCCGCGGCCCGTGGCGGCAGCGCCCGCCCCAGCCCGGCCCGTCGGCCGCGCGTCCACGCCGCGAACCGGCCGCCGCTGCCGGCGATGCGCCGGCGCCACGCCCCGAGCGAGCGCCGGAACTGCGCCTGTATGGCCTCAATGCCGTGCGCGCGGCCTTCGAACGGCGGCCGCGGGCGCTGCGCAAGCTGTACCTGGACGAGCGCCGCATGGGCGAGCTCAAGGCGCTGCTGGCGTGGTGCGTGGCCCAGCGCATCGGCTACCGCGTGGTCGGCGAGGACGACCTGCGCAAGCTCGCCGGCAGCGACCGCCACGAGGGCGTGGTCGCCGACGTGCTGCGCCCGGAGCCGCTGCCGCTGGAGGAATGGCTGGCCGGCCTGCGCCCCGGCCCGGCGCTGGCGATCTGGCTGGACGGCGTCGGCAACCCGCACAATCTCGGCGCGATCCTGCGCTCGGCCGCACATTTCGGCGCGGCCGGCCTCCTGTTGCCGGCCGGTTCGGCGCTGGCGCTGTCCGGCGCGGCCGCGCGCGTGGCCGAGGGCGGCGCGGAGGCGGTGCCGCTGGTGCAGCTGCCGAAGCCGGCGCTGGCCGACGAGCACCTGCACGAGGCCGGCTTCGTCCTCGCCGCGACGCTGGTGCACGGCGGTGCCGACCTGTTCGCCACCCGGCTGCCGCCGCGGCTGGTCTACGTGATGGGCGCCGAAGGCGCGGGCATGGACCGCGGCTTCGCCGACGCCTGCGACCTGCGCCTGTCCATTCCCGGCAGCGGCGCGGTGGAAAGCCTCAACGTCGCCGCGGCCACGGCGGTGCTGCTGGCGTCGTGGTGGCACCAGCAGCCGCCTGGCACGTCAGCGCAGCGCTAGCTTCGCGATAACGCCCACGCTGCTCGCGCAGACGCCGTGCAAGCGCCGAAGCCGGAGAGGCATGCCGGACTTCGTGGGCGCCGGCGAGCCCTGCTGACCCTCCCGGGGCAGGCATAGGGCCGAATCCTCAACGGCATGGCGCCGTTGTGTCGGCTTGCCGATCTCCGTTACCGTTTGCGCATGGAAGAGGAAGCATGCATGCAGATCGACATCATGCGCCCGCTGGCCGTGGCCGGCTTGGTGCTGGAGCCGCAGACGCGGGAGCATGCAGCGGCGATGTTCGAGGCGTTGAGCGATCCGGCGATCTACGAGTTCGAGAACGAACCACCCGAATCGGAGCGCGAGCTGTTTGACCGCTTTGCATGGCTGGAGCGACGGAGTTCGCCCGATGGCCGGCAGCGCTGGCTCAATTGGGTGATCCGGCTGCCCGAGGGGTACCTGGCCGGCTACGTCCAGGCCACGGTGCTCCCGGACTCCTGTGCGTTGCTGGCCTATGAAATCAACAGCCGCTACTGGAGACGCGGCATCGCTACCGCGGCGGTCTCGGCGATGATGATCGAGCTGGCGGCCCGTTTTGGCGTCCATACCCATGTCGCCGTGCTCAAGGCGGCCAATTATCGTTCGCAGGGCTTGTTGCGGCGGCTGGAGTTCGTCGAAGCCACGCCCGAGCAGCGGCACCGCTACGGGGGTGAGGCGGACGAACGGGTCATGGTCCGCCCGGCCCGTGAACGACGGCCCCGATCCTGACGCATCAGCGAAGGCGAACGAGGCACATGCACACAGGCGCCATTGCCGATACAGGACATCACGGGTCCGGCGGCAATGACGCCTTGATTCGGCTGCCGAACCCGCCTTCGGTCTGCGCGGCCAGCCAGGCGAACACGGCGTAGGCGGCGACGTTCTGCGCCAGGTCCTCCGGGTCGATCTTGTCGAGGGTGTCGTCGGCGTTGTGGTGCAGGTCGAAATACCGGGTGGCGTCGTGGCCGAGCCAGGCCCAGGCCATGCCCTGGCGGGCCATCGGGCCGATGTCCGATTCCGGATCGCCCTGGCCGGGCATCGGCGCGATGCCGAGCGGGCGCAGCGCCCCGGCGATCCGGGCGACCGCTTCCTGCGAGCTTTCCCATGCGCTGGTGTCGAAGCCGTAGATGCGGCCGGCACCGAGGTCGCTCTCGGCGGCGATCACGTGGCGGGCGATCTCGCCGGCGTGGGCCTGGGCATAGGCGCGCCCGCCCCACAGGCCCTGTTCCTCGTTGGCGAAGGCGACCACGCGCAGCGTGCGGGCCGGCTTGAGCGGCTTGAGCAGGCGCGCGGCGGCCATCGAGATGCCGATGCCGGCCGCGTCGTCGATGGCGCCGGTGCCCAGGTCCCAGGAGTCCAGGTGCCCGCCCATCAGCACGATCTCCCGGGGCCGGCGGCTGCCGGTGATCTCGCCGATCACGTTGTACGAGGTCGCCTCGCCGTTCCAGCCGCAGTCCAGCGCCAGGCGGATGCGGGTCGGGCCGAGCGCGGCCAGCCGGGCCAGCTGGTCGGCATCCGGGGCCGACAGCGCGGCCGCCGGGATCGGCGCCAGGCCCTCGTCGAAACGGGTGATGCCGGTGTGCGGCACGCGGTGCGCGTCGGTGCCGGCCGAGCGCATCACGAAGGCGACGGCGCCCTTGCGGATGGCCTCGGACGGGCCGCGGCCGCGGATGCCGCTGCCGTTGGCGTAGTCGCCGCCGTCCCGGCGCGGCTGCATGCGGTAGTCGAGGAAGGCGATCTTGCCGGCCAGCGATCCGGCCGGCGCGGCCTGCAGCGCGGCCAGGTCGGCAAAACGCACCACCTCGGCCTCGACCGTGCCGCCGGGGCTGCCGCCCAGCGCGGTGACGACCAGCGGCTGGGCGTGGGCGCCGAGCACCTCGGCCTTCTCGCCGCGGCGCTCCCACTTCGGGAAGGTGACCGGCTCGGTCCACACCTTGTCGAAGCCCAGTTCCTTGAACTTGGCCACTGCCCAGGCCACCGCGCGCGCATCGGCCTCGCTGCCGGCCAGGCGCGGGCCGACCTCGGTGGTCAGCGACTCGGTGACCTGCCAGCCGGTGGCATCGGCCAGCGCCTGGGTGCGCAGCGCGTCCACTTCGGCCAGCGCCGCGGCGGGGATGCGCGCCGCGGCGGCGAAGGCGGGCGTGACCGGCAGCGACAGCAGGACGGCGGCGGCAAGCGTGGCAAGGCTATGCATGGAAGGCTCCGTGTTGGGGGAAGGATCAGCGGGGCGTGCGACGGGCTCTGCCAGGGACTCGCCTTGGCTGTCCCCGCACGGGATGCACGGGTCTTGGCGAGGGACTGGCGTTTGCGGCCACCGCACAAGCATGCAGGTTCCGGCGGGGCCGCGCACTCGGTCCTCGTGCCGGGATATACGAGCGCCGGCGCGAGCCCCGCATTCCGGGGCCCGGAACCGGGGCATGCGGCCTCCGGCGAGGGATGCGCATTCCCGGTCCCCGTACAGGCGTGCGGGCTCTTGCCCGGGACTTGCCTTCCGAGGTTCCGCATCGAGATGCGCGGCGCTTGCGAGGATGCGCACAAAGACGCCGCGCGCCTGGCGGCGGCTTCCGGGGATGCGCGACGGAAGCCGCAGGTTCCGGCGGGTCCGCGCACATGGTCCTCGTGCCGGGATGTACGAGCGCCGGTGCGAGGCCCGCGTTCCGGGGCCCGGAACCGGGGCATGCGGCCTCCGGCGAGGGATGCGCATTCCCGGTCCCCGTACAGGCATGCGGGCTCTTGCACGGGACTTGCCTTCCGAGTCCCCGCACAGGAAACGCGGCGCTTGCGAGGGCGCGCACAAAAAAGCCGCGCGCCTGGCGGCGCGCGGCTTCCAGGAGGCGCGACGGAAGCCGGGCTTCCGTCCTCGACCCGGGCCTATTTCTTCAGCGAGTCGCGGATATCGCGCAGCAGCAGCACTTCCTCCGAGGGTGCGGCCGGGGCGGCGGGGGCCTTCTTGTGCAGCGTGTTGATCAGCTTGACCACCAGGAAGATGGCGAAGGCGATGATGACGAACTGGATGACGGTGTTGATGAAGTCGCCGTAGCCGATCACCACGGCCGGGATCTCCTTGCCGTCGGCGCCGGTCTCGGCCGGCTTGAGGGTCCAGGCCAGCTTGGAGAAGTCGATGCCGCCGACCAGCCAGCCGATCGGCGGCATGATGATCTTGTCCACCAGCGCGGTGACGATCTTGCCGAACGCGCCGCCGATCACGACACCGACCGCCAGATCGATGACGTTGCCGCGCATGGCGAATTCCTTGAACTCGCTCAACATGCCCATGGGGAAGCTCCTTGTGAGGTGAGGGGGCGGCACCGCGGTGCCGTGGGCGACAGCCTAGCCGAGCCGGCGTCAGCCGGAAATGACGCCGTGCAGGGTGGCCACCCCGTCCAGGCGCGCCTCGAAGCGGTCGCCGCGCTGCAGCGGACCGACGCCCGCCGGCGTGCCCATGAACACCAGGTCGCCGGCCTTGAGCGCGAACAGCCGCGACAGCTCGTGCAGGATCTCCGGCACGTTCCAGATCAGCTGGTCCAGGAGCGAGCGCTGGCGCACCTGGCCGTTGACGGCCAGCGACAGCTCCAGCGTGTCCAGGTCGGCCACCGCGGCGGCGGGCACCAGCGTGCTGATCGGCGCGGAATGGTCGAACGCCTTGCCGGTATCCCACGGCAGGCCCTTGGCCTTGGCCGCGGCCTGCAGGTCGCGCCGGGTCAGGTCCAGGCCCACGCCGTAGCCGTACACCAGGGACATGGCCTCGGCCACCGGCAGCACGCCGGGCGGGGCATCCTTGCCCAGCGCCACCACCAGCTCCACCTCGTGGTGCAGCTCGCCGGTGGCAGAAGGATAGGGCACGTCGGCATCGCCGCTTACCAGGGCGTCGGCCGGCTTGAGGAAGAACACCGGCGTGCCGCGCTCGGCGCGCGAGGCCGGGGCGCTGGCGCCCATCTCGCGGGCATGGTCGGCGAAGTTGCGGCCGACGCAATAGATGCGGTGCACGGGGAAACTGCCGCCGCCGGCGACCGGCACGCGGACCGGGGACGGGGCAGGGATCACGTCGCTCATTAGATTGGACTCCCGGGGAAAACCCGCGGGAGTCTAGCAGCGCGGTGCGGTGGCCGGATCAGGGCAGGTGCGGCAGGGCCGGCTTGCGTACGATCTCGTACTCGGCATCGACCACGCGCGGGTCGACCGGCGCACTCGGGCGCCTGCGGTATTGACTGAACAGCTTCCATGCCACGCCGACCAGGATCATCGCAGCCCCGACGAACACGCCCACGAACACCATCACCGCCAGGATCGCCAGGCCGAGCAGGCCGGCGGCCAGCCGCACCAGCGGGTGCCGCGGCTTGCGCGGTTCCAGCAGGGGGCCGAAGCGGTTGAAGTGGAAGCGGATGGACATCGGCAGATCTGTGTAAACGCCTTCAGGGCGGTGTCCGGGAGTATCGCGGCGATATCGGCGCATTGCGTGAAAATTTCGTTAGAAACGAAATAAGCGATTGTATTTGAAATGAATTTCGTGGAAGCGGCGATTTGCCGCGGCGTCGGTGCCACAATCCGGGGTTTGCCGCGATGGGTCCGCCATGGCTTCGCACGTCCCGCTGGTGCCGTTGTCCGAACTCGCGCCGGATACCCTGATGGAAGTCCAGGCGCCGCTGCCGGACGGAATCGAATCGTTGCTGCTGTGGCGCGATGCGGACGGCCGCGTGCAGGCCTTCCTCAATGCCTGCCCGCACGCCGGGCGGCGCCTGGACTGGGCGCCGGGACAGTTCCTGCGCAGCCGCGAGGGCCTGCTGGTATGCGCGGTGCACGGGGCCAGCTTCGCGTTGGAGGACGGACACTGCGTGGCCGGGCCCTGCCGCGGCCAGGGCCTGGTCCGGGTGCCGGTGCAGGTGCGCGACGGGGCCGTATGGCTGGACCGGGCGGCCCAGGCGCCGTCGTCCTCTTGAGGCCCCCCGGCCCCGACTCCGGCGTAGCCATCGCCGCATCCTGCCGCTCTATCTTGATGGACATGTAGATAGGCACGCAGCCGGTATGGAAGCCGGGATCGCGAATAGCCGATGCCGGCCGCGGCGGGCGCCCGGGCCGCGACAGCCGGGTGCCGCCCAGGGCGGGCGGCTCGGGCAGTGACGGCAGGATGCGGTCGGGGGTGAGCGGCTCGGTCCGCGACGGCCGGGGTGCCGGCCAGGGCGGGAAGCTCGGGCAGTGACGGCAGGATGCCGGTCGGGAGTGAGCGGCTCGGGCCGCGACGACCGGTGCAGGTCTGGGCGTGGCTCGGTCAGAGACAGCGGGAAGCCGACCGGGGCGAGCGAGCCGGCCCTGCGAGCTAAGGGCCTACCCGCCGCGCCTGGGGTTCGACATGCGCCTCGTCCGCCACTTCCGTGTCCCCCCGCCGCACAACAGTGCCAGCGCCTTGCCGGTCCGGCGCGCATGGCACGGGCCGTGGTCCGGGAATCACCCGGGCATGGTGTCGCCAGGACGGCGGCACGCCACCGCCCGGCACCGGCCGGATGCCGCTGCCACGGAACCTGCCTACGCGCCGTGCCCGGCGACCCAGGCCATCAGGTTGATCATGGCCACCACGACGACGGTGTAGACCAGGCACAGCGGCCCGCCCACCCGCCACAGTTCGCGCGAGGTGTAGTCGGCCGGGCCGGTGACCATGGAGATCACCGGGTTGGAGGAGGTCATCAGGTTGTTGGAGGCCGACAGCGCCACGATCAGCGCGAACGAGGTCGGGTTGCCGCCGGCCGCCAGCGCCAGGTTGACGGCGATGGGCACCATCACGATGGTCGCCCCGACGTGGCTGATCACCAGCGAGAAGGCGGTGGTGAGCAGCGCCAGGGCGATCTCGATGGCCCACACCGGCACGCCCTGCGGCAACTGGTCGACGGTGTGCCCGGCGACCCAGGCCGCCGCCCCCGAGCTGTCCATCGCCCAGCCCAGCGGGATCAGCCCGGCCATCATGAAGACCGTGCGCCAGCCGATGGCGGCGTAGGCCTCGTCCATGCGCAGCACGCCGGTCAGCAGCATGCCGGCCACCCCGGTCATCAGGGTCAGCGGCACCGATAGCTTGGAGGTCAGGGCGATGGCGATGGTCACCGCGAAGATCGCCATGGCGATCTTGAACTTGTGCGGGCGCTGCTCGCCCTTGGGGAAATCGGTGACCGGGACGAAATCGCGGTCCCGGGCCGCCTGCGCCAGGTCGCTCCAGATGCTGTGCACCACCAGTAGGTCGCCGGCGCGCAGCGGCACCTTGCGCACGTCGTCGCGGATCACCTGCTTGTCGCGGTTGATCGCCAGCAGGCTGATGCCGTGCTGCTTGCGCAGGCGCAGCTCGGCCGCGCTCTTGCCGATCCAGCGCGAATTGGGCGGCACCAGCACCTCGCAGATGCCGGCGCGGGCCGGGTTGAACAGGTCGCCCAGCTGCTTCAGCCGCGAGGACAGCCGCAGGAACTGGTTCTGGGCGAAGTCGGCCACCTGCCGGCGCGGGCCCATCACCCCGAGCACGCTGCCCACCCAGATGCGCATGTCCGAGGGCGGCGCCAGGCGCGTGTCGGTCCCGGTCTTGAGCGCCAGCATCAGCGGTGCGTCGTACAGGGTCTCGGCCTCGCCCAGGGTCATGCCGACCAGCGGGCTCTCGGCGGTGACGTCGAGCTCGAACACGTCGCCCTCGATGCCGTAGGCCTGGGCGAAGTAGCTCTCGGTGCGCGCCGGCGTGGCCCCGCCGTTGACCCGGGTCTCCTCCTCCTGCAGGCGGCGGGTGCCGTGGAAGCGGAAGTACAGCAGCGAGGCCAGCAGCAGCGCCACGCCGATCGGCAGCGGCGCGAACATGCCCAGCGGCGCGATGCTGGCCGCGCCGGAGGGCAGGCTGTTGTTGGCCGAGGCGAGCAGGTCGTTGAGCAGGATCAGCGGCGAGTTGCCGACCATGGTCAGCGCGCCGCCCATCACGATCGCCGCGGCGATCGGCAGCAGCAGGCGCTGCAGGGTCAGGCCGGTGCGCGCCACCAGCCGCGAGGCCACCGGCAGGTACAGCGCCATCACCGACGGGTTCTGCATGAACGAGGAGTTCAGGCCGGCCACGCCGCAGGTCCACAGCAGCAGGCGCTGCTCGCTGCCGCGCGCGCGCCGCAGCAGCCAGCCGGCCAGGCGGTTGAGCGCGCCGGTGCGTTCCAGCCCGGCACCGAGGATGGTGGTGGCGATGATGCTGATGACCGCGCCGGAGGAGAAGCCGCCGAAGATCTCCTCCGGGGCGACCAGGCCGCTGATGCCCAGCACCACCAGCACCACCAGCGCCACCACGTCGGCGCGGATGCGCTCGAACAGGAACATCGCCATGGTGAAGCCGACCAGCCCGAGGACGAGCTTCATGTCGTTGGTCAGCGTCAGCGTGGTGTCCATCGCGGCCGGTGGCAGGGATTCGGGAATGGAGGGGCGGGGGGCGGACGCGGGAACCGGGCGCGCGTCAGCCGGGCGGCGGCGTGTCCGGGCCCGGTGCCGGTGCCGCGGTGCGGTCGTACAGCAGGTCCCAGACGCCGTGCCCGAGCTTCTGCCCGCGCGTCTCGAAATGGGTCTGCGGGCGCCAGTCCGGGCGCGGCACGTGGCCGCGCGGGCCGGCGCGGTTGGCCAGGCCGGCGGTGGCGTCGAGCACGTCCCACATCTGCTCGGCATAGTCCTGCCAGTCGGTGGCGCAGTGCAGGCGCCCGCCGGGGCGCAGCTTGCGCACCAGCAGCGCGGCGAACGCGGGCTGGACCAGGCGGCGCTTGTTGTGGCGCTTCTTGTGCCAGGGATCGGGGAAATAGATGCGCACCTCGTCCAGCGCGGCATCGGCGATCTCGTGCTCGAGTACCTCCACCGCATCGTGGTGGTAGAGGCGCACGTTGCCGGTGCCGTCCTCGGCCAGGGCATTGAGCAGGCGGCCGACGCCGGGCGCGTGCACCTCGATGCCGACGTAGTCGCGCGCCGGGTCCTGGCGCGCGGCGAAGCGCAGCGCCTCGCCGTTGCCGAAGCCGATCTCCAGCACCTTGGGCGCGTTCCGGCCGAAGGTGGCGTCCAGGTCGCGCGGCCGGGCGGCGTAGTCCAGGCCGAAGCGCGGCCAGCGCTCGTCGAAGGCGCGCTGCTGGGCCGGGGTGAAGCGGCCCTGGCGCAGCACGAAGCTGCGCACGCGGCGCACGCCTTCCTCCAGGGTGAAGGGCTTGGGCGGCGTCTTGGCGCCGGGGCTGGTGAACGGATCGGTCATGCGGCGGGCGGGGTGCCGGGCGGAGCCGGGCAGGGCAGGGAAACGGCGGCGATTATCGCCGATCCGGCGTGACGGGACCGCCGCGGCGATCGCGCGGCACGACGGCGCGCACGTTTGCGCGATGCAGCGTGAACCGGCGGGGGCGGGGTGGAACCATGCGCGCATTGCCGCGCCGTCCGGCGCGGTCTTCGCCGCGTTTCCCTGGAGAGAGAGCCCCATGACGTTTCCCGCCCGTTCCCTGCTGGCGCTGGCCCTGGCTGCCGCCGCGACCCCGGCCCTGGCCGCATCGCCCTATTCGGGCACGGTCTTCTTCGGTGACTCGCTGACCGACTCGGGCCACTACCGGCCGGCGCTGCCGGAATCGGTGCGGCCGGTGATCGGCAAGTTCACCACCAACCCCGGCTACGTCTGGGCGGAATATGTCGCCCAGTACTACGGCGGCAACGGCGCCTCGGACAACGCCGGCGGCGACGACTACGCCCAGGGCGGCTCGCGCGCGGCCGTGCAGAACGGCGATGCCGAATCCACGCTCTCCCAGGTCGGGCGCTACCTGGACGCCAACGGCGGCCGCGCCGACCGCAACGCGCTGTACACGGTGTGGACCGGCGCCAACGACATCTTCGCCATCGCCGCCGGCGCCCCGGTGCAGACCACCCTGGCCGGCGCCGTGACCGGCACGATCGGCGCGGTGGGGCAGCTGCAGGCGGCCGGGGCGCGCTACATCCTGGTGCCGACCCTGCCCGACATGGGCCTGACGCCGAGCGCCCGCGCCGCCGGCCCCGCCGGCATGGCGGCGCTGACCCAGCTGGCCAGCAGCTACAACGGCGCCCTGTTCGCCGGCTTGGCCGCGAATGGCTACCGGGTGATCCCGGTGGACACCTTCCACCTGCTGCAGGAGGTGGTGGCCGCCCCGGCCACCTACGGCTTCCGCAACGCCACCGACCCGGGCTGCCTGGACAGCAGCTCGCTGACCTGCAGCCCGGCCAGCTACGTGGCCCCGGATGCGGCCAGCGCCTACGTGTTCGCCGATGGCGTGCATCCCTCGGCGGCGACCCACGCGATCCTGGCGCAGTACGCCCTTTCCATCCTCGAGGCGCCGCGCCTGCAGCAGGTGCTGGCGCGCTCGGCCACCAACCTGGGGCGCGAGCGCAGCCTGCAGGTGGCCGGCCATGTCGATCCGGCCGGCCTGGGCCAGGACGGCCTGCGCTGGTGGGGCGGGGTGCGCGGCGACTCGCAGCGCTACGACCACGGCGACATGTACGACGGCGTCGCCCCGGCCGCGCTGTTCGGGCTGGACTGGAACCGCGGCGCCTGGGTGGTCGGCGGCTTCGCCGGCTACGAGCGCCTGAAGGCCGATTTCGGCCAGAGCCGCGGCAACTTCCGCCAGACCGACACCAGCGTGGGCGCCTTCGCCGGCTGGTACGGCGCGCAGGCGTGGGTCAACCTGCAGGCCAGCTACAGCTGGCTGGGCTACGACGTGCGCCGCCAGGTCGATCTCGGCCCGGCGCGGCGCCTGCACACCGGCTCGCCCGACGGCCACGACCTGACCGCCGCGCTGTCCGGCGGCTGGGAATGGAGCGCCGGCGCCCTGCGCCACGGCCCGCTGGCCGCGCTGACCTGGCAGAAGGTCGCCATCGACGGCTATACCGAGAGCGGCGGCGGTTCGACCGCGCTGGGCTACGGCGACCAGGACGCCACCTCGCTCACCGGGCGCGTGGGCTGGGCGGTGCGGATGGAGGGCGAGCGCGTCTCGCCGTACCTGCAGGCCAGCTGGGAGCACGAGTTCAAGCGCCCGCAGCAGGCCTCGGCCTGGCTGCAGTCGATGCCGGAGGTGGGCGAGTACCAGGTCCCGGGGCTGGCTTACGGCCGCAGCTACGGCGCCCTGGCGCTGGGCGCGCGTACCCGCCTGGGCGGCCTGCACAGCGACATCGGCGTGGCCACCACGGTCGGCCAGAGCGGGGCGCACGACACCTCGCTATTCGTCACCTTCGGCAACGCGTTCTGATCGCCGGGCCGGGCCGGACGGGGCCGATCCCCGCCCGGCCCGGGAAGCGGGTTAAACTGCGCGGCTCTGCCCCCAGGCCCAGATTCCCGCAATGCTGCAGACACTCCGTGAGAAGACCTCGGGATGGATCGCCACGGCCATCCTCGGCCTGCTGATGATCCCGTTCCTGTTCGTCGTCGACAACAGCTACCTCGGTGGCGTCGGCGCCAACAACGTCGCCAAGGTCGCCGCACCGCCGTCCTGGTGGGCGTCCGCGCCGTCGTGGTGGCCGGTGTCGCTGCTGTGGCGCCACCACGAGATCAGCACCGAGGATTTCCGCGCCCGCTTCGAGCAGCTGCGCATGCAGGCGCGCGAGCAGCAGGGCGACGCCTTCGACGCGCGCGCCTTCGAGAGCACCGAGAACAAGCGCCAGGCGCTGGACCAGCTGATCGACGAGCAGGTGATGCGGCTGGCCTCCGAGCAGGCCGGCATCGTGGTCGGCGACAACGCCGTGCGCGACTACATCGCCGCGATCCCCGCGTTCCAGAGCGACGGCAAGTTCGACCCGGCCACCTACCAGATGGCGCTGGCCCAGGGCACCCCGCCGCGCACGCCGGCGCAGTTCCAGCAGCTGGTGCGCGATACCCTGCAGCAGACGGTGATTCCCGAGGGCCTGGTCGAGTCGGCCTTCGTCACCCCGGGCGAGCTGGAGCGCACCCTGCGCCTGCTCGGCGAGACCCGCGACGTGCAGTTCGCGCTGCTGCCCGAGCCGGCCGCGGACACCGCGCCGGTCACCGAGGCGCAGGTCAAGCAGTGGTACGACGGCCATCCGCGCGATTTCATGCAGCCCGAGCAGGTCACCCTGCAGTACGTGGAGGTCGACGGCAGCAAGCTGCCGGCACCGGCCGAGCCGGACGAGGCCGCCCTGCGCAAGCGCTACGACGAGGAGAAGGCCCGCTTCGTGGCGCCCGAGCAGCGCCTGGCCTCGCACATCCTGATCACCGCCGGCAGCGATGCCGCCGCGCAGAAGGCGGCCGAGCAGAAGGCCGCGCAGATCGCCGAGCAGGCGCGCAAGCCGGGCGCGGACTTCGCCGCGCTGGCCAAGGCCGATTCGCAGGATCCCGGTTCCAAGGACAACGGCGGCGACCTGGGCTGGGTCGAGCGCGGCACCATGGTCAAGCCGTTCGAGGACGCCCTGTTCGGCGCCCAGGACGGGGCCATCGTCGGCCCGGTCAAGACCGAGTTCGGCTGGCACGTCATCCAGGTCCGCGGGATCAAGGGCGGGCAGGGCAAGAGCTTCGAGGAGGTCCGCGCGCAGCTGGCCGACGAGCAGCGCCAGGCCGACCGCGACCGCGCCTACAGCGACCTGTCCGGCAAGCTGGTGGACCTGGTCTACAAGAACCCCACCGCGCTGGACCAGGCCGCCACCCAGGCCGGCCTGAAGGTGGAGACGATCGGCCCGTTCTCGCGCCAGGATGCCCCCGGGCTGGCCGCCAACCCGGCGGTGCTGCACCAGGCCTTCTCCGAGAACCTGATCGCCGACGGTACCGCCAGCGACCCGATCGAACTGGGCCCGGACCACAGCGTGATCATCCGCGTCGCCGCCCACACCCCGGCCCAGGCACAGCCGCTGGCCAAGGTGCACGACCAGGTCGTCGCCGCCATCCGTGCCGACCGCCAGAAGCAGGCCGGCGCCCAGGCCGCGCAGGCCCTGGTGGAGCGGTTGCGCAAGGGCGAGAGCCTGCAGGCGATCGCCGCGGCCGAGAAGCTGCAGGTCACCCCGATGCCGGGCCTGCCGCGCACCGCGCCGCTGCCCACGGCCGAGGCCAACCGCGCCGTGTTCGCCGCGCCGGCCCCGGCCGACGGCAAGCCCGCGGTCGGCCACATCGCCATGCCCGACGGCCGCCAGGCCTTGTTCGTGGTCGACAAGGTCACCCCGGGCGACGTGGCCGCGGTGCCGGCCGAGCAGAAGACCGCGCTGCGCCAGCAGCTGGAGCAGCTCGACGGCGTGGATGCCGCCAAGGCGTTCATCCAGGCACTGCGCAAGCGCGACAAGATCACCCTCAACGAATCCCAGCTGTAGCCCGGCGTCGTCGCGCCGGTCCCACCGCCACGGCCCCGGCAGCGCCCGGGGCCGTGGCGTTTTGCGGGGCGTGGAATGGCGGCGTGCGCCATCTGGGATAATGGCGCGGTCCGGCCGCCGGCCGGCCTTCTTCCGGCCCGCGCCCGCGCGGGCGCAACACGAGGCGCACGACCGACATGTCACGCACGCTCCGCATCGCCCTGGCGCAGTTCGACTTCCCGGTCGGCGCGGTGGACAAGAACGCCGAACGGATCATCGAACTGGTCGCGCAGGCCCGCGACGAGCTGGGCGCGGACGTGGTGCTGTTCCCGGAGCTGGCGGTCAGCGGCTATCCGCCGGAGGACCTGCTGCTGCGCCCGGGGTTCCTGGCCGACTGCGAGCGCGCGCTGGAGCGCATCGCGCGCGGCGTGCGCGGCATCGTGGCCGTGGTCGGCTGGCCGCAGAGCGCCGGCGCGGTGGTCTACAACGCGGCCAGCGTGCTGCGCGACGGCGCGGTCGCGGCCACCTACCGCAAGCGCGAGCTGCCCAACTACGCGGTGTTCGACGAGCGCCGCTACTTCGACGTCGATCCCGACGGCGGCGCCTGCGTGTTCGAGGTCGGCGGCGTGCAGGTGGGCGTGGTGGTCTGCGAGGACCTGTGGTTCGACCAGCCGCTGGACGACACCGTCGCCGCCGGCGCGGAGCTGGTGCTGGTGCCTAACGCCTCGCCCTACGAGCGCGGCAAGCACGCCCAGCGCGACGCGCTGCTGGCCGAGCGCACCCGCCAGGGCGGGGCGGGGATCGCCTACCTCAACCTGGTCGGCGGCCAGGACGCGCTGGTGTTCGACGGCGCCTCGGTGGTGGCCGACGGCGACGGCACCGTGCATCCGGCCGCGGCCGCGTTCGTGGACCAGTGGCTGGCGGTGGAATACGACGCCGACGCACGCCGCTTCACGCCGCTGCTGTGGATGGACGACGGCGACGAGAGCATGGATGCGCTGGCCTGGCGCGCGGTGGTGCGCGGGGTGCAGGACTATTGCCGCAAGAACGGGTTCTCCAGGGTGTGGGTCGGCCTGTCCGGCGGCATCGACTCGGCCCTGGTACTGGCCATCGCCGTGGACGCGCTGGGCGCGGACAACGTCACCGCGGTACGCCTGCCTTCGCGCTACACCTCCGGCCTGTCCAACGACCTGGCCGCCGAGCAGTGCGCCGCGCTGGGCGTGAAGCTGGACACGGTGGCGATCGAGCCGGCCTTCGAGGGCATGCTCGGCGCGCTGGCGCCGCTGTTCGCCGGCACCGAGCCCGACCTGACCGAGGAGAACCTGCAGTCGCGCTGCCGCGGCGCGATCCTGATGGCGCTGGCCAACAAGTTCGGCGGGCTGCTGCTGACCACCGGCAACAAGAGCGAGTACGCGGTCGGCTACGCCACCATCTACGGCGACATGTGCGGCGGCTACGCGCCGATCAAGGACCTGTACAAGACCGAGGTGTTCGGCCTGGCCAAGTGGCGCAACACCGTGGGCGGCGCGCCGGTGATCCCGCCGGCGGTGATCGCCCGCCCGCCCTCGGCCGAGCTGCGCGAGAACCAGACCGACCAGGACTCGCTGCCGCCCTACGACGTGCTCGACGCGATCCTCTACCGCTACGTGGACCAGGAGCAGTCGCGCGCGGAGATCGTCGCCGCCGGCTACGCCGCCGAGGTGGTGGACAAGGTGCTGCGCCTGGTGCGCGTCAACGAGTGGAAGCGCCACCAGGCCGCGCCCGGGCCGAAGGTGTCGCGGCGCGCGTTCGGCCGCGAGCGGCGCTACCCGATCACCAACGGCTACCGCGGCTGAGCTGGCGGCCGGTACGGGTCGCGGCCGCCGGCAGGTCGATGCCTGGACGCGGGACCCACGGGGTGAGCTTGTCGCCGCCGGGCAGGCGGCAACCCGGCAGGGAGCGGCCTGGCGAAGTGGCCCTCGGTCGCCGCCACCGCCATCCTGAAACGGAAAGGGCCCCGCAGGGCCCCTTCCCGAACCGGTCGCCGCCGATTCCTACCTGCGGTCGATCACCGCGTTCTTCTGGCCGGTGGCCACCGACTTCTCGCCGGCGAACGGATTGAGCTTGCGGATCGCCCACGGGTACTTGGGCCAGTTGCCGGCCAGGTAGGGGTGCTGCGGGTCGTTCAGCTGCAACACCCGGCGCGCGTCGTCGGCCAGCTTCTGGTTGCCCAGGTGGGTATAGGCGTCGGCCAGGACCGCCACCGCGTCGTACTGGAACGCGCTCTGCGGATAGGTCTCCAGCAGGTAGGTGGCGCGGTTGGCGGCCGACACCCACGCGGTGCGGCGCAGGTAGTACAGGGCCACGTCGAGCTCGTGCTGGGCGAACACGTCGCGCAGGGCGATCATGCGCTCGCGCGCATCGGCGGCGTAGCGGCTGTTGGGGTAGCGGTCGGCGACGATGTTGAAGTCGTTGTAGGCCTGCTGCGGCGTGGACAGGTCGCGGCGGCTCGGGTCCAGCGACCACACCCGGCGCAGGAACACCGTGTCGCGGTTGGCGTTGGACAGGCCGCGCAGGTAGTACATGTAGGCGATGTCGCGGTGGGTCGGATAGGTCCGGATGAAGCGGTCGATGCTCGACACCGCGTCGTCGTGCTTGCCGGCCTTGTACTGGGCGTAGGCGACCTCGACCATGGCCTGCTCGGTGTACGGCCCGTACGGGTACTGCGCGGTCAGGCGCTTGAAGGTGGTCTCCGCGCCGCTCCAGTTGCCCTTCTCCATCAGGCCGTGGGCCTTCTGGTAGAGCTGTTCGACGGGCATGCCTTCCTCGGCGTCCTTCTTGGTGCCGCGATGGCAGCCGGTGGCGAGTACCGCGATGACCAGCACCAGGGCGATCAGGCGGAACGGGGTGGAGCGGGGGCGTCGGATCATGGGCTCTGCGCAGGACGCGTCGGGAAACGTAGGCGGCGATGATAGCCTAGTGGCCTGTCCGGCGAATGACTTGCCGGTGCCGGCCGCCGTTTCCCTCGCCTGTCCCCGCCATGTCCCTGCCCGTTCCCGATCCCTCCCGCCACGCCGTGGTGCCCGACAGCGCCGCCGGCCGCCGCCTCGATGCGGTGCTGGCCGAGCTGTTCCCCGAGTTCTCGCGCTCGCGCCTGTCCGCCTGGATCAAGGCTGGCGAGGTGCAGGTGGACGGCGCCCCGGCGCGCCCGCGCGATGCGGTGCGCGGCGGCGAGACCGTCACCGTGACCGCGACCCCGGAGGAGCGCACCGACGCGGCGCCGGAGGACATCCCGCTGGACGTGCTGTATGAGGACGCGGACGTCTTCGTGCTGGACAAGCCGGCCGGGCTGGTGGTCCATCCCGGGGCGGGCAATCCCACCGGTACCCTGGTCAACGCGCTGCTGTACCGCGATCCGGCGCTGGCCGCGCTGCCGCGCGCCGGCGTCGTCCATCGCCTGGACAAGGACACCAGCGGGGTGATGGTGATCGCCCGCACCGCCCAGGCCCAGGCCGCCCTGGTCGCGCAGCTGTCCGCGCGCCAGGTGCACCGCCAGTACCTGGCAGTGGTGCAGGGCGCGCTGGTCGCTGGCGGCACCGCCGACCTGCCGATCGACCGGCATCCGCGCGACCGGCTGAAGATGGCCGTGCGCGAGGACGGCAAGGAGGCCATCACCCACTTCCGCCTGCGCGAGCGCTTCCGCGCGCATACCGCGCTGGAGTGCCGGCTGGAGACCGGCCGCACCCACCAGATCCGGGTGCACATGGCCTACATGAAGTCCCCGATCGTGGGCGATCCGCTCTACGGCGGCGCGCTGCGCCTGCCGCGCCATGCCACCGACGAGCTGGCCGAGGTCCTGCGCGGGTTCCGGCGCCAGGCGCTGCACGCGGAGGTCCTGGAATTCGACCACCCGGTCACCGGCGTGCCGGTGCGGGTGCAGGCGCCGTTGCCGGAGGACATGCGCCGCCTGCTGGCCGCGCTGCGCGAGGACACGCGCCAGGCCGAGGAGCGAGCGCGCTGATGGCCGCGCCGGGGCCGGCGTTCGTGCTGCCCGCCGACTGGCCGGCACCGGCCGGCGTGCAGGCGCTGGTCACGCTGCGCCGCGGGGCGGGCCGTTCGCTGCCGCCGTTCGATACGCTCAACCTGGGCAACCGTACCGCGGCCGACGGCGACGATCCGGCCACGGTCGAGGGCAACCGGGCCGAACTCGCCACGCGCCTGCGCCTGCCGTCGTTGCCGCACTGGCTGCGCCAGGTGCATGGCCGCGGCGTGGCCCGCTTCGATGTCCCGCTGGCCGCCGCCCGCGCCGCCGTCGCCGAGCCGGAGGCCGATGCCGCGGTGACCGGTACGCCCGGCGTGGTGCTGGCCATCCTCACCGCCGACTGCCTGCCCGTGGTGTTCGCCGCGCGCGACGGCCTCGAGGTCGCGGTCGCGCACGCCGGCTGGCGCGGCCTGGCCGGCGGGATGCTTGAGGCCACGGTCGCGGCGATGCGGACGCCGGCCGGGCACCTGCAGGCCTGGCTCGGCCCGGCCGCCGGGCCGCAGGCCTACGAGATCGGCGCGGAGGTCTTCCACGCCTTCGTCGATGCCGACCCGGGTGCGGCCGGCGCGTTCCTGGCCACCGGCCCCGGGCACTGGCGGGTGGACCTGTACGCGCTGGCGCGGCGGCGCCTGGCCGCGGCCGGGGTGGCGCCCGGACAGGTGCATGGCGGCGGGCTGTGCACGATCACCGACGCGGCGCGCTTCTATTCGCACCGGCGCGACCGCCGTACCGGGCGCATGGCGACCCTGGCCTGGATCGCGCCAGGCGCATGACCCGCGCGCGACGCGGCCAGCCTTGCTTGGCCGCGACCTGCCCGGCCTGGCGCCGAGGCCGCAGGATCGAATCCGCCAATCCACCGTCCTGCCGCCGCGCGACCGTCTGGTAGCCGTCGCTCAGCGCCCGCCCATGTCGGGGTCGCGGATGCCCTCGCGGCGCATTTCCAGCACCTCGGGGGTGATGGCGGCGATGCGGGCATCGATGCGCGCGCGCGCCACGTAGTCCAGGTCGCCGCGCTTCTTGAGGTTCTGCAGCTGGATCAGGGCCTGTTGCGGGCGACCGTTCAGGTAGGCGGCCTCGGCATAGGCCTCGCCGGCGCGGATCGTGTCCCCGGCCAGTTCGCAGGCGCGGGCGTAGGTCTGCTGGAACACCGGGTCGTCGCCGCCCTGGGCCAGCATCGGCCGCAGCACCGCCTGCGCGCGCTCGCCGCCCTCGCGGTTGCCGCGTGCATTGAGCGTCTCGGCGTAGGTCAGCGCGGCGGCGCGGTTGCCGGGCAGGCGCTTGAGCACGGCCGCGAAGCGCGCATCGGCCTGGGCGAGCTGGCCGGCGCGGGCCTCGGCCTGGCCCAGGGCCAGGGCCAGCCAGACATTGTCCGGATGCGCGTCCAGCAGCGGTCGCAGCTCGCGCACCGCCTGCGGCGCCGCATCGCCGGCACGCAGGCGTGCCAGGGCCAGTCCGTAGCGCTGCGGATCGTCCAGGGCCCGCTTGCGGGCCATGCCCTCGTACTCGGCGATGGCCGCGCCGGGCGTGCTGGCGCTGAGCACGCGCAGGCGCTCGCGGGCCCAGTCGAAATCGCCGCTGGGCCCGCGCGCGAGCTCGCCGTAGGGCAGCTGCATGCCGGCCGGCAGCAGCGGGTTGCCGGACGGGGCCAGCGGCGGCTGGACACCGGGATCGGACGGGTCCACCCGTTCCTGGCGCGTGCCGCTGGGCGTGCTGGTGGTCAGCACCAGGGTGTTCTTCTTCATCTGCTGGGCGCGCTCGTGCGCCTCGCTGATGCGCGTGGCGGTGACCGGGTGGCTCTGCAGGAAGTCCGGCGCGCTGTAGCCGCCCTCGTTGGCGCGCATGGCCAGCGACATGCGCTCGAAGAAGCCGGCCATGGCATCCACGTCGTAGCCCGAGCGGGCCAGGGTGCGGATGCCCAGGCGGTCGGCCTCGGCCTCGTTGGCGCGGGTGTAGTCGATCTGGCGCTGCTGGATCAGGCCCATGCCGCTGGCGATGGCGGCCATCGAGGCGTCGCCGGAGGAATTGCCGCCGGCCTGCTGGGCGGCGATCACCGCCGCCAGCATGCCCAGCAGGATCGGCACCTGGTCGCGCTTGGCCCGTTCCACCGCGCGCAGCACGTGCTGCTGGGTGACGTGGGCGATCTCGTGGGACAGCACCGCGGCGACCTCGTCCTCGCGCTCGGCGGTCAGCACCAGGCCGGCGTTCACGCCGATGTAGCCGCCGAGCGTGGCGAAGGCGTTGATCTGCCGGTCCTTGAGGACGAAGAAGGTGAACTGCTGCTGCGGCCGGTCGCTGGCCGCCCCCAGGCGCGTGCCCATGGACTGCAGCCAGTTCTCCAGCAGCGGATCGTCCAGCACGTAGCCGTAGTTGCGCAGCTCGGCCAGCATCATCCGGCCGTACTCGGTCTGCTGCGCCGGACTGAGCACCTCGCCGGCCGAGGAGCCGATGTCGGGCAGGCGCGTTTCCTGGGCCGGTGCGGCCGCGGCGCACAGGGCCAGCGCGGTGGCCGCGGCGAGGAGGACGGGGCGCAGGGGCAAGCGGGGTTTCCTGTCGATAGGGGAAAAGCGGTTCACAGTGTTGCGGCCGCGCCGTGGAAATTCCACCGCGCCGCTACCATATGCTCAGACCCCATTCCGTTGCCGGAGTTTCCCCATGAGCGAGTCCGCCGCCCCCCGGATCACGATCTATTCCACCGCGGTGTGTCCGTACTGCGTGGCCGCCAAGAACTTCCTCAAGAGCAAGGGATGGACCTGGGAAGAGGTCCGCATCGACACCGACCCGGCCGAGCGCGAGAAGATGATCGCCCGCACCCACCGCACCAGCGTGCCGCAGATCTTCGTCGGCGAGGTCCACGTCGGCGGCTACGACGACATGATGGCGCTGCATCGCGCCGGCAAGCTCGAGCCGCTGCTGGCCGGGCAGGCAGGCCCGGACGGCGCCGCCGCCTGAGCCCCCCGCGCCGGCCCACGCAGGCCAAGCCGGGCGATCCGGCGCCGGTCCTGCGCTGGGCGGCCACGCCACTCCATCGGGAACACCGCCATGAGCGAACAAGAGAGCCAGGACCGCGTCGCCGAATTCACCGAGTTCCGCCAGCGCATGAACCAGCGCATCCTGGCCGAGTCCAACCAGGTCGTGCGCCGCTTCTTCGCGCTCGACACCCAGACCTACCAGGCCGGCGCGCTCGACGTGAAGACCAAGGAGCTGCTGGGCCTGGTCGCCTCGCTGGTCCTGCGCTGCGACGACTGCATCAGCTACCACGTGGCCCAGTGCAAGGACGCCGGCGTCAGCCGCGAGGAGTTCTTCGAGACCTTCTCGGTGGGGCTGGTGGTCGGCGGTTCCATCGTCATCCCGCACCTGCGCCGGGCGGTGGACTTCCTCGACCGGCTGGAGGACGGGCAGGCCGCGACCGTGCCGGCCCACGACCACGGCTGAGCCGGCCGCGGGCAGGCGATTTGGGGCGGCGGCGGGCGTTCGGGCATAATTGCCCGACTTCACGCTTTGTCCCCGCGCTGTGTCGGGTCTGGCCGGCCGGCGCTTCCCCTGTCCGGAATCCCACTCAATGACACAGACAATCACGATCATCCGCGGCGACGGTATCGGCCCGGAGATCATGGACGCGACGCTTGCCGTGCTCGCCGCCCTCGACGTCGGCCTGGCGTACGAGGAGGCCGATGCCGGCCTGGTCGCGCTGGAAAAACACGGCGAGCTGCTGCCGGCGGCCACCCTGGAATCCATCGCCCGCAACAAGGTGGCGCTCAAGAGCCCGCTGACCACCCCGGTCGGCGAGGGCTTCTCCTCGATCAACGTGGCCCTGCGCCGCCACTTCGACCTGTACGCCAACGTGCGTCCGGCCAAGTCGTTCCCGAACACCAAGTCGCGCTTCGCCGACGGCGTGGACCTGATCACCGTGCGCGAGAACACCGAGGGCGCCTACCTGAGCGAGGGCCAGGAAGTCTCCGCCGACGGCGAGACCGCCGTGTCGATGGCTCGGGTGACGCGCAAGGGTTCCGAGCGCATCGTGCGCTATGCCTTCGAGCTGGCCAAGAGCACCGGCCGCAAGAAGGTCACCGCCGTGCACAAGGCCAACATCATCAAGTCCACCTCGGGCCTGTTCCTGAAGGTGGCGCGCGAGGTCGCCGCCGAGTATCCGCAGATCCAGTTCCAGGAAATGATCGTGGACAACGCCTGCATGCAGCTGGTGATGCGTCCCGAGCAGTTCGACGTGATCGTCACCACCAACCTGTTCGGCGACATCCTGTCGGACCTGTGCGCCGGCCTGGTCGGCGGCCTGGGGCTGGCTCCGGGCGCCAACATCGGCAAGGACGCGGCGATCTTCGAGGCCGTGCACGGCTCGGCGCCGGACATCGCCGGCCAGGGCAAGGCCAACCCGTGCGCGCTGCTGCTCGCCGCCGCGCAGATGCTCGACCACCTGGGCCAGGTCGAGAACGCCGAGCGCCTGCGCAAGGCCATCGTCGCCACGCTGGAGGCCAAGGATTCGCTGACCCCGGACCTGGGCGGCAGCGGCACCACCCAGTCCTTCGCCCAGGCGATCGCCAGCCGGGTCTGAGCCGGCTGGCGGCCACGGCCGCAGGTACCGCAACGAAGGAAGGGCGCCCATGGGCGCCCTTCCTGCTTCCGGGGCCGGCAGCGGACTCCGGTCCGCCGCCGCCCGGCAGTCCCGCCGCGGAACGACGCCGGGGCGGGGTGATCCTCATGGGCGCCTCAGTTGCGCGACTGCAGCTTGGACAGCAGGCGCAGGAACTCGATGTACAGCCACACCAGCGTGACCATCAGGCCGAACGCGCCGTACCACTCCATGTACTTGGGCGCGCCCTGGTCGATGCCGGTCTCGATGAAGTCGAAATCCAGCACCAGGTTCAGCGCCGCCACCACGACCACCGCCAGGCTGAAGCCGATGCCGATCAGCCCGGAATCGTGGATGTAGGGGATCTGCACGTTGAAGAACCCGAGCACGATCGTGGCCAGGTACACCAGCGCGATGCCGCCGGTGGCGGCGACCACGCCCAGCTTGAAGTTCTCGGTGGCCTTGATCCAGCCGCTGCGGTAGGCGAACAGCAGCGCGAACAGCGTGCCGAAGGTCAACAGCACCGCCTGGAACACGATGCCGCCGAAGCGGGCCTCGTAGACCGCCGAGATCGCCCCGAGGAAGAAGCCCTCGGCCAGCGCGTACAGCGGCGCGGTGACCGGTGCCCAGGTCTTCTTGAAGATGGTGGCCAGCGCGAACACCAGGCCGGCGACGGCCCCGCCGATCGCATAGAGGCCGGCGGCCGGCTGCGGCAGGCCGTCCGCCCCCACCGCCTGGTGCCAGGCGAAGGCCGCGGTCAGCACCGCCAGCAGCAGGAGCAGGCCGGTCTTGTTGACCGTGCCGTTCAGGCTCATGGCGCCGGCGTCGCGACGCACCACCGCGCCGCTGCCGAGGTCGAGGAAAGTGGATTCCTGCAGGGCAGGGTTGCCGCTTCTGATCATGTCGTCTTCCTTCAGCGTGGATGGCCGCCGGTCCACGACGGCACGTGGCCCGAGCATAGCCGATCGCGGCGGATGCGGCCGTGTCCATTGACAGCGGCGCCCGCGCTTCCCACAATAGCCGGCCTTTCGGGCGTAGGCACGAAAGATCCGTTCCGCCGGGGTATAGCGCAGTCTGGTAGCGCGCCTGCTTTGGGAGCAGGATGTCGGGGGTTCGAATCCCTCTACCCCGACCAATCCAAAGCTTCCCGGCGGGTTGGGATGCGATCCGGTCCGGGCGCCCGTAGCTCAACCGGATAGAGCACCGGCCTTCTAAGCCGGTGGTTGCAGGTTCGAGTCCTGCCGGGCGCGCCATCGGCGGTACGGCAGGAAGGTTTTTCAGTGGTGGCTGTAGCTCAGTTGGTTAGAGTACTGGATTGTGATTCCAGTGGTCGTGGGTTCGAATCCCATCAGCCACCCCACTGACAACAAGCGTCCCGAAGGTGTTGCAACGGGATGCGAGGCGCGCCTATAATGTGCGCCCGGTTTCAAGGGCCGTTAGCTCAGTTGGTAGAGCAGTTGACTCTTAATCAATTGGTCCAAGGTTCGAATCCTTGACGGCCCACCAATAGAAGGCACCCGCTCCGGCGGGTGCCTTTTTCTTTGCCGGCGCGGCTGCCACAATGCCGCGCACTGCGAAAGTGGCGGAATTGGTAGACGCCCTGGTTTTAGGTACCAGTGCCTCACGGCGTGCGGGTTCGAGTCCCGCCTTTCGCACCATGGCTCTCCCCCGTTCATGCCCCTGGCCCGCGCGAGTGGCGGGCGCCGCCGTAATCGGCGAAAATCGAGGGCTGCGGCGGCCTGCGGGCCGCCCGTCGCAATCCATCCATTCCCATTTCGAGGCCGGCGGCCGCGTGCCGCCGGTGGCAGGAGTCAACATGCAAGCTTCGATCGAATCCACCGGCAACCTGGAACGCCGCCTGACCTTCTCCCTGCCGGAGGATCGCCTGCAGACCCACGTCGGCGGCCGCCTGCGCGAGATCGCGCGCACCGCCCGCATCAAGGGCTTCCGCCCGGGCAAGGTGCCGGCGAAGGTGATCGAGCAGCGCTTCGGGCCGCAGGTGCGCGCCGAGGCGCTGGAAGGGCTGCTGCGCGAGACCTTCGACGCGGTGGTGCGCGAGAACGCGCTGCGCATCGCCGGTGCCCCGCGCATCGACCGGGCCGGCGAGGGCGAGCTGGACTTCGTCGCCACGGTCGAGCTGGTGCCTGATTTCGGCGAAATCGACGTGGCCAAGCTGGAAGTCGAGCGCGCCACCGCCGAGGTGACCGACGCCGACATCGACCAGATGATCGAGAACCTGCGCCTGCAGCGCCGCAGCTTCTCGCCGGTGGCGCGCGGCGCGCAGGCCGGCGACCTGGTCGCGCTGGAGACCTGGTCGCAGGCCGGCGACGAGCGCCTGCCGGCCGAGGGCGCGGAGAAGGGCAGCGTGGTGATCGGCTCGGGCGTGATGTTCGAGCAGATCGAGCAGGGTCTGGTCGGCCTGGCCAAGGGCGAGGAAAAGACCCTGGACGTGGCCTTCCCGGCCGACTGGCGGGTGCCGCAGCTGGCCGGCAAGACCGTCCAGGTGCACGTGAAGGCGCTGGAAGTGTCCGAGCCCGTGCTGCCGGAAGTGGACAAGGACTTCATCAAGAGTTTCGGCGTCAAGGGCGGGGATCTCGAGCAGTTCCGCAAGGAGATCCGCACCAACCTGGAGCGCGAGCTGAAGGGCGCCTTGATGAACCGCCTGCGCCGCGAGGTCGGCGAGCAGCTGATCGCCGCCTACGCCCAGACCGAACTGCCGCCGCGCCTGGTCGAGAACGAGGCGCGCAGCATGCTCGCCCAGCAGCTCGACCAGGTCCGCCGCAGCGGCCGCGACCCGGGCCAGGTGCCCGAAGATGCCTGGAAGTCGTTCCAGGACGCGGCCCGCAAGCGGGTGCTGGTCGGCCTGCTGGTCGGCGAGATCGCCCGCCGCAACGAGCTGCGCCTGGATCCCAAGCGGGTCAGCGAGACGCTGCGCCTGATCGCCTCCACCTACGAGGAGCCCGAGCAGGTCATTGAGATGTACCGCAACGATCCCCAGTTGATGGGGGGACTGCAGAGCCGGGTGATGGAGGAGCAGGTGATCGACTGGATCGCCGAGCGCGCCCACCACACCGAGAAGGCGCTGTCGTTCCAGGAAGCGATCCGGCAGTAGCCGGCCGCAATGCCAGTGCCCGGCGGGCCGACGTGCTTTGACGGCACCGGCCCGGCGAGGCGAACCTCCCGCATGTCGCGTGCGGGGGTCAACCAAGAAGCAAGAGAGCAGGAGATCCGCGCGTGGACAATGTGACGAGAGCCTTGAACCTGGTGCCGATGGTGGTCGAGCAGACCAGCCGCGGCGAGCGCGCCTATGACATCTACTCGCGCCTGCTGAAGGAACGCCTGATCTTCCTGGTCGGCCCGATCGACGACAACGTCGCCAACCTGGTGATGGCGCAGCTGCTGTTCCTCGAGGCGGAGAACCCCGAGAAGGACATCAGCCTGTACATCAACTCGCCCGGTGGCGTGGTCACCGCCGGCATGGCGATCTACGACACCATGCAGTACATCAAGCCGGACGTGAGCACCATCTGCGTCGGCCAGGCCGCCTCGATGGGCGCGCTGCTGCTGGCCGCCGGCGCGGCCGGCAAGCGCTACGCGCTGCCGAACTCGCGGGTGATGATCCACCAGCCGCTGGGCGGCTTCCAGGGCCAGGCCTCGGACATCGACATCCATGCGCGCGAGATCCTGACCCTGCGCGCGCGGCTGAACGAGATCCTGGCCAAGCACACCGGCCAGTCGCTGGAGACCATCGCCCGCGACACCGAGCGCGACAACTTCAAGAGCGCCGCGGACTCCAAGGCCTACGGCCTGGTGGACGAGGTGCTCGAGCGCCGGCCCGACGAGTCGATCCAGTCGGTCTGACGCAGCCAAGTTGCTGAAAACGAAGAAGTAAATGGCAGGGTCGGGGTCGGACTGGCGTCCTCCCGGCCCTGTGCTATTCTCGAAACGAACCACCCGTTCAGCGGGTGGGCCAATTGGGTAATCGAAGCATGAGCGAAGACCGTCAAGGTCGTACCGGCGACAGCAACAAGATTCTGTACTGCTCCTTCTGCGGCAAGAGCCAGCATGAGGTACGCAAGCTGATCGCGGGCCCGAGCGTGTTCATCTGCGACGAATGCGTCGAGTTGTGCAACGACATCATCCGCGAGGAGCTGGAGGAGAAGGCGCAGTCGGCGCGTTCGAGCCTGCCCAAGCCGCGCGAGATCCTGGAAGTGCTCGACCAGTACGTGATCGGCCAGCAGCGCGCCAAGCGCACGCTCGCCGTGGCCGTGTACAACCACTACAAGCGCATCGAGAGCCGCAGCAAGAACGACGAGGTCGAGCTGGCCAAGTCCAACATCCTGCTGGTCGGCCCGACCGGCTCGGGCAAGACGCTGCTGGCCGAGACGCTGGCGCGGCTGCTGAACGTGCCGTTCACCATCGCCGATGCCACCACGCTGACCGAGGCCGGCTACGTCGGCGAGGACGTGGAGAACATCATCCAGAAGCTGCTGCAGAAGTGCGACTACGACGTCGACAAGGCGCAGCAGGGCATCGTCTACATCGACGAGATCGACAAGATCTCGCGCAAGAGCGAGAACCCGTCGATTACCCGCGACGTGTCCGGCGAGGGCGTGCAGCAGGCGCTGCTCAAGCTGATCGAGGGCACCGTGGCCTCGGTGCCGCCGCAGGGCGGGCGCAAGCATCCGCAGCAGGAATTCCTGCAGGTGGACACCAAGAACATCCTGTTCATCTGCGGCGGCGCGTTCGCCGGGCTGGACAAGGTGATCCAGCAGCGCTCCACCGAGGCCGGCGGCATCGGCTTCGGCGCCAAGGTCAAGAGCAGCGAGCGCAAGCGCGACGTCGGCAAGATCCTGGCCGACGTCGAGCCGGAGGACCTGATCAAGTTCGGCCTGATCCCCGAGTTCGTCGGCCGCCTGCCGGTGGTCGCCACGCTCGAGGAGTTGGACGAGCCGGCCCTGGTCAAGATCCTCACCGAGCCCAAGAACGCCATCACCAAGCAGTTCAAGAAGCTGTTCGACATGGAGGGCGTGGAGCTGGAGTTCCGCCCCGACGCGCTCTCGGCGATCGCCAAGAAGGCGCTCAAGCGCAAGACCGGCGCGCGCGGCCTGCGCACCATCGTCGAGTCGGTGCTGCTGGACACCATGTACGACCTGCCTTCGCTGGAGAACGTGGGCAAGGTGGTGGTGGACGAGTCGGTGATCGAGCACAAGTCCGAGCCGTACCTGATCTACCAGACCGCGCCCACGCCGCCCAAGGCGGCCTCCGGCGACTGAAACCGGCGCATGAGCGGCGGTCCGGCAGGTGCCGTGCCGCTCTTGCAACCCCGAGCCGATGGCCCCATAACGGGGCCATCGGCTTTTTTCGTGGCCGCCCCAACGCAACCGGAGCCCTGCAATGGCCCAGTCCCCCCAGATCGAAATCCTCGACCTGCCCGTCCTGCCTCTGCGCGACGTGGTGGTGTTCCCGCACATGGTGATCCCGCTGTTCGTCGGCCGCGACAAGTCCATGCGCGCGCTGGAGCAGGCCATGGAGGCCGACAAGCGCATCCTGCTGGTGGCGCAGAAGTCGGCCGAGACCGACGACCCCAACGGCTCGGACCTGTATCCGGTCGGTACCCTGGCCCAGGTGCTGCAGCTGCTCAAGCTCCCCGACGGCACCATCAAGGTGCTGGTCGAGGGCCTGGAGCGCGTGCACGTGGACGCGGTGGCCGAGCGCGACGGCGCGCTGTGGGGCCACGGCACCGAGATCGCCTCCAGCGCCGCGCGCGAGCCGCGCGAGGTCGAGGCCGTCGCGCGCTCGTTGATGTCGCTGTTCGAGCAGTACGTGAAGACCAACCGCAAGCTGCCGCCGGAATTGCTGCAGACGCTGTCGGGCATCGACGAGCCGGGGCGCCTGGCCGACACCATTGCCGCGCACCTGGGCGTGCGCCTGGGCGACAAGCAGCGCCTGCTGGAAACCCCCGACATCGGCGACCGGCTGGAACTGCTGGTGGGGCTGGTGGACGGCGAGATCGACGTGCAGGCGCTGGAGAAGCGCATCCGCGGCCGGGTCAAGTCGCAGATGGAGAAGAGCCAGCGCGAGTACTACCTCAACGAGCAGATGAAGGCCATCCAGAAGGAGCTGGGCGACCTGGACGAGGCGCCGGGCGAGATGGAGGAGCTCACCCGCAAGCTCGCCGCCGCGGGCATGCCCAAGGCCGTCGAGGCCAAGGCCAAGGCCGAGCTCAACAAGCTCAAGCAGATGTCGCCGATGTCGGCCGAGGCCGCGGTGGTGCGCAACTATCTTGACTGGCTGCTGGGCGTGCCGTGGAAGAAGCGCACCAAGGTACGCAAGGACCTCAAGGTCGCCCAGGCCACGCTCGATGCCGACCACTATGGCCTGGAGAAGGTCAAGGAACGCATCCTCGAGTACCTGGCGGTGCAGTCGCGGGTCAAGCAGATGAAGGGCCCGATCCTGTGCCTGGTCGGCCCGCCCGGCGTGGGCAAGACCTCGCTCGGCCAGTCGATCGCCAAGGCGACCAACCGCAAGTTCGTGCGCATGAGCCTGGGCGGCGTGCGCGACGAGGCCGAGATCCGCGGCCATCGCCGCACCTACGTCGGCTCGATGCCGGGCCGCATCGTGCAGAACCTCAACAAGGTCGGCACCAAGAACCCGCTGTTCGTGCTCGACGAGATCGACAAGATGTCGATGGACTTCCGTGGCGATCCGTCCTCGGCGCTGCTGGAGGTGCTCGACCCGGAGCAGAACAACGCCTTCAACGACCACTACCTGGAGGTCGACCTGGACCTGTCGGAAGTGATGTTCGTGGCGACCTCCAATTCGCTGAACATCCCCGGCCCGCTGCTGGACCGCATGGAGGTGATCCGCATCCCCGGCTACACCGAGGACGAGAAGCTCAACATCGCCATGCGCTACCTGGTGCCCAAGCAGCTCAAGGCCAACGGGCTGAAGGCCGACGAGCTGGAGATCGGCGAGGACGCGATCCGCGACATCGTGCGCTATTACACGCGCGAGTCCGGCGTGCGCAACCTCGAGCGCGAGATCGCCAAGATCTGCCGCAAGGTGGTCAAGGAGATCGCGCTGGCCGGGCCGCAGCCCGTCGCCAAGGCCAGGAAGGGGGCCAGGAAGGCCAAGGCGCAGGTCGCCGTGTCCTCGAAGAACCTGGACCGGTACCTGGGCGTGCGCCGCTTCGACTTCGGCCGGGCCGAGGAGCAGAACGAGGTCGGCCTGGTCACCGGCCTGGCCTGGACCGAGGTCGGCGGCGACCTGCTGCAGATCGAGGCCACGCTGGTGCCGGGCAAGGGCCAGCTGATCCTCACCGGCCAGCTCGGCAACGTGATGAAGGAATCGGCATCGGCGGCGCTGTCGGTGGTGCGCGCGCGCGCCGAGCGTCTGGGCATCGATCCGGACTTCCTGCAGAAGCACGACGTGCACCTGCACGTGCCCGACGGCGCCACGCCCAAGGACGGCCCGTCCGCCGGCAGCGCCATGGTCACCGCGCTGGTGTCGATGCTGACCAAGGTGCCGGTGAAGGCGGAAGTGGCGATGACCGGCGAGATCACCCTGCGCGGGCGCGTGTCGGCGATCGGTGGCCTGAAGGAGAAGCTGCTGGCCGCGCTGCGCGGCGGCATCCGCACGGTGCTGATCCCGGAAGAGAACCGCAAGGACCTGGCCGACATCCCGGACAACGTCACCCGCGACCTGAAGATCATTCCGGTCAAGTGGATCGACGAGGTGCTGGACCTGGCGCTCGAGTCGCCGCTGGGGCCTGCGGGCAAGGCCCGGGAGAAGGGCAAGGAGGGCACGCGCGTGAGCGTGCGCGGCAAGTCCAAGAGCGCGCCGAGCGCCCGCGTCAAGCACTGAACCCGGGCCTTCCGGCGCGGCGCGCGCGGCCCGAAAACCGCGCTGCGCCGGGGGTTTCCGGTTGCATGGCCCATGGGCCGCTGGTATACAATTCCGCCTCGCGGGCACAACACTGGACGTGCTGGCGAATCGAAAATGTCATCGGGATCCCGCAGGTCGCGTATCGGCCCGATTCCGATTCTCAGTTCAGCGGTCCCGGCCGCAAAGGGAGTTTCCATCCATGAATAAGACCGAATTGATCGACGGTGTCGCTGCCGCAGCGGACATCTCCAAGGCCGAAGCCGGCCGCGCCGTCGATGCCGTCGTCAGCGAGATCAAGAAGGCCCTGGCCAAGGGCGACGCAGTGACGCTGGTGGGCTTTGGTACCTTCGAGGTCCGCGAGCGCGCCGCGCGTTCGGGCCGCAACCCGAAGACGGGCGAGACCATCGAGATCGCCGCTTCGAAGAATCCTTCGTTCAAGGCTGGCAAAGCCCTGAAGGATGCCGTAAACTAATCAGCTCGCTTGGGTGCTTAGCTCAGCGGTAGAGCGTCTCCCTTACAAGGAGAGGGTCGGGGGTTCGAAACCCTCAGCACCCACCAGATAAGCACCAGGCAAAGGTCATAGGCGCGGAGCGGTAGTTCAGCTGGTTAGAATGCTGGCCTGTCACGCCGGAGGTCGCGGGTTCGAGTCCCGTCCGCTCCGCCAACAGACGCAGGGCCCCCGTGACGAACGGGGGCCTTGTTTTCCCGGGAATGCCGGGAGCAGAAAATTTGGAGCGGTAGTTCAGCTGGTTAGAATGCTGGCCTGTCACGCCGGAGGTCGCGGGTTCGAGTCCCGTCCGCTCCGCCATTTTCGCCCCGGCCTTGCCGGGGTTTTTTTATGCGCCGGCGATGTCCCCCCGGGGCGCCTGCGGTTGTCTGCGTGCGTTGCAATTGCATTGGTGGGCGGCCCCGAATTAGACTTCCGCCTCGCGTCGCGGGTGTAGCTCAATGGTAGAGCTGTAGCTTCCCAAGCTACTGACGAGGGTTCGATTCCCTTCACCCGCTCCATCTCGCCGCGTTCGCGGCCAATCCCTTCCCGCAAGTTTCCTCTTCGCACTGCAGCGAAGGCCGAAGGCGTGCGCGTGCGTTCGCCGGCCGTGGCGTGGATGCGGACGATGTGGCGCTGGCCGTTGCCGGACGGGGGAGCGGCGGCCCACAATGCACGCCGTGCTTTCCCGGAGGGCCGCCGGTGGCCAGCGCGTCCTCCGGCCGTCGATGAAGATCGCGATCCTGTCCCGCAACAGCCGCCTGTACTCGACGCGTCGCCTGGTCGAGGCGGGGCGCGTGCGCGGGCACACCGTGCGGGTGCTCGATCCGTTGCGCTGCTACATGCGCATCGGCACCGAGGGCTTCTCCTTGCACTACAAGGGCCGGCCGTTGACCGGCTACGACGCGGTGATCCCGCGCATCGGCGTGTCGGTGACGCGCTATGGCACCGCGGTGCTGCGCCAGTTCCAGCTGATGGGCAGCCGCACGCCCAACCCCGCCGATGCCATCGTGCGTTCGCGCGACAAGCTGCTGGCGCACCAGGTGCTGGCGGCCCATGGCCTGGCGATGCCGACCACGGTCTTCGGCGACAGTCCGGACGACACCGACGACCTGCTGGCCATGCTCGGCGAGACGCCGCACGTGATCAAGCTCACCAGCGGGGCACAGGGCGCCGGGGTGATGCTGACCGAGAAGCTGTCGGCCTCGCGCGGGGCGGTGGAGGCCCTGCGCGGCCTGTACGCCGACTTCATCGTGCAGGAGTTCATCGGCGAGGCGCAGGGCGCGGACCTGCGCTGTTTCGTCATCGGCCGCGAGGTGGTGGCGGCGATGATGCGGCAGGCACCGGAAGGCGACTTCCGCTCCAACCTGCATCGCGGCGGCGTGGCCGAGGCGGTCGAGCTCAGCGCGGGCGAGCGCGACGTGGCGGTGCGTGCGGCCGCGGCCATCGGCCTGGGCGTGGCCGGGGTGGACCTGATCCGTTCGCGGCGCGGGCCGCTGGTGATGGAGATCAACTCCACGCCGGGCCTGGAGGGCATCGAGGCGGCCTGCGGGGTCGACGTCGCCGGCGCGGTGATCGAGTCGCTGGCGACGTGCTGAGCCGTCCTGCGCCTGAACCCGGCGGTGGCCGGCGGGAACCGATCGCCGCCCGCGGGCGTCAAACAGGACGGTCTTTTGACTCCCTGCCCGGCCTTCGTTCAAGCTAGCCACCCTGCCATGCGGCCGTGGCGCGCGTCGTTGCCGGGCTTCAACGCACAACTGAAGGACACGTCATGCGCATCCTCGTGATCGAAGACAACAGCGACATCGCGGCCAACCTCGGCGACTACCTCGAGGACCGCGGCCATACGGTGGATTTCGCTGCCGACGGCGTCACCGGCCTGCACCTGGCGGTGGTGCACGATTTCGACGCCATCGTACTCGACCTCAACCTGCCGGGCATGGATGGGCTGGAGGTATGCCGCAAGCTGCGCAACGAGGCGCGCAAGCAGACCCCGGTGCTGATGCTCACCGCCCGCGACACCCTGGACAACAAGCTGGCCGGCTTCGACTCCGGCGCCGACGACTACCTGATCAAGCCGTTCGCGCTGCAGGAAGTGGAGGTGCGGCTGAACGCGCTGGCGCGCCGCGGCAAGGGCGTACAGACCCGGGTGCTCAACGTCGGCGACCTGGAATACAACCTGGATACGCTGGAAGTACGGCGCCAGGGCAAGCTGCTGCAGCTCAACCCGACCGCGCTGAAGATCCTGCAGTCGCTGATGGAAGCCTCGCCGGCGGTGGTGACCCGGCAGGAACTGGAAACGCGCGTGTGGGGCGAGGAGCTACCGGATTCGGATTCGCTGCGCGTGCACATCCATGGCCTGCGCGCCGTGGTGGACAAGCCCTTCGAGGTACCGATGATCCAGACCCGCCACGGCATCGGCTACCGGATCGCCGCGCCCGATGCCTGAGCCGGAGGTCGCTGCACCGGCGCGGCGGCGCGGCCGCTTCCGTCGCCGCCTGCGCAGCCGCATCATCCTGTCCTTCCTGCTGCTCGGCACGGGGCTGACCGTGCTGTTCGCGTTCGCGACCAACTGGGCCCGCGTGCGCGTGGAGAGCCAGTTGGTCGAGGACGTGATGAATCGCAACCTCGATGCGTCCTGGCAGAGCTACGTGGCCAGCGGTGGACACGACGTGGTGGCGCCGGTGCAGCAGATGCGCGCGTTCCTGTATCGACCGGACAAGCTCGACGGCCTGCGGCGCGACTTCCCGGAATGGGAGCGGTTGCCGGACGGCATCCACAACATGGTCGGGATCGGCTCCGACGGACGGCCGTTCTTCTACAAGGTCGGCGTGCGCAAGACGCCGGATGCCTGGTTCTTCATCGCCTACGACACCACCCAGGCCATGCGCGGCGAGCAGCAGCTCAAGCACTGGCTGTACCTGTCCGTGCTGCTGTTCAGCGTGCTGTCGCTGTTGATCGGCTGGTGGTCGGCGGCCAAGGTGATGCGGCCGGTATCGGACCTGGCGGCCAAGCTGCGCGCCTACCGCGGCGGCGACAGCGAACCCAAGGCCCTGGCGCCGCAATTCCCCGACGACGAGGTCGGCCAGCTGGCCGAGGCGCTGGACGACTATTCGAGCCGCCTGACCGAAGTGGTGCAGCGCGACCGCGAGTTCAACGCCGATGTCAGCCACGAACTGCGCACGCCGCTGGCGGTGATCCGCGGCGCCACCGAGCTGCTGCTGGCGCGGCCGAGCTTGGATCCCAAGATCCTGCAGCGGTTGCAGCGCATCCAGCGCGCCGAGCAGCAGTGCTCGGACCTGATCGGCGCGCTGCTGCTGCTGTCGCGCAACGAGCGGGGCCCGGGCAGCAGCAACGTCGCCCGGGTCGCCGAGCAACTGCTGGAATCGCACCGGGCCCAGCTCGGCGGCAAGAAGCTCGAGCTGCGCCTGGAGGGCAATCATGCGCTGGTGATCCAGGCGCCGGAGTCGGCGCTGTCGGTGGCGCTGGGCAACCTGATCGGCAACGCCGTCAAGTACACCCAGGAGGGCGGGGTCACCGTGACCGTGCTCGACGATGCGGTGCAGGTGGCCGACACCGGGCCGGGACTGAGCGAGGAGGACGCGGCCAAGCTGTTCCAGCGCGGCTACCGCGGCACCCATGCCGGGCAGTCGCAGGGCGGCGGCATCGGCCTGTCGATCGTCAGCCGGCTGTGCGACCTGTACGGCTGGCGGGTCAGCGTCAGGCCCGGGGCCGAGCGCGGCGTGGTGGCCACGCTGCGCTTCCATCCGGCCGCGGCCTGAGGCACGCCGCGGCGGACGGCGCCGCCGCGCGCGGCCACGGCGGCCGCCTCAGCTGCCGATCCAGCCGTCGAGCAGGTCGGCGAATTCGTCGGCGTGCTCTTCCTCCTGCGCCAGGATGTCCTCGAGGATGCGCTTGGTGGTGGTGTCCTTGTCGCCGACGAAGTTGATCATCTCGCGATAGCTGTCGATGGCGATGCGCTCGGCCACCAGGTTCTCGCGGACCATGTCGCGCAGGTCGGTGCCTTCCTGGTATTCGGCGTGCGAGCGACCGCTGAGCGTGTCCGGATCGAGGTCGGGCTCGCCGCCGAGCTGGACGATGCGCTCGGCCAGGCGGTTGGCGTGGGCCTGCTCCTGCTGGGCGTGTTCGAGGAACTCGGCCTTCACCGAATCGGCGAGCATGCCCTTGGCCATGAAATAGTGGCGGTAGTAGCGCAGCACGCACACCCATTCGGTGGCCAGCGCCTCGTTGAGCAGGCGCAGTACCGTCTCGCGGTCGGCGTTGTAGCTGCGGGTGACCGCACCGTCCTCGATGCTCTTGCGCGCGTTGGCGCGCAACTGGGCGGTCGGGGTGAAGTGGGCGTCGGTCGGCTTGCTGGTCTTGCTGGCTGGCTTGGAACTCATCGGCTGGCCTCCTGGTGGATCGGGTGGAACGGAAAGGGGATCAGGTCGGCAGGTGGGCGAGCAGGTAGTCCGCGCCGGACACCTGGAATTCGCCCGGCTCCTCGACGTACAGGGCACGCACCACGCCGTCCTCGGCATACAGGGCGAAGCGGCGGCAGCGCATGCCCATGCCGGAACTGCTGGCGTCGATCTCCATGCCCATCGCGCGGGTGAGGTCGCCGTTGCCGTCGGAGAGCATCTGCAGGCCGGCCGGCACCTTGCGATCCTGTGCCCAGGCCCGCATCACGAACGGGTCGTTGACGGCCATGCAGTACACCTCGATGCCGCGGCGGCGGAAGTCCTCGAAGCGGGCGATGAAGCCGGGCAGGTGCTTCTCCGAGCAGGTCGGCGTGAACGCCCCCGGCACGGCGAACAGGACCACGCGCTTGCCGCGGAACAGCGACTGGGTGTCCTTGGTCTCGATCCCCTCGCGGATGCGCTTGACGGTGACCTCGGGGATGGGCTCGCCGATCTGGATGGGCATGGATCCTCCGCCTGCGGTCTGGAACTGGCAGTGTCGCCCGGGCCGGCGGAAAGCCGCGTCAAGGTCTTGAAAATCCCCGGCCAGGCGCCATCTATGCGGCATCGGGGGAGGCGTCCCGGACGCTTCCCGCATCCTTCAACAGGACGTGTCTAGGAGGTCAACCATGAACGTCATGCGTTATCGCCAGTGGCCGTCGCAGGCCGCTTTCAAGAACGAACTCAACAAGGTGTTCGAGCAGTTCCTCGAACCCGCCGCCGACGCGGACGAATCCGCGGTGGTGACCGCGCAGTGGGTGCCGCGCGTGGACATCAAGGAAGAGCCGGACCGGTTCGTGCTCTACGCCGACCTGCCGGGCATCGATCCGGCCGACATCCAGGTCGAGATGGACAAGGGCATCCTGTCGATCAAGGGCGAGCGCAAGAGCGAGGTGTCCAGCGGCGGCGAGCACTTCTCGCGGGTGGAGCGCCGCTACGGCAGCTTCTATCGTCGCTTCGCGCTGCCCGACAGCGCCGACGGCGAGGGCATCACCGCCCGTGGCCACAACGGGGTGCTGGAGATCCGCATCCCGAAGAAGCCGGCCAGCACGCCGCGCCGCATCGAGGTGGGCAGCGGCGGCACGGTGGAAGGAACGAGCACGTCGGTACAGTGACGTGGCGCTCTCCACGGCCGGCTCACGCCGCCGTGCCGACCGGCCCGTAGAATGGGCCGGTCGGTCCGATGCCAACGCATTCCGGCCCGTCGCCGCATGGCAACGGGCCTTTTTTTGAGGTGATGGATGGAATTCAAGGATTACTACGCGACCCTGGGCGTGGAACCCAGCGCAGGCGAGGCGGAGATCAAGACCGCCTACCGCCGCCTGGCGCGCAAGTACCACCCGGACGTGAGCAAGGAGCCGGGGGCCGAGGAGAAGTTCAAGGCGGTCAACGAGGCCTACGAGGCGCTGCGCGACCCGCAAAAGCGGGCCGCCTACGACCAGTTGCGCGCGCAGGGCTACCGGCCCGGCGAGGAATTCCAGACCCCGCCCAACTTCGGCGGCGGCCAGCAGGGCTTCGATTTCGACGAGGTGTTCGGCCACGGCGGCGACGGCGGCGGCTTCTCGGACTTCTTCGAGAGCCTGTTCGCGCGCCAGCGCGGTGCCCGCGGCGGCGCCGGCTTCGGCGGCGGCGGGGCGGCGCCGCGCGGCGATACCCGGGCGCGGCTGTCGGTGCCGCTGGACACGGTCTACAACGGCGGCAGCCTGCGCATCACCGTCAACGGCAAGCAGCTGGACGTGAAGATCCCCAAGGGCATCCGCCCCGGCCAGGTGATCCGCCTGTCCGGGCAGGGCAACGGCGGCGGCAACCTGCTGCTGGAGATCGAGTACGCCGCCCACCCGCAGTTCGAGGTGGACGGGCGCAACATCCTCTACACCCTGCCGGTGACCCCGTGGCAGGCGGCGCTGGGCACCACCATCAGCGTGCCGACCCTGGGCGGCAGCGTGGAGCTGAAGGTGCCGGCCGATTCCGATGCCGGGCGCAAGCTGCGCCTGCGCGGCCGCGGCCTGCCGGGAACGCCGCCGGGCGACCAGATCGTCGAGCTGGAGGTGGTGGCGCCGCAGGCCAGGACCGAGGCCCAGCGCAAGGCCTACCAGACCCTGGCCAAGGCCTTCGGCGAGAAGTAGGCCGGCACCGCCGGTCGGCGGGCCCAGGCATCGAGTGGGCGAAGGCCCGGCCTGTGCCGGGCCTTCGCCATGTCGGGGGAGCGCGGTGCGCGCGCCGGGGCCGATGGCCGGCGCGGCGGCCGGCGTCATTCGACGCCGGAGAACACCCGCTCGATCACCTCGGACAGCTCGTCCTCGGAGAACGGCTTGGTGATGTAGGCCTTGGCGCCCTGGCGCATGCCCCACATGCGGTCCGTGTCCTGGTCCTTGGTGGTGACCAGCACCACCGGGATGGCCTCGGTGGCCGGGTCGCGCTTGAGCGTGCGGGTGGCCTGGAAGCCGTTGAGGTTGGGCATCACCACGTCCATCAGCACCAGGTCCGGCAGCTGCGAGCGCGCCACCTCCACCCCGGCGGCGCCGTCGGTGGCGGTCAGGGTCTCGTGCCCGAGCTTCTCGACGATGCGCTGTATGCCGAGCAGTTGCACCGGCGAATCGTCCACGATCAGGATGCGTGCCATGTTCAGGTTCCCCCCTCGTCCCCCTCGGTAGTGCGGGGAGTCTAGCGAGCACGTGCGGGCCAGCAAAGCGCCTGGCGCGGCGGCGGCGCCCGCCTAGGCCAGCCGCACGACCGTCCGTCCGATGGCGCCCCCGGCCAGCATCCGCGCGAACGCCTGCGGCAGGCCGTCCAGGGTGGTCTCGCCGGTGCAGATGACGTCCAGGTGGGCGGGCTTCCAGTCATCGCCCAGGTGCTGCCAGATGCGCTCGCGGATGTCGCGCGCGGTGCCCGAGGACCCGATGCCCAGCAGGCCCACGCCGCGCAGGATGAACGGCATCACCGTCATGTCCAGCCTGGGCGAGGCGGCCATGCCGGCCGCGGCGACGTTGCCGTAGGGCGCGGTCTGCGCCAGCAGGCTGGCCAGCATCGGCCCGCCGACGTTGTCCAGGCCGCCGCCGAAGCGCACCGACTCCAGCGGCCGCGCGGTCTGCAGCACGTCCCGGCCCAGCACCTGGGTGGCACCCAGGGTGCGCAGGTAGTCGGCGTGGTCGGCCTTGCCGCTGATGGCGTGCACCTCGAAGCCGGCGCGGCTGAAGATGTCCACCGCCAGCGACCCGACCCCGCCGGTGGCGCCGGTGACCGCCAGCGGGCCGTGCGCCGGGGTCTGCCGGTTCTCGCGCAGCCGGAACAGCGCCAGCGCGGCGGTGAAGCCGGCGGTGCCGATGATCATGGCCTCGCGCAGGCCCAGTCCGGGCGGCGGTGCGATCGCCGCGCGCGATTCCAGGCGCACGTACTCGCCGTAGCCGCCGTCGCGGGTCTCGCTCAGGCCGCAGCCGGTGGCGATCACCGCATCGCCCTCGCGCCAGGCCGGATCGCGCGAAGCGACCACGTGGCCGGCCACGTCGATGCCGCCCACCAGCGGGAAGCGACGCAGGATCTTGCCCTCGCCGGTGCCGGCCAGGGCATCCTTGTAGTTGACCGAGGACCACTCGGTGCGCAGCACGATCTCGCCGGGGGAGAGTTCGTCCAGCGTGGCCGGCTCGATGGCGCTGCGGTAGCCGGCCTCGTCGTCGCGGATGCGCAGGACGCGGAAGGTATGCGGAACGGTCATGACGGGCCCTGTCCGGGAAAGGAACGGCCAAGATAGCCTCTCGTAAAGGGACGGTCTGTCCCCATCTAGTAGAATCGACGGCCGACTTACCGGCCGGCGTCGCGGGATGTACCCGCCGGCGTCCCCAGATACGGAGCGTGCATGGCCTGGAACACACCCGGCAGCAAGGGCGGAAACGGCCCGGATTCCAACGGACCCGGCGCGCCGCGTCCGCGCGGCGGCAATGGCTGGAACGGCTGGAACGGATTGCCCGGGCCACTCAAGGACCTGCTCGACGGCGGCATCGCGCGCTGGATCGTCATCGCCGTGGTGGTGCTGCTGGCGTTCTCCAGCTTCCAGCTGATCGGCGAGCAGCAGCGCGGCGTGGTGCTGCGCTTCGGCCAGTTCTCGCGCATCCTGCCGCCCGGCCCCAACTTCAAGCTGCCCTGGCCGATCGAGTCGGTGCGCAAGGTCAACGCCACCGAGATCAAGACCTTCTCCAACCAGGTGCCGGTACTGACCCGCGACGAGAACATCGTCACCGTGGCGCTGAACGTGCAGTACCGCATCGACGACCCGCGTACCTACCTGTTCGGCTCGCGCGATGCCGACCAGGTGCTGCAGCAGGCCGCGCAGAGCGCGGTGCGCGAGCAGGTCGGCCGTTCGGAGCTGAACATGGTGCTCAACAACCGCGGGCCGCTGGCCACCGCCGCCAAGGAACGCCTGCAGGCCTCGCTCAACGCCTACCGCACCGGCCTGGTGGTGACCGGCGTGACCCTGCCCGACGCGCGCCCGCCGGAGGAGGTCAAGCCGGCCTTCGACGAGGTCAACGGTGCCCAGCAGGTCAAGGAGCGGCTGATCAACGAGGCCCAGGCCTACGCCGCCAAGGTGGTGCCCGAGGCGCGTGGCCAGGCGGCGCGTACCCGCACCACCGCCGAGGGCTACAAGGAGGCGGTGATCGCCAAGGCCGACGGCGACGCCGAGCGCTTCACCCTGCTGCAGCAGCAGTACAAGAACGCCCCGGAGGTCACCCGCAAGCGCCTGTGGCTGGAGACGGTGCAGCAGGTGCTGGCCGAGAACCGCAAGGTGATCGGCGGCGACGGCAAGCCGCTGATCTACGTGCCGATGCCCGGCAGCGGCAACACCGGTGCGCCGGCCGCCGCCGGGCAGGCCACGCCCGGGCCGTTGCCGCCGGGCACGCTGCTGCCGGCGTTGCAGGAGGGTGCGTCGGCCGAGCCGATCCGCAATCCGGAACGCGGGCCGCGCCCTAGCGGACGCGAGGAGGTCCAGCCATGAGGAATTCGATCTTGATCGGCCTGGCCGTGGCGGTGCTGCTGGCGCTGTTCGGTTCGGTCTACGTGGTGCGCGAGGACCAGACCGCGATGGTCCTCAACCTGGGCCGCGTGGTGCGGGCCGACGTCGAGCCCGGCCTGCATTTCAAGGTGCCGCTGGTGGAGTCGGTGCGCCTGTTCGATCGCCGCAACAAGGTGCTCGACACCGCGCCGGCGCGCTACTTCACCGCCGAGCAGAAGGACGTGAGCGTGGACTTCTTCGCCATTGGCCACATCTCCGATGTGCGCGCGTTCTACCGCGCCACCGGCGGCGACGAGCGCGTGGCCGATGCGCGCCTGGCGCCGATCATCACCGACTCGCTGCGCAACCAGATCAACTCGCGCACGCTGCAGCAGCTGGTCTCGGGCGACCGCAGCGAGCTGATCGCCGGCCAGCTCGAGGCGATCAACGCCGCCGTCGCCCCGCTGGGCATGCAGATCAGCGACCTGCGCATCAAGCAGATCGACCTGCCCACCGACAGCCAGGTGATCACCGACGTGTACGAGCGCATGCGCGCCCAGCGCAAGCAGGAGGCGGCCAAGCTGCGCGCCGAGGGCGAGGAGCAGTCGCTGAGCATCCGCGCCCAGGCCGACCGCGAGAGCACGGTGATCGTGGCCGATGCCGAGCGCGACGCCCAGCGCCTGCGCGGCGAGGGCGATGCCCAGGCCGCGGCGACCTACGGCAAGGCCGGCAACGCCGATCCGGCGTTCTACGCCTTCTACCGCAGCCTGGAGGCCTACCGGAAGTCGCTGGCCGACGGCAACGGCGTGATCGTGATGGGCAAGGACGACCCGTTCCTGCAGTACCTGCGCAGCGACCGCTGACGGGAGGAACGCCCGGATGCCGGGCTGGCCGCTGCGGCCGGCCCGGCGAAATCGGGAGTGGGGGCCAGGGCACCGGGTCCCGGCCGCGGCTCCGGGCGTCGCCGGGACCGGTACTGCCTTCCTGGCCGGGGACCACGCAGCTCGCCGCCGGACCGGGCGCGGATCGCGGCGTCGACCCGGCGCTCACGACGCCGTGCGAGGGCTGAATGGCGGGGGTGGCCGGTGCCTGCCGAAACCCGGATAATGCACAAAAGCCGGCCGGGCCCTCTGAGCGCCCGACCGGCTTTTTCCGTGTAAGGGCCGGCGCCGCGCGTGTTCCCCGATGGAACCGCCATTCCCGTGCCGGCCTGCACGCGGCCCGTTCCGCGGCCCCGATGGCCGCACCAACTCAGGAGTTATCCGCCATGGGTCAGTCAGTCGTCGTCCTCGGCGCCCAGTGGGGCGATGAAGGCAAGGGCAAGATCGTCGACCTGCTCACCGAGGAAATCGGTGCCGTCGTCCGTTTCCAGGGCGGCCACAACGCCGGCCATACGCTGGTCATCAACGGCAAGAAGACCGTCCTGCACCTCATCCCGTCCGGCATCCTGCGCCAGGATGCCCTGTGCCTGATCGGCAACGGCGTGGTGATCTCGCCGGCCGCGCTGCAGAAGGAGATCGCGGAGCTGGAGGAGTCCGGCGTGGAGGTGCGTTCGCGCCTGAAGATCTCCCCGGCCGCGCCGCTGATCATGCCGTACCACATCGCCCTGGACCAGGCGCGCGAGAAGGCCGCCGGCGGCAAGGCGATCGGTACCACCGGCCGCGGCATCGGCCCGGCCTACGAGGACAAGGTGGCGCGCCGCGGCATCCGCGTGGCCGACCTGCGCTATCCGGCCGAACTGGCCGAGAAGCTGCGCGCCGCGCTGGACTACCACAACTTCGTGCTGACCCAGTACCTGGGCGTGGAGCCGGTGGACTTCCAGAAGACCCTGGACGAGGCGGTGGCCTTCGGCGAATACGTCGAGCCGATGAAGTCCGACATCGTCAGCATCCTCTACGACCTGCGCAAGCAGGGCAAGCGCGTGCTGTTCGAGGGCGCCCAGGGCGCGCTGCTGGACATCGACCACGGCACCTACCCGTACGTCACCAGCTCCAACACCACCATCGGCGGCGCGCTGGCCGGTACCGGCGTGGGCGCGCAGACCATCGACTACGTGCTGGGCATCGCCAAGGCCTATGCCACCCGCGTCGGCGGCGGCCCGTTCCCGACCGAGCTGCACGACGAGGTCGGCCAGGGGCTGCGCGACCGCGGCGCCGAGTACGGCGCCTCCACCGGCCGCCCGCGCCGCTGCGGCTGGATCGACATCGTCGCGCTCAAGCGCGCGGTGCGGATCAACGGCATCTCCGGCCTGTGCATCACCAAGCTCGACGTGCTCGACGGCATGGACAAGCTCAAGGTCTGCATCGCCTACCGCTACCACGGCAAGGAGAGCGAGTACGCGCCGCTGGACGCGCAGGGCTGGGACGAGTGCGAGCCGGTGTACCTGGAGTTCCCGGGCTGGAAGGAGAGCACCCACGGCATCACCGACTGGGAGCAGCTGCCCCCGGCCGCGCGTGCCTACCTACGCGCGGTGGAGGAGCTGGCCAGCTGCCCGATCGCCATCGTCTCCACCGGTGCCGACCGCGACCAGACGATGATCCTGCAGGATCCGTTCGCCTGATCGGCATCCCGCGCAGGGGTGTGTGAGAAGAAGGGCCCGGCAATGCCGGGCCCTTCTTCGTTCCGGGGCTGCGATTTACCGGGCCGTGCAGCGAGCCTTTCCCGATGGGGGAATCCGCCAGCGTTGTCCGGTCCCCGGAGACGGCACGCATCGGCGAGCATGACGCACGCATCCGCATCCGCATCGTGCGATGGAGCGATCCCGGTGGCGCGGCCACGACACCTTCGAAGAGCATTTCCGCATGCTCGATGCCATCGATGCCATCGATGCCATCGATGCCATCGATGCCATCGATGCCGGCGATGCCGAGGCATGCCGTACCCTGATCCAGGCACACATCACATGCCGCATGGAAGAAATCGCGAGGGTGGTGGATGCGGGCATGGTCCGGCTCTATTCGCGCTGATGGTCCCCCGCAACGGCAAGGCCCGCGTTGATGCGGGCCTTGCCATGAATGGATTTCCGGGACGGGAACGGGGCCGGCCCCCCGGCCTCACTGCGCCGACATCGAATACGGCCGCTGCGCCGGGTCCGTCGCCCATTGCCGGTTCGGCTCGGCCTGCATGACGAAGCGCAGTTCGCCGCCGGCCATGATCTCCTCGTGGCGCAGGAACGCGCGCTGCAGCGGCTGGCCGTTGAGCGTGGCGCCGCCGATGTAGCCATGCCCGGCGTCCAGGCCGTCGGCGATGACGGTGAAGCGCTTGCCGTTGGGCAGGTGGAGGGTGGCGCGCGGCAGGAACGGGCGGCCGATGACGTACTGGTTGCTGCCCGGGGTGACCGGGTAGAAGCCCAGCGCGGTGAACACGTACCACGCCGACATCTGGCCGAGGTCGTCGTTGCCGGCCAGGCCGTCCGGGCGCGGGGCGTACTGGCTGTCCATGATCTGCGCCAGCCTCGCCTGGCTGCGCCACGGCTGGCCGGCGTAGGCATACAGGTAGGCGACGTGGTGGCTGGGCTCGTTGCCGTGGGCGTACCAGCCGATCAGGCCGGTGATGTCCTCCATGTGCTCGAACACCTTGGGATCGACCTTGGCGTCGAACACCGCGTCGAGCCGATCGAGCAGCTTGTCGGCGCCGCCGTGCGCGGCGGCCAGCCCGGCCACGTCCTGCGGCACGTACCACGAGTACTGCCAGGCGTTGCCCTCGGTGTAGTCGGTGCCGTAGCCGCTGGCATCGGGGTCGAACGGCTCGCGGAAGGAGCCGTCGCGATTGCGCGCGCGCATGAAGCCGGTGGCCGGGTCGTAGGCGTGCTTCCAGTTGCCGGCGCGCTGGTCGAACTCGGCGGCGATGTCGCTCCTGCCCAGCTTGTGGGCCACCTGGGCGATGGTCCAGTCGTCGAAGGCGTACTCCAGGGTCTTGCTGGCGGCCTCGCCTTCCTCGTCGATCGGCACCCAGCCGAGTTCGCGGTAGGCCGCGATGCCGCCGTAGGGACCGTAGTCGGCGCTGGCGACCATCGCATCCAGCGCTTCGCCGGCGTCGAAGCCGCCGATGCCCTTCATGTAGGCGTCGGCGATCACCGGCACGGCGTGGTAGCCGATCATGCACCACGTCTCCAGGCCGTGGAACGCCCACACCGGCAGGATGCCGTACGGGCTCTCGCGGCGCGCGGCCAGCAGCGAGTTGACGATGTCGCTGGTGTGCCGCGGCGGCTGCACCAGGGTCAGCAGCGGGTGCAGCGCGCGGTAGGTGTCCCACAGCGAGAAGGTGGAGTAGTGGGTCCAGCCGTCGGCCTGGTGCACGGCGTTGTCCGGGCCGCGGTAGCGCCCGTCCGTGTCCATGAACAGGGTGGGGCCGAGCAGGGTGTGGTAGAGCGCGGTGTAGAACTGGCGCCGCTGCGGCGCCGACCCTTCGGCATCGATCGTCGACAGGGCCTGCGTCCATTGCCGGCGCGCGTCGGCCTGCACGGCATCGAAATCGAACCCGGGCACCTCGGCGTCGAGGTTGGCAATGGCGTTGTCCTCGCTCACCGGCGAGAGGGCGACCTTCACCACCAGCGGCTGCGCGACGCCGTCGCCGAAGTCGAACACGCCGACCAACTGGCGGCCCTCGATCTGCGCGCGCTGGCGCGGATCCTTGGCGCCCGGCGGCGGGAAGCCCTTGTAGGGCACGTCCTGCTCGGTGTCCTGCAGTTGCTGGCCGGCGAGCGGGCGCGAGAAACGCATCGCGAAATACAACTGGCGCCCCGGCGCCCAGCCGCGGGTCTCGCGGAAACCGGTGACGGTGCCGTCCGCACGCACCCGCAGGCGCGACCACGACACCTTGCCCGGGTAGTCGTACATGGACGTGCGCAGGTCCACCAGCACGTGCGCCGGCTTGCCCTGCGGGAAGGTGTAGCGGTGCACGCCCACGCGCGCGCTCGCGGTAAGCTCGGCGCGCACGCCGTAGTCGTCCAGGGTGACGGCGTAGTAGCCCGGCCGCGCCTGCTCGGTGGCGTGGCGGAAGCGCGAGGTGTAGCCGCTGCCGGGCACGTCGGGATCGCCGCGCTCGAGCCTGGGCGTGCCGCTGACCGGCATCAGCAGCACGTCGCCCAGGTCCGAGTGGCCGCTGCCGGAGAAATGGGTATGCGAGAAGCCGACGATGGTGCTGTCGTCGTGGCGGTAGCCGGCGGCCCAGCCGTAGGCCTTGGCGCGCGGCTGGATGCGCGTGTCCGGGCTGAGCTGGACCATGCCGAAGGGCACCGTGGCGCCGGGGTAGGTGTGGCCTTCGCCGCCGGTGCCGATGAACGGGTCCACCGCCGCATAGGCATCGTCGGCCGGCCGCGCCTGGGCGGCGGTGCCGGCCAGCGCGGTGGCCAGGATCAGGGCGTGGACGGCATGGCGGAGGTGGCGCATCGGGGCTCCCGGCGATGGATCGCCACGAACGTAACACGCGCGCCTGGAGCCGGCCTGCATTCAAGGTGAGAGGGCGGGGCCTGATGCACCGCAGCCAGGCCATTTCCGGGCCGCCCGGCGTTGCATGGTCGGCCACGGCCATCTCCGGGTCTCGTCCGGTGAGACATTCATGGCGATACTGGCGGCAAGCCGGATTGCACGGGCCCACGGCCGGCGAGGCCGCAAACCACACAAGCCACACAGGCCACAGGAGAGTGCCAGCTCATCCAACGGTGCAGCGGTCCGTGCGGTTACGGCGGCGGCGTGCCTTGCCATGTGCTTACAGGCGCGGGCCGATGCGTTCCGGCCTGCGCGGGGCTGCTCGTGGCCTTGCCAGCCCTGTCAGCGCAATAGCCCATGGGAACTGGACCGGCTCGAAACTGGACCGGTTCGAGGATGAGGCCGAAAATGACAGACACCAGACGACAGGCCCCGCATCGGCGACTTCGTGGAACAATTCATGGAAGAACGGGACGGAGCGGCCCGCAATCGCCCGCAAGCGGCAGGGGCCGCCATCGGCCAGCGCAGCCGCCATGCCCGTCATGAACCCAATCGGCGCCGGACCCCGCGTGTCCGGCGATACCTCTGGAACAACGTGCCGAAATGAACCAAAGCTCCCTGTCCGCCCTGATCTGGTCGGTCGCCGACCTGTTGCGTGGCGACTACAAGCGTTCCGAATACGGCAAGGTGATCCTGCCGTTCACCGTGCTGCGCCGGCTCGATTGCATCCTGGCGCCGACCAAGGCCGCCGTGCTGGCCGAGGCGCACAAGCGCACCGCCAGTGGTGTGGATCCGCATCAGTTCCTGCTGCGCAAGTCCGGCCAGGCGTTCTACAACACCAGCCCCATGGACCTGGCCACGCTGGTCGGCGACCAGGACAACATCCGCCAGAACCTGCACGAATACATCCAGCAGTTCTCTCCGGACGCGCGCGACATCTTCGAGCGCTTCGACTTCCACGCCCAGGTCGAACGCCTGGCCAAGGCCGACCTGCTGTACCTGGTGACCGAGAAGTTCGCCAACGTGGACCTGCACCCGCACAGCGTGGACAACGTGCAGATGGGCTACGTGTTCGAGGAGCTGATCCGCCGCTTTGCCGAAGATTCCAACGAGACCGCGGGCGACCATTTCACCCCGCGCGAAGTGATCCAGCTGATGGTCCACCTGATCTTCGTCGAGGACGACGAGGTGCTAAGCCCGGGCAAGCCGGTCATCCGAACCCTCTACGACCCCACCGCGGGCACCGGCGGCATGCTTTCGGTGGCGGCCGAGTTCCTGCATGTACACAATCCCAAGGCCAAGCTCTCGCTGTTCGGCCAGGAGCTCAACGACGAGTCCTACGCCATCTGCAAGGCCGACATGCTGATCCGCGGCCAGCCCATCGGCAACATCGTGGCCGGCAACACCCTGAGCGATGACGGTTTCCCGCGCCGGCACTTCGACTACATGCTGTCCAACCCGCCCTTTGGCGTGGAGTGGAAGAAGGTGGAGAAGGTAGTGCGCCGCGAGCACGAGGAGCAGGGCTTCGACGGCCGCTTCGGCCCCGGCCTGCCGCGCGTATCCGATGGCTCCATGCTGTTCCTGCTGCACCTGGTGTCCAAGATGGCGCCGGTGGTCAACGGCGAGGGCGGCAGCCGCTTCGGCATCGTGCTCAACGGCTCGCCGCTGTTCACCGGCGGCGCCGGCAGCGGCGAGAGCGAGATCCGCCGCTACGTGCTGGAGAACGACCTGGTGGAGGCCATAATCTCCCTGCCCACCGACATGTTCTACAACACCGGCATTGCCACCTACGTGTGGATCCTGTCCAACAGGAAACCCGGCGACCGCCGCGGCTGGGTGCAGCTGATCGACGGCAGCGGCTTCTGGCGCAAGATGCGCAAGAGCCTGGGCAGCAAGCGCAAGGAACTGGGCGACGAGCACATCGGCATGCTCACCCGCCTGTACGGGGATTTCGTCGAGGCCGAGCGCGTCACCGTGTTCGATGCCCAGGGCAACGAAGTGGGCCAGCACGTGGTCACCGCCACGCAGAACGCACCCGAGCCGCCGCCCGGCGGCACCCTCAAGCGCGCACCGCTGTCGCGCATCTTCCGCAACCGGGAGTTCGGCTATACCACCGTCACCGTGGAGCGGCCGCTGCGCGACCAGGACGGCAACATCGTGCTGGGCCTGAAGGGCAAGCAGAAGGGCAAGCCGCAGCCGGACAGCGCCCTGCGCGACACCGAGAACGTGCCGCTGGGCCAGGACATCGGCGAATACTTCCGCCGCGAGGTGCTGCCGCACGCGCCCGATGCCTGGATCGACGAGGCCAAGAGCAAGGTGGGCTACGAGATCCCGTTCAACCGCCACTTCTACGTGTTCGAGCCGCCACGCCCGCTGCAGGAGATCGACGCCGAACTGAAGCAGGTGTCGGCCAGCATCATGAAGATGCTGGGGGAGTTGGTGGAATGAGCTTGCCCAGGTATCCGGAGTACAAGGACAGTGGGGTAACGTGGCTTGGGAGCGTGCCAGCGCATTGGCGCATCTACAGACTTCAGGACGTTGCAACAATCATTAACGGCTATCCGTTCGACTCAAAGCTGTTCGACGCCGAAGGCGAATTTCCGCTTGTTCGCATTCGAGACTTGAATCGAAATGAGGCGGAAACCCGCTATGCAGGAGAGCAGGTTGGCGCCGCAATTGTGAGTTCGAGAGACGTGCTAATAGGCATGGATGGCGATTTCAATGTCGGTCGATGGCTTGGCAGCGAACCTGCTCTCTTGAATCAGCGGATGTGCTGTGTCCGAACTAGGGATACCGGACTCTCATCGATCCTCTTGCATGCTCTACCGATTCCGTTGAGGGCTATAAACGACGTTACCTACTCGACTACCGTTAAGCACCTATCATCATCCGATGTTGAAAAGATTCGGCTTGCGCTACCGATCGAATCTACGGAAGTGCAAGCCATCGCCGCCTTCCTCGACCGCGAAACCGCCAAGATCGATGCCCTGATCGCCGAGCAGGAAAAGCTGCTGGCGCTGCTGGCCGAAAAGCGTCAGGCCACCATCTCCCGCGCCGTCACCCGCGGGCTTGATCCCAATGTCCCCATGAAGGACTCCGGTATCCCCTGGCTGGGTCACGTGCCGGCGCATTGGGTCGTGTCCAAGCTCAAGCGCGTGACTCAGACGATTGAGCAAGGATGGAGCCCCCAATGTGAAAACTATCCTGTTGAGGATTCGACGGAATGGGGTGTTCTCAAAGTGGGCTGTGTTAATCGAGGAGTGTTCGATCCAGATCAGAACAAAAGACTCCCGTCCGAACTCGCGCCCAGGCCTGAGTATGCGTTAAATGCAGGGGATCTTTTGATTTCAAGGGCGAATACAAGAGAGCTCGTAGGCAGTGCCGCGGTCGTCCCATCCGACTTGGATCATTTATTGCTTTGCGACAAGCTATATCGCCTTCGGTTGGATCGTAAGGAGTGCTTGCCGGAATATGCAGCCTTTGTTCTTGGCACTCGGGAGGCGCGGTCGCAAATCGAACTTGTCGCGACGGGTGCCAGTAGCTCTATGCTGAATATCGGCCAGGATGTTGTCATGGAACTCCCTTTGCCATTGCCGACAGTGGCCGAACAACAACAGGTCGTCTACTTCATTCAGACCAAGCTCAACAAGCTCAACTCTTTGTCGAGTTCTGCGCAGCGCACCATCGATCTTCTGAAAGAACGCCGTTCCGCCCTCATCGCCGCCGCCGTCACCGGCAAGATCGACGTGCGCGGCGCGGTGGAGGGTATGGCCGCATGAGCGCCCACCCGCAGACCATCCAGATCTTCCTGCCCGCGGGCGACCCGCAGGGCATCCGCGTGGCCGAGATCACCACCCGCATCGTGCGGGTGATCGAGGTGCCGCGCGCGCTGCTGGCCGACTTCCTGCGCATGCCCGAGGCCGAGCAGGTGGGCGTGTACTTCCTGTTCGGCGAGGACGAGGCCGGCGGCGCGGCCAAGGCGTATATCGGCCAGACCGGCCTGCTGAAGCAGCGCCTGTCGCAGCACCAGCAGGCCAAGGGCTTCTGGAACCGCGCGCTGGTGGCGGTCTCGCTCACCAACAGCCTGACCAATACCCATGTGGGCTATCTGGAATGGCTGTCGATCCAGCAGGCGCAGCGGGCAGGGCGCTACCTGCTGGACAACGGCAACGTCGGCGGCCGGCCGCACACGCCGGCGCCGCTGGAAGCCGACTGCATGGAGATCCACGCCACGGTGCGCACGCTGCTGGCCACCCTGGGCTACCCGCTGTTCGAGCCGCTGGCGCGCGAGGAACAGGTACAGCGTGCCGACGAGGTCTTCCTGTGTCGCGCCTCCGGCGCCGACGCCCGCGGCCTGTACACCGAGGAAGGCTTCGTCGTGCTGGCCGGCTCCAGCGGACGCCTGGACACCGTGCCCTCGTTCCAGGGCCATGGCTATCACCGCATCCGCGAGCAACTGCTGCAGCAGGGTGTGTTGGTGGTGGAGGGTGGGCGCATCCGCTTTACCCGCGATCACCTGTTCCAATCCCCCAGCGGCGCCGCGGCCTGCGTGACCGGACGCACCGCCAACGGCTGGATCGAATGGAAGGACGCCAACGGACGTACCCTCGGCGAGCGCAAGGCCGCCCCGCAGGAAAGCGAGATGGAAGGACAGCCATGAAGACCATCGACGGCAAGGCTCGCACCATCAGCGAGATCCTCAAGGGCAAGCGCTACGGCATCGATTACTACCAGCGCGAGTACCGCTGGCAGAAGAAGCAGGTCAAGGAGCTGATCGACGACCTGATCGACCAGTTTTTTACAGTCATACAGTCCAGCCGAAGGTTTATAATTAATACGGCATAATTGTTGAGGATTAAATAATGATCGCAAGCGAAATTCGTGATTCAACAAAAGTCGATTTATTAGATAAAGTAAGAAGGCATGATTACGGTAGTTATCTTCTCAAAGCGAGTATAGAGAAAATCCGTGGATTCATGGGTGAGGATATTAATTTCGAGTTTCCAGTAACCGCCCTTATAGGGCCGAATGGGAGCGGAAAATCTGCTGTCATGGGTGCTGCCGGGTGCGCCTATAAGCCAGTGAAACCAGGAATGTTCTTTCCGAAGAGTGCCGTCGGCGACGAATCGATGTCCGGCTGGAGGGTTGAATACGAACTGATCGATAAAAAACTAAATCAACGGCAGACAATTAAGAGGACTTCAAATTTTCGACAGGCGAAGTGGGTCCGTGGAGATGTTGTAGACCGTGAGGTTCTATTTTTTGGCATTGAACGAACAGTCCCGGCTGGCGAGAAAGCGCGCTACAAACAATTGATGCGATCCACGTATGTGCATACTCTGCCTTTAGAGCCGCTTGATGCAGATGTCGCAAGGCAAGTAGAGCACATTCTAGGAAAGTCGGTCGCCGACTATCGCGTGACGCAATATGGGCACGACGACAAGTTTTTGGTTGGACGTGCTGGTGCAAACCAATATTCAGAATTTCACTTTGGCGCAGGTGAATCTTCCATCATTCGTATGGTCACGAAGATTGAGCAGGCTCCTGAGAACAGCTTGATCCTCATAGAGGAGATTGAAAACGGGCTACATCCTGTGGCCACGCGAAGAATGGTTGAGTACTTGATCGACGTTGCCAGTCGAAAGTCGATCCAGACAATTTTTACAACGCATAGCGACTATGCCCTCTCACCCCTGCCGAATGAGGCTATTTGGGCAAGTATTGACGGAAAGCTTCGACAAGGAAAACTATCCGTAGAGGCGCTGCGCGCCGTTGCTGGTCGCGTTGATAAGAAACTGGCGGTTTTCGTAGAGGACGTTTTCGCGAAGACATGGGTGGACGCAATCCTCCGTGAAACGCTAGGGGCAGACTATGATCAAGTCGAGGTTCATGCTGTACAAGGCGATGGAAACGCAGTTAAGACTCATCGTGGACACATGAGCAATCCCGCCATGAAATTCAAGTCGCTATGTGTAATCGATGGCGACTCACAGCAGGCCGAAGATCGCGATGCAGGTGTCATCCGGCTTCCTGGAACTCAGCCAGAACTTGCTGTCTTTGAAGAAATTCGAAATAGACTAGATCGGGACTTGGCCGTGCTAACAGTATCCTGTCAACGCGCACCTGAGGCCCAAGAATTGGTTAATCGGGTGTTGGAAGAGGTTGCACAGACAAATCGAGATCCTCATCTTCTTTTCAACCAAATAGGTATCGCTATCGGGTTTGTACCAGAGGCAATCGTTCGGGGAGCCTTTCTTGCTCTATGGGTGCGCGCGAACCCTGAGTTCTGCGCTGACCTCGCGGCGAGAGCAAGGGCGCTCGTTGACGTATAGCTGTGTAAATCTAGCGATTATTCGACATTACGTATGACCGCTGAATGGCGTCTAACCATAATGCTGGTGATCAGCGGCCATCGTGGAAATGATGGCGGCAATACGGCCGCACTGTGTCCCGCCCGGCCAGCGTAAGGGAAACGCATGAACCTGCACCAGGAACACCATTTCGAGGCCGAGATCTGCGAGCACTTGGCCGCCCACGGCTGGCTATATGCCGAAGGCGATGCCGCCGGCTATGACCGCCGGCACGGGCTGTTCCTGCCGGACCTGCTGGCGTGGGTGGAGGCGACGCAAGCGGACAGCTGGCAGCGCCTGTTCAAGGCCCATGGTCCAGCGTTGGGCGAGCGGCTGGCCGCGCGCGTGCGCAAGAACCTGGACGAGCGCGGGACGCTGGACGTGCTGCGCCGGGGCGTGGAGATGCTGGGACTGCGCGAGCCGTTGCAGCTGGTGCAGTTCAAGCCGGCGCTGGCGATGAATCCGGCCATCCAGCGCAACTACGCGGCCAACCGCCTGCGGGTGGTACGCCAGGTGCACCATTCGCCCAATCGCCCGCTGGATGCGTTGGACCTGGTGCTGTTCGTCAACGGCATCGCCGTGGCGACGGCGGAGCTGAAATCGGATTTCACCCAAAGCGTGGGCGATGCGGTGGACCAGTACCGGTTCGACCGCGATCCGCAACCCAAGGGCGGCTTGTCCGAGCCGCTGCTCGGCTTTCCCGGCGGTGCGCTGGTGCATTTCGCCGTGAGTCAGGCCGAGGTGATGATGACCACGCGGCTGGCCGGCACGGCAACGCGTTTTTTGCCGTTCAACCGGGGCAATCACGGCGGCGCCGGCAACGCGCCCAATCCGGATGGGTTCGCCACGGCTTACCTGTGGGAGCAGGTGTGGGAGCGCGAGAGCTGGCTGCAGATCCTGGGGCGCTACCTGATCGGCAAGCGCGACGACAAGAAGCGGCTGACCGGGGTGATCTTCCCGCGCTACCACCAACTGGATGCCACCCGCAGGCTGGTGGCCGACGTGCAGGCGCAGGGCGCGGGGCAGCGCTACCTGGTGCAGCATTCGGCCGGATCGGGCAAGACCAATTCCATCGCCTGGAGCGCGCACTTCCTGGCCGACCTGCACGACGACCGGAAGCGCAAGGTCTTCGACAGCGTGCTGGTGGTGTCCGACCGCAACGTGCTGGACGCGCAGTTGCAGGAGGCGATCTTCGATTTCGAGCGCACCACCGGCGTGGTGGCCACCATCACCGGCGAGCACGGCAGCAAGAGTGCGCAATTGGGCCAGGCGCTGAAGGACGGCAAGAAGATCATCGTCTGCACCATCCAGACGTTCCCGTTCGCGCTGCAGGCGGTGCAGGAGCTGGCGGCCACCGAAGGCAAGCGCTTTGCGGTGATTGCCGACGAGGCGCACAGCTCGCAGACCGGCGAGGCGGCGGCCAAACTCAAGCAGTTGCTCAGTGCCGAGGAGTTGGCGCAGCTGGCCGACGGTGGCGAGATCGACACGGAAACGGTGCTTGCCGCCAACATGCAGGCGCGTGCCGGTGACAGCGGTCATGGTCTGACCTACGTGGCCTTCACTGCCACGCCCAAGTCCAAGACGCTGGAGTTGTTCGGCCGTCCCGGTCCGGACGGTCTGCCGCAGCCGTTCCATGTGTATTCGATGCGGCAGGCGATCGAGGAGGGCTTCATCCTCGATGTGTTGAAGAACTACACGCCCTACGACCTGGCATTCCGGCTGGCGCACGACGGCCAGGAATTCGACAGCACCCAGGTCGAACGCAGCACGGCAATGAAGGGGATCATGCAGTGGGTTCGCCTGCATCCTTACAATATTGCCGCCAAGGTGCAGATCGTGGTGGAGCACTACCGCGAGAACGTGCAGCCGCTGCTGGACGGCAAGGCCAAGGCGATGGTGGTGGTGGCCAGCCGCAAGGAGGCGGTGCGCTGGCAGAAAGCCATGCGCGAGTACATCCAGCGGCAGGGCTATGCGCTGGGCGTGCTGACGGCCTTCTCTGGAGATGTGGACGACCCGGAGAGCTATCCCGAGCCGGTGGGCGAGGCCAGCAAGGAGCTCAACCCCGGCCTGCGCGGCAAGGACATCCGCGAGGCGTTCGCCACGCCGGACTACCAGTTGCTGCTGGTGGCCAACAAGTTCCAGACCGGTTTCGACCAGCCGCTGCTGTGCGGCATGTACGTGGACAAGAAGCTCGGCGGCATCCAGGCGGTGCAGACGCTGTCGCGCCTCAATCGTGCGTATCCGGGCAAGGACACCACCTATGTCCTGGACTTCGTCAACAAGGCGCCGGAGATCCTGGCCGCCTTCAAGACCTATTACGAGACGGCCGAACTGGAGGCCACCACCGACCCGAACCTGGTCTACGACCTGCGCGCCAAGCTCGATGCCAGCGGCCACTACGACGCATTCGAAGTGGATCGCGTGGCGCAGGTGGAGCTGGATCCCAAGGGGACGCAGGCGCAGCTGAGCGCGGCGATTGCCCCGGTGGCCGATCGCCTGCTACGCCGCTACAAGGCCGCGCAGCAGGCCAGGGCCACGGCCGAGGCCGCCGAAGATGCCGATGGGGCCAAGGCGGCCAAGGACACGCTCGATGCACTGGTGTTGTTCAAGGGCGACATGGGTGCATTCAATCGCCTGTATGCCTTCCTGTCGCAGATGTTCGACTACGGCAACACCGACATCGAGAAGCGCTTCATCTTCTACAAGCGCCTGCTGCCCCTGCTGGAGTTCGGCCGCGAACGCGACACGGTGGACCTGTCCAGGGTGGTGCTCACACACCACACGCTGCGCAGCGGCGGCGCGCAGCCGATGGGTCTCAATGCCGATGGCAGCTACAAGCTCAAGCCGATGGATGCGGTGGGCAGCGGCGGTGTGCAGGAGAAACAGCAAGCATGGCTGGCCGAGATCATCGACAAGGTCAACGGCCTGTTCGAAGGCCAGATAGGCGATGACGACCAGCTGATGTACGTCAACGGCGTGCTGAAAGGGAAGTTGCTGGACAATCCGGTGCTGCTGGAACAGGCGGGCAGCAATGGCAAACAGCATTTTTCCAGCTCGCCGGACCTGGACCAGGCGCTGGTGCATGCCTTGATGGATGCGCTGGATGCCTCGGGTGCCTACGCGAGCATGAGCACCCAAGCACTGAATTCGGAACGCATCCGCCGGGAGCTCAAGGATGTGTTGCTCGGGCCGGGACAGCTGTATGAGGCGCTGCGGTCAAAAGCAGGTGCGGCCGAGGCGCGGAGGTAGGTCGATGGGGCGGCAATGTGGCGTGGCGTCCGTCGTCTTCCGGTTGATTGATTGCGAGTGAGCCCTGGCTCAATGTGATGCTGCTTTGCAGCGAATCGGTACCGGCCGGGGGGCACATCCGGTATGAGCGCAAGGGCCATAGAGCCGCCATGCCGCACGGGTGTCGTGGCCGAATCCGTGGCCGCGCCATCGGCGCGAAGCGGTGCCGCATCCGGGCGGCGTGGTCTTCATCCGATCGCCGCATGGGGCGGCGCATCATGTCTGCCATCGATTCCATGCAGTGGAGGTTGGTCCCATGAAGATCGGATTCATCGGCAGCGGGCATATCGGTTCCATCGTGGCGCAGAAGGCGATCGAGGCCGGGCACGAGGTGATCATGTCCAACTCGCGTGGACCGCAGACGCTGGCCGGCCTGGTGGACAAGCTGGGCCCGCATGCCAGCGCGGCTACCGCACAGCAAGCCGGCGAGCGTGGCGACATCGTCGTGGTCACGGTACCGCTGAAGGACCTCGAGGACGTGCCGGTCGCGCCGCTGGCCGGCAAGGTCGTCATCGACACGATGAACTACTACCCGGAGCGCGACGGCCACATCGCCGCGCTCGACGACGGCACCACCACCACCAGCGAGATGACTGCCGCGCACCTGCCGCAGTCGAAGGTGGTCAAGGCGTTCAACTCGATCTATGCGGCCGAGATCGGCAGCACCGCGCGGCCGAAAGGCGATCCGGAGCGGCGCACGCTGCCCATCGCCGGCGACGATGCCCAGGCCAAGAAGGTGGTGGCCGGCCTGATCGAATCGTTCGGATTCGACGTGCTCGATGCCGGCCCGCTGCACGAGGGCTTCCGCTTCCAGAACGGTACCCCGGCCTATTGTGTGCGTGCCGGCCGCGCAGAGCTGGAAAAGTTGCTGGCGCAGGCGTGAACCACCGCAGGTGACGGCCATGCCGGCATGCGCGGGAAGCGTCGGCGGCCTGTGCGTATGGCCAGGACCGGTACGGGGGCGCGTACTCTTCCGTGCCGGCCCTGCGGGGACGCGAGGGAGGCGCTGACATGCCAGGGACTGCCAATGGCTGCCAGGCCCTGCTGATCATCGACATGATCCACCCGCTCGATTTCCCGGAAGCGGAATCGCTGGCGCCGAGCGTGCTGGCCGCCGCGCGCTGCATCGTGCGCCTGCGCCGCGCCTTCCACCGCCGCGACTTGCCGGTGATCTACGCCAACGACAACTTCGCCAACTGGAAATCGGACTTCCGCGAACTGGTGGCGAGGTGCGCCGGCGCCGGCGGCACGGCGCAGCAGGTGGCCGAGCTGTTGCGCCCGGGCGCGGACGACTACTTCGTGCTCAAGCCCAAGCATTCGGCGTTCCTGGCCACCGCGCTGCCGGTGCTGCTGGCCAAGCTCGGCGTCGGCTCGTTGTACCTGACGGGGATGACGGCCGAATCGTGCGTGCTGGCCACCGCGCTGGATGCCAACACGCGCGAATACCGGGTGCGGGTGGTGCGCGACGCGGTGGCCGGCAGCGTGGACGGCATGCGGGCCGCGTTCGCGGTGCTGGAGGCGTCCAAGGCCGCCGGCGTGGTGTCTTCGCGTTCGGCGATGGCCGCGCTGCGTTCCTGAGGCGGCCTGTGTCTTTGTGTGCCGCGACGATGAACGCCTTCATCGCCACGAGGCACCGGCTTCTCGCCGGCTGAGACCCGGCTGCGCGATCATGTGCGCCATGTATTGCGGAGTGTCCCGATGAGCCGACGCGGCGGCAGCGCCGACCTTCCCCTGCACGGCGGGCGCGTGCCGGCGTGGCTGGGCCAGCGCATGACCCGGCTGGGCGCGGTGATGTGCCAGGCGATCGTGCTCGAGTACGGACGCGACGAGCTGCTGCGGCGGCTGGCGCATCCGTTCTGGTTCCAGTCCTTCGGTGCGGTGATGGGGATGGACTGGCATTCCTCCGGCATCACCACCAGCGTGATCGGCGCGCTCAAGCGCGGGCTGGCGCCGCTGGCCGGCGAGCTGGGCATCCATGTCTGCGGCGGCCGCGGGCGGCATTCGCGGGCCACGCCGGACGAACTGCTGGCGGTGGGCGAGCTCACCGGCATCGACGGTGCGGCACTGGCGCGCGCCAGCCGGCTGGTGGCCAAGGTGGACAGCGCGGCGGTGCAGGACGGCTTCGACCTGTACCTGCACGGCTTCATCGTCAGCGACGACGGCCGCTGGGTGGTGGTGCAGCAGGGCATGAACGGCGCCCGCAAGCAGGCGCGCCGCTACCACTGGCTGTCGGAAGGGCTGGAGAGCTTCGTCGATGCGCCGCATGCGGCCATCGACGGGCCGGGGCAGGGACGCATCGTCAACCTGGCCGACCACCGTGCCGCCGCCGCGCGCGCGGCGCAGGTGGAACTGCTGCGGGAGATGGCGCCGGAGGCGATCGCACGCGAGTTCGGCAAGCTGGAGACGGCGCGGGAAGACCGCGACGGCCGGCGCGCCCGGTCTGGTCCACCGGGGCACAGCGTTTCCGGGAATGCACGCGACGCCCGTCCTGGCGGCCGGGCAGGGCATGCCCCGATCGGTGCCGAGGCTGTGCCGACGACCGGGGACCTGTTCGGTGGCCTGCCGGGAGCCGCGCCGGCACCGGTGCCGGTGCCGGTGCTGGAACCCTGGCGTCCCGATGACAGACAGCCGCACCTGTCACTGCCCGACCACCACGACGTGCGACCGCAGGACGTGGTGCTGCGCCGGCTGCGCGGTGCGCTGGCCGCGGCGGCCGAACAGGGGCCCAAGGACTTCACCGAGCTGCTGCAGGTGCCGGGCGTGGGCGCGCGCACGGTGCGCTCGCTGGCGATGGTGGCCGAGGTGCTGCACGGCACGCCGTGCCGGTTCAGCGATCCGGCACGCTTCTCGCTGGCGCACGGCGGCAAGGACCGGCATCCGTTCCCGGTGCCGACGAAGGTGCTGGACCGCACGATCATGGTGCTCAAGCAGGCGGTGCAGCAGGCGCAGCTCGGCAACGAGGAGAAGCTGCAGGCGATCGGCCGGCTCGATGCCCAGGCGCGGCGGCTGGAGGCCAGTGCCAGCGGTCCCTCGCTCGAGCAGTACCTTGCCCGGGAGCGACGCGATTCGCATGGCTACGGCGGCCGCAGCGTGTTCGGCTGGGAGCCCGCGCCCGCCGCGGCGGAGCCGGCAACCGAGGATGGGACCGCACGGCCCGCACGCGCGTCCGGTGGCGGACATGCGCCGGGCTGACGCCTGGCCCGGCCGGTGCCTGCCGATACGCTGCCCGTCGTGGGGGCCATGATCGTTTCCGGGTGATCGCACGGGCCGGCCCGCGCCCGCCGCCGGCACGGACGGCGATGTGCCGTCGCACCGCCCGCTTCACGCCGGTATTCCCCGCCGGGTGCTAAGGCTGGACATAGCGCAGGCGCCGCACGCCTGACGGGAACATACGATGCCTGCCTCACTGCGCGCCTTCGGCCGTTGGCTGAATTGGTATTTCCGCAGCCTTTCCGCGGCGCGGGACGCTGCGGCCGGGCGCGCCCGGCGCCGGCCGACGGGGGAGGAGCCGCTGCGCGCGCAGCTGTTCAGCGCCGAACAGATGGCGCTGCACGGCGAGGCGCTGGCGCGCGCGCACCGGCTCGGCACGCGGCCGGTGCCGGAGCGGCTGCTGGCGCGGCTCCGGCAGAACGAGGAGGTGCTGGCGCAGGCGCAGGCGCTGCTCACGCGCATGGTCCAGGACGAGGTACGCATCACCCCGGCCGGTGAGTGGCTGCTGGACAACTACTACCTGGTCGAGGAACAGATCCACACCGCGCGCCGCCACCTGCCGCAGGGCTACAGCCGCCAGCTGCCGGTGCTGGCCGGCGGCGGCGCGGCGGGGCTGCCGCGGGTCTACGACCTGTCGATGGAGGCCATCGCCCACGGCGACGGCCGCATCGACGCGGAGAGCATCGGCCGCTTCGTCGCCGCCTACCAGCGGGTGACGCCGCTGAAACTGGGCGAGCTGTGGGCGATCCCGATCATGCTGCGGCTGGGCCTGCTCGAGAACCTGCGGCGGGTAGCGGCGCGGGTGATGCGCGATGGCCGCGACCACCGCCTGGCCAGCGACTGGGCCGAGCGGCTCAATGCCACCGCCGCGCAGGACCCCAAGGCCGTGGTGCTGGTGGTCGCCGACATGGCGCGCTCGTCGCCGCCGCTGACCGGGGCGTTCGTCGCCGAGCTGACCCGCGGCCTGCAGGGGCGTGGCGGCGTGCTGGCGATGCCGGTGACCTGGGTCGAGCAGTGGGTGGCCGACAGCGGCCAGCGCATCGACGACCTGGTGCATGCCGAAAGCCGGCAGCAGGCGGCAGACCAGGTGTCGATCGGCAACAGCATCGGCAGCCTGCGCCTGCTCGCCGACGTGGACTGGCGCGAGTTCGTGGAGGGCACCAGCCTGGTCGAGCAGCGCCTGCGCACCGATCCTGCCGGCATCTATGCGCGGATGGATTTCAACACCCGCGACAGCTATCGCCATGGCGTGGAGACGCTGGCCCGGCGCAGCGGCACCAGCGAGATCGAGGTGGCCGATTGCGTGCTGCGGCTGGCGCAGGCCGGCGCCGTCGACGACCAGGCGCACGTCGGCTACTACCTGGTCGACGACGGCCTGGCCGGCGCCTGCGCCGCGGTGGCGCAACTGCCCGGGGCGCGCGGGCCGCCGCGGCTGCGCCCGCGCCGGGTGCCGTTGCCGCTGTACCTGGCACCGATCGCGCTGGTCGCGCTGGCCGGCGCCTGGGGGCTGGCGCAATCGTGGCGGACGCTGCCGCCGGGCGCGGCGCCGGCCTGGCTGGCGGCGGTGGCCGCGGTACTGGCGGTGCTGGCCTTCAGCGAGCTCGGCATCGCCCTGGTCAACTGGCTGGCCACGCTGCTGGTCGCGCCGCGGCCGCTGCCGCGCATGGACTTCTCCAAGGGCATTCCCGCCGACGCGCGCACGCTGGTGGCGGTACCGAGCATGCTCGCCAGCACCCAGGGGGTGGACGAGCTGGCGGAAGGGCTGGAAGTGCGCTTCCTGGCCAACCGCGACCGCCACCTGCATTTCGCCCTGCTGACCGATTTCCTCGACGCCGACGCGGAAACGCTGCCCGCCGACGCACCGCTGCTGGCGCATGCACGGGCACGCATCGCCGAACTCAACCGGCGCTACGCCCCGGAAACCGGCGATCGCTTCTTCCTGCTGCACCGCCCGCGCCGCTGGAACGCCGGCGAAGGCAAGTGGATCGGCCACGAGCGCAAGCGCGGCAAGCTGGCCGCGCTCAACCGGCTGCTGCGCGGCGGCGGCGCGCAGGCCGACTTCATGCAGGTCGCCGGCGACGTCGCGGTGCTGCGCCAGGTGCGCTACGTGATCACCCTGGACTCGGATACGCGCTTGCCGCGCGATGCCGCGCGCGAGTTCGCCGCCACCCTGATGCATCCGCTCAACCGGGCCCGCTTCGGCCCGGCGCTGGGCCGGGTGACGCGCGGCTACGGCATCCTGCAGCCAAGCGTGGGCACCAGCATGGGCGGGCGCGGCTCGCGCTACGCGCGCCTGTTCGGCAGCGAGCCGGGCATCGACCCGTACACGCGCACAGTCTCGGACGTGTACCAGGACCTGTTCGGCGAAGGCTCGTTCGTCGGCAAGGGCATCTACGACGTGGATGCGTTCGAGCGGGCGCTGGAAGGCCGCTTGCCCGACAACCGCATCCTCAGCCACGACCTGCTGGAGGGCTGCTACGCGCGCGCCGGGCTGGTCAGCGACGTGCGCCTGTTCGAGGACTACCCGACCCGCTACGCCGCCGACGTCAAGCGCCGCGCGCGCTGGATCCGCGGCGACTGGCAGCTGCTGCCGTGGCTGCTGCCGTGGGTGCCGCGCGCCGGCGGCGGCCATGCGCGCAACACCCTGTCGGCGCTGTCGCGCGGCAAGCTGCTGGACAACCTGCGGCGCAGCCTGGTGCCGGCCGCCGCGGTCGCGCTGCTGGTGCTGGGCTGGGTGCTGCTGCCGTGGCCGCTGGCATGGACCGCCTCGCTGCTCATGCTGTGGCTGCTGCCGGTGCTGTTGCCGGCGCTGCACGATGCCGTGTCCAAGCCGCCGGACGTGGCCTGGCGCCCGCACCTGTTGCTGGTCGGCCATGCCACCGCGCGGCAGCTGCAGCGGGTGCTGGTGATGCTGGCGTGCCTGCCGTACGAGGCTGGCTACAGCGCGGTGGCGATCGTGCGCACGCTGTGGCGCATGGTGCGGCGGCGGCACCTGCTGCAGTGGAACCCGTCCAGCGAGGTCGAGCGCGGCCTCGGCGGCATGGCCGCGGAACTGCGCGCGATGGCGCCGGTGCCGGTGCTGGTGCTAGTGCTGGCGGCGGTGCTGTGGCGGCTGCAACCGACCGCGTTGTGGGTGGCCGCGCCGGTCCTGGCGCTGTGGCTGGTCTCGCCGGCGCTGATGGCCTGGCTGGGCCAGCCGCGCCGGCGCCGGCAATCGCTGCTGTCCCATGCCCAGCGCGCCTTCCTCGGTCGCCTGGCGCGGCGCACCTGGGCGTTCTTCGAGGTGCACATCCGCGCCGAGGACCACTGGCTGCCGCCGGACAACGTGCAGGAGCATCCCAACCTGGTGGTGGCGCGGCGCACCTCGCCGACCAACATGGGCCTGTCGCTGCTGGCCAACCTGGCCGCCTACGACCTGGGCTATCTGCAGGCGGGCGAGGCGATCGAGCGCACCGAGCGCGCGCTGGCGACGATGGAATCGCTGCCGCGCCACCGCGGCCACTTCTACAACTGGTACGACACCCAGACCCTGCAGCCGCTGCCGCCGCACTACGTGTCCACGGTGGACAGCGGCAACCTGGCCGGGCACCTGCTCACCCTGCGCCAGGGGCTGCTGGCGCTGGCGCGGGCACCGCTGTTGGCGCCGGCGACGTTTGCCGGCCTGGACGACACGCTGGGCGTGCTGCGCCGGGCCTGGCGCAACGCCGGGCGCACCGACGCGGTGGTCGAGGAGGCGCTGTCCGCGTTCGCCGGGCAGCTGGCGGCGGTGCGCGCGGTGCCGCCGCATTCGCTGGCCGACGCGCGCGCCGTGCTGGAAGGCCTGGCCGCGCTGGCGGCGACCATCGCCCAGGCCTGGCCCCCGCCGCCCCCGTCGCTGGCCGAACCGTTGCCCGAGGTGCCCGAGCCGCACTGGCCGCAGGCACTGGACCGGGCCTGCCAGGCGGCGCTCGCGGAGCTGCGCTTCCTGCTGCCGGACGCCGCCGCCGCGACGTCGCCGGCCGTCGCCGACCAGGGCCAGCTCGCCGGCCAGGACAGCGGCGAGGCGGCGAGCCGGGCGCGGGCGCGCATCCAGCAGCTGCAGCGGCTGGCGCACGTGGCCGGGCAGCTGTCGCTGATGGAATACGAATTCCTCTACGACCGCGCGCGGCGGTTGCTGGCGATCGGCTACAACGTCGACGAGCGCCGCCTGGATTCGGGCTACTACGACCTGCTGGCCTCGGAGGCGCGGCTGGGCAGCTTCGTCGCCATCGCCCAGGGCCAGCTGCCGCAGGAGAACTGGTTCGCGCTGGGGCGGCTGCTGACCGAGGTCGCGGGCGAGGCCACGCTGCTGTCGTGGAGCGGCTCGATGTTCGAGTACCTGATGCCGCAGCTGGTGATGCCGGCCTACGCCGACACCCTGCTGGAGCAGACCTCGCGGCATGCGGTGAACGCGCAGATCGCCCACGGCGCGCGCCACGGCGTGCCGTGGGGCGTGTCCGAATCGGGCTACAACGCGGTCGATGCGCGGATGAACTACCAGTACCGCGCCTTCGGCGTGCCCGGGCTGGGGCTCAAGCGCGGCCTCGACCAGGACCTGGTGATCGCGCCCTATGCCAGCGTGATGGCGCTGATGGTGGCGCCGGAGGCGGCGTGCCAGAACCTGCAGCGGCTGGCCGAGCTGGGCTTCGGCGGGCGCTTCGGCCTGTACGAGGCGATCGACTACACCCCCGGGCGGGTGCCGCCGGGCCAGGAGCACGCGGTGGTGCGCTCGTTCATGGCCCACCACCAGGGCATGGGCTTCCTGGCGCTGGATTCGCTGCTGCGCGACCAGCCGATGCAGAAGCGCTTCGCCGCCGACGCCCAGTTCCAGGCCACCTTGCTGCTGCTGCAGGAACGCATCCCGCGCACCGGCATCTTCCATCCGCAGGCGGCCGAGACCGCGCGCGTGCGCGCCACCGCGACCGAAGGCGAGGCCGAGACCCGGCTGCGCGTGTTCCGCAATCCCGGCACCGCGCGGCCGGCGGTGCAACTGCTGTCCAACGGCCGCTACCACGGCCTGCTCAGCAGCGCCGGCGGCGGCTACAGCCGGATGCGCGACATGGCGGTCACGCGCTGGCGCGAGGACCTCACCCGCGACCACTGGGGCAACTTCTGCTACCTGCGCGACGTCGCCAGCGGCGACTTCTGGTCGGCCGCGCACCAGCCCACCTGCGTGCCGGTGGAGCAGTACGAGGCGATCTTCTCCGATGCCCGCGCCGAGTTCCGCGGCCGCCGCCGCGGCTACGACACCCACCTGGAGATCGCCATCTCCGCCGAGGACGACATCGAGCTGCGGCGGCTGCGCATCGGCAACCGCTCGCGCCACACGCGCACCATCGAGATCACCACCTACGCCGAGGTGGTGCTGGCGCCGGCGATCGCCGACGAGATGCACCCGGCCTTCAGCAACCTGTTCGTGCAGACCGAGATCGTGCGCGACAAGCAGGCGTTGCTGTGCACGCGGCGGCCGCGCTCGCAGGAGGAGGCCGCGCCGTGGATGCTGCACCTGGTGGCGGTGCACGAGGCCGACATCGACGCCATCTCCTACGAGACCGACCGCGCGCGCTTCCTCGGCCGCGGCAACACCCCGCGCGCGCCGCAGGCGCTGCTCGGCGATGCCGCGCTGTCCGGCAGCGCCGGCTCGGTGCTCGACCCGATCGTGGCGATCCGCTGCCGCATCGTGCTGGCGCCGGAGCAGAGCGCGGTGGTGGACATGGTGTTCGGCGTCGGCAGCGACCGCACCGCCTGCGCCGCGCTGATCGACAAGTACCGCGACCGCCGCCTGGCCGACCGCGTTTTCGACCTGGCCTGGACCCACAGCCAGGTGGTGCGCCGGCAGATCAACGCCTCGCAGGCCGACGCGCAGCTGTACGAGCGCCTGGCCGGGGCGATGGTGTACGCGCACCCGTTCCTGCGCGCCGAGCCGGAGGTACTGCTGCAGAACCGCCGCGGCCAGTCCGGGCTGTGGGGCCATGCGATCTCCGGCGACCTGCCGATCGTGCTGCTGCAGATCGCCGACGTGGAGAACATCGAGCTGGTGCGGCAGATGGTGCAGGCGCACGCCTACTGGCGGCTCAAGGGCCTGCACGCGGACCTGGTGATCTGGAACGAGAGCCCGGCCGGCTACCGCCAGCAGCTGCAGGACCAGATCCTGGGCATGGTCTCGGCCGATGCCGATGCCAACGTGCTCGAGCGTCCCGGCGGGATCTTCGTGCGGGCGGTGCAGGCCATCTCGCAGGAGGACCGCGTGCTGCTGCAGACGGTGGCGCGGGTGGTCGTCAGCGATCAGCGCGGCACGCTGGCGGCGCAGGTGGCCCGGCACATGCCGCCGGAGCTGCGCGTGGCCGAGCTGCTGCCGCAGGTGCCGGCGGCCGCGACGGCGGTGCAGGACGACGCGGCACCGGAGACGGCCGACGTGCACGGATGGCCGTTCGCCGCCACGGCCGGCGACCCCCTGTTCGACAACGGCACCGGCGCCTTCGCCGCCGACGGCCGCGAGTATGTGGTCGCGCTGCGCGAGGGCGCGGCCACGCCGGCGCCGTGGGCCAACGTCATCGCCAATGCGCAGCTGGGCTGCGTGCTCAGCGAGAGCATGCCGGGCTACACCTGGTTCGAGAATGCGCACGAGTTCCGGCTCACGCCCTGGCACAACGACCCGGTGTCGGACACCGGCGGCGAGGCCTTCTACCTGCGCGACGAGGACAGCGGCCGGGTGTGGTCGCCGACGCCGCTGCCGTGCCGCGGCCGCGGCGACTACCGCACCCGCCACGGCTTCGGCTACAGCGTCTACGAGCATGTCGAGGACGGCATCGCCAGCGAGCTGTGGGTGTTCGTGGCGACGGACGCGGCGGTCCGGTTCTCGCTGCTGAAGCTGCGCAACCTCGGCACGCGTCCGCGCCGGCTGTCGGCCACCGGCTACGTCGAATGGGTGCTGGGCGATATCCGCGGGCGCACGCAGATGCACGTGGTCACCGAGATGGACGGCGACGACGGCCCGGTGCTGGCGCGCAACCCCTACAACACCGAGTTCGGCGGCCGTACCGCGTTCTTCGACGCCGATGCCGATGCGCGCAGCTTCAGCGGCGACCGTGGCGAGTTCCTCGGCCGCAACGGCAGCCTGGCCGATCCGGATGCGCTGCGCCGCGAGCACCTGTCCGGCCGGCTCGGCGTCGGCCTGGACCCGTGCGCGGCGATCCAGGTGCCGTTCGAGCTGGCGCCCGGACAGGCGTTCGAGACCACGTTCCGGCTCGGCGCCGGCATGGACCGCGCGCAGGCGATGCAGCTGGCGTTGCAGGTGCGCGGCAGCGGGGCCGCCCATGCCGCGCTCGATGCGGTGCGCGCGCACTGGCTGGACGTGCTCGGCGGCGTGCAGGTGGCCACGCCCGATCCCGGCGTGGACCTGCTGGCCAACGGCTGGCTGCCGTACCAGACCCTGGCCTGCCGCTACCTGGCGCGCAGCGGCTACTACCAGTCCGGCGGGGCGTTCGGCTTCCGCGACCAGCTGCAGGACACCATGGCGCTGGTGCACGTGGCGCCGGCGCTGGCGCGCGAGCACCTGCTGCTCAGCGCCGCGCACCAGTTCCCGCAGGGCGACGTGCTGCACTGGTGGCATCCGCCGCTGGACCGCGGCGTGCGCACGCGCTGCTCGGACGACTACCTGTGGCTGCCGCTGGCCACCTGCCGCTACCTGCAGGCCAGCGGCGATGCCGGCGTGCTCGACGAGCCGGTGGGCTACGTCGAGGGCCGCCTGGTCAATGCCGACGAGGAGTCCTACTACGACCTGCCGGTCGCCTCGTCGCTGCGCCAGCCGCTGTACGACCACTGCGTGCGCGCGCTGCGCCGCGGCTGCGAACTGCTCGGCGAGCGCGGCCTGCCGCTGATCGGCACCGGCGACTGGAACGACGGCATGAACCGGGTAGGCGAGGGCGGCCGCGGCGAGAGCGTGTGGCTGGGCTTCTTCCTGTACGAGGTACTGCGCCAGTTCGCTCCGGTGGCGCACGCGCGCGGCGACGCCGGATTCGCGCGGCACTGCGAGCAGGCGGCGCAGCGCCTGCGCGAGAACCTGGACGCGCATGCCTGGGACGGGCAGTGGTACCGCCGCGCCTGGTTCGACGACGGCACCCCGCTGGGCTCGGCCGGCAATGCCGAATGCCGGATCGACTCGATCTCGCAGAGCTGGTCGGTGCTGTCCGGTGCCGGCGACCCGGAGCGCGCGCGGCAGGCGATGGCCTCGCTGGACGAGCACCTGGTCAAGCGCGACGCCGGCCTGATCCAGCTGCTGGAGCCGCCGTTCGACCGCGTCGACCACGGTGCCGGCTACCACGATCCGGGCTACATCGCCGGCTACGTGCCCGGCGTGCGCGAGAACGGCGGCCAGTACACCCATGCCGCGGTGTGGGCGGCGATGGCGTTCGCACGGCTGGGCGATGCGACGCGCGCGTGGGAGCTGGCGCGGATGATCAACCCGCTCAACCACGCCCGCGATGCGGACGCGGTGGCGCGCTACAAGGTCGAGCCCTACGTGCTCGCGGCCGACGTCTACGGCGTGGCCCCGCACATCGGCCGCGGCGGCTGGACCTGGTACACCGGCTCGGCCGGCTGGATGTATCGGCTGCTGACCGAATCGCTGCTCGGCCTGCAGCGCGACGGCGACATGCTGGCGCTGCGGCCGTGCCTGCCCGCCGACTGGCCCGGCTACACGCTGCGCTACCGCTTCGGCACCAGCACGTACCGGATCGAGGTGGAACAGGTCGATGCCGGCGCCGCGGCCGAGGGCGAGTCCACGCTGCGGGTGGATGGCAGCGGCCGCGACGGATTCGCGTTCCGCCTGCATGACGATGGCGGCGAGCACCACGTGCAGGTGCGCTGGCCGAGGGCCGCCGCGTGAACCGGCGCGCGCAACTCGACGCGGACCTGCGCCACCTGGCGCGGATGCTGCCGCCCTGGTGCGAGCACTTGCGCGACCCTGCGCAGTTCTGGCCACAGTTCACCTGCCTGGCCAGCGAGATCCTGGCGCGTGCGGATCCCCGCGACCAGGCCTATGCGCGGCGCGTACTCGACGCGCTGCTGACGCGCAACGGCATGCGGGTCGACGCGCGACGGCGCCACCATTAGCCGGAACCCGTATCGCGGCTGGCAAGCGCCTGCTGCGTCCCGGGGAAGTGTTCCCGCCTAACCGGCAAGGGCTCGCCGCAATAGTCGTGCGCCCGCATCCGCAATCGTGGGATACGGATCGTGGGCCGTCACCCATATGCTCGTCGTCCCCGCGCAGGCGGGGACCCAGCGCCTCGTCGCGTTTGCCGCGGTCCAAGCCCGATGCCACGGGATGCCCGCCTTCGCGCACTGCTGTCCGGGAAGTTTCCCTGCCTGGCTGGCAAGGGCTCGCCACAGGCGTCGTGCGACCGCCCCGGCAACCGTGGGATACGGATGTGGGCCGCACCCATGTGCTCGTCGTCCCCGCGCAGGCGAGGACCCAGCGCCTCGTTGTGCTTGCCGCGGCCCAAGCCCGATGCCACGGGATGTCCGCCTTCGCGCAGCACTATCCGGGAAAGTGTTCTCGCTTGGCCGTCAAGGACTCGCCGCAATAGTCGTGCACCCGCACCCGCACCCGCACCCGCACCCGCAATCGCGGGATACGGATCGTGGGCCGCTGCCCGTGTGCTCGTCGTCCCCGTGCAGGCCGCATCGGCAACCGCGGGACATGGATCGTGGGCTGCCATCCGTGTGCTCGTCGTCCCTGCAGGCGGGGCCCCAGCACCTCGTCGCGCTTGCCGCGGCCCAAGCCCGATGTCACGGGATGCCCGCCTTCGCGCATTGTTGTCCGGGAAGTTTTCCTGCCCGGCCGGCAAGGACTCGCCGCGGGCGTCGTGCGACTGCACTGGCAACCGCGGGACATGGATCGTGAGCCGCCACCGGTGTGTTCGTCGTCCCCGCGCAGGCGGGGACTCAGTGCCGGTGCCTTGAAAGCGGAAGCTGCCGTGAGCTTGCGCAGCCGGTCGATTTCACTGCTCAAGTCGCTGGGTCCCCGCCTGCACGGATACGACGAGTCCACTGTTCCGAACGTGAGCCACGCCACTCCGGCCGACGATCGTTCGCCTCCGTTTTTTTGCGGACAGTAGCGCGCTTTCGCGGGGCGTCAGTCGGTTCCGATGCGATGGCGGACTGCCGATCCGATCGGTTTCCAGCAAGCATCGCAGGACCCTTGCATGACGCGGTTACCGCGCATGCACGCTGAAGCCTTCAGCCAGGCAATGCCTGCGTGAAGCGCATCAACACGCGCTGTTGTCCCGCGACCTGTTGTGCTGGCTCCATCGACGAGGCGCCGCGATTGCCGCATTCCCGACCCACGCGACGCGCGACGGACAGGACAAGGAACCCGCCTTTTGGATCACCCCTTCACTTCACCGCTGGCGCTGGGCGACGAACGCGATCTCGGCGTGGCGGCGCGGCAGGCACTGCGGCAACATCCGGCCCTGCCGCTGCCCGGCGGCGGCCGCACGCTGGAGCGCTGGCGCGGGCTGGCGGCGATCGCCGCCAGCGATGTCTGCCTGGCCAAGGTGCTCGAGGCGCACTACGACGCGCAGGCGATCCTGGCCGAGCTCGGCGTGCCGGCGCCCGATCCCGGCCGGCTGCTGGCGGTATGGGCGGCGCAGGCGCCCGGTGCGCGCCTGGACTGGCAGCCTGACGGCCAGGGCGGCGGCCACCTGTCCGGCAGCAAGCCCTGGTGCTCGGGCGCCCGCCTGGTCGATGCGGCGCTGGTGACCGCGCACGAGGGCGACCACGATTGGTTGCTGCTGGTGGATCTGCGCCAGCCGGGAGTGGTGCCGCGCGAGGAGGGCTGGGCCGCGGTGGGCATGGCGCGCATCGCCAGCGGCCCGGTGGCGTTCGAGCGGGTGCCGGCGGTCGCGCTCGGGGCGCCGGGCGACTACCTGCGGCGGCCGGGCTTCTGGCACGGCGGTGCCGGCGTGGCGGCGTGCTGGTACGGCGCCGCCACCGCGATCGCCGCCACCCTGCAGGCGCACGCCAAGGTACAGCGCGATCCGCACGCGGCCGCGCACCTGGGCGCGATCGACCTGTCGCTGCAGGCGGCCGCCGCGATGCTGCGCGAGCTGGCCGCGCGCATCGACGCCGAGCCGGAGCAGCCGCACCGCGACGCGGTGACCCGCGTGCGCGCCTTCGTCGAGCGCGCCTGCAGCGAAGCGATCGAGCGCGTCGGCCGTGCGCTCGGGCCGGCGCCACTGTGCGGCGACCGCGCGCATGCACTGCGTTGCGCCGACCTGGCGGTGTTCGTGCGCCAGAGCCATGCCGAGCACGACTGGGAGGCCTTGGGCCGCGCGGTCGCACAGGAGCAGGCACCATGGCGGTTGTAGAACACGTGCCGAAGATCCACGGCCGCGGCACCACGGAGGCGGCGTGGCGGCAGTCGCGCTGGCTGGCGGCACTGCCGCTGCTCGACATGCAGGCGCTGCTGGCGCCGGCGCGACGGCTGGTGGTGGTGTCGCCGCACCCGGACGACGAGGTGCTGGGCTGTGGTGGCGCGATCGCCAGCGCCCGCCGGCGCGGTCTGCCGGTCGTGCTGGTCGCGGTGACCGACGGCGAGGCCTGCTATCCCGGTGATGCCTGGTGGACGCCGCAGCGGCTGCGCCAGGTGCGCCGCCAGGAGCTGGAGTGCGCCGCGCAGGTGCTGGGCGTGGGCGCCGAGGCCATCGTCCACCTGGGCGTGGCCGATGGCGGCGTCGCCGCGCAGGAACCGACCATAGCCGCGCAGCTGGCGCAGCTGCTGCAGCCGGGCGACCTGCTGCTGACCACCTGGCGCGGCGATGGCCATCCCGACCACGAGGCGACCGCACGCGCTTGTATTCAAGCCGCCGCGAAATGCGGCGCGACGCTGGCCGAGTTCCCGGTGTGGGCCTGGCACTGGCTGTCGGCGGCCGGCGCGGATTCCCCGCTGCCGGCCGCGGCGCGCCATGCGCTGCCGGATGCGATCCAGCAGGCCAAGCGCCAGGCGCTGGCCTGCTTCGCCTCGCAGCTCGGCCGCGGCGCGCATGCGGTGGCCGAACCGATCCTGCCGCCGCACGTGCTCGAGCGCTTCGAGCGCGGCTACGAGGTGTTCCTGCGATGACCGCCCTGCACGACTACTTCGGCACGCTGTACCGCCAGGACGACCCGTTCGGCTACCGCCGCCGCTGGTACGAGGCGCGCAAGCGCGACCTGCTGCTGGCGTCGCTGCCCCGCCGGCATTTCGCCTGCGGCTGGGAGCTGGGCTGCTCCAACGGCGAACTCACCGCGGCCCTGGCCCCGCGCTGCGACGAGTTGCTGGCCACCGACGTATCCGCGCGCGCGGTGGAGCTGGCGCGGCAGCGCACCGGCATGCACCCGCACGTGCAGGTGGAATGCGCCGCCCATCCTGGCCAGTGGCCGCCGGGCCGCTTCGACCTGATCGTGTTCGGCGAGATCGGCTACTACCTGGAGCCGGCAGCGTTGGCCGAGAGCGCGCGGCGCATGCGCGCCAGCCTGGAGGACGAGGGCGTGATCGTGGCCTGCCACTGGCTGCATCCGTTCGAGCCGGCGCGCGGCGATGGCCGCCAGGTGCACGCGTCGCTGCACGACGCGCTGCGGCTGCCGCGGCTGTTCCGCTACGAGGATGCCGACTTCCTGCTGGAGGGCTGGGGCGTATCGCCGCACTCGGTGGCGCAGCGGGAGCACCTGCGGTGATCGCGGTGCTGGTGCCGGCGCACGACGAGGAGCAGGCGATCGGCGCCTGCCTGCACTCGCTCGCGCTGGCCGCGGCCTGTCCGCGGCTGCACGGCGAGGAGGTGGGCGTGTTCGTCGCGCTGGACCGCTGCCGCGACCGCACCGCCGCGGTGTGCGCGGACTTCGGCGTCCACTGCCTGCCGCTGGCCGAGGGCAACGTCGGCATCGCCCGCGCCACCGCGGCACGCGCGGCGATCGCCGCCGGCGCACGCTGGCTGGCCTGTACCGACGCCGACTCGCAGGTGCCGGCCGACTGGCTGTCGGCGCAGCTGGCCTGCGAGAGCGACGCCTTCTGCGGCATCGTCGGCGTGGCCGACTGGAGCGGCTGGCCCACGGCCCTGCGCGATGCCTACCTGGCCGGCGAATGCCGCCACGACGGCCATCGCCACGTGCATGGCGCCAACCTGGGCCTGAGCAGCGAGCTGTACCTGCGCTGCGGCGGCTTCCTGCCGCTGCCGGCGCACGAGGACGTGGCATTGGTGGCGGCGATGGAACGCGTGCACGCGCGCATCGCCCGGCGCTGCCGGCCGGTGGTGACGACCAGCGCGCGGCGGGTGGCACGGGCACGCGGCGGGTTCAGCGACTACCTGCTGCAGATGGAGCGGGCGGTGTTGCAAGGGGCGTCTCCGCTGGCCGGTGCGGGGATCACGTTGCCGTAGCGGTGGCGGGCAAGAGGCGTGCAGGCCGGAATCCCTGCGTGTCGCCCCCCGCGCAAGCGGGCGCCCAGGGATGTTGTCGCGATCAGTCCGAACGTCTCTGCATTGATCAGCCACGACCAGCCGTTCGGCTGTGGAGAAGTGCCCCGGCCGTGATGGAGCGCTTCAGCTGCTGAAACGCGTTTCGCGCGTTCGCGCACCCTTGCCCGGGGATGTTTCGCCGCTGGGACACCCGATGTCCGGACCGCAAGGCCCCCGATGTGCTTGGGCGCCCCCGGAGCTTGGATCGAGGCGTGCGCGCTGAACCTTGCTTCCCGTCGTCCGCGTGAACGCGGGGAGCCAGGGACTTTCGTGCAGAGCAGGGCGACATGCCCGCAGACGGGGACGCAGAGACTTTCGCGGCGGAATAAGCCGGTCACGAAATCTCCCGGCAACTTCTTCTTCCAAGGCGCAGGCACGGGGTCCCCGCCTGCGCGGGAACGATGAATTCGCCGTTCCGTGTATGCGCCGCGCCACGTTGGCCGGACAGGCGATCGCCCGGACTTTTTTCTCCGGACAGCAGCGCGCTTGGCCCGCCATGGCCAGCCACGTGGCTGCTGAAGCGCTTCGGCCGTGATGGAAACGCCTCGGCCGTGGAAAGTCGCCGGGACGACGATCTGGAAGTGGACCGGGAGATGCCCGCGCGTTTCGCGAACCGGAACACCCCACGCACGGGTTGCCTGGAGCCGGTCCCTCGCAATCCCCGGCCCCGTCGTCCCCGCCGCGCTACGCCAGCATCCGCAGCTTCTTCTCGCGCGCCCACTGCCGGGTCCTGGCGGCGGCGACGAAGCCCTTGGCGTCCTCCGCGTCCACCACGCCGGGGTCCTTGCCGACATTGCCGGCCTTGAGCAGCGGCTGCGCGCCGGTGTCGGTGGCGATGGCCTTCAGGTGCGCCCAGGCGTTGGCGACGAAATCGACCGCCGCCGAGTCGCGCGCCAGCTGCCGGCCGGCCTCGGGCGAGAGCACCACCGCCACCGCGTCGAACACGCACGAGGGCGTGCCGGCGAGCTGGCCGTCCACGTCCTGCTTCCTGTCGTCGCTCAGCTTGACGCCGCCCAGCCGCGGCGCCACCAGCTTGACCGTGGCCCCGGCCGCCTCGGCGGCCTTGCGCAGGTTCCGGACGATGGCCACGTCCGAGCCGTCGTGGACCAGGATGCCGATGCTGCGTCCCTTCAGCGTGTCCTTCATCCTGCCGATGATCTGCAGCGCGGGCGAGGCCGGCATGTCGAACGGGCCGGCCGCGGCCGGCGGCGCCGGCGGCATGGTCTCCAGGCCCAGGCCCTCGGCCACGCGTCCGGCCAGGTCCTCGTCGATGTGGCGCAGGTGGCCGACGATGGCCTCGCGCACGTGCGCGGTCTCCACCTTGGACAGCTCGAACACCAGTGCCGAGGCGATGTGCGCCTGCTCCGGCGCGCTCTGGCTGCGGAAGAACAGCCGTGCCTGGCTGTAGTGGTCGGCGAAGCTCTCGGCGCGGATGCGGCCCTTGGTCCCGTCGCCGGCCGGCTGGGCGAAGCTGCGGAAGCCGCGCGGGGTCTCGCGCGGCGCATCCGGCTGCAGCGAGCTGGGCTCGTAGGCGACGCGGCCCTTGGGCTGGCCCATCTGCATGTGGCCGTCGCGCTGGTGGTTGGCGAACGGGCACTTGGGCGCGTTGATCGGGATCTGGTGGAAGTTCGGGCCGCCCAGGCGCAACAGCTGCGTGTCCAGGTAGGAGAACAGCCGCCCCTGCAGCAGCGGGTCGTCGGAGAAATCGATGCCGGGCACGATGTTGGCCGGGCAGAACGCCACCTGCTCGGTCTCGGCGAAGAAGTTGTCCGGCCAGCGGTCCAGCACCATGCGCCCGACGATGGTCAGCGGCACGGTCTCCTCGGGGATGAGCTTGGTCGGGTCGAGGTGGTCGAACGGGAACTGGTCGGCCTGTTCCTGGGTGAACAGCTGCACGCCCAGTTCCCACTCCGGGAAGTCGCCGGCCTGGATCGCCTCGAACAGGTCGCGGCGGTGGAAGTCCGGGTCGGCGCCGGCGATCTTCACCGCCTCGTCCCAGATCGTCGATTGCAGCCCCAGCTTGGGCCGCCAGTGGAACTTGACGAAGGTGCTCGCGCCGTTGTCGTCCACCAGGCGGTAGCTGTGCACGCCGAAGCCTTCGATCATCCGCAGCGAGCGCGGGAGGGTGCGGTCGCTCATCGCCCACATGACCATGTGCATGGCCTCCGGGGTGAGCGAGACGAAGTCCCAGAAGGTGTCGTGGGCGGTGGCCGCCTGCGGGAAGCCGCGGTCCGGCTCCATCTTCACCGCATGCACGAAGTCCGGGAACTTGATCGCGTCCTGGATGAAGAACACCGGGATGTTGTTGCCGACCAGGTCCCAGTTGCCCTCCGGGGTGTAGAACTTGACCGCGAAGCCGCGCACGTCGCGCGGGGTGTCGATCGAGCCGGCGCCGCCGGCGACGGTGGAGAAGCGCGCGAACAGCGGCGTCTTCGCGCCGACCTCGGTGAAGATCTTCGCGGTGGTGTACTTCGACAGCGACCGGGTCAGCTCGAAGTAGCCGTGCGCCGCGCTGCCGCGCGCATGGACGATGCGCTCGGGGATGCGCTCGTGGTCGAAGTGGGTGATCTTCTCCCGGAGGATGAAGTCTTCCAGCAGCGTCGGCCCGCGCGGGGTGGCGCGCAGCGAGTTCTGGTCGTCGCTGACCGGGATGCCCTGGTTGGTGGTGAGCGGCGGATGCCCGTCGCCGGCCTGCTGGTGCAGTTCGTCGGCGTTGCCGCGGACATCGGTGGCCTTCCTTGCGGAAGCGGCGGGCTTGCGTGACGGCTTGCTGGCGACCATGGCGGTGCTCCGTTTTATCTGGGTGAGTCCCACCTTGGCGGCCGCGGTGTTAACCAGGGGTGGTCGCCGCCGGTGGCGGCGTGCACGCCCGGTTCACGCCGTGGCCGGGCAGTCCAGGCAATTGGTATCAGTGGAAACCGGTGCGATTGGCTATCGTGTCGCCCCTTTCCCTCGTCCACCTTCCGTTGCCGATGAGCAGCTTCCCCGCGGGCCGCCACGATGCCCGGGTGCTCGGCCTGTCCGCCCTGGGCGGCGCGCTCGAGTTCTACGATTTCGTCATCTTCGTGTTCTTCACCCGCACCCTGGGCGAGCTGTTCTTCCCGGCGGGCATGCCGCCGTGGCTGGCGCAGCTGCAGGTCTACAGCATCTTCGCCGCCGGCTACCTGGTACGGCCGCTGGGCGGGCTGGTGATGGCGCACTTCGGCGACCGCCTGGGACGCAAGCGCATGTTCACCCTGAGCCTGCTGCTGATGGCGCTGCCGACGCTGCTGATCGGCCTGCTGCCGACCTACGCCCGGCTCGGCGCCGCCGCCCCGCTGCTGTTGCTGGCGCTGCGCATGCTGCAGGGCCTGGCGATCGGCGGCGAGATGCCGGGGGCGTGGGTGTTCGTGGCCGAGCACGTGCCGGCGCGGCGGGGGGGGTTTGCCGCGGCCAGCCTGTGCTCGGGCATGAGCGTGGGCATCCTGCTCGGCTCGCTCACCGCGCTGTGGCTGCACGGCCGCTTCGACGAGCACCAGGTGCTGGCCGGCGCCTGGCGCCTGCCGTTCCTCGTCGGCGGGGTGTTCGGCTTCGTCGCGGTGTGGCTGCGGCGCTGGCTGGCCGAGACGCCGGTGTTCCTGCAGATGCAGGCCGAGCGGCAGCTGGTGGAGGAACTGCCGTTCAAGCGCGTGCTGCGCGATCACCCGGCCGCGGTGGGCGTGTCGATGCTGGCCACCTGGGTGCTGACCGCGGCGATCGTGGTGGTGATCCTGATGACGCCCACGGTGGTGCAGGGCGCCTTCGGCGTGTCCGCCGGGCTGGCCACGCGCGGCAACGTGCTGGCCTCGGCCTGCCTGGTCGTCGGATGCCTGCTCGCCGGTGCCCTGACCGACCGCATCGGCGCGGCCCGCGCCCTGCTGGCCGGATCGGCGGCGCTGCTGGCGGCGGTGTACGCGCTGTACCTGGACCTGGCCGCCGGCGGACATCACTTCCTGCCGTTGTACGCGCTGGCCGGCCTGGCCGCGGGCGTGGCCGGGGTGGTGCCGGCGGTGATGGTCGGCGTGTTCCCGCCGGCGGTGCGCTACACCGGCCTGGCGCTGTCCTACAACCTGGCCTATGCCGTCGCCGGCGCGGCGACGCCGCCGCTGATCGGCTACCTGTCGCGCGGGGCCGGCACGCTCGCGCCGGCGCACTACGTGGCCCTGGTGTCGCTGGCCGCCATCGTGGTGGCGGTCTACCTGCGCCGCCCACGGCCGCGGACCCCGTCCCGCACGGGCTAGCCCGCGCGTCCAGCCGGGGCCGGGGATGCCGTGCGCGGAAAACGGTGTTCCGCCGGCCGCGCGCTGCGGGCTCGCCGCAGCCGCGGCCGCCGCGCTATCGTGCCCGGTCCCCCATTCCCGGAGCCTTCGGCCCCATGTCCACGGTCGCCATCGCGCGCAACGATGCCAAGGTGCTCGGCCTGTCCGCCCTGGGCGGGGCGCTGGAGTTCTACGACTTCGTCGTCTTCGTGTTCTTCACCCGCACCCTGGGCGAGCTGTTCTTCCCGGCGCACATCCCCGCCTGGCTGGCGCAGCTGCAGATCTACGCGATCTTCGCCGCCGGCTACCTGGTGCGCCCGCTCGGCGGCGTGCTGATGGCGCACTTCGGCGACCGCACCGGGCGCAAGCGCATGTTCTCGCTGAGCATCTTCCTGATGGCGCTGCCGACGCTGCTGATCGGCCTGCTGCCGACCTATGCCCAGCTCGGCGCGGCCGCGCCGCTGCTGCTGCTGGCGCTGCGCATGCTGCAGGGCCTGGCGATCGGCGGCGAGATGCCGGGGGCGTGGGTGTTCGTGGCCGAGCATGCGCCGCGCTCGGGCGTGGGCTTCGCGGTGGGCAGCCTCAGCGCCGGCATCAACGTCGGCACGCTGATGGGCTCGCTGATGGCGTCCTGGGTGGTGCACCACTTCGCCCCGGCCGAGGTGCTGGCCTACGGCTGGCGCCTGGCCTTCGTGGTCGGCGGCGTGTTCGGCTTCGTTTCGGTGTGGCTGCGGCGCTGGCTGGCCGAGACGCCGGTGTTCGCGCGCCTGCGCGCGCAGCGGGCACTGGCCGGGGAATGGCCGATCAAGCGCGTGCTCAAGGGATACGGCGGCGGCGTGGTGGTGTCGATGCTGGTCACCTGGGTGCTGACCGCGGGCATCGTGGTGGTGATCCTGATGACGCCGACGCTGATCCAGTCCGCGTTCGGCGTGCCCGAGGCGCTGGCCGCGCGCGGCAACGTCATCGCCGCCTGCTGCCTGGTGGCCGGCTGCCTGTGGACCGGATTCCTGAGCGATCGCATCGGCCGCGCCCCGGCGTTGCTGGTGGCCGCGCTGTGCCTGCTGGTGGCGGTGTACGCGCTGTACCTGGACCTGGCCGCCGGCGGGCGCCACTTCCTGCCGCTGTACGCGCTGGCCGGTTTCACCGCGGGCGTGGCCGGGGTGGTGCCGGCGGTGATGGTGGCCTCGTTCCCGCCGGCGGTGCGCTATACCGGCCTGGCGCTGTCCTACAACCTGGCCTATGCCATCGCCGGCGCGGTGACGCCGCCGTTGATCGGCTACCTCACCGCCCGCGTGGGCCACCTCGCCCCGGCGCACTACGTCGGGCTGGTGGCGCTGGTCAACGTCGCGGTGGCGCTGTACCTGTGGCGCCGGCCGGCGGTGGAATGAACCCGGCAGGCGGGCATGCCGGGCCGCGGGCATCGCGACCGGTGCACCGCGCAGGAAGCTGGCCGGCCTGCCACGGCCGCACGGACCGTACCGCTACAGCACGTCCAGCGGCTGCTTGCGCGTCGGTGGCGGGAAGGCGGCATCGAGCTCGGCCAGGTCCGCCGCCGCCAGGCGCAGCGACAGCGCCGTCGCGTTGGCACGCACGTGCCCGGGCGAGCCGGACTCGGGAATGGCGATGACCCGCCCGCTGCGGATCGCCCAGGCCAGCGCCACCGCGGGGGCGTCCACCCCGTGGCGCGCGGCGATGCGGGCCAGCACCGCATTGCCGAGCAGGGCGCGGCTGCCCAGCGGCGAATAGGCCATCACCGTGACCTGGTGGCGTTGGCACCACGGCAGCAGGTCGAACTCGATGCCGCGGCTGCCGACGTTGTAGAGCACCTGGTCCACCACGCAGCGCTCGCCGTCCGGGACCCGCCACAGTTCCTCCATGTCGGCCACGTCGAAGTTGGAGACGCCCCACGCGGCGATCTTGCCCGCCGCGCGCAGCGCCTCGAACGCGGCCACGGTCTCGGCCAGCGGCACGCGGCCGCGCCAGTGCAGCAGGTACAGGTCCAGCCGTTCCACGCCCAGCCGGCGCAGGCTGGCATCGCAGGCACGCGCCACGCCGCGCGTGTCGGCATGCGAGGGCAGGACCTTGGATACCAGGTAGGGGCGCCGGGTGCCCTGAATGGCCTGGCCGATGAGGCGCTCGGCCGCGCCGTCGCCGTACATTTCGGCGGTGTCGATCAGGTCCAGGCCCAGCTCCAGCCCGGTGCGCAGGGCCTGGATCTCCTGCGCGGCCGGATGCCGGCCCTGGCCCAGGTGCCAGGACCCCATGCCCAGGGCGGGAACCGCGGGCCCGCCGCGCAGCGCAATCCGGCGTGGCGCCGCGGCCGCCGCCGGCCCGCCTGGACGGGGCGCGGCGCCCGCGCCGGCCATGGCCATCATCCCGGCCATGCCCGCCATGGCCACGCCGCCGATGAAGCCGCGTCGACTGATCGCCTGCATGCGAATGCTCCTGCAACTGGGGAGACCGCCAGCCTAGCGCCCGCGCGGCGGGCGCATGTGCAATGCCACTGAACCGGCGGGACGGTGCGTGGCCGCCACGGCGCGCCGGGCGAGGCCGGCGCGGCGGGCCCGGGCGCCCGGCAAGCAGCCGACAAGCCAACAAGAAAGGGGAGCCGACGGGCTCCCCTTCCAGTTCCAGCGGCGGCGACGGCAGTACCCGTCAGAAGCCGTACTCGAAGGTCACGCCGATGGTGCGCGGCTGGTTGATCGCCACGCGCCGGGTGGTCGGCAGGTCGGCCGAGATCGCCACCGGCAGGTCGGTCTCGCCGCGCTTGTCGAACAGGTTGGTCACGTACACCGACATGTCGATGCCGTTGCCGCCGCGCACGCCGGCGCGCAGGTTGGTGACCGCGAAGCCGCCGCGGCGGTAGAACGGGCTGGTGCGGTCGTACAGGAAGGTGGAATTGCCGACGAAGCCGATGTCGCCGCGCACGAAGCCCTCGTAGGTGTCGTTGACCGGGAAGCGGTACTCGGCGGAGGCCGAGCCGCTGAACCGCGGCACGTTGGTCAGGCGGTCGCCGTCCTTGGCCGCGGTGCCCGGCACGTCGTTCTTCAGGTGCGCGTCGTTGTAGCCGGCGCCCAGGCTGAGGGTGACGTCGTTGCTGGGCAGGTAGTTGACCTCCAGCTCGCCGCCGTCGCTGACCGCCTTGCCGAAGTTGGCGGTGATGTTGTAGCCGCAGCTGAGCACGATCTGCTGCTGCACGTCCTTCCAGTCCATGTGGTAGACCGAGCCGTTGACCTGCAGGCGGCGGTCGAGCCAGGCGGTCTTGAAGCCGGCCTCGTAGTTCCACAGGTAGTCGGGGCCGTACTTGCTCAGCTGCGACTGGCTCAGGCCCAGGCCGGCCACCTCGGTCCCGCACAGCGTGGCCGGCGCCGGATTGTTCGGGCCGCCGGGGCGGTAGCCCTTGGATACGGTGGCGTAGACCATGCTGTCGGGCGTGGCCTGGTACTGCAGCGTGTACTTGGGCGTGGCGCCGCGGTCGCTGGAGGTGTTGCGCACGCTGCTCGGGCCGCCGTTGAGCAGGCCGTCGCCGGACTGCTCGAAGGTCTGGTCCACCTTGAACCCGCGGATGCCGATGGTGCCCTTGAGCCTGTCGGTGAAGGCGTAGGACAGCTCGCCGAACACCGCGTATTCCTTCAGCGTGGCGTAGCGGGCGCCGGCGTAGAGGGTGGCGTAGTCCGGGAACGGGGTGCCGAAGGTCTCGTTGAAGCCGGCCGGGTAGGGAATGGACGAGGCCAGCGGCGCGCGCACGTTGTGGAAGAACACGCCGGCGGTGTACTGCAGCGGCCCGGAGAGCTGGCTGGACGCGCGGAATTCCTGGGTGAATTCCTTGTTCTCGTAGTTGCCGTACATGGTCACCGGGTACACCGACGGCAGGCCGAAGAAGTAGTTGATGACCTTGGAGCTGTCGTCGCGGATGTCGAACTTGCGGGTGAAGTACGAGCTGGACGAGGTCAGGTCGAGCGCGTCGAAGTGCTTGGTGACGGCCAGGTTGGAGATCATCGACTTCTGCACGTTGCGCTCGTCCACGTCGCGCACCTGGTAGGCGTCGCTGTCGGTGCCGGGGTTCTTGTCGTAGGTGAACGGCGAACCCAGCTTCACGTACTGGTAGATGATGCTGGGGGTGATGCTCAGGCTCTCGTCCGGCTTGATCAGCAGCGCGGCGCGCACGCCGGAGGTGCGGTAGGTGTTGACGTTGTCCTGCTTGTGGCCGTAGTCGGCCTTGAGGTAGTCGCTCGGGTCGATGGCGTAGCGGTCGATGTAGCCGTCGTCGTAGCGGGTGTAGGCGGACACGCGCAGGCCCATCACGTCCTTCTTGATCGGGAGGTTGAACGAGCCGCTGAGGTTGCCGTTGAAGCCGCCGGTGTGGGTATTGGAGAGGTCGGCCTTGATCCGGCCTTCGCCGTACTCGGTGTCCGGCTGCACGGACACGTACTTGATCGTGCCGCCCATCGAGCTGGAGCCGTACAGCGTGCCCTGCGGGCCGCGCAGCACCTCCACCCGCTCCACGTCGAACAGGGTCGGGTCGATCACGCCGCGGGTGGACAGCAGCGCCGCGTTGCTGGACGCGGAGATCGGCACGTCGTCCAGGTAGTAGCTCACCGTCGCCGCCGAGCCGGCGGTGGAGGAAATGCCGCGGATCACCAGGTTGTTGGAGCCGGGCCCGGAGGAGTTGACGCTCAGCGACGGGGCGATGCGGGCCAGGTCGGACAGGCCGTTCACGCCGCGGCGTTCCAGCTCGGCACCGGAGATGGCGGTCATGCTGATCGGCACGGTCTGCGCGCTCTGCGCGCGCTTGGTGGCGGTGACGACGATGTCGTCCAGGGTCTTGGGCTCGGCGTCGGCCTTGGCGGGCGCGGTCTGGGCGGCGGCCAGCTGGACGGCCAGGGCCTGGGCCAGCAGGGTGACGGCCAGCAACGGGGTGCGGGACTTGGGCATGGGGGTGGGGCCTGGGTGCGGGAGGAAGGAGCCGGGGAGCGGCCGGCCGATCATTGTCAAAAAATTTTGATCAAGTCAACAAAATTTGAACATTCGCCACGTGCTGGGCTAAGGTCGCCCCACGCCCGCCGGCGTCCCTTCCCAGACCGGAACCTCCGATGCGCACCCTGCTGATCGCTGCCATGCTTGCCGCCATGCCCCTGCTCGACGCCCACGCCGCCCCGCCCGCATCCCCGGCCGCCGCGGCCGACCCCGCGCTGACGCAGGCGATCACCGCGGCGCTCGGGGACAGTGCCGCGGCCTGGAGCCGCGGCGACCTGGATGCCTTCATGTCGCTGTACGAGCATTCGCCCACGATCGCCTACATCAACGCCTCGGGCATGACCCACGGCTACGACGGCATCCGCGCGATGTACGCCGCGCGCTTCGCCAAGGGCGAGCCGATGGGCGAGCTGTCCATCGCGGTGCTCGAGACCGTGCGCACCGGCCCCGACTACGCCTTCGTCACCGGCCGCTACACGCTCCGTCAGGCCAGCGGCCAGGTCGCCAGCGGCCTGACCACGCTGCTGTTCCACCGCCAGGGCGGCCACTGGCGCATCGTTTCCGACCACACCTCCTGATGGCGATGGCCGAGCCGGCGGGCCAGGAACGGTTGCCGATCGGCGCCGCGATCCGCGATCGCCGCAAGCGCATGGGCCTGACCCTGCAGCAGGTCGCGCAGCGTTCCGGCCTGTCGGCGCCGTTCCTGTCGCAGGTCGAGCGCAACCTGGCCTCGCCCTCGCTGCTGTCGCTGGAGGCGCTGGCGCGGGCGCTGGAAGTGGAACTGGATTACTTCACCCGCGTGCCCACGCCGCGCCAGGTGATCTGCCGTGCGTCGGAGGGCGAGCCGATCGAGCTGGGCTCCTCGGTGGTCTACGAGCGGCTGAGCGGCCGCCACAGCGAGCGCAAGATGGAGGCGCTGCGCCTGACCGTGCCGGCGGGCCTGACCGCGCCGACCATGCGGCGCGAGGGCGAGGGCTTCTGGTACGTCCTCAGCGGCCGGCTGCAGGTGAAGATGGGCCGGCGCAGCTTCGTGCTCGGCCCCGGCGACAGCGCGCACTTCGACCAGCGCCATCCCTACGACATGCACGCGCTGGAGGAGGTGCGGATGATCTGGGTGGGGACGCCGGCGATCTTCCACGATTGAGCGGCGCGGCGCGGCGCGGCCGCTACCGCTGCAGGCCTCCGCTAGAACACCAGGCGGTCGCCCTGCCGCGGGAACAGGAAGCGCACGCCCAGGTCGTTGCCGGCCTGCAGTTGCGCGCCGATCTGCTGGCGCGGGTCGGGGCCGTCGCCCAGGCTGGGCTTGATGTGGGTGACCACCACGGCGAGCCCGCGCAGCGGCGCCTCGCCTCCGGTCTCGCGCGCCAGCGCGTGTAGCTCGGCCAGCAGCCAGTGCGGGGTGAGGTGGCCGTACAGGCGCTCGTCCGCCACGCCGTCGGGGTAGGAGGTCTCGATCACCAGCGCGCGCAGGCGGCCGCTGCGCAGCAACGGCGCCAGCCGCTTCCAGGCTTCGGCCAGGCGGGTGGAATGCTGCACGGCATCCGGGCCAGTGTCGCCGAAGTAGGCCAGCCAGTCCTGGCCGGCGCGCACCAGCAGGGCCGAGGACACCATGCGGTCGTGCTGCAGCGGCAGCAGGCGCGCGTGCAGGGCGGTGCCGTCGATGGCGAACTCGCGGTCCTCGCCCGGCGCGAGCAGGCGGTACTGGCCCAGCGCCGGCGCCGCGCCGCGGTCGGCGAAGTTGGGCCAGGCGCTCCAGTTGAAGTAGTCGCGCGACAGCGCGTCCAGGGTCGTGGCCAGGCCGTAGATGGGCTTGGCGCTGTCGTCGGGCGCGGCGATCAGCAGGCCGCCGACGTGGTCCAGGTGCGGGTGGCTGACGAAATAGCCGGCGATGCCCTCGCGCAGCAGGCAGCCGTCCGCGGACAGCCCGCGACAGGCCGGCGGGGTGGCGAAGGTGGCGAAGGCGCCCCTGGCGCGCGCCACGCGCAGGCCGTTGAGCAAGGTGCCCGCGTCCAGGGCGAGGTAGCGCGCATCGCCGGACCCGCGCACCAGCCAGGCGCTGAGGTCGCCGTCCAGGTCGCCGCCGCGCACGCCGAGCGCGACCAGCTCGAATGCGGGTGCAGGGGGCGCGGATGCGGGCGCCGGCGTGGGCGGTGCCGCGGCGTTCGCCACCGCGGCGGCCACGGCGAGGAGAACGGCGAGCAGCGGGCGGGCGAGGGCGGCGGTCATCGCGGCATGGCCGTGGCAGGCGGGCGACCAGCATAGCCGCTGCGCATGGCACCGCGTCGGTCGCCGGCATGCGCTTGCGACGGAGAGGATGCGACGGAGAGGATGCGGTGGATGCGGGCGTGCGCCGGACGCCTGCCGCCGCGGCGGCGAGCCGGCGTCGGCCCCGGACCGGATCGGACGGCCGGACCCGCCTGCCGCGGACGCGCCCGGGCTGCGCCGGATCGCGCCCACAACGGGCAAGCCCCGCCGGAGCGGGGCTTGCCGGGCACTCAGGCTTCGGCGTCCTCGCGGTACGCGTCCACCGGGATGCAGGCGCACATCACGTGCTTGTCGCCGTAGACGTTGTCCACGCGCGCCACCGGCGGCCAGTACTTGGCGGTGCGCAGGCTGGCCAGCGGCCAGGCGGCCTGCTCGCGCGGGTAGGCGTGGGTCCACTGGCTGGCCCCGACCATCAGCGCGGTGTGCGGGGCGTTGTGCAGCGGGTTGTCCTCGCGGTCCAGGCGGCCGTCGATCACCGCGTCGATCTCCTGGCGGATGGCGATCATCGCCTCGATGAAGCGGTCCAGCTCGGCCTGCGGTTCGCTCTCGGTCGGCTCGACCATCAGCGTGCCGGCCACCGGGAAGCTCAGCGTCGGGGCGTGGAAGCCGAAGTCGACCAGGCGCTTGGCCACGTCCTCGGCACCGATGCCGCTGGCCTTCTCCAGCGGGCGCAGGTCGAGGATGCATTCGTGCGCGACCAGGCCGTTGCGGCCGGTGTAGAGCGTGGGGAAGTACGGCGCCAGCTGGCGCGAAATGTAGTTGGCGTTGAGCAGGGCGACCTGGGTCGCCTTGCGCAGGCCGGCCGCGCCCATCAGGGTGATGTACATCCAGCTGATCGGCAGGATCGAGGCGCTGCCGTAGGCCGCGGCCGAGACCATGCCGCCGGCGCCCGCCGATCCCCCGGTCCCGGCCCCGGCGCCGGATCCGGCGCCCGGGAGGCCGGCACGCGGCAGGAACGGCGCCAGGTGCGCCTTGACCGCGCACGGGCCCACGCCCGGGCCGCCGCCGCCGTGCGGGATGCAGAAGGTCTTGTGCAGGTTCAGGTGGGATACGTCCGAGCCCCACTTGCCGGGCTTGGCGACGCCGACCAGCGCGTTCATGTTGGCGCCGTCGGTGTACACCTGGCCGCCGTGGCGATGGACGATCTCGCAGATCTCGACCACGTCCTCCTCGAACACGCCGTGGGTGGAGGGGTAGGTGATCATCAGCGCGGCCAGGTGGTCGGCGTGGCGCGCGGCCTGCGCCTCCAGGTCGGCGACGTCGACGTTGCCGTGCGCGTCGCACTTGACCACCACCACCTTCATGCCCGCCAGGGTGGCCGAGGCCGGGTTGGTGCCATGCGCGGACTCCGGGATCAGGCAGATGTCGCGGTGGCCCTGGCCGCGCGAGGCGTGCCAGCCGCGGATCGCGAGCAGGCCGGTGTACTCGCCCTGGGCGCCGGAGTTGGGCTGCAGGCTGACCGCGTCGTAGCCGGTGCACTCGGCCAGCATCGCCTCCAGCTCGCCGATCAGCTGGCGGTAGCCCGCGGTCTGCGCCGCCGGGGCCAGCGGATGGATGTCGGCGAATGCCGGCCAGGTGACCGGCACCATCTCGGCGGTGGCGTTGAGCTTCATGGTGCACGAGCCCAGCGGGATCATGGTGCGGTCCATGGCCAGGTCCTTGTCGGCCAGCGCGCGCAGGTAGCGCAGCAGGTCGTGCTCGCTGTGGCAGCGGTTGAACACCGGGTGCTGCAGGAACGCGCTGGTGCGGCGCAGGGCCTCGGGCAGGGCGTCGGGCGTGGCCGCGTCCAGCGCGTCGATGCCCGTCGCCGCGGCCGTGCCGCCGGCATCGGCGATGCCGGCGCCGAACAGGCCGGCCAGGGCGACCACGTCGGCGCGGGTGGCGGTCTCGTCCAGGCTGATGCCGACGCTGCCGTCGCCGAAGTCGCGCAGGTTGTAGCCGGCGGCCACGGCGCGGGCGAGCACGTCGGCCGCGTCCACGCCGGTGATGCGCAGGGTGTCGAAGAACTGCGCGTTGGCCAGCGCGACGCCGGCGCCGCGCAGCGCCGCGGCCAGGATCGCGGTGAGGCGGTGGGTGCGGCGGGCGATGCGCGTCAGGCCCTGCGGGCCGTGGTAGACCGCATACATGCTGGCCATCACCGCCAGCAGCACCTGCGCGGTGCAGATGTTGGAGGTGGCCTTCTCGCGGCGGATGTGCTGCTCGCGGGTCTGCAGCGCCAGGCGGTAGGCCGGGTTGCCCTGTGCGTCGATGGACACGCCGATCAGGCGCCCGGGCATGGAGCGCTTCCAGGCGTCGCGGCAGGCCATGAACGCGGCGTGCGGGCCGCCGAAGCCCAGCGGCACGCCGAAGCGCTGGCTGTTGCCGACCACGATGTCCGCGCCCCACTCGCCCGGCGGGGTGAGCAGGGTCAGCGCCAGCAGGTCGGTGGCCACCGCCACCAGGCCGCCGCGCGCATGCACCGCCGCGACCAGGTCGGCATGCGCGCCGATCGCGCCGGTGGTGTCCGGGTACTGCAGCAGCAGGCCGAAGACGTCGGCCTCGCGCGCCAGTTCCGGGGCGCCCACGACCAGCTCGATGCCCAGCGGCTCGGCGCGGGTGCGCAGCACTTCCAGGGTCTGCGGGTGCACCGCGTCGTGGACGAAGAACGCGTTGGACTTCGACCTGCCGGCGCGGCGCGCCAGGGTCATCGCCTCGGCCGCGGCGGTGGCCTCGTCGAGCAGCGAGGCGTTGGCGATCTCCATCCCGGTGAGGTCGGCGACCAGGGTCTGGAAGTTGATCAGCGCCTCCATGCGGCCCTGCGAGATCTCCGCCTGGTAGGGCGTGTAGGCCGTGTACCAGGCCGGGTTCTCCAGGATGTCGCGCACGATCACCTGCGGGGTGAAGGTGCCGTAGTAGCCCTGGCCGATGAAGCTGTGCAGCACCTGGTTGCGCGCGGCGATGGCGCGGATGCGGGCCAGCGCCTGCTCCTCGGTGACCGCGCCGGGCAGGGCCAGCGCCTCCGGGCTGCGGATGCCGCCGGGGACGATGGCATCGGTCAGCGCGTCCAGCGAGTCGTAGCCGACCACGCGCAGCATGCGCGCGATCTCGTGCGCGTCGGGGCCGATGTGGCGGCCGACGAAGGCGTCGGCGTGTTCGAGGTCACGCAGGGAAGGAGGGTTCTGGGGCATGGCGGCTTCCGGAGCGAAGGGACGGGGCGGCGCGGCCCGCCGCGCCCGCGCGCAGGCGCCGGATCGCAGGTGTGCCGGTCGTTTCGCGCCCCTCTGTCCTTCTGCCTGAGAGTTTGGAAGCGTGCGGCTGCTTCGTGCCCCTTCGGCGCCGGCCGCTGCCGGGAAGGCGGGCCGATCTCTCCAGAGTGTTGTTGCAACGGTGGTATCGGGCCTGAGCGATTACGGGCGTTGCGCCTTCGGCAGCGGACTTCCGCTTCTCCCACCGGATCGTGGCGATTATAGCCCGCCCGCCCGGGCGCCGAGGCGGCGGCATGGGCATCGTGCGTGCGACCCTGGCCGTCGCGGATCGTCGGGAGGGCGGGCACGAACGGGCGACCGCCGCTTGCGGTGCGGGGCATCGACCACGTCGTGCTGCGGGCGCGCGAGGCAGGCGTTCTACTGCCGGGTGCGGGGGGGCACGCAGGAGCGGCGCCCGGACGCGCCGGGCCGGGTGCAACTGCGCGCCGGCGCCAGCCTGATCGACCTGGCGGACGGGGCCGGCGAGCCCGGCCGGCGCGGCGGGAGGCGCCGCCGCGGGCGCGGCACATGGACCAGCTGTGCCTGCGGGGGGCGCCGTTCGACCGCACGGCGCTGGAGGCCCGGCTGCGCACCCGTGGCGTGCAGCCCGGCGCCCACGGACCGCGCTACGGCGCCCGCGGCGCGGGGCCGTCGCCGTACCTCCCGCGGCACGGGACCGTCGCCGTACCCGGCCGGCCCGGAAGGCAACCCCGTGGAGCTGAAGGGGCGCCGGGCGCGGCCTGAACGCCGGGCCCGGCCGAGGCTTAACCTGGATGGCCGCGGCCGTTACCATGGCCGCCTTCCCGAACTGCCTTCCGGCGCCGCGCGGCAAGCGACGGCGCCGGCATGCCTGTCCGCGTCCGTGCCGGCGCGTGGCGCCCACCGAAGACCTGCCGCATGAACGCCCCCGTCCCCTCTCCCCGCCGCATGGCGCTGCTGCTGGCCGCGCTGGCGATGTTCGGCCCGTTCTCGATCGACGCCGTGTTCCCGGCGTTCCCGCAGCTGGCGCGGCAACTGGCGGTCGAGCCGGTGGCGATCCAGCAGGTCATCAGCGTCTACCTGCTGGCCTATGCGCTGATGAGCCTGGTGCACGGGCCGCTGTCCGATGCCTGGGGCCGGCGGCGGGTGATCCTGGCCGGGCTGGTGGTGTTCGTCGGCGCCTCGGTCGGCTGCGCACTGGCGCGCGACCTGCCGACGCTGCTGGCGTTCCGCGCGCTGCAGGGCATGTCCGCCGGTGTGGGCATGATCGTCGGCCGCGCGGCGATCCGCGACCTGTACCAGGGCGCCGACGCGCAGCGGCTGATGAGCCAGGTGGCGATGATCTTCGGCATCGCCCCGGCGATCGCGCCGATCATCGGCGGCTGGATCCTCGCCGCCGGGCTGGGCTGGCCGGCGATCTTCTGGTTCCTGGTGGCCTTCTCCGGCCTGCTGCTGGCGGCCAGCGCGCGCTGGCTGCCGGAGACGCTGCCGCCGCCGCAGCGCATGCCGATGGCGCCGCGGCAACGGCTGGGCGACTACCTGCGCATCGGCTTCGACCCGCGCTTCCAGCGCCTGGCCGCGGCGGCCGCGTTCAATTTCTGCGGCATGTTCCTGTACATCGCCTCGGCCCCGGCGTTCGTGATGGACATGCTGGGCAAGGACGAGCAGGGCTTCGCCTGGCTGTTCATTCCCACCATCGGCGGCATGACCCTGGGTTCGTTCCTGTCCGGGCGCATGGCCGGACGGCTGGCGCCCCACCTGCAGGTCCGCATCGGCTACCTGTGCTGCGGCGCGGCGGCGCTGGGCGCGATCGCCTATACCGCCTCGGTGCAGACGATCGCGGTGCCGTGGGCGCTGTTGCCGATCTTCGCCGGCGGCGTCGGCATGGGGCTGATCTACCCGGTCATCTCGCTGGCGGTGCTGGACCTGTACCCGCACCAGCGCGGGCTGGCGTCCTCGCTGCAGGCCTTCACCCAGCTCACCGCCAACGCCGTCGTGGCCGGGGTGGTCTCGCCGCTGCTGGCGCACGACCCGCTGTGGCTGGCCTGCGGCTTCGGCGGTTTCTTCCTGCTCGGCTGGCTGTTCTGGCGCTGGGACCGGCGCGCGTGCCGGCGCGAACGACGTGGCCGCGTGGCGGCCGATCTGTAAGCTGGTGCCGTCCAGCAAGCCAGGAGAGGGCATGTCCATCCAGTCCAAGGCGCGCCGCGAGCGCCACCGGCGCGAGGCCGAACGCGCCCGCCGCCAGGAACCGTTGCAGCCGCCGGCCCCGATCGAGCCGCATGCCGAACTGCGCGATCCGCAGCGCCGGCTGCTGGCCGGCATCGTGCGCCGCGACGGGGTCTGGGTGCTGGGCATGGACGGGCGCATCGCCGGCGAATCCGACAGCGCCGCCCGGGTGCTGGCGCTGATCATGGCCGCCGGCGAGCTGCACGAGCGCGCCGGCACGCCGGTGCGGCTGGTCTACTCGGACGCGCTCAAGGACGCCGCGCATGCCGAGGCGCGCGCCGAGGGACTGGATTTCGAGCAGTTCAGGGCGCGGCTGGCGCAGGAGCTGCATCCCCGCCCGGACGGCGACGTCGGCTGACGCCGGCATGGCGCGCCCCCGGGCCGCGACCGCGGTCGCGCTGCGGCCCGTCGTGCGCGCCGATGCCGAGGCCCTGATCCGGGCGCATCGCGCCAGCGTGGCGCTGCATCATCCCTGGGGGCGGCCGTTCCTGGACATGGACGACGGTTTCCAGCGCTGGTTCGCGCGCTTCTCCGGCGGCGACTGCGCCAGCCTGGTCGCGCGCGAGCAGGCCGGCGCAGCGATCGTCGGCGTGTTCAACTTCAGCCAGATCCTCATGGGCGGCTTCTGCAGCGCCTACCTGGGGTACTACGCCTGCGTGCCCTGCGCCGGGCGCGGCCTGATGGGCCAGGCGCTGCCGCCGGCTACGGCGTACGCGTTCGACACGCTGGGCCTGCACCGCATCGACGCCAACATCCAGCCGGACAACCTGGGCTCGATCGCGCTGGCGCGCCGCGCCGGGTTCCGGCGCGGGCTATTCGCCGCGCTACCTGCGCATCGAAGGCCAGGGGCGCGACCACGAGCGCTGGGCATTGCCGGCCGGCGACTGACGGACGGCCCACCGCAATCGTCGGCGGCCGGGAGGGCGGGCGCCTACGCCTGGCGGCCCGCCGCGCGGCACTCGGCGCGGCGCCGGGGCCGGTTCAGGGCGCGGGCGGTGACGTGCCGGTATCCGGCGTCCAGGCGCAGTCGCGGCCGCGGTTCTGCTCGGCCAGCCACTGCGACAGCGGGGCGAAGTACTCCAGCATCGGCGCGGCGTCGAAGTCGTCCCGGCCGGTGAGCTCCTGCAAGGTGCGTTGCCAGGGCTGGCTGGCGCCGCGCGCCATCATCGCCTGCAGGCGCCGGCCGGCCTCGGCATTGCCGGCGATGCTGCACGCCTGCAGCGCGCCGTCCTGGCCGGCGGCCCGGCACAGCGCCGCGTGCAGCTGGAACTGCAGCACGTCGGCCAGGAAGTAGCGCAGGTACGGGATGTTGGCGGCGACGTGGTACTTGGCGCCGGGATCGAAGGCGTCATCGGCGCGCGGCGCCGCCGGGGCGACGCCCTGGTAGCGGGCCTTCAGCGCCCACCAGGCGCGGTTGTCCTGGGCCGGCGCGATGGTGCCGTCGAACACGCCCCAGCGCCAGCGCTCCATGGCCAGCGCGAACGGCAGCCGCGGCAGCCGGGACAGGGCGATGCGCATCTGTGCGTTGATCGTGGCGCGGCGATCCTCGCCCGGGGCACCGGCCAGGCCGGCGGCGTGCAGCCAGGCCGGCGTCATCGCCAGCACGGCGGTATCGCCCACCGCCTCGTGGAAGGCGTCGTTGGCGCCGCTCTGCAGCAATACCGGCTGGGCGTGGTAGGCCAGGTCGTAGTAGAGGTGGCCCATCTCGTGGACCAGCCCGAGGAAATCGGACTCGTTGGGCGCCAGGCACATGCGCACGCGCACGTCGCCGGCCAGGTCCATGTCCCAGGCGCTGGCCTCGCACAGCGCCTGGCGTTCGAGCGGGCGCACGAACTGGCTGCGCTGCCAGAAGCTCTGCGGCAGCGCCGGCAGGCCCAGCGAGACGTAGAACGCCTCGGCCTGGCGGGCCATGTCCTGGGCGCTGGCGCGGGCGGCATCGCGGCCGGCCAGGAAGCGGGCATCGGCATCGCCGGCCGGGACCTGCGCCAGGGCGGCGCGCAGCCGGCCCTGGCGGCGGCGCTGCAGGGCATCGGTCACGTCGGGCGAGGCGGCCTGGGGATAGGGCTGGAGCAGGTCCCAGGCATTGCTCCAGTCCTGCTGCCACATGTCGCCCAGCAGGTGGGCCGGCAGCAGGCCGCCGGGCAGGGTGCCGCGGCGGCCGTACGCCTCCTGCAGGCGCCGGCCGGCGTAGCACTGCAGCTGGCCGTACAGCGGCGCCACCTGCTTCCACAGGCGCTCGACCTCGGCCTCCAGCTGTGCCGGCGGCATGTCGTAGCCGCTGCGCCACAGCGCGCCCAGGTCGGGCTGGCCGCGGTGGCGGGCGCCGGCGTTGGCCAGGGCGACGAAGGCGCGGAACGGGGCGTGCAGCGGCGCGGCGGCGTCGTGCCAGGCGCGCCAGGCCTGCAGCTGCGCGTCGTAGTCGCGGTTGTCGGCCAGCACCCGTTCCAGCACCGGCAGCGGCCGGCACGCGGCGGTGGCCGCCTGGCAGGCCGCCGCCGCCGCGTAGCCGCCTTCCAGGCGGCCGGCCAGCCGGCCCATCTGGTCGCGCTGCGCCGGCAGCGGCGGTGCGGGGGCGGTGTCCAGGCGCCGCAGCAAGGCCAGCTGGCGGCGCTGCGCGGCCGGCAGCGAGGCGTTGTCGTGGCGGCCGGCCTCGGCCAGCCAGGCATCCAGGCGCGCCCGCGCGCGCGCGTCGGCCAGCTCGGCCAGGCGCTGCGCGTCCGGGCCGGCGTCGGTGGTGGACAGCCATTGCGCCGCGGTGGTTTCCGGCCAGGTGCGGCGGTACTCGGCATCGACGCGGGCGAGGAACGCGGCCGCGCCGGCATCGGCGGGCGCGGCCGTCGCCGCCGGTGCGCCCGGCGGCGGTGCCGGGGACGGCCGGCAGGCGGCCAGCGCAAGGGTGGACAGGGCCAGCAGCAACGACAGGCGGCGCGGGGCCATGGCGGGGCGGATCCTTCGCGGGACAACCGGCGCAGGCTAGAGGGCCGGCCGCCGGCCGGCAAGCCGGGCCTCAGCCGGTGCAGCCGGCGAACAGGTCGCGCGAGCGGTCGTACAGCGCGGTGCGCACCTGCAGCAGGCCCAGCACCGAGGGGAACAGGTTGTCGTGGTCGGCGCGCTGGCCGGCACGGCGGCGCAGGCACGACAGGTCCAGGCCGCGGTCCTGGGCGAAGCGTGGCGAGAACCACATCGCCATCGGCACCCGGGTCTGCTCCTGCGGCGCGATGGACCAGGGCATGCCGTGCAGGTACAGGCCGTGCTCGCCCAGCGACTCGCCGTGGTCGGACAGGTAGACCAGCGCGGTGTCGTAGTCGTCCATGCCGCGCAGGGTGGCGATGGTGCGCGCCAGGAAATGGTCGGTGTACAGCAGCGAGTTGTCGTAGGCGGCGACGATCTGCGGGCGCGTGCATTCGCCCAGGTCGGGGTTGGTGCAGGCCGGCTGGAAGTGCGCGAACGCGGCCGGGTAGCGCTGGAAGTAGCTGGGCCCGTGGCTGCCGAGCTGGTGCAGCACGATCACCCGGTCGCCGGGATGCGCGCGCGCCTGGGCCGGCAGGTCCTGCAGCAGGATCTCGTCCATGCAGCGCCCGTCGTGGCACAGGCCGGGCGTGGTCGCATCGGCCAGCGACTGGAACGGCACGCCGTCGCACACGCCCTTGCAGCCGGACTGGTTGTCGCGCCAGAGCACGCCGATGCCGCTGCGCGCGAGCATGTCCAGCAGCGACTGGTGGCTGCGGATGCGCTTCTCGTCGTAGTCGTGGCGCCCCCACGGCGAGAACATGCACGGCACCGAGACCTCGGTGCTGGTGCCGCACGAATGCATGTCGGGGAAGTTGACGACCTCCGGATCGGCGGCCAGTTCCGGCGTGGTCTGGCGGGCATAGCCGTTCAGGCCCCAGTCCTGCGCGCGCGCGGTCTCGCCCACCACCAGCACCAGCAGGCGCGGCCGGCTGCCGGCCGGGCGCGCGCTCGCGCGCGCATCCTCGCCGATGGGCAGCTTGGGGGCGTCCGCGGCCGGGGCCGACTTGAGGGCCTGTGCCAGCGCGACCAGGTAGTTGGCCGGCGTGGCCAGGTAGCGGATCTCGCGATGGTTGCGCATCAGCGAGGCCACGCCCTGCCCGGCCGCCAGCGCGGCCACCCCGGCGACCAGCAGCACGCCGGCCAGGAACAGCAGCCGTCGCAGCAGGGCCTTCCAGAAGCCGTTGCGGCGCAGGCGCACCCGCCACAGCAGCACGATCGGGACGACGGCATACCCGAGCAGGGCCAGGAACAACGACGGCGCGAGCAGTTCGCCCGACTCCTTGTGGTCGGTGGCCAGCACGTTGCGCAGCATGTCCGCATCCAGATAGATGTTGTAGCGGCCCATGTAGTAGGTGGCGCAGGCGGTGGCGACCAGCAGCACGGTCAGCAGCGGGCGCACGAGCGGGCCCCACATCAGCAGCCCCATCAGGAGTGCGTGCGCGGCCACCAGCAGCACCAGCAGCACGACGGCGAACAGCGGGCTGGCAGGGTGGGTGGCCAGCGCGCTGCGCCAGAACGGGGCGTTGCAGGCCAGCGCGAAGAACACGCTGGCGAGCAGGATCAGCGTCTCCGCGGACAGCTGTGGACGCCGCTGCCACCAGTGCGCCGTGGCGCGCGGGCCGGCCCCGAGCTCGAGCGGGTAGCTCATGGCGATGCCCTCCGTGCCGGGCGGCTCCAGGCCCAGTACAGGGCCGCCGCCAGCGTCCAGCACACCAGGGCGGTGGCCACGTCGTGCGAGAGGAAGTGCGCGCCGCGCAGCTGCTGCGAGAAGCCGAACAACAGGCCCAGGCCGATGCCGGCGGCCAGGCCTGCCCAGCGCCAGCGCGGCCGGGCCAGCAGCGCGGCGAAGTACAGGGACATCCAGGCGTAGCCGGCGCTGGCATGGCCGGCCGGGAAGCATTCGGTAGGCGGCGGCAGGCCGGCGGGGCGGGCCTGGAACAGCCCCAGCAGCGGCCGGGTACCGCCGTAGCGCTGCAGGTCCCAGGGGCAATCCATGCCGGTGAGGTGCTTCAGGACGGAAACGGCCAGGGTCGAGAGGACCACGGCGGCCACCGCGTAGCCCAGGGCGCGCCGCCAGGGGCGCAGCGCCGGCCAGCGCCAGCTGGCGGCGAACAGGCCGGCCGCCACCCCCCCGGCCAGGGTGCTCAGGTATTTGCCGTCGCGATGGACCAGGTGGGTGGTGAACCAGGCATCGCGCAGTGCCCAGCGCCCGCCTTCGGCATGGAACAGGTGGTCGGCCAGCCACGGGTCGCCGCCGTTGAGCAGCAATGCCAGCACCGGCAGCCCGACCAGCCACGGCAGCAGCAGCTGGCAAGCGAGCAGGTGCGAGGACGCCCGCGGCGGACAGGCGGGCAAGGCGGCGGGAACGGGGATGGACATCGAACGTGGCACCAGCGCGGATGGATGGCGGGCGCCGCCTGAATGCGTGCCCATGGCGCCTAGGATCGATGCCGGCCTGTCGGAATCCGGTCAGAGCGCCGTTGAGCAACCGTGAACAGGGGGCGCGGGCTCCCGGTCCGGGACGGCGGTTCAGCCCTCAGTCGTCTTTCTCGTCCTCGCTCCCGTCGCCACCGCCGGCCGGTGCGGCGCCCGCCCGGCAGCCGGGCCGCCAGGCACGGGCGGGCACCAGGCGCCAGTGATTGCGATTGGACACGCCGGCATCGACGGTGGCGGCGCGGTCCACGCACGGGTCCAGGGCCTGGTCGAGCACGAACAGCCAGCGCCGCTGCGGATCGGCCAGCAGCCAGGGCGCGGCGGCGCGCCACTGCTGCTCCCAGCCGGCCTTGAAGCCGAAGTCGACCGCCGGGCGGTCGGCCTGCAGCAGGTTCTGCTCGCGCCAGGCGACCATGCCCAGCTGGGCGTCCGGGCCGATGTAGCGGCCGACGCGCTGCATGAGCCGCGCGGCCGAGGCGTAGGGATCCAGCGCCGGCGCCAGGCCGACGCCGTAGATGCACCACAGCCAGGCCGCGAACAGCACCGTCGCCAGGCCGGCGCGGCGCAGGCGGGTCCAGGCCAGGATGGCCAGCCCGCCCAGGCCCAGCGCCATCAGCCAGGCGCCGACCGCCGGGGCGATGGCCAGGTCCATGCCGCGCGCGGCGATTCCCTTGGCGACCGTGCCGTGGCCGCCCAGTGCCTGGGCACCGAGCACCAGCGCGGCCAGCGCGACCAGCGCCACGTAGCCGGCCAGCAGCCAGCGCACCGGGCGGCGGCGCAGCAACGCGGCCAGCAGCGGGCCGGCCGCCACGCACAGGGCCGGCAGCATCGGCAGGATGTAGACCTCGCGCTTGCCCGGGCTGGCGCTGAAGAACGCCAGCACCAGCAGCGCCCAGCCGACCAGCACCCAGATGCGGCCGTCCAGGCGGCGCAGGCGGTGCCACCAGGCCGGCAGCAGCCACGGCGCCAGCAGCACGCCCGGCTGCCACAGCGCGGCCATCACCTTGAGGTAGTACCAGGCCGGCTTGAGGTGGTGCCAGGCCGAGACGTAGCGCGTGCCGGTCTGCCGGAACAGGAGCTCCTGGGCGTAGGCCTGCAGGTGCGCCGAAGGCGCGTGCACGAGGGCCAGGCCCAGCGGCACTAGCCACACGCCGGTGCCGGCCAGGAAGCCGCCGGCCAGCAGCAGCCAGCCGCCGGCCCCGGTGCGCGGCAGCGCCGGCCGCGCGCGCCAGCGCCACAGCGCCCACGGCACCAGCGCCAGCAGCGGCAGGAAGCCCACGCCCTTGGTCACCGTGCCGAGCCCGGCGGCGAAACCGGCCAGCGCCAGGCCCGGCCGCCACGGCCCCTGCAGCAGGTGGCGCAGCAAGGCCCACAGCGACAGGGTGATCATCGCCAGCACGACCATGTCGATCTGCGCGCGCTTGGCCATCAGCCCGAATTGCAGGCAGGCGAACAGCGCCAGCGCGGCCATGTCGCCGGCGCGCCGGTTCCACAGGCGCCGGCCGAGGTCGCGCACCAGCCACAGGGTGAGCAGCGCGGCCAGCAGCGACGGCAGCAGGAACGCCACCGGCCAGCTGCGCACCAGTTCCCAGGTGGCGGCCTGCAGCCACATGAACACCGGCGGCTTCTCCGCGTACATCTCGCTGCCGCGGTGCGGTACCAGCCACTGCCCGGTCTGCACCATGGTGCGCGCGGCCAGCACAAAGCGCGGCTCGTCCGGTGGCGACGGCTGGCGCAGGCCCAGCCCGGCCAGCAGCGAGAACGCCATCAGGCAGGGAAGCAGCAGGCGACAGGTGCATGGCGGGACGGGCGGGGACAAAAGCAGATGATGATGCATCGGCCGGGATCGGATAAAGGTCGGACGCCGCACCCGCCGGCTTGCGTACCATGGCGCCTTCTTCCCGACGGCACGAGACGCCTGCGATGCGGCTGCTGATCATTGAGGACAACCGCCACCTGATCGCCAACCTGTTCGAGTACTTCGAGGCGCGGGGGCACGTGCTCGATGCCGCCCCGGACGGGGTGGTCGGCCTCCACCTGGCCACCACCCAGGACTACGACGCGGTGGTGCTGGACTGGATGCTGCCGCGGGTGGAAGGCCCGGAGGTGCTGCGCCGGCTGCGCGACGTGCACGGTTCGGACGTGCCGGTGCTGATGCTGACCGCGCGCGACGAGCTGCCGGACAAGATCGTCGGCTTCCGCGCCGGCGCGGACGACTACCTGACCAAGCCGTTCGCGCTGCCCGAACTGGAGGTGCGGCTGGAGGCGCTGGTCGCCCGCGCCGGCGGCCGGGTGGGGCGCAAGCGGCTGGAGGTGGGCGACCTGGTCCTGGACCTGTCCACGCTGGAGGCGCGCCGCGCCGGCCAGCTGCTGCACCTGTACCCGGCCTGCCGCAAGCTGCTGGAAGTGCTGATGCGGGCCAGTCCCGCGGCGGTGACGCGCGACCAGCTCGAATTCGCCCTGTGGGGCGACGAGCGGCCCGGCGGCGACATGCTCCGCTCGCACATCTACGAGCTCAGGCAGGCGGTGGACGGGCCGTTCGAGGACAAGCTGATCCAGACCCTGCCGCGGGTGGGCTACCGCCTTGCCGCCTCGGCCAAGCCCGGGACAGGGGCATGAAGCGCTGGCCGCTGCAGCGGCAGATGCTGCTGTGGATGCTCGGCTACATCGGCCTGATGACCCTGGCGGTGTTCGGCGCGGCCCATTACCTGCACGAGCGGGCCGAACACCTGGTGTGGCGCGCGCTGCTGGCCTCGGAACTGGACAGCGTGGAGCATCGCCTGGCCACCGATCCGGGCTATCGCTGGCAGGACTCGGACACCCTGCGGCTGTATTCGTCCGACGCGCCCGGCGGCCTGCCGGCACCGCTGCGGCGCCTGCCTCCCGGCCTGCACGACGGCGTGCGGGTGGGCGGCCGGCCGAGCGCGGTGATGGTCAGGCAGGTCGATCCCGGCAAGCGCATGGTGATGGCCCTGGACATCACCGACTTCGAGGCGCTGGAGCATTTCGTGGAGCGCTGGAGCGTGGTGGCCGGCCTCGCCCTGGTGCTGATCACCCTGCTGATGCTCTCGCTGGGCATGGACCGGCTGGTGCGCCCGCTGGTGCGGCTGTCGGCCGACATCGGCCGGCTGCGGCCGGACCAGCCCGGCCAGCGGCTGGGAGCCGATCCGCGCGGCAGCGCCGAACTGGAGGTCGTGGCCGAGGCCTTCAACGGCTTCCTGGTGCGCAACGAGGTCTTCGTCGAGCGCGAGCGTGCCTTCGTCGGCATCGTCAGCCACGAGCTGCGCACGCCCATGGCGGTGATCACCGGCGCCAGCGAACTGGCGCTGGAACGGCCGGACCTGCCGGTCGCCGCGCGCGAGCAGGTGGCGCGCATCCATGGCACCGCGCAGGGCGTGGAGCAACTGATTTCCCTGCTGCTGCTGCTGGCGCGCGACCCGGCCCGGCTGAGCGCGATCAGCGAACCGGTGGACCTGGACCAGGTGATCCGCCAGGTGGTGGCCGACCACGAACACCTGCTGGCCGGCAAGGACCTGGAGGTGGCCGTGCACATCCAGGCGCCGTGCCAGATCACCGCGCCGGGCCAGGTGGTCAAGGCGGCGCTGGGCAATCTGCTGCGCAACGCCATCGAGAACAGCGACGCCGGCAGCATCGTCGTCACCCTGGCGTCGCCGGGGGTGGTCACCGTGGACGACCCGGGCCACGGCATGAGCGCCGGGCAGATCGCCCGCCTGTACACGCAGCTGGCACGCAGCGGTGCCGGCGATCGCGGCGGCATCGGCCTGGACCTCATCGCCCGCCTGTGCCAGCACCTGGGCTGGCAGCTGCGGCTGGAACCGCGCGGCACCGGCCGCGGCACGCGCGCCACCCTGGCCTTCGCCGGCGCGGTGGCGCAGGACTGAGGAGGCGGCGCGGGCGCAGCGCCTCGGAAGCGGGCCGGGCGCGGATGTCGCCGCGCGGGGCCGCGCCTCAGCCGGTGGGCAGCCCGCGCTCGGCCAGCCAGAGGCGGGCGTTCTCCGCGTCCTGCTCGAACCAGGCGCGCGCCGAGCCCAGGCGGAAGCTGTAGCCCCAGGCGTCCATGTCGGCCATCAGTCGCGCGCTGCCCACGCCCGGCAGGCGCGCGGCCAGCACGATCTGCAGGTAGCAGGTGGCGTCTTCCTCGGGCACCGAATCGGTGGCGTCGGTATGCACGGCCGCGCGCCTGTCCGGCGGCAGCACGATCAGGTGGCAGGCCTCGTGCAGCAGCGAGTGCACCGGGGTGTCGTCGCGGGCATAGACGTCGCAGCCGATGATGCCGGCCTCCGGCTCGCCCCAGTAGCTGCCGGGGATCGGCGCGGCGTCCCCGACGCGGTGCAGGGCCAGGCCGTGGCCGGCCAGCAGGGCGGCGGGGGCGTCCCAGCCGATGTCGCGCAGGCGCAGCACGCCGGTTTCCGGATCGTTCGTCATCGTGGCGCGGCTTGCCGGGGCGGTGCGCCGCCCCGGCCCTGCATCAGGGCTGTTGCGGCCCTTCCGGCAGGGCCACGGAGATGTCCAGCACGTCGTTGTCGCCGTCCTTGGCCAGGTCCACGCGCACCGCGTCGGCATCGACCTTGACGTACTTCTTGATCACTTCCAGCAGCTCGCGCTGCAGCAGCGGCAGGTAGTCCGGGCCGCCGCGGTGGCTGCGCTCCTGGGCGATGATGATCTGCAGGCGGTTCTTGGCCGTCTCGGCGGTGTTCTTCTTGCTCTTGAGGAAATCGAGCAGTCCCATGCTTACCCTCCGAACAGCTTGCTGAAGAAGCCCTTCTTCTCCACGTTGGTGAAACGCATCGGGCGCTCCTCGCCCAGGATGCGGCCGACCGCGTCCTCGTAGGCCTGGCCGGCCGGGGACTGGTCTTCCAGGATCACCGGCTCGCCCTTGTTGGAGGCGTTGAGCACGTCCCCGGACTCGGGGATCACCCCGATCGCCTTCAGCCCCAGCACCTCCTCCACGTCGGTGATGGAGAGCATCTCCCCGCCTTCCACCCGCGCCGGGTTGTAGCGGGTGAGCAGCAGCGAGGCCGGCACCGTGGCGCCGGTCTCGGCCTTGCGCGTCTTGGAATCGAGCAGGCCGATGATGCGGTCGGAGTCGCGCACCGAGGACACCTCGGGATTGACCACGACCACGGCGCGGTCGGCGAAGTACATCGCCAGGAACGCGCCCTTCTCGATGCCGGCCGGGGAATCGCAGACGATGTAGTCGAAGCCCTCGTCGGCCAGCTCCTTGAGCACCTTCTCCACGCCCTCGGTGGTCAGCGCGTCCTTGTCGCGGGTCTGCGAGGCGGCCAGCACGTACAGGTTCTCGAAGCGCTTGTCCTTGATCAGGGCCTGCTTGAGCGTGGCCTCGCCGTGGATCACGTTGACGAAGTCGTATACGACGCGGCGCTCGCAGCCCATGATCAGGTCGAGGTTGCGCAGGCCCACGTCGAAGTCGATCACCGCGATCTTCTTGCCGCGCCGGGCCAGGCCGCAGGCCAGACTGGCGCTGGTGGTGGTCTTGCCCACGCCCCCCTTGCCGGAGGTGACTACGATGATCTCAGCCAAAGGACTTCTCCCGATGATGCGGTTTTGCTTCGTTGATGGGGGTGGACGCGGTCAATCCAGGGCCGCGATCCGGATCTGGTCGTCTTCCAGCCAGACCTGCACGGCCTTGCCGCGCAGCTCCTCCGGCACATCCTCCAATACCTTGTACTGGCCGGCAATGGCGACCAGTTCGGCATTGAACTCGCGGCAGAAGATCCTGGCCTCGGTGTTGCCGCGCGCGCCCGCCAGCGCCCGCCCGCGCAACGGGCCGTAGATGTGGATGGAGCCGTCGGCGATGATCTCGGCGCCGGCGCCGACGTGCGAGAGTACGGTCAGGTCGCAGTTCTCCGCGTACAGCTGCTGGCCCGAGCGCACCGGCGCGCGCTGCATCCGGCCGGGCCGGGCGGGCGCCGCCGGGCGTGGCGGCGCCGCCGGTGCCGGGGCCGGACGCGGTGCCGGCGCGGGTGCCGGTTCGGCGGCACGCTCGTACTGGGCGCGGAACTTGGCCAATACCGGCAGGTCGAGCTGCTCGGCCAGCTGGTCGATCTCGCGGGTGCCGTAGGCCAGCGCCACCGGCAGCACGCCGGCGCCGCGCAGCCCGTCGATCAGCGCCTGCGCGGTGGTCGGGTCCGGGGCCTGGCTCAGCGCGCCGAAGTCGACGATCACCGCGGCGCGGCCGAACAGCTTGGGCGCGCGCGCCACGCGGTCGGCCATTTCCTGCACCAGCCGGGCCACGTCCAGGGTGCGCACGCGCAGGTTGGCGATGCCGACCTGGCCGATCTTCAGTTCGCCGGCCTGCTCGAAGTCCGCCGCCATGCTCATCCTTCCACCGCCAGCCGGGCGTGGCGCGGGTGCCCGACCCAGGGCACGTCGGGCAGGTTGCCGCCGTAGGTCTGCGCCACCCACGGGTAGCTGCACAGCTCCTTCATCAGCATGCAGGCGCGCACGTCCACGTTCGGCATCACGCTCTGGCCGACCTCGCGGAAGCCGAAGCTGCCGTGGAACAGCAGCGCCGCGTCGGCGCCGTGGTCCAGGAACACCTCGCAGGCCAGCTGCGGGTAGCGCAGCTCGGCATAGCTCTGCACGTCGGCGTAGAACGCCCGGCCCACGCCGCCGCCGCGGCGGCGGCTGGCGACGACGATGCGGTCGATATAGAAGAAGTGCTCGTAGCGCTCGCGGAACCAGGCGAAGTTGCTGCTGTCGTGGCGGCTGCCGCTGCCGAAGGCCACCAGGAAGCCGGCCAGGTGGCCGTCGCGCTCGGCGATGCGGAAGTACTCGGCCGACTCGTAGAAATAGCGTAGCCGGGCCGGATCCATGGGCAGGATGGCCAGGCCGGCGTTGTTGTTCAGGGCCAGGACGGAGTCGAGCTCTTGCTCGCGCACGTCGCGGATGACGATCGACATTGATACTCCGAGGGTGAATCGGACGACCTGCAGGCCGTGGCGGGATTATTGCATGGGCACGCCGGCACCGCGACGGCGGAGCGTGACTTCCGACGGCCGCGGCGGCGCGGGCCAGGCCCTAAGATGCGGCCATGCCCACCTTCAGCCATACCCGCATCCTGCGCCTGGCCGGCCTGTTCACCTGGGCCGTCATCGCCATGCCGCTGCTCTACGTCTACTGGGAGCCGGCCGAGGGCGCGCCCCTGCCCGGGGCCGGGATGGTGCCGCTGTTCGCCGCCTACCTGGGGTTCGGCGCCAGCTACTTCTGGCTGACCCGCGGCCTGGACAGCGGCGGCCACGGGCGCTGGTACGACCGGCTGATGCTGCTGGTGCTCACCGGCTGTGCGCTCGCGGTCAGCTACCTGCACGGTTCCGGACTGGGCAGCATCCTGATGATGGTCGCCGCCGGGGTGATCCCGTGGCTGCTGTCGCTGCCGGCGGGCGTGGCCTGGCTGCTGGTCAGCCAGCTGGCGGTGCTGCCGGTGTACCGGATGATGGGCTTCCCGCCGCTGGATGCGCTGATGCAGTCGCTGCTGTACGGCGGATTCTCGATGTTCGTGTTCGTCACCAGCCTGGTGGCGCGGCGCCAGACCGAGGCGCGCGAGGAGCAGCGCCGCCTCAACGCCGAGCTGCGCGCCACCCGCGCGCTGCTGGCCGAGAGCGCGCGGGTCAACGAGCGCACCCGCATCGCCCGCGAACTGCACGACCTGCTCGGCCACCACCTCACCGCGCTGAGCCTGAACCTGGAGGTGGCCGGCCACATCGCCGAGGGGCCGGCGCTGGAGCACGTGCGCCAGGCCCATGCGCTGGCGCGGATCCTGCTCACCGACGTGCGCGAGGCGGTCAGCCAGCTGCGCGAGAACGGCAGCATCGACCTGGCCGCGGCGCTGCGCCCGCTGGTGGCCGGCGTCCCCGGCCTGGCGGTCCAGCTGCGCATGGACGAGCCGCTGGACGTGGACGACCCCGAGCGCGCCCACGTGTTGCTGCGCTGCACCCAGGAGATCATCACCAACGTGGTGCGCCACGCCCACGCCCGCCACCTGTGGATCCACGTGTTCCGCCAGGACGATGCGGTGCTGATCGAGGCCGACGACGATGGCCGCGGCACCGATGTGCTCGCGGCCGGCAACGGCCTGCGCGGCATGCGCGAGCGCCTGGCCCAATATGGCGGGCGTCTGGACATCCGTACGCGGGCCGGGGCAGGCTTCCACCTGCGCCTGTCCATCCCCAGCGGCGTGCCGCTGCTGCCTGCCGTGCCTGAAGGAGTGATGTGATGATCCGAGTGTGCCTGGTCGACGACCAGACCCTGGTGCGCCAGGGCGTGCGTTCGCTGCTGGCGCTGGACGACGGCATCGAGGTGGTGGGCGAGGCCGCGGACGGGCGCCAGGCGGTGGCGCTGATCCCGACCCTGCACCCGGACGTGGTGCTGATGGACATGCGCATGCCGGTGATGTCCGGGCTGGAGGCGCTGCAGACCCTCGCCCGTGCCGGCCAGCTGCCCTCGACCATCATCCTGACCACCTTCGACGACGACCAGCTGGTGCTGGCCGGGCTCAAGGCCGGCGCCAAGGGCTACCTGCTCAAGGACGTGTCGCTGGAACAGCTGGTGGGCGCCATCCGCGCCGTGGCCGGCGGCGGCTCGCTGGTGCAGCCGGCGGTGACCCAGCGCCTGCTGTCCGGGCTGGAACACCTGCGCAACGACTTCACCAGCCTGGAGCGGCCGGACCCGCTGACCGACCGCGAGACCGAGATCCTGCGGCTGATGGCCTCCGGCTTTTCCAACAAGGAGATCGCCAATTCGCTGGGCGTGGCCGAGGGCACGATCAAGAACCACGTCTCCAACATCCTGTCCAAGCTCGGCGTACGCGACCGCACCCGGGCGGTCCTCAAGGCCTTCGAGCTGCAGCTGGTCTGAACGGCAGGGTGCCCGGCCCGGCGCAGCGCGCCGGGCGTTCGCGGGCGCGCGAGCCGATGGCTCGCAGGCGGCGCCCGCTCACCCTGTCCAAGGTCGGCGTACGCGACCGCACCCGGGCGGTCCTCAAGGCCTTCGAGCTGCAGCTGGTCTGAACGACAGGATGCCCGGCCCGGCGCAGCGCGCCGGGCGTTCGCGGGCGCGCGAGCCGATGGCTCGCAAGCGGCGCCCGCTCGCCCTGTCCAAGCTCGGCGTACGCGACCGCACCCGGGGGGCCCCGAGGCCTTCGGGCTGCAGCTGGCCTGAGCGGTAGGATGCCCGGCCCGGCGCAGCGCGCCGGGCGTTCGCGGGCGCGCGAGCCGATGGCTCGCAGGCGGCGCCCGCTCACCCTGTCCAAGCTCGGCGTGCGCGACCGCACCGGGGCCATACCCCGCCGCCAAGGAGCCCGGGCCCGTGGTCCGTCGGCGGCGCAAGCGACAGGGCCGGGGCGGGCGCGGCAGCGTTTCGGGGCCGGAAAGCGCGGCCCCGGCGGCGGCCGTTCCGGGCCCGGCGGGGAGGGCATGCAGCGAAACCGGCGACAACGGCGTGAAAACGGTTCGATTCGGCTGCCGAAAGATTTATGCTGCACCTGCACAATGGAGTGTAGGAAGGCTGAACATGACCTGCGAAGCCTGCTAGGATGAGGGCTTCGCCTCACACTCAACCCGGCCGTGGGATCGGCCCCGGAGACTCCTGAATGACCCGTATTATCGAGTTCTTGATTGCCTTGGGGATCGTGGTCGGCCTGGCCATCCTCATCGGGTTGGTGCTACCGGACGAACGTCATCTCTCCGAAAGCGTCGAGACCAACCGCAAGATGACGATCGTCTACGACACGGTCAACAGCTTCCACCGCTTCAAGGACTGGAACCCGATCGCGCTGCGTGATCCCAAGGTCAAGCTCAAGCTTTCCGGGCCGGATGCGGGCAAGGGTGCGCGGCTGGACTACAGTTCGACCGAGCGCAGCATCGGCGACGGCAGCTGGACCATCACCAGCAGCGAGCCGGACAAGAGCGTGGTCATCGCCGTGGACAGCCCGTCCAACGGCCATGACAAGACCGTGACCTTCACCCTGGAGCCGACCGGCAAGAACAACCGCAACGTCAAGATCACCCAGGAGTACGACGTCAAGTACGGCTGGAACCTGCTGGGCCGCTACGCCGGCCTGTACGTGGGCAGCCAGGTCGGCGACGACCTGAAGCTGGGCATCGCCCGGCTGGCCAACATCCTGGCCACGGTGCCGAACTTCGACTATCGCGCCGAGTACGATGGCAAGCCGGTGCTGGCCGACCTGCACGTGGCCGACGTGCCGGCCGAGAGCCTGCTGGTGGTCAACGCCGGCAACATCGACCGCGACAACGACACCATCGAGCGCTCCATCAAGAACAACCAGGAGTGGATCAAGCGGGTGATGGACGCCAACGACCTGGAGCCGGCCGGCCCGGTGCGCATCATCACCACCGACTTCGGCGCCGAGAAGTACGCCTTCGACGTGGCCCAGCCGGTCAAGAAGAAGGGCGCGGCCGACGGTTCGGCCGACCTGAAGCTGGCGATCCCCTCCGGTGCGCCGGTGCAGTACGTGCACGCCGAGCCCCATCGCGCCGCCATGGCTTCCTACGTCGGCCACATGGCGGGCCTGGATACCGCCCGCAACGCGCTGCGTGCCTGGGCCACCACGGCCGGCTACGACGTGACCGACCGCCCCTACGAGTCGTGGAAGGGCGGGGTGGACAAGGGCTTCACCCAGGATGGCAGCTACGACATCTACTGGGCGATCAAGTAAGCGCCCGATCCGTCCCCCGAGGTACCCCGGAACGCGCCGCTCTTGCGGCGCGTTCCTTTTGTGGCTGGCACAATCCCGGCATCGACGACACCAGGAGTTCCGGATGATTCCCGCGGATGCACGTGGCGGCCGCTACGGCCGCGTCCTCGCCGGGCTGGGCGCGCTGCTGGCGGCGCTGGCCATCGGCCTGTCGGCCTATGCCGCCCACGGCGTGGCGCCGGGCAAGGCGCAGGACTGGCTGCATACGGCCTCGATGTACGCCTTCGCCCACGGGTTCGCGCTGGCGGTGCTGGCGCCGCGTGCCGGCGACCGGCTCACCCGCCTGGCGGCCGGGTTGTGGCTGGCCGGCACCGTGCTGTTCTGCGGCAGCCTGGCCGGCGGCGCGCTGTGGGGCTGGCCGACGCGGCTGGCGCCGGCCGGCGGCGTGGCGCTGATGGCCGGCTGGCTGGCCTGGGCCGTCGCCAGCCTGCGGCGCTGACATGCCCTGGCACCGGCGCGGATTCGACATCGAGGCGGCGCAGGCGCATCTGGCGCGGCGCGACCGCCGGCTCGGCGCCTGGATGAAACGGCTCGGGCCGTTGCCGGCCCCGGCCGGGTGGCGCAAGACCTTCGACCCGGTCGATGCGCTGGCCCGCGCGATCCTCTACCAGCAGCTGTCGGGCAAGGCCGCGGCCACCATCGTCGGCCGGGTCGAGGCGGCGATCGGCAGCAGCCGCCTGCACGCCGATACCCTCGGCCGCCTGGACGATGCCGGGCTGCGTGCCTGCGGCGTGTCCGGCAACAAGGCCCTGGCGCTGCGCGACCTGGCTGCGCGCGAGCTGCGCGGCGAGATCCCCACGCTGCGGCGGATGGCCGCGATGCACCACGACGACATCGTCGCCGCGCTGGTGCCGGTGCGCGGCATCGGCCGCTGGACCGTGGAGATGATGCTGATGTTCCGGCTCGGCCGCCCGGACCTGCTGCCGGTGGACGATCTGGGCATCCGCAAGGGCCTGCAGGTGCTGGACCGGCTCGAAGCGCCGCCGACGCCGAAGGCACTGTCCGCCCGCGGCGAACGCTGGGGGCCGTACCGGACCTGGGCCAGCCTGTACCTGTGGCGCATCGCCGATGCCGGCACCCGGGCGGCCACGCCGACCCCGCGCTCGCAGGAGTGAGGCGGCGTCCGGGTGGCCTGCCGGTCCGGCCGGCCGGCGATCGCCTGTGGCTCCGGGCGGCTCAGCCGACGAAGCACCAGTGCCACGGCTCGTAGACGATGCCGTGCGGGTTGTCGCGCGGGTAGCTCATGCGGAAGCCGTGGTCGCCGGCATGGGCCTGCAGCCAGGCGAAGGCGGGCGTGTGCTCGAAGCTTTCCTCGGCCGGCGGCTCGTCGGGCGCGCCGATGTCCAGCGCGTGGCCGCCGTGGTGCTCGCTGTAGCCGGGCGCGGCGTTGACCGCGAGGATCTGCGCCAGGGCCAGCCCGCGCGCGAACTTGCGCTCGAAGATGCCGAGCTGGTAGTCGTGGCTGCGGTAGCCGGAGATCGCCTCCAGCACCACGCCGTCGGCGAGCGCGGCCCGGCGCATGGCCTGCCAGGCCGGCGCGGCGGCAGCGGCCAGCCACAGCGCGCGGCGGTAGCGGTCGAAGCCGGCAAAGGCCAGCCGCGCCGGTTCGGCGACCAGGGGCAGGCCGGTGCGCCGTGCGTAGTCGTCGCCGATGCCCAGCTGCTGCAGGCGCCGGCGCAGGCCGGTCAGCGGCAGGTCGCCGGCCAGGGCCGCGGCGGGCAGCGGGTGGGGGCCGGACAGGGAATCGAGCAGGTCCAGCGCGGCATCGAGGCCGGGTTCGCGGCCCAGCGCCGGGACCAGCGGATGCACGGCATCGGCGGTGCAGGCGGCCAGGTAGCGGCCGTCGCGCTTGCGCCGCAGCAGCTGCTCGGCGCGGGCGAGCAGGCGCGCCTCGTCATTGCGGCGCGCGTGCAGCAGCCCGGCGGGCCACAGTTCGATGTCGGCGGTGTTGTAGAGCCAGCGGGGGGCGGTGCGGTGCATGGCGGAAAGCTTAGCGCGCCCGCCGCGCCTGCTCCTCGCGCAGGGCTTCCAGCAGCGCCTGCGGCCGCGCGGGGCCGAGCAGGACGAGCGATTCCTTGCCCTTGCCCGCCGCGTGCAGGGGCAGCAGCAGCGTCCTGTCGTCGCCGATCAGCAGGCAGAACGCGCGGCGCCGGTTGCGCAGCAGGAAGCTGCCGTAGCGCAGGCCCGGCAGGCCGACGCCGGCCAGCTTGAGCATCGGCTTGAATTCGGTGTGTTCGCCCAGGTCGATCACGCGCGCCTGCTCCAGGTCGAGCCCGTCGATGTCGAACTTGCGGGTCTGCATGCCGGCCTGGACCACCAGCCGACCGTCGTCGATGGCGACGCGCCGGCGCTGCATCCACACGAACGGGCCGACCACGACCAGCGCGGTGGCGAAGACCGGCACCATCCACGACCACGCATAGCCGGCCGTCGCCGCGTGCGGGTGCGGGCGCAGCCAGGTGCTGGCCAGCACCGCCGCCCAGATGGCGGCCAGCGTCATCCAGGTGCCGGCCGGGGGCGAGGGCAGTTCGAATTCGCGCGGGTTCATGTCCGTCTCCTTGTCAGGTCCCGGTGGTGGCCGCCAGCAGCGGCGACACCACGTGCAGCACGAGGTCGGCGCCGAAGTGGCCCAGCACCGCCATCTCCAGCCCGCGCCGCCAGTACAGCCAGCCGAAGGCGAGGCCGGCCACCGCGTTGAGCAGCACGGTGCGCGCGACGACCACCGCGTCCAGCCCCCACACCTGGGCCGCGGCCGGCAGGTGGCCGGCGCCGAACAGCAGCGCGGCGGCGACGATCGCGCCCCAGTAGGTGCCCGGCCTGGGGGTGCGCTTGCCGATGCGCGCCACGATCCACAGCAGCAGCGTCATCAGGAACAGGCGCAGCTGCAGTTCCTCGGCGATGCCGCCGTAGAAGGAGGCGAGGAAGCCGTACAGCGCCGACCGGCCGGCACCGGCATCCAGCGGCGGGTTGGCCGGGGCGGACATCAGCGGGTCGACCAGCAGCGACAGCCCGATCACCGCCAGTGCCGCCAGCACGCCGACGGCCAGCGAGTGCCACGGCCGCAGCGCCGCGACCGCCACCCGCGGGCCGCCCAGCCACCCCGCCAGCAGCGGGCTGCCGAGGCCGACGCGGTGGCCCATGCGCAGGCCGAGCAGCGCCATCAGCCCGATCACCACCAGCGCCTGCAGGCCCTGCGCCGCGGCCAGCACCGGCAAGGAGACGGGGATGCGGGCGAAGCGCTCGGGCATCATCTGCGCCATGTACGGGAGCACCGCGGCGGCCGACAGGCCGGCCAGCAGCGCCCATGTCCCGGCTACCTCCAGGTCGGGCCGCCACGATGGCGATGCAGGGAGTCCGTCGGTCCGCATCTACCGCCCCTCCCGGGATGTCTGGGCCCATGGTGCCGGGCGCGCGGGCAGGGTGACGGTGCTCATGGCTGCGCCTTGATCCAGCCGGCGACGTCGGCGATCAATTGGCCGTCGACATGGCCGGGCGCCTGGTATTCGGCGAGCGAACCGGGGCCGGTGCCGGCGATGCCGAAGTGGTTGAGTGCCGGGTAATGCCTGAACGTGGCGCGCCGGTCGCCGGCCAGTGCCCGGTGCCACAGCTGCCAGTCGGTATCGACCACCTGGATGTCGCGCCCGCCCTGGAGCAGCAATATCGGCTGCTTCAGGGCCTTCGCGTCCGCCAGCGGATCGACGCGCTCGAACGCGCGCCAGTAGTGCGCCGGCAGGCCCAGCGGCGAGTCGGCGGCGGCCACCTCGCCGGCGCCGCGCACGGCGGCGATCTTGCGGTCCAGCTCGTCGAGGAAGGCCTGCTCCTGCGGCGAGATGCCGCCGTCCAGGGCGAACAGGTAGCGGTTCTGCTCCGGCAGGATGTCCAGCAGCGAGCGCGCCGGCGCGGCCAGCAGGATCAACCCGGCCACCTTGCCCGAATGCGCGGCGATGCGCGGCGCCAGCATGCCGCCCTGGCTGTGGCCGAGCACGTAGACGTGGCGGCCGTCGATGCCCGGCGTGGCCGCCAGCGCGGCAACGGCGGCCACGGCGTCGTCGGTGGTCTCATCGTCCATCGTGTAGTCGCCGCCGGCGAAATCCTCGGGGCGCGCCTTGCTGCGTTTCTCGTAGCGCAGCACGGCGATCCCCTGCGCCGCCAGGCCGCGGGCGATGTCGAGGAAGGGGCGGTTGGCGCCGATGCTCTCGTCGCGGTCCTGCGGGCCGGAGCCGTGCACCAGCACCACGGCGGGGAAGGGGCCGGCGCCGTCGGGCAGCGCAAGCGTGCCGGGCAGCTCGCCGGTGGCGGCGGGAACCGCGAACGCGCGTTCGTGGTAGCCGGCATCGGCGGGCGGCGCCGGCGCGGCGGGCGGCGGCGCCGGCTGCACCAGGAAGCCGCCGATCCTGCCGTCGCCATCGACCACCACCTGGGCGAGGACGCCGCCCCGGGCATAGGCCAGCGGCACCACGACCACCTTCAGGTCGTCGTGCGGCACCACCCTCGACTGGCCCCGTTCCCCGGCCGGCCCCAGCTGCGCCGGCAGCGATTCCCATACCGCCTTCATCTTGTCGGCGGGCACGGCGGCGGCCATGGCCGGGGTGAACATCGCCTCGGCGGCGGCGTAGTCGCCGGCATCGAGGCGGTCGAGCAGGCGCGCGGCCACGCGCTCGGGCGGGTCGGCGGCGAGCGCCGGCAGCGGGAGGCAGGCCAGCAGGAGGGAAAGGCAGCCAATGGCGGGTGTGCGCATTTTCAGGTTCCTTCTCGAATGCCAGGATCGCCGGCGCCATGGGCGCGGGCGCGAGGATGGACGACGATTCCCCGCCGCGGTCGCCGCCCTGGCGATTCCGCCGGGACGGCCGCGGGCGGCGAGCTGCCGACCGGCCCGGGCCGGGTCGCGCCGGCCAGGGGACACCGATGCCGGCTCACTGCCCGGCCTCCTTGTCTTCGCCGGGCCTGGGCAAGCGTCCGGCCTTGCGCAGCGCGTCGCGCAGCACGTACTCGATCTGCGCGTTGAGGCTGCGCAGCTCGTCGTCGGCCCAGCGCTGCACCGCTGCCAGGACCTCGGCGTTGATGCGCAGCGGGTAGGCCTTCTTCTCCGCCACGGCTCAGCCCCGTGCGCCGGACCGGCGGCGGGCAAGGGGCGCGGCGGACGGCATGCCGCCGGCGGCGCCGAACAGGGGGATGACGGGCGGATTCATGGCGTTCTCCCGGGCGGGCATCAGTACAGCGTGCCGGTGTTGACCACCGGCTGGGTCGGGCGGTCCGAGCACAGCACGGTCAGCAGGTTGGACACCATGTTGGCCTTGCGCTCCTCGTCCAGCTCGACCATGCCGGTCTTCTGCAGCTCGGCCAGCGCCATCTCCACCATGCCCACCGCGCCGGCGACGATCTGGGTGCGCGCGGCCACCACCGCGTTGGCCTGCTGGCGCTGGAGCATGGCCTGGGCGATCTCCGGCGCATAGGCCAGGTGGCTGATGCGCGCCTCGATCACCGCCACGCCGGCCGTGCCCAGGCGTTCGGCGATCTGCTCCTGCAGGTGGTGGGAGATCTCCTGCGGGTGGCTGCGCAGGGCGGTCTGGCCGTCGCCGTGCTGGTCGTAGGGGTAGCTGGAGGCCATCGCGCGCAGCGCCGCCTCGGACTGGATGTGCACGAAGCTCTCGTAGTCGTCCACGTTGTAGACCGCCTCGGAGGCGTCCACCACCTGCCATACGATCACCGCGGCGATCTCGATCGGCGAGCCGTCCAGGTCGTTGACCTTGAGCTTGCCGCTCTCGAAGTTGCGCACGCGCAGGCTGATCTTCTTCTTGCTGAAGAACGGGTTGTTCCAGCGCAGGCCCTCGTCCTTGACCGTGCCCACGTACTTGCCGAACAGGCTCAGCACCGCCGCCTGGTTGGGCTGCACCGTGTACAGGCCGACCAGGCTGAGGAAGGCGACGATGGCCAGGACCACGCCGGCGGCGATCAGCCCGGCCGAGGCCACGCCGGCGTCCGGGTCCGGCCCGAGGCCGCGCGCGAACAGCCAGACGGCGAGGGCGGCGATGACCAGCACGCCGATCAGGTAGGGGATGCCGGACAGCGAGCGGACGGGCGTCTCTTTCATGGCGGTTCTCCGTGGATTCGGAATGAAGATATCAAATTGATATCAACACGCAAGTAGGGCCGGTGCCAGCGGCCGGCTAGAATTGCGGCCCTTCCTTCCCCCTCCCAGGACTCGCCATGACCTGCCTCGGCACCCCGCTCACCCCCGATGCCACCCGCGTGCTGCTGCTCGGGGCGGGCGAGCTGGGCAAGGAGGTGGCCATCGAGCTGCAGCGCCTGGGCGTGGAGGTGATCGCCGCCGACCGCTACGCCGACGCGCCGGCGATGCAGGTCGCGCACCGCAGCCACGTGCTCGACATGCTCGACCCGGACGCGTTGGAGGCGCTGATCGCGCTGGAGCGGCCGCACCTGGTGGTGCCGGAGATCGAGGCCATCCACACCGAGACCCTGCTGAAGCTGGAGTGCGAGCAGGGCCTGCACGTGGTGCCGACCGCGCGCGCCACGCGCCTGACCATGGACCGCGAGGGCATCCGCCGGCTCGCCGCCGAGACGCTGGGCCTGCCGACCTCGCCCTACCGCTTCGTCGACACCCGCGAGGAATACCTGGCCGCGGTGGCCGCGCTCGGCCTGCCGTGCGTGGTCAAACCGGTGATGTCCTCCTCCGGCAAGGGCCAGAGCGTGGTGCGCGGCGAGGCCGACCTCGACGCCGCCTGGGACCACGCCCAGCATGGCGGCCGTGCCGGGGCCGGGCGCTGCATCGTCGAGGGCTTCGTCGACTTCGACTACGAGATCACCCTGCTGACCGTGCGCCACCAGGCCGACGGCATGCCGGGCGGCACCGCGTTCTGTGCGCCGATCGGCCACCTGCAGCAGGACGGCGACTACCGCGAGAGCTGGCAGCCGCAGCCGATGCCGGACGCCGCGCTGGCCGAAGCGCAGCGCATCGCCCGTGCCGTCACCGATGCGCTCGGCGGGCTGGGCCTGTTCGGCGTGGAGCTGTTCGTCAAGGGCGAGCAGGTGTGGTTCTCGGAAGTCTCGCCGCGCCCGCACGACACCGGCCTGGTCACCCTGGTGTCGCAGGAACTGAGCGAATTCGCCCTGCATGCGCGCGCCATCCTCGGCCTGCCGGTGCCGGCCGACGCCGCCGGCCGCATCGCCACGCTCGGCCCGTCGGCCTCGTGCGCGCTGCTGGCCCGCGGCCACGGCGTGCCGTACTTCCGCCACGTGGAGCGCGCGCTGGCCGCGCCGCACACCGCGCTGCGCCTGTTCGGCAAGCCGCGCGTGGACGGCCAGCGCCGCGTCGGCGTGACCCTGGCGCGCGCGGCCGGCGTGGACGCGGCGCGCGCCGTCGCCCGCGAGGCCGCGGCCGCGATCGGCATCGAACTTCGCTCCTGAAAACGGCTGGCCTGGAAACGGCCAGGCCGGCGGATTGCTCCGCCGGCCCCCGTGCTTCCCTGCCTGCGCCGCCACTCCCCAGTACCGGCGCTTCCCCATCCCCTGGCGAGCTGGAAGGATCCTGCCTAGATCGGTGCGGTGAACCGGGCCGCGGCCAGGCGGATGCTCCACACCAGCTCGACCATCGCCAGGTTGTTGAGCAGCGGTTCGCCGCCGAGGATCAGCCAGTAGCCGGCCCCGTCCACCCAGAACGGGACGAACGACCAGTCCGGCAGCAACAGCTGCGGTTCGCTGAAGAACGAGACGTAGCGCTGCGCGCCGTTCCAGCCGCGCCGCGCCTGGCGCTGGGCGAAGCTGGAGAAGTCGGCGCTGGCGGCGGCCAGCAGCTCGGCCTGCTCGGCCGCCAGCCCGGCCTGGCCCAGGCAGAAGCCGCTGTCGGAGGCCAGCGCGGCGCGGCGTTCGCCCGACAGCGGGGCGATGACGTGCTGGGCGAAATCGTCCAGGCGCACCTCCGGGGCCGGCACCGGCCGGCGCAGCAACTGCACCCATTGCTGTTCGCGGGCCTCCTCCAGCAGGCGCGAGGCATCGCCCTCGACCTGGCCGCGCCATTGCGCCAGCGACAGCGAGCCGGCCCTGCCGAGCAGCGCCTGCAGGGCACGCTGCATGCGATCGGGCTCGGCGCTGGCGAAGCCGTGCAGCACGCCGAACGGCGTGGGCATCAGCCAGGTGTCTTCCTGTTCGCTGTGTTCGCTCATTTCGTTTCCATCGTGGTGTCGGCGGTGGCGGGCTGGGTGCGGCCCATGGCGTCGCGCTGCTCCAGCCAGGCCGCGGTGCGTGCCCAGCGGTCGTCCAGGGCGATTTGCTGGTGGCGCAGCTCGCGCGTGGCGAGCATGAAGGCGAGCTTGTCCTGGCAGCGGGTGCAGTGGTCGAGGAAGGCGGTCTCGATGCGCGCCGCCTCGCCGGGCTCGCCCTCGCACAGGGCCCGCACCACGTCGGCGGCCAGGCGCCGGGAATGGTCCGGATTGGCGCGGCGAACGCGTGCGGGCACGTCGGCCGAGGGCCGGGCGATCACGCTCCAGCGCGTGGCCAGCGCGGTGACCGGCGGCAGGCCGTAGCCCTGGCTGTGGCGCTGGAAGGCCTCGGCCACGTAGGGCGGCAGGCGCGCGCCGGCCATCTGCAGCGCGGCCTGGCGCAGCGCGGCTTCCTCGCGCGGCAGGGCCACGAACAGGTCGGCCAGCACGCCCTGCACCGGTTCGGCATCCGGCAGCTGCATGGCCGCGTGCAGGCGCGCCAGGTGGGCGCCGGCGTCCTGCGGCGCACGCACCAGCGTGCGGGCCTGCGCGCGCAGGGCCAGGCGGGCCTTGGTCGGATCTTGGCGGGCATCCATGGCGCGGTCGCTCAGTCCAGGAGGGTGTCCATCAGGTCGATCATGAACTCGGCGTCCTCGGCGGACATCGGTTCGAAGCCCTTGGGGATGCCCAGCGCCTCGAGCACCTCGCGGTCGGCGGCATCCTCGCCCTTGCCCACGCCCAGCAGCGCCTGTGCCACCTGCGGCAGCTTGTCGCCCAGGCGCGGGTGCGCCAGCAGCACGTGGGTGATGTCGCACAGCGCGCTTTCCACCAGCGGCTTGAGCCGGCTGCGGGTCAGGCTCGACAGCTCGTGCCAGGCGCTGGCCAGGAAGAAGCCTGCATCGGCCTGGCCCTGCAGCAGCAGGCGCGCCACCGCCGGGTAGCCCGAGGCATCCACCCATTGCACGTTGCCGGCGTCCAGGTCGGCCGGTTCCAGCAGGCGCAGGCCGATCAGGCGCACGTCGCGGTTGCGGGTCAGGGCGATGCGCACGCCCGGGCGCAGGTCCTCCACCGCCTGCAGCGCGGCGTCGGCGACGACGGCGATGACCATCTCGTCGGGCCGTTCGACCGGGCGCGCGAACGGCACGTAGCCTTCCTGGCGGATCAGGGTGCTGGCGTCGAAGGGATTGGCGTACACCAGGTCGCCCCGGCCGGCTTCCAGCAGCTGCGCCTGCTCGGGCGCGTCGGCCGGCATGTACAGGTGCAGGCCGATGCCCGAGCGGCGCTGCAGCGCGGTGCTGAGCATGTACCAGCCGGAGATGCGTTCCGGCGCGAAGTCCGGTGCGATCACGAAACCCAGGGTCATGCACGTTCTCCGTTGGAACGCTCTTCGGCCAGCCACTGCGCGTACAGCGGCACCAGTTCCTCGATGCGCCTGCGCGAGGGCTTGCGCCGCACCGAGGTGTAGCCGACCACCTTGCCGCCGCGCACGTTGGGGATCACCGTGGCGTACACCCAGTAGTAGGCGCCGTCCTTGCGCAGGTTCTTGACGTAGCCGTTCCACTTGTCGCCGGCCTGTACCGTGTCCCACAGCTGGCGGAAGGCCACCCTGGGCATGTCCGGGTGGCGCAGGATGCAGTGCGGCGCCCCGATCAGCTCGGCGCGCTGCCAGCCGCTGAGCTCCACGAAGGCGGCGTTGGCGTGGGTGATGATGCCGGCCAGGTCGGTGCACGAGACGATCAGGCGGCCGTCGGGGTAGGGCACCTCGCGCTCGCAGCAGTACACCGTGCGGTGACTGCCGTCGAAGTAGTCCAGCCGCTGGCCGCGATGCGGCTCGGCCGGTTCGGTCATGTCGGGCAGGGGCATCGTCGATTCCTTCAGAGGATCTTCTGCAGCGCCTGGGCGGCGCGCTTGATGTCCAGGAACACCAGGCCGAGCTTGGCGCTGGGCTTGCACAGCACGGTGAGCACGGCCTCGTTGCCGGCCGCGCTCATGATCACGTAGCCGCCCTCGCCCTGGACCAGCACGCGCTCCAGGTGGCCGCGGCCGAGTTCGCGGGCGGTGCGCTCGCCGAGCGAGAGCAGCGCGGCGGACATGGCGCCGATGCGGTCCTCGTCCATGCCCTGGGGCATCGAGGAGGCGATCATCAGGCCGTCGATGGAGATCAGGGCCGAGGCCTCGATTTCGGAAGAGGAACCGTTGAGTTCGTCCAGCGACTGCTGGAGGTCTTGGATGCGCATGGCTGGGGAATGGTCTTGCATTGCAGGTTTGCGCGGCCATTGGACCCGTCCGCCGCCGCTTCGGCCTTGATCCGGATCAAGGCCGGATTCACCCCGGGCTCATACGCGCGGAAACGCGACCTGGGTCACGCCCCGGTGGTGGCGACCTCGGCGAAATCGCGCCAGCGCTGGCCGTCGTAGGCCTCCAGCGGGCGGAAGCGGCGCTTGTAGTCCATCTTGTCGTGGCCGTCGATCCAGTAGCCCAGGTACAGGTGGCGGCGGCCGTCGCGGCGTGCCCAGGCGATCTGGGTGAGGATCGCCAGCGTGCCCAGGCCGCGGTGGGCCTGGTCCGGATCGTAGAAGGTGTACACCGCCGAGAGTGCGTCGGCGCACACGTCGGTCACCGCCACGCCGAGCAGCGGTCCCGCCTCGCCCGCGCGGCGCAGGCGCAGTTCCAGGAAGCGTCCCTGCGACCAGCTGCCGACCAGGAACCGGTCGAAGTCCTGCGCACCGTGGTCGTCCATGCCGCCGCCGGGATGGCGGCGGCGCAGGTAGCGCCGGTACAGCGCCAGGTGCTCGTCGGTACGCCAGGCCGGGACCACCCGCACGTCCACGTCGGCATTGCGCGCCAGGCAGCGGCGCTGGCTGCGGTCGGCATGGAACGTGTCCACGGGGATGCGGACCGGCACGCAGGCGCGGCAACCCGGGCAGCTGGGGCGGTAGACCAGGTCGCCGGAACGGCGGAAGCCCCAGCCCAGCGCGAGCGGATACAGCCGGCCCAGGCGCGGGTCACCCGGGTCGAGCACCAGGTCGCGCGCGGCACGCTCGGGCCAGTAGCCGCACGGGTGCAGGCCGGTGTGGAACAGCCGCAGCTCCTCGCCGTTGTCGTGGTCGCGTGCCATGGCCGGCAGCATAGCGCCGCCCCGTCGCGCCCGACGCGACTGTCTGCCGGGTGAACGGCGCCGGCCGGCGGTCAACCCGCGGCGCGGCGCGGGCGTTGATGCCGACACGTGCACGCGGCCGCGCCGCGCGCCGGGCGGGCCCCGCCGGGGCCCTCGTGTTCCCGACACCTCGGAGTGCATCCATGATCCATCGCAAGCCCCTGATCGTCCTGGCCGTGCTGGCCGCCCTGTCCGCCGCCGGCATGGCCCTGGCCGCCGATCCCGCGCCCGCCAAGACGCCGACGCAGGACGGCGCCGGCTTCTTCGCCCGCCTCGACAAGAACGGCGACGGCGTGATCGACCGCAGCGAGGCCGCCGCCGATCCGCGCCTGGCCGAGAAGTTCGACCAGCTCGACAAGAACCACGACGGCAAGCTCGAGAAGGACGAGCTGCCCCATCCGCGCTGGCACCGGCGCGGCGGTGCGGCCGGTCCCGGCGGGCATGGCCCGCTGGCGCGCCTGGACACGGACAAGGACGGGCGCATCAGCAAGGCCGAGGCCCAGGCCGATCCCCGCTTCGCCGCGCGTTTCGACAAGCTGGACGTCAACAAGGACGGCTACGTGGACAAGGCCGATTTCCAGGCCCGCTTCCAGCAGGCGCGCGATGCCTGGTTCGCCAAGGCCGACACCAACCACGACGGCATGCTGAGCAAGGCCGAGTTCGACGCCGCCAAGGGCCCGTTCGGCGCGCACCCGCGGCCGCCGATGCACCCTGGCAAGCCGGGCCCGGGCAAGGCCGCACCGGCACCGGCACCGACCGGCACGAACTGAGTTCCTCCCACAGTCTGGGACAGGGCTCGCGCCTGCTGCGCGGGCCTTTTTGTTGCGCGTTTGTCGTGCGACTCCTGGTGCGGAACGCTCGCGCCAACGCCAACGCCAACGCGGGCGCTGCAGCGGGATAAAGGTTGCAAGGCCGGGGCAGCGCGGCACGGCGCGCGGCCCGGCGCCGGTCTCAGCGCCGCGGTGCCGTATCCGGGGAGGAAGGAGCCGCCGGGGGCTTGGCCGGCACCGGGGCCGGCTGCGCGTCCGGCGCGGCGATGCGCACCCGGACCTCGTCCTCCTCGGGCGTCGCCGGGGGCGTCGCCGGCGGCCGCGGCGCGGGCGGCGGCGCATTGCGCGCGGCGCGGTGGCCGATGGCGATCAGCACCGCCACCGCGGCGATCACCAGCAGCAGCACGATGCGGATGCGCCAGGCCCAGGAGGCCTTCGTGGCGGTCTCGCCGGCCGGCTGCGCGAAGGCGTAGTGCAGCTGCGGCTGGTCGCGGCGGGTGGTGTCGATCAGGCGGTGCTCGCGCAGGATCTCGCGGGCCCGGGTCTGGTCGTCGGCGCGGACCACCCACACCGCCGGCTGGGTCTTGGGATCGACAGGATCGAGATAGCTGAACTGGCCGCTGCGCTTGCCGTGGTAGGAGCGCCCGTTGCTCACGTGCACCTCGATGCCGGCCTCGCGCAGCAGCTCGGCCACGCCTTCCACGGTTTCCACGCGCTGGCTGCTGAAGACCTGGCGCACGGCGTCAGTCCCGGGCCGGCACGGCGGCAGCGCTGTGGCCGTCGTCGCGCACCACGCGGATCAGCCCTTCCTGCACGGTACTGGCCACCAGCACGCCGTCGCGGGTGAAGAACTGGCCCCGGGCCAGGCCGCGCGACCCCTGCGCGGTGGGGCTGTCCAGCGAGTACAGCAGCCAGTCGTCCAGGCGGAACGGGCGGTGGAACCACAGGGCATGGTCCAGCGAGGCCATCTGCACGTTGGGCATGTAGTAGCTGATGCCGTGCGGGAAGGTGGCGGTGCCGAGCAGGTGGAAGTCGGAGGTATAGGCCAGCAGCGCCTGGTTCAGGCGCGGGTCGTCGCCGACCGACTCGTTCAGCCGCACCCACAGCTGGTGCGCCGGCGGGCGCTTCTGCGGGTGCAGCTCGTCGCGCGGGTGCACGTGGCGGAACTCCAGCGGGCCGCCGCGCTGCAGCCAGCGCCGCACCTTCTCCGGCAGGCGTTCCAGCACGTCCGGGGCGACCGGCGGGGTCGGCGGCAGGTCCTCGGGCATCGGCACCGGCGGCATCGCCGCCTGGTGCTCGGCGCCTTCCTCCATGTCCTGGAAGGAGGCGGCGCAGAAGAAGATCACCTTGCCGTGCTGGATCGCGGTGACCCGGCGCACCGAGAAGCTGCCGCCGTTGCGGGTGCGGTCCACGCTGTAGACGATCGGCGCCTCGATGTCGCCGGCGCGCAGGAAGTAGGCGTGCAGCGAGTGGGCCAGGCGGCCGTTGTCCACGGTGGCCTGCGCGGCCGCCAGCGCCTGGCCCAGCACCTGGCCGCCGAACACGTACTTGGTGCCGATGTCGCGGCTCTGGCCGCGGAACAGGTCGTCCTCCAGCCGTTCCAGGGTGAGCAGGTCGATCAGGTCCGGGGCCGTGGCGGTGGGCATGGCGGGCAAGGGGCTGGCCTGGGTGCGGGGAAGGAGACGAAATTATAGCGGCGCGGCGGCGCGTGCCCGGAGGCGGTTCATGCCGGCGCCTGCTTCGTCTAAGGTGGTGATCCCCCACCGGCATGGCGCCCCGGCCTGCATGAAGAATCCCGTCCTGTTGTGCTGCAGTGTCCTCGCGTTGCTGGCCGGCGCCTGCTCGCGTGTCCCGGAGGCGCCGGCCGTCATGGCCGCCGTGCCCTCCGCCGCCCAGGCGCAGACCGCGCCCGATCCGGCCTACCTGGCCGGCGTCGAGCAATGGCGGCGCGACCGCGCCCGCGAGCTGCGTGATCCGGACGGCTGGCTGAGCTTCGCCGGCTCGGGCCCGGTGGACGCCGGGAGCCAGGCGGTGGGCAGCGCCGCCGACAACGCCATCGTGGTGCCGGGCGGGCCGGCGCACTGGGGCACGCTGGAACTGGGCGGCAACGGCCGCCTGCGCTTCCACGCCGCGCCGGCGGCCGGGCTGCTGATCGACGGCAAGCCGTTCGCCACGGCGGTGCTCCGGACCCAGCTCGAGGCGCACGGGCCGACCCGGGTGCAGGCCGGCGAGCTGGGCTTCTACGTGGTGCGCACCGGCGAGGTGTACGGCTGGCGGCTGCGCGATCCGCATGCCGCGGCGCTGCAGGCCTTCAAGGGCGTGCCGCATTTCCCGGTCGATCCGTCCTGGCGCATCCAGGCGCAGTGGGAGCCGTTCGCCGAGCCGCGCACGGTCGAGCTGGTCACCAGCAACGGCACCTTCGCGCCGGCGCAGGTGCCCGGCCAGGCCAGCTTCGAGCGCGGCGGCCGCCGCTACACGCTGCTGCCGGTCACCGAGGAGGGCGAGGACACGCTGTTCTTCATCATCGCCGACCGCACCAGCGGCAAGCAGACCTATGGCGGCGGCCGTTTCCTGTATGTGCCTGCGCCGCACGACGGCATCGTCGAGCTGGACTTCAACAAGGCGCAGAACCCGCCGTGCGCGCTCAACGGCCACGTGGTGTGCCCGACCGCGCCGCCGGAGAACCGGCTCGACCTGCGCATCACCGCCGGCGAGAGGACCTACCCGTTGCCGCACTGAGGCGGCGGGCTCCCTGCCGGCGCATGGCGGCAGGGCCGCCGCCGCGGCTCAGGCGCAGAGCGCGCGCACCTGCTCGGGCAGCGGCGCGCTCTTGCCGCTGCGGGTGTCCATCCATGCGACCACGACGTTGCCGTCCGAGTACAGCACCGACGGGTCCTTCTGGTCGACGATGTGGTGGCCGATGGTGATCGAGCTGTTGCCCAGGCGCTCCACGAACAGCTCCACCACCACGTCGTCGGGCCACACGATCGGGCGCCGGTAGTTGACGTTGGTGTTGACCACCACCGGCAGCACCGGCCCCTTCATGTCCAGGCCGGGGATGCCGGCCAGCCAGCGCACGCGCGCCTCTTCCAGGTAGGAGACGTACTTGGCGTTGTTGACATGGCCGAAGCTGTCCATGTCGCGCCAGCGCACGCTGATCGGCACGCGCGCCAGGACCTTCGGGGCAGGGACGGAATCGCTCATTCGGAAGCCTTCTTCTTCTTGGTGGAGGGGGCGGCCTTCTTCGCCGCCGCGCGCCGTGGCGGGCGCGCGTCCGGCTTGTGCGCGGTGGCGGCCGGCGCACCCGGGCGTGCCGCCACCGAGGGCAGCATCCGCGCCAGGAACCGGCCGGTATAGCTGTGCGGGTCGGCGGCCACGTCCTCGGGCGTGCCCGCGACCAGGATGGTACCGCCGCGATGGCCGCCCTCCGGTCCCAGGTCGACCACCCAGTCCGCGGTCTTGATCACGTCCAGGTTGTGCTCGATCACCACCACGGTGTTGCCCTCGTCGCGCAGCTTGTGCAGCACCACCAACAGCTGCTCGATATCGTGGAAGTGCAGGCCGGTGGTCGGCTCGTCGAGGATGTACAGGGTGCGGCCGGTATCGCGCCGCGACAGCTCCTTGGCCAGCTTGACGCGCTGCGCCTCGCCGCCGGACAGGGTGGTCGCGCTCTGGCCGAGCTTGACGTAGGACAGGCCCACGTCCACCAGCGTCTCCAGCTTGCGGGCCAGGGCCGGGACCGGCTCGAACAGCTTGAGCGCGTCCTCCACGGTCATCTCCAGCACGTCGTTGATGTTGTAGCCCTTGTAGAGGATCTCCAGCGTCTCGCGGTTGTAGCGCTTGCCGTGGCACACGTCGCAGGGCACGTACACGTCCGGCAGGAAGTGCATCTCCACCTTGATCAGGCCATCGCCCTGGCAGGCCTCGCAGCGCCCGCCGCGCACGTTGAAGGAGAAGCGGCCCGGCGAATAGCCGCGCGCGCGCGCCTCCGGCACCTGCGCGAACAGCTCGCGCAGCGGGGTGAACAGGCCGGTGTAGGTGGCCGGGTTGGAACGCGGGGTGCGCCCGATCGGCGACTGGTCGATGTTGACCACCTTGTCGAACAGGTCCAGGCCCTCGACCTCGCGGTACGGCGCCACCGGGTGCGAGGCGCCGTTGATCTCGTTGGCGGCCAGCGCGAACAGGGTGTCGTTGACCAGGGTCGACTTGCCCGAGCCGGACACGCCGGTGACGCAGGTCATCAGCCCGGCCGGGACGTCCAGGTCGACGTTCTTGAGGTTGTTGCCGCTGGCGCCGCGCAGGTGCAGGGTCATCTTCGGGTTGGGCTTGTGGCGCACCCGCGGAATCTCGATCCGGCGCTTGCCCGACAGGTACTGGCCGGTGAGCGAGCGCGGCGACGCCAGGATGTCCTGCAGCGTGCCCTGGCCGACAATCTCGCCGCCGTGCACGCCGGCGCCGGGGCCGATGTCGAGCACATGGTCGGCCAGGCGGATGGCGTCCTCGTCGTGCTCGACCACGATCACCGTGTTGCCCAGGTCGCGCAGGCGGGTGAGCGTGGCCAGCAGGCGGTCGTTGTCGCGCTGGTGCAGGCCGATGGACGGCTCGTCGAGCACGTACATCACCCCGACCAGGCCGGCGCCGATCTGGCTGGCCAGGCGGATGCGCTGGGCCTCGCCGCCGGACAGGGTGTCGGCCTTGCGCTCCAGGGTGATGTAGTCCAGGCCCACGTCCACGAGGAAGCCCAGCCGCTCGGCGATCTCCTTGACGATCTTGGCGGCGATCTCGCCGCGCCAGCCCGGCAGCTCCAGGCCCTTGAAGAAGGCCAGCGCCTCGTCCACCGGCAGCACCACCAGCTCGGGCAGCGGCCGGTCGGCGACGAACACGTTGCGCGCGGCGCGGTTCAGGCGCGCGCCGTGGCATTCCGGGCACGGCCGCTCGGAGATGTACTTGGCCAGCTCGTCGCGCACCGCCGGCGACTCGGTCTCGCGATAGCGGCGCTCCAGGTTGGGGATCACGCCCTCGAAGCGGTGCTTGCGCTGGGTGCGCCCGCCGGCCTCGGTGAAGTAGGTGAAGGTGATCGCCTCCTCGCCGCTGCCGTACAGCACCGCCTGGCGCACCGTCTCGGGCAGCGCGTTCCACGGCGTGTCCACGTCGAACCTGTAGTGCCGGGCCAGCGAGGCGATCAGCTGGAAGTAGTAGGCGTTGCGCCGGTCCCAGCCGCGCACCGCGCCGGCGGCCAGCGACAGCTCCGGGTGCACCACCACCTTGGCCGGGTCGAAGAACTCGGCCATGCCCAGGCCGTCGCAGGCCGGGCAGGCGCCGCTGGGGGCGTTGAAGGAGAACAGGCGCGGCTCCAGCTCGGGCAGCGAGTAGTCGCACACCGGGCAGGAGTACTTGGAGGAGAACAGCAGCGGCGCGTCGGCGGCGCCGTCCTGGCCGTCGTCCAGCGAGCGCACCGAGGCCATGCCGTCGCCGAGCTTGAGCGCGGTCTCGAAGCTCTCGGCCAGGCGCTGCTTGATGTCCTCGCGCGGGCGGAAGCGGTCGATCACCGCCTCGATGGTGTGCTTCTGGCGCAGCGCCAGCGCCGGCACCGCGTCGATCTCGTACAGCTGCCCGTCCACGCGCACGCGCACGAAGCCCTGCGCGCGCAGCTGCTCGAACACCTGGGCGTGCTCGCCCTTGCGCTCGCGGATCACCGGCGCCAGCAGCATCCAGCGCTTGTCCGGGTCCAGCGCCAGCACCTGGTCCACCATCTGGCTGACGGTCTGCGCCTCCAGCGGGTAGCCGTGGTCGGGGCAGCGCGGCTGGCCCACGCGCGCGTACAGCAGGCGCAGGTAGTCGTAGATCTCGGTGATGGTGCCGACCGTGGAGCGCGGGTTGTGCGAGGTCGACTTCTGCTCGATCGAGATCGCCGGTGACAGACCCTCGATGTGGTCCACGTCCGGCTTCTCCATCACGCTGAGGAACTGCCGCGCGTAGGCCGACAGCGACTCGACGTAGCGGCGCTGGCCTTCGGCATAGATCGTGTCGAACGCCAGCGACGACTTGCCCGAGCCGGACAGGCCGGTGATCACGATCAGCTTGTCGCGCGGCAGGTCGAGGTCGAGGTTCTTGAGGTTGTGCGTCCGCGCGCCGCGGATGCGGATGGTGTCCATCGCCATGGGGAGGGATCCGGATTTCGGGCCGGCGGACGCAGCCGCCGGCGTGGGGACTCGGGCAGCGGGAAACGGCAATCGGCCAGCCTAACCGCCATGCCCGGACCTGTCATCTGGCAGGCTGTCCGCACAGATGGGGACGGCGGCGGCGATTGCCAGCGCGCCGTGGGCCGGCGTTCAGCCCCGCCGGCCCGGCGGTTTGACCCTAAGCGACTGATGCGGATACAATTCCGCTCCTGTCCGCCGCGACCGGCCGGGCAGCGACCACAATAACTACAGAGGAATGCCTGGTCATGTACGCAGTTCTGGTAACCGGCGGTAAGCAATACCGCGTGGCGCAGGGCGAAACGCTCCGCGTCGAGAAGCTCGAGGCCGAAGCCGGCACCGAGGTCACCTTCGACAACATCCTGCTGCTGGGCGACAGCGACGGAATCAAGCTCGGCGATGCCCTCAAGGGCGCCAGCGTCACCGCCAAGGTCGTGGCCCAGGGCCGCGCCGACAAGGTGCGCATCATCAAGTTCCGCCGCCGCAAGCACCACATGAAGCACCAGGGCCACCGGCAGTACTACACCGAAATCGAGATCACCGGCATTGCCGGTGGCAGCAAGTAAGGAGAAGCAGTCATGGCACACAAGAAGGGCGTAGGTTCCTCGCGCAACGGCCGCGACTCCAACCCGAAGTACCTGGGCGTGAAGGTCTATGGCGGCCAGAGCATCCAGGCCGGCAACATCATCATCCGCCAGCGCGGCACCCAGTTCCATCCGGGCGCCGGCGTGGGCCTGGGCCGCGACCATACGCTGTTCGCGCTGGTCGACGGCAAGGTGGAGTTCGCCACCAAGGGCCCGCAAAAGCGCCGTACCGTCAGCGTGGTGTCGGCCGAGCAGGCCTGACCCATCGACGGGCCGCCCACGGGCGGCCGCGGCGAGGAGAGCCCCGCTTCGGCGGGGCTTTTCGTTGGCACGCCCGGGAGCGCGGCGGTGGCCCGGCCGCACCGGTCGGGCGCGTTGCACGCGAGCGCCGCCGCGGGCCGATAGACTTCCCGTTTCGTGCCGCCCCGCATTCCCGGCCTTCCTTCCGATTCCCCATTACCGGCTCCCCTCATGAAACTCGTAGACGAAGCTGAAATCGAGGTGATCGCCGGCAACGGCGGCAACGGCTGCGTCGGCTTCCGGCGCGAGAAGTTCATCCCGCTCGGCGGCCCGGACGGCGGCGACGGCGGCGACGGCGGCAGCGTGTGGCTGCAGGCCGACGAGAACCTCAACACCCTGGTCGATTTCCGCCACGAGCGCATCTACAGGGCGCAGCGCGGCCAGAACGGCATGGGCCGGCAGATGTACGGCCGCGCCGGCGAGGACCGGGTGATCACCGTGCCGGTCGGCACCGTGGTGACCAATGTCGATACCGACGAGGTGATCGGCGACCTGGTCCGCCACGGCGATCGCCTGCTGGTGGCGCGGGGCGGCAAGGGCGGCCTGGGCAACATGCACTTCAAGAGCTCGATCAACCGCGCGCCGCGCCAGGCCACGCCGGGCGAGGAGGGCGAGGAGCGCACGCTCAAGCTGGAACTCAAGTTGCTGGCCGACGTCGGCCTGCTGGGCTTCCCCAATGCCGGCAAGAGCACCTTCATCCGCGCGGTGTCGGCGGCCACGCCGAAGGTGGCCGACTACCCGTTCACCACGCTGTATCCGAACCTGGGCGTGGTCAGCGTCGAGCCGCACCGCAGCTTCGTCATCGCCGACATCCCCGGCCTGATCGAGGGCGCGGCCGAGGGCGCGGGCCTGGGCGCGCAGTTCCTGCGCCACCTGCAGCGCACCCGCCTGCTGCTGCACCTGGTGGACATCTCGCCGATGGAAGGCGGGGTCGAGGGCGTCTCGCCGGTCGACCAGGTGCGCGCGATCGAGCGCGAGCTGGAGCGGCACGATCCCGAGCTGCTGGCCAAGCCGCGCTGGCTGGTGCTCAACAAGGCCGACCTGATGTTCGAGGACGAGGCGCGCCAGGCCGCCGAGGCGATCATCGCCGAGCTGGGCTGGACGGCGCCGTGGTACCTGGTGTCGGCGCTGGGCCGCGAGGGCACCTGGCCGATCATGAAGGACGTGATGGCCTTCTTCGACCGCCAGCGCGAGGACGCGGAGGAGCGGGACGCGTGAGCGTAGCCGCCGGGACGAGGGAGGGCGGCGTGCCCGGGCTGCGTCGCGGCTTCCGCGGCGGGCGGGCGTGCCCGGCATGCGCGCGGCGCGCGGTCGCCGCGCGGCCGCGGGCAACAAAAAACCCGGCCGCAGCCGGGTTCTTTCGCACTGCCGGCGGCCGGGCCGCCGGAGGCATCGCCGGATCAGGCGGCGCTCTTGAGCGCCTTGATGCGGGCGGTCAGGCGGCTCTTGTGGCGGGCAGCCTTGTTCTTGTGGATCAGGCCGCGGGCGCTGAAGCGGTCCAGGATCGGCTGGGCGACGGCGAAGGCGGCTTCGGCGCCGGCGGCATCGCTGGCGTCCAGGGCCTTGATCACTTTCTTGACGGCGGTGCGCAGCATCGAACGCTGAGCCGTGTTGCGCGCGTTGCGCACGACGGTCTGCTTGGCGCGCTTCTTGGCGGACTTGATGTTGGCCACGGTGGCGTATTCCTGAAAAACGAGGGTGGGAAAAACAAGCGCGAAATTATGATGGTTCCCGAAAGTCACGTCAAGCGAATTGTCAAGGGGGCGCGGTGAGTTCCTCGCGCATGTTCAGGGGGCTGCTCTCGTTCAGCAGCATGACCATGGTCTCGCGCGTGCTGGGCCTGGTGCGCGACCAGGTGATCTCCACCCATTTCGGCGCCAATGCGGTCACCGATGCGTTCTGGGTGGCGTTCCGCGTGCCCAACTTCCTGCGCCGGCTGTTCGCGGAGGGCTCGTTCGCCACCGCCTTCGTCCCCGTGTTCACGGAGGTGAAGGAGACCCGCCCGCACGCCGAGCTGCGTGCGCTGATGTCGCGGGTGTCCGGCACCCTGGGCGGGGCCCTGCTGGTGGTGACCGCGGTGTGCCTGCTGTTCGCCCCGCAGCTGGCGTGGCTGTTCGGTTCGGGCGTGGCCAGCGATCCGGAGAAGCAGGGGCTGCTGGTGGCGCTGTTCCGGCTGACCTTCCCGTTCCTGCTGTTCGTGTCGCTGACCGCGCTGGCCGGCGGCGCGCTCAACAGCTTCCAGAAGTTCGCGATGCCGGCGCTGACCCCGGTGATCCTCAACCTGTGCATGATCGCCGGCGCGCTGTGGCTGGCCCCGCGCCTGCAGGTGCCGATCCTGGCGCTGGGCTGGTCGGTGCTGGTGGCCGGCGTGCTGCAGCTGCTGTTCCAGCTGCCGGCGCTGCGGGGCATCGATCTGCTGACCCTGCCGCGCTGGGGCTGGCGCCATCCCGGCGTGCGCAAGGTGCTGACGCTGATGGTGCCGACCCTGTTCGGCTCGTCGGTGGCGCAGATCAACCTGCTGCTGGACACGGTGATCGCCGCGCGCCTGAGCGACGGCTCGCAGTCCTGGCTGTCGCTGGCCGACCGGTTCCTGGAGCTGCCGCTGGGCGTGTTCGGGGTGGCGCTGGGCACGGTGATCCTGCCGACCCTGACCCGCCACCACGTCAAGACCGATCGCCTGGCGTTCTCCGACGCGCTGGACTGGGGCCTGCGCACCACCTTGCTGATCGCGGTGCCGGCCATGTTCGGCCTGCTGCTGCTGGCCGAACCGCTGATCGCCACCTTCTTCCAGTACCGCCAGTTCACCGCCTTCGACACGCGCATGACCGCGCTGTCGGTGTACGGGCTGAGCTTCGGCCTGCCGGCCTACGCACTGCTCAAGGTGGTGCTGCCGGCGTTCTATTCGCGCCAGGACACCAAGACCCCGGTGCGCGCGGGCGTCACCGCGCTGGTGGCCAACATGGTGCTCAACTTCGTGTTCCTGGCGTTGCTCTACCGGCTGATGGTCCCCGAGGCGCTGCGTGCCAGGGGCGTGATGGTGGCGCTGGGCACCCAGCCCGGCCTGCACCTGGCGCTGGGCATCGCCAGCGCACTGTCCAGCTACCTCAACCTGGGCCTGCTGTGGCTGTGGCTGCGCCGCGACGGGGTGTACCACGGCGGCGCCGGCTGGGGCCGCTACCTGGTGCGGCTGGGCCTGGCGTGCGCGGCGATGGTGGCGGTGCTGCTGGCGGTGCGCCTGTGGCTGCCGCCGTTCACGGCCATGGCCAAGTGGGACCGCGCCGGCTGGCTGGCCGTGCTGGTGTGCGGCGGCGGCGCCACCTACGTGGCGGCGATGCTGGCGCTGGGCTTCCGTCCGCGCGAGCTGCGCGGACGTTGAGCGGCATGGCCCGGCTATACTTGCCGTTCACCTATCGCGAAGAGGGCCGGCCTCGGCGGGCCGGATCCGGTTTTCCTGAATGAGCAGGCTGTTTCGAGACGTTGACGGCGGGGTCCTGTATCCCCGCGGGAGCGTGGTCTGCATCGGCGCCTTCGACGGCCTGCACCTGGGTCATCGCGCGCTGGTGCGCCATGCCGAGTCCCGCGCCCGTGCGCTCGGCGTGCCGGCGGTGGCGGTCAGCTTCGAGCCCTTGCCGCGCGAGTTCTTCGCCCACGGCAACCCGCCGCCGCGGCTGACGCTGCCGCGCGGCAAGGTGCAGGGCCTGGCCGGCCTGGGCGTGGACGGCATCGGCCTGCTGCGCTTCGACGCGCGCATGGCGGCGATGGATGCGGAGGCGTTCGTGCGGCGCCTGCTCGCCGGGCGCCTGCGTGCGCGCGAGGTCTGGATCGGCCCGGAATTCCGCTTCGGCCATCGCCGCGGCGGCGACCTGGCGCTGTTGCAGTCCCTGGGCGCCGAGCTGGGCTTTTCCGCCGGCGAGATCGAGCCGGTGCGCCTGCATGGCGAACGCGTGTCCAGCACCCGCATCCGCGAACTGCTGATGGCCGGTCGCTTCGCCCATGCCGGCGAGCTGCTGGGGCATCCGTACGCGATCGGCGGCCGCGTGGTGCGCGGCCAGCAGCTCGGCCGCACCCTCGGGTTCCCGACCGCCAACCTGCGTTTTCCCAAGGTGCCGGCCCTGTCCGGGATCTATGCCACCTGGGTGCACGGCGTGGCCGGGCATCCGTGGCCGTCGGTGTCCAGCTTCGGCACCCGGCCGACCGTGGCCGGCCGCGAGCCGCTGCTGGAGGCGCACCTGTTCGATTTCCACGGCGACCTGTACGGGCGCCACATCCGGGTCGAATTCGTCGCCAAGCTGCGCGACGAGGAGAAGTTCGATGGCCTGGAAGCGCTGACCGCGCAGATGCACCGCGATGCCGTGCGCGCCCGCGCCGCCTTGCAGGCCGGCGCCGCCGTCGAGGCGGCCACCCCATGAACGTCCGCGCGCCCGTCGCGGCCTCCCCCGAAACTGCGGAACGGTAGATACCCGTGAGCCAGGACTACAAAGCCACCCTCCACCTGCCGGCGACGGACTTCCCGATGCGCGGCGACCTGCCCAGGCGCGAGCCGGGCATCCTCGAGCGCTGGGAAGGCGAGGGCCTCTACGCGCAGCTGCGCGCGAACGCCAAGGGCCGGCCGCTGTTCGTCCTGCACGACGGCCCGCCCTACGCCAACGGCGCCATGCACCTGGGCCACGCGGTCAACAAGGTGCTCAAGGACATCATCGTCAAGTCGCACTACCTGGCTGGCTTCGATGCGCCCTACATCCCGGGCTGGGATTGCCACGGCCTGCCCATCGAGATCGCCATCGAGAAGAAGTACGGCAAGGTCGGGGTGAAGCTCGATGCCGAGCAGTTCCGGCAGAAGTGCCGCGAATACGCGCTCGAGCAGATCGACATCCAGCGTACCGGCTTCAAGCGCCTGGGCGTGGTCGGCGACTGGGAGCACCCGTACCGCTCGCTGGATTTCCGGTTCGAGGCCAACGAGCTGCGCGCGCTGGCCAAGATCGTCGACAACGGCCACCTGGCGCGCGGGGTCAAGCCGGTGCACTGGTGCTTCGACTGCGGCTCGGCCCTGGCCGAAGCCGAGATCGAGTACCAGGACAAGGTATCGCCGGCGATCGACGTGGCCTACGCGGCGCGCGACGCGGCGGCGCTGGCGGCGCTGTTCGGCGCGGCGGTGCCGGATGGGGCGGAGGTGGCGGTGCCGATCTGGACCACCACCCCGTGGACCCTGCCGGCCTCGCTGGCGGTATGCCTGGGCCCGGACATCGACTACGTGCTGGTGCGCGGGCCGGACCATGGCGGCCGGCCGCGCTGGCTGGTGCTGGCCGAGCGCCTGGCGCCGGCGGCGCTGGCCCGCTACGGCGTGGAGGGCGAGGTGCAGGTGCTCGGCCGCGCGCCGGGACAGGCGCTGGAAGGCACGGTACTGGCCCATCCGTTCTACGACGAGCGCGACATCCCGGTGATCCTGGGCGCGCACGTGTCCGACGAGGACGGTACCGGCGCGGTGCACACCGCTCCCGGCCACGGCCAGGAGGACTACCAGGTCGCGCGCGAATACGGCCTGCTGGAGCGTTACAACGCCTCGCAGATCAATCCCGTCGACGGCCGTGGCGTGTACCTGCCGACCACGCCGCCGGCGCACGGCACCGTGCTGGCCGGGCTGCACATCTGGAAGGCCAACGACGTGATCGTCGAGGTGCTGCGCGAGGACGGCACGCTGCTGGCGCTGGCCCGGATCGAGCACAGCTACCCGCACTGCTGGCGTCACAAGACCCCGGTCGCGTTCCGCGCCACCCCGCAGTGGTTCATCTCGATGGACCAGGCCGGCCTGCGCGCCGACGCGCTGGAGGCGATCAAGGGCGTGACCTGGTACCCGGCCTGGGGCCAGGCGCGCATCACCGGCATGGTCGAGGGCCGCCCGGACTGGACCATCTCGCGCCAGCGCACCTGGGGCGTGCCGATCGCGCTGTTCGTGCACCGCGTCACCGGCGACCTGCACCCGCGCACCACCGAGCTGATGCGCCAGGTCGCCGACCGCGTGGAACAGGGCGGCATCGACGTGTGGTACTCGCTCGACGCGCACGAGCTGCTCGGCGGGGAGGCCGACCAGTACGACAAGGTCACCGACATCCTCGACGTGTGGTTCGACTCGGGCGTCACCCACGAGGCGGTGCTGGCCGACCGCGGCCTGCCCAAGCCGGCCGACCTGTACCTGGAAGGCTCGGACCAGCACCGCGGCTGGTTCCAGTCCTCGCTGCTCACCGGCGTGGCCATCGACAAGGCCGCCCCGTACCGGCAGTGCCTGACCCACGGGTTCACCGTGGACGAGCACGGCCGCAAGATGTCCAAGTCGCTGGGCAACGGCATCGAGCCGCAGGACATCATGAAGACCCTGGGCGCGGACATCCTGCGCCTGTGGATCGCCTCGTCCGACTACAGCAACGAGATGTCGCTGTCGCAGGAGATCCTCAAGCGCAACGCCGACGCCTACCGCCGCCTGCGCAACACCGCGCGCTTCCTGCTGGCCAACCTCAACGGCTTCGACCCGGCCACGCAGCTGCGCGGGCTCGACGACATGGTCGCGCTGGACCGCTGGATCGTGCATCGCGCCTGGGAAGTGCAGGAGAAGATCAAGGCCGCCTACGAGGTCTACGACTTCGCCACCATCGTGCAGACCCTGCTGAACTTCTGCTCGGTGGACCTGGGCTCGCTGTACCTGGACGTGACCAAGGACCGCCTGTACACGATGGCCGAGGATTCGCGCGGGCGCCGCTCGGCGCAGAGCGCGATGTACCGGGTGCTGGAGGCCTTCGTGCGCTGGATCGCGCCGATCCTGACCTTCACCGCCGACGAGCTGTGGGGCTACCTGCCGGGCCACGGCGACGGCGGGCAGCGCAAGGCCAACGTGCTGTTCACCACCTGGTACGACGGGCTGGCGTCGCTGCCGGCCGACGCGCTGCTGGCGCCGGCCGACTTCGACCGCCTGCTGGCCCTGCGCGAGCAGGTCGCCAAGGTGCTCGAGCCGATGCGCGCCAACGGCGTGATCGGCGCGGCGCTGGACGCGGAGATCACGGTCGCGGCCGGCGCGGCCGATGCCGCGCGCCTGCAGCCGCTGGCCGGGGAACTGCGCTTCCTGTTCATCAGCGGCGACGTGACCGTGGCCGCGGCCAGCACCGAGGACATCTTCGTCAGCGCGCAGCCGACCACCAAGCCCAAGTGCGTGCGCTGCTGGCACCACCGCGACGACGTCGGCGCCGACCCGCGCCACCCGGAACTGTGCGGGCGCTGCGTGAGCAACATCGAAGGCCCGGGCGAGGACCGGCGCTGGTTCTGACCGGCCTGCATGCCCTCGTCCCCGCGCCGGCGGGGACCCAGCGACTTCCGGCCCCGCCGGGCCGGGCACTGGGTTCCCGCCGGCGCGGAGGCGACGGGGTCCACACACTCCAGTACCGCGCAATGGAATCGAGATGACCGCAAGACCCCAACCCAACGCCCTGGTGTGGCTGCTGCTGTCGGCCGTGGTGATCGGCCTGGACCAGTGGAGCAAGGCCTGGGTGCTGGCGCGCCTGCCCGAATACACCGCCGTGCCGGTGATCCCCGGTTTCTGGAACTGGTTCCGCAGCTACAACACCGGCGCCTCGTTCAGCCTGCTCGACGGCGCCGGCGGCTGGCAGAAGTGGCTGTTCACCGTGCTCGCCCTCGGCTTCAGCGCGTTGCTGACCTGGTGGCTGGCACGCACCGCGCGCGGCGACTGGCGCAGTGCGTTGCCGTTCGCGCTGGTGATCGGCGGGGCCATCGGCAACGTGATCGACCGCTTCGTGCACGGGCACGTGGTGGACTTCATCCAGTGGTACGTGGGCAGCCACTACTGGCCTTCGTTCAACGTCGCCGATTCGGCCATCGTCGCCGGTGCGGTGGGCATCGCCCTGTTCGGCATGCTGGGCGGGCGCAAGCCCGCCGCCGGCTGATCGCGCGGCCACGGATCCCTTGCAACTTCGCGGCCGCACCCCGAACCTGTCGCCCATGGATGTCCTGCTCGCCAATCCCCGCGGCTTCTGCGCCGGCGTCGATCGCGCCATCGAGATCGTCAAGCGCGCGATCGAGACGCTGGGCGCGCCGATCTACGTGCGCCACGAGGTGGTGCACAACCGGTTCGTGGTCGACGACCTCAAGCAGCGCGGCGCGGTCTTCGTCGAGGAGCTGGACGAGGTGCCCGACGGCGCCACGGTCATCTTCAGCGCCCACGGCGTCTCCAAGGCGGTGCGCGCCGAGGCCGACCGCCGCGGGCTGAAAGTGTTCGACGCCACCTGCCCGCTGGTGACCAAGGTGCACCTGGAAGTGGCGCGCCACTGCCGCGCCGGGCGCGACGTGGTGCTGATCGGCCATGCCGGGCACCCGGAAGTGGAGGGCACGATGGGCCAGTGGAGCCGCGATTCGACCGGCGGCCACATTTACCTGGTCGAGGACATCGACGACGTCGCCACGCTGCAGGTGTCGCAGTCGGACAACCTGGCCTACACCACCCAGACCACGCTGTCGGTGGACGACACCCGCGGCATCATCGAGGCGCTGCGGACCCGCTATCCGGCGATGCAGGGGCCAAAGAACGACGACATCTGCTACGCCACCCAGAACCGCCAGGACGCGGTGCGCGAGCTGGCGCGCGAGTGCGACCTGGTGCTGGTGGTCGGCTCGCCCAACAGCTCCAACTCCAACCGCCTGGCCGAGCTGGCCCGCCGCGACGGCGTGCAGGCCCACCTGATCGACGGTGCGCAGGAGATCGACCCGGCCTGGGTGGCGGGCAAGCGCCGCATCGGGCTGACCGCCGGCGCCTCGGCACCACAGGTACTGGTGGACGGGGTGATCGCGCGCCTGCGCGAACTCGGCGCGGCCTCGGTGTCGGAGCTGTCCGGCGAGCCGGAATCGATGGTGTTCGCCCTGCCCAAGGAACTGCGGCTGCGCCTGGTGGATTGAGGCACCGGCCGCGGCTGTCCTGCGTCCGGACCGGCCCGCGTTTCCTGCCAGGGGAGATTCTTCCCGCGGGCGGAGTGCGGCATGACGAGCATCGAAACGCTGGCCCGGCGGGTGCAGGGACGCCGCCACATGCCGGAGCTGCAGGCGTTGCGCGGCCTGGCCGCACTGGTGGTGGTGCTCCACCATTGCACCTTCTACTACGCCAACGCGCCCGGCCTCAGGCTCGCCGCCGAGCGGGCGTTCAACGGCCATGGCGCCGTGGTGCTGTTCTTCGTGCTCAGCGGCTTCGTGCTGGCGTTGTCGCTGCAGCCGGCCGGGACCGGCAGGGCCACGCCGGCCGGCTACCTGCTGCGCCGCGGGTTCCGCATCTATCCGATGCTGTGGTGTGCGGTGGGCCTGGCACTGGGTTATGCGGCCCTGTTCCACGACGTGCCGCTGGCGCCGAGCGTTGCCGCACAGTGGTGGCAACCCGGGTTCCGGGAGCTTCCGGATCTGCCGGGCCTGGTCAAGAGCCTGCTCGGCGTGGGGACGCGCCTGCCGCTGCCCATCTGGACACTGCGCATCGAGCTGGTGGGTTCGTGCCTGCTGCCGCCATTGGTGTGGCTGTCGCTGCGCCGACCCCGCTGGTTCGTGGGCGTGCTGGCCCTCTCGCTGGTCGCGCCGCTGGTGGCCGGCGACCGCCTGTACCTGGTGCCGCTGTACCTGTGCGGCTTTGCCGTCGGCGCCGCCCTGGTGCCCTTGTCCGGGCGCCTGGCGACATGGCGCCGCGGCGGCGTCGGACTGATCGCCGGCGGCGCACTCGTACTCTGGTTCGGGCGGCTGGCGGTGGCCGGGCATTACGAGGTGGACTACCACAACGCTGCGGCGGTGCTGCTGGAGACGTTCGCCGCGGCGGCGCTGATCCTGGGCATCCACCTGCGCCCCGAAGCCGTGGCGATCCTGAAGTGGCCGGCACTGGTCTGGCTGGGTGACATTTCCTACAGCCTGTACCTGGTGCACATGCCGGTGCTGGGCCTGGTGGCCGGTGTCGGCACCGACCTGCTGCGGCTGCCGGTGATGACCGGGGACCCGCGGCTGGCCACGCTGGTGGTGACGCTGGCGGTGCTGGTGGTGAGCCTGCCGCTGTCGGCCCTGGCCTATCGCACGGTGGAGGTACCGATGATGGTGCTCGGCAAACGCCTGGCGGCTTGCTGGCAGCCCCGCAGGGCGGAAGCGGGCCGGGCGGCGGGCGAGGTGGCCGCGACCACCGCCGAGCCGCTCTGAAACAGGCCTTGGAATGGGCGTCGGCGGTTGCCCGGTCGCGCCCATGCCGGCTACAATTTGCGATCCTGCCGGAATAGCTCAGTTGGTAGAGCGGCGCATTCGTAATGCGTAGGTCGTAGGTTCGAATCCTATTTCCGGCACCAAGCACGATGTTCCAAGTCCCGCGAACGGGCCGGCCAGTGGCCGGCCCGTTCGTCTTTGCGCCGACGCCTCGGCCTGCGACGGGGGTCTGCGACAGGCTGCGACAACATGTCGCAGCCGTCGTGGCGCGTTGCTTGCCCAGGATCATTGTCAACGGGTTTCGCCGGTGGCGGGGCGGGGCTTAGAATTGCCCGGCCAACCGTTTTCCTGTCCGGATCCCGGCCTCAGCCGGGTATCCGCGGCCGGCCGTTGCCGGCATGGGCAGGGCAGGGGCGGCAAGCACTCCTCCGCCATTGGATCGACCCGATGACTCCGTTGAAAAAAATTGGGCGCCTGCTCCGTCCAGCGTCGCTGCTGGCTGCCGTGTTCCTCACGGGCTGCAACGCGGCCGTCCTCAACCCGAAGGGCCAGATCGGCCAGGACGAGAAGACCCTGCTCATCACCGCCGTGGTGCTGATGCTGCTGGTGGTCATTCCCGTGATCGTGATGACCCTGGCCTTCGCCTGGCACTACCGCGCCTCCAACACCAAGGCGCGCTACGAGCCCAACTGGTCGCATTCCAACAAGATCGAGGCGGTGGTGTGGGCCATCCCCTGCCTGATCATCCTGGTGCTGGCGGTGCTGACCTGGCGCTCCTCGCATGCGCTGGACCCGTACAAGCCGATCGCCTCGGAGAAGAAGGCGCTCACCGTCGAGGTCGTCTCGCTCGACTGGAAGTGGCTCTTCATCTACCCGGAGCAGGACATCGCCACGGTCAACGACCTGACCTTCCCGGTCGATACGCCGCTCAACTTCCGCATCACCTCCGACACGGTGATGAACGCGTTCTTCATCCCGCAGCTGGGCACCCAGATCTACGCGATGGCGGGCATGGAGACCAAGTTGCACCTGATCGCCGACGAGCAGGGCGAGTTCCACGGCATGTCGTCCAACTACAGCGGCCACGGTTTCCACGGCATGCACTTCACCGCCCATTCCACCAGCGAGCAGAACTTCGCCGACTGGGTGGCCCGGGCCAAGGCCGACGGCAAGCCGCTGGACGGCGCTAGCTACAAGGCGCTGGCCGAGGACCGCAACGAGGAGCACTACCCGGAGACCTACTATTCCTCGGTCGAGCCGGGACTGTTCCAGTCCATCATCGCCGCGCACCAGGGCGAGAACCATCATTTCGGCATGAACCACCACGGCTCGCAGGACCATGCGGCCATGGACCACGCTCCGGCTGAGCACGCCGGAATGGAAATGGCCGAAGACGCCGACGACAACGCGAACGCCCATGCCGAGGCCTCGGCCCACCATGGCCATGCGGGTTCGGGAGAATAACGATGCTGGGTAAACTGACTATCGAAGCGGTTCCGTACCACGAACCGATCATCATGGGCACGCTCGCCGCGGTCATCCTCGGCGGCGTGGCGGTCCTCGGGCTGATCACCTACTTCAAGAAGTGGGGCTACCTCTGGAACGAGTGGTTCACTTCGGTCGACCACAAGAAGATCGGCATCATGTACCTGGTGGTGGCGTTCGTGATGCTGCTGCGCGGCTTCGCCGACGCGATCATGATGCGCGCCCAGCAGGCCATCGCCGCCGGCGGTGCCGAGGGCTACCTGCCACCCCACCACTACGACCAGATCTTCACCGCCCACGGCGTGATCATGATCTTCTTCGTGGCCATGGCGCTGGTCACCGGCCTGATGAACATCGTGCTGCCGCTGCAGATCGGCGCGCGCGACGTGGCCTTCCCGTTCCTCAACTCGCTCAGCTTCTGGCTGTACTTCGCCGGCGTGGTGCTGGTGATGCTGTCGATGTTCGTCGGCGAGTTCTCCAACGCGGGCTGGCTGGCCTATCCACCCCTGTCGGGGCCGGAGTACAGCACCAGCGTGGGCATGGACTACTACATATGGGCGCTGCAGGTCTCCGGCCTGGGCACCACGCTCAGCGGCATCAACTTCCTGGTCACCATCTTCAAGATGCGTGCGCCGGGCATGACGATGATGCGCCTGCCGATCTTCACCTGGACCGCGCTGGTCACCAACCTGCTGATCGTGGCCGCGTTCCCGGTGCTGACCGCGACCCTGGTGCTGCTGACGCTTGATCGCTACCTCGGCACGCACTTCTTCACCAATGCCGGTGGCGGCAACGCCATGATGTACATCAACCTGATCTGGATCTGGGGCCACCCGGAGGTGTACATCCTGGTCCTGCCGGCCTTCGGCGTGTTCTCTGAGGTGGTGGCGACCTACTCGCGCAAGCCGCTGTTCGGCTACACCTCGATGGTCTACGCCACCTGCGCGATCGGCGTGCTGTCCTTCGTGGTGTGGCTGCACCACTTCTTCACGATGGGCTCGGGCGCCAACGTCAACGCGTTCTTCGGCATCACCACGATGATCATCTCGGTGCCGACCGGCGTGAAGCTGTTCAACTGGCTGTTCACCATGTACCGCGGCCGCATCGAGTTCCAGGTGCCGATCCTGTGGACCATCGGCTTCATGGTGACCTTCACCATCGGCGGCATGACCGGCGTGATGATGGCGGTGCCGGCGATCGACTTCGTGCTGCACAACAGCCTGTTCCTGATCGCCCACTTCCACAACACGATCATCGGCGGCGTGGTGTTCGGCATGATGGCCGGCATCACCTACTGGTTCCCGAAGATGTTCGGCTTCAAGCTCAACGAGAAGCTGGGCAAGGCGGCGTTCTGGTGCTGGTTCATCGGCTTCTACGTGGCCTTCATGCCGCTGTACGTGCTCGGCTTCATGGGCATGACCCGGCGCATGCAGAGCTATGCCAACACCGAGTACCAGCCGTGGCTGATCGTGGCCGCGTGCGGTGCCGCGATCATCGCGGTCGGCATCGCCCTGCAGCTGCTGATGTTCGTGGTCTCCATCCGCGACTGGAGGAAGAACCGCGACCTGTCCGGCGACCCGTGGAACGGCCGCACCCTGGAGTGGTCGACGTCCTCGCCGGCGCCGTTCTACAACTTCGCGGTGCTGCCGCAGGTCACCGGCATCGACCAGTTCTGGCACGACAAGCAGGACGGCACCGCCTATGCCCGCTACGAGAAGCCGACCCGGTACACGGACATCCACATGCCGCGCAACACCTCGGCGGGCGTGTTCATCGGCGCCTTCGGCCTGGTGCTGGGCTTCGCGATGATCTGGCACATCTGGTGGCTGGCCATCGTCGGCTTCGTCGGCATGGTGGGTACCTTCATCGCGCGTTCCTTCGTCAAGGACACGGACTACTACGTGCCTGCCGCGGAGGTCGAGCGCATCGAGAACGAGCGCCGCAGCCAGCTGATCGCGGCGGGCGTGGTGAAAGCAACGGAGCCGACGGCATGAGCAACGCCAACATCCACACCCTGACCGGGGCCGCCGACGCGGCGGCCCACGATCACGAGCACCACGATCCGGGCGAGACCACCCTGCTCGGGTTCTGGATCTACCTGATGAGCGACTGCCTCATCTTCTCGTGCCTGTTCGCCACCTACGTGGTGCTGCACGGGTCGACCAACGGCGGTCCCGGCAGCGCCGAGCTGTTCGAGCTGCCGTTCGTGGCCTGGGAAACCGCGCTGCTGCTGCTGTCCAGCCTGACCTTCGGCCTGGGCATGGTGGCCCTGCACCAGCACAAGCTGGGCCAGGTCTATGCCTGGCTGGGCGTCACCTTCCTGCTGGGCGCGGGCTTCCTCGGCATGGAAATCCACGAGTTCAGCCACCTGATCCAGGAAGGCAACGGCCCCGGCCGCAGCGCCTTCCTGTCGGCCTTCTTCACCCTGGTCGGCACGCACGGCCTGCACGTGACCTCGGGCCTGCTGTGGCTGGTGGTGATGTTCGTCCAGCTGGCCCAGAACGGCGTCACCCCGGTGGTGAAGACGCGGTTGTCGTGCCTGAGCCTGTTCTGGCACTTCCTGGACATCATCTGGATCGGCGTGTTCTCCGTCGTCTACCTGTTTGGAGTTCTGTAATGGCACACGAGACCCACGACATCCAAGCCCACAGTGCCGGCGGCGAGGGCCACGGCAGCGTCAAGTCCTACCTGATCGGGTTCGTGCTGGCGGTGATCCTGACGGTGATCCCGTTCGCGGTGGTGATGACCGGGGCGATGGGCGGGGCGGCCGCGGCCGGCCTGATCGCCGTGCTCGGCATCGTGCAGATCCTGGTGCACGTGAAGTTCTTCCTGCACATGGACAACTCGTCCGAGCAGCGCTGGAACGTATCGGCCTTCGCGTTCACCGTGCTGGTCATCGCGATCCTGGTCGCCGGTTCGTTGTGGATCCTCTACAACATGAACCGCCACATGATGTGAGCCGCGTGCGGCATGCATCCCGGGAAGAGGCCGCCTCCGCGCGGCCTCTTCCCGTTTCCGCGCATCCATGACCTATGGCATGGTGGTTCCCCTGCCGCGGGCGCTAGCATCGACGGGTTGACCCCGCCCGGAGCCGTGATGTCCCGTTCTTCCCTCCTGTCCCTTCCGTTGCTCGCCTGCATGGCCATCCTCCAGCCCGCTGCCGCCCAGACCGCACCGCCCGCCGACGTCCCCTTCGACGGGGTGATCAAGGTGGATGTCGATGCCACCGACATCGGCCACCGCATCTTCCGCGTGCGCACCACGATGCCGGCCAAGCCGGGCCCGATGACGCTGCTCTACCCGCAATGGATCCCGGGCCATCACTCGCCCAGCGGCACGCTGGAGAAGGTGGCGGGACTGACCATCCGCAGCGACACCGGCGAGGTGATCCCGTGGACGCGCGACCAGTACGACGTGTTCGCCTTCAAGATCGACGTGCCCGAGGGCACGCGCGAGATCGTCGCCGAGTTCCAGTTCCTGTCCTCGCAGGGACCGGCGCAGGGACGGGTGGTGATGACCCCGGAGATGCTCAACCTGCAGTGGAACAGCAACTCGCTGTATCCGGCCGGCTACTACGCGCGCAACATCAAGGCGCAGGCCAGCGTGAAGCTGCCGGCCGGCTGGTCCTACGCGACCGCGCTGGAGACCGAGCGCCGCGACGGCGACACGGTGGTGTTCAAGCCGATCGACTACGACGACCTGGTCGATTCGCCGCTGTTCGCCGGCAAGTACTACAAGCGCGTGGAACTGGCCGACGGCAAGCAGCCGGTGCACCTGAACCTGTTCGCCGACGCGGCCAAGAGCCTGGAGGCCAAGCCCGACCAGCTGGACAAGCACAAGGCGCTGGTCCAGCAGATGGACAAGCTCTACGGCGCGCGCCATTTCGACCACTACGACTTCCTGCTGGCGCTGACCGACAAGCTTGGCGGCATCGGCCTGGAGCACCACCGCTCCAGCGAGAACAGCGGCGCCACCGGCTACTTCACCGACTGGGACAAGACCTGGATCGGCCGCGACCTGCTGCCGCACGAGTTCAACCACTCCTGGAACGGCAAGTACCGCCGCGGCGCGGACCTGTCCACGCCCAACTTCAACGTGCCCATGGGCGACAGCCTGCTGTGGCTGTACGAGGGCCAGACCCAGTTCTACGGCCAGGTGCTGGCGGCCCGTTCCGGGCTGTGGAACCAGGACCAGACGCGCGCGGTGCTGGCCAGCGTGGCGGCCACCTACGACCGCGGCCGCCCGGGCCTGTCCTGGCGCACCGTGCAGGACACCACCAACGACCCGACCATCGCCCAGCGCCGGCCGCTGGCGTACCGCAACTACCAGATGAGCGAGGACTACTACTCCGGCGGGCAGATGGTGTGGCTGGAAGTGGACGGCAAGCTGCGCGAGCTGAGCGGCGACAAGCGTTCGCTGGACGACTTCGCCAAGGCCTTCTTCGGCATGGACAACGGCGCCTGGGACGTCAATCCGTACACGTTCGAGGACATCGTCGCCACCTTGAACGGCATCGCCCCGTTCGACTGGTCCTCGTTCCTGCGTGACCGCATCGACGGCCACGGCCCGCTGATCGGCGGGCTGGCCTCGCACGGCTGGAAGCTGGTCTACAACGACAAGCCGAACGAAGCCTTCAGCGCCAGCGAGGCCCGCAGCAAGAGCGTCAACCTGACCTACTCGATCGGCGCCTCGCTGGACGGCAAGGGCGGGGTGATCGACGTGCTGTGGGACGGCCCGGCCTTCAAGGCCGGCCTGTCGCCGGGCATGAGCGTGGTCGCGGTGGACGGGCGCGAGTACAGCGCCGATGCCGTCAAGGAGGCGGTGACCGCCGCCAAGGACGGCACCGCGCCGATCGAGCTGCTGGTCAAGAACTTCGACCGCTACCAGACGCTGCGCGTGGACTACCACGGCGGCCTGCAGTATCCGCACCTGGAGCGGATCGCCGGCACCCCGGACCGGCTGGCGGAACTGCTCAAGGCCCGCTGAGCCGCGATAGCGTGTCGTCGAACGGCCCGGTGGCAGCTGCCATCGGGCCGTTGCCGTTACGGCGCCGGATGCGGGCGAGGGCGCCGATGCCGGCGCGCATTGCCACGTAGGGCATCCGGGGCCGGCCCGCGACCAGGGGCGTCGGCGCTGTCCGCGGCCTGGACCGGCGCGACCGCCATTTCAGGGTGGCCCGGCCGACACCCCGCCGGGCCGCCGGGCGGATGGGCCGCCGCATCCGCGGTCACATGCCAGGCGATGGCCGCGGCGGATTGCCGGCCGGTCGCGACGGGTGAGATGGCCGGTGGTTATCCTGCGCGTCCTCCCCAGCGGAAATTTCCCCGAATGGCCAAGGCGAAGATCGCCTACGTCTGCAACGAATGCGGCGCCGAGTACAGCAAGTGGCAGGGCCAGTGCGGCGAATGCGGCGCCTGGAACGCGCTGAGCCAGATCGTGCTGGAAAGCGCCACGCCGGGCGGTGCCGGCGCCGGCCCGGTGGCCGCCTCGCGTCGCAGCGGCTGGGCCGGCAAGGTCGACCCGCCGAAGGTCACCGCGCTCAAGGACGTGCAGCACAGCGAGCAGGCGCGCGTGTCGACCGGCATCGGCGAACTGGACCGCGTGCTCGGCGGCGGGCTGGTGGAAGGCGCGGTGGTGCTGGTCGGCGGCGACCCGGGCATCGGCAAGTCCACGCTGCTGCTGCAGGCGCTGGCGCAGATGGCCGGCACCCTGCCGGCGCTGTACGTCACCGGCGAGGAATCTCTGGCGCAGGTGGCTGGGCGCGCGGTGCGCCTGGACCTGCCGCTGGACGGCCTGAGCGCGCTGGCCGAGACCGGCATTGAGAACATCCTGCAGCACGCCGCGGCGATGCGGCCCCGGCTCATCGTCGCCGATTCGGTGCAGACGCTGTGGACCGAATCGCTGACCGCCGCGCCCGGCTCGGTCAGCCAGGTGCGCGAGAGCGCGGCGCGGCTGGTGCGCTATGCCAAGGAGACCGGCACCGCGGTGTTCCTGGTCGGCCACGTCACCAAGGAGGGCGGCATCGCCGGCCCGCGCGTGCTCGAGCACATGGTCGATGCGGTGCTGTATTTCGAGGGCGAGAGCGGCAGCCGCTTCCGCGTGCTGCGCGCGTTCAAGAACCGCTTCGGCGCGGTCAACGAGCTGGGCGTGTTCGCCATGGGCGAGAAGGGGCTGAAGGAAGTCTCCAACCCGTCGGCGATCTTCCTGTCCGGCGGCAGCACGCGCCAGCCGGGCAGCTGCGTGATGGTCACCCGCGAAGGCACGCGGCCGCTGCTGGTGGAGGTGCAGGCGCTGGTGGACGCCTCGCCGCTGTCCAATCCGCGGCGCGTGGCCGTCGGCCTGGAACAGAACCGGCTGGCGATGCTGCTGGCGGTGCTGCACCGCCACGGCGGGGTGATGGTCGGCGACCAGGACGTGTTCATCAACGTGGTCGGCGGCATCCGCGTGCAGGAGACCGCGGCCGACCTGCCGGCGCTGCTGGCGGTGCTGTCCTCGCTGCGCGATGCGCCGCTGGCGGAGAAGACCGTCGCCTTCGGCGAAGTCGGCCTGTCCGGCGAGATCCGGCCGGTGCCCAATGGCGAGGAGCGCCTGCGCGAGGCGGCCACGCACGGTTTCAAGCGCGCCATCGTGCCCAAGGCGAACGCGCCCAAGTCGGGCACGTTCAAGGGGCTGGAGGTGATCGCGGTGGAGCGGCTGGCCGAGGCGCTGGAAGCGGCGTGAGCGAGGCGTTGCCGGCCGCCGCGGTCGCCACCGCGCATGCCCAGGCACGCGGCCTGGCGTGGCTGGACGCATGGCTGGTCGACGTGGCGCCGCACCCCGCCTTGCATGGCCTGCGCCGCGCCGGCGTCGAGCTGCTCTGGTTCGGGTTGAAGGAAGCGCGCGCCTGCCTGTTCGCCGGGCTGTTCTTCGCCGCGGTCTGGCTGGTGCCGCGCGCCGGGCTGTGGGGCATCGCCCGCTACGACCTGCTGCTGCTGATCGCGCTGGCGATCCAGGGCGGGATGCTGGCGGCCCGGCTGGAGACGCTCGACGAGATGAAGGCGATCTGCCTGTTCCACCTGGTCGGCTTCGCGCTGGAAGTGTTCAAGACCTCGCCCGGCATCGGTGCGTGGTCGTACCCGGACCCGGCGTGGAGCAAGGTGCTGGGCGTGCCGCTGTTCTCCGGCTTCATGTATGCGGCGGTCGGCAGCTACATCATCCAGGCCTGGCGCCTGTTCGACCTGCGCATCCGCCACCATCCGCCGTACTGGATGGCGGTGTCGATCGCCTGCCTGATCTACGCCAACTTCTTCACCCACCACTGGATCGGCGATTACCGCTGGTACCTGGCCGCCTGCGCGCTGGGCCTGTATGCGCGCACCACGGTGGTGTTCCGGCCGTTCGACCGCGACCGGCGCATGCCGCTGCTGCTGGCCTTCGTGCTGATCGGCTTCTTCATCTGGCTGGCCGAGAACCTGGCCACGCTGCTGGGCGTGTGGCGCTACCCGGACCAGATGGGTGCCTGGGCCCACGTGCACCTGGGCAAGTGGAGCTCGTGGTCGCTGCTGGTGGTGATGACCTTCACCATCGTCGCCTGCCTCAAGCACCTCAAGCGCACGGTGCACGTGGCCGATCCCGCCTGAGCCGGTGCGCCAGCGATGCCGCCGCCCGATGCGCTTGGGCGGGGGGCGACCGCATGCCATCATGCGCCGCCGGTCCATGCCGGCACTTGCACCGCAACGAAACGACAAAGGGGATTTCAATGGATTGGATGTTGATGCCGCTGAGGCGCTATGCCGATTTTTCCGGGCGCTCGCGGCGCAAGGAGTACTGGATGTTCCAGCTGTTGCTGCTGCTGGTCTACGTGCCGCTCATCGTATTGATGGGCATCGGCATGGCCATGGGAACGCGGGACCATCCTTCGGCCCTGTTCTTCCTGGCGCTGGTCGTGCTGGCGCTGGTGGGCCTGGCGGCGATCATTCCCTGCCTGGCCGTGCAGGTCCGGCGCTTCCACGACCAGGACAAGTCCGGCTGGTTCGTCCTGCTCGGCTTCATCCCGTACGTGGGCAACCTGATCGTGCTGGTCTTCATGTGCCTGCGCGGCACCCCCGGCGCCAACCGGTTCGGGCCGGATCCACTTCAGCAATGAGCCTGCGTGCCGCCCGGGCGGCTCAGGCGCCCGGGCGGTTGTGCACCAGTTCGATCACGAACTTGCTGCCGAAGAAGGCCAGCACCAGCAGCACCATGGCCGCCAGCGTCCAGCGGATCGCCTTGGTGCCGCGCCAGCCGTAGCGCCAGCGGCCGAGCAGCAGGCCACCGAACACCAGCCAGGACAGGAAGCTGAGCACGGTCTTGTGCACCAGCTTCTGCGCCATGAAGTCCTGCACGAACAGCATGCCGGTCAGCAGCACCAGGGTCAGCAGCACGAAGCCGGCCGCGATGGTGCGGAACATCAGCGTCTCCAGCTCGGTCAGCGGCGGCAGCGCGCGCAGCATGTGGCTGATGTCGCGCCGGCGCAGGGCGCGTTCCTGCAGCCACAGCATCAGCGCCAGCAATGCGGCGATGCCCAGCGTGGCGTAGGCGAGCAGGGCCAGCCAGGCATGCAGCTGCAGGCGCCAGTCCAGCGCCGGGCTGGGCATGTGCCCGTGCAGGTGGTAGGCCAGCAGCAGGATCGCCGCCAGCGGGTAGACCACCACGCCCAGCGCCGCCATCCGCCCGCGCTGGGCCACCAGCGAGGTCAGCGCGGCCATGCCCAGCCCGACCAGCGAGGCCGCGGCGAAGAAGTGCATGTCCGGTCCCCCCGGCATGCGCATGGCCACCGCCACGTGGTAGGCCGCGTGCAGCACGATCGCCAGCCAGGCCGGCAGCAGCCAGGTACGCGCGTTGCCGCGCGCGATGTGGTGGCTGCCGTAGGCCAGCATGACGGCCGCGGCCAGGTAGGCCAGGACGGTGATGAGAACGATTGTCATCGGTGCAGTTTCTCACAGGCCGGGCACGGCGGTGCGCCGGGCCCGCGCGGGAGCGGGCGGGGCGGCCGGCTATAATCCCACCCTGTTTCCTCCTACGCGATGCCGCCGCATGTTCGAGTCCCTCACCCAACGCCTTTCCGGCACCCTGCAGCGCCTGCGCGGCCGCGGTCGCCTGACCGAGGAGAACATCCGCGAGGCCACCCGCGAGGTGCGCATCGCCCTGCTCGAGGCCGACGTCGCCCTGCCGGTGGTGCAGGCGCTGGTCGAGCGCATCAAGGTGCGCGCCGTCGGCCAGGAGGTGCTCAAGTCGCTGACCCCGGGCCAGGCGCTGATCAAGGTCGTGCGCGACGAGCTGACCACGGTCATGGGCTCGGCCGCCACCGACCTCAACCTGAACGTGCCGGCGCCGGCGGTGATCCTGATGGCCGGCCTGCAGGGCGCCGGCAAGACCACCACCGTCGGCAAGCTGGCCAAGTTCCTCAAGGAAAAGCGCAAGAAGAAGGTGATGGTGGTCAGCGCCGACGTATACCGTCCGGCCGCCATCGAGCAGTTGCGCACGCTGGCCGAGCAGGTCGGCGTGGCGTTCTTCCCGTCCGACTCCGGGCAGAAGCCGGTGGAGATCGTGCGCGCGGCCATCGACGATGCGAAGAAGTCCTTCGTCGACGTGCTGCTGGTCGATACCGCCGGCCGCCTGGCCATCGACCAGGCGATGATGGACGAGATCAAGGCCCTGCACGCGGCGGTCAACCCGGCCGAGACGCTGTTCGTGGTCGATTCGATGATCGGCCAGGACGCGGCCAACACCGCCAAGGCGTTCGGCGAGGCGCTGCCGCTGACCGGCGTGGTGCTGACCAAGACCGACGGCGATGCCCGCGGCGGCGCGGCGCTGAGCGTGCGCTACGTCACCGGCCGGCCGATCAAGTTCGTCGGCACCGGCGAGAAGGTCGATGGCCTGGACGTGTTCCATCCGGACCGCGTCGCCAACCGCATCCTCGACATGGGCGACGTGCTGTCGCTGGTCGAGCAGGTCGAGCAGTCGGTGGACCAGGAGAAGGCCGCCAAGCTCGCCGCCAAGGTCGCCAAGGGCAAGAAGTTCGACCTCAACGACATGAAGGAACAGCTCGAGCAGATGCAGAACATGGGCGGCATCGGCTCGCTGATGGACAAGCTGCCGGGCCTGGGGCAGATCCCCGAGCATCTCAAGCAGCAGGTCTCGCAGAACAAGGAAGTGCCGCGGATGATCGCCATCATCAATTCGATGACCAAGAAGGAGCGCCGCAATCCGGCGCTGCTCAACGGCTCGCGCCGCGCGCGCATCGCCCGCGGTGCCGGCCTGCAGCCCGCCGACGTCAACAAGCTGATGAAGCAGTACCAGCAGATGGAGAAGATGATGTCCAAGCTCTCCGGCGGCGGCATGAAGGGGCTGATGCGCGGCATGCGCGGGATGATGGGCGCGATGGGCGGCCGCGGCGGCCTGCCGTTCCGGTGATGGCGCAGCCCGGCTGATATGAACGCGGCTATCCGCGTCCGGGTCGACGGGTTCTGCGCACGCTTCGGCCTGCGCGTGCCGTTGCTGCTGGCGCCGATGGCCGGGGCCTGCCCGCCGGCGCTGTCGGCGGCGGTGGCCGCGGCCGGCGGCATGGGCGCGATGGGCGCGGTGCTGTCCACGCCGGCAGACATCGGGACCTGGATGGCCGACTTCCGTGCCCGGCAGGCCGGGCCGGTGCAGGTCAACCTGTGGATCCCCGACCCGCCGCCGGCGCGCGACGCCGGTGCGGAGGCGGCCATGCGCGCCTTCCTCGGCCAATGGGGACCGCCGGTACCGGCCGCGGCCGCGGAGGCGGTCCCGGCCGATTTCGATGCGCAGTTCGATGCCCTGGTGCGGACCGCGCCGGACGTGGCGTCCTCAGTCATGGGCCTGTTCCGGCCGGACCAGGTGGCGCGCCTGAAGGCCGCGGGCATCGCCTGGTTCGCCGCGGCCACGACCCTGGACGAGGCCCTGGCCGCGCAGGCCGCCGGTGCCGACGCGGTGGTGGCGCAGGGGGCCGAGGCCGGCGGCCATCGTGGTGCCGCGCAGGCCGGGCGGGCGGAGGCGCAGATGATCGGCACGCTCGCCCTGGTGCCGCAGCTGGCCGATGCGCTGGAGATCCCGGTGGTCGCCGCCGGCGGCATCGCCGATGGCCGCGGCATCGCCGCCGCGCTGTGCCTGGGCGCCAGCGCGGTGCAGGTCGGCACCGCCTTCCTGCGCACGCCGGAAGCCGCCATTCCCGCCGCCTGGGCCGATGCGCTGGCGCAGACGCCGGCGGAGGCCACCTGCCTCACCCGCGCCTTCTCCGGGCGGGCCGGGCGCGCGATCGCCACGGCCTACGTGCGTGCCGCCGCCGCGCCCCAGGCCCCGGCCCCGTGCCCGTATCCGGTGCAGCGCGCGCTGACCGCGCCGATGCGCGCGGCCGCCGCGCGCGCCGACGACCTCGACGCGATCCAGGCCTGGGCGGGGCAGGCGGCGCGCCTGGCCCGGGCCGAGCCGGCCGCGCGACTGGTACGGGCGTGGTGGGCGCAGGCCACGGCCCTGCTCGGCGGGGCCTGACCGGCCGGCTTGGCACGCCCGGGGGCGGCCGCTATAATCGCCGGCTTACCTCGCCATCCTGGCGACTGGGCAACACGGAAAACACCATGGTCAAGATCCGCCTTACCCGCGGCGGCGCCAAGAAGCGCCCCTTCTACCACATCATCGTCACCGACTCGCGCAGCGCGCGCGACGGCCGCAACATCGAGCGCGTGGGCTACTACAACCCGGTCGCCCAGGGTGCCGAGGAGCGCGTCGTGCTGGACGTGGCCCGCGTCGACCATTGGCTCGCCAACGGGGCGCAGCTGACCGAGAAGGTCCGCACCCTGTACAAGGAAGCGGCCAAGGCACAGGCCGTCGCGGCCTGAGCCGCAGGGCCGTGCCCGGCACGGCCCGTTTCGTCGTGATGGATACCGATCCGGGGCGCCGCATCCTGCTGGGCAGGATCGTTGGCGCCTTTGGCGTGCGTGGCGAGGTGAAGCTCGAGTCGTGGACCGAGCCGCGCCTGGCGATCTTCGGCTACCAGCCCTGGATCCTGCGCGACGCCGCCGGGCACGAGCGCGAGCTGGCGGGCGTGCGTGGCCGCGAGGCCGGCAAGCACCTGGTCGCCACCGTGGCCGGCGTGGACGACCGCGACATGGCCGAGGCCATGCGCGGCACCGAGATCTTCGTCGCGCGCAGCGCACTACCGCCGCCCAGCCCGGGCGAGTACTACTGGGTGGACCTGGAAGGGCTGCCGGTGCGTACCGTGGACGGCGTGGCGCTGGGCACCGTGTCGCACCTGTTCTCCACCGGGGCCAACGACGTGCTGGTGGTGCGCGGCGAGCGCGAGCGGCTGATCCCGTTCGTGCAGCCGGACGTGGTGCGCTCGGTGGATTTCGACGGCGACGGCATCGTCGTCGACTGGGATCCGGAGTTCTGAGCGCGGCGGCGCGGCCTTCGCCGGTCGCGGATGCCCGCCATGCCCGGGCGTGATCGCCCGGCGGTCCGATCCGGGCGAAGATGCTTCCCTCGAACCCTTCGTGGCCTTTCCGTCCCGTGCGCATCGACGTCATCAGCCTGTTCCCCGAGTTCATCGACCAGAGCGCCGGTTTCGGCGTGGTCGGGCGGGCACGCGAGCGCGGCCTGCTGGACCTGCATGCCTGGAACCCGCGCGACCATGGCCTGGGCAACTACCGGCGCGTGGACGATCGTCCCTACGGCGGCGGTCCGGGCATGGTCATGCTGGTGGAGCCGCTGCTCGCCTGCCTGGCGCAGGTCCGCGCTGCCGCCGCCCCGCCCGCGCCGCTGGTCTACCTGAGCCCGCAAGGGCGCCGGCTGGACCAGCGCAAGGTCCACGAGCTGGCGGCACTGCCGCGGGTGATCCTGCTGTGCGGGCGCTACGAGGGCGTGGACGAACGCTTCCTCGCCGCCGAGGTGGACGAGGAGATCTCCATCGGCGACTACGTGCTTTCCGGCGGCGAACTGGGGGCGGCGGTGATCATCGATGCGGTCACGCGCCTGCAGGAGGGCGCGCTGGGCGATGCCGAGTCGGCGGTGCAGGACAGCTTCGAGGGCGAGCAGGGGCTGCTGGACTGCCCGCACTATGCCCAGCCGGTGGAGCACGCGCTGGGCACGGTGCCGGAGGTGCTGCGCTCGGGCAACCACGCGGCCATCGCGCGCTGGCGGCGCCAGCAGTCGCTGCTGCGCACCTGGCTGCGGCGGCCGGACCTGCTGGACGAGCCGGCCCTGTCCAAGAGCGACCGCAAGCTGCTCGACGAGGCCCGCGCCGACCTGGCGGCGGGAAGCGGCCGGGCGCGGGGCGGGTAGCGCCACGCCTGCGCGATCGGGTATGATGGCAAGTTCCCGGGCGGCCGGCGTCGCCGGTCCTGCGGGCCCAAGAACAACAAACGTGCGGCGCAATCCGGCGATCGCATCAGTCCAGGCTGTCGAACGACACCACCACCCCGAACAGAAATCGGTGCACCCATGAGCAAGCTGAACAAGTCCATCATCGCGGAATTCGAGTCCGCCCAGATCACCCGCGAACTGCCGAAGTTCAGCCAGGGCGATACCGTCGTGGTCAACGTCAAGGTGAAGGAAGGCAACCGCGAGCGCGTGCAGGCCTACGAGGGCGTGGTCATCGCGACCAAGAACGCCGGCCTGAACTCCTCCTTCACCGTGCGCAAGATCTCCTACGGCTACGGGGTGGAGCGCGTGTTCCAGACCTTCAGCCCGACCATCGAGTCGGTCGAGGTCAAGCGCCGCGGCAAGGTGCGCGCCGGCAAGCTGTACTACCTGCGCGGCCTGGAAGGCAAGGCGGCCCGCATCAAGGAAGACCTGGCTGCCGTGGCCAAGGCCAAGGCCGAGAAGGCCGCTGCCGCCGCCGAGTAATCGCTCCGGCGAGGACGCACGAACGGCCACCTCCGGGTGGCCGTTTTCGTTTCCGGCGGTGGGCGGCGCGACGGGAGCGGCAGGGCCGCGGGTAGCGGCGTTCGCGGGTGGCGGCAGCTCGTCCCCCGATCCTGGTGCGGCGGGCTTGGCGAAGCGCGCCGTCGGCAGGCACCGGGCAGCGGCCCGTCGGGTTGGCCGCACCCATCGCGGATCCGGCCAACCGGCCGTTCCTGCCGTGTTGGCAGCTATCCGTGTAGGTCTGCACGCGAGGCGCGTGGCCTGGAAATCGGCGGTCGCCGTCGCAGTGGCGGCTGCAGGCGCGAGCACTTCGTGCCTGCAGATGTCGCGTCCGGTTGCTCGCGGGATGGGACCGCCCCGACTGGGCCAGTTCAGCGCTGCGGCGCGATCGGCATGGCCGCGGCCGATCGCGGGTGGCGGCAGGCCCGTACTCCGATCCTGGTCCAGCGAACTTCGCGAAGTGCGCCGTCGGCAGGCACCGGGCAGCGGCCCGTCGGGTTGGCCGCGCCCATCGCGGATCCGGCCAACCGGCCGTTCCTGCCGTGTTGGCAGCTGTCCGTGTAGGCCTGCACGCGGGGCGCGTGGCCCGGAAGCCGGGCGGCTGTCGCGGTGGCGGCTGCAGGTGCGAGCGCTTCGTGCCTGCAGATGCCGCTTTCGGGGCCCCGGATGGAGGCCGCCAGGCTGGTTCAGCGCTGCGGCGTGGCCGGTGCCGGCTGCGCCGGGGCGTCCAGCGCCGCGTCCGCGTCGGCCACCGGCGAGGGCGGCGTGGCCGGTACCTCGGCGGGCACCGCGACCGCGACCGGCTCCGGTTCCAGCATGTGCGCGCGGCGCCAACGCCCCCAGCGGTAGTACGCCAGCGCCATCAGCATCGAGCACACCGCGCTGATCGGGAAGCTCCACCACAGCGCATCGGTACCGATCACCGCCTGCATGCCGCTGGCGAAGGGCACGCGGATGCCCCACAGGGCGAAGGCCAGGATCAGCAGCGGCGGCACCACCGCGCCGGTGGAGCGCACCACGCCGGACACCACGAAGGTCACGCCGAAGAACAGGAACGACCACACCGCGATGTGGTTGAGGTGGCGGGCGATCTCCAGCGCCTGGCTGGCCGCGGGCAGGAACAGGGTCAGCGTCCAGCGGTCGAGCAGGATCAGCGGGGCGATCAGCACGCCGGTCAGCAGGAAGTTGAACATCACCCCGTAGCCGGTGGTGGCCGCGACCCGGTCCCAGCGGCGTGCGCCGACGTTCTGCGCGGCCATCGACGAGCACGCCGCGCCGATGGCCATGGCCGGCATCTGCACGTAGGTCCACAGCTGCATGGCCGCGCCGTAGGCGGCCGCGGTGTGGGTGCCGTGGGCATTGACCATGCTCATCATCGCGATCATCGACAGCGAGATCAGCACCATCTGCAGGCCCATCGGCACGCCCTTGACCACCAGGGCGCGGACGATGGCCGGATCCGGGCGCAGCAGGGCCAGTTCGCGGCGTCCCAGCCACAGCAGGTGGCGCTTGTGGCGCATGTAGAGCAGCAGGGCGGCCAGCGACAGCGCCTGGGCGAACAGCGTGGCCAGCGCGGCGCCGGGCACGCCCAGGGCGGGCAGCGGGCCGACGCCGAAGATCAGCAGCGGGTTGAAGGCGATGTCCAGCACCACCGAGAGCAGCAGGAAGCGGAATGGCGTGCGCGCATCGCCGGCGCCGCGCAGCGCCGCCGACAGGAAGGCGAAGGCGTACAGCACCGGCATGGCCAGGAAGATCACCCGCAGGTAGTGGCGCGCCATCGCCAGCGACGCGGGCGGGGTGCCCATCCACGCCAGCAGCTGCGGGGCGAGGATCCAGCCGGCCACGGCGATCACCACCGACAGGCCGATGAAGAAGGTGGCGCTCGAGCCCATCGCCCGGCGTGCCTGGGCGGTGTCGCCGGCACCGATGGCCTGGGCGATCAGGATGGTGGAGGCCATGCCGATGCCGAACACCGAGCCGAGCAGGAAGAACAGGATGTTGTTGGCGTTGGCCGTGGCGGTCAGCGCCGCCTCGCCCAGGAAACGGCCCACCCAGACCGCGTTGACCGAGCCGTTGAGCGACTGCGCCACGTTGCCGGCCAGGATCGGCAGGGCGAACAGCAACAGGGTGCGGCCGATGGGGCCTTCGGTCAGGGGGCCGGTCTTGGGCGGCATGCGCTGGTCACGTCCTCGGGGGAGCGGCACACTAGCATTCCCGGGCCCGGCCATGCGTGGCGGGCGCCCCGCCACAGGACACCATGGTCGAAACGCCCATCCCCGCTGCGCCGGTCAGGCTCGATGTCTGGCTATGGGCCGCACGCTTCTTCAAGACCCGCAGCCTGGCGCGCCAGGCGGTGGAGCACGGCAAGGTCGTCCTGGCAGGGCAGCGGCCCAAGCCGTCGCGCGCGGTACGCGTGGGCGACACCCTCGAGGTGGTGCGCGGCGAGGAACGCTTCGAGGTGCAGGTGCGCGCGCTGAGCGACGTGCGCGGCCCGGCACCGGCCGCGCAGGCCCTGTACGAGGAAAGCCCGGCCTCGCGGATGCGGCGCGAGCGCGAACGGGCCGAGCGCATCGCCATGCGCGATGGCTACCGCGCCCCGGAGCACAAGCCGGACAAGCGCGCGCGGCGGTTGATCCGCGCGCTGGGCGACATCGACGCGCTGTAGCCGGCGTCGGCGCGGGTTGCCGGCGCGGTTGCCGGATCGTCCGGTGCCTGGGCCCTGGCGCGATCCCGTCGCCGGAAATCCTGGCATCGCCTTGCCCGGCGGTGCGGACCGCGGCCGGACCGTCGGCCTCGCCCGCCGCCGCATCCGCCGCCGCTTCCGGGGTGGCCAACGGGTACTTTGCCCGGGCGCATGCCAGGTATCGCGAGCAGGCGGAGACGAGGCACGGCGACGAATCCGCATGGTGATAGCGGGAGACGCTCCGGCGATGCGATCGGGCAGGCGGGGCGATCTTGGCGAAGGCAAGCCCGCGAGCCAGCGCGGGCCGGGCGGAGAAGCCTTCCCTGCCCGGCCCGCATGCTTCGTCTTCCCGGCTCAGGCCCGGTCGAAGCGGTCCAGCTCCATCACCTTGGTCCAGGCGGCGACGAAGTCGCGCACGAACTTCTCCTTCGCGTCGCTGCTGGCGTAGACCTCGGCGAGCGCGCGCAGCTCGGAGTTCGCGCCGAACACCAGGTCGACGCGGGTGCCGGTCCAGCGCACCTGCCCGGTCCTGCGGTCGCGCCCTTCATAGACGTTCTCGCCGGCCGGCTTCCACTCGGTGCGCATGTCGAGCAGGTTGACGAAGAAGTCGTTGGAGAGCACGCCGACCCGCTCGGTGAACACGCCGTGCCTGGAGCCGCCGTGATTGGCGCCGAGCACGCGCAGGCCGCCGACGAGCACGGTCATCTCCGGCGCGGTGAGGGTGAGCTGCTGCGCCTTGTCCACCAGCAGCGCCTCGCCCGGCACCTGCGCGTAGGCGGCCTTGGCGAAGTTGCGGAAGCCGTCCGCGCGCGGCTCCAGGAAGGCGAACAGGTCGACGTCGGTCTGTTCCTGCGTCGCATCGACGCGGCCGGGCGTGAACGGCCCCTCGATGTCGACGCCCGCGGCCCTGGCCGCTTGCTCGATGCCGACACCGCCGGCGAGCACGATCAGGTCGGCGAGCGACACCTTGCCGGAAGCCTGCCGGATCTCCTCGAGCCTGGCCAGCACGCCGGCGAGCTGGTCCGGGTCGTTGGCCTCCCAGTCCTTCTGCGGCGCCAGGCGGATGCGCGCGCCGTTGGCGCCGCCGCGCTTGTCGCCGCCGCGGAAGGTGGACGCCGAGGCCCAGGCGGTGGCCACCAGCTGCGCCACGCCCAGGCCCGAGGCGGCGATCTGCGCCTTGAGCGCGGCGATGTCGTCGGGGCTGGGGATGGGCAGGGTCGCCGTCGGCAGCGGATCCTGCCAGATCAGGTCTTCCCGGGGCACCTCCGGGCCGAGGTAGCGCGCCTTGGGCCCCATGTCGCGGTGGGTGAGCTTGAACCAGGCGCGGGCGAAGGCCTCGGCGAAGGCCTGCGGGTCGTCCCTGAAGCGGCGCGCGATCTTCTCGTAGGCCGGGTCGAAGCGCAGCGACAGGTCGGTGGTGAGCATGGTCGGCCGGCGCCGGGGCGAGTCGGCCGCCGGGCCGGGGATGACCGCTTCGGCATCCCTGGCCTCCCACTGGATCGCGCCGCCCGGGCTGCGGGTCTGCACCCATTCGAACTTGAACAGGTTGTCCAGGAAGTGGTTGCTCCACTGCGCCGGGGTCTGGGTCCAGATCACCTCCAGGCCGCTGCCGACGGCGTCGGCGCCGTGGCCGCTGCCGTAGTCGCTGACCCAGCCCAGGCCCTGGTTCTCCAGCGGGGCGGCCTCCGGGTCCGGTCCCTTGTGCGATTCCGGGGCGGCGCCGTGGGTCTTGCCGAAGGTGTGGCCGCCGGCGATGAGCGCGACGGTCTCCTCGTCGTTCATGCCCATGCGGGCGAAGGTCTCGCGGATCAGCGGCGCAGCCGCGGCCGGGTCGCCGCTGGCGTTGGGGCCTTCCGGATTCACGTAGATCAGGCCCATCTCGCTGGCGCCGAGGTTCTCCGGGAAGTCGTCGAGCGGGCGGTGCGCGAGCCAGGTCTTCTCGGTGCCCCAGTCGGTGTCCTCGTCCGGCTCCCAGGTGTCCTCGCGGCCGGCGCCGAAGCCGAAGGTGCGAAAGCCCATCGATTCGAGCGCGACGTTGCCGGTCAGGATCAGCAGGTCGGCCCACGAGATCTGCTGGCCGTACTTCTGCTTGATCGGCCACAGCAGCCGGCGCGACTTGTCGATGTTGACGTTGTCCGGCCACGCCGAGAGCGGGGCGAAGCGCTGCTGGCCGCGGCCGGCGCCGCCGCGGCCGTCGAAGGCGCGGTAGGTGCCGGCGCTGTGCCAGGCCATGCGGATGAACTGCGGGCCGTAGTGGCCGAAGTCGGCCGGCCACCAGTCCTGCGAATCCGTCATGAGCTGCAGCAGGTCCTTCTTGAGCGCGTGGTAGTCGAGCTTCCCGAAGGCCTTGCGGTAGTTGAAGCCCGGGTCCAGCGGATCGGACTTGGCCGAGTGCTGGCGCAGGATCTCCAGGTTCAGGCGCTCGGGCCACCAGTCCTTGCGGGTGGTGTTGGCGCCGAGGGCGGCGTGGTTGAACGGGCACTTGGCTTGGGTCGACATGGGAAGCTCCTGCCTGGGTCGGGAAATCGGGAATGCGCGTGGCCGCCGGCGTGGCGAGGCGGGGAACGGCGGTGATGGAGGGCGTCCGCCGCGGGCGCGGCGGACGCAGGTCAGCGATGGGCGCGGCGCGGGACGCGTTGCCGGCCGGAAGCCCGGGCAGGTTGGCTAGCAGGGCGCATGGCGGGGTTCCGTGGTCTGGACGATGGACACAGACTAGGAAGCGGCCGCTCCGGAGTGAAATCGAATGAATTCACCCAGTCGATAGGCAGGAGCTATTGCAGCTGGCATGCCGGCGCCGTCTCCCGCAACGGACGCCGGCCGCGATCGGCGATCGCCGGATCAGTGCTTGCCGAACAGGCTGCCGCCGATCTTGAGCAGGTCGCCGACGTCGAACTTGCCGTCGCCGTCCTGGTCCAGGATCGAGCCCAGCAGGCCGCCGGCGCTGGATTGCGCCACATGCTGCTGCTCCTGCCCCAGTGCCTGGCCGAGCTGGCCGGCGTCGGCCTGGCCGCCGCCGCCGAGGAAGTGCTTGGCGAGGTAGCCCATCACGATCGGTGCCAGCACCTGCAGGAGCTGGGAGGCCTTCTCGCTGCCCAGGCCGGTGGCCTGGCCCAGCTGGGTGGCGGCCTGCGGGGCCTGCGCGCCGAACACGTGGCCGAGGATGCCGGCGCCATCGGTCTGGGCGCTGCCGGCGCTGCCGGTACCGCCGAGCACGGCACCGACCAGGCTGCCGAGATCGAAGCCGGAGCCGCCGGCATGGTCACGCTGCAGGGCACCCAGCAGCGCCTGCGCGCCCTGCGGCTGCTGGGCATTCTGGCCCAGCGCGCCCATCAGCAGCGGCAGCGCGGTGCCGACGGCGCTCTGCGCCTGCTGGGTGTCGATGCCCAGGCGCTGGGCGACCTGTTGCAAGGCGGGACCCTGCAGTTGCTGCAGGAGGGTATCGGTGAGGCTGGGGGTGGTCATGTTCGGCTTCCTGGCAGGCCGGCGGGCGCCGGCGACAGCCGACAGGCTAGCAGCACTCGGGGGCGGATACGTGCCGTCGTCGGGGAGGTCGTGGCACTTCCGTTGCGGCAGCGACAGCGCGGGAATCGGCGCGACGGCAGGGGCGACACCGGACAGCCCGGTGCATCGGGTCCTGGGGCGAGTTTGCATGCCCTGTACCGCTTCGCCGCCGCGCCGCCCCTGCCGGAGGCGGTGCGGGCGCAACGATGACGGCGGGGGCGGGCGCGCGTCGGTCCGCATGTCCCGATCCGGAAGGCTAGCGGCTGGCGGCCGGCATGGGGGACGAGGGATCGACGGCCCCCGGCCGGGCGTGGCCGGGGGCTCGGGCCCGGAACGCGACGGCACGCGCGCAGGCCGTGGCGATCGCGCGCCCGGCCCCTCCGGAGAAGTCGCGAGTGCCCTTCCGCGGACAGCGAGATCGCGGGCGACGGCCGCGCCTACAGCAGCGACTTGAGCCGGTACAGCGCCTCAAGGGCCTGCTTGGGCGTGAGTTCGTCCGGATCGAGCGCGGCGAGGGCTTCCTGCGCCGCGGCCGACGGCGGCGGGAACAGGCCGAACTGCCGCGGCGCATCCAGCGATTGCGGGGCCATCTGTGAGGCCTGGCTCTCGCCGCCGCGCTGCTCCAGTTCGGCCAGGCGCCGGCGCGCCTGCGCCACGGTCTCGCGCGGCAGGCCGGCCAGCGCCGCCACCTGCAGGCCGAAGCTGCGGTTGGCCGGCCCGTCCTTGACCGCGTGCATGAACACCAGCGTTTCGTTGCCCGCGTGGTCGCGGTGCTCGATCGCGTCCAGGTGCACGTTGGCGATGCCGCTGGGGCCGCCCTCGACGGTCTCGTCGGCCAGCGCGGTCAGCTCGAAGTAGTGGGTGGCGAACAGCGTGTAGCAGCGGTTGACGTGGGCCAGGTGGCGCGCCACCGCGTCGGCCAGCGCCAGGCCGTCGTAGGTGGAGGTGCCGCGGCCGATCTCGTCCATCAGCACCAGCGACTGCGCGCTGGCGTGGTGCAGGATGTAGCTGGTCTCGGCCATCTCGACCATGAAGGTGGACTGGCCGCGCGCCAGGTCGTCGCCGGCGCCGATACGGGTGAGGATGCGGTCGATCGGGCCGATCACCGCGCGCGCGGCCGGCACGAAGCTGCCGATGTGCGCCAGCAGCACGATCAGCGCGTTCTGGCGCATGTAGGTGCTCTTGCCGCCCATGTTCGGGCCGGTGATCACCAGCATGCGCCGGTCCGGGCGCAGGTCCAGGTCGTTGGGCTCGAACGGCTCCTCGCGCACCGCCTCCACCACCGGGTGGCGGCCACGCTCGATGCACAGGCCCGGTGCGGCGGCCAGCTCCGGCCGCGCCCAGTCCAGGGCCTGGGCGCGCTCGGCGAAGTCGGCCAGCACGTCCAGTTCGCTCAGCGCGGCGGCCGCGCGCTTGAGCGGCTCCAGGTGGCCGCCCAGCGCGTCCAGCAACTGCTCGTACAGCAGCTTCTCGCGCGACAGCGCGCGTTCGCGCGCCGACAGCACCTTGTCCTCGAACGCCTTCAGCTCCTCGGTGATGTAGCGCTCGGCGTTGGTCAGCGTCTGCCGCCGGGTGTAGTGCACCGGGGCCTTGTCGGCCTGGCCCTTGCTGATCTCGATGTAGTAGCCGTGCACGCGGTTGTAGCCGACCTTGAGCGTGGCGATGCCGCTGGCCTCGCGTTCGCGCTGCTCCAGGTCGATCAGGAACTGGTCGGCGTGGGTGGACAGGCGGCGCAGCTCGTCCAGCTCGGCGTCGTGGTCGGCGGCGATCACGCCACCGTCGGACAGCTTCAACGGCGGCTGTTCGGCCACGGCCGATGCCAGCAGGTGCGCGATCGCGCCGTGCTCGCCCAGCTCGGCGGCCAGCGCCTGCAGCCGCGGCGAATCGAGCGGGGCGAGGAGGGTGGCGATCTGCGGCAGCAGCGCCAGGCCGTCGCGCAGCGTGGACAGGTCGCGCGGGCGCGCCGAACGCAGCGCCACCCGGGTGAGGATGCGCTCGACGTCGCCGAGCGCGCGGAAGCGCTCGCGCAGCTCGACGTCGGCGCCGGACTCGATCAGCGTGGCGACCGCGTGGTGGCGCTGCTGCAGCACCTCGCGCAGGCGCAGCGGGCGGTGCAGCCAGCGCCGCAGCAGGCGCCCGCCCATCGGCGTGACCGTGCCGTCGAGCACGCCGAGCAGGGTGTTGCGGGTGTCCCCGTCCACGCGCGTGTCCAGCTCCAGGTGGCGGCGGGTGGCGGCGTTCATCGCGATCGCCTCGGTGGCGGTCTCCACCGCGATCGCGGTCAGGTGCGGCAGGCGCTGCTTCTGCGTCTCCTCGACATAGCCGAGCAGCGCACCGGCCGCGGCGATCGCACGCGGGCGGTCCTCGATGCCGAAGCCGGACAGGTCGTGCATGCCGAAGAACTGCAGCAGCTGGCGGCGGCCGCTGTCCGCGTCGAACAGCCACGGCGCGCGCCGGCGCAACCCGTGGCGGGTGGGCAGGAACGCCGGCCAGCCCTCCTCGTCGGGCACCAGCAGCTCGGCCGGTTCCAGCCGCGCCAGTTCGGCCTCCAGCGCGTCCTCGCCATCGACCTCGTTGACCAGGAAGCGGCCGCCGGCCAGGTCGGCCCAGGCCAGGCCGTAGCCGTGCCTGCCGCGCGACAAGGCCATCAGCAGGGTGTCGCGGCGCTCGTCCAGCAGCGCCTCGTCGGTGACCGTGCCGGGCGTGACGATGCGCACCACCTTGCGCTCGACCAGGCCCTTGGCCAGTGCCGGGTCGCCGATCTGCTCGCAGATCGCCACCGACTCGCCCAGCGCCACCAGCCGCGCCAGGTAGCCCTCGTAGGCATGCACCGGCACCCCGGCCATCGGGATCGGCGCGCCGGCCGAGCTGCCGCGCTGGGTCAGGGTGATGTCCAGCAACCGCGCCGCCTTGCGCGCGTCGTCGTAGAACAGCTCGTAGAAGTCGCCCATGCGGAAGAACAGCAGCAGGTCGGGATGCTGCGCCTTGGCGGCGAAGTACTGCTTCATCAGGGGCGTGTGTTCCACGCTGGCCTTGTCTCGCTGCGATTTTTCTGAAGATTCGGTCATTTGTGGCGGATGCGAGAGGCCGGAGAAGGGATGGGAAGCGATACGGGTGGAGGCTGCGCAAGCCTTCAATTGTAGCCATGGCGCGGTCCTGGCCCCCTGCATCCTCGCCTCGGGAAAGACAGGCAGCTCTTTCAAGCCGGTGAGGCGACGAGACGCCTGTCGGCAAGCGGGCGTGCGTGACCGGCAGATGGCCTTGGGCAGGATTCGAAAGGCCATGTGGCATTGTCGGTCCCGGAGCGCTTGCTTGGTTCCTGCGGACAGGGACGGCCACCGAGCGTATCGCCGGCCGGTGCAATCGGCTGGCTTTCTTGGCACCTGGGGGGCAAGGCCAGCATATCGACTGGGTCAATGCGCCATCGCGACGCAGGTCGAGTGGGCTCAAAGACGAAGTAGCCGGGCATCCAGCGCCGATGGCGAGTTGATGAACCAAGACTGACTGTGGAACAATTGCAAATCAAGGAGTTGGACGCGGAACAGGGGCCATGGAGCAGCAGGGAAGTTTTGGGCACGGCATGCCGATGCGCTGTCTGTGCGTGTTGGTGTTGGTGGCGGCAATCGGGGAGGCTGCGTGGGCGCAGGCGCCGGATGTAGCCGCTCAAGAATTGTTGCGGCAACAGGAGCGCGAACGTCAGTTGCGCGAACAGCAGGAGCGCTCGCCGGATGTCCGGCTACCGCGCGATGTGCACGAGCAGACCAAGCGCCTGCCTGTGGACGAGGCGCCCTGCTTCCCGATCCGGCGGATTGTCCTGGGTGGTGAACTGGCCGGTACATTTGCCTGGGCCCTGCGTGCAGCCGATCCGGCCGAAGACCCGGCCACGGGGAGATGCCTGGGTTCGACCGGCATGAACATGGTGATGGGCCGCATCCAGGACGCCATCATCGCCCACGGCTACGTCACCACCCGCGTGCTGGCGGCGCCGCAGGATCTCAAGAGCGGGACTCTGACGCTGACTGTCGTACCCGGGCGTGTGCGCACCATCCGCTTTGCCGATGGCCCCGCGCCGAGGCCGAGCCTGGCCAATGCCGTGCCGGTGCGGCCCGGTGAAGTGCTCAACCTGCGCGCCATCGAGCAGGCGCTGGAGAATCTCCAGCGCGTACCGACGGTCGCGGCCGATATCCAGATCGTGCCGGCCGAAGGCGAGCCGGCGGCGCCGGGCGAAAGTGACCTGGTGATCAGCTGGCAACAGCGCCGGCTTTGGCGTGCAAGTCTGTCGTTGGACGACGCCGGCAGCGAAGCGACCGGCAAGCTACAGGCCGGCGCCACGGTCTCGCTGGACAACCTGCTGGGCTGGAACGACCTGCTCTACGTCAATGCCGGGCACGACGTTTTCAACGGCGGTGCCAAGGGGACTTCCAACTGGACGGTGCACTTTGACGTGCCGGCCGATCATTGGTTGCTGGGCACCACAGTGAACGACTACGACTATCGGCAAAGGGTCGTCGGCCCGTTCGAGCAGTACGCATACAGCGGCTCCAGCCGTAACGCCGAGTTGCGTGCATCGCGCCTGGTGTTTCGCAATGCGACGAGCAAGCTCGGCATCTATGGCCGTGCGTGGTGGCGCGAGTCGGACAACTTCATCGACGACGTCGAGATCGACGTGCAGCGTCGGCGCATGGCGGGATGGGAGGCTGGACTGACCCACAAGCAGTTCATGGGCGCTGCGACGCTGGATGCCAGCGTCGCCTTTCGACGAGGAACGGGGGCTTTCAAGGCGCTCGCCGCGCCCGAAGAGCCGTTTGGCGAAGGGACGTCGCGCCTGAAGCTGATCACTGCGGATGCACAACTGTCCGCACCGTTCGAGTTGGGAAAGCAACGCATGCGCTATACCGGCGCGTGGCGTGCGCAATGGAACCGCACCCCGCTGGTGCCTCAGGACCGATTCTCCATCGGCGGCCGTTATACCGTACGGGGATTCGATGGCGAGGCATCGCTGATCGGTGAACGCGGCTGGCTCTGGCGCAACGACATCGGAGTGGCGCTTGGCGGTGGCCAGGAGTTCTATCTCGCGGTGGATCGCGGCCATGTATCCGGGCCCTCCACCGCGCAGCAATTCGGACACGACCTCACCGGCCTTGCGCTGGGACTGCGGGGGGGATGGAGCGGCTTGTATTGGGACGGCTTCGTCGGTGGGCCCCTGTCCAAGCCGGATGGATTCCCGACGGCGTACACCACCTTCGGCATGAGCATGAACTGGTCTTTCTGACGCCACGGCGGCGGCCGACAACTGCGTAAGCGCGATACGGAAATACTCATCAAGGGGAAGGAATTCATGAACCGCGTCTACCGTCTGGTCTTCAACCGTGTCCTGGGCATATTGCAGGTCGCCTCCGAACTCGTCCGCGCGGCCGCCGGCTCCGGCAGGGCCGTGGATGGCCGACGGGTGGCAACGCTGCGACCGGTCAGCTTCGCCATGTGGGCGGCGCTGGGCTGGGTCGGGATCGCGATGCCCGCGGCTGCGCAGCAGACACCTCCGGCGAGGACGACTGCAGGCGAGATGGGGCGCATCGTTGCCGACCCGAGCGCGCCGCGGAATCAGCGCCCGGCCGTGGTCGCCGCAGCCAACGGCACGCCCACGGTCAACATCGCCACGCCTTCGGCGGCAGGTGTTTCGCACAACACCTATTCCCAGTTCGACGTCGGTGCCAAGGGCGCGATCCTCAACAATTCGCGCACCAACGCCCAGACGCAGCTGGGCGGTTGGGTGCAGGGCAATCCCTGGCTGGCCACCGGCACGGCGCGGGTCATCCTCAACGAGGTCAACAGCGCCAACCCCAGCTACCTGAACGGCTATGTCGAAGTGGCTGGCGACCGCGCCGAGGTGATCATCGCCAATCCGGCCGGCATCCAGGTCGATGGCGGCGGCTTCCTCAATGCGAGCCGGGCGACGCTGACCACGGGCAAGCCTGTTTTCAACGGTGGATCGCTGGATGCCTATCGCGTGGAGGGCGGCGTGATCGGCGTTTCCGGCGCCGGACTGGACGCCAGCCAGACCGACTACACCGGCTTGATTGCGCGCTCGCTGCAGATCAATGCGGGGATCTGGGCCCAGAACCTGGCGGTGACCGCAGGCAGTAACGAGGTCGCCGCGGCGGCCGGGACGACGCAACTGCGCCGACCCGCTTCGGCGGCACCGGGGTTCGCGATCGACGTGGGACAACTGGGCGGCATGTACGCCGGCAAGATCACCCTGGTCGGCACCGAGCACGGCGTCGGCGTACGCAATGCCGGCGCCATCGGTGCGCAGGCGGGCGACCTGGTGGTGACCGTCGACGGCCGCCTGGAGAACACCGGTTCCCTGCAGTCGCAACAAGACACCCGGGTCGTCGCCAGCGGTGGCATCGCCAACGCCGGCATACTCAGCGCTGGGCGCGAGTTGACCGTGGATACGTCGCAGGACCTGGACAACAGCGGCGGCACGCTCAACGCGATGCGCGTGGCGGTCGACGCGCAATCGCTGCACAACCGCGATGGCGCGATCGAGCAGACTGGCCTGCAGGCGCTGGCGCTGAACTCGGGAGCCCTGTCCAACCGTGACGGTGGGCGTATCGGCGAAATCGACGCCGGTGCCGGCGGGAATCCCGGGACGTCGGAACCGGCCGAAGGCGGCACGCCCGGCATGGGCAACGATGCCGGGTCCGGTTCGCAGGATGGCGGCGGAAGCGGGCCCGGCAGCGACGATACCGGCGATGGTGCCGGCCCCTCGGTTCCGCCGGTCGTCCCGTTGGCCGATGGCGCCCTGCACATCTCCGGCCTGCTGGACAACGACGGCGGCCGCATCAGCGCAGGGGGCGGCATCGACCTGTCCACAGCCACGGGGCTGGACAATGCGGGCGGCCAGCTCGGCGTACGGTCGCTCACCGTCGCACAGGGCGACTTGCTCAACCAGGGCGGTGCGTTGACCGTCACTGGCGCCGCCCGTCTTGACGTCGCCAGCTTCGACAACGACGCGGGGACCTTCCAGGCCAACGAAGCCCTGTCCCTGCGGGCCGGGTCGCTGTCCAACCGGGAGGGGCATATCCAGCACGGCGGGACCGAGGACACCCGCATCGACATCGCCGGCACCCTGGACAATACCGACGGCACGCTGGCCACCAACGCCGGCGCACTGGAGATCGCTGCCGGGCACCTGGTCAACCGCGGCGGCCTAATCCAGCATGCCGGCGCAGACGGCTTGACCCTCGCCACCGGCCGCCTGGACGGCGACCAGGGCACGATCGCCACCGCCGGCGCGCTGCAACTGGCCGCCGCCGGCATCAGCCATCGCGAGGCGACCCTCAGCGCGCAGCAGGTCGCGATCGATGCCGCGAGCCTGGACAACCACGGCGGGCAGATCGTCGCCACCGGCAGCGATGCCAATCGGCTGCGCGTCGATGGCGAGCTGGACAATAGCGACGGCAGCCTGGCCAGCAACGGCGACCTGTCGCTGGAGGCCGGGCGCTTCGTCAACGTGGACGGCGTGGTGCAGCAGGCCGGCGACGGCGTGTTGAGCATCGACGCGGCCATTCTGGAGGGCCGTGGCGGCACGCTGGCCAGCAATGGCTCGCTGTCCATCGCCGGCGAGACGACCGACCTGGCCGAAGGCATCACCTCGGCCCAGCGCATCGCCATCGCTACCGGCGACCTGACCACGGCCGGCGGCCAGCTGACGGCGACCGGCACCGACCTGCTGCGCCTGCAGGTTCGTGGCACGCTGGACAACAGCACGGGCATCCTTGGAACCAATGGTGCGCTGGCGCTCGATGCGGGCATGCTCGACAACCGGCAGGGGCGCCTGGTGGCGGCCGGCACCGCGCCTTCCATCGCGCAGGTGAGCGGCGCGTTCGACAACCGCGACGGCGAGTTTTCCACCGGGGGCGACACCGTGTTGCGCGCCGGCGCGTTGAACAATGCCGGCGGCAGCCTGTTGGCGGCCGAGCAGGCCACGCTGCAGGTTACGGTGGATGGCCGGCTGGACAACAGTGCCCGGGGCCAGATTGCCGCGGGGGGGCGAGCTGACACTCGTGGCCGCGACGCTGGACAACCGCGGCGGCGCGATCGAGCATGCCGGGGAGGGAATGTTGTCCGTGCAGGCCGGCACGCTCCAGGGTGAAGGCGGCAGCATCCGTAGCGGCGGTACGCTGGCGCTGGCCGGCGGCGACATCGACCTGCGCAACGGCGTCACGCAGGCCGACCGCATCGACGTGGCGGCCGACACGTTGACCACTGCCGGCGGCGCGCTGGTCTCCACCGGCGAACAGGCCCTGCGGCTGCAGGTGCTGGGGGCGCTCGACAACGCGGGCGGCGCGATCACCGCCAACGGCGCGCTGGACGTGGCGGCCGGTTCGCTGGACAACCGTGAAGGCACGCTGACCTCGGCGGGTACCGATGCCACCACCATCGACGTCGCCGGTACCCTGGACAATACCGACGGTACCCTGGCGAGCAATGCGGACCGGCTGGATATCGCGGCGGGCCAACTGCTCAATACGCGCGGTGCGATCCAGCAGGCCGGCACGCAGGGCCTGAACGTGGCCACCGGCCGGTTGCAGGGCGACCAAGGCACGATCGCCACCGCCGGCACGCTGGCCCTGACGGCCACCGATATCTCGCACCGCCAGGGCAACCTCAGCGCCGACCGGATCGTGATCGACGCCGCCCGCCTGGACAACCGCGGCGGGCAGATCGTCGCCACCGGCGGCGCAGCCAACCAGGTGCGCGTGACCGGCGAGCTGGACAACCGCGACGGCACGCTGGCCGGCAATGGCGACCTGTCGCTGGCGGCCGATCGATTCGTCAATATCGACGGCCTGGTGCAGCAGGCCGGCGACGGCACGCTGGCGATCGAGGCGGTGACGCTCGACGGCCGTGGCGGCACCCTGGTCAGCAACGGGTCGCTGTCGATCGCCGGCGAGACGACCGACCTGGCCGAAGGCGTCACCTCGGCCCAGCGCATCGCCATCGCCACCGGCGACCTGACCACGGCCGGCGGCCAGTTGGCGGCCACCGGTACCGACGTGCTCGACCTGCAGGTACGCGGCACGCTGGACAATACCGCCGGCACCATCGGCGGCAACGGCGCCATCGCCCTGCAGGCGACGACGTTCACGAACGCGCAGGGCACCGTGCAGGCGGCCGGTGCGCAGCGCAGCGTCTTCGAGGTGGCTGCCGGGTTGGACAACCGCGGCGGCACCCTGCTGACGGCAGGCGATGCCTCGGTGCACGCCGGCTCGCTGTCCAATCGAGGCGGCGCCCTGCAGACCGCCGGCACGTCGCAGTTGCAGGTCACGGTCGATGGCCTGCTGGACAACCGCGAAGCGGGCGTGATCGCCAGCGGCGGCGACCTGGTATTCGCCGCGCAGTCGTTGGACAACCGCGCCGGGACCCTGGGTGCCGGCGGCGCACTGGAAGGCACTGCAGTCACGGGCATCGACAACACCGACGGTCTCCTGCAGGCCGGGGACTCGCTGGTGCTGGCGAGTAGCGGCCTGACCAACGCCGGCGGCACGATCGTCGGCGGCGACGTGCGGATCGACACCCGTGGCCGCTTGCTGGACAACGGCGGGGGCACGCTCGCCAGCACGGACGGCGATCTCGACCTGAGCACGGGCGCGGTGCACAACACCGGGGGGCTGGTGCAGTCGGCCGGCGACCTGACCCTGGACACCGGCGGGCAGACGGTGACCAACCGCGATTCCAGCACCGCCGGTGGCCTGCTCAGTGCCGGGCGCATGGACCTGCACACCGGCGACTTCGACAACCGCGCCGGCGTGGTGTTCGCGCAGGACGACGTGCACCTGCAGGCAGCCGCCATCGACAACACCCTCGACGGCCAGCTGGGCGGTGCGGCCAGCCTGGCGCTGCAGGCCGACCGCCTGTCCAACGCCGGCGGCGCGGTGCAGGCCGGCGGCGATGCCCGGCTCGCGCTTTCCGGAGCGCTGGACAACCGCGGCGGCCTGGTCGCCGCGGCCAACGCGCTGGCGGTGACCGCCGCCAGCGTCGACAACCGCGACACCCTGTCCGCCACGCCGGGCGCGCCGCTGGGCCTGCAGGCCGATGCGCTGCGCGTCGAGGCCGGCAGCCTGGACAACCGCCAGGGACAGGTGCTCTCCGATACCCGTACCGACTTCCAGCTCGGCGGCAGGCTCGACAACACGGCCGGCCAGGTGTCCTCCGGCGGCGACCTGCAGGTCCGCGCCGATGCGGTGACCAACACCGGCGGCACGCTGCTGTCCGGCGGCGACCAGCGCTTGACCGCGCGCCAGCTCGGCGGCGATGGCCGCGTGCTCTCGCAGGGCGACGCCACGCTCGTCCTGCAGGAGGATTTCACCAATACCGGCGAGCTCACCGCCAACGGCACGCTGTCGCTGACCACCGACGGCGACCTGCGCAATGCCGGCCTGGTGCAGGCCGGCAACCTGGAACTGCAGGCCGACACGATCGACAACACCGCCGAGGGCGAGCTCACCGCCGTCGGCACGGCCCACCTGGTGGCCGGGGGCACGCTGACCAATCGCGGCCTGATCGACGGCGCCATCGCGCACCTGGAGGCGGGCCTGCTCGACAACGTCGGCAGCGGACGCCTGTACGGCGACCACATCGCGATCGACGCCGGCGAACTGCGCAACCGTGCCGAGACCCTCGACGGCACGACCCGCTCGGCGACCATCGCCGCGCGCGAGCGGCTGGACCTGGGCGTGGACACGCTGGCCAATACCGGCGGCGGCCTGGTCTACAGCGACGGCAACGCCGCCATCGGCGGTGCGCTCGATGCCAGCCTGCACGCCAGCGGCATCGCCGAGCGGATCGACAACCTCAGTTCCACTATCGAGATCGCGGGCAACCTGGATATCCAATCGCAGGCGATCAATAACATTCGCGAGAACGTGGTCGTCACCCAGACGACGACGGTGAAGGATCCGGTAAGGATGCAGCGGCCGGCATGGTGGCACAACGGAGAGAACGCCACCTCGAACATCCGCAGCACCAGCAACTACAACGCCTACGAGATCTACTACCTCGACCCGGCCGATATCCTCGAGGACGAGCCCTACGTCACCCCGGACGGCTACACCGTACATCGTGCCGTGGTGCGGCTGACGACGCAGACCAGCGCCTATTTCTTCGGGCGCGGCGCGCTGTACAGGGCGCGTGGCGAGCGTTCGCGGCTGGACGTGGATTCGGGGACCGTGACCCTGTACTACTTCGATCGGCAGGACAACCAGGTCAATCCGGACCAGGTCGCCAATGGGGCGGACGACCCGTTCGCCGAGCTGTCGCAGATCGAACCCGGTTCGCCGGCTTTCAGCTATGTCAGCGATACGCTCACCTATTCCAGCGCCTATGGCACCTGCACCACCCACTGCGTGCAGCTGGTGGCCTATCACGACTATGACGATCCGGACCACATCCTGACCAATCCCCATGGGACCGGCGGCAATTCGACCAGCAACAATGAGCAGTACCGCATCGCCACGCAGACGGTGACCGAGGACGTGCTCGCCCCGGGCGTCGGCGCGGACGCGATCATCCACGCCGGCGGCGCGATGCGCATCGGCACCGACGAGCTGGTGAACCACTATGGCAGCATCGCCGCCGGCGGCAACCTGGACATCGTCGGCCTCACCGCGGCGGCCAGCGTCACCAACCTGGCGCAGACACTGTACCGGACCTACGACTTCGACAACGTCAGCCACACCTTCGGCGGTAGCGTCGTGGCCTGGAGCAATCCCTCGATCTCCCAGGTGATCGGCCAGATCGGCGGCAGCATCACCAGCGGCGGCACGTTGACGGTAGACGTGGGCGAGCTGAGCAACCTCAACGAAGGGCGAGATGCGCCCAACGTGCAGGACAGCGGCGCGATCGCCGGCCTGGACCCGCATGGACCGGGCACCGGCCCCACCGGTCCGGGCGGCACGACGATCACCGGCCCGGCCGCGATATCCGGCCGCGACGCCGACACGGCCACCGTGGCGGGGCCGCAGGCCGCGCATGGCGGCAGCGGCGAAGGGCCCGATGTGGTGCAAGGCGAGGGCGGCGTGGCGGGCCGCACCGTGGCCTCTGCTGCCGACGGTTCCCCCGACACCATCGTGGCCGCCACGCTGGACACGAAGCTGCCGACCGCCAGCCTGTTCACGGTCAAGCCCAACGGCGGCAGCTACCTGGTCGAGACCGACCCGCGCTTCGCCGACTACCGCAGCTGGCTGGGGTCGGACTACCTGCTGGGCCTGCTCGGCAGCGACCCGGCGCTCACCCAGAAGCGCCTGGGCGATGGCTACTACGAACAGCGCCTGGTGAACGAGCAGATCGGGCAGCTGACCGGCCGCCGCTTCCTGGAGGGCTACGCCAGCGACGAGGAGCAGTTCCAGGCGCTGATGGATGCCGGCGCCACCTTCGCCGAGGAGTACGGCCTGCGCCCGGGCGTGGCGCTGAGCGCGGAGCAGATGGCGCAGCTGACCAGCGACATCGTGTGGCTGGTGGAGCAGACGGTGACCCTGCCCGACGGCAGCACCACCACGGCGCTGGTGCCGCAGGTGTACCTACGGCTGCGTCCGGGCGACCTGAACGACAACGGTGCGCTGCTGGCGGGCGAGAACGTCGACTTGAAGCTGGGCGGGGACCTGGTCAACACCGGCACGATCGCCGGGCGCCAGGTGGTGTCGATCGATGCCACCAACATCCAGAACCTGCAGGGCGGCGCGATCAGCGGCCAGAGCGTGGGGCTGCAGGCCACGCAGGACATCAACGTCATCGGCGCCACCGTCACCGCGGCGGACCTGCTGAGCGTGCAGGCCGGCGGCGACATCACCGTGGCCTCGACCACGCAGACCCAGGCAGGTGCCGGCTACGCGCAGACCACGCTGGACCGGGTGGCCGGGCTGTATGTCACCAGTCCCGGCGGCAGCGGCGTGCTGGCGGTGGCCGCCGGCGGCGACGTGACCCTGCAGGCGGCGCAGATCCGCAATGCCGGCACCGACGGCATCACCAGTATCGCCGCGGCGGGCGACCTGAACCTGACCACGGTGAGCGAACGGCACGACCGCGACAGCACCTACGACGAGAAGAACTACATCCGCAGCAGCGATAGCCGCGAGGTGGGCACGACGATCCAAGGCGCCGGCAGCGTCGCACTGCTGGGCGGCAACGACGTCAACCTGGCGGCGGCGAACATCTCGGCCGGCGACGCGCTGGCGGTGCAGGCTGGGCGCGACCTCAACAGCACCGCGGCCACCGACACGGCCACCCTGGACACGCAGGCGACCGGGGGCAAGCATGCCCTGGGCGTGTCGGCCTCGGACGAGACGGTGCACGGCACGGTGTTCCAGGCCGGCGGCGACATCGCCCTGTTGGCGGGCCGGGACATCGGCCTGCAGGCGGCCACGGTCATCAGCGAGGACGGCGGCATCGCGCTGGCGGCCGGCCGCGACGTGAACCTGACCACGGCGCAGGAAGAGCATGCGCTGACGGTGGACGAGACGACGAAGAAGTCCGGGTTCCTGAAGAGCAAGACCACGACCACCCACGATGCCTACAGCGACAGCTACGCGATCGGCACGGTGCTGTCGGGCGAGACGGTGCAGGTGGCGGCCGGCCGCGACCTGAGTGCGACGGCGGCGCAGATCGCCGGCACCGGCGACGTGCTGCTGGCGGCCGGTCGCGACGTGACGATCGGCACCGGCGAGAACACCCACACCGAGACGCACGACAAGACGGTGAAGAAGTCGGGGGTGTTCGGGGGTGGTGGAATTGGCTTCACCATCGGCAAGCAGCAGATGGATACCGATGTGGACATCAGCGAGACCACGCACACCGGCAGCCTGATCGGGAGCCTGCAGGGCGACACCATGATCGTGGCGGGTGAAACAGTAAACGTGCTGGGCTCGGCCGTGAGTTCGCTTGAGGGCAATGTGGCGATCAGCGGAAAGGCAGTCAATATCGAAGAGGTCCACGACACATCGACTTACCACTCCGTCGAGAAAATGAAACAGGGTGGTCTCACCGTCGGTGCCTCTGCCCCAGTGGTGGATGCGGCAATGGGTGCCTATCGCTCTGCCAAGACTGTGGGGCAAAGCAAGGACTCTCGTGTCAACGCAATGGCTGCGGCCAATGCGGCCTACGATACCTATCAAGCCGCGGGTGCCGCGGCAAGCGCCATGAGTGGTCAGGCGGCCAGCATTTCCATCACTGTCGGGTCGCAGCAGTCGAAGAATGAAATGAACGCAAGTTCCAGTCAGGTAGTGGGAAGTTCCGTCAAGGCGGGAGGGCGTGTGGACATCCTCGCGACGGGAGGGGGGAGCGACTCCGATATCCGGATATCGGGCTCAGACATCTATGGCGGTACTGGAACGGGCCTGTTTGCCGAAGACGCCATCGACATAGTGGCGGCGCAGAGTACTTACGAACAACATTCCGAGAACAAGTCCAGCGGTTGGAATGCCGGCGTCGGGATCAGTTTCGGTTCCAGCGGTTGGGCGGCAGGCATTACCGCTGGTGGCAACGTGGGCAAGGGGAACAGCGATGGAAAGACCGTTACTCAGGTCAATTCGCACGTGGGTAGCGGTGGCACGACGACACTGATAAGCGGCGGAACCACCAGTATCAGGGGTGGTCAAGTCAGCGGGAATCGTGTGGAAGTGAATGCCGCTGATCTTCTCATCGAGAGCCTGCAGGACACGGAGACCTACAAGAGCAAGCAGATGAATGCCAGCGCCCAGGTGACAGTGGGTTACGGTGCGTCGGTCAGCGGCAGCTACAACCAGTCGGACATTGACGCCAATTACGCCAGTGTGACCGAACAGAGCGGCATTCTGGCGGGCGATGGCGGTTATGCAGTCAATGTGGTGGGCAACACGGATCTGAAGGGTGCCATCATCACCAGCACCGATGCGGCCGAAGCGGCCGGCCTCAACCGTCTCAGCACCGGCACGCTGACCGTCAGCGACATCGAAAATCAGGCCGAGTACAAAGGTACGGGGTTTGGAGTGAGTGGTGGCGTGGGCATCAACGGCAAGGGTGAGCAGGGAGAGCATGAACTTGCACAAGGCTCATCCAATGGAAAGCCCGGCGGCACAAGCGCGAGCAAGTCGGCGGGGTTTGGCTACGATAGCGATGAGCAGAGCAGCATCACGCGCAGTGGTATCAATACGACGAATCTGATCATCACCGACGTCGATGGGCAGGTGGCGACCGGCAAGACCATCGAACAGGTCAAGGCCGAAGTGGCTACGACCACAAGCACCGATCAGGTGGCCGAGAATAGCGGAGCACTGGTCAACCGGTTCGATGCAGCGGCTGTGCAGGAGGAAGTGGACCTGCAAGTGCAGGTGACGCAGGCGTTCGACCAGAACCGGCAGGAGGCCAAGGCCGAACTGTATGCGCACGCACAGGCCAAGGCGGACGAGGCACGCGCCATTCGGATGGCCAATGGTGGCGTTGATACCGAGGAGTCCTCACGGTTGGACGAGGAGGCTGCAGGGATAAAGAAGAGTGCCAAGTGGCTTGATAGCGCAGCGATGGCGCTGTTTACTGGCCCGGATTTGAGCGATGCCCTGATTGGCCAGACCATGACGCAGGTGGACCTGGTGCATCGCGCGGCTTCGGCGGACAGCAAGATCGTCTTGCAGAAGTGTGAAGCCAACAGTCTTAACTGTACGAAGCAGGAAGTGACGCTGGATCAGGTCAAGGTGGTCGATGGCAAGATTTACGTATTCAACAATGGCATCTTCAATGAAGAGGAATATGCTCTTGTCAATGGAGCAAAGCAGAATCTCAGCGAAGTCAACAAGGAGGGCGTGTACTTCATCTTGAATCCAAAGACTGGAAGTCCTGTGGCCGAAATACTGTATGCCGGTTACGACAAGCTAAATGATTGGATGGGTGGGGCATTGCCGCTGACTAGTGCTGAAGAAATGAATCAGGAGTTCCTGAAGAAAGCTAAATTGGAAGGTGCCGTGGTGGATAGCGTCAACCACAGTCGTGGAAGTATGACGTGGATTAATGCAGTGGGTGATCTGAAGCGGCGAGATGAAAAAAATGTAGCCATCGGAAGTGTGTATTTCTTTGGGGCCGCAGCCAATGCCCAGGAGTCGGCGGATATTGGCTACATCATCAGTGGCGGCATGTCCACGCAATATCAGGCGACGCATCCAACCGATCTTGTGGGGCGTATTCCCGTGATTCTTGGTGGGAATCCGGCAACGGGTGAGAAAAACAAGGGTAGTTTCCCGGCTTCCCACAGCGCATACATGCAGTGGTTGCCGGCAGTGGGTACTGTTATTAATGGCGTGAATATTCGCGATGCTACCGACAAGACTTGGGGGTCGGGTAAATACAGTATTCCAGTATATGTGCCACCTTCGGACAAGGCCAAAGTCGAGTTGGAGAAGAGGGGTGGGAAATGAATAATGTGAAACTGCGTATCGCTATGCTGGCTTGCATCGCTTTAGTGGTTACTGCGTGTGCCACGGGGCAGTACTCGGCTTCGAGTTCTATGGTGCAAGTTGGGCCTTCTAAGGGGTGGTACAAGCCGGGAGTTACAGGCAAGGATGCTTATTCAATGTGGCAGCGATGTATTTCTGAGGCAAAAGAGCAGCCCGGTTATTTTGATGCAAAGAGGGTGGCTGATAGTGTTCCTGAAATAAAGAGAATTAGTGAAAGGACAAGGGAGGATAGGCGAAATATGTTCGCTGATGGAGTTTTTATCGGGAAGTACAGTGATGCCTGTATGAAGAATGCGGGATATAAGTATATGAAATATCCGCCGGGGGAGTCTGTGTATGTCCCGCCTCCGCCGCCGAGAAAGGGTTGGATGAAGCTGGGGTCTAGTTACATTGAGGCGTCAGATATTAAAAGCAAATGCTTGCGGCAAGAGCACAGCCAGGAGTATTTGAACAAATGCATGGGGGAGCAGGGTTTTGTATACCGGGAACTGACGAAAGATGAGTTCCCTCCGTGCTGGTATGTGGGGGGATTTGATCAATGCAAAGATGAGCCACCACCGAATCGATGATGGTGGCTGATTAAGGCGTCAGGGACGACTGTAAATGGACGCCGGCGCCACCTTCGCGCAAGCCTACGGCCTGCGCCCGGGCGTGGCGCTGAGCGCCGAGCAGATGGCGCAGCTGACCAGCGACATCGTGTGGCTGGTGGAGCAGACGGTGACCCTGCCCGACGGCAGCACCACCACGGCGCTGGTGCCGCAGGTCTACCTGCGGCTGCGTCCGGGCGACCTGAACGACAACGGCGCGCTGCTGGCCGGCGAGAACGTCGAGTTGAAGCTGGGCGGCGACCTGATCAACACCGGCACCATCGCCGGGCGCCAGGTGGTGTCGATCGATGCCACCAACATTCAGAACCTGAAGGGCGGCGCGATCAGCGGCCAGAGCGTGGGGCTGCAGGCCACGCAGGACATCAACGTCATCGGCGCCACCGTGACCGCGGCGGACCTGCTGAGCGTGCGGGCCGGCGGCGACATCACCGTGGCCTCGACCATGCAGACCCAGGCAGGGTCCGGCTACGCGCAGACCACGCTGGACCGGGTGGCCGGGCTGTATGTGACCAGCCCCGATGGCCTGGGAACGCTGGCGGTCGCGGCGGGTGGCGACATCACGCTGCAAGGGGCGCAGATCCGCAATGCAGGAGCAAACGGCCTGACCCAGATCGCAGCGGCGGGCAACGTCAACCTGAGCACGCTGACTACCAGCCGCAATACCGACCTGACCCACGGCGACAACCACTATCGCACCGCGTCCACCACCCAGGTGGGCACGACGGTGCAGGGCGCCGGCGACGTGGTCGTCCAGGCCGGCAACGACGTCAACCTGGCCGCGGCGCAGGTTTCGGCGGGCGACGCGCTGGCGGTGCAGGCCGGCGGCGACATCACCAGCCAGGCGGCGGTGGATAGCACGTCGCTGGACTGGGCCCAACGTGGCGGTAGCTATTCGCGGACGGTGACGGCCAGCGACGAGACGGTCCAGGGCAGCACGTTCACGGCCGGCGGGGACCTGGCACTGAGTGCGGGCAACGACCTGACCCTGCAGTCGGCCACGGTGGTCAGCGAGGCCGGCGGCATCGCATTGGCGGCCGGCCGCGACGTGAACCTGACCACGGCGCAGGAGAACCACACCGTGTCGGTGGGCGAGACCCGGAAGAAGTCGGGTCTGCTCAGCAGCAAGACCACCACCACCCACGATGCCTACAGCGACAGCTACGCGGTCGGCACGGTGGTCAGCGGCGAGACGGTGCAGATCGGCGCTGGCCGCGACGTGACGGCACAGGGCGCCCAGGTCGTGGGAACCGGCGACGTGGCCATCGCCGCCGGCCGCAACCTGACCCTGGATGCGGCCGAGTCGACCCATGGCGAAGAACACAGCGTCGACACGAAGAAGTCCGGGCTGATGAGCGGCATGGGCAGCGGTATCGGCATCACCATCGGCAGCCGCAAGCGCGGCCAGACGATGGAAGCCACCCAGACCTACGCCGAGGGCAGCACGGTGGGCAGCGTGGAAGGCAACGTGACCCTGGTCGCCGGCCAGGACCTGACCGTGCGCGGCAGCGACGTGATCAGCGCCACCGGCACGCAGATGGTGGGCCAGAACGTCACCATCACCGCCGCCGAACAGACCCTGGACCGCACCGACAGCCGCTACTTCAAGCAGTCGGGGCTGAACGTGGCGGTGGGCGGCGGCGTGGTGGACAGCGCACTGGCGACCTACGGCGCGGCCAAGCGCAGCGGCGAAGTCGAGGACGATCGGTTGAGCGCGCTGTACGCCGCGCAGGCGGCCTACTCGGCCGCGGATACCATGCAGGGCGCCCAAGGCATGCAATCCGGCACGGGCAGCGCCGCGGGCGGGGCGAACGTGCGCATCACCGTGGGCAGCCAGAGCTCGCAGTCCGAGACCCATACCCAGGAAACCAGCCATCGCGGCAGTACGATCCAGAGCGGCGGCGACATCGCCATCGTCGCCACCGGCGACGGCCAGGGCAACGGGGGCGACCTGAGCATCATCGGCAGCACGGTGGACGGCAGGAACATCGACCTGTCCGCGGCCAACGACCTGCTGGTCAAGAGCAGCGAGGACAGCTACAGCAGCCAGAGCCGCAGCAAGTCGCAAGGCGGGGAGATCGGCGTGGCGATCAGCGCCAGCGACAGCGGCGGCGCCGCGTTCGGGCTGTACGTGGCCGCCAACACCGCCCGCGGCAAGGGCGACGGCGCCGGCACGGTCCACAACGAGAGCCTGATCAACGCCAGCGACACGCTGCGCTTCAGCAGCGGACGCGACACCACTTTGCAGGGCGCGCAGCTGACCGCGGACACCGTCATCGGCGACGTCGGCCGCAACCTGACCCTGACCAGCGAACAGGACACGGACACCTACAAGAACGAGAACACCGCCGCGCAGGGCGAAATGACCATCGGCTACGGCTTCAGCGGCAGCGCGTCGGCCAGCTACAGCAAGGTGGACAGCGACTACGCCAGCGTCAAGGAGCAGACCGGTATCCAGGCCGGCAGCGGCGGATTCGACATCAATGTGGGCAACCACACGCAGTTGAACGGCGCGGCCATCGCCAGCACCGCCGATCCCGGCAGGAACCGCCTGAGCACCGATAGCCTGGCGGTGACCGACATCGAGAACCGGGCCGAGTACAGCGCGGTCTCGGCGAGCATCGGGGGCTCGGGCGGCATGGCGGGCCAGGCGCCTTCAGGAAGCAAGGCATACTCGGGCTCCAGTGGCGGGAGCTTTAGCCCCGGCCTGGGTATACCGCAGAACGAGGATGCCAGCAGTGTGACCCGCAGCGGCATCAGCGCCGGCACGGTGGACATCCGCAATGGCGACGAGTCGGCCCTGGCCAACGTCGATCGCTCGGTGACCGAGCTGCAGCAGGATGGGCTGAAGCCGATCTTCGACGAGCAGAAGGTCAACGAAAAGCTCGAACTGGGCCAGGTCGCCGGACAGGTCGGGTTCCGCGTGGCCGGCGATATCGGCAAGGCCCTGACGAAGGAGTACAGCGACGCGCAGATGCAGGCCGAAGCGGCGCAGAAACTGCTGGATGGTGCGTCAAACGACGCCGAGCGGCAGCTGGCGCAGCAGATGCTGGACAAGGCCAATGCCACGATGGCGGCCAACCAGGGCCAATACGACCTGTGGAAGGAAGGCGGCACTGGCAAGACGGTGCTGCATGCCGTGACCGGTGCACTGGTGGCTGCCGCCGGCGGTGGCAATGCACTGCAGGGCGCACTGGGCGCCGGTGCGGCCGAGCTGGGACGTCCGCTGACCGCCGACGAATCCCGGTTGGTCCAGCAGCTGGTGAGCGCGGGGATCGGCATGGTGGCCGGCGGCGGCAGTGGCGCCGCCACCGGACTGGCGGGCGAGCAGTTCAACCGCCAACTGCACCAGGAAGAACTGGAGTTCATCAAGGACAAGGCACCCGAGTACGCGGCCGAACAGGGCATCAGCGTCGAAGAGGCGGAGCAGCAATTGCTGCGCGGTGCCTTGATGAACAACGACGACGACTGGAAGGAACTGCTGACGCTGTACGTGTCCGAGGGCGTTGAGCAGTACCAGGATGCGTTCGGCTGGCTGGCAGGAAAGGCCGGCGAATCGAACCTGCAGATCCGCGACAGCGTGGGGGTGATCCAGCCGGCCTTCACCTCGAGCGCGGAAGAGCGGGCCAACGAAGCGCTGTACGCGCGCCAGGTGATGGAGACGCCGGCCAGCCTGAAGATGTACCTCGACTCGGCCAACATCAAGCTGAGCGAGACGTCGGTCGGCGAATTGATGCAGGTCTATTTGAAGAATCCCGGAGCGGAGGCCGATGCCTTCCTGGAAGGCACAACCAACGCCCTGAAGGGCTACGCCGCTTTCGTGGATCCGGCTACCTACAAGGGCATCGCGTCCTTGGCGAAGCAGATGGCCACCGACCCGAGCGGAACAACGGCACGGATCCTCAAGGGACTTCAGGATCTGGGCATCGACGCCAGTGCCGAGTTGATGATCGATATCATGCAGATGGATCTGCAGGACTTCCGCGACGGGTACGCCGAACTGCGTGGCGGGATCGCCGTGGAGGTGGTCGCGGAACTGGCGACCATGGGCGCGATCACCGCGGTGACCGCGGCCAAGTACGGGTTAAAGGGCGGCAAGACGGTGGCGCGGGTGGCGAACGCGGCCGAGGACGTGGCGCGCGTGGCCGATGATGTCGTGGAAGGTGCGGTACGACGTACCGACAATGTCTTGGGGGACGTTGCCGAGGACTTGCCTAAGGGCGGGGAACTGGCAAGCAAGGATCTCGTCCGTGGTACCAAGGGCGACTGGAACAAGCTGGCCAACAATCCCGAACCCAATACGCGGTACACGTTCGACAACGGCTATGCCTACCAAACTGATGCGCAGGGGCGCGTGGCGTCCGTGGAGGCCGACCTCAAGATCGATCCATGGGACCGCAATACCTATCAGCAAGGCAAGGCTGCAAGTTGCGGTGCCGAGGGCGACTGCGGTGGGCATCTGATCGCATCGCTCTTTGGCGGTCCGGGTGAAGGCGTTAACCTTGTACCAATGAATGCCAAGCTCAACGGATCAGGCGGCGCCTGGTACCAGATGGAGCAAGAGTGGAAGAAGGCACTTCAGGCCGGTGGGCAGGTCAAAGTCAATGTGTCACCTATTTACACCGGTACCGGTAGTAGGCCTACTGCATTCAGTGTTTTGTATTCCATCGACGGCAGAACGGTGCGTCGGACGATTTCCAACTCAGGTGGCTGAACGTGAGCGACAAAGATATCTATAGCGCGGTTGGCAAAATTATGTGGTCGTTGATGCCGAAGAGGGCCGTGAAGTTCGAATTGTTTGGAAAATTCTATGACGATTTCAGCGAAGATGAAGCTTGGCTCATCGATGCATCGGGTGGGCGTTTCCAGTTCGACTTCGACAACTATCCAACAATGCCGCTGCACGAAATCATGGAGAACATGCGCCGCCTGAGGACCATGGAGCCGTTCAAGAGAGAGCCCTGGACCCATTTCAAGGCGATCCTCAATGAGGAGGGAAAGTTCAAGGTGGAGTTCGCCTATGTGCCTCGAGAGCAGGATGTAATTGGTGTCTATATGAGGGGTGGCACTGCACAAGAGCTGGCGGATCAGCAGTAGCGAGCCTTTCAGGATCTGATGACATGACGGATGAACTTGCATTCTGTGCGCGGGTTGTCGCGTACAGTGATAGCTACGACGAGATCGCTATTCCAGAGCATGTGCTTGACGATCTTCACGCATCTGTAAGCGGCGACGAGGATCTCAAGATGGCTCAGTATCTGATAGATGAGCCTACTTCGTCTCCTTTGCGTGATGCAGGAATCACGGATGGTTCGATGATCCTCGCTCGCGAGGGTGACGTGCTGCTGATCTACGTGCGCTATTTTCTTGAAAAGAGCCTGGCGCCGAAACAGGTCGATCGTCTTATGGATTTCACTCGCGGACAGTTGAGTGATGGGGCTGGGGAAGGTTTCATGCAAGACCTGTGGGGAGTTCACCAAATCCGCCTTGAGGTGGATGCTGATTCCATTCGGTTAGCTATCCCATAGGTTGGTTTTTATTGCGCAGGAAAATTTGAGGTCCTGAGACGTGAAGAACCGAATGCGTATCTGCAGAGGCCTGCTGGCCGCGTGTTTTCCGTTCGTGCTGGTGGCGTTCGCGGCGCAGGCCGGCCCTTTCTCCCGCGCGCGTACCGAAGGCCAGCGCCTGGACGACGCCAGGCCGATTGCTGTTGACGGCCTGTACGTCTACTCGTTCCTGCAGGAGGGCACCGGTGACGACTCGAGGCTTTCCAAGGACATCGGCAAGTACCTGGAGGTCGTGGTCGGCACCTTGCGGGAGAAGGGCGTCCGGGTTGGCGCCAAGGACATGCCGACGGGCACGTTGACCCTGGATGCGGCCCCGCGAGGCGTCAACGGCATCGAAGGCTTCGAGCGCAACCTGGACGAATCGGCAAGGACCAGTGCATCGGCCATCGCCCGCGAGTATCGCGACGAGGAAGCAGCGATGCCCGTCGGCTATCGCCTGCTGCTGTTGCCTGACAAGGTCGTTCGGACCAGCGGCCTGCAATGGGGAACGCGGAAGATCGGCAGCGGCTCGGGTACCTGGTTCATCCATGGCGCGCAGGCATCGGCGGTGCCGTCGTACAGCTTCCGCGTGTACTGGCTGCTGGAAGACGTCGACGATCAGCCGATCGCCGCCGGCACGACCACCGGGACCTTGGACATCCGCGGTTTCCCGGCCAAGCCGATGGCCGAACAGATGGCGTCGGAGCTGGAGCGCCTCGGCATCGGTTGGCAGGGTCTGGCCCGCTAGGGCGCCGTACGTTGATCGGTGCATCCGGAGGCCTGCGATTGCGGGCGGGAAGGTTGATGGCCTCGGCGCAGCTTGGCGACTTTGCTCAAGGTCGCGACCTTTTCCTGATGCTGAGCGGCGTCCGTGTCCGGCGCAAGGGGGTTCTACCCCGAAATCACGGACGGTTGTGAAAGAGCTGAGAACTTTTGGTCTTGCCTGGCGACCCTACGCCGCATCCTTGGGTTGTGGAACCGCTCGATGTATTCGAACACATCTGCCTTTGCAGCATCGAGTGTCGGGTACGCAATGCGGTAGACCCGCTCGCGCTTGAGGAGGCCGAAGAAGCCTTCGCAGGCCGCGTTGTCACCGCAGTGGCCCACCGCGCTCATCGAGCACACCAGCCCGTGGGACGACAGGTAACGCTGGTAGTCGCCGCTACGGAACTGGCTTCCCCTGTCCGAGTGCAGGATCGTAAGCTTCCCCGTCAAGCAGACATTTCAAAAGTAGAACCTTCGGCGGCTTGACGGTACTCGACCGGCGTCATGTCGCCGAGCGAGTCATGGGGACGCTCCTCGTTGTACTCGAGCATCCACCAGTACGCCGCCTCGCGTACGTCGTCGAGGCGGGTGAACAGGTGCTGGTCCAGGACCTCCTCGCGGAAGGTCCGGTTGAAGCGTTCGATGTAGGCGTTCTGGTTGGGCTTGCCGGGCTGGATGTACCGGATGGCCATGCCGTTGAGCTTGGCCCACTGCACGAAGGTCTCGCCCAGGAACTCCGGGCCGTTGTCGGTGCGCAGGACCTGCGGCAAGCCGTGGTCACGCTTGAGCTGCTCAAAAATGCGGATCAGACGCGTGGACGAGATCGAGGTGTCGACCTCGATGTGCAGCGCCTCGCGGTTGAAGTCGTCGACTACGTTGAAGGTCCGGAAGCGACGGCCACAGGCCAGCGCATCGGCCATGAAGTCGGCCGACCAGACGGTGTCTGGCAGGCGCGGGACGTACAGCGGCACGCGTTCGCGCTTGGGCAGCCGCTGCTTGGCCTTGCGACGGAGGTTGAGTTCCATGGCCTTGTACACCCGGTAGATTCGCTTGTGGTTCCAGTCCGGCCGAGCACGGCGCAGGACCTTGCAGCACTTCCAGAAGCCGCGCGTCGGACGACTCTCGACTTGCCCGGCCAGTGCCGCGATGATCTCGGCGTCGCGCACGGTCCAATGCAGCGGCGGTTGATACCAGGCCGCACGCGACAACCCGACGCAATCACAGGACCGGCTCAGGGGCCGCGCGTGCACCTCGACCAGGTACCGCACGGCCTCGCGCTTCTGCTCCGGCCCTACAGTTTTTTTGCGATCAGGTCCTTCATCGCCGCGTTGTCGAGCGCCAGCTCGGCGTACATCCGCTTGAGCCTGGCGTTCTCGGCTTCCAGGTCCTTGACCCGCCGCAGCTCCGAGGCCTCCAGGCCCCCGTACTTCGATTTCCATTTGTAGTAGGTCGGCACGCTGATGCCGGCCTGCCGGCAGATGTCCTTGACCGGCACGCCGGCGTCGGCCTGCTTGAGGATCGAGACGATCTGGGTCTCGGTGAAACGGGACTTCTTCATGGAACCTCCTGGCTGGGGAAACATGCCAGAAAGTTCTACTTATGGGGTGTCTGCGGATCGGGGAAGCTTACGGGATGACCGGATCGCTCCCCTGGCGCTGGCAGACAGCCATTTGCACGGCCCGGATCACCATCTGCCGATCCTGCCGGTGGTGCATCGACCAACCCACGACCCGCTGGTCGAACAGGTCCAGCACGATGCATAGGTACAGCTTGCCCTGCCGGGTCTTGAGCTCGGTGATGTCGGTGACCCACTTGGTCTCCGGCTCCAATGTGGTGAAGTCCCGCTCCAGCAGGTTGCGCACCCCTGGCGGCGTCAGCGCCGGCTGGCTGCGCTTGCCACGCCACTTCGGCCGCGGCCAGCCCTGCAGGCCATCGGCCGCCATCAGGCGTGCCACCCGGTTCAGGCTGGCTGATTCGCCTTGATCGACCAGGTCTTCGTGAATGCGGCCGGCACCCAGCGTGCCCCGGCTGTCCTCGTGCAGCTCACGGATCCGACCGAGCAAGCGTTGGTTGTCGAGCTGTCGGGCACTGGGCAAGCGTTTGCTCCAGTCGTAGTAACCGCTGGCCGACACCTGCAGGCAGCGGCACATCAGTCGAACCGGAAACTCATCGCGGCAACGTTCGATCACCTGATACCTCAGGATGATCCCTTGGCAAAGAACGTCGCCGCTTCTCGCAAAAAATCTCGTTCCTTCTTGATCCTGGCCAACTCGCGCTTCAGGCGGGCCATTTCCTCGTCCCGGGGCATTCCCGCTCCCCCGAAGGCGACCGCGCCCTGGCTCTGGGCCTCCCGCTTCCAGCGGGTCAATAGGGTGTCCCGGATCCCGAGCTCCCGGGCCACCTGAGCGCAGCTCACACCCGGCTGGCTGGCCTGCTCAACCGCACCGCGCTTGAACTCCGCACTGAACTTCCTTCGCTTCGACATGAACACTCCTCAGAGCCTCGATCGGCCTTATCGTAAGTGTCCGTGAAAACGGGGGTGAACCCGGCCGGCCTTGCCGCCGTTGCGTTCCCCACCCAGGTAGGCATCGTCCAGTTGCACGATCCCGCCCAGCTTGCGGCCCGCCTCGCGCTCGGCCATCGCCTGCATCAGCTTGTGCTTCATCCGCCACGCCGCCGGGTAGCTCACGCCCAGGTGCCGCATCAGCTCCAGCGCCGACAGGTTGGTCTTGCTCTGGCCCAGCAGGTACATGCCCAGCAGCCAGGTCCGCAGCGGCAGCTTGCTGTTGTCCATCACCGTACCCGAGCGCAGGCTGGTCTGGCGGTGGCAGGCCGTGCACTGCCAGTACGTGGCACCGTGACGCTGGAACCGGCTGTGCGCCGTACCGGCGCAACGAGGACAGACGAAGCCATGCGGCCAGCGCGAGGCCTCCAGCGCCTGCTCGCACTGGCGCTCGCTGCCATAGCGCTTGAGGAACGCCGGCAACGACAGGCCCGGCTGGAACTGCACACGGTTCATGGCCATCTTCTGATCTCCCGAGAGCGATGACCCCAACATGCTGCGTAACGCTCTCACCACTTGCGACTGCGCTGAAAGATCGTGCTAATCAGGAGGGCGCAAGCCCTTATTCGGAGACTTGTTATCGCGCGTGTTGTTTGGTTCGAGGAGGCGCTGAAGAGCTCTATCGCCACGTAGACCCAGAAAGGCGCGGGCTTCCGCAACACCGATGTCGACCGGGTGGCCGGGTTGTATGTGACCAGCCCCGATGGCCTGGGAACACTGGCGGTCGCGGCGGGTGGCGACATCACGCTGCAAGGGGCGCAGATCCGCAATGCAGGAGCAAACGGCCTGACCCAGATCGCAGCGGCGGGCAACGTCAACCTGAGCACGCTGACTACCAGCCGCAATACCGACCTGACCCACGGCGACAACCACTATCGCACCGCGTCCACCACCCAGGTGGGCACGACGGTGCAGGGCGCCGGCGACGTGGTCGTCCAGGCCGGCAACGACGTCAACCTGGCCGCGGCGCAGGTTTCGGCGGGCGATGCGCTGGCGGTGCAGGCCGGCGGCGACATCACCAGCCAGGCGGCGGTGGATAGCACGTCGCTGGACTGGGCCCAACGTGGCGGTAGCTATTCGCGGACGGTGACGGCCAGCGACGAGACGGTCCAGGGCAGCACGTTCACGGCCGGCGGGGACCTGGCACTGAGTGCGGGCAACGACCTGACCCTGCAGTCGGCCACGGTGGTCAGCGAGGCCGGCGGCATCGCATTGGCGGCCGGCCGCGACGTGAACCTGACCACGGCGCAGGAGAACCACACCGTGTCGGTGGACGAGACCCGGAAGAAGTCGGGTCTGCTCAGCAGCAAGACCACCACCACCCACGATGCCTACAGCGACAGCTACGCGGTCGGCACGGTGGTCAGCGGCGAGACGGTGCAGATCGGCGCTGGCCGCGACGTGACGGCACAGGGCGCCCAGGTCGTGGGAACCGGCGACGTGGCCATCGCCGCCGGCCGCAACCTGACCCTGGATGCGGCCGAGTCGACCCATGGCGAAGAACACAGCGTCGACACGAAGAAGTCCGGGCTGATGAGCGGCATGGGCAGCGGTATCGGCATCACCATCGGCAGCCGCAAGCGCGGCCAGACGATGGAAGCCACCCAGACCTACGCCGAGGGCAGCACGGTGGGCAGCGTGGAAGGCAACGTGACCCTGGTCGCCGGCCAGGACCTGACCGTGCGCGGCAGCGACGTGATCAGCGCCACCGGCACGCAGATGGTGGGCCAGAACGTCACCATCACCGCCGCCGAACAGACCCTGGACCGCACCGACAGCCGCTACTTCAAGCAGTCGGGGCTGAACGTGGCGGTGGGCGGCGGCGTGGTGGACAGCGCACTGGCGACCTACGGCGCGGCCAAGCGCAGCGGCGAAGTCGAGGACGATCGGTTGAGCGCGCTGTACGCCGCGCAGGCGGCCTACTCGGCCGCGGATACCATGCAGGGCGCCCAAGGCATGCAATCCGGCACGGGCAGCGCCGCGGGCGGGGCGAACGTGCGCATCACCGTGGGCAGCCAGAGCTCGCAGTCCGAGACCCATACCCAGGAAACCAGCCATCGCGGCAGTACGATCCAGAGCGGCGGCGACATCGCCATCGTCGCCACCGGCGACGGCCAGGGCAACGGGGGCGACCTGAGCATCATCGGCAGCACGGTGGACGGCAGGAACATCGACCTGTCCGCGGCCAACGACCTGCTGGTCAAGAGCAGCGAGGACAGCTACAGCAGCCAGAGCCGCAGCAAATCGCAGGGCGGCGAGATCGGCGTGGCCGTCAGCGCCAGCCAAGGCGGCGGTGCGGCGGCGGGACTTTACGTGGCGGCCAACGTTGCGCGCGGCAAGGGCGACGGCTCCGGGACGGTCCACAACGAGAGCCTGATCGATGCCAGCGACACGCTGCGCTTCAGCAGCGGACGCGACATCACGTTGCAGGGCGCACAGCTGACCGCGGACACCGTCATCGGCGACGTCGGCCGTAACCTGACCCTGACCAGCGAACAGGACACGGATAGCTACAGGAACGAGAACACCGCCGCCCAAGGCAGCATGACCATCGGCTACGGTTTCGACGGCCAGGCCTCGGCCAGCTACGGCAAGGTGGACAGCGACTACGCCAGCGTCAAGGAGCAGACCGGTATCCAGGCCGGCGGTGGCGGGTTCGACATCCAGGTAGGCAACCACACGCAGCTCGATGGCGCGGCCATCGCCAGCACCGCCGACCCGGGCCGAAACCGCCTGAGCACCGACAGCCTGGGGGTGACCGACATCGAGAACCGGGCCGAGTACAGCGCGGTGTCGGTGAGCGTGAGCACCTCCGGAGGCCAGCAGGGCAGCGGGCCTTCCGGGAGCAATATTTTCAACGGCAACGGGAGTGGCGGCAGCTTCAGCCCCGGCCTGGGCGTACCGCAGGACGAGGATGCCAGCAGCGTGACCCGCAGCGGCATCAGCGCCGGCACGGTGGACATCCGCAATGGCGATGAGTCGGCGCTGGCCAACGTCGATCGCTCGGTGGCCGAGCTGCAGCAGGAAGGACTCAAGACCATCTTCGACGAGCAGAAGGTCAACGAGAACCTCGAACTGGGTCAGGTCGCCGGACAGGTCGGGTTCCGCGTGGCCGGCGATATCGGCAAGGCCCTGACGAAGGAGTACAGCGACGCGCAGATGCAGGCCGCTGCCGCTCAAAGCGTGCTGGACAACCCGAGCGCGTCGCCGGAACAACAGGCGGCGGCGCAACAACTGCTGAATCAGGCCAACGCGACGATTGCAGCCAGCCAGGGCCAGTACGACCTGTGGAAAGACGGGGGCAGCGGCAAGACGCTCCTGCATGCCGTCACCGGCGCACTGGTGGCTGGATTGGGAGGCGGCGACGCGTTGGGCGGTGCGCTGGGAGCGGGCGCGGCGGAACTGGGCCGGCCACTGACCGCTGACGAAAGCAAGCTGGTGCAGGAACTGGTGAGCGCGGGTATTGGCGGAGCGGTGGGCAGTGGCAGCGGCGCCGCGACGGGTCTGGCCGGCGAGCAGTTCAACCGGCAGTTGCACCCGAACGAGATCGATAAGATCGATGCCAACGCAGCTGCTTTTGCGGCACAGGAGTACGACTGTGGTAACGCGTGTACGGCCGAACAGGTCGAAGCGGCAAAACAACGCTTGATGGTGCAGGCGATCCGCCAGGTGGACGAACGCTGGAACGAGATGCTGGGCTACGGCGGATTGCTGGCCCAGGATGGGCCGGCGCAGGCGTTCCTGAACGGGATCGGCAGCACGCACGGCAACTACACGGACTTCGCGGCCGACGGGGATCAATACCACGACAGCAGCTTGTTTGCGGATAAGTTGCGCGGCACGCAGGCATTGAGCCAGGTCTACGGCGCGGTACTGGCGACGGCGAAGAACGAAGACGAGAAGCGCAGCTTGTTGCAGGCGTTGAACCGTACGGACGCCGGTTGGCTGGATGACTACGTGAGCGGCGTGATGAGCGCAGATGCGTGGACCATGTTCACCATGTTCACCGGTGACGTGGGCTTTGCGGCGGACGTGGGGCACAAGCTGCTGACCGGGGACGAAGAAGGCGCAGCGCGCGATCTGATGACGGCGATCGTGACGGCCCGGGTGGGTGCGGCGATAGGGCAAGTCGCCAACAAGCTGAAAGGGCCGATGGCACGCGCGGCCGAGCAGCAATTGGAAGCGGCGGCGCAGACGGCTTTGTTGAAGAGTGGCGGTGTGATTGGTTCAGATGGAAAAGCACTGTTGGACTTCCGCACGTTGAGCAGCGACCAGAAGCGTGTCATCGGCGAGATGTTCGGTGAGAATGCGGCACGCAATCTTCTGCCGGATGCGCAGAAGCTGGCGCGTACGCAAGGGGTGGGTACGAATGGTATCGATGACCTTTACAGGGTCAACAGTCCGGATGTGGACTACGTCACGATCGAATATAAGTTCGTTGGCGACTATTCCAAGGCAGGTTCCAGTCGATTGGGTATGACAAATGATGGCCTGCAGGGTTCGGAAAGTTGGTTGCTAGGGGCAGGGAGGTTGGATAAATCAGTGGGTGAAGAGGCTGCGCAAGACATTAGGCGTGCGATGAGAAGTAACCGCACGGAGAACTGGGTTGTAACTGTACGTCCTGATGGTTCTACTGAGATACAAGTTCTGGATGCAGCAGGAAAGCCTAAGCCTGTTGGAACGTCGACTTTACTTCCTCCGCAATATTCGAACGCAGCCAAGACTGGAGAGAGTGGCCTATGATCCGTTCTTCAATTGGTAACGCAGAGTTTTGGCAAAAGTGGACGGAATTCAGCAGGGAGTCCATAAAAAGAGACCTGGATTTGCTTCAGAGGCCTTCCCAAAATCCTGTCTATGAGCCTCAATTTGTTTGGGATATTGCGATAGAGTACCGGCGCCTCATGCTGCGTCGCTACTCACGTGGTGATCATGTCTCTGAGTTGGGTCAATATTTTCCCGGCTTGCTCGACGCATGGGAGCTGTCCAATCGACTGGCCGACGAGGTCTGTCGTACGCACAACTTGAAGACCTGTCGCGACTGGACGTTCAAGCTATCGAACCTCAACCATTACAACTGGTGTTTCTGTTTGGTGGGGCTGGCACTTTCGCTGGAAATGCCAGAGATGCAGTGGCGTCGGTTGGTGGCCTTGATTGGTGGCGAAGGGGAGGATGAATTGCTCGACAGGGTCATTGCCAGCCGTGAGCCGGGCCGGCGCATCGGTTCTGCGCTCTTGCATCCTAAGCCGTATATGCGCCTGCTCAAGGCCATTGATGCGCCCCACGATCAGCAAGCGATCTTGCTTCGCGAATTTGTAGATCACTGGTATCCCGAACTTGAACGCAAGGGCAAGGAAAGACTGTGGTGGTATGACTTTGGCGACCCGGTAAGGCATCCATTGGAGAAAGGCAGCTATTTCGGCCGCTGGTGTATCGAAGCGGTGGCGGTGGTGAAGGCGTTCGGCATCGACGACAGTCTCTGCTTGGACAGCCCGTACTATCCGGGTGATCTGGTCCAGGATGGCCGCTCGCCGCGTTATGCCGAACCCGCGTTGCCGCCACCACCCGATATGGGTGCAGTTGAATTCGGCCAAGGGCGCAAGCCCTTATTCGGAGACTTGTTATCGCGCGTGTTGTTTGGTTCGAGGAGGCGCTGAAGAGCTCTATCGCCACGTAGACCCAGAAAGGCGCGGGCTTCCGCAACACCGATGTCGACCGGGTGGCCGGGTTGTATGTGACCAGCCCCGATGGCCTGGGAACACTGGCGGTCGCGGCGGGTGGCGACATCACGCTGCAAGGGGCGCAGATCCGCAATGCAGGAGCAAACGGCCTGACCCAGATCGCAGCGGCGGGCAACGTCAACCTGAGCACGCTGACTACCAGCCGCAATACCGACCTGACCCACGGCGACAACCACTATCGCACCGCGTCCACCACCCAGGTGGGCACGACGGTGCAGGGCGCCGGCGACGTGGTCGTCCAGGCCGGCAACGACGTCAACCTGGCCGCGGCGCAGGTTTCGGCGGGCGACGCGCTGGCGGTGCAGGCCGGCGGCGACATCACCAGCCAGGCGGCGGTGGATAGCACGTCGCTGGACTGGGCCCAACGTGGCGGTAGCTATTCGCGGACGGTGACGGCCAGCGACGAGACGGTCCAGGGCAGCACGTTCACGGCCGGCGGGGACCTGGCACTGAGTGCGGGCAACGACCTGACCCTGCAGTCGGCCACGGTGGTCAGCGAGGCCGGCGGCATCGCATTGGCGGCCGGCCGCGACGTCAGCCTGACCACGGCGCAGGAAGAGCACGCCTTGAGCGTGGACGAGACGCGGAAGAAGGCATCGCCGGGCAGGCAACGGGTCCAGATCGTTCCGCTGGCCATCGGCCACGCCTGGCGGTGCCGGCGGGCGGGTGTCTAGCCGTTGCCGCCGGCCGGAGCGGCGGACGTGGCGCGGTAGCGCCACAGCGCCAGCCCGCCATACAGCACCACCAGGGCGAGCAGGGTACCCAGCTCGTGCCGGACCTCGCCCAGGCTTGCGTCCATCTGGTTGAGCCGCACCATCATGTTCATGCCCGAGGTGGTGGGCAGCAGCCGCGCCAGCGCGACCAGGGCCGGCGGCGAGGTCACGGCCGGCCACGACAGGTTGGACAGGAAGAACATCGGGATGGAGGTGGCGATGATGTACTGGAAGGCGCGCTCGCGGGTGGCGAAGAAGCTGCCCACGAACAGCCCGAACGCCGTCGTGGCGGCGATGAACACGGTGCCGGCAAGCAGCTGGCCGAGCGGATTGCCGCCGCGCGGGTAGTCCTGTACCCAGGCGGTGAAGCCGACGTAGTAGAGCAGCGCGGCCATGCCGACCAGCACGAAGGCCAGGGCCATGCCGAGCAGGGCGGGCGGATCGAAATGCAGGCGCCGGCCGAGGTCGCGGCGGCGCGTGCCCAGCAGCACGCCGATGCCCATCAGCAGGGTCTGGTGCACGATCAGTTCCGACACCCCGGGCACGATGGCGCTGCCGTAGCCCTCCTGCGTATTGAACAGCGGCCGCTGCACCAGGATGACCGGCGCGGCCTGCGGGGCGCCCATGAAGGCAGCCTGGGTGACGGCCGCCTCGCGCGCGAACGCGGTCATCGCCTCGGCCACGCCGCCCATCACCCAGCTGGCGCGGCCCAGGTAGGCGCCATCGCCCAGCAGCACCAGGCGGCCGGCACCGCCGCGCAGGATGTCGCGCTCCAGGTTCGCCGGGATCAGCACGATGCCCTCCGCGCGCCCGGCCTGCATGCCGGCGCGGGCCTGCGCCAGCGTGGCCGGCTGGCCGACGATGCGCACCGCGCGCAGGGCGTCCAGGCGGCGCAGCAGTGCCCGGCTGGTGGCGCTGTGGTCCTCGTCGACCACCAGGATCGGCAGGTCCCCGGCCACCTGGTAGCGGTACGCGGCCGGGTAGAAGAACGAGTAGAGCACCACCGCGCCGACCATCACGATCATGGCGTAGCGGTCGCCGGCGACGGCGCGCAGCGTGTCGCGTGCGCTGGCCCAGATCCGGCTCATGCCGCGCCTGCCGTCCCGGTCGCCGGTGCCGGTGCGCGCACCGCGGCGATCAGCCGCCAGCCGCCGATGCCGCCGGCCACCCCGATCATCGACACCAGCGCGGCCAGCGGCCACAGCGATGCGGTCCACGGCGCGCCGACGAACTGCTGCTGGGTCTGTAGCTTGATGTAGGCGGTCAGCGGCAGCAGCAGGTTCCACACCCGGGTGAACACCGGCGCGCCGATCACCGGGAAGGTGGCGCCGGAGAACGCCAGCGCGGTGCCGATGCTCACGCCCACCGCCGACAGGGCCGTGCCCATGTCGCGGGTGACGCCGACGAACAACAGCGACAGCGCCGCGCTGGCCAGGTACAGCAGCGGCTGGCCGAGCAGCAGCAGCGCCAGGCTGCCGGCCACGCCGTCGCCGCGCAGGTAGGCCAGGTACAGCATGCCCAGCGCGCCGTACAGCGAGAACAGCACGACATAGGGCGCCAGCTTGCCGGCGATGGCCGCCCACGGGCGGGTGCCGAGCCAGGCCGCCGCAGTGCCGTCGCGCAGCTCGCGGCCGAGGCTGCTGGCCACTGCCAGCGCCAGCGCCAGCGACAGCACCGCCGGGAAGATCAGCGGCACCAGGAACAGCTCGTAGCTGCGCGAAGGGTTGTAGAGGATGTCCGACTGCACCGCGATCGGCGCGGCACGCAGCTTGCCCGGGCCGACCTGCAGGCCGATGCGCTCGGCCAGCAGGCGTGCGTTGTAGGCCGACACCGCATCGGCGATGTCGCGCGCGACCGACTGCCCGGTGGCCAGGTAGCTGGCGTTGTAGTAGGCGAACACGGTGCCCTGCGCACCGCGCAGCGCCTGGCGCGAGGTGTCGCGCGGGACCAGCACCACGGCGAACACCTGCAGGGCGCGCAGTTGCGCCTGCGCCTGGGCCAGCGAGGCCGGCTGGCTGGCCACGGCCACGCCGGGGCTGGCATCGATCATCCGCGCCAGCTCGCGGCTCTCGGCGGTGCGGTCCAGGTCGACCAGGGCGACCGGCACCTGGCGCATGACCGAGCCGGAAAACAGCCAGGCCATGACCGCGACCATCACCCAGGGCAGCACGGTCACCAGGCCCAGGTCGCCGGCATCGCCGCGCAGGTGGACCAGCTCGCGCCGCAGCGAGGCGGCAAACCCGGCCGATGTGCCGCCGGTCAGCCCTGGGGCCATGGCAACAGCACGCTCATGCCGGGCCGGAAGCCTTCGATGGCGCGTACCGGGCGCAGCCGTACCTCGAAGCTGCGCACGTCGAAGCCGGACGACTGCCGGGTACTGCGCCAGGTCGCGTAGTCGCCGGCCGGGTTGATGAAGTACACCTCGAACTCAGCGCGGCGGCCGTCGAGCGCCGGCACGGTGCCGGCCAGGCGGCTGCCGACCTTCAGCCCGTGCAACTGGTCCTCGCGCAGGTTGACCGAGACCCACATGCGGTCGATGTCCACCAGGGTGAAGACGGGATAGCCCGCCGGCACCAGCTCGCCGACGTCGGCCATGCGCTTGTTGATCTCGCCGGCCAGCGGCGCGCGGCCGTGGACCTCGTCGCGGGCGGCGTTGACTTCGTCCACCGCGCCGCGGGCCTGGCGCACCTGGGCCTGGGCGGCGCGCTTGTCCTGCTCGCGGGCCCCGGCCAGGGCCTCGTCGTACTGGGCGCGGGCGGCGTTGGCCAGCTCGCGCGAGCTGCGCGCCTGGGCCAGGGCCTCGTCGCGCTTCTGCCGGGTCATCACCCCCTCGCCGTACAGGGTCTCCACCCGCCGGTAGGTGGTCTCGGCCAGGGTGGCGCCGGCCTCGGCGCGCTTCCAGTTGGCCCCGGCGGCGCGGATGTCCTCGCTGCGCGCGCCTTCGTCGGCCTTGTCGGCGACCGCGCGCGCGGCTTCCAGCGCGCCGTGGGCCTGCTCCTCCTTGGCGGCGACCTCGGGGCTGTCGAGCACGAACAGCACCTGCCCGGCCTGCACGCGGTCGCCTTCGTGCACCTTCAGCTCGGCCACGCGGGCGCTGATCTTGGCCGAGACGTTCACCGTGTCGGCATCGGCCATGCCCTGCAGCTGGTCGGCCGGGCGCCGCCAGGCCAGCCACAGGCCCAGCACGACCACCACCAGCATCACCAGCGCCACCAGCAGGCCGAGCCGGCGCGTCTTCGCCGGTGGTGCGTCGGGGGAAGGCAGCAGCGAGTCACTCATCGTCGATCACCTCGTCGGCACGGCGGCGGAAGTCGTCGTATCGGTCCATCTGTCCACTGACCTCCAGCAGCTGCGCCAGCGCCACGTCGTACTGGTAGGCGGCCTGGGCGCGTTCCACCCGCGCCCCGCCCAGCGACAGGCGCGCATCGATCACGTCCAGCGAGGTGGCCTGTCCCTCGCGGAAGGCCAGCTCCTGCAGGCGCAGGTTCTCGCGTGCCTGCTCGATGCTGCTGCCCAGCAGCAGGTACTGGTGGCGGGCGGTCTCCAGTTCGTTCCAGGCCTTGTCCACGCCCAGCGCCACCTGGTTGGCGGCCTCGCGCAGGCCGGCCTCGGCCTGGTCGCGCTGGGCCCGGGCCGCGCTGATCTGGGCCGGCCGCGCGTTCGGCGAGAGGAAGGTGTACTTCAGGCCGATGCCGAACGCCCAGTCCGGATCGTCGATCAGCTCGTCGCGGCGACGGAAGTCGTACTGGCCGAACAGGTAGATCTGCGGCTTGAACTTGGCCTGCTGCACGCGCACGCCCTGCTCGGCCTGGTCGAGCAGGGCGTGCAGGCGCGCGATCTGCGGCTGCCGGGCCTGGGCGGTCCTGCGGAACTCGGCCACGTCGCCCGGCGGCGTGCGGGACACGAACAGCGGCGACAGCGGGCGCACCTCGCCGCCGCTGCGCAGCAGCGTGGCCAGCGCCGCCTTGAGCGTGTCCAGGTCGTTGAGCGCCTTCTGGTATTCGCGTTCGGCCTTGTCGCGCGCGACCGTGGCCTGCAGGCGCTGGGCGCGGGTGGCGAAGCCCTCGCGCTCGAGCTTGACGGCATCGTCCAGGTGGCGCTGCAGGCCGTCGCGCACCTCGCGCCGCACGCTCACCGCCTGCTCGGCCAGGCGCTGGCCGAAGTAGGCCTGCACCAGCTGCACGGCCAGCGACTGGCGCTGGCCCTCGCGCTCGGCACTGGCCTGCGCGGTGGCCGCGCCGGCCGCCCGCTGCGCGGCCGGGATCACGCCGCCGGTGTACAGCGGCAGCACTGCGGTCACCACCGGCCGGGTGCGCCAGTCGCGCTCGGTGAACTCCAGCGGCGAATCGATGCCGAACTCCTCGGCGATGGGGGCCAGCGAACCCAGCGGCAGGGTCAGGGTCTTCTGGAACTGCAGGCGTCGGACTTCGCCGGTGATCTCCGGCAGCCGCAGCAGGCGCGTGGCGTCCTGCAGGTCCTGCTTGTTGCGCACCGAGGCGTCGGCGGCGGCCAGCGCATCGGACACCTGCTCCAGCCGTTGCCGGGCCTGGTTCCAGTCCAGTGCCGGCGGCGGGGCGACGGGATCGGGCGATTGCGCCAGGGCCAGCGCGACCGGCATGCAGGCCAGCATCGCCCACCAGCGCCCGGCCCTGCCGGACGAACACGTGCACCACCGGGAGCCACTCACCTGCGAATCATCCCTGTCATCGAACCAGCTGCGAAAAGCATAGCGGGTGGGACGTGAAATGCGGTCGTGCCAGGACGCGGCCCGGGGGCCGCGCGCCGGTATCCGAAACACGTGCCCGTCGCCCGGCGAATGAGCAGATCATGCACGCGCCTGCGGTCAGCGCGACGCGATGCGCAGCATCAGGTCGATCAGCCAGCGCCGGCGCACCCACGGCGCACGCAGCAGCGAGGTGGCGGACCAGCGCCGCTGCACCATCACCGGACGCTTCTTGGAGAACGTGACGAAGCCGTCGAAGCCGTGGTACTGGCCCATGCCGCTCGGCCCCACGCCGCCGAAGGGCAGGTTGTGCTGGGCCAGGTGGAACAGGCAGTCGTTGATCACCACGCCGCCGGAGCGGGTGCGTTCGAGCACCGCGTCCTGGCGGGCGCGGTCGTCGTCGAAGTAGTACAGCGCCAGCGGGTGCGGACGGGCGTTCACGTAGGCGAGCGCCTCGTCCAGGGTGCGGTAGGACACCACCGGCAGCAGCGGGCCGAAGATCTCCTCCTGCATGACCTGCATCGCATCGGTGGTGTCGAATAGCAGCGTCGGCGGCACGATCCGCGCCTGCGGGTCGGCGGCGGCCGCGTCCGGGGCGAGGTCCACCACGCGTGCGCCGCGTTCGCGCGCATCGTTGGCCAGGCCGACCAGGCGCGCCCGGTGGCGCTCGCTGACGATGTGCGTGTAGTCCGGGTTGCCGGCCAGATGCGGATACATGTCGGCCACCATGCGCCGCGCCAGCGCCTCGAACTCGGCCTCGCGCCCGGCCGGCAGCAGCACGTAGTCCGGCGCCACGCAGGTCTGCCCGGCGTTGAGCAGCTTGGCGGTCAGGATGCGTGCCACCGCGGTCTGCAGCGGATAGCCGTCGTGGACGATCGCCGGCGACTTGCCGCCCAGTTCCAGCGTGACCGGGGTCAGGTTGCGCGCGGCCGCTTCCATCACCCGGTGGCCGACGCGGGTGGAGCCGGTGAAGAACAGGTGGTCGAACGGCAGCGCGGAAAAGGCGGCGGCCACGTCCGCGTCGCCGTTCACGCAGGCCACCTGGTCCGGCGCGAAGGCGTCGCCGACGATGCGCGCGATCACCTCGGCGGTGCGCGGGGCCAGTTCGGACGGCTTGAGCATGACCCGGTTGCCGGCGGCGATGGCGTCGATCGCCGGGCCCAGGGTGAGCAGGATCGGGTAGTTCCAGGCGCCGATGATGCCGGCCACGCCCAGCGGCTGGTATTCGTAGAAGGCGCCGGCCGGCCGCAGGAACCACGAGCTGCCCACCGCGCGCCGGCGCATCCAGCGGCGCAGGTGGCCGCGGGCGTGGCGGATCTGGTCGTGCAGCGTGAACAGCTCCAGCAGCAGGGTCTCGGCATGCGCGCGGCCGCCGAAGTCGGCATCGGCGGCCTGCAGCAGCGCGTCCTGGTGGACGCGAAGCGCCTGTGCCAGCGCGGCCAGCGCCTGCCGGCGGCTGTGCAGGTCGGGTATGCCGCGGGCGAAGCCGGCGCGGAGGGTGTCCAGCTGGGCCTGCAGTCCGGTATCGGTCGTGTTCATGGCCTTCCCTTGAAGTCGTCCATCGAGTGGTACACGCCCAGCCATTCGCCGCCGATCCTGTCGAACCAGCGTGCCGGCAGCAGGGCGCGCAGCAGCGGCACCAGGTTCACCAGCCACGGCAGGCGCAGCAGGATGCGGTCGGACCGGACCGCGGCGACGATCCGGCTGGCCACGTAGTCCGGCTTGAGGATCGGGATCACCGGCGAGCGCACGCCGGCGAACATGCCGGTGTCGATGTAATACGGCATGACCGTGGTGACCTTCACCCCGGTGTCGCCCCGTTCCATCTCGATGCGCAGCGAGTCCGACCAGCCGATCACCGCCCATTTGCTGGCGCAGTACACCGACATCTTCGGGTTGGAGACCAGCCCGGCGGCCGAGGCGATGTTGACGATGTGGCCGCCGTGCCGCGCCAGCATGCCCGGCAGCAGCGCGCGCGCCACGTACATCGGCGCCAGCGTGTTCACATCGAGGGTGCGCGCGATGTCGGCGTAGCTGTGCTCGACGAATTGCTTGCCGACGATGATGCCGGCGTTGTTGATCAGCACGTCGACCGCGATCGCGTCCGCCTCCATCGCCCGTGCCGCGGCCTGGATGCGCTGCGGATCGGCCAGGTCGACCACGTAGCCGGACACGTCGTGGCCCAGGGCGCGCAGCTCGGCCACCGCCTGGTCCATCGCCGCCTGCTGCACGTCCCAGATCACCAGCCGCGCCGCGCCTTCCTCCAGGAACCGGCGCCCCATCAATCGGCCTATGCCGGATGCACCGCCGGTGACCAGTACCGTCCTGCCGCGTATCTCGCTCATGCAACCTCCGCCTGGATGGGCCGGGCCGGCCGGCATTCCCTAAATGAGAGTAATTGCTCTATTTTGGCGAACCATAGGGGCATCCGCCGCCGGCGTCAACCGCGGGCAGGCCTGTACGCGATGCCATAATCGAAGGCCACGGCACGCCGGCTGCGGCGGCCGCGTTCGCATAGCGAGGCCCTCGTTGACGTCCCCTTCCAAGCCCGTCCGGGCGCCGCGTGCGGCCGCTCGCAAACGCGTTCCCGAGCCGCTGGCGGCCGATATCGTGCGCCACGCGCCGGTGCAGGCACGCGGCCATCGCCGCGTGCAGCTGTTGCTGGAAGCGGCCGCCGGGGTGATCGCCGAAGTGGGAGTGGACAACGCCACCACCAACGCGGTGGCCGCGCGTGCCAGTACCTCGGTCGGCGTGCTCTACCGGTTCTTCCCCAACAAGCAGGCCCTGGTGGAGGCGCTGGCGCAGCGCTACCTGGAGGACATCGACGAGCTGCTCAGCCGGCAGGAGCAGGAGGGCATCGCCGAATGGCCGCTGCAGCAGGCGATCGACTGGGTGGTACGCGCGATCGTGGCCTTCCACGAGGCGCATCCGGCGTTCCAGCACGTGTACCGCGCCGTGCGCGGTTCCAGTACGCCGCGCGGCGTCGCGCTGCTGGACCAGATCAAGCGGGTGATCGATCGCCTGCTCGCGCTGCGCACGCCGACCGCGCCGGCACGCGCGCGCGAGCTGCATGCGACCGTGGCGGTGGAGGCCGCGCATGCGCTGGTGGTCCACGCGGTCACCCTGCCGGCGGCCGCGCGCGAGCGCCTGACGCACGAGGCGGTGGTGCTGCTGGTGCGCTACCTGGAGCCGGTATACGTGCCGGCTGCCACGGCCCCGGCCACGGGCTCCCGGAAGGCGGCCGGCAACACGGCTTCGGGCCGGGTGCGCCGGCCGGCACGCGGCAGCGCCAGGCCGGGCTGATCGCCGGGGCGCGTGGCCCGGCCGCATCGCGCGACGCGGGGAAGCGCTGGAACGTGCTGCGGGGGCAAGCGGGCAAGAGGGCATTGGATATCCGGCCCTGCGGAGAAGCGGCCCGGTGCTGGACGCCGCATGTGCCACGGGAATCATCGCCCGTGCAGCGCTGCGCGCAACGACGCCATGCACGTGCCGTGCGACGGATATCCGCATCCTTTCCACGGCCATGGCATTTCTCCGCCGGCCATGCCGACGGGCCGGCCGGCGTCAGCCTTGCAGGGGCAGCCCGTGCGGTTCGGCCGGCCCGGGCGCTGCCAGTTGCACGCGGTTGCGGCCGCTGCGCTTGGCCTGGTACATGGCCGCATCGGCACGGCTGAGCAGCTGCTCGTAGTCCGGGTGGCCCTCGTAGCTGGCCACGCCGATGCTCACCGCGATCGGCACCTGCGTGCCGTTGCCCAGCACCAGCGGCGTGGATTCGATCCGGTGGCGCAGGCCTTCGGCGATGGCGCAGGCCTGCGCGGCATCGACCGCCACCAGCACCAGCAGGAATTCCTCCCCGCCCATGCGGAACACGTAGTCGCTGCCGCGGGTGTGCTGGCTGAGCAGGTGGGCCACCAGCTGCAGGGCGCGGTCGCCGGCTTCGTGGCCATGGCCGTCGTTGATGGCCTTGAAGTGGTCCAGGTCGAGCACGGCGACGGCGAAGCCGCCGCCTTTCTGGTCGGCCAGCTCGATCTCCCGGCGCAGCACCGTGGGCAGGAAGCGGCGGTTGAGCAGGTGGGTGAGCGCATCCGAACCCGCTTCCAGTTCGCCGGTGCGCTCGAACAGCATCGCCAGCAGGTGGCGGATCGCCCCCAGGCATTCGCGGATGCCGCCCAGGGCCTGCATCCGCGAGGCATCGTCGGCGCTGGCGCGCAGGCGGTCGAGCTGCCCGTCCACTTCGCCGATCAGGTGCTCGATGCGGGTGGTCTCCGGGCTCTGGCCGAAACTGGGGATCGCCTTGTGCGTGTACCACAGGCCGAACGCCGACGCCGACAGGCGCGGGGTCTGCCCGTCGCCGGACTGCTGCCCGGCCACCCGGTAGAGCAGGCCGTTCTCCCAGTCCAGCAGCAGGGCGCGCTGGCGCTCGCGCTCGGCGGCGGCGTTCTGCACCAGGGTGAACAGGCGGTAGGCCGCATCGGTGCGGGTGGCGCGGTCGTGGGCGCTGGTGTAGGCCAAGGTCATGCCTTCCAGGGCGATGTCCAGGCAGACATCCAGGCAGGCGATGGCCTGCAGGCGCACGTCGGCGCCGGCCGTGACAGCGCCGATGCGCGCGCCCAGCCGCTGGCGCAGCACGCGGATGCCGCGCGTCACCAGGTCGACCGGCACGCCGATGCGCGCGTGCACGCGGCCGATATGGCGGTTGGCCGCGACCAGGCCGGCCACCCCGGCCGGCGTGGCCGTCAGCAGTTCCCCGATCCAGCGCCGCATGGCCGGCTTGAGCTGCTCGCCGACCTGGGCGTGGGCGAGGAAGCGCGCCGCGCGCGGGTCCGTGTCGAGCACGGCATAGAACGCATCGACCAGCGGTTCAAGCGGTTGCCGCGCCTGCCCGGCCAGCAGCTGCAGCCCGTCACCCGGGCAGTCCTGCAATGCCTGGCGCCAGGCATCGACCAGGATCCGGGTGTCGTCGGGCGTATCCGTCGCGGGCAGGGAGGGCGTGGGCATGGGGGCGCATTGTAGGGCAGCCTCCGTCGCTGCCGTGGTCGCCGGTGTAATAGTCTCCGTGGCGCGGCCGGCCTATAACGGCGCCCGCGTCCGAAGCGTCCACGAGGAATGATGGCCATGGGCCACGACCACGATCACCTGAGCGGCGGCATCCGCCACGAGCGTCCCCTGTGGTGGGCGCTGGCATTGACCGCGTTGTTCCTGCTGGCGGAGATCGCCGGTGCCTTCGTCACCGGCAGCCTGGCCCTGCTGTCCGATGCCGCGCACATGGCCACCGACACCCTGGGCCTGGTGGTCGCGCTGGTGGCGGTGCGGATGTCGCGGCGCCCGCCCGACGCGCAGCGCACCTACGGCTACGCGCGCCTGGAGGCGCTGGGCGCGCTGGTCAACGGCGCGCTGCTGTTCGCCGCCGGCGCCTACATCCTGTGGGAGGCGGCCGAACGCTTCCGCCATCCGCAGGTGATCGCCTCCAGCGGCATGCTGGTGATCGCGGTGCTGGGCCTGGCCGTGAACCTGGTGTCCATGCGCCTGCTGGCGGCCGGCAGCGGCGAGAGCCTGAACCTCAAGGGCGCCTACCTGGAGGTGTGGAGCGACATGCTCGGCTCGGCGGCGGTGATCGTCGGTGCGCTGCTCATCCACTGGACCGGCTGGCAGTGGATCGATCCGGTGCTGGCGCTGCTGATCGGCCTGTGGGTGCTGCCGCGGACCTGGGTGCTGCTGCGCGCGGCGGTGAACGTGCTGCTGGAGGGCGTGCCCGACGGCATCGTGCTGGCGGACGTGCGCCGCGCCATGCGCACCCATCCGGGCGTGGGCGATGTCCACGACCTGCACGTGTGGGCGCTGGCCGCGCGCATGCCGGCGCTGACGGCGCACGTGGTGGTCGCCGAGGCCGTGGATCCGGAGAACCTGCGCCGCGGCCTGGGCGACATGCTGCACGAGCGCTTCGACATCGACCACGTGACCCTGCAGCTGGAGACGGGGGCATGCGGCGGCGATGTCTGCGGCGGCGATGGTCCGGGCCAGGGCTCCCATGGACAGGGCCACCCTGTCCATGATCATGACGACCACGACCACGACCACGACCACGGGGCGGACGGCCGCCCGGGGCATCACGGCACGATCCATCCCTGATCGGGCCTGGCACGCGGCGGGCCGCCGGCCCCGGGGTCGCCGCCTGCCGCAACGCAAGATGCCGCCCGGAGGCGGCGTCGTCCTGCTTGCGTGACCGCTATGGCCTGGCTCAGGCCGCCGGTGCGCGCAGCTGCGGCGAATCCCAGCCCGGGCGCGGGGCGAAACGCTCGCCATGGCGGGCCTGCAGCGCCTTGAGCCGGTCCAGCAGGGCGTCGGCGCCGGCGCTGCGGATGTACTGGATCGGGCCGCCGCGGAACGGCGCGAAGCCGGTGCCGAAGATCACCCCGGCGTCGAGCAGGTCGGCGTCGGCGACCACGCCGTCGTGCATGCAGGCCACCGCCTCGTTGAGCAGCGGCAGCACCAGCCGGTCCTCCAGGTCCTCCGGGGCCTTGTAGTCCTCCGGCACCGCCGGCTTGACCGGCTTGCCGTTCTCCCACTTGTAGAGGCCCTGGCCGTCCTTCTTGCCGCGCTTGCCCGGCTCCACCGTGGCCAGCGCCTGCGGGATCTGCAGGCCCAGGAACGGCGCCAGCTCCTTGCCCACGCCGGCGGCCACGTCCAGGCCGACGGTATCGATCAGCTCGATCGGCCCCATCGGCATGCCGAACTTCACCGCGGCCTTGTCGATCGCCGCGCCGGGGATGCCCTCGGCGTAGGCGGTGGCCGCTTCCAGCATGTACGGGAACAGCACGCGGTTGACCAGGAACCCCGGCGTGCCGGCCACCGGCACCGGCAGCTTGTCCAGGGCCTTGCAGAACGCCGCCAGGCGCTTGCCGGTCTCCGGCGCCATCGCGTCGTGCTGCACGATCTCCACCAGCGGCATCTGCGCCACCGGGTTGAAGTAGTGCAGGCCGGCGAACTGGGCCGGGCGCTGCAGGTGCTCGCGCAGTTCGTCCAGCGGGATCGACGAGGTGTTGGTGGTCAGCAGCGCATCGGCCTTCAGTTTCGGCTCGAGGGCCTGGTACAGCTCGCGCTTGGCCTCCGGGTTCTCGATGATCGCCTCGATCACCAGGTCGGCTTCGGCGACGCCCGCGCCCTCCAGGTCGCCCTTCAGGCGCGCGGCCACCGCCGGGCGCTTGCCCTCGTCCCTGACCCGCTTGGCGAACAGCTCGCCCGCACGCGCCAGCGCCGGATCGATGAAGCGCTGCTCGCGGTCCTGCAGGGTCACCTCGAAGCCCTTGTAGGCCGACCAGGCGGCGATGTCCCCGCCCATCACCCCGGCGCCGACCACGTGCACGTGGCGGATGCCGTGGTCCTTGCCGCCCAGGCCCTTGAGCCGCTCGGTGAGGAAGAAGATGCGGATCAGGTTGCGCGCGGTCGGCGTGCCGGCCAACCGCACCACGGCGCGGCGCTCGGCGTCGAGCCGGCCCTGGATGCCCTTGCCGCCGGCGCGCTTCCACACGTCGATCAGCGCGTACGGGGCCGGGTAGTGCGCCCTGGGCGCCTTGCGCGCGACCTGCTTGGCCATCTGCGGCGCCAGGATCTGGCGCGCCAGCCAGGTGTTGCTGGCCCAGGCCAGCAGCTTCTGCTTGAACGGGCGCTGGGTCCCGTTCAGCGCCAGCGACGCGGCGACGTCGACCAGCACCGCCGGGGCGGCCACCTTGTCCACCAGCCCCATCGCCCGCGCGGCCTGGGCGCTGACGGTACGGCCGGTGAGCATCAGGTCCATCGCCGCCGGCGCGCCGACCAGGCGCGGCAGGCGCGCGCTGCCGCCCCAGCCGGGGAAGATGCCCAGGCGGGTCTCCGGCAGGCCGATGCGCGTGGAGGCATCGTCGCTGGCCACCCGGTAGCGGCATGCCAGCGAGATCTCGGTGCCGCCGCCCATGCAGAAGCCGTGGATCGCCGCCACCGTCGGGCAGGGCAGCTCGGCCAGCTTCTGGAAGGTCGCCTGGCCGCGGCGGATCGCGTCGTCCACCGTGCCCTTGCGGTCGTATTCCTGGAATTCCTTCAGGTCGGCGCCGGCGATGAAGCCCCGCGGCTTGCCCGAGCGCAGGATCACGCCCTTGGGCGGATCGATCGCCAGCCGCTCGATGATCTGGCCGAGCTCGATCAGCACGTCCTGGGAGAACGCGTTCACGGGGGCGTCCTGCCGGTCCAGGCTGAGCACGATCAGTCCGTCTTCGCGCAGTTCGGGTTGCCAATGGCTGAATCGCAGCCCGTCGAAGCGTGCAAGCATGGAGGAACCATCCGGATGTGTATGGACAAGGCCGTTATCATCCCGAGCTTGTTTCCGTCCCGTCAAATCCCGATCTAGGGACGGCAACCGCGCCGCGCGCGTCCGGCATGCGCCGGCGTCACGTCGCAGCGGCTAGTGTCGTGGCAAGCCGTCCGCAGGGGCGGATGAACTTTTTCGCGGATTGACGGTCACAGTGCCCGACCCGGTCGGGCTGACAGGAGCGCGGCCCAGCATGGCCGGAGTCGAGACATCGCAGGAGCTGGACAGCGAGCTGGTCCGGCGGGTGCAGCGTGGCGAGAGCGGGGCGTTCGACGTGCTGGTGCGCAAGTACCAGCACCGGATCCTCGCCCTGATCGGGCGCTACATCGCCGACTGGAGCGAATGCCAGGACGTGGCCCAGGAAGCGTTCCTCCGCGCCTATCGCGCGATCGGCAGCTTCCGCGGCGACGCCCAGTTCTATACCTGGTTGCACCGCATTGCCGTGAACACCGCCAAGAACCATTTGATGGCCCAGAACCGCCGCCCACCGCTGGAGGACATCGACGTGGAGGATGCCGAGCAGTACGACGCCGGCGCCCGCCTGCGCGATACCGACACACCGGAACGTGAATTGATGCGCCAGCAGGTGGAACAAACGGTGATGAAGGCGGTCAATGCATTGCCGGAGGAACTCCGGCAGGCCATCACCCTGCGCGAGGTGGAGGGCCTGAGCTACGAGGAAATCGCGCAGAAGATGGAATGTCCGGTAGGGACGGTGCGCTCGCGCATCTTCCGCGCACGCGAGGCGATCGACGCCGAGCTGCGCCCCCTGCTGGGCACCGACAGCGCCACCCGTGAGAAGCAGCAACGCGTATGAGCCAGCCAGACTTCCAGCCTACCGACGACAAGCTCGAACTCCACTGCCGCCAGCAACTGTCGGCGCTGATCGACGGCGAACTGCCGGCCGAGGAAGCGCGCTTCCTGTTGCGGCGGCTGGAGCACGACGTGGAACTGGCCGGGTGCCACGAGCGCTGGCAGCTGTGCGGGGAGGTCCTGCGCGGCCGTGCCTGCGCCCCGGCCCCGGCCGGCTTCGCCGCGCGGGTGGCGCAGGCGGTGGCGGTCGAGCCGGACGCGCCGGCGCGCGACACCGCGCGCCGGCTGCCGCGCTGGCTGCGCTGGGGCGGCGGTGCGCTGGCCGCCTCGGTGGCGGCGCTGGCCCTGTTCGTGGCGCGCGATCGCCTGCCTTCCGAAGACGAGGCCGGCACCGCCACGCCGGTGGTCGCCACCACCGCGCGCATGGCCGCGCCGCGGGTGGATGCCGCCGGCTCGCTGCCGCCGGCCGCCGAGCGCACCCTGGCCGATGCCGGCGAGGCCGTGGCCAGCGCCGTGACCGCGCCGGCCGCCGCGGTCGCGGCGCAGCGGCGCGTCGCCTCGGCCACGCGCAGCCGCCAGGCCGCCGCGGTACGCCGGCAGGCGCCGGCCGAGCGCATGGTGGCCGAGTCCGCCCCGGCCGCGGCCGATCCCTTCGCCGGCCACAACGGCCTGCTGCAAGCGCGCCCGTGGCCGCGCGCGGCGCTGGCGCCGGTCGGCGAGTCGGGCATGTTCAACGCCAGCGTGCCGGCGTCGCAGGCACGCTCGTTCTATCCGTTCGAGCCGCGCCCGCTGGCCGCGCCCGGCGAGCCGGCATCCGGCCACGCGCGCGATCCGGCGCCGCTGCCGCTGCCGCGGCCCTGACTGCCACGCCGCGGCCGCCATCCCTCCCGTCCGTTCCCCGCTTCCTCCCGGAGGTCCGCTCCCGATGAACCACCGTCTCCGTTCCCATGTCTTCGGCGTGCTCGCCCTGACCCTGCCGCTGGCCGCGTGCGCGCAGCAGGCGGCGCCCCCGGCCGCTGCCCCCGCGCCGCGCGCCGCCGCCGCTCCGGCACCGCAGCTGGTCACCGGCCTGCCCGATTTCACCCAGCTGGTCGAGGCGGTCGGCCCGGCCGTGGTCAGCGTCAGCGCCGACACCACGCCCAAGCCGGTACGCCGCGGGAGCGGCCCGTCCGACCAGGACCAGGTGCCCGAGTTCTTCCGCCGCATCTTCGGCGACGACTTCCCGGGATTCGGCGGGCAGGTGCCCAATCCGCGCGGCGGCGGCGGGCGTTCGCTCGGCTCCGGCTTCATCATCTCCCCCGACGGCTACGTGCTGACCAACCACCACGTCATCGACGGCGCCGACCGGGTGCGCGTGGCGCTGGCCGACAAGCGCGAGTTCGACGCCAAGGTGGTCGGCTCGGACACCGAGTACGACGTGGCCCTGCTCAAGATCGAGGGCAAGGACCTGCCGGTGATGCGCATCGGTGATTCGCGCACGGTCAAGCCCGGCCAGTGGGCGGTGGCGATCGGGTCGCCGCTGGGGCTGGACCACTCGGTCACCGCCGGCATCATCAGCGCCACCGGCCGCAGCACCGGCGGCCAGGACCAGCGCTACGTGCCGTTCATCCAGACCGACGTGGCGATCAACCAGGGCAATTCGGGCGGCCCGCTGCTCAACACCCGCGGCGAGGTGATCGGCATCAATTCGCAGATCTTCTCCAACTCCGGCGGCTACATGGGCATCAGCTTCGCGATCCCGATCGACCTGGCGATGAACGCGGTCGAGCAGATCAAGAAGACCGGCAAGGTCACCCGCGGCCAGCTCGGGGTGATCGTCGGCCCGATCGACTCGCTCAAGGCGCAGGGGCTGGGCCTGCCCGACAGCCGCGGCGCGCTGGTCAGCGACATCCCCGCCGGCAGCGCCGCGGGCAAGGCCGGCATCGAGGTCGGCGACGTGATCCGCAGCGTCAACGGCACCGAGATCGACGACGCCAGCCAGCTGCCGCCGATGATCGGCGCGATGGCGCCCGGCGCCAAGGTGCGCCTGGGGCTGCTGCGCGACGGCAAGCCGCGCGAGGTGACCGTGACCCTGACCGCGCTCAAGGAAGGCGCCGGCGACGAAGCCGCCAACGACGACGGCGACGACGAGGCGCAGGCTTCCCCGCGCAGCGGCAGTGCCCGCCTGCTCGGCCTGCAGGTCGCCGACCTGAGCGCGGCCGAGCGCTCGCAGCTGGGCCTGGAGGCCGGCCAGGGCGTGCGCGTCACCGCGGTGGACGGGGTCAGCGCCCAGGAGAGCGGGCTGGCGCCGGGCATGGTGATCGTGCAGGTCGGCCGCACCCGGGTCGGCAGCGTGGCCGCGCTCAACCAGGCCCTGGCGCCCTACAAGAAGGGCGACGTGGTGATGCTGCTGGTGCGCTTCCGCGGCGCCACCAGCTTCGTGGCGGTCAAGGCCGGGGAGTGACCCGGCCTGCCGCGGCCGGTGCGCGGGCGGTGGCCGCCGCCCGGTGCCGGCCGGCCCGCACCGGGCACGGCGGCGCATGCGATAATCCGTCGTTTCCATGACGACGGCTGCGGCCGCCGCCCACCTGCATGCCAGCCGATCCGATGCGGAACATCCGCAACTTCTCCATCATCGCCCACGTCGACCACGGCAAGTCCACCCTGGCCGACCGGATCATCCAGCTCTGCGGCGGCCTCGAGGCGCGCGAGATGGAGGCGCAGGTGCTCGACTCCAATCCGATCGAGCGCGAGCGCGGCATCACCATCAAGGCGCAGTCGGTGTCGTTGCCGTATACCGCCGAGGACGGCCAGACCTACCAGCTCAACTTCATCGACACGCCCGGCCACGTGGACTTCTCCTACGAGGTCAGCCGCTCGCTGGCCGCCTGCGAGGGCGCGCTGCTGGTGGTCGATGCCGCCCAGGGCGTGGAGGCGCAGTCGGTGGCCAACTGCTACACCGCGGTGGAGCAGGGGCTGGAAGTGGTGCCGGTGCTGAACAAGATCGACCTGCCCACCGCCGACATCGACCGGGCCAAGGCCGAGATCGAGGCGGTGATCGGGATCGACGCCTCCGATGCGATCCCGGTGAGCGCCAAGACCGGGCAGAACGTGAAGGCGGTGCTGGAGGCGATCGTCCAGCGCATCCCGCCGCCGGTGCCGCGCGATACCGACAGGCTGCAGGCGCTGATCATCGACTCGTGGTTCGACAACTACCTGGGCGTGGTCTCGCTGGTGCGGGTGATGCAGGGCGAGATCAAGTCCGGCGACAAGCTGCTGGTGATGTCCACCGGCCGCGTGCACCAGGCCGATGCCGTGGGCGTGTTCACGCCCAAGCGCAAGGTGCTGCCGAAGCTGTCCGCCGGCGAGGTGGGCTGGGTCACGGCCAGCATCAAGGACGTGCACGGCGCCCCGGTCGGCGACACCCTGACCCTGGCCTCGGCGCCGGCGCCGGCGCCGCTGCCGGGTTTCCAGGAGATGCAGCCGCGCGTGTTCGCCGGCCTGTTCCCGGTGGACGCGCAGGACTACCCGGCGCTGCGCGAGGCGCTGGAGAAGCTGCGCCTGAACGACGCGGCGCTGCGCTTCGAGCCGGAAAGCTCGGAGGCGATGGGCTTCGGCTTCCGCTGCGGCTTCCTCGGCATGCTGCACATGGAGATCGTGCAGGAGCGGCTGGAGCGCGAGTACGACCTGGACCTGATCACCACCGCGCCCACCGTGGTGTACGAGGTGCTCAGGACCGACGGCACGGTGATGTCGCTGGACAACCCGGCCAAGCTGCCGGCGGCCAACCTGGTCGCCGAGGTGCGCGAGCCGATCATCCGCGCCAACATCCTCACCCCCGAGGCCTACATCGGCAACATCATCAAGCTGTGCGAGGACAAGCGCGGCGTGCAGCTGGGCATCCAGTACCTGGCCAGCCAGGTGCAGATCAGCTACGAGCTGCCGATGGCGGAGGTGGTGCTGGACTTCTTCGACAAGCTCAAGTCGGTCAGTCGCGGCTATGCCTCGCTGGACTACCACTTCCTGCGCTTCCAGGCCGGCCCGTTCGTGCGCCTGGACACCCTGATCAACGGCGACCGCGTCGATGCGCTGAGCCTGATCGTGCACCGCAACCAGGCCGACCGCCGCGGCCGCGAGCTGTGCGAGAAGATGAAGGAACTGATCCCGCGGCAGATGTTCGACGTGGCCATCCAGGCCGCGGTGGGCTCGCAGATCATCGCCCGTTCCACGGTCAAGGCGATGCGCAAGAACGTGCTGGCCAAGTGCTATGGTGGCGACATCACGCGCAAGAAGAAGCTGCTGGAGAAACAGAAGGAAGGCAAGAAGCGCATGAAGCAGGTCGGCCGGGTGGAAATCCCCCAGGAGGCCTTTCTCGCCGTGCTGCAGGTGGACAACAAGTAAGGCGGAAACGGGAGGCCGGCGTCGGGCGTCGGAAAGCCGCAGCGCTTCCGCACGCGACCGCCCCGCCTTCCCGGGCCCGCTCCCCATCCCGAAGGAACCCGCATGAAATGGTTTGAAATCGCGCTGGTGGTGCTGACCCTGGGCAGTGGCCTGGTGTGGCTGCTCGACGCGCTGGTCTGGCGCAAGGCCCGCGCCCGCGCCGCCGGCCTGCTCGACGAGGGCCGCGAGCCGGCGATCGTGGACTACTCGCGCGCGTTCTTCCCGGTGCTGGCCATCGTGCTGGTGCTGCGCAGCTTCGTCGCCGAGCCCTACAAGATCCCGTCCAGCTCGATGATGCCCAACCTGCTGATCGGCGACTTCATCCTGGTCAACAAGTTCGCCTACGGCCTGCGCCTGCCGGTGACCAACACCAAGTTCATCGCGCTGGGCGAGCCGCAGCGCGGCGACGTGGTGGTGTTCCACTACCCGGGCCGCTCGGAGCAGGACCCGAACCGGGGCGAGAACTTCGTCAAGCGGCTGATCGGCCTGCCGGGCGACCACATCGGCTTCCACGGCGATACCGTCTACCTGAACGGCCAGCCGCTGCAGTACCAGGTCAAGGGCCAGTACATCGGCAAGGGGCCCGGTGCCAAGATGGACGGCGCCACGCTGCTGACCGAGGACCTGCCCGGCCGCAGCCACACCATCCTGGAGTACCTGGGGCAGAACAATCCTGCCGGCCAGGGCGACTGGACGGTGCCGGCCGGCAACTATTTCGTCATGGGCGACAATCGCGACGACAGCGACGACAGCCGGTTCTGGGGCTTCGTGCCCGACCACAACCTGCGGGGTCGCGCGATGCTGATCTGGCTGAACTGCGAGGGCTGGTTCTGCAAGGGGAGTTTCGATCCGTCGCGGATCGGGACGCGGATCAACTGATGGCATGCCGGCGGCGACCGGCCGGGGAGAAACGATGAATCGCAAGCAGCAAGGGATGACGCTGGTGTCCTTCGTGGTGGTGCTGGCCGTGGTCGGCTTCGCCCTGTACATCGGCATGAAGCTGTTCCCGATGTACCAGGAGTACTACGCGGTACGCACGGCGATGAAGGGGCTGGCCAACGAGCCGGGCAGCGCGGACATGGACCCGTCCAAGCTCCAGGACCTGTTCTTCCGGCGCCTGTACATCAACTATTCCGAAAACGTGAAGCCCGAGGACGTCAAGTTCGACCATGTCGACGGCGGCTACGCGATGCACGTGTCCTACGAGGTGCGCCGCCCGCTGGTGGCCAACCTGGACGTGGTGGGCAAGTTCGACGCCACCCAGAACCTGACGCGGCACGGTGGCGGTGACCAGTAGGCCCTTCCAGCGCGGCGACCGGATCGGCCACGTCTTCGCCGATCCGGCGCTGCTGGCGCAGGCGCTGACCCACCGCAGCGCCGGCACCCCGCACAACGAACGCCTGGAATTCCTCGGCGACAGCCTGGTCAACCACTTCGTCGCCGACATGCTGTACCGGCGCTGGCCGCGGGCCGACGAGGGCACGCTCACCCGCGCCCGCGCCGAACTGGTGCGCGAGTCGGCGCTGGCCGTGATCGCCCGCGAGCTGCAGCTGGGTGAGCGCCTGACGCTGGGGCCGGGCGAGCTCAAGTCCGGCGGTTTCCGCCGCGACTCGATCCTGGCCGACGCGGTGGAGGCGGTGGTCGCCGCGATCTACCTGGACAGCGATTTCGAGACCTGCCGCAAGGTGGTGCTGCCGTGGTTCGAGCCGCTGCTGGCGACCCTGCTGCCGGACGGCAAGCCGGAGAAGGATGCCAAGACGCGCCTGCAGGAATGGCTGCAGAAGCGCCAGCACGTGCTGCCCAGCTACGAGCTGATCGCCGAGAGCGGCGACGACCATGCCAAGCAATTCCGCGTGCGCTGCAGCCTGGCCGTGCCGGCCGTCAGCGCCGAGGGCGAAGGCGGTTCGCGCCGCCTGGCCGAGCAGCACGCCGCCGCGGCGGTCCTGCAGCAACTGGAGTCCAAGTGATGAGCGAGCCCTACCACAGCGGCAGTGTCGCCGTGATCGGCCGGCCGAACGTCGGCAAGTCCACGCTGATCAACGCGCTGGTCGGCGCCAAGGTCAGCATCGTTTCCAACCGCCCGCAGACCACGCGCCACCGCCTGCTCGGCATCGCCAGCTTCCCGGCCGGGCAGATCGCGCTGGTGGACACCCCGGGCCTGCATCGCCAACAGGGCAAGTTCAAGGCCTCGGCGATGAGCCGGGTGATGAACCGCACCGCGCGCAGCGCGCTGGAAGGCGTGGATGCGGCGTTGATGGTGATCGAGGCCGGGCGCTGGGACGAGGAGGACACGCTGGCCTGGAAGGTGCTGCACGACGCCGGCATCCCGGTGGTGCTGGTGGTCAACAAGGTCGATCGCCTCAAGGACAAGGGCGAGCTGCTGCCGTTCCTGGCGCAGGTCAGCGAGGACCGGCAGTTCGCCGCGGTGCACCCGGTCTCGGCGCTCAAGCGCAAGGGCCTGGAGGCATTGGTGAAGGACGTGCTGGCCCTGCTGCCCGAGGCGCCGCCGCTGTACGACGAGGACGAGATCACCGACCGCAGCCAGCGCTTCCTGGCCGGCGAGCTGGTGCGCGAGCAGCTGATGCGCCAGCTCGGCAAGGAGCTGCCGTACGCGACCACGGTGGAGATCGAGCGTTTCGCCGAGGACGGCAACCTGCTGCGCATCGGCGCGGTGATCTGGGTCGAGCGCGAGGGCCAGAAGGCGATCGTCATCGGCAAGGGCGGCACCCGCCTGAAGGAGATCGGCGCCAAGGCGCGCCAGCAGATGGAGCGGCTGTTCGGCGCCAAGGTGTTCCTGGAGACCTGGGTGCGCGTGCGCGAGGGCTGGTCCGACGACGAGGCCGCGCTGAAGGCGTTCGGCTACGAATAATCGCCTCGGCCGCGCGCGGCCGCCGGGGCGCGGCCGCCGCCCGGGCCCGGGCGGCGCAGCCGGGTTCTGGCAGCCGGGTGCTACTGGATGTCCCGCTTGTCCTGGATGGCCATCGCGGCGTTGAACGCATCGATGCCGCTGCCCTGGGCCGCGGCGCCGTAGGCCGTGCCCTCGCCGTCCCAGTAGGCATCCAGGCGCCCGCTGCGCCGGTCCCGGGTTTCCCAGACCCGGCGGGCGTTGTCCTGGATGAAGGTTTCCAGCGTGCGGCGCTGCGCCGGGTCGCGCAGCAGCGGGGCCAGCAGGGCCAGGTGGCGGATGTAGATGCCCTTGAAGCTCTGTCCGTCCTGGCTGAGCGTATCCCCCGGTTCGTGCAGCACGTGGCCGGGCGTGGTGCTGTAGCGGGTCGAGGCCAGGGCCAGCTGCGCCGCCTGGTCGAGATAGGCCGCCGTGCCGGTCGCCTCGTACAGTTCCGCCAGCGCCCCCAGGATGACGCCCTGGTTGTAGGTGTAGGCCGTCTCGCCGTTGTTGGCGCAGCGGGCGTCCAGGCCGTCGTTGACCAGGTGGTCCGCGTTGATCATGCCCGAGGCGTTGAACCAGTCCAGGGTCTTGCGTGCCTGGTCCAGGTAGCCCTGCTTGTGCGTGGCCTGGTAAAGCAGCGCCGAGGCGTAGATCAGCAGTTCGTTGGTGATGGCGTTCTTGTAGGTCCTGGCATGGTTCCACCACAGGCCGCCGCCGCAGTGCCCGTCCCAGTAGTCGCGCACGATCTCCTGCTGCTTGTCCTCGGCATAGGCGAGCAGCGCCGGATCGCCGTCCAGGGCATGCACCCGGACGGCGGCGATCACGGCCCAGAGGTCGTCGTCGTTGCCCTCCAGCCCGGTGCGGTACCTGACGCCGGCCTCGACCACCGGCATGAAGGTGCGGTCGCCGGAAAGCACGCCGTAGTCGAGCAACGCCTCGACGATCTCGACGCGCTGCCAGGCATTGGTCCCGGACCAGTCGCGGCCGCCCGGCGGCTGCAGCCCCCATTGCCGTTGCAGCGCCACGATCGCGTCATGCGCATGGGCGGCCTGGGTCGATGCCGACGAGGCGGCCGTGGTCCCGGCGCGGGCGGTGTCCATCGCGGACAGCCCGCCGGGCAGGCAAAGCAACAGGTACAGGAACGCTTTCACGGGTTTCCTTCGATGGCTGTGCGCCGGCGGTGCGGGGCCGGCGCACAGGTACAGGAACGCTTTCACGGGTTTCCTTCGATGGCTGTGCGCCGGCGGTGCGGGGCCGGCGTCCCGGGGCCGGGGCGGGGTGGCGTCAGTCGCCGGCCGGCACGATGGGCAGGTCGATGTAGCTGGGGTGTTCGGCCGAGTGGTAGACGGTCTGCGTGGCCGGCTTGTAGTCCTCCGGGCGGGCCAGGAAGATGTTCTCGACGAAGGTCTGCGGGTTGCGGTCGTAGAGCGGGAACCAGCTGGACTGGATCTGCACCATCAGCCGATGGCCCTTCTTGAAGACGTGGTTGGACGTGGGCAGGGCGAACCGGTAGGGCAGCGGCGTGCCGGATGCGATCGGCTGCGCGGTCTCCAGGCTGGTGCGGTAGCGGCCGCGGAAGATGTCCATGGCCACGCCCAGCTGGTAGCCGCCCATGGAAGGCTTCTCGGCGACCTCGTCGGGATAGACGTCGATCAGCTTCACCACCCAGTCGCTGTCCGTGCCGGAGGTGGCCGCGGTCAGGTGCACCACCGGCTCGCCCGCGATCCGCAGCGGCTGCTCCAGCGGCTCGGACACGTAGGTCAGCACGTCGGTGCGGGTGGCGAACTGGCGCTGGTCGTCGACCAGCCATTCGGGCCACGACTCCACCTGGTCCGGGCGGCCGTGGCTCCACGGCTGGATGGGCCGGATCCGGTAGGGAACCGGCTTGGCCGGATCGGAGACATAGCTGTCGCTGGGGGCGGCGTCGTGCGCGGGCGGGGCGAAGCCCAGGCCGCCGGCGGCGTGCAGGTAGAGCGGCCGGCTTTCCGGCGCGCACTTGCCCGCGCAGGCCTGGGGCCAGCGCTGCAGGCGCTCCCAGCGGTTGGTGCCGGTGACGAAGGCGGTGACCGGCGCGACGTCGGCCTTGGGGGCATCGTCCTTCAGGTACTGGGCCAGGAACGGCCGCAGCACGTTCTGGCGGAACCACACGCCGGTGGACATGTCCAGGTCGATCTTGCCGATGTCGGGCGCGGCCTCCCAGGTCTTGGCGTGGCGCCAGGGACCGATGACCAGGAACAGCTTGCCCCTGGACGAGGGCGCCGCCGCCAGGGCGCGGTAGACGGCCATGTCGCCGTAGATGTCTTCCTGGTCCCACAGCGAGTGCACCAGCATCATCGGCACGGCCAGGGGGCGCCGGGCCAGCAGCTTGTCCACGGCCTGTTCCTGCCAGAAGGCGTCGTAGGCGGGATGGGCGACCAGCTTGTTCCAGAAGCCGAGCTGGTCCATGCCGCGGGCCTTGGCCAGGGCACCGGCCGAGCCGGCCTTCAGGTACAGGTCGTAGTCGTCGCGGTCGCCGGACCACCAGGACAGGTTGCTGCCGCGGGGCAGTTCCTGCCCGTAGATGTAGGGCAGCATCTGCTGGCGGAAGGCGCCGTAGTGGAACCAGTCGTCTCCCATCCAGCCATCGACCATCGGGTTGATGGGCACGGCGACCTTCAGCGCGGGATTGGGATCGACGGCGGCCATCAGGGCCTCGTAGCCGTCGTAGGAAATGCCGATGATGCCGACCTTGCCGTTGCTTTCCGGGATGTTCTTGACCAGCCAGGAAATGGTGTCGTTGATGTCGGTCGCATCGTCGACGGGCGTGGGGTTGAGCGGGCCGCGCAACGGCCGGTTCATGACGAAGTCGCCCTTGGAACCGTTCTTGCCGCGCACATCGACGGTCACCCGGATGTAGCCGTCGTCGACCACGATGTCGGCCGGCGTGTCGTAGCCGCTGATCGTCGGGGCGAGGTGCGGGCTGTCGGCGCGGTGGCTCATGCCTTCGGCGTCGTAGGGCGTCACAGTGAGCAGGATGCCGGCATGGGTGGCACCGGCGGGGATCATGATCGAGGCGTGCAGGGTGGTGCCGTCGCGCATCGGGATGTCGACGCTGCGGCGCTGGTACTGGTCCTGCCTGACCTGGGTGAACTGCGCGGGCGACTCGCTGGGCAGGGCGTCGTACTGGCTTTGTGCCGGCGCGGCTCCGATGGCGGCGACCAGGCCGGCGAACAGCAGGCCGGCGGCGGTCGTGCGGATGATGGGGGGCATGGGGGATCTCGGGCGTTGGCGAGGTGGGGGCGGATGCGGTGCGCAACGTCCCGGCGGGGAGCTCTGTGGCTCCCCGCCGGTACCGGTGCCGGTCAGAAGTCGTAGGTGACGCCGAACCGGACGTAGCGCGGCTGGGTGTAGAACAGGACCTGGCCGTAGTTGTCGCTGACGGCGTCGGTGCTGCCGTAGATCGAGCTGACCTGCTCGGCGCGCTGCTGGTTGAGCAGGTTGTAGACCATCACGTTGAAGGCCAGGCGCTTGCCCGCCCACAGCGGCCGGTACTCGGCGCTGACGGTGAGCAGCTCCTCCCAGGGGTTGCGGCCCTTGTCGCCGGGACGGCTGGGCTGGCCGGCGCAGTAGTGGTAGTAGCTGCCGTAGCCGGACGGGTCGTTCTGCTCGGTGCCGTAGCGGCCGAGGCAGCTCTTGGGCGTGCCGGACTGCACCAGGACGTTGGCCGAGAGCATCCACTCCGGGGCGAGCTGGTAGGAGCCGTACAGCTTGATCTGGTGGCGGCGGTCGTTGGGCAGGTCGCCGTTGGCGTATTCCATCAGCGTGGCGTAGTCCCAGTCGCGCGAGGCGGACACGCTCGACTGGCCGATGTCCGAGCGCACCTGTCCCTCGCTGTTGCCGTAGCTGCGCGAGTACAGGTAGTCGATGCGGCCGGACCACTTGCCGTCGAAGGCATGCTCCAGGTAGGTGTCGATGCCGTAGTAGTTGCGCTTGAGGTGGCTGAAGCCGTAGTCGGCGTTGGTGACCTTGACGTCGGCGTAGCCGCCGTCGGCGGTGGCGAGCTGGTACACGTTGGCGCGGCCGGGATTGGCCAGGTAGCAGCTGCCGATGGCGACGTCGGCCAGGTCGATGCCCTGGGCCGCGGCCGCATTGGCGATGGCCTGGTTGTCGCAGATGTCGTCCAGGGCATTGCGCAGCTTGCGCACGCTGCCCTTCATGCCCCAGGTCCAGGCGCCGCCGATGTGCTGGTCGAAGCCCAGGATCATCTCGTCCTGGTACTCGGACTTGATGTTCTTGGCGCTGACCGTCTTGGGATCCGGCGCCTGGCCGTACTCGCCGTTGGGCGAGACCGCGCCGCCGGTGGCCGAGTCGATGTAGGTCACGCCGGTGGGCATGCCGTCCGCGTCGATGCCGGTGTAGGTGAAGTACTGGTTGGTGGCCAGCGAGCCGGCCGCGGTGCGCAGCGCCACGCTGGCCGGCATGGCCAGGTAGTAGCGGCCGACGTTGCCGTACACCTTCAGGCTGGAATCGCCGTGCACGTCCAGGGCGAAGCCCAGGCGCGGGGCCCATTGCGGCTTGGTCAGCCGCAGGTAGGGGACGCCTTCGGGGTTGTAGTTGGTGAACTGGTCGTTGCGCAGGCCCAGCTGCAGCAGCAGCTTGTCGGTGACCTGCCAGTTGTCCTCGATGTACTGCGCGCGCTGCTTGACCCGCACCGAGGCGGAATTGGAGTAGTTGCGGATGTAGCCGTAGTAGCCGTCCTCGCCGCCGGGATAGTTGCCCGGGGCATCGACGAAGGGCGAATCGCTGATGTTGGAGCTCGCGCTGCCCTTGGCGTACCACAGCTCGTAGCCGCTGCCGATGGTCGCCCCGTCGTTGATGTCGTGCGAATCCTGGTTGTCGATGCCGACGCTGATGGCGTGGTTGCCGAGCTGGTAGCTCAGGCTGGCGCGGAAGTTGGCCAGGGTGGACTTGTGGTCGGGGTTGTCGACCACGTCGATGGTCTGGCCGTTGGTGCGGAACTGGCCGTCGCTCAGGTAGGCCGGGTTCTGCTGGTCGGCGCCGCGGATGATCGGCCCGTCCACGCCGGAATCCGGCACGCCGGTGTAGTAGCTCACCCGCGACTTGCCGTACATGGCGTTGAAGGTGAGGTTGTCGGTGATGTAGCTGGTGTACTTGGCGACGTAGATGTCCGACTTGGTCTTGCCCAGGGTGTCGTCGGCGAGGAACGCGCCGGTGCTCTGGTCGTCGTAGTCGAAGGCGTACTTGTCGCCGGTGTAGCGGTGGGTCTGCTTGACCCCGGTGAGCTCCAGGATGTTGGCGTCGTTGATGTTCCAGTCCAGCTTCACGTACGCCTTGGGATCCTCGTAGGTGTAGCGGGTGTTGGTCTGGGTGGAGGTCACGTCGCTGACGCTGTTGCCTTCCTTGCGCTGCGCCTCGACCGCGGCGAAGACGAACAGGCGGTCCTTGATCAGCGGTCCGCCGACATAGCCGCTGGCGGTGGTCGTCCAGCTGCTGTTCTTGGCGTCGGCCCGGTAGATCTGCCCGCCCTTGCTGCCCGAATACGGGTAGTAGATGTTGCGCGCGTCGGCCTGCGTGGACGCGGGCTGCCACAGGAGCTGGCCGCCGAAGTGCCAGGTGTCGGTGCCGCTCTTGCCCACCTGGCTGATGACGCCGCCGTCGGAGCGCCCGTAGCGCGCGGAATAGCCGCCGCTGAGCACTTCCTCCTGGGCGACCGCGCCGTAGGGCAGGCTGATGCCGCCGAAGCCGCTGAGCGGGTCGGTCGTGTTCATGCCGTTGATGTAGTAGGCGTTCTCGGTGACCGAGGAACCGCTGAAGGACACCAGGGACTGCCCGGACGGGCCGGTGAAGTACGTGCTGCCGGGCGATGCGCCCGGCGCCAGCAGGGCCACCGCCTCGGCGGTGCGCTGCAGCGGCAGGCGGGCCATCTGCTCGGCGGTGATGACGGTGCTGGAGCTGACGTTGGTCACGTCGATGGACGGTACGGAACTGGCCTTGACCGTCACCGCCTCCAGCGTGGTCGCCTGGCTGGACGGGGCGCTGAAGCTCACCTGGGTGGCGGAACCGACGCGCAGGGTCACGCCGCTGCGGGATTCGACGGCCTTGCCGTCGCGCATCAGGGTCACGGTGTAGGTCGCCAGCGGCAGGGCCGTGGCGCTGTAGCGTCCCTGCGCGTCGATGGCGACTTCGCGGTTGAGGCCGTTGCTGCCCTGGATGAGGACGGTTTCGCCCGGGGCCACCGGAACCTGGCCGACGATGCTGCCGTCGGTGGACTGCGCGTGCAGATGGGCGCTGAGGGAGAGGGAAAGGGCCAGCGTGAGGGCCGAGAGCGTGAGATGTCGTTGACTGTTCATGGCGTTTGCTGTGAGGAAGTCGAAGGGGGGAGGGGGCGCGGGTCCATGCGCTGGCGGCTGGGAAACTCCAGGCAACAACAACCCGTGACACGTGCCGGGGTGCCCAAAGGGGTGGAGCTCGGTTGACTTGCAGGGAACGCGGGAATCAGGAACTGTCGAGGTCTTGCGGGATCGGTCGTGGTGCGTCGGGACTTGCCGGCAGCGCTTCCGCGGTGCCGTCGATATCCAGGGCCACGCCGCTTTTCTTCTGGCGGTAGGCACGGGCGAGGGTGTCGGCCGCGATGCGGGCGGCGGCGGCATAGCCCAGTCCGGCCGGATGGATGTTGGAGATGCAGTTGCGCATCGAGTCGTCGCAGCCGATGCGCGGCTGCCAGGTGAGGTAGGCGCCGAGGCTGTCGGTGGTCGTCAGCCCCGGCCGCTCGCCGATGAGCACCACCGCCATGCGCGCCTTCAGCGCCTGCGCGACGGCATCGCCGATGGCCACGCGTCCCAGGCGTGCCAGCACCACCAGCGCCGGTTGCTGCGCTTCGGGCAGCAGCGGCCGCAGCGCCTCCACCAGCGCCGACGCATGGCGGGCCACGGCGATCGACGACAGGCCGTCGGCGACCACGATCACCAGGCGGTCCTCGGCCTGGCGGTACGCCTCCAGCCGGGGCGTGGCATCGTCGGCGAGGCGGCGGCCGAGGTCGGGACGGCGCAGGTAGTGCTCGCGCGTGCCCGCCGCGCTGGCCACCTCCAGGGTGGGCAGCCCCATGGCGTGGAATCGCGCGTGCAGCGCCTCCCAGTCCAGCGTGGCGTGCACGGCATCGCGCGCCCGGGCATGGGCCAGGGTGAAGTCGAGCAGGGCCTGGGTGGGCAGGCCGCCCTGGCCGGACATCCCCAGCGCCACGCGCGCGGGCGTGAGGCGGCGCAACGACAGCCAGCTGGCCGGGCGCGAGGGCGTGCGCTCGGTCATGGCCATGCCTGCCAGTCCAGCGCGAGCGGCGCCGAGGCCTGCCGCGCCTGCAACGCCCCGTGCGCGCCGGTGATCCCCATGCGCTGCAGCCAGGCCTCGAATTCCGGCGCGCGGCGCAGGCCGAACACCTCCCGGGCGTACAGCGCGTCGTGGAACGAGGTGCTCTGGTAATTGAGCATGATGTCGTCGGCGCCGGGCACGCCCATGACGAAGTTCACCCGCGCCGCCGCCAGCAGGGTGAGCAGGGCGTCCATGTCGTCCTGGTCGGCCTCGGCGTGGTTGGTGTAGCAGATGTCGCAGCCCATCGGCAGGCCGAGCAGCTTGCCGCAGAAATGGTCCTCCAGCCCGGCGCGGATGATCTGCTTGCCGTCGTAGAGGTATTCCGGGCCGATGAAGCCGACGACCGTGTTGACCAGCAGCGGGTCGAACGCGCGTGCCACCGCGTAGGCACGCGCCTCGCAGGTCTGCTGGTCCACCCCGTGGTGGGCCCCGGCGGACAGGGCGCTGCCCTGGCCGGTCTCGAAATACATCAGCTGCTGGCCGACCGTGCCGCGCGCCAGCGAACGGCCCGCGTCCCGGGCCTCGGCCAGCAGGTCCAGGGTGATCCCGAAGCTGCCGTTGGCGGCCTGGGTCCCGGCGATGGACTGGAACACCAGGTCCACCGGCGCACCCTGCTCGATCAGCGCCAGGGTGCCGGTGACGTGGGTCAGCACGCACGATTGCAGCGGCGCGTCGTAGTGCTGGCGGAACTCGTCCAGCATGCACAGCAGGCGATGGTGCACCGCCAGGTCGTCGGTGGCCGGATTGATGCCGACCACGGCATCGCCGCAGCCGTACATCAGCCCGTCCAGCATCGAGGCGGCGATGCCGCGCAGGTCGTCGGTGGGGTGGTTCGGCTGCAGGCGCGTGGACAGGCGCCCGGGCAGCCCGAGGGTGGTGCGGAAAGCGGTGACGACGGGGCGCTTGCGGGCGACCGCGATCAGGTCCTGGTTGCGCATCAGCTTGGAGACGGCCGCGGCCATCTCCGGGGTCACGCCGGCGGCGATGGCGACCAGCTCGCGCTCGCCGGCGGCCAGCAGCCAGTCCCGGAACTGGCCCACGCTCAGCTCGGCCACCGGCGCGAAGGCGGCCGGGTCGTGGCTGTCGATGATCAGGCGGGTGACATCGTCGTCCTCGTAGGGGACCACCACGTCCTGCAGGAACTGGCGCAGCGGCACCTGCGCCAGGGCCATGCGCGCGGCCACGCGTTCCTCCTCGGTCTGCGCGGCCAGGCCGGCGAGCTCGTCGCCGGAGCGTCGCGGGCTGGCCTTGGCGAGCAGCTCGCGCAGGCCGGCGAACCGGTAGCGCCGCACGCCCAGGTCGCAGAAATGGTTCATGGCGCGCCCCTGCCGGCCAGCGGCGCCCGAGCCGGGAACGGGCGGCGTGGCCTAGGCATACACCACCTCCGCCACCGCCTGGGCCACGCCGTGCATGGCGGCGGCCTGCCGGGCGCGGCCATTGGTGACCAGGGTGCCGATCGCGTCGCAGGGGCAGTACGCCACCCGGCTGCGCAGGCCGATCTTGGCGTGGTCGGCCGCGATGATGGTGTGGCGCGCGTTGACGGCCATCGCCCGGGCGACCTCGGCCTCCTCGAGCAGCTGGCTGCTGGCCCCGGCGGTGGCGTCGATGCCGACCGGCGAGAGGATGGCGACGTTGGCCTGGTAGCGCTGGATCTCGGCCACCGTGGCCGCGCCGTGGGTGGAGGACAGTTCCGCGTTGAAGCTGCCGCCGAGCAGGTGCACGTGGTTGTCGTGCTGCCCGGCCCGGCCGGTGCCGAGGGTCCTGGCCACGGCCAGCGAGTTGGTGATCACCAGCAGCCCGCGCAGGCCGGCCAGCGCCTCGGCGATGATCGAGGTGGTGGTGCCGGCGTCGAGGAACACGGTCTGGCCATTGCCGACCAGGCGCACCACCTCGCGCGCGATGGCCTGCTTCTCGCGGACCCGGGTGGCCGCGCGCACGTCGATGGGCGGCTCCTCGCCGACCAGCACCGCGCCGCCGTGCACGCGCTGGATCTCGCCGAGCGATTCCAGCGCCAGCAGGTCGCGCCGCACGGTCTCGCGCGAGACCTTGAGCTCCTCGACGATGCGCTCCACGGAGACCTGCCCGGACGTCCCCAGCAGGTGGCGGATGCGGTTGTAGCGCTCTTCATGCCACATGGGCGGTTGCACTCCCGTGGCTGGAACGGCGGGCGAGCAGGGCCACGCTCAGGCGCATCGCCAGCGAGGCCAGCGCCACGCTGGCGGCGATGCAGGTGGCATAGGCGGCGGCCTGGGAGACGAAGCCGTTGGAGTCCAGCTGCATCACCGCGACTGAGGCCAGGCTCAGGTCCGGGGTGACCAGGAACACCACCGCCGACAGGGTCACCATGGCCTGCATGAACAGGAAGAAGAACACCGTGGCCATCGCCGGCGAGGCGAAGGGCAGGATCACGTCGCGCAGCTGGCGCAGTTCCCCGCCGCCGAGGCTGGCGGCCGCATCCTCCAGCGCGCGCGGAACGTTGCGCAGCCCGGTGGACAGCATCAGGTAGCTCTGCGCGTGGTAGTGGTACAGGTTGCAGGCGGCCACCACGAACACGCTGCCGTACAGCCAGTCGGCCAGCGGGCCGTTGTTGAACGCCATCAGATAGGCGATGCCGATGACCAGCCCGGGGATGGCCGCGGGCAGGGTGGCGAGCACGTGCAGCACGGTCGCCAGCGCGGTGCCGGCGCGCCTGACGGTCCAGGCCATCAGGAAGACCAGCACGGTGCCGGCCAGCGCGGTGATGCACGCGACCTTGGCCGAGGTCAGGATCGGCGCGTAGCCCTCCGGCAGGTCGGTCCGGTAGTGCGCCAGGGTCAGCCCGAGGTCGTAGGGCCAGACCTTGACCACGCTCGCGTACACCACCGTGGCGAAGACCGCGAGCACCGCCAGCGCCAGCACCGCGCTGGCCAGGCCCAGCAGCCAGTCCCGGCGCCGGTCCGCCACCACCTCGCCGGCGCGGGCGTGCTCGGAGATGCCGCCGGCGGCGCGGGCGGTGGCGCGTTCCACCAGCACGCACGCCACCGCCGGCACCAGCAGGATCAGGCCGACCGCCGCGCCCATGTTGAAATCCATCTGGCCGGAGACCTGGTCGTAGATCTCGTTGGCCAGGACGCGGTAGGGCCCGCCGAGCACGATCGCGTTGCCGAAATCGGTGATGGACACGCTGAACACCACCAGCGCCGCGGCCAGGATCCCGTAGCGCGCTTGCGGCAGGGTGATGTCGCGGAACTGCCGCCACGGCGAGGCGCCCAGCGTGCGCGCGGCGTCGTAGTGGCGGTGGTCGGTGCGCTCCATCGCGGTGCCGATGATCAGCGCCGCCTGCGGCAGGGTGTACAGGGCGTTGGCCAGCACCAGGCCGGAGAAGCCGTAGATGTCGGTCTGCAGGCCGAACAGCCGGTGCAGCAGGCCGTTGCGCCCGAGCAGGAAGATCAGCCCCAGGCCCTGCATGAGCGAGGGTGCGAGCATCGGCAGCAGCATGATCGCGGCGATCGCGCCGCGCCCGAGCACGCGCGAACGCTTGAAGGTGGTCGCCAGCACCAGGGCGGCGGCGACGACCAGCGCGGTGGTGGTGGCGGCCATCGCCACGCTGTGCCAGGCGGCCTGGCCGATGCCGGGCTCCCGCCACAGCCTGCGGTAGTTGTCCAGGCTCAGGCCGGCCTGGTCGCCGCCGTGCAGGCTGCCCCAGGCGATGACCGCCAGCGGGTAGACCAGGAACAGCAGCATCATGCCGACCGGCAACGCGCCGCCCAGCGTGCGGGCGGTGCGCTGCAGCCAGGGCCGGTGGACCAGGACCGGCAGCACGGGCGTCGGCGACAGCGGCCGGGCGCTCATGCGGCGACCCACCAGCAGTGCCCCGGACGCAGCGAGAGGGTGCAGGCGGCGCCGGTGGGCGGGGCTTGGTCGGCATGCCGCTCGCACTGCAGCGTCCGGCCGCGCCACGCCACGTCCTGGCGGAACACGTTGCCCAGGTAGCGGGTCGCCACGACGCGGGCATCGCCGGCCGGCGCCGTTTCGATGAGCAGGTCCTCCGGCCGGATGCAGGCGAAGTACGCGGCATCGGCGCCCTCGGGACGCGTGGCCAGCAGCTCCGGCCAGACCTGGCGGACCCACTCGGTCTCGATCAGGTTGGCGTCGCCGACCAGTTGCGCGGCGAAGCGCGTGCGCGGCTGGCGGTAGACCTGCTGGGGAGTCCCGGCCTGCTCGACGCGCCCGGCGTTGAGGCAGACGACCAGGTCGGCCATGCTCAGGGCCTCCTGCTGGTCGTGCGTGACCATGACCGTGGGGATGCCCAGGCTGCGCTGCACCTGCCGGAGCTCGCCGCGCAGCTGCTGCCGCACCCGTGCGTCCAGTGCCGACAGCGGCTCGTCGAGCAGCAGCAGCGAGGGTTCCACCGCCAGCGCGCGCGCCAGGGCGATGCGCTGCTGCTGGCCGCCGGAGAGCGCGGCGGGCAGCTTGTCGCCGGCCTCGGGCAGTTGCACCAGTTCCAGCAGTTCGCGGGTGCGCTGCTGGATCACGCGCGCGGGCGTGGCGCGCAGGCGCATGCCGTAGCCGATGTTCTGCGCCGCGGTCATGTTGGGGAACAGCGAATAGGACTGGAACACGATGCCGAAGCCGCGTGCCTGCGGCGGCAGGGCGGTGACGTCGCGCTCGCCCAGCCGGATCCGTCCCGCATCGCACTCGAGCAGGCCGGCGATGATGCGCAGCAGCGTGGTCTTGCCGCAGCCGCTGGGCCCGAGCAGGCAGACGAAGTCGCTGTCGCCGGCGCTGAATCCCACCCGGTCGAGCACGTGCTGGCCGCCGAAGGCCTTGCTGACGTCCTCGACGTGCAGGTAGGTGCCGTCCTGGTCCTGCGCACGGTTCATCGCTGGATCTCTTGCTGCCAGCGCTGGACCACGCCGGCGCGCTGGCGGGCCTCGGCGCGGAAATCGATGGCCGGCAGGCGCTGCATGAAGTCGGCCGGCAGGCCCATGCGCACCTGCTCGGCGGTGGGCTGCGGCATGGCCGCGACGATGCTCTTGTACTGGCGGTACAGCACCGCCGCCTGGGGCGAGGCGGTCCAGTCCAGGAAGCGCTTGGCGTCGGCCGGGTTGGCCGCCCCCTTCATCAGGCCGGAGGCCTCGAGCTCGTAGCCGGCGCTGTCGGCCGGGATGACCATCCGGATGGGGAAGCCCTGCTTGATCGCCTGCAGCGCGACCAGGTCGAAGGAGATGCCGATGGCGTACTCGCCGGTGCGCACCATCTTGCACGGCCGCGAGCCGGTGTCGGTGTACTGCGCTACGTTGGCCGCGAGCGCCTTCAGCTTGGTCCAGCCCTTGTCCTGCCCGGCCTGGGCGAGGACCCCGGCCACCACCATGTAGCCGGCACCGGAGGACCGCGGGTTGGGCATCACCACCTGGCCCTTGTAGGCCGGCAGGGTCAGGTCCTGCAGGGTCCGCGGGACCGGCAAGTGCGCACTGGCCAGGGCCTGGGTGTTGACGCACAGGGCGGTGGCGTAGCCGGTGGGCGCGAACCAGACGTTGCCGGCGCTGCGGTAGCGCCCCGGCAACGCCTGCACCTGCGCGAGCGTGGCCGGCTGGAGCAGGCCCAGGATGCGCGGGTCGAGCATCTCGGTGAGCGCCTCGCCCCAGATCACGTCGTTGTGCGGGTGCGCCGATTCGGCCAGCACGCGCGCGGCCAGGTCGCCGGTGGACAGGCGCATCACCTTGATCCGCACGTCCGGCAGCGCCTTGCGGGCGGCGGCCAGGTAGGTCGTGACCTCGTCGTTCTCCAACGCGGTGTAGACCGTGATTTCCCCGGCCCGCGCGGGCAGGCAGATCCAGCAGGCCAGGACCAGAACGACCCATCGAGCAAACACGTGCATCACGACACCCTTCACCGGCCGAACCCGGGATTCGATAGTGGGAACGCCAAGCCTGCCTGCCGCTGCGGACAACCGCGACGGCCGCTTGGTCCATGCAGCATGGGTCGAGATTGTGTCAATTTGGGGAAATTTGCAAATTTGTGGATTTCGAGGGCAGAATCCGCTGCCGCGTGCTCCCCCTGCAGGCGCTTTTTCCCCTGGATCCAAGGCGTAACCGATGGACACATTGCCCCCGACGGGGATCGACGCAGAAGACCTCATGCACTTCGCCGCAGACGTGGCCGACAAGGCGCGGCGGCTCTCGCTGGCCGGCTTCCGCCAGCGCCTGGACGTGAAGCTCAAGGAAGACCACAGCCCGGTCACCCGGGTGGACCGCGAGGTGGAGACCCTGCTGCGGGAATCGATCCGCCAGCGCTGGCCCGACCACGGGATCTTTGGCGAGGAGCACGGCAAGAACAACGTCGGGGCGCGATGCGTCTGGACGCTCGACCCGATCGACGGCACCCGCAGCTTCATCAGCGGCTGGCCCCTGTGGGGCACCCTGATCGCGTTCTCCTGCGATGACACGCCGGTGTTCGGCCTGGTCGACATGCCCGTCTTGGGCGAGCGCTGGATGGGCATGAAGGGGCGCGGGGCCTGGCTCAACGGCCACGCCTGCCGCAGCAGCGGCTGCACCGCGCTGGGCCAGGCCACGCTCTATGCCACCTCGCCGGACATCTTCCAGGGCGCGGAGCGCGACGCCTTCGAGCGGGTCAGCGCGGCCGTCGCCGGGCGCCGCTTCGGCGGGGACTGCTACAGCTACGCGCTGCTGGCGTCCGGGCATGTCGACCTGGTCGTGGAGGCCGACCTCAAACCCTACGACTACCTTGCCCTGGTGCCGGTGATCGAGGCCGCCGGCGGGGTGATCAGCGATTGGCAGGGCAACGCGCTGGGCCTGGGAAGCGGCGGGCGCGTGGTGGCGGCGGCCTCGCCGGAACTGCACCGCCAGGCGCTGGACCTGCTGTCCGAGGTAGGGTGACGCCATGGATTCCCGCGCGCGCCGACGTTTCCTGAAAATGGCCGGGGGCAGCCTCGGCGCGGCGCTGGCGGCAGGCCGCATTCCCGACAGCATCGCCCGCGCGCTGAGCATTCCCCCGGGCGGGCAGACCGGCACCCTGGCCGATGTCGAACACGTGGTCATCCTGATGCAGGAGAACCGCTCGTTCGACCATTATTTCGGCGGCCTGGCCGGCGTGCGCGGCTTCGGCGACCCGCGGCCGGCGCTGCTGCCCGACGGCACCAGCGTGTGGCACCAGCCCAACGCCCGGGTGCGCACCGACGCGTTCAAGCCGCGCGGGGTCGATCCCCGCGCGCCGTCCGTACTGCCCTTCCACATCGACGTGGCGCGCTCCGGCAGCCATTTCGACAGCACCGACCATGGCTGGAGTTCGGGCCACCAGGCCTGGAACCTGGGCCGCTGGGACGACTGGGTCACCCAGAAGCAGGACCCGTTGACGATGGGCTACCTGGACGCGGGGGACCTGCCGTTCCACACCGCGCTGGCCGAAGCCTTCACCCTGTGCGACAGCTATTTCTGCTCGGCGCACTCGGATACCGCGATCAACCGCATCTACCTGTGGTCGGGCACCTGCGACACCGGGAACGTGCTCGGTCCCCGCGGCAACGGCCCGGGCCTGGAAGAGCGCGCCGGGCACAACGGCTATTCGTGGACCACCTACCCCGAGCGCCTGCAGCAGGCCGGCATCTCGTGGCGGGTGTACCAGGGCGGCACCGGCGAGCCCGGCTCGCCCACGGACAACTACACCGACAACTCGCTGGAGTTCTTCGCGGCCTACCAGGTCCAGGAGGGCGCCGATCCCGACGGCGAGCTGGTGCGCCGCGGCACCACCGACCGCGACCTGGGGCAGATGCGCCAGGACGTGCTGGCGGGCCGCCTGCCGCAGGTCAGCTGGGTCGTGGCGCCCTTCAAGTACTGCGAGCATCCCGCCGCCAGCCAGGACGACGGCGCGTACTACATCGACCGCGTCCTCGATGCGCTGACCGCCGATCCCGAGGTCTGGAGCAAGACCGTACTGCTGATCAACTACGACGAGAACGACGGCCTGTTCGACCACGTCGTCCCGCCCATGCCGCCGCTGGAGAGCCGCCCGAACGGCCCCGGCCTGGTATCGGAGGACCTGGCCGGCGCGCTGGAGCAGGACATCCTGGATCTGGACCGCTTCCCGCGGGCGCGCAACCCGCTGGTCCCCGGCGCCGACCCGGGCGGCCGGCAGCCGGTGGGCCTGGGGCCGCGCGTGCCGATGCTGGTCATCTCGCCGTGGTCCACGGGCGGCTGGGTGTGCTCGCAGACCTTCGACCACACCTCGGTGATCCGCTTCCTCGAGGCCCGCTTCGGCGTGATGGAGCCCAACATCGGTGCCTGGCGGCGCTCGATATGCGGGGACCTGACCAGCGCCTTCGACTTCACCCGCCGGCAGCGGCCGCTGCGCCCGCGCCTGGCGCCGGCGCCGCCGCAACCGCTGCAGCCGCAACCCCTGCAGGTGCCGGCGCAGGGCGAGATGCCGGTCCAGGCGGCCGGGCTGCGCCCGGCGCGCGCCCTGCCTTACCGGTGGTCCACCACGCCGCGGCTGACCCCCGAGGGGCGGCTCGAGGTGGCGATCGACAACCCGGGCGGAACCGGGGTGGCGTTCTACATCCACGACGCGCTACAGCCGCAGTCGCCGCCGCGGCGCTATGCCGTCTCGGCGGGCAAGCGCATCGCGGACACCTGGGAGCTGCACCCCGGCGGCTACGCATTGCGCCTCTACGGCCCCAACGGTTCCCTGGCGGAGATCCGCGATACGGACGGGGACGCGGGGGGCATCGCCGGCCTGGAAGCCTGCCTGCGCCAGCCCGACGCTTCCCGCCTGGTGGCCGAGGTGCAGCTGGCCAACCAGGGCGACGTGCCGCTCCTGGTGCGCATCGACGATGCCTACGACGAGGGCGGCGCGCGGGAACTGCAGCTGCAGCCGGGACAGCGGCAACTCGTGGCGCTGGATACGGCCGCGCATCACGGCTGGCACGACATCGCGGTGACCCTGCCGTCGCGCCCGGGCTTCCTGCGCCGCTATGCCGGGCACCTGGAGAACGGCGGCACCTCCACCAGCGATCCGGGCCCGCGCCGGCCGCACCTGCCGGCCTGAGCCCGCCGGCGATCCGGACGCAGGCGCCCCGGTCGCGCGACGGGAAGGCGCCAGCGTGGCGCAGCGGTGGCCTGCCTTCTGCCGGGGGACCGACAGGCGGCGGCCGCCCGGCAGAATCCCGCACCGCGCCTGCAGGGCGTCGTGCCCCGGCGCTGCCGTCGCCGGCAGGGGCTGGCATCATTCCCGCGGACGGCCCCTGTCTCCTGGATCCTGTTTCCCATGCGCATCGACGACGAGCCGGCGTTCGTGCTGCACGTACGCCCCTGGCGCGAGACCAGCCTGCTGGTGGAGGTCCTGTCGCTGCGGCACGGGCGCCTGGGGCTGCTGGCGCGGGGCGTGCAGGGACCGCGCCGGCAGGCGCTGCGCGCGGCGCTGCAGCCATTGCAGTGGGTCCGGCTGGCCGCCGTCCAGCGCGGCGAGCTGGCCCAGCTGCGTGCCGCCGAGGCGCTGGATGCGGCGCCGCGCCCGGCCGGGGCGGCGATGCTGTCCGGCTTCTACGTCAACGAGCTGATGCTGCGCCTGCTGCCGCGCCAGGATCCGCTGCCGGAGGTCTATGCCGCCTACGCGCGCATCCGCGCCCGGCTCGGTGACGGGCAGGCGCTGGCCTGGCCGTTGCGCATGTTCGAGTACGAGGTGCTGCAGGCGCTGGGCGTGGGCTTCGACCTGGAGCACGACGTCGATGGCCAGCCGGTCGATCCGGCCGCGCGCTACCGGCTCGATCCGGCCGAGGGGCCGCGGCGGGTGCTGAGCGAACGCGGCGGCGGCGAGCGGCGCGACCTGCCCACCGGGCGCGCGCTGCTGGCCCTGGCGGCCGCCGGCGCGCCGCCGCCGGCCGCGGACATGCCGGCCCTGCGCCGCGGCATGCGCGGCTGGTTGCTGCACCACCTGGGCGGGCGCGGGCTCAACTCCTGGGAGATGCTGGAGGCGCTGGCGCAGCGGGGATGATCAGGGCCCGCCCTGCAGCAGCGTGTCCGCCGCCCGGTCGAATTCCTCCAGCCGCCGCGTCGTGCCCGGCGCGGCCTGCAGGGCGCGGGCGGCGGCGGCCAGGCGCGCCGCGCCGACGAAGCCACAGCTGGCCAGCAGCCGGTGCACCTGCTGGCGCAAGGCCGCCTCGTCGCCGCGCGCGACCGCGTCCCGCACCGCCCGGCGCACGGCCGGCAGCTCGCCCAGGAACAGCCCGCGCAACGCGTCCAGGTGCGTTTCCTGGCCGTTGAGCGCGCGGATCGCGGCACGCCGGTCCCAGTCCGGCAACATCATCGGCGAAGGGTCCGGATGCACGGCCAGGTAGCGCGCCAGCGCCTGCAGCAGCGCGCCCGGCGCCAGTGGCTTGACCAGCACCTCGGCGAAGCCGGCGGCGAGCAGGCGCCGGCGCATGTCCGCCGAGCTGTCGGCGGTATGGGCCAGCGCCACCGCGCCGGGCCAGTGCGCGCGCAGGCTCGAGAGCAATGCCTCGCCGCGCATGTCCGGCAGGTTGGCGTCGATCAGCCACAGGTCGAAGGCCTGGCCGCGCGCGTGCAGCAGGGCGGCCTGCGCGGTCTCGGCGGTGGCCACCTGCGCGGCGGCCGATTCCAGCACCGCCTGCAGGAAGCTGCGGCTGACCGGGTCGTCCTCGACCAGCAGGACGCGGGGCGCGGGCGCGGTGTCGTTCATGCGGGTGGCTCCATGCCGGTGTGCGGCAAGCTTGCCGTCCCCGCCGGTGCCGGGCAAGCGCCGCCGGCGCGTGCATCTGCGACAATGCCCGCCCCTTCCGCCCGCAGCCGTTGCCGCCACGTGGCCCGATCCAGAAGCCGTCTCGACCGCACGCCCTTCCAGGCCCGCATCCTCGACCTGAGCCACGACGGCCGCGGCGTGGCGCGCCGCGACGGCGAGGGCGGCAAGGTGACCTTCGTCACCGGCGCGCTGCCCGGGGAGCAGGTGGTGGCCGAGCCGACCGCGCGCGGCCGCCACTTCGACGAGGCGCGCACGCTGGAGGTGCTGGAGGCCTCGCCCGATCGCGTCCAGCCGCGTTGCCCGCACTTCGGCACCTGCGCCGGCTGCGTGCTGCAGCACCTGGCCGAGGACAAGCAGATCCTCGCCAAGCAGCGCGTGCTGCTGGACAACCTCGCGCGCATCGGCCACGTCGCGCCGCAGCGCGTGCTGGCGCCGCTGGCCGGGGAGAGCTGGGGCTACCGCCGCAAGGGCCGCTTCTCGGTGCGGCGGGTGGAGAAGAAGGACAAGACCCTGGTCGGCTTCCGCGAGCAGGATCCGCGCTTCGTCGCCGACCTGTCGGTGTGCTACACGGTGATCCCGCAGATCGGCGAATCGATCCAGGCGCTGGCGCAGCTGATCGACACCCTGGACGGGCGCGCGGACATCCCGCAGATCGAGTTCATCGCCGGCGAGGCGACCGCGCAGTTCGGCGGCGTGGCCCTGACCGTGCGCCACCTGCAGCCGCTGAGCGAGGCCGACCGCCTGGCCTGGGCGGCGTTCGGGCGCGAGCGCGGCTTCGCCATCTACCTGCAGCCGGGCGGGGTGGAAAGCGTGCATCCGCTGTGGCCGGCCGGGGGCGTGCCGCTCGCGTTCCGCCTGCCGCGCTGGGACGTGGAACTGGCATTCCGGCCGCTGGACTTCATCCAGGTCAATGCGCGCCTGAACGAGCGGATGATCGCGCACGCGCTGGAGCTGCTCGACGCCGGTGCCGAGGCGCGGGTGCTGGACCTGTTCTGCGGGCTGGGCAACTTCACCCTGCCGCTGGCGCGCGGCGTGCGCGAGGTGGTCGGCGTGGAGGGCGATGCCGGCCTGGTGGCGCGGGCGAAGGAGAACGCCGCCCGCAACGGCCTGGACAACGCGCGTTTCTTCGCCGCCGACCTGACCGCCGACCAGCGCGCCGCGCCGTGGATGAAGGAAGGTTTCGACCGGCTGCTGCTCGACCCGCCGCGCTCGGGCGCCATCGACGTGCTCAGGCAGCTGCCGCTCAAGCGCTTCGCCCGCATCGTCTACGTGAGCTGCCACCCCGGCTCGCTGGCGCGCGACGCCGGCTACCTGGTCAACGAGTGCGGCTTCACCCTGGCCGCCGCCGGCGCGATGGACATGTTCCCGCACACCGCGCACGTGGAGAGCATCGCACTGTTCGAGCGGCCGGGAACGGCGGGCAAGTAGGCGGCCGCGGGGGCCGGCCGCACGGCGATGGCTTATCCTCTGCGCATCTTCCGCGCGATGGCCGCCATCCCATGCCCTTGGAAATCGAACGCAAGTTCCTGGTCGCCGGCGACGGCTGGAAGCGCCAGGCGCACGCGGTGATCGAGATGGCGCAGGGCTATCTCAACGACATCGGCGCGGTCGAGGGCGGCACGCAGAAGGCCTCGGTGCGGGTGCGCCTGCAGGGCGAGGCGGCCTTCCTCAACATCAAGTCGCGCGAGATGGGGCGGTCGCGGCAGGAGTTCGAATACCCGGTGCCGCCCGACGATGCGCGCGCGCTGCTGCAGCTGTGCGTGGGCGGGCGCATCCACAAGCGCCGCCACCTGGTCGATTTCGCCGGCCACCTGTGGGAGGTGGACGAATTCCTGGGCGAGAACGCCGGGCTGGTGGTGGCCGAGATCGAGCTGGACGACGTCGACGAGCAATTCCGGCGCCCGGACTGGCTCGGCCGCGAGGTCACCGACGAGCAGCGCTACTACAACCTGGCGCTGGCCGCGGTGCCGTATTCGCAATGGCCCGACAAGGGCTGAGCCGGGCCGGCTTGCAAACGCCGGCCGCCATCGCCATGTCGCCGCCATGAGAATCGACATCTGGTCCGACGTGGTATGCCCCTGGTGCTGGATCGGCAAGCACCGCTTCCAGCGCGGCGTGGCCCTGCTCGGCGCGCGGGCGCCGGCGCTGGACGTGCACTGGCATGCCTTCCAGCTCGATCCGGAGGCCGACGCCACGCCGGTGCCGCTGCGCCAGGCCTATGCGGCCAAGTTCGGCAGTCCGGCGCGGGCCGAGGAACTGCTCGCGCAGGTCCAGGCCGCGGGGCGCGCCGAGGGCCTGCCCTTCGACTTCGACCGGGGCCAGGTGCGGGTCACCACGCTGCCGGCGCACCGGCTGCTGTGGCTGGCCGCGCGCGAGGGCGATGCCGACGCGGTCGGCGAGGCCCTGTTCCGCGCCCATTTCGCCGAGGGCCGCAACCTGGCCGATCCGCGCACCCTGGTCGATGCCGGCGCCGCCGGCGGGCTGCCCGCGGCGCGGGTGCATGCGCTGCTGGCCGGCGACGAAGGCCGGGCGGAGGTCGCCGCGCAGCTGGCCCAGGCGCAGGCGCTGGGCATCACGGCGGTTCCCAGTTTCGTCATCGACGGCCGCTACCTGGTGCAGGGCGCGCAGCCACCGCAGCGCTTCGCCGACGTGCTGGCCGGCATCGCCGCCGAGTCCGCCGCGGCTGCCGCCGGCCCGGCGCCGGGCTGCGGCCCGGACGGTTGCCGCTGCTGAGGTTCTGAAGCTTCGCCGCGCATCTGCGACAATGCCGCGATGCGCCATGTGGCGCGGGCTGCGAGGACACCATGCTGCTGATCGGCGTTGCCGGAACCGAACTGGCCCCCCGCGAGCGGGCGTGGCTGCAGCACGATGCCGTGGCCGGCGTGGTGCTGTTCCGGCGCAACTATGCCTCGCGCGCGCAGGTGGCCGAGCTGGCGGCCGCGATCCGCCAGGCCGCGCCACGCCCGGTGCTGGTGTGCGTGGACCAGGAAGGCGGGCGCGTGCAGCGCTTCACCGACGACGGCTTCACCCGGTTGCCGCCGCTGGCGCGGCTGGGCGAGGCGTACGCGCGCGATCCGGACGGCGCGCTGGCGTTGGCCGAGGAACACGCCTGGCAGATGGCCAGCGAGATCCGCGCGGCCGGCCTGGACCTGAGCTTCGCCCCGGTGGTGGACCTGGGCCGCGGCAACCGCGCCATCGGCGACCGTGCCTTCGCCGCCGAGCCGGAGGTGGTGGCGCGCTTCGTCGCCGCCTACGTGCGCGGCATGCACGCGGCCGGCATGGGCGCCACGCTCAAGCATTTCCCCGGCCACGGTTCGGTGGCGGAGGACACCCACGTCGATGTGGCGGTCGATCCGCGCCCGCTGGCGGACATCCGGTGCGAGGACCTGGTGCCGTTCGCCGCCGGCATCGCCGCCGGCGCCGACGCGGTGATGATGGCGCACGTGGTCTATCCGCAGGTGGCGCCCGAGCCGGCCGGCTGCTCGCCGTACTGGATCCCCGACGTCCTGCGCGGCGACCCCGCCGGCGGCGGCCTGGGCTTCCGCGGCGTGGTGTTCTCCGACGACATCGGCATGGCCGCCGCGCATGCCGTCGGCGGCGTGGCCGCGCGCGTCACCGCGCACCTGGATGCCGGCTGCGACGTGGTGCTGGTGTGCCATCCCGAGCTGGTGGAAGAATCGCTGCACGCCGTGGCCGGGCGCGCCGCCAACACCGCGGCGCTCATCGGCCTGATCGGCCGCGGCGCCCTCGGCTGGGACGGCCTGCTGGCCGACCGCCGCCACGGCCTGTTCCAATCCCGTTTCGAAGACAACCCCGGAAGAACCGCCTGATGTCCAACCTCACCATCCCGCAGGCCCTGGCCAAGGCCGACCTGCTGATCGACCGTCCCACCATCGACGCCGCCGTGGCGCGCGTGGCCGACGAGATCGCACGCGACTACCAGGGCGAAGTGCCGGTCTTCCTGACCATCATGCACGGGGCCCTGCCGTTCGCCGGCCAGCTGGCCCTGGAGCTGGGCGCGCGCGGCCAGGACGTGCAGTTCGACTACCTGCACGCCACCCGCTACCGCGGCGAGCTGACCGGCGGCGACCTGGTGTGGAAGCACCGCCCGGCCACCGCGCTGTACGGCCGCCGCGTGCTGCTGGTGGACGACATCCTCGACGAGGGCTACACCCTGCAGGGCGTGCGCCAGTGGTGCATGGAGCAGGGCGCCACCGACGTGCGCCTGGCGGTGCTGACGGTCAAGCAGCACGACCGCTGCGTGCCCGGCGTGGCGGCCGACTACAAGGGCGTGGACGTGCCCGACCGCTACGTGTTCGGCTTCGGCATGGACGTCAACGAGACCCTGCGCGTGATCCCGGCGATCTACGCCATGCGGGAAGACGCGGCATGAGCGGGATCGCGCTGGCGGTGATCGGCGGCACCGGCGTGTATGCGCTGGCGGCGCTGGAGGACGTGGAGACCCGCGAGGTGCAGACCCGCTTCGGCACGCCTTCCGGCCCGGTGCGCATCGGCACCCTGCTGGGCCAGCGCGTGGCCTTCCTGGCCCGCCACGGCGAGGGGCACTCGATCCCGCCGCACCGGATCAACTACCGCGCCAACCTCGCCGCGCTGCAGCAGGCCGGCGCCACCCGGGTGCTGGCGCTCAACACCGTCGGCGGGATCACCGCGCGCTACGCGCCGCGCGCGCTGGGCTGCCCGGACCAGCTCATCGACTACACCTGGGGCCGCGTGTCCACCCTGTGCGAGGAGCCGGGCAGTGCGGTGCAGCACGTGGACTTCGCCCATCCGTACTCGCCGCTGTGGCGCGCCAAGGTGCTGGCCGCCGCGCGCGTGACCGGCGTGGAACTGGTCGATGGCGGCTGCTACGGCGCCACCCAGGGCCCGCGCCTGGAGACCATCGCCGAGATCGCGCGGCTGCGCCGCGACGGCTGCGACCTGGTGGGCATGACCGGCATGCCCGAGGCCGGGCTGGCGCGCGAGCTCGGGCTGGACTACGCCTGCCTGGCGATCGTGGCCAACTGGGCGGCCGGCTGCGGCGACGCCGAGGAGATCACCATGGCCGAGGTGCTGGCCAACGTGGAGGCCGCCTCGGCCGGATTGCCGGAATTGATCGGCGAACTGGCGCGGGGGTGATTGTCAGCGCCGGTCGGCGTTCTGCATACTCCGGCAGCGGACGTCGGTCGACGCCGCCACCACCCATTCATCGCAAAGGTCACGCATCACCATGCCGAACGGTACCGTCAAGTGGTTCAACGACGCCAAGGGATTTGGCTTCATCACACCGGAGGACGGCAGCGCCGATGTCTTCGCGCACTTCTCCGCGATCAATGCCAAGGGCTTCCGCAGCCTGCAGGAAGGCCAGAAGGTCAGCTATGACCTGACCCAGGGCCCGAAGGGCGCCCAGGCATCCAACATCACGCCGATCGGCTGATCCCAGCCGGTATGGGCCTGAAGACCCCGCTCCGGCGGGGTCTTTTTTTTGCGCATGCAGGACGTGCAGGGCGTGATGCGCAGGCTTGGCGCGAGCGCGCGCGGCGGTCGCGGGGGCAGGCGATCATCGAGCGCATCGGCACGCCCGGTCCCCCGCCGTCGTGGCGGCGGGGACACCGGGGCGGCGGGCGGTAGCTGCGGCCCGTCGTCGCTTTGCCGCATGAACGATCCAGGCCCCTGGCGGGCCGCGCGGCCTGTCGCCTGCATCGCTCGGGCATAATCCGGGCATTGCACAAGGGAGGGTGGGCGATGTTCTCGACGGGATTCCTGGCGCTGGTGGTGGTGCTGGCCGGCGTGGTGGTGCTGTTCAAGACGGTGCGCATGGTGCCGCAGGGCTACGAATGGACGGTGGAGCGCTTCGGTCGCTACACCCACACGCTCACCCCCGGCCTGCATTTCCTGATCCCCATCGTCTACGGCGTCGGCCGCAAGGTGAACATGATGGAGCAGGTGCTGGACGTGCCCAGCCAGGACGTGATCACCAAGGACAACGCGGTGGTGCGCGTGGACGGGGTGGTGTTCTTCCAGGTGCTCGACGCGGCCAAGGCCGCCTACGAGGTCGCCAACCTGGAGATCGCCACGATCGCGCTGGTGCAGACCAACATCCGCACCGTGATCGGCTCGATGGACCTGGACGAGTCGCTGAGCCAGCGCGAGACCATCAACGCGCAGCTGCTGAGCGTGGTCGATCACGCCACCAACCCGTGGGGCATCAAGGTCACCCGCATCGAGATCCGCGACATCCAGCCGCCGCGCGACCTGGTCGATGCGATGGCACGGCAGATGAAGGCCGAGCGCGAGAAGCGCGCGCAGATCCTCGAGGCCGAGGGCCTGCGCCAGTCGGCGATCCTGCGCGCCGACGGCGAGAAGCAGGCCGCCGTGCTCGAGGCCGAGGGCCGCAAGGAGGCCGCCTTCCGCGACGCCGAGGCGCGCGAGCGTTCGGCCGAGGCCGAGGCCAAGGCGACGCAGATGGTGTCCGACGCCATCGCCCAGGGCAACGTGCAGGCGATCAACTACTTTGTGGCGCAGAAGTACGTGGAGGCGTTCAAGGAACTGGCCACCGCGCCGAACCAGAAGTTCGTGCTGATGCCGATGGAGGCTTCCGGCATGATTGGCTCCATCGCCGGCATCGGCGAACTGGCGCGCGAGGCGCTGGCCACCACGGCCGGCCGGCCCGGCGCCCGCACGCCACCGCCGCCGCCGCGTCCGGGAGCCTGATCCCATGCGCACGGACATGATCGTCTGGGCGGCACTGGCCCTGTTGCTGTTCGCGGCCGAGGCGCTGGCGCCGGGCGCCTTCATGCTGTGGATGGGGTTCGCCGCCGCGGCCGTGTTCGTGCTGGTATGGGCGGTGCCGGCATTGCCGGTGCTGGTGCAGGCGGTGGCCTTCGTGGTGCTCAGCTTCGTGTCCATCCAGATCTACCGGCGCTGGTTCCGGCGCGGCCGCGGCAGCGACCGGCCGCTGCTCAACCGGCGTGCCGAGCAACTGGTCGGGCGCAGCGTCGTGCTGGCCCGGCCCATCGTCGAGGGCCAGGGCCAGGTGCGGCTGGACGACACGCTCTGGCAGGCCACCGGGCCGGACCTGCCGGCCGGCGCCATCGTGCGGGTCGCCGCGGTGGAGGGCACCACCCTGCGCGTGGTGGCCGACACGCAGGTCTGAGCCGGCCCGCGACGTCCCTGCGATAATGCCGCTTTCATCCACCTCGGAAGCGGCCATGACCCGGAAGACGATCCTCAACGACAGCCATCGCGCGCTCGGCGCCAAGATGGTCGATTTCGGCGGCTGGGACATGCCCATCCACTACGGCTCGCAGATCGAGGAGCACCACCAGGTGCGCCGCGACGCCGGCATGTTCGACGTCAGCCACATGACCGTGGTGGACCTGCACGGTGCGCGCGTGCGCGAATTCCTGCGCCACTTGCTGGCCAATTCGGTGGACAAGCTCAAGGTGCCGGGCAAGGCGCTGTACACCTGCATGCTCAACGAACGCGGCGGGGTGATCGACGACCTGATCGTCTACTTCCTGGGCGAGGACTTCTTCCGCCTGGTGGTCAACGCCGCCACCCGCGCCAAGGACCTGGCCTGGATCCAGGCGCAGGCCAAGGCCTTCGACGTTCGGGTCGAGGAGCGGGCGGACTTCGCCATGATCGCGGTGCAGGGGCCGAACGCGCGCGCGCGCGTGCTCGCGCTGGTGGTCGAGCCGGACCGCGACGCGCTCGGCAAGCTGGGCCGCTTCGCCGCGCGCCAGGTGCAGTCCACCGACGGCGTGGCGCTGTTCGTGGCGCGCACCGGCTACACCGGCGAGGACGGCTTCGAGATCGTGCTGCCGGAGACGGCGGCGGTGGCGTTCTGGGACGCGCTGCTGGCCGAGGGCGTCAGGCCGGCCGGCCTGGGCGCGCGCGATACCTTGCGCCTGGAAGCGGGCATGAATCTCTACGGCCAGGACATGGACGAGGACGTCACCCCGTTCGAGGCCGGCCTGGCATGGACGGTCGCGCTGGACGAAGGGCGCGGGTTCATCGGCCGCGCCGCGCTGCAGGCGCAACGCGACGCCGGCGTGCCGCGCCAGCTGGTCGGCCTGGTGATGGACGAGAAGGGCGTGCTGCGCCATGGGCAGAAGGTGCTGGCCGCCGGCGGCGAGGGCGAGATCCTGTCCGGCACGTTCTCGCCGACGCTGGGCAAGGCCATCGCCTTCGCGCGCGTGCCGGCGGGCGAACCGGGCCAGGTGCGCGTGGATATCCGCGGCCGCGAGGTGCCGGTGCGCGTGGTCCGGTTCCCGTTCGTGCGCGAGGGCCAGCCGCAGCCGGGCGTGCTGGACGCGGCCGGTTGAGCGCGGCGCTGCCGGCCTGCCGGCAGGCCCATTACACTAGCGGTCCCGTCCTCTTCCGTTTTTTCCCTGGAGCATTCCCATGAGCGATATTCCCGGCGACCTGAAGTTCCTCAAGTCCCACGAATGGGCCCGCGTGGAAGGCGATGGCCGCGTGACCGTGGGCATCTCCGACCATGCCCAGGGCCTGCTCGGCGATCTGGTCTACGTCGAGCTCCCGGCCGTCGGCGACCGCGTCGAGGCCGGCAACGCGGTGGCCGTGGTGGAATCGGTGAAGGCCGCATCCGACGTCTACAGCCCGGTGACCGGCACCGTGGTCCAGGTCAACGACGTGCTGGCCGACAAGCCGGAGACCATCAACGAGGATGCCTACGGCGAAGGCTGGTTGTACGTGGTCGAACTGGACGAGCCGGACCAGGCCGGCGAGCTGCTGTCGGCCGACGACTATGCCGCGCTGCTGGAGGAAGAGGACCACTGAGGTCCTGCCGGCAGGTGGTGCATTCGGAAACGGCCGCGCAAGCGGCCGTTTCCTTGTCCGCGTTGTCGCTTTTCGTGTGCGGCGCGCAGGCACGTGCGTGGCTGGCGATGGCGCGCATCGCGCATGGGGAAGTGGCGTGGCGCGCGTGCACGCGGCGTGATGCGTGCGCCCGGCGCTTGCGCATTTGCCCGGTTTGCCCTCCTTTCGGCGACATCGCCGGAAACTTTTTTTCAGGTCGCGGACAGGATGCGTCGTCGCTTCGTGCACATCGCGACGGTGCAGGTGCCGCGATCGGCGCGTGCATCGCCATCGTTGCGCGCAGTGCCTGAAACAAGGCGTTTTTTCGTTGCCGTCCGTTTGCCGCGTGCGCCACCGGCATCGGGGATGCACGTGTCGCGGCGGCACGGCGCGACGGATGCAGGCGCGTTGCCGCGCGATGGCGACCATCGCCCGGGCGTTGGATTGTTGACAGTAAAAAAAACCGTCATTAGGTTTCGCCCCAACGAGCGTCGCCAACGGAAACGAGTGATCCGTACAAACGTCAAAAGGGAAAGCCGGCTTTTTCATGTCCACCGGAAATCGGCGTGGGGTGGAGTCGGGCACGCTTCCCTTTTCGACGCGGAAAGGCGCATCGGTCGCGACACCCGCATCGGTCGATGCGGGTGTTTCTGTATCCGTCGGGAGCCACTGCGGCCCTGCGGTCGCCGGGAGCGGGAGGACCGCTGCGGCTTTGCTTCAACTGGGCTTACAACCACCATAGTTCACTGACGAGGATATTCCCTATGGCCACTAAGAAAGTCGCGAAGAAACCGGCCGCCAAGAAGGCGGTGAAGAAGGCCACCGCGAAGAAGGCGGTGAAGAAGGTCGCCGCCAAGAAGGCCGCCCCGAAGAAGGCGGTCAAGAAGGTCGCCGCCAAGAAGGCGGTCAAGAAGGCGGTGAAGAAGGTCGCCAAGAAGGTCGCCGCCAAGAAGGCGACCGCGAAGAAGGCGGTGAAGAAGGTCGCCAAGAAGGTCGCTGCCAAGAAGGCCACCGCGAAGAAGGCGGTGAAGAAGGCCGTCAAGAAGGTTGCCAAGAAGGTCGCCGCCAAGAAGGCCCCGGCCAAGAAGGCGGTGAAGAAGGTCGCCAAGAAGCCCGTCGCGAAGAAGGCGGCTGCCAAGAAGGCCGCCCCGCGCAAGAAGAAGACGGCTCCGGTCGCGCTGCCGGTCACCCCGGCGCCGCTGATCTGATCCCGCGCCGCTGATCCAGTGCCGCCACGGCGGCATCCAGGCTCCTTCCCCGAAGCCCAGCGGGGAAGGAGTTTTTTTATGGCCTCAGCCGCGGCGCTTGCCCAGCAGCTGCCGGCCGGCATCGCGCGGCAGCAACAGGCTGTCGGCCACCGCCAGCAGCGCCAGCCCCGCGACCAGCCAGAACGCCAGGCGGAAATCGGCGGTGCCCGCCTGCACCGGGTCGGTGCCGCGCAGCAGTTCGGCCAGGCTCAATGCGAGCGCGCCGACCGCGATGCCCATGCCGGCGTTCATCTGCTGCAGCACCGAGAACAAGGTGGTGGCATCGCGCATCTGCGCCTGCGGCACGTCGGCGAAGCCGATGGTGTTGAGCGCGGTGAACTGCATCGAGCGGTTCATGCCGCACACGAACAGCAGCGCCGCCAGCACCGGCATCGGCGTGCCGGCCTGCAGCAGGGCGCAGGCGCAGAAGCCGGCGGCGACCATCAGCCCGTTGCCGACCAGCACGCGGCGGAAGCCGAAGCGGTTCATGATCCAGGTAGTGGCCGGTTTCATCGCCAGGTTGCCGGCGAACAGCCACAGCAGCAGCGCGCCGGCGCGCACCGCGCTCCAGCCGAAGCCGAGCTGGAACATCAGCGGCAGCAGGAACGGTGCGGTGCCGATCGCGGTGCGGAACAGCGAACCGCCGACGGCGGTGACGCGGAACGTGGCGATGCCCAGCGGCGCCAGCCCGAACAGCGGATGCGGCGTGCGCCGCAGGTGCCAGGCCGCCGCGCCGAGCAGCACCAGGCCGGCGGCCAGCGCCGCCAGCGACCAGGCCAGTGCGATGTCGTTGCGGCTGGCCAGCTCGATGCCGACCATGAACAAGGCGAAGCCCAGCCCGCTGAGCACGAAGCCGGGCAGGTCGAAGGCCTCGCTGTGCTCCTTGCCTTGGGTGACCAGCGCCAGCGCCGCCACCAGCGCGGCCACGCCCAGCGGCAGGTTGAGCAGGAAGATCCAGTGCCAGCTCCAGTGGGTGCTGATCCAGCCGCCGATGGGCGGCCCCAGCACCGGTGCCACCAGCGCCGGCCAGGTGAGGATGGCGATGGCGCGCACGAGGCCGGCCTTGGGCGTGTCGCGCAGCACCACCAGCCGCCCGACCGGCACCATCATCGCCCCGCCGATGCCCTGCAGCGTGCGCGCCGCGGTGAAGCCCGCCAGTCCCTGGCTCAGTGCGCACAGCAGCGAAGCGCCGGTAAACACGGTGATGGCCGCGGCGAAGACGCGGCGCGCACCGAAGCGGTCGGCGGCCCAGCCGCTGATCGGGATGAACACCGTCAGCGCCACCAGGTAGGCCGACACGCCCACCGACAGGTGGGCGGGCAGCGTGCCGAAATCGCGCGCCATCGCCGGCAGCGAGGTGGCGATCACCGTGGCGTCAAGGTTCTCCATGAAGAACACCCCGGCCACCAGCAGCGCGGTGGCGGTGCGTCGATCCAGTGCGGCACTCATCGGGACTCCGTGCGTGCGGGATGCAGGCCCATCGCCGCGACCAGGGCCAGGCCGGCCAGCGCGGCCACGCATCCGAACAGGAACACGCGGGCATGGCCCGCATGGTCGGCGATCCAGCCGGCGAGCGGCCCGGTCGCGCCGTAGGCCAGGTCCTGGAACGCGGCGAAGCCGCCGATGGCGGTGCCGCGCAGGTAGACCGGCACGCGCCGGATCGCTTCCAGGCCCATCGCCGGGAACACCATCGAGCAGCCCATGCCGCTGAGCAGCGCGCCGGCGAACGCGAACGCCGGCGAGGGCGCCAGCCACAGCAGCGCCTGTCCGGCGGCCTCGACCAGCAACGAGACCGCGCCCACGCGCAGGCCGCCGATGCGGTCGGGCAGGTTGCCGCACAGCAGCCGCACCAGCACGAAGCCGATGCCGAAGCAGCTCAGGCCGTAGCCCGCCCCGGACCAGCCCTGGGCGAGGAAGTACAGCGGGAAGAACGCGCCGAGCGCGGCAAAGCCAATCCCCTGCAGGAACACCACCGCGCCGGGCTCCCAGATGCGCCCGAGCACACGCCGGAACGGCGGGCGCTCGCCCTGGTGCGCCGGCGCCTCGCCGGGCGTGCGCCACAGCATCAGGCCGCCGACCACCGGCAGCGCCGCACACAGCAGCATCAGACCCATGAACCCGGAGCGGTCGAGCAGCAGCAGGCCCAGCGGGCCGCCCAGCGCGAACGCGCCGTACATGCCCATGCCGACCAGCGCCATCACCTTGCCCGAGCGTGGCGGGCCCATCAGGGCCATGCCCCAGGCCAGCATGCCGACCAGGGTCAGGCTCTCGCCCAGGCCCAGCAGCAGCCGTCCGGCCAGCAGCACGGCGTAGGCCAGGTGCGGCGACAGCCCCGGTGCCGCCGAGGCCAGGCAGCCCAGCGTGGCCACCAGGTAGAACCCCAGGCCCAGGAACAGGCTGGGGCGCCCGCCGCGCTGGTCGGCGAGCCGGCCGGCCCAGCCGCGGCTGAGGATGGTGGACAGGAAGGCGATGCCCACCGCCAGGCCGGAGGCGGCATTGCCCAGCCCCAGCGTGCGCGCGACGTGCACGGCCACGGCCGGCATCGCCATGGCCACGGTCAGGTAGGTCAGGAACAGCGCCAGGGTCATCCACCACAGGCGGCGCAGTGGCAGGTCGGGGGAAAGCGTCGTCATCGTTCGAACCTCGTCGGGGTGAACGGTACCAGCGTGGCGCGGGAGGCGCGCGTGCCCGGTCGGCCATGCGCATCCCGCCGGTCGCCGGGACCGGGAAGATGCGTTGGTTGACGTAAACGCTTACGACGGCCGTCCCGCGGTTCGCGGATCCCGGCGCGTGCGCAGTATAGGCCGGCGGGCGGTGGCGGCGACACCGCGCTCAGCCGTCGGCCCGGTGCGCGGCCGCCGGTTCGCGCCGCGGCGGCGGCACCGCCTGCGCCGCGCCGCGGACCCGGCCGAGCATCCGGATGCGCGCCGGTGCGGGCACGGCCAGCGCCGCGTGCCATTCGCGCACGAACCGCTCGAGCGCGGCGGAATCGTGCAGCGCCCGGCGGTGCGGCGGCAGCGCCGGGCCCGTGCGCGTGGCCTGCAGGTGCAGGCGCATGCCGTCGCGGCCGGCCTCGAGGAAGCGGCGACGATCCATGCGGGCGGGCGGCGTCACGGGATGACCTTGCGCTCGCGGAATTCCTGGAACAGGCGCAGGAACATGTCGGTGCTGTCGACCACGTCGTGGAAGCCGGCCTGGCGGATGCGCGTGGTGCTGGACACCACGTCCCAGTCGCAGCGGAAGATGAAGTCGCCGAAGCCCCAGGAGGCGATCTGCGCGTACGGCACCGGTTGCAGGCCGTGGCGCTCCACCAGCGACTGCCACAGCGGGCCCTTGTCGGCCATGTACTGCGCCAGCGCAAGCGTCTGGGGTTCGCCCAGCGGCATGTCGAACCACTCGGCCACCCGCTTCCACACCTGGCGCCAGCGGAACACGTCGCCGTTGGTCAGGTTGTAGGCCTGGCCGCCCCGGGCGTGCAGCGCCGCCCACTCCGAGCCGCGCGCGAGCTGCGCCGCGTCGGTCACCTGGGCCAGCTTGCCGTAGCAGGTGGCGGTGCCGGGGAAGCGCAGCGGCAGGCCCAGCGCCTTGCTGATGCTGGCGTACACGGCGATCACCATCGCCAGGTTCATCGGGTTGCCGATGGCGAAGCCGCACACCACGTCCGGGCGCAGCACCAGCGCGTCCCAGGACTGGCTCGCGGCCGCGCCGGTCAGCCAGTCCTGCATGTCGTAGTAGAAGTTCGGCGGCATGTGGCGCGGGTCGTCCTCGTGCGCCGGCGTCTCGAACGCGCCCAGGTGCGCGCCGTAGTACTTGGCGCCCTCGTACAGCACCACGCGCTGCAGCTTCGGCGAGGCGGCGGCGACCGTCTCCACCAGGTTGCGCAGCATGCCCAGGTTGGCCTCGACCAGTGCCTGCGGGGTCGCGTGCTCCTGGTAGGCGGCGTGGAAGACGTGGGTGACGTCGTCGAGCGCGCCGAGCTTGTCGCGGGTGTCGGCGGCGTCGAGCAGGTCCACGCTCAGGTAGCGGCCGGCGGCGTCGGCCGGGGCGCTGCGGCGCGACAGGCCGATCACCTCCCAGTCCTCGCGCCCGGCCAGGTGCTGCACCAGGTTGCGGCCGATCACGCCCAGGCCGCCGGCGACCAATGCCTTGTGCTTCGTCTTCATGTGTTTCCTCGGGAACGGAGTGGCACGGGACGGCAGGGGCCGTCCCGTGCGTGGGGTCAACCGGCGATGTCGTGCAGGACGAAGCGCGTCTGGCCGTCGGTGATCGGCGCGGCCAGCGTGCCCGGCAGCACGGCGTCGAGCCTGGCCGAGTACGGCTGGGACAGGTGCGCCTCGTGCGCCTGCACGCTGTCCCAGCGCTCCAGCAGCACGTAGGCGTGCGGGTCGGCGGCGTCGCGGTAAAGCTCGAAGGCGGCATTGCCCGGGGCCGCGCGCGCGTGCGGCATCACCGCCTGCAGCGCCGCCACGAAAGCGGCGTCCTGGCCCGGCTTGGGCCTGAGGAACACCACCACGTTGCGCGAGTCGGGCGCATCGGCGGGGGCGCGCCGGCTCGCCGCGCCGTACGGCGGCACTTCCACCAGCCGGTATTCCTCCGGTGCGGCGGACGTGGCCTGCGGGATCGCGTCCAGTACCGCCTGCAGGGTGGGCTGGCGCATGTGTGCATCGAGCGCGGCCTGGTCGCGCCAGCGCTCGAACAGCACCAGGGTCGGCGTGCCGTCCTCGGGGCGGAACACGTCGAAGGAGACGGCGCCGGGCTCGCCGCGCGAATGCCGCGCGTTGGCCTGCATCGTCCGCACGAAGCCGTCCGCCGCGCCGGGACGCAACCGGATCACGCTGGCCAGGGTGACCTGGGCGGCCTGCGGATCGGGCGCGGCCTCGGCCGCGGGCGCAGTGGCCGTGGACGATCCGGCGGGGCGGGCGCAGCCGGCCAGGCCGGCGAGCAGGGCCAGCGCGGGCAGGAGGGCGTGCAGGGCAGGAAAGCGTGGGGGCATGGCGGCGGTCCTCGCGAGGTCGGGGGGAGACGTTCAGACGATGTCGTCGATCACGCCGCCGTCCACGCGCAATGCCGCGCCGGAGGTGGCCGAGGCCTGCGGCGAGCAGACGTAGACGACCATGTTGGCCACCTCGTCCGGCGTGGCCGGGCGCTGGATCACCGAACTGGGGCGGTTCGCCATCACGAACGCGCGCCCCAGTTCCTCGATCGACTTGCCGGTGCGGGCGATCTCGTCCTTGAACATCGCCTCGAAGCCGTCGGAAAGCGTCGGGCCCGGCAACACCGAGTTCACCGTCACGCCGCTGCCGGCCACGCGCTTGGCCAGGCCGCGCGCCAGCGCGAGCAGCGCGGTCTTGGACACGCCGTAGTGGATCATGTCGGCCGGGATGTTGCGCGCCGACTCGGAGGAGATGAACACCACCCGGCCCCAGCCGCGCCCGGTCATGCCCGGCAGCAGCGCCCGGCTCAGGCGCACGCCGCTCATCACGTTGAGCTGCCAGTAGTGCTCCCAGGTGGCGTCGTCGGTGTCGAAGAAATCCTGCGGGCCGTAGGTGCCGGCGTTGTTGACCAGGATGTCCACCTGCGCCGGCAGCGCCGCGGCCAGCGCGTCGGCGCCGGCGGCATCCTTCAGGTCGGCGGCCACGCCCGTCAGGCGCGCGTCGGGCAAGCCGGCCTGCAGCGTGCGGAGTGCGGCGTCCACGCTGGCCTGGCTGCGTCCGTTGACCACCACGTGCGCGCCGCTGGCGGCCAGGCCGTGGGCGATGGCGTAGCCGATGCCGCCGGTGGAGGCGGTGACCAGGGCGGTCCTGCCGGTCAGGTCGATGTTCATGGGGATTCCTCGTATCGGGTCTGGGAAGAAGAAGCGCGGGGCACGGCGCCGGTGCGTGCGATGGCGACGCGGCGGCGGCCCGCGCGAGGTGCCGCCGGCGATGCCGATGCCAATGCATCGCCAGGCGCTGATCGTGCGACTGCCGCGGCGGAGCGTGCCGGCAAGTGCAGGCGACGGTTCGGCATGCCTGCAGGGCGCGGGTATGCCGCGGTGCCTGCGCGGACGGGTCGGGAGATGTGCAGGCAGACCCGGCGGAACGATTCAGGGCACAGCGTCATCGGGGCCTCCTGGGGTCCGGGTGCGGGCGATCCCGTCGTCCGTGTCGCCACGCGAGGATCGGCCCTGGCGCGTTGCGGGAAGGTGGACGGACGCGTCCTCCCGGCAGGGGCATGGCATCGACGCGACCGCCTGCGCGTTCCCGTGCCATCGGGCCTTCATCTTCCGGCCCGCGCTGCGCGGCGATCAACCGGCCACGCGGACAGGCAGCCTTGCCCGGAGGTTGATAAAGCACGGGCGCCCCGGAATCCGGGGCGCCCGTGCTTCACCGCGACGCGATGCCGCGTGCGGTCAGAACGCGATGTCGGTCTTCAGGCCGAAGATCACCGCGTCGTGGCGGCCGGTATCGCCGCCCGGATTGACGATGTACTGCACGCTGGGGCGCAGGCTCAGCGACGGGACCGGGGTGAACTGGTAGAACACCTCGGTGACCTTCTCGCTGCCGCCCGACGGGAAGATGCGCTCGCCCGGGTGGTAGGCGTTCCACAGCCGCGCGTAGCGGGTGTAGCGGTCGCTGACCGAGGTGGCGCCGATCATGAGGCCGGCACTGTCGGCCGGCCGCCACGGCAGCCCCTGGTAGAACACGCCCGCGACCGCCTGGGCGTCATAGCGGGCGGTGCGGCCGTCGATCCGGGTCAGGTTGAGGAAGGCGTGCAGGCCGGTGCCGTCGGTGCTGCCGGTCAGCTGCTGCTTGAGCGACAGGTAGGCGCCGCGGCTGCGGTCGCGGTGCAGCGCTTCGCCGCCGTCGCTGCCCAGCGGCAGGCCGTCGCGGTTGAGGTAGAGGTCGTCGCCGCCCGCGCTGGAGACCCAGCCGCCCAGGCGGTAGTGGCCGGCCAGCCCGGCCAGGCGCGGGGTCCAGCCGAACTCCACCGGCACCAGCGCGCCGTCGGTGTGCGGATTGACGAGCTTCCAGCCGTTGTCGCGCGCCCAGTGGTCGTCGACGTAGTCCGCGCCGACCTGGAAGACGCCGGCCTTCAGGTAGGTCTCGGCGGACAGGCCCACCTGCGCGCGCAGGCCCCAGCTGCCGATCGGCCAGTTGTACCAGTAGCGCCCTTCCATGTTGCCGGGCGTGGAGCCGCAGGCGGTGGTGTTGAGGAAGTGGCACTCGTCGTAGCCGAAGTCCGAGCCCACCGGCATCTTGCCGGCGCGCAGCGACACGCGGCCGTCGGCGAAGTCCTGCTGGAGGTAGAAGTTGGTCAGCCACCAGGTCTGGCCGCGGCCGTAGATCTCGTGCGCGTTCATCGCCACGCCGATGCCGGCCTCGTCGGCCACGTTCTTGCCGTAGCGCTTGTCGGCGGTGATCTGGAAGCGCGCGCCGTGCCAGTTCCAAAGCCGCTCCAGGTCCAGGGTGGTGCCGAGCACGAACTGGCCGGCGTTGCGGGTCAGGCTGCGCTCGCCGCCGTCGCTGTTGTGTGCGGTCTCGTTGGTCCAGCCCAGCTGGAAGTCGACGCCGGATTCGTGCAGGCGCGTGCGCGCGCCGTCCCAGTCGCCCAGCAGCCAGGCGGAGGCATCGGCGTCCGCCGCGCGGGCGGCCACCGGCAGCAGGCCGGCCAGCAGCGCGCCGGCCAAAGGAAGGATTCGGATGTCCATGAAAGTGGTTCTGTCGTTGGGGACCGGCCCTCGGCCGGTCCTGCGAGAAAAAAGGGAGCTGCCGTCGCCGGCAGCCCCCTTCGTGGATACGGCGGGAACACGGTTCCCGCCTTCGCCTGCCTCAGGGCAGGGTGTAGGCGATCACGTAGTCGCCGCGGTTCTTGTTGCTGCCGGTGCGGGTGGCGCCGCCATCGACCACGACGATGTACTGCTTGCCGTCCTTGCCGATGTAGGTCATCGGCGCACCTTGGCCGCCGACCGGCAGCCGCCCGCGCCACAGCTCCTTGCCGGTGTCGCTGTCGATGGCGCGCAGGTAGTAGTCCAGGGTGCCGAAGAAGAAGGTCAGCCCGCCCTTGGTCACCAGCGGGCCGCCCATCGTCGGCATGCCCAGCGGGATGTACACACCCGGCACGATGCCGTGCACCGGCGCGTCCTGGATCGAGCCCATCGGCACCTGCCAGCGGGTCTTGCCGGAGGTCAGGTCGATCGCGGTCAGGGTGCCGAACGGCGGCTTGAAGCAGGGCACGCCCAGCGGCGAGACGAACATCGAGCGTTCCACGCCCCACGGCGTGCCGGTCTGGGTGGAGTACTCACCCTCGGTGGACGGCTTCAGGCCGGTCCTCTCGGCCACGTCCTGCTTGATGAAGCGGCCCCACTGCGCCATGCGGATGTCGTTGACGATCAGCAGGCCGCGCGCGGCGTCGAGCGCACCGCCGCCCCAGTTCATGCCGCCGTAGTAGCCGGGGTAGATCAGCGTGCGCTGCTTGTCCGACAGCGGGGTGAACTCGCCCTTCCAGCGCATCTGCTTGAACTGGATGCGGCAGTAGAGCTGGTCGAAGATCGACGCGCCCCACATGTCCGATTCCTTCAGCGGATCGGTACCCACCGAGATCGCCGAATACGGCTGGGTATCGGCCACCTGCATCCCCGGCATCACGTCGGTGGCGACCTTGCGCTGCTCCACCGGGAACACCGGCTTGCCGTTGCGGCGGTCGAGCACGAACACCTGGCCGCGCTTGGTCAGCTGGATCACCACCGGGATGGTAGAGCCGTCCTTCTGCGGCAGGTCGTACAGGATCGGCTGCGAGGTGACGTCGTAGTCGAACTGGTCGATGTTGGCGGTGCGGAAGTGCCAGCGCTCCTTGCCGGTCTTCATCTCCACCGCGACGATGGCGTCGTTGTATTCGTTGGAATACGGATGGCGGTTGCCGGTCCAGAAGTCAGGCGTCTGGTTGCCGGTCGGGAAGTAGGCCAGGCCGAGCTTCGGGTCGTAGGCCGCGGTGCCCCAGAAGTTCGGGGTTTCCGGCGCATAGGTCTGGCCAGGCGGCAGCGGGGTGCTGTCGGAGGCACCGCGGGCGGCGTCCCAGGCCCACAGGATCCTGCCGGTGACCACGTCGTAGCCGCGCACCACGCCGGAAGGCTCGCCCACCGACAGGTTGTCGTTCTCGCGACCGCCGACCATGATCACGCCGTCGGCCACCAGCGGGGCCGAGGTGACGTTGTAGCTGCCTTCCTCGGGCGCCTGGCTGAGGCCCTCGAGCAGGTTGACGTAGCCATGATCGCCGAAGTCCTCGCACAGCTTGCCGGTTTCGGCATCCAGCGCCAGCAGGCGGGCGTCGATGGTGGTCTCGATCACGCGCTTGCGGCAGGTGGCGGCCGGCGTGTCGGCGATGGCCGGCGTGTCCGTGGCCGGCACGGCCGGTGCCAGCTTGTCCAAGTCGGCATAGCCGACGCCGCGGCAGCGCTTCCAGCCCTTGGTGCTCTCGGTGACCTTGGCCTGCGGGTCGAAGCGCCACTTCTCCTTGCCGGAGACCGCATCGACCGCGATCACCTTGCTCAGCGGGGTGCACAGATACAGCGTGTCATCGACCTTGAGCGGGGTGACCTGGTATTCGGCACCGTCCACGGCCAGGTCGCCGGTGCGGTAGGTCCAGGCGACCTTCAGGTCCTTCACGTTCGATGTGTTGATCTGGTCGAACTGGGCATAGCGGTTGCCGCCGGTGTTGCGGCCCCAGGCCGGCCAGTCCTTGCCGCTGTCGGTGCCGGCATCGGGCTTGATCACCGGTGCCGGGTCGCCGCTGGCGACCACCTGCGGGTGCGGGCGGAACATGTTGGCGAAGATGCCGGCGATGACCACGGCCAGCACCACCGAGAGCACCGCGGCCGGCTTGCAGGCCAGCGCCTTGGCGCCGTTCTTGCGCAGCAGGGTCGGGGCGGCCAGGGTGGCGACCAGGGCGACCACCAGGAAGGTGATCGAACGCGGCACCAGCTGCCAGAAGTCGGTGCCGACCTCGGCGAAGGCCCAGATGGCGCTGACGATCAGCAGCGCCCAGGCCAGCCATACCGACCAGGCCTTGCGCAGCAGCAGGCCGACGCCGACGCCGGCCATGGCCAGTCCGGCGGGCAGGTAGAACCACGAGCCGCCCAGGGCGATCAGGTAGCCGCCACCGGCGGCGAGCCCGAGGCCCAGCAGAAGGAATAGGACGCCGACGATGACGACGGCGACCCGGCCTGCTTTGTTCATAGTTGAATCCTCGTTATTGCGGGGGGTGAGAGGCAGCACGACCGGGGAAGGCCACTGGACCTTCCCCGATGCACCGCTTCCGAAATACGCGCTGTGGTTGCCGCGGACGGCTCAGGCGATCGCGCCGCCACCGTCGACCAGGACGGTCGAACCGGTGGCGTAAGGCGTCGATGCCAGGAACAGCACCGCGTTGGCAATGTCCTCCGGCTGGCCCATTGCACGGGCGGGCAGCTTGGCTGCCGCGTCGTCGTACATCTGCTGGCGCGCCGCGGGTTCCATGCCGCCCCACAGCGGAGTGGCGATCATACCCGGTGAAACCGTATTCACGCGAATCCTGGCCGGCGCCAGTTCCAGCGCCAGGCCGCGTCCCAGCGACTCCAGGGCGGCGTTGATCGCGCCCTGCAGCACCCAGTTGCCCGGGCGCACGCTGAGGAAGCCGGAGACCAGGGTGAGCGTGCCGCGCGCGTTGATGCGCACCGCCCGCGCCACCCGGTAGGCCCCCCAGAACTTGCTGTCCATGGCCTTGTAGGCATCGGCCAGCGGCAGCTCGCGTACCGGGCCGCCGGGCGTCTGCGCGGCGCTGACCACCACGTGGTCGAACGGGCCGTGGACGGCGAACCAGGCCTCCACCGCGGCGTCGTCGGTGGTATCCAGGACCGCGGTACGCACGCCATGGCCGATCTCGGCGGCGGCCTGGTCGAGCTTGGCCTGGCTGCGCGAGGCGATGGTCACCTGCGCCCCGGCATCGGCGAAGGCGCGTGCCGTGGCCAGGCCGATACCGGAACTGCCGCCGACCACGAGCACGGATTTGCCAGCGAATGCGTTGTCCATTTTTCTTTTCCCTTCCGGCATGAATCGAAATAAGCAGATGGCATTTTCGGCCCGCTTGGCCGCGTGGTTGTACTGATACGATGAATGGATTGTTTCGTTTGGGTTGACAATGCGGCCATGCTCGACGACCTGACCGACCTGCGCCTGTTCGAGCGCATCCTCAGCCTGGGCAGCCTGTCGGCGGCGGCGCGCGAATCCGGGCTGTCGCTGGCGGTGGTCAGCAAGCGCCTGGCGCAGCTGGAGCGGCGCGTGCAGGCGCGGTTGATCCACCGCAGTACGCGCCACCTCTCGGCCACCGGCGAGGGCCAGGTACTGCTGGAACACGTGCGCCGGCTGCTGGCGGAAGTGGACCTGGCCGAGGCCGCCATGGGCAGCCTGCGCGGCCGCGTGACCGGGACCTTGCGCCTGTCCGCGCCCAATGCATTCGGCCGCCGCCAGCTGGTGCCGCGCCTGGCGCGGTTCGCCGCCCGGCACCCGGACCTGAAGGTGCAGCTCTCGCTCAGCGACACGGTGGTGGACCTGGTCGGCGAGGGCTTCGACCTGGCGATCCGCTACGGCACGCTGCTCGATTCGCGCCTGATCGCCCGGCCGCTGGCCCCCAACCGGCGGATCCTGTGCGCCGCGCCGGCCTATCTCGCCCGCCGCGGGATGCCGCGCACGCTGGCCGACCTGGCCGACCACGATTGCCTGCTGATCGGGCGTTCCCCGGTGGAGGAATGGCGTTTCGGCAGCGACGACGGCGAGGCCGTGGTGCGCGTGCAGGGCAGCATCGTGTGCGACGACGGCGAGGCGGTGCACGCCCTGGCGCTGGAAGGGGCGGGAATCGCGCGCAAGTCGATCTGGGACGTGGTCGACGACCTGGACAGCGGGCGCCTGGTCCAGGTGCTGCCGCAGCTGGCCATCGCCTCCGCGCCCCTGCACGCGGTGTATCCGGGCGTCGGCGGCGGGCGCCAGCTGGCGCCGCGCGTGCGCCTGTTCGTGGATTTCCTGGCCGCCGAACTGGAACAGGCCTGGCGCTGGGACTGAGCGCGGCCGCCGCCGGAAAACGAACGCCCCGCGGCAGCGGGGCGTCGATGGCGGCAGGAGGCGGGGAACCTCAGCGCGGGGAGGCCTTGGCGTTGGCCGAGGACACCCCGGCCGCCGGCTCCGGCCGCTCGGCCAGCAGGTTGTCGCTGCCGAAGTCGTCCTCCACGTCCAGCCAGCGCTGCGCCGGCAGGCCCAGCGCCCGGTCCAGCATGGTCGGCAACAGGCCCGAGGGCAGCGTGCTCTCGCCGTTCCACAGGATGGCGATGCCGAGGTCGCGCTCGGGCACCATCGCCACCAGCCCGCGATAGCCCTGCACCGCGCCGGCATGGAAGATCACCTGGTGGCCGGAATAGTCGAGCACGCGCCAGCCGATGGCGTAGCCGGCCGACTTGACGCGCTGCCGGCGCCAGCCGCCCTGCATCTCGGCGGGGGGGGGGATCAGCGGCGCGTGCAGCGTGGCCAGCAGCGGCGCCGGCAGCACGTCCGGGCGGTGGCCGGTGTGGGCGATCAGCCACTGCGCCATGTCGCTGGCGCTGGCATTCACGCCGGCGGCCGGGGCCAGGCGGTAGTAGGTCGGCTTGGGCGTCAGCGCCACCCAGCCGTTGCGGCTGCGCACGTGCGGGCGCGCCCAGCGCGGGCTCGATTCCAGCCCGGCCAGCCCGAGGCTGGCGTCGTTCATGCCCAGCGGCTTGAAGATGCGCCGTTCCACCGACTGCTCGTAGAAGCTGCCGGAGGCGGCATAGACCACGTCGCCGATCAGGCTGAAGGCGACGTTCTGGTAGGAGTAGCAGGTGCCCGGCATGCAGCGCAGCGGCGTGCTCGCCAGCTTGCGGGTCACCGTGTAGTAGTCGGCGTTGGCCTCGATGTCGCGGTCGTAGGCGTTGGACGGCAGGCCGGCGCGCTGGCTGACCAGGTCGGCCACGGTCAGCCGCCGCGTCGCTTCCGGGTTGGACAGCTGGAAGCCGGGCACGAAGTCGGTGACCTTGCTGTCCCAGCGCAACTGGCCGTCGTTGACCAGCAGGCCGGCCATGGTGCCGGCGAAGGCCTTGGACAGCGAGGCCAGGCGGAACGGCGTATGGGCATCGACGGGCGTCGGGTGGCTGACGTCGGTGACACCGTAGCCGCGCGCGGAGATCACCCGTCCACCGTGGACGATGGCCATCGCCATGCCGGGCACGCGCTGGCCGGCGGTGAGCTGCTCGGCCATGGACTCGAAGGCGGCGACATTGAAGGTGGCCGGCAGCGGCTTGACGTCGGTCGCCGGGGACGCCGGGCGCCAGGCGGCCGGCTGGGTGGCCGGCACCGCGTCGGGACGGTAGGCCAGGGTCTGCGTCGTCGGGGCGGGCGTCTGCGCGGTGGAGGCGAGCGCGAGGGGGAGCAAGGCCCCGAGCAATCCTGTCGCTGCCGCGCGGAAGCGACGACGCTTGCCTACTTCTTTCATCGGGTTGGATGCTCCGGGGACGCCGCGCCCGATTCTAGCGCCGCTTTCCGCGATTGCACAAACCGCTCGATGAACCCGGTCCAATACCTTGATGCACAACGCGATTTGCATGGCGGTGGCGGATATCGGACCAAGGTCGCGTGGCGCGCGGCGGCACGCCTGCCCCAGCATGGCGGCCATGGCGCAATCCGGATACTCCCGCGGGCAGGGCATGGGGCTGGCCTTCGTGCTGGTGTGGTGCACCGGCTACATCGCCGGCAAGCTGGCGGTGGCCCATGGCGCGCCGTTCACGGTGCTGGCGTGGCGGTTCGGCATCACCGCCCTGCTCTTCGCCGGGATGGGCCTGGCGCTCCGCGCGCGCTGGCCGACGTGGACGCAGGCCGCGTACAGCGCGGTCGCCGGCGTGCTGATGCTGGCCTGCCACTTCGGCGGGGTGTACTGGGCGTTCCTGCACGGTGCCAACGCCGGCATTTCGGCGCTGGTGATCGGTTGCATGCCGTTGCTGGTGGCCGTGATGTCGGCCGCATCGGGACAGGAGCGCCTGGACCGGCGTGGCTGGCTGGGCCTGGGGATCGGCCTGGCCGGCGTGCCCATGGTCGTGGCCGACCGCCTGGAGCCGGCCGCCTCGGCCGCGGCGTGGATCGGCCTGGGAGTGGGGCTGGTGGGCATCGCGCTGGGCACCGTCTACCAGAAGCGCCATGCCTCGGCGGTGGATCCGCGTTGCGGGCTGGCCGTGCAGAACGCGGCGGCGGCGCTGGTGCTGTTGCCGTTCGCCGCCGGCGAGGGGTTCGTCCACGACGCGGGAACGGCGTTCCTCGGGCCGCTGGCCTGGCTGGTGGTGGTCAATTCCATCGGCGGCTTCACCCTGTTGTTCATGCTGATCCGGCGTGGCGCGGCGGCCTCGGTGGCCTCGCTGTTCTTCCTGATGCCGGCGGTCACTGCGATGATGGGGCGGGCCTGGTTCGGCGAGCCGGTCACCTGGACGAAGGCGGCCGGCTTCGTGCTGTCCGCGGCCGGGGTCTGGCTGACCACGCACGCGGCGCGCCGCCAGCCGGACTGAGCGCGTCGGGCCCGCGGGCATTGGCGCCGGCTCCGCGCATCGGCTACCTTGCGCGCTTCCCACGTTCGGATACGGGCGATGCACGCCAAGCAGCGCAGGGTGCACACCGGCGAAGGCACCGCCGTTGTGTTCTCGTTCCTCTATTTCTTCTGCGTGCTGGCGTCCTACTACGTGATCCGGCCGGTGCGCGAGCAGCTCTCGGCGGCGGTCGGCTCGACCCAGCTGCCCTGGTTCTGGCTGGGCACCTTCGTGGCCACGCTGGTGCTGACGCCGGTGTTCGGCTGGATGACCGTGCGCTGGCCGCGGCGGATCTTCGTGCCGGCGGTGTACGTGTTCTTCGCCGCCTGCCTGGTCGGCTTCGTGCCGCTGTTCACCAGCTCCGGCCTGCTCAGCCCGCGTGCGCTGGGCATCGTGTTCTTCGTGTGGGTGAGCACCTTCAACCTGTTCGTGGTGTCGGTGTTCTGGAGCTTCATGGCCGATATCTGGGACAACGAGCAGGCCCGCCGCCTGTATCCGGTGATCGGCCTGGGCGGCGTGGCCGGGTCGGTGTGCGGGCCGCTGCTGACCGAGCAGCTGGTCGGGGTGATCGGCGTGGCGCCGCTGCTGGTGGTCTCGGCGCTGCTGCTGTTCGGTGCGCTGGCCTGCGTGCTGTGGCTGGGGCGCTGGGCCGATCGCTACGGCGCCCGCCGCCACGAGGCCGGCAACGCCGCCGCGGTCGGCGGCGGCATGTTCGACGGACTCAAGCAGGTCTTCACCCAGCCCTTCATCCGCAACATGGCGCTGCTGATGCTGCTGGGCGACTGCATCGGCACGGTCGGCTACGTGCTGATGACCGACTACTCGCACGCGACCTTCGTGGCCGACGCGGTGGCGCGCACGCGCTTCGCCGCGCGCGTGGACGCGGTGACCAACATCACCCAGATCATCGTGCAGCTGACCGTCACCCGCTGGTTGCTGGTGCGCTGGGGCGCGTCCGCGCCGATCGGTGCCTGGGCGGTGGCCAGCGTGGCGGTGCTGCTGGCCACGGCGATGTCGGCCACGCCGTTCGTGCCGGTGCTGTGGGTGTTCCCGTGGGCGGTGCTGGCGCTGATCGTGACCCGCTCGCTGTCCTACGGCATGGTCGGCCCGGCGCGCGAGAGCCTGTATACGCGGGTGCCGCGCGAGCTGCGCTACCAGGGCAAGAACGCGGTGGACACGGCGGTCTGGCGCGCCGGGGACGTGGTGGTGGCCACGTCGATGAACGGCCTGCGCGCACTCGGCATGGGCGTGCCCGGCTTCGCCCTGCTGGCGGGCCTGGCCGCGGCGACCTCGGGCTGGATCGGCTGGCGCCTGGCGCGGCTGACGGAGCGTTCCTGATTCGCCAGCCGCGGTCCGTGGCGCGGCATCCCGCGGTCAGGGGGCGCAGTGCCGGTGAGGCAAGGGCGCATGTGACGGCTGGGCGCTGGGCTGGCCGCGGCTGTGGCATGACCCGGCGGCCGCGGACTTGGCGGCATGCGATGTGGATGGAATGGGCCACCCATGCCGCACGGGCAATCGCCGATCCTGGGGAGCGTCGGCGACAGGACCGTGTCCGGCAAGGCCGATGCCATCTCGTCGACCGGGGGGCGACGGATGGCGGGACCGCGCTGCCCCGGTTTGGGCGCTGTCCGGTCGCTTCCCGCGTTCACCGGTCCGGCGTCGTCGCGCTGCCGCCGCACGGCTCGCGCCTGGCGGCCCGGCCTCTCGCCGCAGGCGTGGCCGCCGTCATGGCTTGGCCGGGCGCGGCGACATCCAGATGTCGATGGTGGCGGTGAACACCGCCTCGCCGGTTGGATCGCGGACCACCACCTGCACCGGCAGGTCGTAGCCGGCGTCGGCCTGACGCAGCTGCGACTGCGGCGTGGCCACCGCCTGCAGGGTACCGACCGCCTTCTTCAGGTAGCGCACCTGCATGCCCTTGGGGATCCAGCGCATGCCGGCCGGCAGCGAGGCGTCCACCATCACCCCGGCCACCAGCTCGGCCAGGTTGCACAGGGCGATCGCGTGCACGGTGCCGAGATGGTTGGCGACGCGCCGGCGATGGGCCATGCGCGCCTCGCAGCGAGCGGGCTGCAGGCAGGTGATGGTCGGGGCGATCGAGGCGAAGTAGGGCGCCTTCAGGCATACCAGGCGCGAGAACAGCCAGTGCCCTGCCGGCCATGGCGAGATGCGGCGATACAGGTCCAGCAGGCGCGAGGCCATCGTGCAGGCTCCTTGCAACGGACGACGGCGGACCTGGGTCCGCCGTCGTGGGTGAAGCCGGGGCGGGCTGGAATCAGGCCGCGGCGCGGCCGGTTTCGTGCTGCTCCAGGTGGACGTAGCCGGCCGAGCGCAGCTCCTCGGTATCGAAATCGTCCACCGAGATCGTGTCCAGGGTGATCTCGCGCAGTTCCTCCAGCTGGCTGCGCTCCTCGGCGGTGATCACCCCGCCGCGCACCGCTTCCTCCAGCTGTCCGGCGAATTCCAGGGCCTGGATCCTGCCGGCCTTGATCGCCTTGAGCAGCTTGCGCTCCACCGGCTCGGCGGCCACCGCCTTGGCCAGGTAGCTGGCGATGCGCCCGCCCGGGTTGTGCTCGCCCGGGGTCAGGAACACGCCGTGGGCCAGGCGGTCGCGCGCTTCGTTGGTGGACATCAGCAGCGAGGCCACGCGATGGCCGAGGCGATCGCCGGGAGCCTCGGCACGGCGGCCGAACGGGAAGATCAGCGCCCACAGCGCCCAGCCGACCGGACGGATCGGGAAGTTGCGCAGCGCGGCCGACAATGCCTCCTCGATCTTGTGCACGCTGTCGTGGAAGGCCCAGGCCAGCAGCGGCTTGTCGACTTCCGGCGCGCCCTCGTCGTGGTAGCGCTTGAGCATCGCGCTGGTCATGTAGACGTGGCTGAGCACGTCGCCCAGGCGCCCGGACAGGGACTCCTTGAACTTCAGCTTGCCGCCGAGCATCAGCATCGACACGTCGGCCATCAGCGCCAGGTTGGCCGAATAGCGGTCGAGCTTGCGGAAGTAGCGGCGGGTGTAGGCATCGCCCGGCGCCGCGCCGAACTTGGCGGCGGTGATGCCGAACCAGAACGAGCGCACCGCGTTGGAGATGCCGAAGCGGATGTGGCCGAACAGGCTCCGATCGAAGGCCTCGATGCCGGCGCGGCGATCCGGGTCCTGCGCCGCCTTCATTTCCTGCAGCACCCACGGGTGGCACAGGATCGCGCCCTGGCCGAAGATCAGCAGGCTGCGGGTCATGATGTTGGCGCCCTCGACCGTGATCGCGATCGGCGAGGCCTGCCAGCTGCGGCCGGCGAAGTTGCGCGGCCCCAGGATGATGCCCTTGCCGCCGATGATGTCCATCACGTCGGCGATGCATTCGCGGCTCATCGAAGTGCAGTGGTACTTGGCGATGGCCGAGGGCACCGACGGCACGTCGCCGCGGTCCACCGCCGCGGCGGTGGCCTGCGACAGCGCGCTGATCTTGTAGGCCTTGCCGCCGATGCGTGCCAGCGCCTCTTCCACGCCCTCGAAGCGGCCGACCGACATGCCGAACTGCTTGCGGATGCGCGCATAGGCGCCGGTGATCACCGCGCCGGCCTTGGCGCCGCCGCTGGCGGTGGAGGGCAGGGTGATCGAGCGGCCCACGGCCAGGCACTCGTTGAGCATGTTCCAGCCCTTGCCGGCCCAGTCGGGCCCGCCGACCAGCTGGCTCAGCGGGATGAACACGTCCTTGCCGCGCACCGGTCCGTTCTGGAACGGCGAGTTGAGCGGGAAATGGCGGCGGCCCACTTCGACGCCGGCGGTCTCGCGCGGCAGCAGCGCCAGGGTGATGCCGATGTCGCGGGTCTCGCCGAGCAGGCCGTCCGGGTCGTACATGCGGAAGGCCAGGCCGATGATCGTCGCCACCGGCGCCAGGGTGATGTAGCGCTTGTCGAAGGTCAGGCGCACGCCGAGCACGTTGGCGCCGTTCCACTCGCCCTTGCAGACGATGCCGTAGTCGGGGATGGAGGTGGCGTCGGAGCCGGCGAACGGGCCGGTCAGGCCGAAGCACGGCACTTCCTGGCCGGCGGCCAGGCGCGGCAGGTAGTAGTCCTTCTGCTCGCGGGTGCCGTAGTGGACCAGCAGCTCGCCCGGGCCGAGCGAATTGGGCACGCCGACGGTGGAGCTGACCACGCTGGAGATCGAGGCGATCTTCTGGATCACCTTGTGGTGGGCCAGCGCGGAGAAGCCCAGGCCGCCGTATTCCTTCGGGATGATCATGCCGAAGAACTTGTTCTTCTTGATGAAGTCCCACACCTGCGGCGGCAGGTCGGCACGGACGTGGGTGATCTCCCAGTCGTCGATCATCTTGCACAGCTCCTCGACCGGGCCGTCGAGGAAGGCCTGCTCCTCGGCACTGAGCTGCGGCTTGGGGTAGTCCAGCAGCTTCTGCCAGTCCGGATCGCCGGTGAACAGCTCGCCCTCGAAGCCGACCGAGCCGGTCTCCAGGGCGATGCGCTCGGTCTGCGACAGCGGCGGCAGCACCTTGCGGAACACGCCCAGCAGCGGCGTGGTCAGCAGCGGCTTGCGGATGAACGGCAGCAGCACCGGCACGGCGACCAGCGCGACGATCACCGCCGCCACGATCGTGGCGCCATGGCTGGCCCCGAGCAGCCAGCACGCCACCAGCAGCACGGCGCTGATGGCCGTCCACGCGGCGAGCCGTAGGCGGTGGTAGGCGGCGAAGCCGCCCGCCAGCAGGATCAGGAGGAAGGGAACGACGATGCTCATGGATGGGCTCCGGTGACGTACTCGGTGGCGGACGTTGCACGGGTGGGGGCCGTGGGCAGAGCGTCCAGGTAATCCAGCACAGTGGCGGTAAAGGCGGTGTTGTCGTCGCCGGCCACCATGTGCGTGGCCTGCGGCAGTTCGACGTGGGTGGCGTGTGGCGCCAGCGCGAGGAATTCGGTGACGGTCTGCGGCGTGACCAAGTCGCTGCGCCCGCCACTAACCAGCAGGATCGGGCAGCGGACCTGGCGTGCCGCCTCGGCCAGCGCGTGCTGGTGGCGCTCGCTGTCGCGGGCCAGTTCCTCGACCAGACGCGGGTCCCAGTGCCATTGCCAGCGGCCGGCCTCGTCGCGATGCAGCAACGCCTGCAATGCCCCGGCCGACTTGCGCGGACGGTGCGGCAGGTAGGCCGCGATGGCGTCGGCAGCATGCTCGAGCGAATCGAATCCTGCCGGATGGGCGGTCATGAACCGCAGGATGCGCTCCAGCCCGGCGGTATCCCAGCGCGGGGTGATGTCCACCAGCACCAGGGCCGAGAACAGGCCGGGCCAGCGCGCCTCGGCAAGCAGGCCGAACAGCCCGCCCATGGAGGCGGCCACCAGCGCCGGTGGCCGCGGCTGCTCGCCGGCCACGACGATGAGGTCGTCGGTGAACTGCTGGCCGTCGTAGGCGGTGCCTGCCGGATTGCGGGCGGATTCGCCGTGGCCGCGCGCGTCATAGGCCACGGCGCGGTAACCGGCACCGGCCAGCGCCAGGCCGGTGCCGGTCCAGGCGTGGCGCGTCTGGCCGAAGCCATGGGCCATGACCACCGTGCCGCGGCGATCCGTCCCGATCTGCGTGGCAGCCAGCGCCAGCCCGCCGCCGCCGCACAGGCGCAGCGGCCGGATGTCCGGCAGCGAGAGAGTCGGGGTGACCATACCCAATGGTATGGTCGGCGCCCCGGCAAAGTCAATACTGCTGGGTATGGAGAAGAGGGCCCGCCCGCCCGGGCTTGCCGATCAGACCTTAGGCTTCACCGACATACTGCAACCAACGCTGCCGTATGGTTAAATCCCCCGATGGCAGATACCGACAATTCCCAGGCGACGACTGCGCCTGTACGGCCGGGTGAAACCGGTTCCACTGCATCTTCCCGGACCCATCGGCTGAGCGCCGACGACTGGGCCCAGGCGGCGCTGGACCTGATCGCCGAGCAGGGCGTGGGAGCGGTGGCGGTGGAGCCGCTGGCGCGGCGACTGGGCGTGACCAAGGGCAGCTTCTACTGGCACTTCCCTTCGCGCGACGCGCTGCTGCAGGCGGCGCTGGAGAAGTGGGAACAGTTCGAGCAGGAAAACGTGTTCGGCTCGCTGGCCGACGTGCCCGATCCGCGCCAGCGCCTGCGCGCGCTGTTCCAGGTCGTCGCGCACGAGGTCAAGCCGCACGTGATCTACAGCGAGCTGCTCAAGGCGCTGGACCATCCTGCCGTGGGCCCGGTGATCGACCGGGTCTCCAAGAGCCGCATGGACTACCTGGTCGTCGCCTTCCGCCAGGCGGGGCTCAGCTCGACCGACGCGCGCCACCGCGCCCGCCTGGCCTACGCGGCCTATGTCGGTTTCCTGCAGCTGGCCCAGCAGTTCGAGCATCCCAAGCAGGACCGCGACGATTTCGAGGCCTATGTCGAGCACGTCATCGCGACGCTGATCCCGGCGTAACCGCACCGCGTTGCCGATGGGGCGGCAACCGAGGCTTCACTCGTCAGGCCGTCGCCTGGCAGATGCTGCAAGGCCCGGACGCGGCCGCGCCGGGTGGTCAATGTGCCGAACCTGGACGATCGTCGTGCACGGGTGTGGCGTGCCGATGTCCGGTGCCGGAACAATGCCTTGCCAGCGGCTCGATGGCGTCGCCAGTCCTGCGCGAGGCGAGGGCCGTTCAGCGAATCGTTGCCGGTTTCACGCCAAACGGCCGCGGCAGACGGCCATCGATGCTTCGATCGAGCCGCGGGGAGCCCGGCTGCTTCTCCGTACGGGAGAAGCGTCCCTACGCCGGTTCCTTGGAGCGCTTGCCAAGCCGACTATCAGGCGGACCACTCAACAAGCGGGCGACCCAAAAAGAAAGCGGCCCCGTTTCCGGGGCCGCTCTGCATTGCCGGTGACTGCTTAGATCAGAAGCGCTGGGTGTACTGCATGAACACGTAGCGATCGTAGTCCAGCATCGGGTCGATCGACGACGAGCTGTTGTTGTCGAGCGAGTAGGTGATCGGCGGCTTCTTGTCCCAGACGTTGCGGGCGCCCACGGTGACCGTGCCGTTCCAGGGCGCGTTCCAGGTCAGCGAAACGTCCTGATAGGTGATCGCTCCCTTCTTGTTGGCGCCGTCGCCGCCACCCCAGCCCGCGTTCGGGGTGGTGTAGCCCGGGTCGTTGCACTCCACGTCGGTATCCCAGCAGTAGTCGCGGAAACCGCCGTAGTAGCGCAGGTCCCAGCTCGCCGACAGGTCGCCCTTCTTCCAGTTCACGCCGAAGGTGCCACGCACGCGCGGGAAGTTCCAGTAACCGGCGTAGTCGCTCCAGCCCGCGTCGGAGGTGCTCTGCTCGCGGAACTTGGACAGGTAGTTGGCATCCAGCGTGAAGGTGAACTGGCCGACGCCGAATTCCGGCAGCCGGTAGTTCACGCCGACGTTATAGCCCTCGGTTTCCATCTGGCCCAGGTTGGCGTTGCCGCGGCTCAGGCTCACCACCTGGCCGGAGGTGGCATCACGCGCGTACTGGTCGCAGTACTGGGCCGAACCGGCCAGGTAGCACTGGTTCAGCACGTAGTCCGCGCTGATCGCCGTGATCATGTTGTACACGGAGATCCGGTACCAATCGACCGACACGTTCAGGCCCTCGGCCCAGCTCGGGCTGTAGACCAGGCCGATGGTGCGGGTACGGCTGGTCTCGGGCTTGAGCGAATCGTTGCCGACGCCGGCCTGGAACGGGGTGTTGCCCTGGGTGTCACGTGCGGTCACCGGGTTGCCGGCACTGTCGGTCTGGCGGAAGTCCGAAGCCAGGCCTTCGGCCGAGCAGCGGGCATCGACCGCCGGGTTGCCGCGCGAGCCGAACTGGGCATCGCAGGGATCGGTGTAGTAGTCGAAGGTCTGCGTGCCACCGCCGAAGGTGTCGTCCAGGGTCGGGGCGCGGAAGCCCTTGCCGTAGGTGCCACGCACCAGCAGGTCGTCGAACGGCTTCCAGGTCAGGCTGAACTTGGTGTTGGTGGTGCTGCCGAAGTTCGAGTAGTCCGAGTACCGGCCGGCGATGTCGAAGGAGAGCTCCTTGGCGAAGGGGCGATCCTTCAGCACCGGGATCATGAATTCCAGGTAGGCCTCGTTGACGTTGTAGCTGCCCTTGGTCGCCCAGCCGGCCAGGTCGGTGGTGTAACCGGCGCTGCTCATCTGGTCGGGATAGTCGTAGCCGTTCACCTTGCGGTGCTCGACGCCGGCAGCGAACGAGAACTCACCCGCATCGCCCGGCATGTCGAACAGGCCGCCGGTGACGTCGGCGAAGACCTGCTTGGTCACCGATTGCAGCGACGACTGGCCGAGGGTGCTGATGTAGGCCAACGCATCGGCGGTCGAGGCCGATGGGCCACCCAGGATGTTGAACGGGGTGCACTGGCCCAGGCCCATGCTGGTCCCCAGCGGGATCGGGTTGTCGGCGGTGCCGCACTGGACGACGCCCTCGCTGTTGAGGAACGACGGGCCGAGGGCCTTCTGCAGCGCCAGCAGGTTGACGTTGCCGGTCGAGGTCGTGTGGACCTCGAACTTGTTGTAGTTCAGGCCCGCGTCCCAGTTCCAGCCGTGGTCGCCGACGTTGAAGCTGCCTTCCAGCGACGAGTCGATGTGCAGGCTCTTGGCGTTGTTGCGGGTGACGCGCGGCATCTCGACCATGCGCCGGTAGAACGTCAGGTCGTATCCCGGCATCGGGTTGTAGTAGCTGTCGCCGTCGATGTAGACCGGGAACGACGGCTGGGAGCCGGAGGTGAGCGGATAGCCGGCGACCTGCGCGGTCGACTCGCGGTCGGTGTACATCGCCGTGGTCTTCCACGTGATGTTGTCGGTGACGTCGTAGGAGGCCGAGGTGAAGACCGACTTGCTGGTGGTCTTCTGCGCCAGCATCATCTGCTGGGTGGGATTGTAGTAGTCGTCGATGCCGACAGGGGTATGGTAGTTGCCAAGATCGGTGGCGTCGGCACCGACACCGTTGCCATCCCACGTGCCGGTGTGGTTGATGACCCAATTGTTCGGTACCCAAACGCCCCGGCTGTTGTAAACGCCGGCGCCGGCAGTGCCCTCGGCGCGCGGGTCGGTGAAGCGACCCCAGGGGCCGGTGCCGGAGAGGCCATCCTCGGCATGGTTCGGGCCATAGGTGTAGCGAGTCAGTTCGCGGTCCTTGGCCCACACCGGATCTTCGTTGGTATAGCTGGCGCCGAAGATGATCGAGGAGCGCTCGCCGGTGCTGCCCATGGTCAGCGAGTACTGGGTCTTGGCGCCGTCGCCCAGGCTGTTCTGGCCGTACTGGACGGAGGCTTCCACGCCGTCGAAGTTCTTGCGCAGGATGATGTTGACCACGCCGGCCACGGCATCGGAACCGTAGATCGCCGAAGCGCCGTCCTTCAGGATGTCGATGTGGTCGATCAGCGAGGTCGGGATCGTGGACAGGTCGGTGTAGCCGGCGAGGGTGGACGTCCAGCGCTTGCCGTTGACCAGCACCAGGGTGCGCTGTTCGCCGAGGTTGTAGATGTTGACGTACTGCCCGCCCTGCTCCGGGTTGGACGTCAGTACCGCGGCCTTGCTGAAGTTCTGGGTGCCGCTGATGCTCAGGTTCTGCAGAATGTCGCCGACGTTGGTCAGGCCGGAGCGCTGGATGTCCTCGTGGCTCAGGGTGAACACCGGCTGCGCGGTCTCGACGTCGACCGAGCGGATGCGCGAACCGGTGACTTCGATGCGGTCGAGGTTGGTGGGCTGGGAAGCGCTGTCCTGCGCCTGCGCGGCGCCGGCAGCGGTGCCGGCGATCAGCGCGAGCACGACGGCATCGCGCAGTTTGTTGGTCCTGCAATTCATAACGTTCTCTCTCCAAGTGGATTCTTGGGTAAAGCCAAGGATTGCCTGCAGGAGGCGCCCAAGGAGAGAGCCAAGGCCTGCAGGGTGGACCGATGGTAGTCACCTTGCAGGCCGAATTAAAGAGTCGTTAAAAGCCGTCGCGAGCGGCCGAAATCCATGTTGCAGCGCGGAATTTCCTACAAGTCCTGCTCGTAGCGGACGTAGGGCACGGTGCCCTCATCGTTGCTGCTGTTGTTCGGCGCGAACGGGTTTTTGCCGCGGCTGATCACATTTTCGGCGCCTACGGTGAGCCGGCCGCTCCATGGCGTGCGCCAGGTGACGCCCAGGCCGAGGCCTTCCCAGCGGCCCTGGCCGGGTGCATCGACGACGCGTCCGATGACGCTGGCGCTGAATGCCCCGTAACCGCCCCCGACGCTGAGGGTCTTGTTGTCCCACTGGTCGACCATTGCCGGGGTTGCATCGGCCAGGGGGACCAGGCGTGCCCGGGCATAGGTGCCGGCGATGGAGACGTAGCCTTCGGCACCGATGTTCTTCTGACCGAACACGGTCAGGTCGTTCTGCTGGACCCGCGAAGACGGGGACTTGGTGTTGCCCGTCAGCCAGGCCGGCAGCGTGCCTTGCCCGGCACCGGCGGCCACGCCGACGGTGTTGCTGCCGCGGTTGAAGGCCACGTTGGCCGAAAGGTGATGGGTGGCGGAGGAGGTGTCATCGGCGTCGTTGCCGAGCGTGGCCAACATGCAGCGGCTGGCCAGGCCCGAGATGCTGGTGCTGCCGCCGCTGTTGCACAGCAGCCCCAGGGAATCGCCCTTGGACAGGCCGAATACCGCATCGAGGGAATTGCGGCCGAAGTGCCAGCGCGCCCCGACGCCCTGCTCGCCGGTCGGTTCCAGGTAGAGCAGCGCTTCCACCTTGCCGCTGCCCTTGTTCCAGACCGGCAGGACCGTGGAGGGTTGCTGCGGAAGCGTCCTGGCCTTCGACTGTGCGTGCGCGCCCGTCGCCATCGAAAGGGCGAGCATGAAGGCCAACGGCAGGCGCATGAACGGGCTCATCGTGTCCCAAAGACCAGTGCGGAGCGTGCAAGTTCCCCAAGCGTAGGCAGGAATGCTAGGCGATTCATGATTCTTTAACAAGCGCACCGCGTCTCATTGCAGGTGCGCGGGAGGCGCCGCATGCGCCATGCGAGGGGAGAACAGAGCGGGCAGCTCGTCGCCGGGGAAACGGTACTGCTGGCCGCAGAATTCGCAGCGCACCTCGACCACGCCGCCGGTGGCCGCCGCGGCCTGGCGGGCCTCGTCCTCGCCCAGCGAACGCAGCACGTCGGCCACGCGCTCGCGCGAACACGAGCAGCCGAAGCGCAGCGGGCGCGTGCCGAGCAGCCGTGGATCCTCCTCGTGGAACAGCCGGTGCACCAGGGGGCCGGCCGCCACGGCCAGCAACTCGCGCTCGTCGAGCGTGTCAAACAGCGCCCCGATGCGGTTCCAGCCATCCGCGTCGCCGGCATCGCCCGGCAGCTTCTGCAGCAGCAGGCCGCGGGCCTGGGTGCCGTCGGCGGCGAGCAACAGGCGCGTGGGCAACTGCTCGGACTGGAGGAAATAGGCCTGGAAAGCCTCGCTCAGGCTGGGGGAGGCCAGCTCCACCAGGCTCTGGTAGCGCTGCGGTTCGCGCGGATCCAGGCCGGGATTCTCGATGGTGATGGCCAGCAGTGCGTGTTCGCCCAGCCGGAGCAGGTCCCGCGCGATGTCGGCCTGCGGCGCGTGGCGCGCGATGCCGCGGATCTGGCCGTCGGCGGCGCATTCGGCGAACAGGGTGCTCAGCGGGTCGCCGTCCGCGCGCAGCTGGATGGACAGGCGGCCGTCGACCTTGGTGTGCCCGGTGAACAGGGCGGCCGCGGCGCAGGCTTCGCCGAGCAGTTCGCGGATGGCCGGCGGGTAGTGCGCATGGGCCAGGAGCCCGGTCCAGGTCTCGTCGAGGGCGACGTGCACCCCGCGTACGCCGGCGGCCGGCAGCAGGAAGCGGAGCAGGCTGTCGCGCGATTCGGGAGCATTCATCGGAGTTTCCATGGGAAGGACGGCCGCATGGACGATAATGCGGCCCTTGTCGAGGGAAGGATGCGGGACAGATGGGGGCTCCGAGGCAGTCGCGCAAGAGCCGGCTCTGGCGCTGGTTGCTGGCCGTCCCGCTGGGATTGGCCGGCATCACCGTGCTGCAGGTGCTCGTGCTGCGTTTCATCGATCCGCCGGTGTCGGCGATGATGGTCGAGCGCCAGCTCGGGGCCTGGCTCCACGGCCAGGGCGATTTCAGCTTGCAGCATCGCTGGTGCGACCTGGAGGCGATGGCTCCCAGCGTGGGGATTTCGCTGGTGGCCGCCGAGGACCAGCGTTTCCCGTTCCACCATGGTTTCGACCTGGCCGCCATCGAGAAGGCGCGCGACCACAATGCCCGGGGCGGGCGCGTGCGTGGCGCCAGCACGATCAGCCAGCAGGTCGCCAAGAACCTGTTCCTGTGGTCCGGTCGCAGCTGGCCGCGCAAGGCGCTCGAGGCCTGGTACACCGTACTGATCGAACTGTTCTGGCCGAAACGGCGGATCCTGGAGATGTACGCCAACGTCGCCGAGTTCGGTGACGGCGTGTACGGGGCGCAAGCGGCGGCCCGCCATTTCTGGCACAAGGATGCCGCCCGCCTGACCCCGGCGCAGAGCGCCCTGCTGGCCGCGGTGCTGCCGTCGCCGCGCCGCTACGATGCCGCCCGCCCGGGGCCGTTCGTGCAGCGGCGCGCGGCGTGGATCCAGCGCCAGGCCGCGCAACTGGGCGGACCTGCCTACCTGGGGCCGCGTTGACCGCGGCTACCATGGCGCCATGACCAGACAACGATTGACGGTGGTGGTGGCCGCCTGCAACGAGGCGGCGAGCCTGCCCCGGCTGCATGCGCGCCTGCAGGCGGTGTTCGAGGCGTTGCCGCAGCTCGATCCGGGCGTACTGTATGTCGACGACGGCAGCAGCGACGACACCTGGGCGGTGATCGCCGCGCTGGCGGCGCAGGACCCGCGGGTGGAGGCACTGCGCCTGTCGCGCAACTTCGGCAAGGAAGCGGCGCTGACCGCGGGACTGGACCGGGTACGGGAAGGGGCGGCAATCCTGCTCGATGCCGACGGCCAGGACCCGCCGGAACTGATCCCGCGCCTGGTGGCGTGGTGGGCGCAGGGCTACGACAACGTCTACGGCACGCGCGTGGCACGCACGGGCGATGGTTGGCTGCGGCGCGTCACCGCCGCCGCGTTCTACCGGGTGATCGGGCACCTGTCGCGCACGCCGATCCCGGCCGACACCGGCGATTTCCGCCTGCTGTCGCCGCAGGCGCTGGCGGGACTGCGCCAGTTGCGCGAGCGCCAGCGCTTCATGAAGGGGCTGTTCGGCTGGGTCGGCCTGCGCCAGGTCGCGGTGCCCTACCATCGCCAGCCGCGCCTGGCCGGGTCCAGCAAGTTCAACCTGTGGCGGCTGTGGAACTTCGCCCTGGAGGGCATCACCAGCTTCTCCACCGCGCCGCTGCGGGTGGCGACCTACCTCGGCCTGGCCACCGCGCTGGTGGCCTTCGGCTATGCGGCCTGGATCCTGTTCAAGGCGGCGGTGTGGGGCGATCCGGTGGCCGGCTGGCCGACGATGATGACGGTCATCCTGCTGCTGGGCGGCATCCAGCTGATCGCGCTCGGCCTGATCGGCGAATACCTCGGGCGGCTGTACCTGGAGTCCAAGCAGCGGCCGCTGTACCTGGTGGCCGACGTGGTGCCGGCGCGCACCGGTGTCGCGGGCGACGACGACCGCCCCTGATCGCCGCGGCGCATCGTCACTCCGTATCGGCGACCTCGACGCGATCGCGCCCGCCTTCCTTGGCCCGGTACAGCGCCGCATCGGCCCGCTCCAGTACCGCGCCCACGTCATCGGCCGTGGCCGGCCAATGGGCCACGCCGATGGACACGGTGATCGGCGTGCCGGTCGGCGAGGGCGCGTCGGCCAGGCGCCCGCGCAGGCGCGTGGCCGCGGCCAGCGCCTGCTCCGGGGGCATGCCCGGCAGGAGCACGGTGAATTCCTCGCCGCCGCTGCGGCACGGGACATCGTCCGGACGGAAGCTGCGCTGCAGCAGTTCGCCGAAGAAGCGCAGCACCTCGTCGCCCTTGGCGTGCCCCCAGCGGTCGTTGACCTGCTTGAAGTGGTCGATGTCCAGCATCAGCACGGCGAAGGGCTGGCGCCGGGCGGTCCAGTCGTCCAGGCAGGCCTGCATGCCGCGGCGGTTGACCAGCCCGGTGAGCGGGTCGGTGGTGGATTCGCGGTTGAGCACGCGGATCTTGCGGTCCAGCAATGCCAGACCGGTGAGGATCGATTTCTTCAGCTGCGCAGCCTCGAAGTACCAGGCGCGCACGCTGGCGATGGCCTGCTGCGAGTCGGGACCGTCCATTCCCCTGGCGCGCCGCGCCAGTTGCCACAGCGGCCGCGCGATCAGCCGCGAGAACAGCCACAGGCCGATCAGCGCCAGCAGGAACAGCGGCAGGGTGTAGAGCAAGGTGAGCGGCACGGTGTGGTCCAGCTCGGCCAGGGCGGCCCTGGCCGGCCGTTGCGAGACAATGCCCCAGTCGGTGTCGCGCATCGCCGAGAACCCGGCCAGCATGTCCATGCCGCGGCTGTTGACCGCGCGCAGGCTGCCGGTGGCGCCCGCCATCGCCTGGCGGGTGATCGGGGTGGGGGGCGTGGGCTTGCCGATGCGTTCGCGGTCGGGGTGGTAGAGGATGTCGCCGTGCCGGTCCACCACGTACAGGTAGGAGCCGTCCTGGTAGTAGTGCTGGCCGAGGATGGTCTGCAGCAGGTTGCGTTCCTGCAGGTAGATGGTGCCGGCCACGAACCCGAGGTAGTGCCCGTCGGCATCGCGGATCGGGTGGGTGATCATGATGACCAGCCGCCCGGTGGCGCCGGTGAAGGGCGGGGTGACCAGCGGCTCGCGCTGCTCGAGCGAGAGCCGGGTGCCGCGGCTGGTCAGCTCGCGTCCCACCAGTCCCAGCCCGGCGGGCGCGTTGGCCAGTACCCGGCCGTGCGCGTCGATCACCAGCACGGAGTTGTAGTTGTTGGCCTGTCCGCGCAGCCGCGCGGCCTCGGCCAGCAGCGTCTGCCGCTGCGGCCAGTGCCGGCCCATCAGCGTGGCCGAATAGGCCATTTCGTGCTGCAGGGCGTCGATGTAGTTGTCGGCGGTCTCGGCCAGCTTGCGCGCATAGACGCGGTTGGCCTCCAGGGTGTTGCGCACGAGCATCTCGTGCTGCACCCGGTGGCTGGCATAGAGGGCGCTGAGCAGGGTGAACACCACCGAGGCGACCGACAGCAGCAGGATCAGCTGGCGCAGGTTGAAGCGGGGCATCCGGTTGCCGGGGGATGTCACGGGACGGGCGGGGAACGGGCGAGGGGCGGCCAATCTACCGGATCGGCCGTGAAGTGCCGGCGCCGCTCAGAGCACCTGCGAGGTCACCGCGACGAAATGGCAGACGCTGCCGGCCAGGACGAACAGGTGCCAGATGGCGTGGAAGTAGCGGATCGAGTCGCGCTGGTAGAAATAGGTACCCAGCGTGTAGAACACGCCGCCGGCCAGCAGCCAGCCCAGCGTCCAGGCGTCCACCGACCTGAGCAGCGGCGCGAGGGCGACCACGATCAGCCAGCCCATGGCGAGGTAGAGCAGGGTCGACAGCAGCCGGAAACGGCCGGTGTAGAACAGCTTGAACGCCACGCCCGCCACGGCGATGGCCCAGATCGCGGCGAACAGGCTCCAGCCCCAGGGCCCGCGCATCGAGACCAGCAGGAACGGGGTATAGGTGCCGGCGATCAGCAGGTAGATGCAGCAATGGTCGAACACCTGCAGCCGCGCCTTGGCGCCCGGGTGCGGGATCGCGTGGTACAGGGTGGAGGCCACGTACAGCAGCAACAGGGTGACGCTGAACACGATGGACGTGCCCAGTTGCCAGCCGTCGCCATAGATCGCCGAGAGCGTGATCAGCACGGCACCGCCGGCCAGCGCGGCGATCGCGCCCAAGCCATGGGTGAGCGCGCTGGCCAGCTCGTCGCGGAAGTCGGTGGAGGGGGCGGCGTGGGCGTCCATCAGCCCACACGGTAATCCAATCGCGAGCGGTTCGCATCTGCGCCGGGCCGGCGCCGGCACCCCGGTTTAGCCGGCGGACGGATTCACCCCGGCCGGTTCATCCGGCGATGCTGGCGGCATGCTCGCGGGTGGCATCGAACTGCACGCCGGGCGCGCGCTCGCGGGCCAGCTCCAGGTTGACCCGGGTCGGTGCCAGGTAGACCAGTTCGCCGGCCGCGTCCAGGGACAGGTGCAGGGCGTTCTTCTCGCGGAACTCCTCCAGCGTCCTGGTGTCGTCGCAGCGGATCCAGCGGGCGGTGGTCACGGCCACCGGCTCGAAGCTGGCGTCCACGCCGTACTCGTCCTTGAGCCGGTAGGCGACCACGTCGAACTGCAGCACGCCGACCGCGCCGAGGATCAGGTCGTTGCTCATCAGCGGGCGGAAGAACTGGGTGGCGCCTTCCTCGGACAGCTGCGCCAGGCCCTTCTGCAACTGCTTGAGCTTGAGCGGGTCGCGCAGGCGCGCGCGCCGGAACAGCTCCGGGGCGAAGTTGGGGATGCCGGTGAACTGCAGCTTCTCGCCCTCGGTGAAGGTGTCGCCGATGGCGATCGTGCCGTGGTTGTGGATGCCGATCACGTCGCCGGGGAAGGCGCTCTCGGCGATCTCGCGGTCCGAGGCCATGAAGGTCAGCGCGTTGGCCAGCTTCACTTCCTTGCCGGTGCGCACGTGGAAGGCCTTCATGCCGGCAACGAACTTGCCCGAGCACACGCGCATGAACGCGACCCGGTCGCGGTGCTGCGGGTCCATGTTGGCCTGGATCTTGAACACGAAACCGCTGAGCTTTTCCTCGTCCGGCTGCACGATGCGGCCGGTGGTGGCGTGCGGTTGCGGCGGCGGCGCGTGGGCGACGAAGAAGTCCAGCAGCGGCTGCACGCCGAAGTTGTTGACCGCCGAGCCGAAGAACACCGGCGTCTGCCGGCCGGCCAGGTACTCGGCCTCGTCGAACGGGTCGCTGGCGCCCTGCACCAGCTCCAGTTCCTCGCGCAGCTCGGCCAGCATCTGCGCGCCGATGCGCGCCTCCAGCGCCGGGTCGTCGATCGAGGCGAAGATGGTCGAATCCTGGCGGGTGAAGTTGCGTCCGGCCTCGTACAGGTGGACCTCGCCGGTGACCAGGTGGACCACGCCCTTCAGGCGCTGGCCCATGCCGATCGGCCAGGTGACCGGCGCGCACTTGATGCCCAGCACGGTCTCCACTTCGTCGAGCAGCTCGATCGGTTCCTTGCCCTCGCGGTCGAGCTTGTTGACGAAGGTCATGATCGGGGTGTCGCGCAGCCGGCACACCTCCATCAGCTTGATGGTGCGTTCCTCCACGCCCTTGGCCACGTCGATCACCATCAGCGCCGAGTCCACCGCGGTGAGCACGCGGTAGGTGTCCTCGCCGAAGTCGGCGTGGCCGGGGGTGTCGAGCAGGTTGACGATCTTGTCCTCGTAGGGGAACTGCATCACCGAGGAGGTGACCGAGATGCCGCGCTCCTTCTCCAGCGCCATCCAGTCCGAGGTGGCGTGGCGGGCGGCCTTGCGGCCCTTGACCGAGCCGGCCATCTGGATCGCCCCGCCGAACAGCAGCAGCTTCTCGGTCAGCGTGGTCTTGCCGGCGTCGGGGTGGGAGATGATGGCGAAAGTGCGGCGGCGCGCGGCTTCCTGGGAGACTTCGGACATGGGGACGGCGCTCCGGAGGGGGCGCGAAGGGCAGAGGGAAGAGGACGATTATAGCGGCCGGCCGGAGCGCGAGGATCCGCCGCCCGGGCCCGGGCGGCGGACGATGCGGTCAGGGCGGCGGCTGCGCGGCCCCGGCCGGCATGCGTGCGAACCCCGCCAGCAGCGGCAGGACCTCCTGCAGGTAGTCCAGCTTGCCGACGAAGGCGTCCGCCCCGGCCTGGCGGGCGTATTCCCGGTGCACCGCGTCGTCGAAGTGGCTGGCGAGGATGACGCGGGGCGGATCCGGCAGGGACTTGATGAGGCGGGTGGCCTGCAGGCCGTCCATGCCGGGCATGGCCAGGTCCATCAGCACCACGTCCGGCGCCAGCAGGCGCACGGCGCGCAGCGCCTCCTGCCCGTTGCCGGCGCTGGCGACCACGTGCAGCCAGGGGTGGCGGCGGAACTGGCGTACGAGCGCATTGACCACGCCGGCGTGGTCGTCCACCAGCAGCACCGCGAGCGAGGGCGGCATCCTTTCCCCGGCGGCATCGGCAGCCATGCGCGTCGGGTTCAGAGCAGCTCGTCGCGGTGGCGGGCGGCGAGCAGCAGCAGCTGGTTGGCGCGCCGGCAGCCGAGCGTCTCCATCATCCGCGCACGGTGGGTCTCCACGGTCTTGCCGCTGATGCCGAGCTCGGCGGCGATTTCCTTGGTGCTCAGCCCGCGGCCGAGCATGCGCAGGATCTGGCGCTGGCGCGGCGGCAGCGACGCCACGCCGGTGAGCCGCTCCCGGCCCAGCACCGGCGCCAGGATCCTGGCCGAGATCTGCGGGCTCAGGAACACCTGGCCGGAGCCGGCCGCGCGCAGGGCCAGCTCCAGCTCCTCGGGCGCGGCGTCCTTGACCAGGAAGCCGGCGGCCCCGCGGTCCAGCGATTCGCGCACGTGCACGGTATCGTCGTACATCGACATGACCACCACGCGCGTGGCGGGCAGGGCTTGGAGGATCTCGCTCATCGCCTCCAGCCCGCTGCGGTCCGGCAGCGACAGGTCCATCAGCACGACGTCGGGCCGGTGTGCCTGCGCCATCGCCAGGGCCTGGTCGGCGTTGCCGGCCTCGGCCACGACCTCGATGTCGGCGCTGGCCTGCAGCAGCTTGGCCAGCCCGGCGCGGACCAGCTGGTGATCGTCGACGATGAGGATGCGCACGCGCCACGGGTCGGGAGACGGGACTCCACCTTAGTGCACCGGTCCGGCCCGGTTCAAATGCCCCCGGCCGCGGCGGCGCCGTTTCGCGGCCCGCGCGCGGCCACGTGCAGCCATTTATAGTGGCGCCGTCGTCCCTCGCATGCGTTGCCGTGGCTTCCGATCCATCTGCAGGGCCCTGCCTGCCGCCAGCTCCCCTGCCGTCGCCCGCGGTGCTCCGGGCCCTGGGCGACGCCATGGCCGAGGGCGTGGTGCTGTTCGACGCGCAGGGCCGGCTGGCGTTCGCCAACCGGGCGGGAGGGGGCCTGCTGGCGACCCTGGGATGCGACGGGAACGGAACGGCGCCGGGCACCCGGCTGCTGGGCCTGCTGCCGGCCGGCGCGGGCGAGCAGGCACGGCGCCAGGCGGCCTGGGCCGGCAGCCTGCCGATCGGCGAGCACGTGATGATCGTACACCTGTACTTCCAGCATCCGGAGGGACAGGCCGCCGGCGCCTACCTGGCCGTGTTCCACACCATGGAGGGGCGCCAGGACTACGAACGCGAGCTGCAGCAGCGCCACGAGGAACTGCGCCAGGCCTACTTGCGCCTCAACGGCGCCCAGGAGAAGCTGCTGCAGTCGGAGAAGATGGCTTCCATCGGCCAGCTGGCCGCCGGCGTCGCCCACGAGATCAACAACCCGATCGGCTACGTGCATTCCAACCTGGGCAGCCTGCAGGAATACCTGCGCAGCCTGTTCACGCTGATCGACGCCTACGAGCGCGCGCTGCGCTCGCCGGACCCGAAGGCGCTGGTCGCCGAGATCGACGACATCCGCACGCGCTTCGACATCGATTTCATCAGCCGCGACCTGCCGCAGCTGATGGCCGAGTCGCGCGAGGGCATCGAGCGCGTCACCCGCATCGTGCGCGATCTGAAGGATTTCTCGTACTCTGACCGCGCCGAGTCCTGGAAGATGGCCGACCTGCATGCCGGCCTGGACTCGACCATCAACATCATCTGGAACGAGCTCAAGTACAAGGTCGCGCTGGAACGCCACTACGGCGAGCTGCCGCTGGTGGAATGCCTGCCCTCCGAGCTCAACCAGGTCTACATGAACCTGCTGCTCAACGCCGGCCAGGCGATCGTCGAGCGCGGCACCATTGCCGTGGCCACCGGGCACGAGGGCGGGACCGTGTGGCTCGAGTTCCGCGACACCGGCCCGGGCATCGCGCCGGCGCTGCTCAACCGCATCTTCGATCCGTTCTTCACCACCAAGCCGGCCGGGCGCGGCACCGGGCTGGGGCTGTCGATCTCCTACAGCATCGTGGCCAAGCACCACGGGCGCATCGAGGCCAGCAGCCCGCCCGGCCAGGGCGCCCGCTTCCGCATCGTGCTGCCGGTGCGCCAGCCGCCGCGGTGACGCCGGGGTATCCGCGGGGTGCCAGGGTCGCGGTTGCCATGCGTGCCTATTCCCGGCCGCCGCGCTGCTCGTCGTGGGTACGGAACGCCTGCAGGATGTGCTCGCGCAGTTCCTCGTCGTTCCACGGCTTGGTCAGGAAGCGGTAGATCGCGCCGCGGTTGATCGCGTCGGTGACCGTGGCCAGGTCGGTGTAGCCGGACAGCACCAGGCGCATGGTGTCCGGATAGAGCATCTTCACCCGGCCGAGGAATTCGGTCCCGTTGGTGTCGGACATGCGCTGGTCGGACAGGATCACCTGCACGTCGTTGGTGGCCAGCAGGTCGAAGGCGTCGCGCACGTTGGTGGCGGCCAGGATGCGGTAGCCGTCGCGCCGGAACAGGCGTACCAGCGAGCGCAGCACGTTCTCCTCGTCGTCCAGCAGCAGCAGGGTGCGGTCCGGGCGGCTCTCGGTGAACGCGTCCGGGCGCAGGTAGCGCCGGCGCAGGGCCATGGCCGCCGGCTCGGGCGCCATCGGTTCGCCGAACAGGTAGCCCTGGAAGGCGTCGCAGTCGTTGCGGCGCAGGAAGCCGACGTGCGCCTGCGACTCCACGCCGTTGGCGATCACCTTCATGCCCAGCTGGTGGCCCATGGCGATGATGGCGCGGGCGATGGCCGATTCGCGGTCGCCCGAGGGCGCGCCCTTGATGAAGCTGCGGTCGATCTTCAGCCGGTCCACCGGATAGCGTACCAGCGCGCTGAGGCTGGAGTCGCCGGTGCCGAAGTTGTCCAGGCACAGGCTGACGCCCTCGTCGCGCAGGCGCCCGAGCGAGTCGTGGACGAAGCCGGCGTTGTTGGTCAGCGCGCTCTCGTTGATCTCCAGGGTCAGCGCGCTGGCCGGCATGCCGGCCTGCTGCAGCAGCGCCATCACCTCGGCGTGGAACTGCGGTCGCAGCAGCTGCAGGGTGGACACGTTGACCGTCAGGCTGAAGTCGTCCAGGCCCACGTCGCGCCACTGGCGCGCCTGGGCGACGGCGGTGTGCAATGCCCACTGGCCGATCTGCACGATCACGCCCAGGCGCTCGGCGGTGCGCATGAAGCGTTCCGGCACCAGCGTGCCCAGGGTGGGCGAGTGCCAGCGCAGCAGCGCCTCCATGCCGACGATGCGGCCGTCGTGGGCACTGACGATGGGCTGGTAGCGCAGGCGCATTTCGCCGTTGGGCACGGCGTCCACGATCTGGCGGGCGATGACGCCGCCGGCATGGGCGCCGGCCGGCGGCATTTCGCCGGCGTGGAAATGCACGCCGTGGTCGCTTTCGCGCGTGGCCACGGCCAGGGCGGCCTCGGCCCGGTCCAGCAGCGTGGAGGCATCGCGGGCGTCGGCGGGGCAGCAGGCGGCGCCGATGCGGCAGGTCAGGAACAAGGTGTAGGGCAGCACCGACAGCGGCAGTTCGACCTGGGTGCGGATCCGCTCCGCCAGCGCCTGCGGCGCCGGTGCCCCCGCGCCCAGCGGCACGGCGATGAGGAATTCGTCGCTGCCGTGCCGCCACACCAGGCCTTCCCCGCGCAGGTGGGCGTGCAGCCGCGCCGCCAGGGTCCGCAGTGCCTGGTCGCCGACCTCGCTGCCCATGTTCTCGTTGATCGAGGCGAAGTGGTCCAGGTCCAGGTGCATCAGCAGCAGCGGCGTCCCGCCGTCCACTGCCCGGCGCACGAGCCCCTGCAACTCGGGATTGTCGGCCCCCAGCCGCTGCAGCGCGAGCGCAGGCTCGGATCCGCGGGCCATGGCGGGGGCCGCCGGCGTCATGCCGGAACCCGGGCCGGGGCGGCCTCGTAGGGCAGGATCGCCTCGACCGTCGTGCCCCGTCCGGGGATGCTGGCGATGGAGCAGTGCCCGCCGACGAGGCGGGCGCGTTCGCGCATCAGCGCCAGGCCGATCCCCTGCGAGGACGCGAGGTCGAAACCGGCGCCATCGTCGTGCACCCGCAGGCGCAGGTGGTCCGCATCGCACGGCTGCAACACCAGCTCGATGCGGGTGGCGCCGGCATGGTCCCGCGCGTTGGCCAGGCCTTCCTGGGCGATGCGGAAGGCGGCCTGTTCCACTTCGCCGCAGGGACGCCGCGGCAACGCGGCGATCTGCGCGACCAGTTCCGGTACCGCGGGGCGATCCGGCCCGATCTGCCAGCGCAGCGCGGCCTCCAGCCCCAGCGCATCGAGCGGCGGCGGCCGCAGCCGGGCCGACAGTTCCCGCAGGTCGAGGATCGCCGCATCGGCCTGGGCGAGGAGGCCGTGCAGTTCCTCGCGCCGTTGCGCCTCGTCGTCCTCGCCGAGGGCGGCATGGGCGGCGAGCTTGATCACGGTGAGCGCCTGGCTCGTGCCGCCGTGCAATCCACGCGCGAGGATGCGCCGTTCGTCCTCCTGGTCGCGCAGCAGCCGGCGCGCGATCGCCCGCATCTGCTCGAGCTCGGTCTGCTCGTCGGCCACCAGCAGCGTCATCGCCCGGCCGGGCAGGGACCGCCAGCCGAACGGCCGCGCCGGGGACGGACCGGCCGTGCCCACGCGGATCCGCAGCCGGGCCCGGCCGGCCGGGGCGTCGTCGAGGGCGGGGCCGTCGGCATCGGCCGGCAGTACCTCGATGGCCGTGCCGGCGACGACGGCGCCACCGAGCCAGCGGCGGGCGGCGGCGTTGGCGGCGAGCAGCGCGCCGGCCCGGAGCAGCAGCGCCGGCTGCGGCAAGGCATCGAGCAGCACATCCCAATCCGTCCCGCCCAGGGACGAGGGAACGGGCGGATCGGCATCCGCGGGCGGCGGGAGAGGATGGGACATGGGAGCGGCCAGGATCCGTTGCCGGGCATCTTAAGCGCCCGGCCGCGGTGCCGGGCGCGCGGGCCGGCCCTAGTCGCCGCGGGGGAAGTGCAGCTCGCCCTCGGCGACGACCATCCGGAACGGCAGCGACACGAGCCGCATGCCGCGGTTGGCCTGCACGGCGAAGTGCAGGTGCGGGGCGGTGCTCAGCCCCGAATCGCCGGAAAGGCCCAGCACCTGGCCGGCCGCGACCACCTCGCCGGGGCGTACGCGCATGCCGCCGGGCGCCAGGTGCGCGTACACGGCCATGGTGCCGTCCTCGTGCAGGACGCGCACCAGGTTGGCGGGCACGCCGTCCGGACCGGGGGCGCGCCGGTTGCCGGTCACGCCATCGACGACCTGCATGACCGTGCCGCGGCGTGCGGCCAGTACCGGCGTGCCGGTCGCCAGGGCGAAGTCCACGGCGTAGCGGTTCTCCGCGTCGCGGTGGCTGAAGCGCCCGTCCCAGGCCTGGTCGACGCGGATGCCGGCATCGGCATCGAAGGGCAGGCGATAGGCCACGTCCTCGGCGCGGGCGCGCGGATCGCCGGGCACCGCCTCCAGCCCCAGCCCGGTCGCGGCCACCGCCCCGTCCGTGTCGGCGCCGGCGTACAGGTGGGCGATGACGCGCTGGCCGCGCGCAGGCAGTACCGCCTCGGCGGGGAGGGCCGGCACCGCGGTGAAGCCGGGACGCGAGGTCGCGAAGATGCGCACCTGGACCGGGCCGGCCAGCGCGTTCCCGGCCACGACCCGGGTCTGTCCCGGGGCCGCCTGCAGGTGCAGCGTCGCCAGGGCCTGCGCGGGCGAGCGCGGCACGGGGCGCATGGCGGGCGGGGAGCGTAGCAGGGCCTGCCCCGGGTTGAGCTCCATCGCTCCATCCGAATAAAGCGATTGACACGGGCCTGGCGCAGTGGCAACCTGCACGGACCATCGAGACCGGCGGAGGGACAGGCCCTTTGATGCCGGGGCAACCAGCGCGACGCGCCAGCGTCGCGTGGTCGGTGCCAAATCCTGCGGGGACCGCGTCCGCGTCCGCCGAAAGATGGTTCGAATCGTGCTCCGCGCACGTCGAACGCGAGCTCCGCGAAGCTCGATGGCTTGCTCCAACCGGACAACGCCATGGGTCTCGTGAACGCCGCCAACCTTCCGACAGAAACCGCCGTCGCCGCCCTCGATGCAGGGACCGGCGGGCATGTCGATGCCGTGCGCGGCGAGGTCCTCCTGCGGCTTGCGCTGCGCCATGCCGGCACCCGCGCGCTGACCCTGCGCTACGAACTGGTTGGCCCGGCGCAGGCGCCGGTGGTCCTGCTGGCCGGCGGCATTTCCGCCACGCGCCATGTCGCCGCCAACGCCGTGTTCGCCGAGCGCGGCTGGGCGGAAGGCCTGGTCGGCGCCGGGCGCACGCTGGACCCGGCCACGCGCCGCATCCTGGCCTTCGATTTCGTCGGGGCCGACGGCACCGTGGATGCGCCCATCGACACCGCCGACCAGGCCGATGCGGCGGCCGCGCTGCTCGACGTGCTCGGCATCGCCCGCCTGCAGGCCTATGTCGGCTATTCCTACGGCGCATTGGTGGGCCTGCAGCTGGGCGCGTTGCACCCGCGGCGCCTGGCGCGCCTGGTGGCGGTCAGCGGTGCCCATCGCCCGCATCCCTACGCCGCCGCCTGGCGCGCGTTGCAGCGCCGCGCCGTGGCACTGGGCCAGCTGCAGTGCGCCGAGGCGCAGGGCCTGGCCCTGGCCCGCCAGTTCGCCATGCTCAGCTACCGCACGCTCGAGGAATTCGGTGAGCGCTTCGATGCGCCGGCCGAGGTCGTCCACGGCCGCGTGCGGGTGGCCGCCGAGGACTACCTCGACGCGGCCGGCGCCCACTACGTGGCGCGCACGCCGCCCAACGCCTTCCTGCGCCTGTCCGAATCCATCGACCTGCACCGCGTGGAGCCGTCCGCCGTCGCCGTGCCCACGCTGGTGGTCGCCGTCGAGGGCGACCGCCTGGTACCGCTGGCCGACCTGGTCAACCTCGTCGAGGGCCTGGGCACGCGCGGCAGCCTGCGCGTGCTGCGCTCGCCCTACGGCCACGACGCCTTCCTGAAAGAACACGACCGCATCGACGCGATCCTCGCCTCCGCCCTTCGCACCCCGGGAGCTTCCGCATGAGCACCACCGATTCCGTTTCCCCCTGTCGTCCCGCCACCGCCGCGGTCCGCGCCGGCATCGACCGCGATACCGCCTACGGCGCGGTGACGCCGCCGATCGTGCTGTCGTCCAACTTCAGCTTCGAGGGCTTCAACCGCAAGCGCGAGTACGACTACACCCGCAGCGGCAACCCCACCCGCGACCTGCTCGGCGAGGCGCTGGCCGAGCTGGAGGGCGGCGCCGGCGGCGTGGTGACTTCCACCGGCATGGGCGCGATCAACCTGGTGCTCAACGCGCTGCTGTCGCCGGGCGACCGGCTGGTGGTGCCGCACGATGCGTACGGCGGCAGCTGGCGCCTGTTCAACGCGCTGGCCAAGAAGGGCCACTTCGAGCTGATCACCGTCGACCTGACCGACGCGCGCGCGCTGGCCGACGCGCTGGCCCAGCTGCCCAAGGTGGTGCTGGTGGAGACCCCGTCCAATCCGCTGCTGCGGATCACCGACCTGCGCTTCGTGGCCGAGGCGGCGCACCGCATCGGCGCGCTGGTGGTGGCCGACAACACCTTCCTCTCGCCGGCGCTGCAGAACCCGATCGCGCTGGGCGCGGACGTGGTGCTGCATTCCACCACCAAGTACGTCAACGGCCACAGCGACGTGGTCGGCGGCGCGGTGGTGGCGCGCGATCCGGAGCTGCACCAGCAGTTCGTCTGGTGGGCCAATGCGCTGGGCCTGACCGGCTCGCCGTTCGACAGCTTCCTGACCCTGCGCGGCCTGCGCACGCTGGATGCGCGCCTGCGCGTGCACCAGGAGAACACGCAGGCCATCGTCGAACTGCTGCAGGACCATCCGGCGGTGGCGCAGGTGTTCTACCCCGGCCTGGCCTCGCACCCGGGCCACGCGCTGGCCGCGCGCCAGCAGAAGGGCTTCGGCGCGATGCTCAGCTTCGAGCTGCGCGGCGGCGAGGCGGCGGTGCGCGCCTTCGTCGAGGGCCTGCGCTGGTTCACCCTGGCCGAATCGCTGGGCGGGGTGGAAAGCCTGGTCGCCCATCCGGCCACCATGACCCATGCCGCGATGACGCCCGAGGCGCGTGCCCAGGCCGGCATTGCCGACGGCCTGCTGCGCCTGTCGGTGGGCATCGAGGCGGCCGAGGACCTGCTCGCCGACTTGCGGGCCGGCCTGGAGCGCGCGCAGGCGCAGGTCCGGGTGCAGGCCCGGCCGCAGCCGGTGGTGGGTGCGTGAGCGCGGTGGCGCCGACGCCGCGTCGCGCGGTGCGGCCGGCGCCGGCCACGCCGCGCCTGGCCCTGCTCGGCACCGGCACGGTCGGCAGCGCCTTCGTGCACCGCTACCAGGTGCTGGCCGGGCGCGGCCTGCGCCTGCCCACGTTCATCTGGCTGGCCAACTCGCGTACCGCCCTGGCCTGCGGCAAGGCGCCGGATGCGGCACTGGCGCAGGCGTGCCGCGCCGAGCGCCGCGACCCGGCCGCCCCGCCGCGTGACCCCGGCCTGCGCGGCAGCAGCCCCGGGCTGCAGCCCTGGGCCGAGACCGAGGCGCTGCGTGCCGGCGACGTGCTGGTGGACGCCACCGCCAGCGAGGGCGTGGCCAACTGGCATGCCGAATGGCTGGCGCGCGGCGTGCACGTGGTCACCGCCAACAAGCTCGGACGCGGGGCGGCGCTGGCCCGCGCCCAGGCCATCGAGGAGAGCCGCGCGCTTTCGGGCGCCGGCTACGGCGACAGCGCCACGGTCGGTGCCGGCCTGCCGCTGCTGTCCAGCGTGCGTGCGCTGGTGGCCGGCGGCGACCACATCCATGCGGTGGAGGGCGTGCTGTCCGGTTCGCTGGCCTGGCTGTTCCACCACTTCGATGGGCAGGTGCCGTTCTCCGCGCTGGTGCGCCGGGCGCGCGAGCGCGGCTATACCGAGCCGGACCCGCGCGTGGACCTGTCCGGCGAGGACGTGCGCCGCAAGCTGCTGATCCTGGCGCGCAGTGCCGGGATGCCGCTGGAGGCCCGGCGCGTGCAGGTGCAGTCGCTGGTGCCGCCGGCCCTGGCCGCGTTGCCGGCCGCGGCCGTGGACGGCCAGCTGGAGACGCTCGACGCGGCACTGGCGCCGGCCCTGCAACAGGCGCGTGACGACGGCCTGTGCCTGCGCTTCGTCGCCCGCTTCGACGCGGACGGTGCCAGCGTCGGCCTGCGCGCGCTGCCGGCCGCGCACCCGCTGTGCGGCGGCGCCGGCACCGACAACCGCGTGGCCATCCACAGCGACCGCTATCGCGAGCAGCCGTTGCTGATCCAGGGCCCGGGCGCCGGCGCGGACGTCACCGCGGCGGCGCTGCTGGACGACGTGCTGCGGGTCGTCGATCCCTGAGCCGCCCGGCCGCGCGCGACCGGGCGTAGTCGCCCCGGCGGGCGCCGGCGCCTCTTCAGCCGCCGCGGCCGTATTTCGCCGCCAGCAGGGTGCGCACCTGCTCGCGGCTCATGGGCCGGCCGGTGGCGTCGGGCACCGCGAAATCCACGCCGTTGTCCCACAGTTGCGGCGCGGCGAGCACGGCGACCTGGTCGGCGGGTGTATTGGCCTGCAGGTCGAGCAGGTGCTGGTTGAAGCCGGCGCTGCGCAGCCAGGCGTCGTAGACGGTGTCGTGCTGGGTCCAGAACTGGGCGCTGTATTCGCATTCGCGGCGTTCCTCCGGCGCCAACGTGGCGCAGGGCGTGCGCCACTGGTGCAGGCCGATGACGGCGTCCGGCTCCAGCTCGCGGGCCGCGGCGGCCGCCCACAGGCCCACGCACATGCTCGCGCAGTACGACCTGACCCGGACGGTCAGGTTGCGGCGGCGGATCAGCCGCGCCGCCTCTAGCCCCGGCCCGGCATAGCCGCCGCCGCTGGTGATGACGATGCGCTGCAGCGCGGGCGTGGCCGCGAGCGCCTGTTCCAGGTCGCCGGCGAAGCGCGGGCCGATGTCGCCCTCGATGCGCAGCGTGCGTCCGTCGGCATCGACCGCCAAGCGCGCATCCGTGATCCGCGCGGGTCCGCCGCCGCTGCCGGGCTTCAGGATCACCGCATCGCCATGGCCGTCGCTGCCGCCGGCACCTGGCAGCTGGGTCTCGGCCAGCGCCGGTGCGGGCGGCGGCGCGTCGGTTCCGTGCCGGCGGTTGCCGAGATAGGCGGCCAGGACCAGCAGGCAGCCGGCACCGGCGAGCAGCTTGGCCAGGCCGGGCAGGCCCTTGCCGCCGCGCCGCGGGCGGCCGGATTCACGGGGGGCGGTCATGGTCGCTTCCTGCGTCTGGGGATCGCGCCAATGTAGCGCGTGCCCGGCCGGGCCGGCCGCTCAGCACTCGATGACGTTCACCGCCAGCCCGCCGCGGCTGGTTTCCTTGTACTTGTCCTGCATGTCGCGGCCGGTGTCGCGCATGGTGCGGATCACCTTGTCCAGGCTGACCTTGTGGCTGCCGTCGCCGCGCAGGGCCATGCGCGCGGCGTTGATCGCCTTGACCGCGCCCATCGCGTTGCGCTCGATGCACGGGATCTGCACCAGCCCGCCGATCGGGTCGCAGGTCAGGCCGAGGTTGTGCTCCATGCCGATCTCGGCGGCGTTCTCGACCTGCGCGGGCGTGCCGCCGAGCGCGGCGACCAGGCCGGCGGCGGCCATCGAGCAGGCCACGCCGACCTCGCCCTGGCAGCCGACCTCGGCGCCGGAGATCGAGGCGTTTTCCTTGTACAGGATGCCGATCGCCGCGGCGGTGAGCAGGAAGTCGAACACGCCGCGCTCGCCGGCACCGGGACAGAAGCGGTCGTAGTAGTGCAGCACCGCCGGGACGATGCCGGCCGCGCCGTTGGTGGGCGCGGTGACCACGCGCCCGCCGGCGGCGTTCTCCTCGTTGACGGCGAGGGCGTACAGGTTGACCCAGTCCAGCGTGGTCAGCGGGTCGCGCATCGCCGCCTCCGGCTTGGAGGACAGTTCGCGGTACAGGCCCGGCGCGCGCCGCGGCACGTGCAGGCCGCCGGGCAGGGTGCCTTCCTCGCGCACGCCGCGCGCCACGCAGGCCTGCATCGCCTCCCAGATCTCGCGCAGGCCGGCGCGGATGGCCTCGGGCGAGCGCCAGGCCTGTTCGTTCTCGAACATCATCGCGGCGATGCCCAGGCCGCTGCGCGCGGCTTCGGCGAGCATCTCGTCGCCGCTGGCGAACGGATGCGGCAGCGGCGTGGCGTCGGGGACGATGCGGTCCTCGGCCGCATCGTCGGCGTTGACCACGAAGCCGCCGCCGACGGAGTAGTAGTCGCGCGTGGCCAGCACCGCCTCGTCGGCCGCGTAGGCGGTGAAGCGCATGCCGTTGGTGTGGTAGGGCAGCTTCTGGCGCTTGTTCATCGCCAGGTCGCGCTTCTCGTCGAAGGCGATCCCGTGTTCGCCCATGAGCCTGATGCGCTTGTCCGCGCGGATGCGCGCGAGCGTGGCGGGGATGATGTCCGGGTCGATCAGGTTCGGGCGCTGGCCCTCCAGGCCGAGCAGGATCGCCTTGTCGGTGCCGTGGCCGCGGCCGGTGAGCGCCAGCGAGCCGAACACCTCGGCGCGCACGCGCACGGTGGCCTGCAGCAGGCCGGCATCGAGCAGCCAGCGGTGGACGAAGCGCTCGGCCGCGCGCATCGGCCCGACGGTATGCGAGGAACTCGGCCCGATGCCGATCTTGAACAGGTCGAAGGTGCTGACGGCCATGGCGGCTTTACCGGGAGGGACGGGAACGGGGGGAGAACACCGGCGCGGCGGTGGGCGCCAGGCGGTCGGCCAGCGCGGCGCGGATGCTGGCGTGGGTGCGTGCCAGGTGGTCGTCGTGCAGGCGGCAGGCCTTGATCACGTTGCGCTGCAGGGCGGCCTCGGCGATGGCCTGGTGCTCGTCCCAGGTGAAGCGCTTGTCGCGCGCGCGCGGCAGCGCGGCGTAGCGGTAGCGCTCGGCCTGGTGGTAGAAGCTTTCCTGCAGCTTGAGCAGCCACGGCGAGCGGCACGCCGACAGCAGCGCCCGGTGGAAGGCGTGGTTGCGCGCTTCCAGGGCATCGAGCTGCTCCGGCGGCAGGGCCACCGGGCGGCCGGACACCGCGGCCTCCAGCTCGCCCAGCGCCGCCAGCGCCGCGCGCAGGCGCGCTTCCCAGGCATCGTCGCCGTGCAGGATGGAATCGTTCATCGCCTCGTCCACCACCAGGTTGCGCACCCGGGCGATGTCGTCCAGTTCCTGCAGCGACAGCGGCGCGACCATGAAGCCGCGCTGGTCCTCGCTGACCACCAGCTGCTCGCCGCACAGCCGCGCCAGCGCCTCGCGCACCGGCGACATGCCGGCGTCGTAGCGCGCCACCAGGTCCACCAGGCGCAGCTTGCTGCCCGCCGCCAGGCGCCCGCGCACGATGTCGTGGCGCAGCTGCAGGTAGGTGCGCGAGGCCAGCGTCGTCGCGCCGGCGTCGGGGTTTGCTGGAATTTCGTAATTATTGCGCGACATCTGCATGATGCCGGCATCATACGGCCGTAGTTCGGGGATAATTTCGTAAATGTGGCGGGATGCCGCTGCCCGGTCACTGGGACAGCGGCAGCTCCTGCTCGACCAGGGCCTTCCAGTAGGCCGCGCCCAGCGGCAGGGCATCGTCGTTGAAGTCGTAGCGCGGGTTGTGCACCGGCGGGGTGTCCGGGCCGCGCCCGGTGCCGATCCCGATATAGGCGCCGGGCACGCGCTGCAGCATGAAGGCGAAGTCCTCGGCGGCCATGATCGGCGGGGCCTCCTCGTCCACGTTCGTCGCGCCGGCGACGCGGCGGGCGGCGGCGGCGGCGGCGCGGGTCTGCGGCCCGGTGTTGACCACGCCCGGGTAGCCGCGCCGGTAGTCCAGCACGATGCCTGCGCCGGTGGCCTCGGCCGTGCCGCGGCAGATGCGCTGCATGGCGGCCTCGATGCGCTCGCGCACGCCGGCATCGAGGGCGCGGGTGGTGCCGCGCAGCACCACCTGCGGCGGGATCACGTTCCAGGTATCGCCGCCGTGGATCTGGGTGACGCTGACCACGCCGGCCTCGCGTGCCGAGAGGGTGCGCGAGGCGATGGTCTGCAGGGCGCCGACCAGTTGCGCGGCGGCGACGATCGGGTCGATCCCCAGCTCGGGCGTGGCGCCGTGGCAGCCGCGGCCCTCGACGCGGATCTCGAAGTTGTCCAGGAACGCGGTCATGCAGCCCTCGCGGATGGCGAAGTGCCCCAGCGGCAGCTCGGGGAAGTTGTGCATGCCGTAGACCGCCGCGACCGGGAAGCGCTCGAACAGCCCCTGTTCGACCATCACCCGCCCGCCGCCCTCGTTCTCCTCGGCCGGCTGGAAGATGAAATGCACGGTGCCGCGGAAGTCGGGCGCGCGCGCCAGTTGCGCGGCCGCGCCGAGCAGCATCGCGGTATGCCCGTCGTGGCCGCAGGCGTGCATCTTGCCCGGGGTGCGCGAGGCGTAGGCGACGCCGCTGCACTCGTGGATGTCCAGCGCGTCCATGTCCGCGCGCAGGCCGATGGCCGGGCCTTCGCCGTTGTACAGGGTGGCGACCACGCCGGTGCCGGCCAGGCCGCGGTGCACGTCCAGGCCCAGGTCGCCGAGCACGCCGGCCACCAGTTCGGAGGTGCGGTGCTCGGTGAAGGCGGTCTCCGGGTGGGCGTGGATGTCCTGGCGCCACTGGACCATGCGGGCGCGGATGTCGGGATCGATGGCGGGGACCGTGTCCATGTCGATGGTGCTCATGTGCGATGGAAGAATTCGGCGATGCAGGCCGCGCCGAGGAAGGTGCCGGCGGTGGCGGTGAGCGAGACCGCGACGATGCGCCAGCCGAGGCGGCGGAAGGCCGGCAGGTCCTTGACGATGCTGAAGCCGGCCAGGGCCAGCACCGGCGTGGTCAGGCTCATGAACTGCACCTTGTCGGTCAGGGCGGCCACCGCCTGCGCGCCGGGCCACGCGCCCGGCACGGCGGCGACGGTGGCCAGGATCGACAGCACCAGCATCAGCGGCAGGCGCGGCCAGGCGCGCTTGAGGCCGATCGCCACCGCGGCGATCCCGAGCATGATCGCCAGGCCCGGCAAGGTCTGCGGCGGCGAGGTGTGGCCGGACAGCGCGTTGCTCACGAGGATGCCCAGGCACATCAGCCCGGCCACGCACGCCAGGTCGGCCGGGGCCATGGGGCGGGCCGGCGCGGGCGGCGCGGCGGCCGGCATGGCTGGCTCCGCATCCGGCGCGCCGGCATTGCGGCGGGACAGGCGGCCGAGCACCGGTTCGAGCCGGGCATAGAGCCAGTTGCACGCCGGCAGCGACAGGAACAGGGCGAAGTAGAAGCCGGCCACGCCGGCGATCAGGTTGGCGGCGGCGGCGATCGCGGCCAGGTGCGGGCGCAGGGCGTCGGGCTGCTGCGCGGCGATGGCGCCGATCGCCGCGGCCATCATGCTGCCCGAGCCCATGCCGGCGCCCATCGCCAGCGAGCGCGGGTCGAACAGCCCGGTGCTGGCCACCACGCTGGCCAGCACGGTGATGAAGACCGCGCCCAGCACGGTGCCGGTGATGTACTCGGCCATCACCCCGCGGCCTTCCGGCGAGTCCATGCCGTAGCGCTGGGCGATGATCGCCAGGTTGTTCTCGCGGCCGATCGAGAACGTGGCGCCGACCGCCTCGCGCTTGATGCCCAGCGCCAGCGCCAGCGGCAGGCCCAGCACCAGGGTGCCGAAGGCGTGGCCGAACTCCTGGAAGGCCAGCGCCCAGCCGGCCTCGCGTAGCTGCGGCAGGGCGTGCCCGGCCATCAGCCCGAGCTTGGTGATGAACAGCAGCAGCGCCAGGTTGAGCAGCGCGGCGGCGTAGTCCTGCAGGTCCGCGCCGATGCGCAGCGCCCGTGGCAGCCGCGGCGAGAACGCGCTCCACAGCACGCCCAGCAGCAGCGCCCACAGCATCGGCAGGATCGCCAGCCTGACCGGGCCGAGCGGCACCGCGGTGGTGCCGATGGCCTCGGCCAGCGCGGTCACGGCGACGACCGCCACGGCCAGGCGCAGGCGCGCGGGACGATCGGGCGGGGACGGTGCGGCGTCGCGGACGGCGACGGGTTCGGGAAGCGCGGTGGCCATGGGCAAGCAGTGTCCGCGGGCGCGACTGCTGCAACAATGACCGGTCATCGGCAGATGTGTTGCATCGTGTGCAACACGCCTGTGCTCCGGCCGGGCGGCGATGCCCGGCGTGCGTTTGCAAGAACGGCGCCGCCCATGCCCAGAGCGAGGCCCTTCCTGGCTGGCATCTGATCCGGGACGGCTGGTCCGGGATGGCGGCGGAGTGGCCGTGGAGAAGCGCGCCAGGCCGACGGGGATCGCGCGAGGGATCAATCGCATGAAGGGATTGCATCAAGTGAGGGGCTGGGTTGGGTGGGCGCCCGTGCCGGTCCGGTCGCTTGGCGCGGGCATGGAGGGCCGCGCGGCTGGTCCCATCCGGTACGTCCGCTTGCGTGGCGCCGGTTTGCCGGAACCCGGCGCAAGCCGATCGCCGCCCGTTCGTGCCCGCTCGACTGCGGCCGTCCCGTGACGGCCGGTGGACGCAGGCGACGATGCCGGGACCGCGTGTGGCGATCCGCGTGGAGCACGATGGGCCGTCCTTCCCGGCTGACCAGCGCCACGACGGCTTCCTGCCACCCGAGCAGGCCGATCGCGATGAGGTCGAACACGAGCGCCGCCGCCGTTCAACGGCGGCCGGCACGGACAGAGGGCGGAAGTCGTGTGCGGCTGCTTCGTGCGGACCGGTTGCGACCGGCCGCCTCGCCCGGCCCGTGTCGTGCCGGCGTGCTAGCACCGGGCACGCCGATCACGGCGAGGTCGGGCACGCCCGGCGCCGCCGTTGCGCGCTGACCGGCGCGGACAGGTGACGGGCGGTGCGTGCGGCCGTCGCGCGCTGGCACGTGCCTGCTGCGGCCCGCCGTGTCGCCCGATCGGCCGGCGGCCGTGCAGGGTGCTAGAACTCGGGCGAGCCGATCGCGGCCAGGTCGCGCACGATCAGCCGCAGCAGCTCCGCCGCGGCCGGCGAGAGCAGGCGGCCGTGCTTGGAGATCACGTGCATGCGGCCCTGGTGCAGGATCGGGTTCTCCATCGGCAGGGCCACCATGTCGTCGCGCTCCATCGCCAGTGCCGGCCGGGTCGACAGCGCATAGCCCAGGCCGGCGGCGACGAACTGGCCGATGGCGTGGAACGAGGTGGTGGTCAGCACCGTGTTCAGGCGGATGCCCTCGCTGATCTCGGCGGCCTCGATGTGCTGGCGGATGCCGAAGCCGCGCTGCAGCGTGGCGCCGGCGTGGGGCACCAGGTCGGCCAGCTTGAGCGGGCGGCCGATGCGGGTGAGCGGGTGGCCGGCCAGCACCAGGGTCTGGATCGGCTGCGGGTGCGAGTAGTGCGAGCGCAACCGCTCGTCCTTGGGCGGCTGGAACAGCATGCCGATCTGGGCGCGTTCCTCGACGATGCGCTGCACGATGCCGTCGGTGCCGCTGATCTCCAGTTCCACGCCGATGCGCGGGTGCGAGGCCATGAAGTCGCGCAGGCTGTGGCGCATCAGCCAGTCGGCGAAACCCTCGCCGGTGACCAGGTCGACGTGGCCGCGCTCGATCTTGCGGATGCCCTCCAGCTGGGCCAGCAGGTGCTGCTGCTGGCCCAGCTGGCGGCGGGCATAGGCGGCCAGCAGCTGGCCGGCGTCGGTGGCGGTGACGCCGCGGCCGTGGCGCTGGAACAGGCGCGCGCCGCAATCGCGCTCCAGCGCGGAAATGGCGCGGCTGAGCGCGGAGGGATCCATGCCCAGCGCGTCGGCGGCGCCGCGCACCGAGCCGTTCTCCAGCACCTGCATGAAGTAGCGCAGGCGCCGGGCATCGAGCATTTCCTCCGTGGCGGCGGCGGAAGGGAGGCTGCGGGAACGTGGCGACACGGGGGATCCTGGTTGAGCGTTGCAAGGGATGCAACGAATATCCTGTTACTCGGTCATTGTTGCAATGGGGCCGGGCGCAGAGACTGGCCCGGCAGGTCCAGGCGTGCCTGGTGACCGGCGGGCAATGGTCGAAGGGGGACCGGAGGGATTTCCCCGACGTGTCCGGTGATGTGTCTCGTAAACGAATCTGGAGCGAGCAATGAGCAAGCCGAGTAGGCGGTGCAGGTACGAGCTGGGCCTGTTGGCGATGGCGCTGTCGTCGGCGCTGTACGCGCAGGAGCCGGCGTCGGACGACGCGGACAAGATCAAGAAGCTGGACACCGTGGTGGTCACCGCCGGCGGCTACGAGCAGGTGATCGCCGACGCACCGGCCAGCATCAGCGTGCTGACCCGCGAGCAGCTGGAGAGCAAGCCCTTCGTCAATCTGCAAGACGCGCTGCGCAACGTCGAGGGCGTGAGCATCGTCGGTGCCAGCGTCAACAAGGCCGACATCATGATGCGCGGCATGCCCGGCATCTACACCCTGCTGCTGGTGGACGGCATGCGCCAGGGCACGCGCGAGAACTCGCTGTACGAGGACGCCGGCGTGGTCCAGGCCAGCCAGATCCCGCCGCTGGCGGCGATCGACCATATCGAGGTGGTGCGCGGGCCGATGTCCTCGCTGTACGGTTCCGACGCCATCGGCGGCGTGGTCAACGTGATCACCCGCAAGGTGCCCGACCACTGGACCGGCACCGTCGACATCGACGCGACCGTGCAGCAGCATTCCTACCTGGGCAACAGCCGCGGCGGCGACTTCTACCTTGCCGGGCCGCTGAAGCAGGACGTGGTGGGCCTGCAGGTCTACGGCAAGGACAGCGAGCGTACCGAGGCCGACGTCTACGACGGCTCGTGGGGGACGAAGGACAGGAGCGGCACCGCACGCCTGACCCTGACCCCGGCCGAGAGCCAGAAGATCCTGCTTGAGGCCGGCTGGAGCGAGCTCAAGCGCAACGCCTCGCCGGGCAAGACCCTGGCGGTGGCCTACCCGCTCATGTACGACAACCGCCGCACCCACATGGGGCTTTCGTGGATCGGCAACTGGGACATCGGTACCTCGACGGTCAACGTGTACCGCGAGATCGGCAAGACCCACAACGAGCTCAGCGGCGCGCCGACCACGCTCTACCCCGACAACAAGCTGGTCAACACCACCGTGGACTCCAGCCTGCTGATGCCGTTCGACCGCCACACCCTGACCGTCGGTGCGCAGTACATCAACACCGAGCTGAGCGGGCTGGAGAACGAGGCGGCCAACTCCTCCGGTGTCCGCAACAGCATCGACAGCGTCAGCAACGACTCCTGGGCCCTGTTCGCCGAGGACGAATACCGGCCGATCGAGGCCCTGACGCTGACCGGTGGCCTGCGCTACAACCACGACGACCGCTACAGCGGCAGCTGGACCCCCCGTTTCTACGCGATCTACCATCTCAGCGAGCGCTGGAGCCTGCGCGGCGGCGTCTCGCGCGCGTTCCGCGCGCCGACCCTGCGCCAGTCCAGCCCGTACTACTCGATGTCCGAGGGCGTGGGCATCATCGGCGTGCCGGTGGGCGTGCTGCCCGGCAACCCGGACCTGAAGGCCGAGACCAGCACCAGCAGCGAGCTGGGCCTGCGCTACGAGGGAGAGGACGGGGTGATCGCCAGCGTCACCGCGTTCAACAACGACTTCAAGAACAAGATCTTCAGCCAGTGCGAGCTGAACTGCACCGCCACCAGCGGCGCGGTCTATGCCTGGGGCAACATCGGCAAGGCGGTGATCCGCGGCGTGGAGAGCAGCCTGCAGGTGCCGCTGGGCGAGCAGGTCAAGCTCAATGCCAACTACACCTATACCGACTCCGAGCGCCTGAGCGACAACGAGACCGCCTTCGACGGCACCTCGCTCAAGGGCCAGCCGCTGGAGCGCACGCCCAAGAGCGCCTTCAACCTGCGCGGCGACTGGCAGGCCAGCGAGAAGCTGAGCGCCTATGCCGCCCTGAACAGCTCCAGCAAGCAGTACTGGGCCAACTTCCGCAATTCGGCCAACGGCACCCGCGTGCGCCCGGGCTCGACCACCTACGACCTCGGCGGCAGCTACGCCTTCAGCGATGCGGTGACCCTGCGCGCGGCGCTGCTGAACATCACCGACAAGCGCGTGCCGGTGGACCTGCGCAACCGCCTGACCGGCCTGGACGGCAACTGGCAGCAGGACGAGGGGCGCCGGTTGTGGGTGAGCCTGGGCGTGAACTTCTGATGTGCCGTGCCGGTGCGGCGCCGACCGCGGCGCACCGGCGATCCGTTGTCCCCAGCCGCATGGGTGGTCCGTTCCGATGAAAGCCTGGTCAGTCGCGTTGTCCCTTCCCCTGGTCCTCGGCATGGCGGCGTGGTCGTCGCCGGCCGCCGCCGCCGCGCCGCCGCCGGCCACGGCGGTGGCGCTGCCCGATTCGATGCAGTGGGACATGCCCGGCACGCAGGGGCACGACTACCGTGTCTTCGTGTCGCGTCCCGCCGGGCCGGCCCCCGCCGGCGGCTATCCGGTGCTGTACGTGCTCGATGCCAACGAGCTGTACCTGACCGTGGTGGAGACCGTGCGCGCCTTCGAGCACCGGCCCGACGTGGCGCGCGACCGGCCCGGCACGGTGGTGGTGGGCATCGGCTATCCGCCGGGCACGGACGTGCGCGCCGCGCGCACCCTGGACCTGACGCCGGCCGGTTCCAACGACCCGCGGGTCAAGGGCGGCGGCGGTGCCGACGTGTTCGCCGACTTCATCGAGCAGCGGCTCAAGCCGGAAGTGGCCGGGCGCGTGCCGGTCGATCCGCGGCGCCAGGCGGTGTTCGGCCATTCCTTCGGCGGGCTGTGGGTGCTGCACACGCTGGCCACGCGTCCGGGGATGTTCCAGGACTATCTGGCCTCGAGCGCGGCCCTGTGGTTCGGCGACAACGCGGTACTGTCCTCGCTGCGCCGCATGGCGGCGGCGCGCACGGCGCAGGACGCGCCTTTGCGGGCGCAACTGACCGTGGGCGAGTTCGAGGAGTTTCCCGCGCCGTGGGCACCGGCGCCGGGCGGCGACGTGGTGGCCATGGCCAAGGACCTGCGCCAGCGCGACCAGGTCGGCAACGCCCGGCAGGCCGCCACGCTCCTGGCCGCGGCGCCGCGCATGGACGTGGAATTCGACGAACTGGCGGGCGAGGACCACGGCTCGGTGGTCCCCGGCGCGATCAGCCGGGCGGTGCGTTTCCTGCAGATGCCGGTGCCCGCGCCGGCGCCGCCGGTGCCGACCGCGCGCCAGTACTGGGACCTGTCGCCGGAACAGCGCTATGCCTTGCGCCTGCAGGTACGCGAGCTGCCCGACGCGGTGCGCATCCCCTGGCTGACCCAGCTCAAGCGCACGCTGGAGGAAGGCCTGAGCGAGGAGGACGACCTGAAGCTGCACCAGGAGCGCGATCGCATGGACCAGGTCCACGGCACGCGCCCGCACGAGGAGAACGCCCAGTAACGCCGACCCTGTCAGGACCGGGGCCAGGGGCGCGCGTAGACTCGCGGCCATGGCCCTGATGCTGTTCCAGCGCGACGACTGCCCGCTGTGCGATTGCGCGCTGGAGGCCATGGCCGCGGCGCACGCGGGCGACTTCGCCAGCATCTTCATCGACGGCGACGCGGTGCTGGAGGCCCGCTACGGCACGCGCGTGCCGGTGCTGCGCGACCTGCATCGCGGCCGCGAGCTGGACTGGCCGTTCGACGCGCGGGCGGTGCGGGCCTTCCTGGCGGAATGACGGCGAGGCGAAGGCGGTGTGCCGGCCCTACGGCATGGCCGGCGGCCGCCTGTCGGCGCGCTCCGGCGTGTACTGGGCCGACCGCCGTTTCCAGCCGTGCGGCGGGCGACCAGGCCCAGGGGCGGGGCCGTGACAGGGGCGGCCATCGGGTAGCTGTACCGGGCGCTCACCCCCGCGGTGTCGCCGGGGTCGCGGACTTGGATGCGACCCCGCTGGATGGTCGGCCCGGCGACCTTTTTCTCCGGCGCGTGGAAGGACGGCATCGCATCGTGCTGGTCCCCCTCGCCGGGCGGGCCGATCTCGACGAACTGCGGGTCCGGCACGGAGGCCGGTGCCTCCAGGTCGAATGCGGCCTCGGCCGGGCGTAGCGGCGTGTCGCCTCTGCGGCGTGGCGGCATCGGCGGGCCCGCTGCCGAGGGCGGCGGGCAGGGCCGCGGCAGGAGTAAACGGGAAACGGATGCGAATGCTGGCGGCCTGCCTTGGAGGGCGGGCCCAGCTTCGGCGCCCGCGTGCCGGGACGCGACGGCCGGCCGTCATGCCTCCCATGGCATGGCGGGATGCGTCGGGCGGGAATGGTTCGCGGGGCGGTGCCGGATGCGGCAGTGTGTTCGCGAGGAGGAGCTCAGTCGGCCGGCTTCAGCACGACGCGTGTACTCACCGCCACCGCATCGGGGATGGCGCCGGTGTCGGCCCAGTCGCCTTGCCCCACGCCGAAGTCCAGCCGCTTGACCGTGGCCTTGCCGGCGAGCACCGGCTGCGTGCCGGGCGCCCAGGTGAAGGTCAGGGTCACCGGCTTGCTCACTCCGTGCAGGTCCAGGGTGCCGTCGGCCGCGTAGCGGTCGCCGCCGAGCGCGCGGAATTTCTCGGCGTGGTAGCGGGCGCTGGCGAACCGGGCGGTATCGAGGAAATCCGGCCCGCGCAGGGTGGCGTCGCGGTCGCCGTTGCCGCTGCGGGTACCGGCCAGCGGGATCGCCACGTCCAGTCGTGCCGAGGCGAGGTCGGCCGGGTCGAAGCGGAGGGTGGTGGAAAAGCCCGGGAAGCTGCCGACGAAGATCTTGCCGTCGTAGCTGCTGGCGAAGGCCAGGGTCGAACCGGCGGCCTGGACGTAGTCGGCGGCCAGCGCCGGGACGGAGGCGAGCAGGACGCCGGCGAGGGCGAACGGGCGCAGCAGGGAGATCGTCTTCATCGAGGGCCTTCCAGGAGGGGAACGGGGTCCGGATGCGCCTGCAGCGGGCGCGCCGGGGGCATCATCGCCGCGGCCACGATGGCACAGGACGGCGCTGCATGGCGCTGCCGGGCCCGCCGGGTGGGGTGCGGGATGCTTGCCGCCCCGGTCGGTCATTGCGCGGCATGTGCGGGCGCATGCACGGCGGCGGCCTGGGGCGGTGCCCCGGCGGGCGCCGCCGGTGCCGCCTCGCTGCGGCCCTCGCGCACGGCTTCCACCTCCAGGCGCAGCCCGACCTCGTCGCCGATCATCGACGGCCAGGCGCGGATGCCGAACGCGCTGCGGCTCAGCGTGGCGGTGGCCGAGAAGCCGACGGTGCGACGGAACGGCGGCAGGGGATGGCGCTTGAGCGCGTTGACGGTGACCTCCAGGATCAGCGGCCGGCTGACGCCGTGCAGGGTCAGGGTGCCGTGCACGCGCGCATGGTGCGCATCGATGGCTTCCACCGAGTCGGAGACGAACCGGGCCTGGGGCCAGCGCGCCGCATCGAGCAGGTTGGCGGCCAGCGCGGCGCGGTTCCACTGGGCATCGCCCAGTTCCAGGCGCTGCAGCGGCACGGTGACGTCCACGCGGGCGGCCTGCCAGTCGTCCGGGTCGAAGCGCACGCTGCCTTCGCTGCCGGACACCGTGCCCAGCGCCTGCGAGAAGCCGGCATGGCCGATCTCGAACAGCACCCGTGTATGCACCGGATCGAGCGCGTACATCGCCGGCTCGGCGTGGCCGGAAGGGATCGCCGCGGCCAGGGCGGGCAGCAGGAGCGACAGGAGCAGGCGGGCAGGCGACGGGGTCATGGGGCGATTCTAGGCATGCCGGGCGTAGCGGCGTGTTGTTGCGCCTGCGGCGATCCGTTGCGAGCATGGCCGCAGGAGCGTCATGCCAGGAGCGGTCGATGCGCAAGGGGATGCTGGGTGGAGGTCTGGCACTGCTGCTGGCGGCGGGCTGGGGCAGCGTCCGCGCCGAGGGGCCGGCCTTCCCGCAGGTGCCGCGCCTGCGCATGGTCGGCACGTCCGAGGGGTTGCCCTCGACCGCGGTCAACATGCTCGCCCGCGATCGCGCCGGGCACCTGTGGCTGGCCAGCAACGACGGGCTGGCGCGCTACGACGGCCTGGGCTTCCGCGTCTGGCGCCACGATCCGGCCGATCCGGCCTCGCTGGCCGGCAACGTGGTGCAGGCGGTGCTGGTGGACAGCCGCGACCGGGTGTGGGTCGCCTCGGAAAGCGCCGGGCTGAGCCTGCTCGATCCGGCCAGCGGCCGCTTCCGCCATTTCCGCCAGGCCGAGCACCCGCAGATGGCCGGCGACGATGTCTACGCCATCGCCGAGTACCGGGGCGAGATCTGGTTCGGCAACGCCGGCGGCGGCCTGCACCGGCTGGACGCGGCCGGCCGGGTCCATCGCTACGACCTGCAGCCGGTCTTCGGCGGGCCGGTCGGCCACGTGATGGCGCTGGCCGGCGACGGCGCGGGACGGTTGTGGATCGGCACCCTGGCCGGTGTGGCCTGGTACGACGGGGCCGGCCTGCACCGCGAAGCGCTGCCGATGGCCGAGACGCCAGGCGTGGTGTCGCTGGCCAGCATCGGCGACACGCTGTGGATGGGAGCCTTCGACGGGGTCCACTACCGCGACGGCCAGGGCCGCTGGCACACCCCGCACTGGTCGGCGATGTTCGGCGGCGGCAACCTGGCCTGGGCCATCGCCCCGGCGGGCGGCGGCCAGTACTGGCTCGGCAGCGAGCGCGGCCTGTGGCTGACCGGCGAGGAGGGCGCCGCACCGACGCCGATCCGCCAGCCCGGCGGCGGCCAGCACGACCGCGCCGGCCATCCGTTGCTGGCCACGCCGCAGGGCGAACTGTGGGCCAGCCTCTACGGCCGGGGGCTGGGCTACCTGGGGCGCGACTGGCGGCGGGTGGCGGTGCGCCAGCCGCCCGAGGACATGGGCGACGGCATCTTCTGCGGCATCGCCCCGGCCGACCGGCCGCTGCAGTTCTGGAGCGTGGATCCGCACGGGCGGCTGCAGCGCTACGACGCCGCCGGCCACGCCACGATGGCCTTGCCCTGGCAGCAGCGGGCCCTGGGCGGCATCAAGCTGGCCTCCTCGCTGCAGGATCGCGCCGGGCGCCTGTGGCTGGGCAGCACCGGTGCCGGCCTGCTGCGCCTGGACCTGCGCGACGGCGCCCTGGCGCAGTGGCGGATCGGCGATGCCGACAACGGCGCCGGCGCCGTGGCCGAATGGCTCGTCCAGGACGCGCGCGGCGACCTGTGGCTGGCCGGCCAGAACCTGGTGCAGCGCCGTGCCCCGGACGATGGCCGGGTCCTGGCGAGTTTCGTGCTCGGCAAGGGGCTGCCGTCGATGGACGTGGACCAGCTCGGCGTGGATGCGCACGGCGAGGTCTGGCTGGCCACCGGCGCGGGCATGCTGGCCTGGGACCCCGGCGCCGGCCGCTTCGCGTCGGTGCCGGAATTCGGCGCGGGGCGGGTGTTCGCCTTCGCCTGGGCCGGCGACACGCTGTGGTTCCACCGCATGGACGGATTGCATGGCTGGCGCCGCATCGGCAACGCCTGGCAGCTGGTGGCCGACCTGGGCGCGGACGAGGGCCTGGCCGCGGTCGAGGCGGCCGGACTGCAGGTCGATCCGCAGGGACGGGTCTGGCTGGCGACCCGGCGTGGCCTGCTGCGCATCCAGCCCGATGCCGCACCGGGCCGGCGCGTGCGCCGCTTCTCCGGGCGCGACGGGCTGGCCAGCACCGAGTTCGTCGACGGCTGCCTGGCGATGTCCAAGGCGGGGATCCTGTCGCTCGGCACCGCCGACGGCGACCTGCTGCTGGTGGATACGCGCCAGCCCGACCCCGCGCCCTGGACCCCGGCGCTGACGCTGGAGGCCGCGGTACCGGACCCGGGCGGCACCCTGCAGGCCCTGCCGGACGGGGGCTTCGAACTGCGGCCGGAACAGCGCAACCTGCAGGTCGCCGCGCGCCTGCTCGCCTTCGCCGATCCGGCGGGCAACCGCTTCCGCTCGCGCCTGCTCGGGCTGGACCCGGGCTGGATCGAACAGGGCCACAACCCGGTGCGCGAGTTCGCCGGGCTGCCGCCGGGACGCTATCGCCTGCAGGTGCAGGGCGTGGACCCGCTCGGCAACGCCTCGCCGGTCCGCGAACTGGCCTTCCGCGTGGCGCCGCCGTGGTGGCGAACGCCGGCGGCGGGCGGCGGCCTGGCCGGCATCGGCCTGCTCGCGGTGGGCGGGATGGCCGCCGGCTACCGGCGGCGCCTGCGCCTGCGCCACGAATGGCGGCTGGCCGAGCACAAGCGCGAGGTGGCCGAGCAGGCCTCCCAGGCTAAGACCCGTTTCCTGGCCACGCTGGGCCACGAGGTGCGCACGCCGATGACCGGCGTGCTGGGCATGTGCGAGCTGCTGCTGGGCACGCCGCTGGCGCCGCAGCAGCGGCGCTATGCCGACACCATCCGCGCGGCCGGCGACCACCTGCTGCGGCTGGTCAACGATGCGCTCGACCTGGCCCGCATCGAGGCCGGCAAGCTGTCGCTGCAGCCGGCGGATTTCGACCTGGCGGCGCTGGTCGAGCAGGTGGCGGCGCTGTCGCGGCCGCTGGCCACGGCCAAGGGCCTGGCGTTCCAGGTACGGATGGACCCGGGATTGCCGCCGGCCCTGCATGGCGACGTCAGCCGGGTGCGGCAGATCCTGCTCAACCTGCTCGGCAACGCGGTCAAGTTCACCGAGCGCGGCCAGGTGGCGCTGCGCCTGTCGCCGGCGCTGGGCGAGCCCGGATGCGGCATACGCCTGGAGGTCGCCGACACCGGACCGGGGCTGGACCCGGCCCAGCAGGCGCGCCTGTTCCGCCGCTTCGAGCAGGCCGACGGCGTCGCCCTGCGCCATGGCGGCAGCGGCCTGGGCCTGGCGATCTGCCGCGAACTGGCCGCGGCGATGGGCGGGGCGATCACCCTGGTCAGCCGCCCCGGCGACGGCTCGCGCTTCATCGTCGAATTGCCGCTGCCGTGGGCACGGCCGGCGGACACGGACGCCGCCGAGAGGGGGGCCACGCCTGCACCGGTGCCGGCGGCCCGGCTGCTGCTGGTGGAGGACGACCCGACCGTGGCCGAGGCCATCGCTGGCCTGCTGCGTGCCCGCGGCCACGGAGTCGTGCATGCCGCGCACGCGCTGGCGGCGCTGGCCGAATTGCGGGCCGATGCCGGCTTCGACGCGCTGCTGTGCGACCTGGACCTGCCCGGCATGGACGGTTTCGCCCTCGCCCGGCAGGTGCGTGCCCTGGGCCACGCCATGCCGCTGGTCGCGGTGACCGCGCGCTCGGACGCGGAGGTGGAAGCGCAGGCGCGTGCCGGCGGGTTCGCCTGCTTCGTGCGCAAGCCGGTGACCTCGGAGGTGCTCGCGCGCGCCCTGGCCCGGGTCCTGGCCGCGGCCGCCGCGCCGGCGCGGTGAGGGCTCGGTTGTCAGCCTTCCCCGCCCGGGTCAGGATGGGCGCGGGCGGCCCCGCGGCGGGTCGCGGTTTCGTGCCGGCGAGCGGCGTGGCGGAGAGCGGGCCGATGCGGCCGAAATGGGTGGTGCTGTGGTGCGTGCTGGCCTTCGCCGGCGGGGTGGCGGGCGCGGCCGGGGCGACCGTGCCCGCCACCCCCATGCCGCAGCAGGTGACCGTGGCCGACGGCCTGCCCTCGGGCAGCGTCAACGGCCTGGACGAGGATGCGCAGGGTTACCTGTGGCTGGCCACCGATGACGGCCTGGCACGCTACGACGGCCGCGGTTTCCGCCTCTGGCGCATGGAGCAGGGCCTGCGCGACAATGCCCTGTGGACGGTCTACGTGGACGCGCGCGACCGCGTCTGGGTCGGCACCGAGAATGCCGGCCTGGCGATGCTGGACGCCACCCGCCAGCGGTTCCGCTACTACGACGGCAGCGTCGATCCGGCACTGGCCAACACCGCGGTGTGGAGCATCGCCTCCACCCCCGACGGCAGCCTCTGGTTCGGCACCTCGACCCGGGGGCTGTTCCGCCTGGATCCGCAGGGCCGGCTGACGCGCTTCATGCCCGGGGACGGCGATGCGGACGGCCTGCCGTCCTTCGCGGTGGCGGCCCTGGCGGTGACGCCGGACGGACGCCTGTGGATCGGCACCAAGAACGGCCTGGCCTGGTGGGACGGCCAGCGCATCCACCGGGTACCGGTCCAGGACCTGTCCTCGCCGGCGATCAATGCGCTGCGCGCGGAGGCCGACGGGCGGCTGTGGATCGCCACCTCGGTGCGCGGCAACCTGCGCCTGCCCGACGGGCGCATCGACCAGGACCCGTGGCGCGACCTGCCCGACGGCGAGCGCATCCTCAACGTGCTGCTGCACGACCGCTCCGGGGTCTACTGGCTGGACACGCTCGACGGCCTGGGCTGGCTGGACGGGCATCGCCAGCGCAACGTGCCGCTCTACAGCAAGGCGGCGATGGGGCTGGTCAAGCCGAACTGGTCCGAGGCCTTCCAGGACAGCGAAGGCGGGCTGTGGTTCGCCAGCGGCCGTTCCGGCCTGTGGCGCCTGCCGGCCGGCTGGCGCCAGTTTTCCTGGCTGATCGGCGGCGAGGGCAAGGGGGCGCTGGGCAACCCGCTGGTGTGGTCGGCCGCGCCGTCGCCCGACGGCCGGATCTGGATGGTCGGCAGCCACGGCGTGCTCGACCTGCTGGATCCGACCACCGGTGCCGTGGAGCACCGCCTGGCGCCGATCTGGGACCGGCGCTGGCCCTCCACCGTGACCGAGGACCGCAACGGCAAGGTGTGGATCGGCATGTACGCCGGCCTGGTGCGCTACGACCCGGCCAGCGGCGAGGTGCGACGCTGGGACGTGCACGACCGCATCGATGCCGCGCCGGCCAGCGAACCCGATTTCATCCGCCAGGACGGGCAGGGCACGCTGTGGATCCACGTGCCGGGCAGCGGCTTCCAGCTGCGCGACGAGGACGGGCGGGTGACCGGCTTCGTCGACGCGGTCGGCCACGGCTTGCCGCCGCAGGCGGTGGTCAACGCCATGCGTGCTGGCCCGGACGGCTACCTGTGGCTGGGAACCGGCCGCGGCATGTTCCGCTGGGATCCGGGCGCGCGGCGCTTCGTGGCCATCGCCGGCTCGCCGGACGCGCCGGTCCACGCCTTCCGGCTGATGCCCAGCGGCGTGGCCTGGCTGGCGCGCCAGGGGCAACTGGACAAGTACCTGTGGAAGGACGGCCGGCTGGAGTGGCTGGACGACGTGGACGCCGCACAGGGCTTCCCCGAGCTCACCCCGGACGGCCTAGTGGTGGATCCGGACGGGGTGGCGTGGCTGAGCAGCAAGCGCGGCCTGATCCGGGTCGATCCGGCCACGCGCGGGGTGCGCCTGTTCGGCGCGCACGACGGCCTGCCCAACCCGAGCCTGCGCGGCTCCACCCTGGTCCAGTCCACGCGCGGGCCGATCATGGCCGCGACCCTGGACGGGGTGCTGCTGTTCGATCCGGAACAGGTGCGCACCTCGACGCGGCAACCGGCGCTGATGCTCGAACGGGTCGAACTGCGGCGGGGCGAGCAGCGCATCGAGCTCGATCCGGCCGCGCCGCTGGTGATGCGCGACGGTGACCGCGACCTGCAGGTGGTGGCGCGTTTGCCGACGCTGTCCGATGCCGGCAGCCAGCTCTACCGTTTCCGCCTGGACGGCTACGATCCGGACTGGGTCGTGGTCGGCGCCTCCGGCGAGCGCATGTTCTCGCGCCTGCCGCCGGGGCGCTATGCCCTGCAGGTGCAGGGGCGCAATGCCGACAATACGTGGTCGGCGGTGCGCATCCTGCATTTCCGCGTCCTGCCGCCGTGGTGGCGCAGCCCCTGGGGACTGGCGCTGTTCGCGGTGATGGCGCTGGCGCTGCTGGGACTGGCGGCGTGGATGTACTGGCGCCGGCTGCGGCGCCGCCACGAGTTGCAGCTGGCCGAGCACAAGCGCGAGGTGGCCGAGCAGGCCTCGCAGGCCAAGACCCGCTTCCTGGCCACCCTCGGCCACGAGATCCGCACGCCGATGACCGGCGTGCTGGGCATGAGCGAGCTGTTGCTGGCCACGCCGCTGGACGCGCGCCAGCACGGTTACACCGAGGCCATCCGCCGCGCCGGCGCGCACCTGCTGCGCCTGGTCAACGACGCGCTGGACCTGGCGCGCATCGAGGCCGGCAAGCTGGATCTGGACGTGCAGCCCTTCGACCTGCGCCAGCTGGTGTCCGAGGTCGAGGGCCTGATGGCGCCGATGGCCGACAGCGCCGGCCTGCGCTTCGGCGTGGACTACCGCATGCCGGCCGAGACCGTGGCCGACGGCGATGCCCTGCGCGTGCGCCAGATCCTGCTCAACCTGCTCGGCAACGCGATCAAGTTCACCGAGCGCGGCGAAGTGTCCCTGCGCGTCATGCCGCTGGAGCCGCGGGGCATCCGCTTCGAGATCGCCGACACCGGGCCGGGGATCAGCATCGAGCAGCAGCAGCGCCTGTTCCGGCGCTTCGAGCAGGCCGACGGCGCGCGCACCACCGCGCGCTACGGCGGCAGCGGCCTGGGCCTGGCGATCTGCCAGGAACTGGCCGCGGCGATGGGCGGGTTCATCCAGCTGCAGAGCAAGCCCGGGGTCGGCTCGCGCTTCTCGGTGGACCTGCCGCTGGCCTGGGTGGCCTCGCGAGGGCCGGCCTCCGTCGCCGCCGCCCCGGATGCGCGCGCCGAGGCACTGCGCATCCTGCTGGTGGAGGACGATCCCACCGTGGCCGAGGTCGTGGCCGGGCTGCTGCGCCTGCAGGGCCACACGGTGGTGCACGTGGCCCACGGCCTGGCCGCGCTGGGGGAGATCGCCTCGGCGCGCTTCGACCTGGCCCTGCTGGACCTGGACCTGCCCGGGCTGGACGGCCTGGCGCTGGCGCGGCAACTGCGCGTGTTCGGCCACGACATGCCGCTGCTGGCGGTGACCGCGCGCGTCGATGCCGAGGCCGAGGCCCTGGCGCGCGAGGCCGGCTTCGACGGCTTCCTGCGCAAGCCGGTGACCAGCGCGATGCTAGCCGAGGCGATCGCCGCCCAGCAGCGCCGGCGCGGGGCCTGAGCCGCGCCGGTTACTCGGCCACGTCCTCGACCTTCTCCGGATGCGGCCCGGTCTCGGGCAGCTGCCAGAAGATCAGCGTCGAGGTCAGGGTGATCGCGCCCACGCACAGGAACGTGGCATGCAGCGCCGACAGCGCACCGTGGATGCCGCCCAGGTGCGCGTCGAAGGCGGCCAGCAGGCTGCCGGCCGCCGCCGCGCCGAATCCGGTGGCCAGCATCATCACCATCGACAGCAGGCTGTTGCCGGCGCTGGCCTGCTGGTAGTCCAGGTCGCGCAGGGTGACGGTGTTCATCACCGTGAACTGCAGCGAGTTGACCGCGCCGAACACGGCCAGCTGCAGCAGCCGCCAGGCCAGCGCCTGGCCCGGCTGCACCATCAGGAAGCTGGCCATGGTCGCGCCGACCAGCACGGTGTTGACCATCAGCACGCGCCGGTAGCCGTACACGTTCACCAGCTTGACCGCCGCGCGCTTGGAGGCCATGCCGGCCAGCGCCACCGGCACCATCATCAGGCCGGCGTCCATCGGGCTCATGCCCAGGCCGACCTGGAGCAACAGCGGGATCAGCAACGGCATCGCGCCGCTGCCCACGCGCGAGAACAGGTTGCCGAGGATGCCGATGCGGAAGCTCACCACCTTGAACAGCAACAGCGGGAACAGCGGCGCGCGCGAGCCGGCCGCGTGCAGCCAGTAGCCGGCGAGTGCGGCCAGGCCGGCGAAGGCGAGCACCATCACCGCGCCATGGCCGGTGCCGGAGAGCCCGTCCAGCGCCAGCGACAGCGCGATCATCGCGAACGACAGCAGCACGTAGCCGGTCAGGTCGAAGCGCTGGCGTTGCTGGGCGTAGCGGTCGGGCATCACCCGCAGCGCGGCGGCGAAACCGATCACCCCGATCGGCAGGTTGATCAGGAACACCCAGTGCCAGGAGGCCACCTCGACCAGCCAGCCGCCGAGGGTGGGGCCGACCAGCGGACCGATCAGCGCCGGGATGGCGATGAAGCTCATCGCCTGCAGGAAGTACGGGCGCGGCACCGAGCGCAGCACCGCCAGCCGCCCGACCGGCAGCAGCATGGCCCCGCCGATGCCCTGCAGCACGCGCGCGGCCACCAGCCAGGGCAGCCGCGACGACAACGCGCAGGCCAGCGAGCCGGCGGTGAACACCACGATCGCCACCAGGAAGGTGCGGCGCGTGCCGTAGCGGTCGGCGATCCAGCCCGAGGCCGGGATGAAGCTGGCCACCGCCAGGGCGTAGCTGAACACCACCGACTGCATCTGCAGCGGGCTCTCGCCCAGGCTCAGCGCCATCGCCGGCAGCGCCGTGTTGACGATGGTCGAGTCCAGCATGTTCATGAAGATCGCCAGCGACACCAGCCACAGCAGCGGCCGGAAACTGGCGTAGCTGGGCGTCGCCGCCGGCCCGGGACTGCTCATCCGCGTGCCTCCGTGCCGCCGTGTGCCCGCGCTGCCCGGTTCACGCCGGCTCGCGTGCGCTGAGGCGGTGGACGGCCTCCACCAGCGCGGCCACGTGGGCCGGGTCCATGTCCGGCGACAGGCCGTGGCCGAGGTTGAACACATGGCCCTCGCGCGAGCCGCCGTTGCCGGCCGCGTAGCCGTCGAGCACGGCGCGCACCTGGGTGGCGATCGCCTCGGGCCGGGCATACAGCGTGGCCGGGTCGAGGTTGCCCTGCAGCGCCACGCGCCCGCCGGTGCGGCGCGCGGCTTCCTCCAGCGTCACCGTCCAGTCCACGCCGATGGCTTCCGCGCCGCTGCCGGCCAGCGCCTCCAGGTACGGGCCGTTGCCCTTGCCGAACAGGATCAGCGGGGTGCGGGCCTCGCCGGTGCCGCGTGCCAGCTCGCGCGCGATGCGCTCCAGGTAGGGCAGCGAGAATTCCCGGTACATCGCCGGCGACAGCACCCCGCCCCAGGTGTCGAACACCTGCAGCGCCTGGGCCCCGGCCGCGCGCTGCGCGCCCAGGTAGGCGATCACCGCGTCGGTGACCACCTCCAGCAGCCGGTGCAGCAACGCCGGGGTGTCCAGCGCCATTGCCTTGATCCGGGCGTAGTTGTCGCTGCCGCCGCCCTCGACCATGTAGCACGCCAGCGTCCACGGGCTGCCGGAAAACCCGATCAGCGGCACCTTGCCGTCCAGTTCGCGGCGGATCAGGCGCACCGCGTCCATCACGTAGCCCAGCTCGCCTTCCATGTCCGGCACCGCCAGGCGCGCGATGTCAGCCTCGCTGCGCACCGGGTGGCGGAACTTCGGTCCCTCGCCGTCGACGAAGAACAGCTCCAGGCCCATCGCGTCGGGCACGGTGAGGATGTCCGAGAACAGGATCGCCGCATCCAGCGGGAAGCGCGCCAGCGGCTGCAGCGTCACCTCGCAGGCCAGCTCCGGGGTCTTGGCCATGGCCAGGAAGCTGCCGGCGCGGGCGCGGGTGGCACGGTATTCGGGCAGGTAGCGGCCGGCCTGGCGCATCAGCCAGACAGGGGTGCGGTCCACGGGCTGGCGGCGCAGCGCGCGCAGCAGGCGGTCGTTGGCGAGCGGGGCGGAGTCGGTCACGCGGGATTTCCTGGCATGGGGATGGACGGCGGGATCAGATGCGCAGCACCTGTTCGAAACCGCGACGCAACTGGCTGTCGCGCACCTTCTCGAAGGCGGCCACGGCCTCGCTTTCCTGCAGGTACTGGTCGCGGCGCAACTGCTTGCGCCCGCCGATCTGGCCCGACTCGCGCACCAGTTCCCAGCCGCCGAACAGGTCGGCCTGCAGGGCCAGCTGCAAGTAGCGGGGGGCACCGCCATCGGGCGGCGTTTGCTGAAGAAGGATCTGCATGCGCGAATTGTAGCCGGCGCCCTGCCCGCGACGCGGCCATGGCCGATGCGCGGAGCGGATCGGGACAGGTATCGACGCGAGGGTCCACGTCGTACGGAGGCGCCGGACGCCATGCGTCCCGGAAACCCTCCGCGCCGTGGCGCCGTAGCGAGCAGCGGCTTCGACAGTACGGATCCAAAGGGGGCCGTGCGGCGCGAGCGGGCAGGGCATAGGGAATGCGCATCGCCTGCCCGCCGATGCCGGCCAGCAATGCCGCGGCGAGGCCGGCCCCCAGACTGCCGGCCTGTCGCGGCAGGCGCCGTGCTCAGTCCGCGCGCAGCAGGTCCAGCACCGCCGTCTCGTCGACGTCGTGGCGCCGTGGCGAGCAGCGGCATCGCCGGTCCGAATCCAATCGCCGGTCCGAATCCAAAGGGGGCCGTGCGGCGGCAGCGGGCGGGGCATCGGGGACGCGCATCGCCTGGCCGCCGGTGCCGTCCAGCAATGCCGCGGCGAGGCCGGCCCCGCCAGGCTGCCGGCCTGTCGCGGCGGGCGCCGCGCTCAGCCCGCGCGCAGCAGGTCGAGCACCGCCGCCTCGTCGACGTCGGGCGCGACGAAGGCGCGGCCGATGCCGTGCCACAGCACCAGCCGCAGGCGGCCGGCCACGTTCTTCTTGTCCAGGCGCATGCGCGCCAGCAGCGCCTGCGGGTCCAGCCCGGCCGGCACCGCCACCGGCAGGCCGAAGCCGCGCAGCAGGGCTTCCAGCGTGTCGGCATCGGCCGCCGGCGCCAGGCCCAGGCGCGCGGACAGGCGTGCGGCCAGCACCATGCCGACCGCCACCGCCTCGCCGTGCACCAGCGCATCGCGGCCGGGCGCGGCGTAGCCCTGCGCCGTCTCGATGGCGTGGCCGAAGGTGTGGCCGAGGTTGAGCAGCGCGCGCTCGCCCTTCTCCAGCGGGTCGCGGGCGACGATCTCGGCCTTGTGCTCGCAGCTGCGGGCGATGGCCTGGGTCAGGGCGTCGTCGTCGCCGGCCAGCAGCGCCTCGCGCTCGGCGCCGAGCCATTCCAGGAACAGCGGATCGCGGATCGCGCCGTACTTGATCACCTCGGCCAGCCCGGCACGCAGCTCGCGCGGCGGCAGCGTGCGCAGCACCGCGGTGTCGGCGACCACCGCGCGCGGCGGGTGGAACGCGCCGACCAGGTTCTTGCCCTGCGGGATGTCCACCGCGGTCTTGCCGCCGACCGAGGAATCGACCATCGCCAGCAGCGTGGTCGGCAGCTGCACGCAGTCCACGCCGCGCATCCAGCAGGCGGCGGCGAAGCCGGCCAGGTCGCCGACCACGCCGCCGCCGAGCGCGAACACGCAGGCGTCGCGGGTGGCACCCAGCTCGGCCAGCGCAGCGATCGCCGCGGCGAAGCCGTCCAGCGTCTTGGAGGCCTCGCCGGCGGGCAGCACGAACGGGCGCAGCAGCAGTTCCGGGCGCGCCTCGTGCAGCGCCCGGACCACGCGCGCGGCGTACAGCGGCGCGACCTGGTCGTCGCTGGCCAGCAGCACGTGGCGGCCGCGCACATGCGCGGCCAGGCGTTCGCCGTCGTCGAGCAGGCCCGGGCCGATGGCGATGGTGTAGGGCGTGGCGCCGGCGACGGCGACGCAGCGCAGGGGTTCGGTCATGCGGGCAATTCCTTGATCTGCCACAGCGGCGCCAGGGTCAGCGCCAGCCGGGTGGTGGCTTCAATCGGGGTCAGGTCGTCGGTTTCCAGCACCAGGTCGGCGACCTCGCGGTAGAGCGGTTCGCGCTGGCGCGTCAGCTCGCGCAGCACCTGCTCGCGGTCGCCGCGCGCCAGCAGCGGGCGGCTGCGGTCGCGCTCCAGGCGTTGCAGCTGCGAGGCCACGCCCACGCTAAGGTACACGGCGAAGCTGCGCTCGCGGATGTGGCGGCGGTTGTCCGGATGCAGCACCGCGCCGCCCCCGGTGGAGACCAGGCGGTTGCTGCCGGCCAGCAGCTCGGCCAGCACCTGGCATTCGTGCTCGCGGAAGGCGGCCTCGCCGCCATGCTGGAAGATCGTGTTGATGCTGGCGCCGGCACGCTCGACGATGGCCTGGTCGGCATCGACGAACGCCAGGCCGAAGCGCTCGGCCAGGCGCCGGCCGATGCTGCTCTTGCCGGCGCCCATGGGTCCGACCAGCACGAGGTTGGGAGCGGGATTCATGGTCGCGGATGCTAGCACCCGCATCCGCTTGCAACCGCAACCGACGGGCCGGCTCAGGCCGGCAGCGGGCGCCGGCGTTCGTCCAGCGGCACGATGCGATCGGCGCGCGCCGGCAGCGTGCGCAGCGCCTGGCGGCTGACGCGTTCGTAGAACTGCACGAAGCGCTCGACCTGGGCGCGGTCCATGCCGCCGCGGCCGGGACGGGCGGCCTGCAGCGCCTGCTCCTGCTCCCAGCGCCACTGCGGCACGATCTCGAAGCCCGGCGGCTGCAGGAACCACAGCCGGTCGAAGCGCTGCCACAGCGCCGGGTAGTCGCGCGCCAATGCGGCGTTGACGTGGCGGCGCCAGCGCCCGTCGCCGTCCTGCTCGCGCTCCAGTTCGTTGAGCGGCGCGTCCAGGGCCGCCTCGTCCTCGGCGGCGGTGCCCAGGAACCAGCCCTCGACCACCAGCAGATCCAGCGGCCGGTCCACGCGCGTCCAGGCGTGGCCGGGCAGGCGATCGTCGGCGAGCTTGTCGAATCGCGGCAGCAGGGTCGGGGATCCTTCGGCCACGGTGTCCAGCGTGCGCAGCGCCAGCGCCAGGTCATGGGTGCCGGGTGGCCCGCGCGTGGCCAGCAGTGGGTGTACCTCGGCCGCCAGGCGCTGGCGCTCGGCGCGGGTCAGGTAGACGTCGTCGATGGACAGCGTGGCCGCGCGCAGGCCGCGGGCGGCGGCTTCGGCCACCACCTGGTCGGCCAGGGTCGACTTGCCGCTGCCCTGCAAGCCGCTGATCGCCAGCACGGCCGGGCGCGCGCCGCTGGCCAGGGCATCCTCGAGCACGGCCTGGACCAGCGTGTCCGGGAAGCCGCGTGCGGCCGAAGTGTGCGGATCGTGAGCCATGCCGCCACAATAGCCGGCGAACCCGTGCCAGGCCAACGCCATGCCCGAAGCCGATCTGCGTGCCGAAGCCTTTTCCACCTTTACCCGCCTGTTCGAGCAGGCGCAGGCGTCCGGCAGCGAGATCGAGCCGAACGCGATGGTGCTGGCCACCGCCTCGCCCGACGGGCGCCCGGCGGCGCGCACGGTGCTGCTCAAGGGCTTCGACGCGCGCGGCTTCGTGTTCTACACCCACGTGGACAGCGCCAAGGGGCGCGACATGCAGCTCAATCCGCGGGTGGCGCTGCTGTTCCTGTGGCGCAGCCTGGGCGAGGCCGGGGTGCAGGTGCGCGTGGAGGGCGAGGCGCAGCGCACCTCGGTGGCCGAGTCGGACAGCTATTTCGCCAGCCGGCCGCGGACCAGCCAGCTCGGCGCCTGGGCCTCGATCCAGTCGCAGACCCTGGACTCGCGCGAAGTCTTCGAGGAACGCCTGGCGCGCGCCGAGGCGACCTTCGCCGGGCGCGAGGTGCCGCGCCCGGAAGGCTGGGGCGGCTATCGCGTGGTGCCGCGCAGCTTCGAGTTCTGGTACGGCGCGCGCTTCCGCCTGCACGAGCGCTGGCGCTACGACGCCGATGCCGCCGGCGGGCGCTGGAGCAAGCGCATGCTGTACCCCTGATCCCTGGCGCCGACGGAGGCGACCATGCAGCTCGTGCCGGTCTACCGCATCACCGTGTTCGTCCCGCCCGCCCACCTGGACGCGCTCAAGCGCGGCATCTGCGCGGTCGATCCGCTCGGTGCCGGCGCCTACGACCAGGTCATGTGGATCCAGGTGCCCGGCGAGGAGCAGTTCCGGCCCTTGCCCGGCGCCCATCCCACGCTCGGCAACGTCGGCCAGCTCGAGCGCGCCTCCAGCGTGCGCCTGGAGTTCGCCATCCCGCGCGATCCCGAACGCCTGCGCCGGGTGATCGAGCAGGGCATCCATCCGCATCATCCCTGGGAAGTGCCGGCGGTGTTCGTGGACGAGTCGCTGTTCCCGATGCGCTGAGCGCGGTGCCGCGTTGACGGCCCCTTGCCGGACCGGCGCGCAGGCTGGCCGCCTGTTCCCGAAGCGGAGTCCGTTGCCATGCGCATCTGCCTGTACAGCGCGCGTCGCTACGATCGCGACGCGTTCCAGGCCGCCAATGCGGCCCACGACCACACCCTGGTATACGTGGCCGATGCGTTGACCCTGGACAGCGTCGCCGCATCGCACGGCTGCGATGCGGCGTGCGTGTTCGTCAACGACCGGGTGGACGCGCCGGTGCTGGCCGCGCTCAAGGCCCAGGGCATCGGCCTGCTGTGCACCCGCTCCACCGGCTACAACCAGATCGACGTGGCCGCCGCGCGCCGGCTCGGCCTCCAGCTCGGGCGCGCGGCCAACTATTCGCCGTACTCGGTCGCCGAGTTCGCCGTCGGGCTGGTGCAGGCGGTCAACCGCCACATCGCCCGGGCCAGCGCGCGCACCCGCGACGGCAACTTCGAGCTGGACGGGCTGATCGGCTCGGACCTGCACGGCAAGACCGTGGGCGTGGTCGGCACCGGCCGCATCGGCCGCATCTTCGCCGGGATCATGGCCGGCTTCGGTTGCGAGCTGCTGGGCTACGACCCGTTCGAGAACGACGCGTTCCGGGCGATCGGCCGCTACACCACGCTGGCGGACCTGCTGGCGCGCAGCGACGTGGTGTCGCTGCACTGCCCGATGACCCCGGAGAACCGGCACCTGATCGACGCGGCGCGCCTGGCCGGCATCAAGCGCGGCGCGCTGCTGGTCAACACCAGCCGCGGCGGCCTGGTGGACAGCGAGGCGGCGATCGTCGCGCTCAAGGACGGCCGCCTGGGCGGGCTGGGCATGGACGTGTACGAGCAGGAGGCGGGCCTGTTCTTCCAGGACCTGTCGGCCACGGTGATCACCGACGACGTGATCGAGCGGCTGCTGTCGTTCCCCAACGTCATCGTCACCGGCCACCAGGCGTTCTTCACCCGCGAGGCGCTGGCCGAGATCGCCGCGGCGACGCTGGCCAACGCCACCGCCTACGCGCGCGGCGAGCCGGTGCCGTACCCGGTCCCGGACTGAACCCGGGGTCCGAGGCGCTCAGCCGTGGCCGGCGATCTGGTCCAGGCCGGAGCCGAGCCGGACCAGCAGGTTGGTTTCCAGCTCCTGCAGCAGCGCCTCCTGCTCGGCGGACTGGACATAGCGCGGGTCGATCGCGCGCAGCCGCTGCAGCGCGGCCTCGGCGTTGAGGCCCTCGCGCACCAGCCAGCAGCCCAGCACCACGCCGGTGCGCCCGAGCCCGGCCAGGCAATGCACGGCGATGACGTCGCCGGCGCGCATGAACGCGTCCATGCGTGCCAGCAGCAGCTTGGTCCACATGATCGGCGGCGCCTTGCGGTCCTCGACCGGCAGCTGGAAGTCGGTCAGCCCGTGGCGCTTGAGCGCCTCGGCCGGCAGGCGCCGGTCGGTCAGGTTGACCAGGCGGGTGATGCCGACCGAGCGCAGCAGGTCCAGGTCGTAGTCCAGCGGGGCGACCACGCCGGGCATCTGGCAGCCGGCCAGCCGCCCGGGGACGAGCCAGTGGAACCCGTAGGGGCCGGGGCGGGCGAGGTCGCAGTCGGCCGGATCCGGCATCGGCGGTTCGTCCGCCGCGGCGGGCATCGCCGGTGGCGCCGGCGTGGGCACGGATTGCACCGCGGCGATCGCGACACGCGGCGCCGCGGACACGGCCGGGGACGCGGCGGAGGACGCGCCGGCGACAGTGCCCGGCGCGGCATTCCCGGCGTGGAGGGGCGGCTCGGGCGCGCGCTTGGGCGCGAACCCGTCCTGCGCCAGGAAGCGGGCCTGCAGTGGATGCAGGCCGGTCCCGGAGAAGAAGTGCGGGGCGGCGACATCGAGCGCGAGCCGGCCCTGGTCGAGCAGCACGATCCGGTCGGCGACGTGGCGCGCCTGCGCGGGCCGGTCGAGCACCACCAGGCAGGCGTGCGAGCGGCCCAGCTGCGCGACCAGCTGCAGCACCCGTTCGCCGTCGGCCTCGGACAGGTCGCGCGTCGGCCCGTCGAACAGCAGCAGCTCGCTGCCGGTGAAGGCGCTGCGCAGCAGGCCGGCCACGCGCAGCGAGGCGCGCGGCAGGGACACCAGCGGGGTGTCCAGGTAGGCGCGCATGGAGGCCAGTTCCAGGGTGTCCAGCTGCTGCTCGATCCACGCGGTCAGCTGCGGGCGCGACAGGGCGCGGGCCTCCGGGTGCCGGCGCGCGGCGCTGGCCAGGACATGGCCGAGGGGAAGACTCAGGTCGCCGGGACGATGCATCGCCAGCGCCGGCTCGAGCGTGTGGCCCGGGTCGTGGCCGCGGTGCAGGCGCGTGCCGCTTACCTGGAAGCAGCCGAGGCCGCGGCCGGCGATGGCACGCAGCAGCGAGGACTTGCCCGAGGCCTTCGGGCCCAGCAGCACGGTCACGCCGCCGGCCCGTTCCAGGCGCAGGGTGATGTCCTCGAGGATGGGGCGCGTGCCGGAGGACACGCCGAAATCGCGCAGTTCCAGCAAGGCCGCCGTACCGGGAACGACGGGCGGATCGGGCGGCGCCTGCGCCGGCAGCTTCGTCATCGTCACGCACTCCCCCTGGTCGTCGCACATGCCGGTGGCGCCTGCCTGGGCAACCGCCGGCCGGTCGGACCACCTGTCAGCCATTCTGGCCAATGGCCGCGGCAATGGGGACACCAATGCCGCAGTGTGTGACGCAGTTCGCTCGGATGGGCGCTATTTGCCGCCCCGGGGCAGGTGCTTCAGGCGCTGTCGTTGGCGGCCGACAATTCGCCGCCGCGGCGGGCGGCGGCGGCCAGCGCGGCATCGACCAGCGACTGGAAACCGCCGGCCTGGAAGGCCTCGATCGCCGCCTGGGTGGTGCCGTTGGGCGAGGTCACGCGGCGCCGCAATTCCGCCGGGGCCTCGCCCGATTCGGTGAGCATGCGCGCCGCGCCGAGCACGGTCTGCAGCACCAGCGTGCGCGCCGCCTCGGCCGGCAGGCCGAGCTCGATGCCGGCCGCCTCCATCGCCTCGGCCAGCAGGAACACGTAGGCCGGGCCGCTGCCGGACACGGCGGTCACCGCATCCATCAGTTTTTCCTCGTCGATCCACACCGTGGAGCCGGCGCTGGCCAGCAGCCGCTCGGCGCGATGGCGCTGCTCGGCGCTCGTCCCGGCGCTGGCGCACAGGCCGGTCACGCCGGCGCCGAGCAACGCGGGCGTGTTGGGCATGGCGCGCACCGCGGCCAGCTCGCCGCCCAGCCAGCGCTGCAGCTGCGCCAGGGTGATGCCGGCGGCGATGGAGACCACCAGCGGTCGCGCGCCCTGCGCCTGCGGCGCCAGCGCCTGGCACACCTGGCGGATGACCTGCGGCTTGACCGCCAGCAACCAGGTACCGGCGCCGGCCACGGCGTCCTCGGCGCGGGCGAAGGTCTGCACGCCGAAATCGCGCGCCAGCGCCTCGCGCAGGGCCGCCACCGGCTCGCCGACGCGGATGTGGCGGCCGGGCGTGCCCTGGCGGACGAGGCCGGCGATCAGGCTGCGCGCCATGTTGCCGCCGCCGACGAAGGCGATCGTCTGCACGGCGGCGTCGGGGGACGGATGGACCAGGGGCTGGGGTCAGGGCCGGGGCGGGCGGGCACCGAACAGGGCGGTGCCGACGCGGACCATGGTCGCACCTTCGGCGATGGCCAGCGGGAAATCCGCGCTCATGCCCATCGACAGCGTGTCCACCCCCGGATGGCGCGCGGCCAGGGCATCGAACAGCGCCTTCATATGGCGGAACGCGGCGCGCCGCGGCGCCTCCTCCGGCCAGGGCGCGGGAATGGCCATCAGCCCGCGCAGGCGCAGGCGCGGTTCGGCGGCGATCGCCGCGGCCAGGGCATCCACGTCCTGCGGCGCGCAACCGCTCTTGCTGGCCTCGTCGTCGACGTTGACCTGGACGAGCACGTTCAGCGGCGGCCTGGCCTCGGGCCGGTGCCGGGCCAGCGCGCCGACCAGCTTGGGCCGGTCCACGGTCTGCACCCAGTCGAACAGGCGCGCGGCCACGTCGGCCTTGTTGGACTGCAGGTGGCCGATCAGGTGCCACTCCAGCGCCGCGCCGGCCAGGGCCTCGATCTTGCCCTGCGCTTCCTGCACGTAGTTCTCGCCGAAGGCGCGCTGGCCCAGCGCGGCGAGCGCGGCGACGTCGGCGGCCGGGCGGGTCTTGGACACGGCCAGCAGGCGCACGCCGGAGCGGCCGGCGGCGCGGGCGGCGGCATCGATCTCGGCCTGGACGTGGTGCAGTGCGGAAGCGGCGGACACGGGCGGTTTCGCGTGGGGACGGGACCGCTATACTGCCGCCCGGGGAAATATCGTTCCAGTCGCTTCCTGGGGAAACCGCGCATGGATATCGCCGAGCTGTTGGCGTTCTCGGTCAAGAACAAGGCCTCCGACCTCCACCTGTCGGCCGGCCTGCCGCCGATGATCCGCGTGGACGGCGACGTGCGCCGCATCAACATCCCGGCACTGGACCACAAGCAGGTCCACGCGCTGGTCTACGACATCATGTCCGACAAGCAGCGGCGCGACTACGAGGAGTTCCTCGAGGTCGACTTCTCCTTCGAGATCCCGTCGCTGGCGCGCTTCCGCGTCAACGCCTTCAACCAGAACCGCGGCGCGGCGGCGGTGTTCCGCACCATTCCCTCCGAGGTGCTGACCCTGGAGGACCTGGGCTGCCCGCCGATCTTCCGCCAGCTGATCGAGCAGCCGCAGGGCCTGATCCTGGTGACCGGCCCGACCGGCTCGGGCAAGTCGACCACGCTGGCGGCGATGGTGGACCACCTCAACAAGACCGAGTACGGGCACATCCTCACCGTCGAGGACCCGATCGAGTTCGTCCATACCCCGCAGAAGTGCCTGATCAACCAGCGCGAGGTGCACCGCGACACCCACGGCTTCACCGAGGCGCTGCGCTCGGCGCTGCGCGAGGACCCGGACTTCATCCTGGTCGGCGAGTTGCGCGACCTGGAGACGATCCGCCTGGCGCTGACCGCCGCCGAGACCGGCCACCTGGTGTTCGGTACCCTGCACACCAGTTCGGCGGCCAAGACCATCGACCGCATCATCGACGTGTTCCCCGCCGGCGAGAAGCCGATGGTGCGCTCGATGCTGTCCGAGTCGCTGCGCGCGGTGGTCTCGCAGACGCTGCTCAAGCGCGTCGGCGGCGGGCGCATCGCCTCGCACGAGATCATGGTCGGCATCCCCGCCATCCGCAACCTGATCCGCGAGGACAAGGTGGCGCAGATGTACTCGGCCATCCAGACCGGCCAGCAGTACGGCATGCAGACGCTGGACCAGAACCTGCAGGACCTGGTCAAGCGCAGCCTGATCACGCGCCAGCAGGCCCGCGAGTACGCCAAGGACAAGCGCCTGTTCGAGTGACCGCGGGCCGGGACACGGGTGCGGCCGCCGTTGTCCCGGCGCCCGCGCGCCGGTCCCCGCGATTCCCGATATTCCCTTCCAGATCCAGGTTCCGCAGGAGCGCCCATGAGCACCATCGACTTCACCTCGTTCCTCAAGCTGATGGCGCACCAGAAGGCGTCGGACCTGTTCATCACCTCGGGCATGCCACCGGCGATGAAGGTGCACGGCAAGCTCAGCCCGATCACCCAGTCGCCGCTGACCGCCCAGCAGAGCCGCGACCTGGTGCTCAACGTGATGACGCCGGCCCAGCGCGAGGAGTTCGAGAAGACCCACGAGTGCAACTTCGCCATCGGCGTGGCCGGGGTGGGGCGCTTCCGCGTGAGCTGCTTCTACCAGCGCAACCAGGTCGGCATGGTGCTGCGCCGGATCGAGACGCGCATCCCGACGGTGGAGGAGCTGAGCCTGCCGCCGATCATCAAGACGCTGGCGATGACCAAGCGCGGCATCATCCTGTTCGTCGGCGCGACCGGCACCGGCAAGTCGACCTCGCTGGCGGCGATGATCGGCTACCGCAACCAGAACTCCACCGGGCACATCATCACCATCGAGGACCCGATCGAGTTCGTGCACCAGCACGCCGGCTGCATCATCACCCAGCGCGAGGTCGGCATCGACACCGAGAGCTGGGACGCGGCGCTGAAGAACACCCTGCGCCAGGCGCCGGACGTGATCATGATCGGCGAGGTCCGCACCCGCGAGGGCATGGACCACGCCATCGCCTTCGCCGAGACCGGCCACCTGGTGCTGGCCACGCTGCACGCCAACAACGCCAACCAGGCGATGGACCGCATCATCAACTTCTTCCCCGAGGACCGCCGCCAGCAGCTGCTGATGGACCTCTCGCTCAACCTCAAGGCGGTGGTGGCCCAGCAGCTGGTGCCGACCCCGGACGGCAAGGGCCGGCGCGCGGCGCTGGAGATCCTGCTGGGCACGCCGCTGGTGCAGGACTACATCCGCGACGGCGAGATCCACAAGCTCAAGGAAGTGATGAAGGATTCCACCAACCTGGGCATGAAGACCTTCGACCAGAGCCTGTTCGAGCTGTACCAGGCCGGCGAGATCAGCTACGACGACGCGCTGCGCTACGCCGACTCGCAGAACGAGGTGCGCCTGCGCATCAAGCTCTCCCAGGGCGGCGACGCCAAGACCCTGTCGCAGGGGCTGGACGGGGTGGACATCGCCGAGGTGCGCTGAGCCGCGCGCGGCGCAGCGCCGGTCCTCGCGCGGGGCGGTCGCACGGCCGCCCCGCCGCCGTTTCCGGCACCGCCGTGGGGCGGGGCGGGTGCGCCCGCGGCCGGCCTCCCCGCGCGGCAGCGGTCGCGCCGGCGAAGCCTGCCGCGACGCCGGCGACCTGGCGCAGGCGGGGTAGATCGGGTGTCGTTCCCGCCCCCGCGGTACGGCTGCACGAGGCCCGGCATTGGTGTCTAATGTCCGCTCCCCCGCGTCGCCCATTTCCCCGTGAACACCTCGCATTCCGACCCCGCCGCGGAAGCGCCGGCCGTGGTCGAACCCGGCCCGGTCACCGCCGGCCCGATCACGCCCGCCGATTCGCGCGACGGCCTGCCGCACGAACACGACCCGCGCTTCCACCACTCGCCGGCCGAGGACGTGCAGGGCCTGCTGCTGGCCACGCTGGTGTCCTCGCTGGGCCTGGCGGTGTTCGCCAAGGGCGGGATCATGATCGGCGGCATCGCCGGGGTCGCGTTCCTGCTGCACTACGCGGCCGGCTGGAACTTCGGCCTGATGTTCGTGCTGCTCAACATGCCGTTCTACTGGCTGTCGGTGCGGCAGATGGGCTGGGAGTTCACCCTGAAGACCTTCGCCGCGGTCGGCGCCTGCGGCCTGCTGACCGACCTGCTGCCGCGCTGGGCGGACTACTCGCACATGACCCCGCTGTATTCGGCGGGGGTCGGCGGGGCGCTGGTGGGGCTGGGCATCCTGTTCTTCATCCGCCACCACGCCAGCCTCGGCGGCATCGGCATCCTGGCGGTGTACCTGCAGCGCGACCGCGGCATCAGCGCGGGCAAGGTGCAGATGAGCTTCGACGCGCTGCTGATGGTGGCCGCGTTCTTCTTGCTCAGCCCGGCCAAGGTGGCCTGGTCGGCGCTGGGCGCGGTGTTGCTGAGCCTGGTGCTGATGTTCAACCACCGCCCCAACCGCTACATGGGCGTCTGATTCCGGTACGGTCGCGCGCCGTGTGCCCGGGCGCGGGCGGCGTTCGCCGGCGGCGTGCGGCGCGGCTCCAGCACCGGCGCGATCCGGGCGATCGGACCGCGGCACGGGGCCGGCGGTAGCGTCCCGTACCCGCCGAAGCGGCGGCCATCCCGGCGCGGGAACCTCCGCACCGGGAAGGATCCGGCGGCGCAAACGGGCTAGCCGCGCATCCAGGGCGGGGACAGCGCCGCGATGCGTGCGTACGCCGGGCAATCCGGGCGGTGCGCGCAGGGCAGGTAGCCCAGGCTCATCAGGAATTCGCCGGTGATCTCGCCGCCGGTGAAACGGAACGTGCGCCTGAACAATTTCACCCAGCCGGCCTTGTCGAGCGGGTGGTGCGCGTCGAGCCAGGCGGCGAAGCCACCGTGCGAATCGCGCAGGGTGCGGATCACCCGGGCGTTGTGGATGGCCGCGGCCACCTTCAGCCGGTTGCGGACGATGCCGGCGTCGGCCAGCAGCCGCGCCACGTCGGCCTGCCCGTAGGCGGCCACCGCATCCACGTCGAAGCCGGAATAGGCGGCGCGGAAGCCGGCGCGCTTCCTCAGGATCGTCTCCCAGCTCAGCCCGGCCTGGTTGATCTCCAGCACCAGCCGCTCGAACAGCCCGGCTTCGTCGCGTTGCGGGAAGCCGTACTCGCCGTCGTGGTAGGCGCCGTGGACCGGATGGCCCGGCGCGAGGTCGCAATAGCCGCTCATGCCTCGAGCGGAGCGATCCTCCCGGCGCTTGCCCAGCGGTAATCACAAATATGAACATAAAATAAATTGAAATTGTCCATGTGATGGTTTCGTCGTTTCGATCCCGGTTTGGCAGGAAGTGACCGCCTTTTTGCGACGCGCGTCGCGCGCCGCCGCCTTCCGATTCGAGAGAGAACCGAATGAACAGGATCTACAAGCTGGTGTTCAACGCGTCCCTGGGTATCGTCCAGGTCGTTTCGGAGCTGGTCGGAAGGCACGGGTCGCGGCTGTCGGCAGGCGCCAGGCGCCGCCTGCCGGTCCCGTCCGCGCTGGCCGCGGCGGTGGCGGCCGCGTGCGCACGATCCGGCTCGGGAATGGCCGGTGCGCGCATGGCGATGCTCGGCCTGGCGCTGGTCGCCGGCGGCGCCTGGGCCGATGCCAGCGGGACCTATCCGGTGTTGGACGGGGACGGGAACTACCAGGACACCTCGCTGGTGCTGACCTCCGAGGTGGCCGGCCAGACCGACGACGACGGCGACGTCATCGACGGCAAGCGCATCGGCGTGATCGCCACCGACGGCACCAGCGACTACCTGGTGCGCGACATCGCGGGCATCGGCCAGACGCTGCTGGTGGCCGGCGACGGCTCGTCCGGCGTGTCCGGCAGCGATGCGCCGACCCAGGTGCAGTCGGTCACGGTGGTCGGCTACTACCTCTATGCCGGCGGCGGGGTTTCCCAGACGCTGTCCACGGATGTCAGCTACGACGCCACCGCCGGGCAGTGGGTGGACGGCAGCGGCCAGGCGGTGCAGATCGCCCGGATCGCCTACGGCAGCACCGGGACCGACGAGGACGGCAACCCCACGGTCAGCGTGGCCGGTGTGGTGGACGTGGCGGTGAAGCTGCCGGCGGACGACGACGGGGACGACGGCTCGGACGGCGGCTATGCGGCCGGGTCGCGGGTCTCCATCGACCGGGCCGGCGCCAAGGGCAAGAACGGGCGCACCGGTGCGCTGTTCGTGCCGGCCAAGGCCGGCAGCGACGGCGGGCGCGGACCGGACATCATCGCCAATGCCGCGACCAATGCCGGCCTGAACGTGCAGGAGATCTCCACCATCGCGCCGGGGCACGCGGGCATCTTCGTGTCCAGTACCGGCGGCAAGGGCGGCGACGGCGGCGACATCTGGCTGTCCGCGTCCAAGGCCAAGCCGGGCGGCAACGGCGGCTCGGGCGGCAACGTCACGGTGACGGTGAGCGGCCACGGCACGATCGTCACCTCCGCCGACGGCAATACGCCGGCACCGGGCATCGCCGTGCAGAGCAAGTCCGGCCAGGGCGGCGAAGGCGGCTCGTCCTACGCCGGCGGCGGCGCGGCCGGCGGCGGCGGCACCAAGACCGCCGGCAACGTGAGCCTGACCACCTCGGCCAACGTGGAGACCTCCGGCGACAACTCGGCCGCGCTGCTGGTGCAGTCGCTGGGCGGCGGCGGCGGCAAGGGCGGCGATTCCTTCGGCCTGTTCCCGACTTCGGGCGCCAGCGGCGGTGCCGGCGGCGACGCCGGTGCGGTGGTCGTGGACAACAGCGGCAACCTGACCACGCACGGCAACGATTCGGCCGGCATCAACGCGCAGTCCATCGGCGGTACCGGCGGCAACGGCGGCACCACCGTGGCGATCGTGGTGCTGGGCAGCGACAGCACCTCCATCGGCGGCAATGGCGGCACGGTGGACGTGACCAACAGCGGCGTCATCAAGACCGCCGGCGACGGCTCGGACGGCATTTCCGCCCAGTCGATCGGCGGCGGCGGCGGCCGCACCGGCACGGCGGTGGGCATCGTGACCCTGGGCGGCAGCAGCGCGGCCGGCGGCAATGCCGGGGCGGTGGCGGTGCACAACAGCGGCACGATCATCACCGGCGGCGAGGCGGCCAACGGCATCCTCGCCCAGTCCATCGGCGGCGGCGGCGGCAAGGGCGGCACCCACGTCGGCGCGGTCGCGCTGGGGTCGGCCGGCGGGGCCGGCGGCAATGCGGGCCAGGTGGCGGTGGACAACACGGCCACCATCGTCACCGGCGGCGACCACAGCGCGGCGATCCTGGCGCAGTCGATCGGCGGCGGCGGCGGTGCCGGTGGCGCCACCGGCGGGCTGGTGGCGCTGGGGGCCGCCGGCGCGGCCGGCGGCAATGCCGCTGTGGTGCGGGTGGAGAACAGCGGCGCCCTGCAGACGTCCGGGGTTCAGGCCGACGGCATCGTGGCGCAGTCGATCGGCGGCGGCGGCGGTTCCGGTTCCAGCGCCGGCGGGCTGGTGGCGCTGGGCGGCAGCGGCGGCAAGGGCGGTACCGCGGACGCGGTGGCGGTCGTCAACAGCGGCGACATCACGATCCAGGGCGAGGGCGGGGCGGCGATCGTGGCGCAGTCGATCGGCGGCGGCGGTGGCCGCGGCGGCAGTGCCGGCGGGCTGGTGTCGCTGGCCGGCATGGGCGGCAGCGGCGGCGATGCCGGATGCACTTCCGCGACCCTGTGCTCGAGCATCGGCGGCAGCGCCGACGAGCGCGACGACGGCCGTGCCGTGTCGGTGGAGAACAGCGGTAGCCTGCGGACCGCGGGCGACTACGGCTACGGCATCCTCGCCCAGTCGATCGGCGGCGGCGGCGGCGACGGCGGCAACGCGGGTGCCGCGTTCCTGAGCATCGGCGGCAGCGGCGGCAAGGGCGGTGCGGGCGGCGACGTCGCCATCGCCAATGTCGGCGACATCATCACCTCCGGCGCGCACGCGGACGGCATCCTGGCGCAATCCATCGGCGGCGGCGGCGGCAACGGCGGACTGGCGGTATCGGCGGCGCCGTTCGTCGCCGTGGCCCTGGGCGGCAGCGGCGGCGAGGGCGGCGACGGCGGCAACGTGTCCGCGACCCTGGGCCAGGGGCCGGCGCTGCCCACGATCATCACCGGCGGCGACAACGCGGCCGGCATCAAGCTGGAATCGGTCGGCGGCGGCGGCGGCAACGGCGGTACCGCGGCGGCGGCGTCGATCGGGCTCGGCGTGCCGCTGTCGGTGAGCTTCTCGCAGGGCGGCAGCGGCGGCGACGGCGGCGACGGCGGCCTGGTGACGGTGCAGGGCAATGCGCGGATCGCCACGTCCGGCGACAACGCCGACGCGCTGTACCTGTCCACGATCGGCGGCGGCGGCGGCAGCGGCGGCAACGCCGTGGGGGTCTCGCTGGCGGCCAGCATCGGCGGGTACAGCCTGAACTTCAATTCCAGCAAGGGCGGCAGCGGCGGCGACGGCGGCCGCGGCGGCGACATCGAGATGGATACCGGCGACGATGCGGACGGTGTCCTGCAGACCTCGGGCGACTTCTCCACCGGCCTGCTGGCGCAGACGATCGGCGGCGGCGGCGGCTCCGGCGGCGACACGATCGCGGTCACCGGCACGGTGGGCAGCGCCTACTCGCTGGCCTATACCGCTGCCCTGGGCGGTACGGCCGGCAAGGGCGGCGCCGGCGGCGACATCGAGCTGACCTACAACGGCGCCATCGCCACCGGGATCGAGGCCGGCCAGGCGGGCGGCAGCGACGGATTCGGTTCCACCGGTGCGCTGATCCAGTCGATCGGCGGTGGCGGCGGCAGCGGCGGCAGCGTGATCTCCGCGCAGGCCGGCCTGTCGCTGGCGGGCCTGAACGTGAACCAGACCCTCGGCGGCAGCGGCGGCGACGGTGGCCGCGGCGGCACGATCGATGCCCATCTGGGCGGGTCGATCCAGACCGGGGGCGACAACGCCGGCGGTGCAGTGATCCAGTCGGTCGGCGGCGGCGGCGGCAACAGCGGCAACAAGATCCAGGCGAGCCTGCAGGCGGGACTGGCGTCCGGCAGCCTGTCGTTGGGCATCGGCGGCACCAGCGCGGGTGCGGGCAACGACGGCGGCGCGGTGAGCGCCACGGTGGCGGCCGACGTCGCCACCCAGGGGAACCAGTCCGACGCGGTGCTGATCCAGTCGGTGGGCGGCGGTGGCGGCAATGGTGGCTACACCATCGATGCCGGTGCCAGCGTGGGCGTGGCCGCCGCGGTGTCGGGCACGCTGTCGATGGGCGCGTCGGGCGGCAACGGCGGCGATGGCGGGACGGTCGACGCCGCGATCGTCGGCAACCTGTCCACCCTGGGCGACCAGTCGCGCGGCGCGGTGGTGCAGTCGGTGGGCGGCGGCGGCGGCAACGGCGGCTTCGATATCGCCGCGCAGCTCAACATCTCGGCCAATCCGTTCGCCGGCGTCAGTGCCGGCGCCACCATGGGCATCGGCGGCAGCGCCGGCAACGGCGGCGACGGCGGCGACGTCAGCGCCAGCCTGACCGGCGCATCGGTCACCCAGGGCCAGCAGTCCGATGCCTACGTGGTGCAGTCGCTGGGCGGCGGCGGCGGCAACGGCGGCTTCGCCGTGGCCGGCGGGCTGGCGGTGTCGGTCGGGGTCGCGGCCACCGGTGCGCTGCAGGCGGCCATCGGCATCGGCGGCAGCGGCGGCAGCGGCGGCGACGCCGGCAATGCCACGGGCACGCTGGCAGGCGACATCGGCACCTCGGGCGACCAGTCCACCGGCATGCTGGTGCAGTCGGTGGGCGGCGGCGGCGGCAACGGCGGCTTCACCGTCGGCGGCAGCCTGTCCATCGCCCAGGGCATGGCGGGCAACGCCTCCATCGGCATCGGCGGCGTCGGCGGCAGCGGCGGTGTCGCTGGCCAGGCGAGCGGCCACCTGGCCGACGGCGACGTGGTGACCGAGGGCGACGATTCGGCCGGCGTGGTGGTGCAGTCGATCGGCGGCGGCGGCGGCAACGGCGGCTTCAACGTCGCCGGCGGCGCGAGCCTGGCGGGCGAGGGCGCCGCGGGGGCCTCCGTCGGCATCGGCGGGACCGGCGGCAGCGGCGGCACCGCCGCCCTGGCGAGCGCCAGCCTCGAACGCGTCCACGTGCAGACCGCCGGCGGGAACGCCACCGGCGTGCTGGTGCAGTCGGTGGGCGGCGGTGGCGGCAATGGCGGCTTCAATATCGCCGGCAGTGTCAGCGCGGCCTCCACGGGGGCCGCCGCGGTGGCGGTGGGCATCGGCGGCAACGGCGGCAGCGGCGGCGTCGCCGGGGATGCCGCGGCCACGCTCGATGACGGCTGGGTGCATACCTATGGCGGCAATGCGGCCGGCGTGGTGGTGCAGTCGGTGGGCGGCGGTGGCGGCAACGGCGGTTTCAACGTCGGGGCCGGCGTCGCCGTGTCCCAGGTGGCCGGCACGGTCGGCGTGGGCATCGGCGGCACCGGCGGCACCGGCGGGCGCGGCGGCAGCGCCGGCGCGGTGGTCCGCACCGACGTGCTGACCGAGGGCGACGACGCCACCGGCGTGCTGGTGCAATCGGTGGGCGGGGGCGGCGGCAACGGCGGCTTCAACATCGCCGGCGGCGCGGCGGTGGCGTCCACCGGCGCGGTCGGCGTATCGGTGGGCCTGGGCGGTACCGGCGGCGATGGCGGCAGCGCCGGCGCGGTGAGCCTGGACAAGCAGGGACTGACCTACACCCGCGGCGACGGCTCCGCCGCGCTGGTGGCGCAGTCGATCGGCGGCGGCGGCGGCAACGGCGGCTTCAACGTCAGCGGCACGCTCGCGGCCAGCGCCGGCGTCGGCGGCAGCGTGGCGGTGGGCATCGGCGGCAACGGCGGCTCCGGCGCGAGCGCCGGCTCGGTCGTGCTGACCCAGCAGGGCCAGGTGCAGACCGAAGGCGCCGATGCCGTCGGCATCCTGGCCCAGTCGGTGGGCGGCGGTGGCGGCAACGGCGGCTTCAACGTCAGCGGCGGCATCAGTGCCGGTGCCGAGGGCGGCGCGGCCGTGGCCGTGGGCCTGGGCGGCAGCGGCGGCGATGGCGGCAGTGCCGGCTCGGTCATCCTCGACAGCACCGGTGCGGTGGTCACTTCCGGTGCCGGCAGCACCGGCATCGTGGCCCAGTCGGTGGGCGGCGGCGGCGGCAACGGTGCCTTCAACGTGAGCGGCGGCGTGCAGGTCAGCGGCGGCGAATCGCTCAGTGTCTCGGTCGGCCTGGGCGGTCGCGGCGGCAGCGGCGGCAGCGGCGGCGACGTGCATGCCAGCGCCGTGGCGGCCGCGCCCGACGGTTCCGGCAACGACGGTCTCGCCGTGGCCACGCTGGGCGACGGTGCCACCGGCCTGGTGGCGCAGTCGATTGGCGGCGGTGGCGGCAACGGCGGTTTCAACGTCACCGGTGCGCTGACCGCCTCCGGCGGTGCCGGCGGCTCGGTCAGCGTCGGCCTGGGCGGCGACGGCGGCGACGGCGGCAGTGCCGGCGACGTGGACGGGTTCACCTCCGGCCTGGTGAGCACCGATGGCGACGGCAGCGACGGCGTGGTGCTGCAGTCGATCGGCGGCGGCGGCGGCAACGGCGGCTTCAACGTCGCCGGCGCGGCCACGGTCACCGGCAGCAGCGGCGGCTCGGTCAGCGTCGGCCTGGGCGGCAACGGCGGTACCGGCGGGACCTCCGGCAACGTGACCGGCTCGATCAACGCGACCGACCTGCGCGACGGCTATGCGGTGATGACCCAGGGCGATGGCGCCTCGGCGGTGGTGGCGCAGTCGCTGGCCGGCGGCGGCGGCAATGGCGGCTTCAACGTCGCCGGCGCCCTGTCGGTGGCCGGCAGCAACGGCGCCAGCATCGGCGTGGGCATCGGCGGCCGCGGCGGGCAGGGCAACGATGCCGGCGACGTGGACGTGGACGTGGTCGGCAACATCCAGACCCAGGGCGATGCGGCGCTGGGCGTGCTGCAGCAGTCGGTCGGCGGGGGCGGCGGCAACGGCGGCTTCAACGTCACCGGCACGCTCAGCGCCACCGGTTCCAACGGCGGCGCGGTGGCGGTGGGCGTGGGCGGCAGCGGCGGCGACGGCGGCAATGCCGGCAACGTCGGCGGCAGCGTCACCGGCAACGTGCTGACCGCCGGCGACGACGCCGGGGCGATCACCTACCAGAGCATCGGCGGCGGCGGCGGCAACGGCGGCTTCGACGTCAGCGGCGGGCTGAGTGCGTCGGCAGGCCGGTCCGCCTCCGTCAGCGTCGGCCTGGGCGGCAACGGCGGCAGCGGCGGCGAGGGCGGCGACGTCACCGGCGCGGTGAGCGGCGATGTCGCCACCCTGGGCCAGCGCGCGGATGCGATCACCTACCAGAGCATCGGCGGCGGTGGCGGCAATGGCGGCTTCAACGTGACGGGCGGGTTGTCGGCATCGGTGGGCGACGGCGGCGCCATCAGCGTCGGCCTGGGCGGCACCGGCGGCGACGGCGGCAGTGCCGGCGACGTGGACGGCAGCACCTCCGGCCTGGTGTTCACCCAGGGCGAGGACAGCGACGGCGTGGTGCTGCAGTCGATCGGCGGCGGCGGCGGCAACGGCGGCTTCAACGTCGCCGGCACGATGGCGGTCACCGGCGGCGACGGCGGCTCGATCAGCGTCGGCCTGGGCGGCAACGGCGGCTCCGGCGGCGTGTCCGGGGCGGTCACCGGCCACATCCAGGCCGGCAGCGGCCACGACGGCTATGCGGTCGTCACCCAGGGCCAGTCGGCCAACGCGGTGGTGGCGCAGTCGCTGGCCGGCGGCGGCGGCAACGGCGGCTTCAACGTGGCCGGCGCGCTGACGGTGTCCAACGGCAACAGCGCCAGCATCGGCGTGGGCATCGGCGGTCGCGGCGGCACCGGCAACGACGCCGGCGACGTGGACGTGGACGTGGTCGGCAACATCCAGACCGGCGGCGACGGCGCACAGGGCATCCTGCTGCAGTCGATCGGCGGTGGCGGCGGCAACGGCGGCTTCAACGTGGCCGGCGCGCTCAACGTGGCCCAGTCCAACGGCGGCAGCATCGCCGTGGGCGTGGGGGGCAGCGGCGGCGACGGCGGCGACGGCGGCAACGTGAGCGGCACGCTGGTCGGCAACGTGGCGACCGCCGGCGACGATGCCGGCGCGGTCACCTACCAGAGCATCGGCGGCGGCGGCGGCAACGGCGGCATGACCATCAGCGGCTCGCTGGCGGCATCCGGCGACGGCAGCGGCAACGTCACCGCCAGCATTGGCGTTGGCGGTTCAGGCGGCAGCGGCGGCCGCGGCGGCGCAGTGAGCGCCGCGCTCGAGGGCGACCTGCTGACCGAGGGCGACCATGCCTATGGCGGCCTGTTCCAGAGCATCGGCGGGGGCGGCGGCAACGGCGGCATGACCATCAGCGGCGGATTGACGGTCTCGGCCGAGGCCGAGAACCAGCTGGCGGTGAGCGTGGGCGTGGGCGGCAGCGGCGGCAGCGGCGGCAGTGCGGGCGCGGTAAGCGTGGTGCATGCCGGCAACGTGGTGACCACCGGCGCGAACGCGGAGGGCCTGGTGCTGCAGTCGCTGGGCGGCGGTGGCGGCAACGGCGGCCTGACCGTCAGCGGCGCCGGCGGCCTGAACCTGGGCGAGGGTTCCAGGAACCTGGCCGTGGCGGTGGGCATCGGCGGCAACGGCGGCTCCGGCGGCAGCGCCGGCGATGTCACCGGCGTGCTGCAGGGCGACTACCTGACCCTGGGCGATGGCTCCACCGCGGTGCTTGCCCAGAGCCTGGGCGGCGGTGGCGGCAACGGCGGCATCACCATCACCGGCGGCATCGCCGCCAGCCTCGGCGACAACGGTGCGGCCAGCATCGGCATCGGCGGGACCGGCGGCAGCGGCAACACCGCCGGCGACGTGCAGCTGAGCCTGGCGGGCAACGTCGTGACCCAGGGCGCGAATGCCGATGCGATCGTGGCCCAGTCGATCGGCGGCGGCGGCGGCAACGGCGGGCTCAACGTCGCCGGCACCCTGGCGCTGGGCGACAGCAAGAATGGCACGGTGGCGGTCGGCATCGGCGGCAAGGGCGGCGAAGGCGCCGTCGCCGGCGACGTGGACGTGCAGGTGAGCGGCACGGTGGCCGCCACCGGCGGGCACGGGGCGGACATCACCCTGGGCGACGGCGGCAACTTCAAGGTCGCCGCCACCGACCTGGCCAATGGCTCCAACGGCATCGTGGCGCAGTCCATCGGCGGCGGTGGCGGCAACGGCGGCATCAACATCCAGGGCGGCCTGTCGGTGGACCCGACCTCGGTGTTCGGCAGCGACGATGCCGAGGATACGGCCGGCACGGGCGGGACCGGTGCCGGCTCCCAGGCGTCCTCCGGCGGCAGCGGCGGCAGCGACGAATCCACCAGCGTCGGCATCGTGTTCGGCATCGGCGGCAACGGCGGGACCGGCGGCGACGCCGGCGACGTCGCGGTGGCGGTGGCCGGCCAGGACGACTACGTGCTGGCGGTGGGCGACGAGAAGTCGGCGATCCTGGCGCAGTCGATCGGCGGCGGTGGCGGCAACGGCGGCATCAACATCGGCGCGGCCATCAGCACCGGCAGCAGCATCACGGTGGGCCTGGGCGGCAACGGCGCCAATGGCGGCGCCGGCGGCGACGTGGTGGTGGATGCGGCCACCGACGTGTTCGCCTACGGCGACCATGCCCGCGGCATCCTGGCGCAGTCGATCGGCGGCGGCGGCGGTGCCGGCGGCATCAACATCAGCGCGACCCTCAGCAAGCCCTCCTCGGATGATTCGGTGTCGCTGGTGGTCGGGCTTGGCGGTGCCGGCGGCATCGGCAACACCGCCGGCGCGGTGGACGTGAGCCAGCGGGGCGACGTCAACGTGGTCGGCAGCTTCGCCTCGGCGATCCTGGCGCAGTCGATCGGCGGCGGCGGCGGTGCCGGCGGCCAGAACATCAGCGCCTCGGCGGCCAAGGGCGAGCAGATGCTGGCGGTATCGGCGGGCGTGGGCGGCGACGGTGCCGAGGGCGGCGATGCCGGGGCGGTCAGCGTGGCCAGCGACGGCAACCTCTACGTCAACGCCAACGGCGAGACCGCGGGCGAGGGCGGCACCGGCATCCTGGCGCAGTCGATCGGCGGCGGCGGCGGTGCCGGCGGCGGCACCGTCAGCGGCCTGTACTCCTCGGCCACGGTGCCGATCACGCTGGGCGTGGGCGGCAACGGCGGCAGCGGCGGCAATGCCGGCACGGTGTCGGTGACCCGCGGCAACGCGGCGGACTGGGGCACGGACGTGGTGCCCGCCTCCAGCCTCTACATCGGGGGCGACAACGCCACCGGCATCCTGGCGCAGTCCATCGGCGGCGGCGGCGGCAACGGCGGCGGCACGCTGGTGCTGGAGAAGTACGCCAGCGCCAATGCCAGTGGCGGCGACGGCGCCACGGCCGAAGCCGGAAGCGGCGCCGGAACGGGAACGGGGACGGGTGCGGGAACCGGCAGCGGCTCCGGCTCCGGGGACGAGGACACCAGCGTCGCCGCCAGCCTGCAGATCGGCGGCAGCGGTGCCGGCGCCGGCTCGGGCGCGGCGGTGGACGTGACCAACGTCGGCAACGTCTACACCAGCGGCGCGCATTCCTCGGCGATCGTGGCGCAGTCGATCGGCGGCGGTGGCGGCAATGCCGGCCAGAACGTGCGCAAGGCCAGCGGCATGGACGATGTCGACGTGGGCCTGAGCATCTCGCTGGGCGGGGCGACCGGGGCCGCCGGCACCGGCGGCGACGTGCAGGTGCGCTCGCAGGGCGACCTGGTGACGGCCGGCGACTACGCCTACGGCATCCAGGCGCAATCGATCGGAGGCGGTGGCGGCAATGCCGCGGTGGACGACCTGGGCGACGGCCTGGGCAGCAACAGCCTGTCGTTCGCGCTGGGCCGCCAGGGCGGCAGCGGCGGCGAGGGCGGCCGCGTGGCGGTGCAGCTGCAGCAGGGCACCGTGCAGACCGCCGGGCAGGGCGCGACCGCGGTGATCGCCCAGTCCATCGGCGGTGGCGGCGGTACGTCCAGCAGCACCTCGCTGGACGTGGCGATCGCCGGCGGCAGCGACAGCGCCGGCGGTTCGGACGAGGCGGGCACGACGGACGGTTCCGCCACGGCGGCCACCGGCGAGGCCGACAAGGACCAGCAGGACAAGCAGCAGGCGCTTTCCGTGGGCCTGAGCCTGGGCATCGCCGGCGGCACCGGCGCGGCCGGCGGCGAGGTGGCGGTGGACACCGCCGCCGGGGCCGTCATCCTCACCCGGGGCGACGATGCGCGCGGCATCCTGGCGCAGTCGATCGGCGGCGGCGGCGGGACCGGCGGCAGTGCCTCCTCCAGCAGCAGCGACGCGTCGGTATCGCTGAACCTGGCGCTGGGCGGTGCCGGCGGCGAGGGAGCCGCCGGCGGCAGCGTCGCGGTGCGCCAGGGCGGCACCATCGAGACCCATGGCGACAACGCCGACGGCCTGCTGGCGCAGTCGGTCGGCGGCGGTGGCGGCGTGGCCGGTTCGGCCAGCGCCAGTTCCGCCAACAAGCAGAAAGACGACGACAAGGACGACGGCAAGGACGGGGGCGAGGACCAGACTGCGCTCGCCCAGCAGGACGAAGGCCAGCAGCAGGACGCGAGCCAGATCACCACCGCCGTGGGCGTGAACCTGGCGCTGGGCGGACAGGGCGGCGAGGGCGCGGTCGGCGGTGCGGTGACGGTGGCCAACACCGGTTCGATCCTCACCTGGGGCACCGATTCGGTGGGCATCAATGCGCAATCGGTCGGCGGCGGCGGCGGCGTCGGTGGCGCCAGCTCGGCCAAGGACGAGGTTTCCACCCGCAACGACCTGACCCTGGTGATGGGCAACATCGCCGTGTCCGGCGCCGGCGGGCAGGGCGCGGCCGGCGGCAGCGTGAGCGTGGACAACGCCGGCCTGGTGCAGACCGCGGGCGAACGCGCCTACGGCATCGGCGCGATGTCGGTGGGCGGTGGCGGTGGCAGCGGCGGCGTGTCCGCGGTGGAGTCCTCGATCGCCACCGGCGACGAGGGCACCGGTTCCACCAGCCTGTCGCTGTCGCTGGCGCTCGGCGGCAGCGGCGGCTCGGGCGGCACCGGCGGCGAGGTCAGCGTGCGCAACGTCGCCGTCGCCGCGGGCGATGCCGCACCGGTCGTGCATACGCTGGGCGACCAGGCCTACGGCATCTACGCGCGCTCCATCGGTGGCGGCGGCGGCGACGGGGCGATGACCTCCAGCCGCAGCAGCCAGGACGGTGCCGGCACCGCGCTGGAGCTGGGGCTGACCCTGGGCGCGAGCGGCGGCAGCGGCAACACCGGCGGCAACGTCGATATCGTCAACGGCGGCTACGTGCTGACCGCGGGCGATGCCGCGCACGCGGTGTACGGCCAGTCGATCGGCGGCGGCGGCGGTGCCGCGGGAGTGACCGTCACCGGCGCGGCCAACACCGGCGACGGCAGCAAGACCCTGGCCCTGGCGCTGGGCGGCAGCGGCGGCAGCGGCGCCGCCGCCGGCGAGGTGTCGATCACCAATACCGGCTGGATCGGCACCACCGGCGCGCGTGCCTACGGCATCTTCGCCCAGTCGGTCGGCGGCGGCGGCGGCGATACCGCGCTGACCCTGGCCAGCCGCGACGCCGCCGATGCACAGGACGACGATGCCGGCGACGAAGGCGGCAGCGGCAAGTCCGAGGGCGATGCGACCGAGTCGCAGGCCGGCGGCGGTGCGATGCAGCTGAGCCTGGCCCTGGGCGGCAGCGGCGGCGAGGGCGGCCGCGGCGGCGCGGTGACGGTGGTCAACCGCAGCGTGGACGGGATCGCCGACAGCGGCGTGATCGTCACCAGCGGCGATGGCGCGCACGGCATCTTCGCCCAGTCGGTCGGCGGCGGCGGCGGCAGTGCCGACCTGGCGGTGGCCAACGCCGGCAGCGCCGACGCCAGCGCGGTGTCGCTCAACCTGGCGCTGGGCGGCAACGGCGGCAGCGGCAACGCCGGCGGCGACGTCAGCGTGGTCAACGACGGCATCATCCAGACCAGCGGCGCGGCCGCCTACGGCATCCTGGCGCAGTCCATCGGCGGCGGCGGCGGCGATGGCGGCCAGTCGGTGGCCATCGCCAACCTCGACCTCAAGGGCATGGCCGGTGCCCTGGTCAGCGACCCGCAGCAGCTGTTCTCGCAATCGACCGACCTGATCATGGCGGTGGGCGGTTCGGGCGGCAGCGGTGGCGACGGCGGCGACGTGTCGGTGGTGAACAACGGCCGCATCGTCACCACCGGCGACGGGGCCGACGGCATCGTCGCCCAGTCCATCGGCGGCGGCGGCGGCAACAGCCGCCTGGGTTTCCTGAGCGCGGACGGCGGGGAATCGGGGATCTCGCTGTACGGCAACCTGGCCAGCATGCTGGGCGCCAGTGGCGCCACCGGCGGCCAGGCCGGCGCCGTGAGCGTGACCAACAACGGCAGCATCAGCGTGTCGGGCCTGGGCGCGGTGGCGATCCGCACCCAGGCCATCAACGGCGGCGGCGGCGTGCTCGACCAGCACTATGCCGGCGTGGACCTGTCGGCGGCCGAGAGCAGCTCCGACGACGACGGCACCGCGGCCAAGGTGACCTCGGCGATCAGCACGCTGCTGGGCAGCATCGGCACTTCCGACAGCGCCGGCGGCGATGTCGCCACCACCTCGACGGGCGACTACAGCGCCTCGGGTGCGTTCTCGCTGGGCGATCTGGCCCAGTCCATCGGCGGTGGCGGCGGCAGCGGCCTGATCGATACCTCGCTGCTGGAGAAGGCCGGTTCGCTCTCGCCCTTCAGCCTGCTCTCGCTGCCGGTATCGCCGCTGGCGGCGGCCGTGTCGCAGGTGCTGGTCAAGCAGATCGTGCTCGGCGCGGTGGAGGGCAGCGGCAATGCCGGCGGCGATATCCAGGCCAGCCATGCCGGCACGATCGTGCTCGACGGCGACTACGGCGTGGCCTCGCTGCAGCAGACCATCGGCGGCGGCGGCGGCAACCAGTCCGACCTGAGCCAGGGCAGCGGCGCGGTGGTGCAGGTCTCGCTGGCGCTGGGTGCCACCCAGGCCGGCGCCAGTGCCGGCGGCACCCTGGACTACCGCCAGCAGGGCGACGTGGTGGTCGCCGGCCAGGATGCACAGGGCCTGGTGCTGCAGAGCATCGGCGGCGGCGGCGGCTGGGCCAACGAGGTGTTCGAGGGCGGGCTGTCGGGCCAGGTGGACGCCACGCTCGGCGCCAACGGCGGCAGCGGCCTGGACGGCGGCGCGGTCAGCGGCACGATCGAAGGCGCGGTCGCGGACCTGGCCGACAACTCCGTCGCGGTGATCGCCCAGTCGATCGGTGCCGGCGGCGGCCAGGTGGTGGCGTCCGGGGCCGATGCGGTGGCGGCCACGCTCGGCGGCCGCGGCGGCGCGGCCGGCGACGGCGGCGCGGTGACGCTGGCGGTGCAGGGCAGCGTGTTCAACGCCGGCGGCAACAGCTACGGCGTGGTGGCGCAGTCGATCGGCGGCGGCGGCGGCTTCGTGATGGCCTCCGGCGACGCCACCGGCGTCGCCTTCTCCGACGCCAACCAGGGCGACGGCGGTGCGGTCGACGTGCAGGTCGACGGCAGCGTGATCGGCGGCCAGGCCGCCAGCTACGGCGTGCTGGCGCAGTCGCTGGGCGGCGGCGGTGGCTGGGTCGCCGGGGGCATCTCCGGCACGGCCGGCGGTGCCGGTCGCGGCGGCGCGGTGGCGGTGGCGATCGACGGCGACGTCCTGCAGACCGGCGATGCCTCGGTCGCCGTGCAGGCGGCCAGCGACGGCGGCCAGGGCGGCGGCGACATCGACGTGGCCCTCGGCGGCGACGTGCGCGGCGGCTCGGGCAGCGGCGCCGGCGTGGTGCTGGAAGGCGGGGCGGACAACCGCATCCTGGTCCAGGGCTCGCTCTCGGCGGTGTCCGCGCAGGCCGCGCTCGGCGGCTACGGCAACGACCTGCTCGACAACCTGGGCACGCTGTACGGCAACGTGGACCTGGGCGGCGGCAGCAACCGGCTGGTGAACGAGGCCGGTGCGTCGATGGTCACCTGGGACCACGTCGCCCTGGGCACGGGCACCGCGGTGGCCGCGCTGGCGGCCGACACCGGCAACACCCTGGTCAACCATGGCGACCTGTACTTCGGCCTGCGTGCGCCGCAGTTCCCGATCGACCTGTACGCCGGCGAGGTGTTCGCCGATACCGATGCCGACCTCGATCCGACCCGGAACCTGCTCTACGGGGCACGGGTGATCAGCCAGGTCGCGCTGGACGGCAACTTCGTCCAGTCCGCCAGCGGCGCGCTGTACATGGACGTGGCCTTCGGCACGCCGGCATCCGACCGGCTGGCGGCCACCGGCTCGGCGGCACTGGCGGGCATGGGCTACTTCACCCTGACCTCGCTGGCCAATGCCGACTGGTTGCCGATCATCACCGCGCCGCAGGGCACGCGCGACGACGGCTTCGCCATGGAGAACTCCATCGCCCTGACCTACAAGGCGCAGTACCGCAGCGACGGCGTCTACCTGTCCTACGACCCGGCCTTCGAGCAGGCGTTCCTGCGCCCGAACCAGAACGCGCTCGGCGTGCACATGGACAGCGCGCTGCTGACCGGCAGCAGCGACGGCATCGGCCGGCTGATGGCCCTGCTTGGCAACCTCAAGGCCGGGCAGGAGGGCGCCTACCGGGCGATCTTCGACATGATCAACCCCGATGGCCTGGCCGCGCCGCTCTACGCCCAGGTGCAGGTGCAGCGCGCGTTCTCCGGCAGCCTGTTCGGCTGTGCCGGGCGCGATACCGACGGTGCGAGCGACGGAGCGTGCGCATGGGGCAACGTCGGCAACTACAACGCCCAGCGCGACCGCACCGCGGACGACCTGCCGATCGCGCTGTCCGGCAGCTACGCCCGGTTCGGCTTCGACGGGACGCTGGACGCGGACTGGAGGCTGTCCACCGCCTTCGAGTTCGACCGCATGTCGCAGATCCAGGTCGACGCGGGCAACACCGAGGCGTCCTCGCGCGGCGTCAACCTCGGCGTGGGCTTCGAGCACGAGCACGACGGGGCGCAGACCCGGCTGACCCTGGCCGGCGGCTGGTCGCGGTATGCCAGCACCCGCCTGTCGCCGGTGTTCGACGCCGACGCCCAGGCGGTCTCGCACCCGCGCACCGGCTACCTCACCGGCAGCGCCGGCCTGGGGACGGTGCTCGCCCATGGCGACTGGTCGCTGCGTCCGCGGGTGGATGCCCGCTACACGCTGCTGCACTACGACGGCATGCGCGAGCAGGGCCTGGGCGAGATCGGCTATCGCGCGCAGGCGCACGACCAGAGCCTGTTCTCGGTGGTGCCCAGCGTCCGGTTCGCCTTCGACCACGGTCTCCGCGACGGCGCGGTCGGCCTGTCCAGCACGGTGTCCTACGAGGTCTCCACCCGCGACGCGGTCAACCTGCCGCTGCGCTTCATCGGCGCCAACGACGCTTCGGCGCCGGCCGACGTGCAGGTGCCGGTGGCCAGCCCGTACCTGCGCTGGAGCTCGCGCCTGTACTACCAGCGCGACGGCGTGTCGATCGGCCTGGACTACCTGTCCGAGCACGGCAGCCGGATCGGCGGGCGCACCTACGGCCTGGACCTGCGGGTGAAGTTCTGAGGTTGGGCCGGGACCCCGCGCGCGGCGGGGTCCCGGCGGGTCCGGTCCGCGCGTTTCACTGCCCGTGGTGGCCGCGACCGCCTAGAATGGCGCCATGACCCACGTTTCCGACCGACTGTCCGGCCAGCTGCTGATCGCGCTGCCAAGCCTGGCCGATTCCAATTTCGCACGCGCGGTGGTGCTGGTGTGCCAGCACGACGAGGAAGGGGCGATGGGCGTGGTGGTCAACCGGCCCTCGGACTACACACTGGGGGAGATCCTGGCGCAGATGGACATCGCCACCGCCGACGAAGGCCTGCGCGAGCGCGTGGTGCTCGCCGGCGGGCCGGTGCATCCCGAGCGCGGCTTCGTCATCCACGACGATCCGCGCCCCCGCGATTCCGGCCTCACCATCGACACCGGCCTGTACCTGACCACCTCGCGCGACATCCTGCAGGCCATGGCCGAGGGCGGCGGCCCGGCCAGCGCGCTGATGGCGCTGGGCTGCGCGGGCTGGGGCGCGGGCCAGCTGGAGGCCGAACTGGCCGAGAACAGCTGGTTGACCGCGCCCGCCGACCCGGCGCTGCTGTTCGAGGTGCCGCTGGCCGAGCGCTGGCAGGCCGCGGCCGGGCGCATCGGCGTGGACATGTTCCGCATGACCGACTACAGCGGCCATGCCTGAGCCGGCCGCGCCCGCGCCGGATGCGGTGGTGCTGGGGTTCGACGTCGGCTCGCGTCGCATCGGCGTGGCCCTGGGCAGTGCGCTCGGCGCGCCGCGCGCGGTGGCGGTGGTGGACGTGCATGCCAACGGCCCGGACTGGGCCGCGCTCGACCGCCTGCACCGCGACTGGCGCCCGCAGGGCCTGATCGTCGGCGACCCGCTTACCCTGGACGGCGGCGACCAGCCCAACCGCAAGCGCGCCCACGCCTTCGCCCGCCAGCTGCGCCAGCGCTACGGCCTGCCGGTGGTGATGGTGGACGAGCGCTCCACCTCGGTGGAGGCCGCGCACCGGTTCGCCGCCGACCGCGCCGCCGGGCGCCGGCGCCGGCGCGATGCCGAGGTGCTGGACGCCATGGCCGCGGCCGTCATCGTCGAGCGCTGGCTGGCCGCCCCGGACGAGGCCTCGCTGCTGCCCTGATCCCTTCCCCGCCTCCCGCTACCGAGTAGACCGATGACTTCGCAACTGGATTCCGATGGACGCCTGCGCCACCTGCTGACCCTGGAAGGCCTGCCGCGCGCCACCCTGCTGCAGCTGCTCGACCGCGCCGGCCAGATCCGCGACGCGGCGGTCGGGCGCGTCGGCAAGCGCGGGGTGCTGGCCGGCACCGCGGTGTGCACGCTGTTCTTCGAGCCGTCCACGCGCACCCGCAGCTCGTTCACCCTGGCCGCGCAGCGCCTCGGCGCGGACGTGCTGAACTTCGACGCCTCCACCTCGTCCACGCGCAAGGGCGAGACCGCGCGCGACACGATGAAGAACCTGGAGGCGATGGGCGTGCGCGGCTTCGTCGTGCGCCACCCCGGGGACGGCGCGGTCGAGGCGCTGGCCGATGCGGCCGGCGAGGGCACCGCACTGATCAATGCCGGCGACGGCCGCAGCGCGCATCCCACCCAGGGCCTGCTCGACATGCTGACCCTGCGCCAGGCCAAGGGCGGCGACTTCTCCCGGCTGACCGTGCTGATCGTCGGCGACGTCAAGCATTCGCGGGTGGCGCGCTCGGACCTGCATGCGCTGCGCACGCTGGGCGTGGGCCGCATCCGCGTGTGCGGCCCGGCGGCGCTGCTGCCCGGCGACGACGTCCTGGCCGGCTGCGAGGTCGGCCAGGACCTGGACGCCATGCTCGAGGGCGTGGACGCGCTGATGATGCTGCGCCTGCAGCGCGAGCGCATGGAGGAAGGGCTGGTGGATTCGCTCGACCACTACCACGAGCACTACGGCCTCACCGCCGCGCGCCTGAAGCGTGCCGCCGCCGATGCCATCGTCATGCACCCGGGCCCGATCAACCGCGGCGTGGAGATCACCGACGAGGTCGCCGACGGCCCGCAGTCGTGGGTGCTGCGCCAGGTCGCCAACGGCGTGGCGGTGCGCATGGCGGTGCTGGAGACGCTGCTGGGCTGAGCGGCCGGCACTGCGTCGCCGGTGCCGGGGACCCGCCTGGCGCCGGCGGCACCGGCCGGCCCGCGGACGATGCGGTCCTGGCCAGCCCGCGGACGATGCGGTCCTGGCCGGGCATGCGGCGCCTCGGCCCGGGACGATGCCGGAGGCCGGATCGGCCCGCACGAGGTCCGGCAGGCTTGCCTGAGTGCCTGAGTGCCTGAGTGCTCTGAATGCCTAATGCTCTGAGTGCCTGTGCCTGAGTGCTCGAGTGCCCAAGTGCTCGGAGTGTCTGAGTGCTGGAGTGCTCCGAGGGCTGGAGTGCTTCAAGTACCTGGCCGGTGGCCGCGGCGATGCTTCCGATGCCATCCCGCGACCGGGGCCGGCCGTTCCGTCGCCTCGGTTCGCATCGCAGCTGCTGCACAGGGGCCGGCGACCGCCAGGCGTGATCGCTGCGATCGCCCCGGACGTCTCCGGCCGGCCGTCCTCCACGCTCCACGTCTCCGGCACGCTCGCGTCCGCAGGTCCGCGGGCGGAACAGCGGCGACGATGGGCTCCATCCAGGGCGGCGTGCCGCATGCGGCCTGCTCCCGTGCCTGCCCCGGCCCGCCATGCCTCGATCCGCCGCGCGCGTCCGGCCCGATGCGGACGGAAGGCGGCCGCATTGCCAGCCCGCACCGCTTCGCCCACCCTGTGCGGGTTTCCCTGTCGCGGAAGGATGCATGCGCAATCTCGATTTCAGTTCCTGGGGCGCGGTCCTCAGCACCTTGATGGGCCTGGTGCTGGTGTCGCTGGTCGCCGTCGGCATCCGCATGCTGGTGATGCAGACGGTGCAGCGCCGCCGCGAGCGCGAGAACCGCCAGATCAACGAGCGCCTGAAGACGCTGATCGCCGCCTACAAGACGCTGGGCGGGGCGTTCACCGGCGAACTGGAGGTCGATCCCTCGCACCTGCGCGACCTGCGCCGGCGCGCGGAAGCCGCCGCGGAAGGCGAGGCGGTGCCGGCCGAATCGATGTCCGAGCGCCGCCGCCGCATCCGCGACGCGGTGGAGGCGGCGCTGGCGGACGTGATCCTGCTCGGCACCGAGGAGCAGGTGGCGCTGGCCGCGCGTGCGGCGCGCGACATGGTGGCGGGGCGGCCGGTGCGCACCCGCGAGCTGGTGGTGTCGCTGCGCGTGTTCATCCGCCAGGCGCTGGACCTGGAGGCGATCCCGGCCTCGGTCGACATTCCCGAGCAGGGGCCGTTGCGGATCGCGACCGGCGGCGCAGGCAAGGGCGGTGGCGACAAGGGCGACGGCGGTGGCCGCGGCGGTGCAGGTGGCGGCGGTGGTGGTGGCGGAGGCGGCGCGGGACTGGGACTGGGCATGGGTGCGGGCCTGGGGGCAGGGCACCTGGCCCAGGACGACCACGACCCGGGTACGCGCGACTGAAGCGCGAACCGGTTCGCGCTTCCGCGCCGGGCCACGCCGATTTGCCCGGCGCCGGCCCATGCACGGCGGCGCGGCGCTAAGATCGGGAACGTCTTCCACCTCCCCGCAGCCCATCCATGATTCGCCTCCTGTCCCGCAGCCTGGCGGCTGCCGTCGTGTTGTCCGCCTCCGTTCCCGCCGTCGCCGCCGACGACGGCACGTTCGATCCGCGCGCGCTGTTCGCGCCGCTGCAGTTGCCCGATGCCCCCAACGCCTTCCGTTCCGGCAGCGGCAAGCCGGGGCCGCTGTTCTGGCAGAACCGCGCCGACTACGACCTCAAGGCCACGATCGACCCGGCCAGCCGCACGCTGAGCGGCGAGGAAACCATCACCTACAGCAACCGCAGCCCGGACACCCTGGACGTGCTGTGGCTGCAGCTGGACCAGAACATCTACCGCGCCGACGCCAAGGCGCGCGACGTGCGCGCCCCGCGGCCGCCGCGGCCGGGCCAGCCGGCGCGGCCGTGGGCGCCGACCCCGGTCACCGACGGCTACCGCATCGCGGCGGTGGAGGTCGAGCAGGGCGGCAAGCGCATGCCGGCCCGGTTCCTGGTCGATGACACCCGCATGCGCGTGGACCTGCCGGCGGCGCTGGCCGGCAACGGCGGCACGCTCAAGCTGCACGTGCGCTATGCCTACACCGTGCCCGGCACCTGGGGCGGGCGCACCGCGGTCACGCCGTCCAAGAACGGCGAGATCTACGAGATCGCCCAGTGGTACCCGCGCATGGCCGTGTACGACGACCTGCGCGGCTGGGACACCCAGCCCTACCTGGGCTCGGAGTTCTACCTGGAGTACGGCACGTTCGACTACGCCGTGACCGTGCCGTGGAACTGGTTCGTGGCCGGCTCGGGCGAGCTGGTCAACCCGAAGGACGTGCTCACCGCCGAGCAGCAGCAACGCCTGCAGCAGGCCCGCGGCAGCGACGGCACGGTCTACATCGTCAAGCCCGAGGAGATCGGCCAGCCGTCCTCGCGGCCCACCGCCAGCGGCACCAAGACCTGGCGTTTCCGCATGGAGCACACCCGCGACGTGGCCTTCGCCGCCTCGCCGGCGTTCGTCTGGGACGCCGCGCGCATCAACCTGCCCGACGGCAAGTCGGCGCTGGCGATGTCGGTGTACGCGGCCGAAGGCGTGGGCCCGCAGAAGTGGGACCGCTCCACCGAGTACGTGAAGGGCGCGATCGAGCACTTCTCGCAGTGGTACCCGTACCCGTGGCCGGCGGCGATCAACCTGGGCGGCCACGGTGCCGGCATGGAATACCCCGGCATCGTCTTCGACGGCTTCGACGACGGCGGCAAGCCGCTGTTCTGGATCACCGCGCACGAGCTGGGCCACGGCTGGTTCCCGATGATCGTCGGCTCCAACGAGCGCCGCTTCGCGTTCATGGACGAGGGCTTCAACACCTTCATCGACGTCTATGCGTCCGATGCCTTCAACCACGGCGAGTACGCGCCCAAGCGCGACGGCGAGTACGCTCCCGGCGGCGGCAACCCGGTGGACGAGATCCTGCCGCTGCTGGCCGACGCCGAGGCGCCGACGCTGATGGCCCCGGCCGACAGCGTCAGCGAGAAGTACCGCCACCCGCTGACCTACTTCAAGGGCGCGCTGGGGCTGGTGCTGCTGCGCGAGCAGATCCTCGGCCCGGCGCGCTTCGACCCGGCGTTCAAGAAGTACATCGCCACCTGGGCCTACAAGCATCCCACCCCGTCGGACTTCTTCCGCATCATGGAGAGCGAGGCCGGCGAGGACCTGTCGTGGTGGTGGCGCGGCTGGTACTTCAACAACTGGCAGCTGGACATGGGCGTGACCAAGGCCGAATACGTGGACGGCGATGCCAGCCACGGCCTGGCGGTGACCCTGGAAAGCCGCCACAAGCTGGTGATGCCGGCGACCCTGCGCATCGACCTGGCCGACGGCAGCCACCTGGACAAGCGCGTGCCGGTGGAGGCGTGGCTGCAGCAGTCCGCCCCGCGCATCGTGGTGCCGACCACGCAGAAGGTGCTGCACGTGACCCTGGACCCGGACCACAAGCTGCCCGACGCCGATCGCGGCAACAACGAAGCCACGGTGGCCGGCTGAGCGCCGCCCGGACGGGCCGGTGCCGCGTGCGCCGGCCCGTCCGCGCCCCGCGCGGCGAAGGCTGGGAGACCCCATGGAGATCAAGCAGAAGCGCCTGTCGCACCACACCGACTACGTGTTCGAGGACGAGGGGCTGCGCTATGCCTGGCGGCATCCGTCCGGCAGCCGCAGCTTCACCGTGGCCTACCCGGAGATCAGCCGCGAACGCCAGACCCTGGTGGAGCGCAACGCCTGGCTGCGCAATGCCGGCTGGTTCTGGCTGGCGCTCGGCGCGGTGCTGACCGCGGTCCGCTTCATGGGCGGGCACGACCTGGTGCCGTCGATCTGGTTGCCGATCGGCATCGCCTGCCTGCTCGCCTACCGCTGGCGCACGATCGGCTTCACCGTCGTGCCGACCGGGCAGGGCAACCTGCTGGTGATCCAGGATGCCAACGGCGAGCGCATCCTGCGCGAGATCGAGACGCGTCGCGCCGGACGGCTGCGCCGCGAGTACGACTTCTTCCCCGAGGGCGAGGATGCCGAGCAGCTGCGGCGGCGCTTCCGCTGGCTGCACGCCGAAGGGGTGCTGTCGGAGGAGGAACTGGCCCAGCGCCTGCACAAGATCGACGCCACCGACCCGGCGGTGCAGGCGGTCAACCGCCTGCTGTCCTCGCTGTAGCCGGCGTGGCCGTGGCGGCGCAGTCGCGCAGGCGGCCCTCCAGCCAGCGCCGGTAGATTGTGGTGGGCAGGTTGTGCAGGGTCAGCTCGATGGCGTATGGCGTGCGCGGGTTGAGGTCGAGCAGGCGCACGACGTGGAAGCCGATCGGGCGTATGCCCTGCGGATGCACGTAGACCATGAAGCCCCGGTAGAACGGATCGTCCAGCAGCGCCTGCATGCGTGCCAGCCGTTCGCGCTGGGCGGGGGTGAAGCGCGCCAGCAGGCGCGCGTCGCGGCCGTCCAGCAGCCGCTGGTACTGGTGGCGCGCCAGCCGCGGCAGCTGTTGCGACAGGCGCCACAGCTGGTCGTTGAGCGCGTCGTAGTGGGCCAGGCCGTCGTGGGCGGCCAGGGCATCGGCGGCGTCGGCGGTCATGTCGGTCACCACGAAGTTCTCGGCCTGGTTGTTGAGGTCGTCCAGGTAGCGCCGGGGGCGCACGTGTTCGATGAAGCCGGGCAGGCCCATGAAGGCCTGGCGCCCGGCCTGCGCGGCGCGCCGGCCCTTGCCGTCGGCGACCAGCGGGCCGGCGTGGCGGCCGAGCAGGATGCTGTCGCTGTCGTGCAGCGTGGCGAAGGTGCCGATGGTCAGCTCGCCGGGCGCGAAGTCGCGGTCGAAACCGGCATCGCCGAACAGCTCGCGCAGGCCGGCCAGTTGCGCGACCTGGCGGCCCACGCCGCATTCGCTGCGCACGTGGCCGGAATAGAACGCCTCGATCGCGCCCGCGTTGGTGCCGGCCGGGCGGTAGCCGCGGCCGAAGCTGCGCGTAGGCGCCCAGCCCTGGGCGCGTGCGCCGGCCAGGCCGAAGCCGATCCAGCCCAGTTGCACGGCAGTGAAGCGGTAGCCGGGATTGCCCTGCAACCGGGCGGCGGCGCGGCGCGTGGCCTGGCCCAGCGCGATCGACCAGGCGCAGCGGCTGGCCGGATCGTCCAGCGCCTCGGCCAGCACCCGCTGGCGCGCGACGGCGTCGAGGCCGCGCGGCAGCCACAGCTGCAGGTCGCCGGCGGCGCGGGCCTGCGCCAGCGATCCGTGCCGGCACGGCTGGCCGCCGGCGATACGCGGCACCGGCGGTCCGTCGTCGTGGATGCGCCAGCCGAGTGCCTGCAGCACCTGTTCCCGGCAGCCGGTCCCGGGCTCGCCGGCTCCGGCGGCCGCCGGCCACAGGCACAGCCAGCCCAGGACGATGATGCTGAGCCGGCGCCATCGCGGCCGGCACGCGGGTGGCGGCGGAAATGGGCCGGCAACGGCGTGGTTCATGCGGTGGCGGGCCTGGGACATGCGGGGACCGCCAGCATCGCCGGGCTTCCGTCCAGGCGGCGCGAACGTGCCGCGGCGATGCGGCCGGCCCGCTCAGGCGGGGAACGGGGCGAGGATCCGTGCCGGTATCTGGCTGGCCGGCAACGCGCGGTCGAACAGGAAGCCCTGGCCCTCGTCGCAGTCGCCGGCCAGCACCTGGCGCAGCTGCGCCTCGGTCTCGATGCCCTCCACCGTGGAGGCCAGGCCGAGCTGCGCGCACAGTTCCAGCAGTGCATGCAGGATCAGGCCGGCATCGCGGTCGCAGGCCAGGTCCTTCACGAAGGCCTTGTCGATCTTGATCTTGTCGAACGGGAACGCGCGCAGGTAGCTCAGCGAGGCGCGGCCGGTGCCGAAATCGTCCATGGCGATGCGCACACCGTTGCCGCGCAGCGCGTGCAGGTGCGCGGCGGCGCGCTCCAGGTGGGCCAGCAGCGTGTTCTCGCTTACCTCCAGTTGCAGCCGCGCCGGCGGCAGGCCGCTCTGGCGCAACACCTGGCGCACGTCGTCGGCCAGGCCGGGCCGGGCCAGCTGCACCGCCGCCAGGTTGACCGACACGTACAGCGGCGCCGGCCACGCCGCCGCATCCTGGCAGGCCTGCTGCAGCACGGCTTGGCCGATATGCTCCATCAGGTGTACTTCCTCGGCGAGCGGCAGGAAGTCGTCCGGGCCGAGCAGGCCGCGCTGCGGGTGCTGCCAGCGCAGCAGCGCCTCGAACCCGGCCAGGCGCCGGCTGCGCAGCTCCACCAGCGGCTGGTAGTGGACCCGGAACTCGCCCTCGGCGATCGCCTGGTGCAGGTCCAGCTCCATCTGCCGGCGCTGCTGCATGCGCGTGTCCATGCCCGGCTCGAAGAAGCGGAAGCAGCCCTTGCCGTCCTCCTTGGCGCGGTACAGCGCCATGTCCGCGTTCTGCAGCAGTCGTTCCGGCGGCGAATCGGCATCGATCACGGTGATGCCGATGCTCGCGCCGATGTCCACGCGATGATCCTGCAGACGGTAGGGCCGGCCGATCGCATCCAGCAGCCCTGCCGCCAGCGCGGCGGCCTCCTGCGCCGGCTCGCGGGCCAGCAGCAGAACGGCGAACTCGTCCCCGCCCAGGCGCGCGATCAGGTCCACGGTGCCGGCGTGGGTGCGCAGGCGCGTGACGACCTCGCACAGCAGCGCATCGCCGAGCGAATGGCCCAGGGAATCGTTGACTTCCTTGAACCGGTCCAGGTCCAGGTACAGCAGCGCGCCGCCGATGCCGTGGCGCGCCTGGCGCAGGATGCCGCGCAGCCGCTCCTGGAACAGGGCGCGGTTGCCCAGGCCAGTGAGCGGATCGTGCTGGGCCAGGTAAGCGACGTGTTCCTGGGCGCGGCGGCGGGCGTCCACGTCCTCCAGCACGCCGACCCATTCCCGCGGCGCTTCGGGATCGTCGGCGCGGACCTCGGCCCCGCGTGCGCGCACCCAGCGCCAGTGCCTGTCGGCATCGAGCAGACGGAATTCGGCATCGAACGGGGTGCGCCCGGCAACGGCCAGGTTGAGCACGGCCTCCACCCGCGACAATGCGTTCGGATGCACGCGGCGCAGCCAGCCGCGCCCGTGCGCCGTCGCGTCCGGCTCGCCGGTGAGCTCCTGCCAGCCAGTGCAGGTCTGCACCTCGCCAGCCGTGTCCGAGCGCCACAGCACCAGGGCACCGGCCTCGGCCAGGGTGCGGTAGCGCTGTTCGCTGCGGGCGAGGTTGTCGGCCAACGCCTGGGCATGGTCGGCGCGCTGGCGCAACGCGGTCTCGGCCTGGGCCAGGTGCTCGCGCATCTCCTCGAATTCGCGGATCGAGGAGGGCTGAGGGGCAAGGTCACCAGTTTCGCCCGCGGCGATGTGGCGGCCGCGCCGCGACTGGGCGCGTACCGGCGCCAGAATGCGTCGTGCCACCAGCTGCGCGGCCACCAGTGCCAGGATCGCGGCCAGCACTCCGCCAAGGGCGATGTTGGCCAGTGGCGCGCGCCAGCGCGAGCGGAACACGGTCAGCGGTTCGCCCACCACCAGCGTCCAGCCGGGCGCGGCATGCAGGCGCTGGTAGGCCAGGGCGATGGGAGCGCCTTCCAGCGAGTGGCCCTGGATCAGGCCGTGGTCGTGCTCGTCGCTCAGGTACGGCCAGTTCGGTGCCGGGCGGCCGAGCTGGCGTTGCGGGTCGCGCGAACGCGCGGCGATGCGGCCATGGCTGTCCACCACCGCCACGACCAGGTCCGAACGCGTATCGCCGTGCTGGATCGCATCGATCAGCGCGTTGGACGGCTGCACCATCACCGGGACCTGGACGTGCCCGGGCCGTGGCGGCAGGGCGATGGCCACCAGCGGCGTGGCGGCGGCGTCGATCCGGTACAGGTCCGAGACCCATGGCGTGCGGCGCCTGGCGATGTCCGCCGGCAGGGCGGGCAGTCCGGCGCTGTCCTCGCCCGGCGTCACCCGGCGGATCCTGGCCTCGCCCCCGGGCATGCCCGCGCCGGTCGCGCGCGGCAGCACCAGGTCCGGTGCCGCACGGCGGGGGCCGGACGGGTCGTCGAACATGCCGAGCAGGGCGATGTTGTCGCCGATGCGGTTGTCCACCGCGGCGGCCAGGGTGCGCGCGGTCTGCTGCAGGCGGTCGCTCGATTCGCGGCGGAAGGCCTGCCCGGCCATGCCGGCGGTGAGCGCACCCACGAGCAGCAGCGGCAACAGGGCGGCCGCGACCAGGGCGAGCAGGTACAGCCGCAGTCCCGGCAGTCGCCGACTGCGTGACGGCGGCAAGCGCGTCGCGGCTGGCATCGTCGGAACAAACCCCTCTTGCGCGGACAGCCGGCGGCGCCGGTGCATTCCAAGGGCACCAGTATCGGACGAATCGGTTCAGGTTGCAGGCACCGATCGACGCGCAGCGGTGCGCGCCGGGCGTCAGTAGCCGACGGTGAAACGCTCGCGGTGGTGGGCCGGGGTCTCGATCTCGTCCACCAGGGCGATGGCGAAATCCTCGAAGGAGATGCGGCTCTGGCCGTCGGCCGTGGTCAGCAGCCGGTCGCCGCCGATGCGGAAGTGGCCGGTGCGTTCGCCCGGCGCGAACAGCGCCGAGGGCGAGACGAACACCCAGTCCAGCGGGTGCTCGCGCCGCAGCACCTCCAGGAAGCGCACCCCGGCCTCGGCCTCGGGCCGGGCGGCGGCGGGGAAGTCCGGTGCGTCGAGCAGCCGCCTGCCGGGGGCGATCTCCAGGCTGCCGGCGCCGCCGACCACCAGGTAGCGCCGCGCGCCGGATCCTTTCACCGCGCCGATCAGGATGACCGGATCGGCGTCCAGGAACCGCACCGCGCTGACCACCACCTCGTGGCCCTTGAGCTGGGCGGCCAGGGCCACCGGATCGGCGATGTCGCCGCGTTCGGCATGCACGCCGGGCAGCAGCGGGATGCGCGCCGGGTGCCGGGCGATGGCGGTCACCGCGTGGCCGCGCTGCACCAGCTCCTGGAGGATGCGGGTGCCGACATTGCCGGAGGCGCCGATCAGGGCGATCTTCATGGACGTGGCCGTTGCGGTGGGATGGCCGTCGTCATAGCGGCGCGGCTGTCGGCGGCGCGTGAGGGCCGGCCGCGACCGGAGCCCGTGCCGCCGCCGCGGTGCGTCCGCGGGGGGCGGAAAACAGGCTATCGTGTCCGGCTTTGCCGTCCGGACCGCGTCGCGATGCCACAGACCCCCGCCTCCTCCCCGCCCGTGTCCGCGCCGGCCGCCGGCCATGCCCTCAAGCCGCGCCAGCTGGTGATGATGGGGCTGGGCAGCGCCATCGGCGCGGGCCTGTTCCTGGGCTCGGGCGTGGGCGTGCAGCTGGCCGGGCCGGCGGTGCTGGTGTCCTACCTGGTGGCCGGCGCGCTGGTGATCATCGTGATGAACGCGCTCGGCGAGATGGCCGCGGCCAAGCCGGCCAGCGGCGCGTTCTCGGTGTACGCGGCCGATGCGCTGGGCGCCACCGCCGGGGCCACCGTGGGCTGGCTGTGGTGGCTGCAGATCGTGATCGTCATCGCCGCCGAGGCGGTCGGTGCGGCCGGGTTGCTGGCCACGGTCTGGCCGGCGCTGCCGGTGCCGGGCCTGGCGCTGGCGTTCATGGCCGCGTTCACCGCGATCAACCTGCTGGGCGTGCGCAACTTCGGCGAGTTCGAGTTCTGGTTCGCGATCCTCAAGGTGGTGGCGATCCTGGCCTTCATCGCCATCGGCGTCGCCTTGCTGGCCGGCTGGCTGCCGCATGCGGCCTCGCCCGGGCTGGCCAACCTGCTGGGCCAGGGCGGTTTCGCCCCGGCCGGCATGCGCGGCATCGGCGCGGCGCTGCTGGTGGTGGTGTTCGCCTTCGGCGGCACCGAGATCGTCGCCCTGGCCGCGGCGGAGACCGCCGATCCGGCGCGCAGCCTGGCGCGCACCATCCGCACCGTGGCCTGGCGCATCCTGGTGTTCTACATCGGCTCGCTGGCGGTGATCGTGGCGGCGGTGCCGTGGACCAGCCCGGCGCTGAAGTCGCCGTTCGCCGCGGTGCTGCAGATCGCCCACATCCCGGGCGCGGCCACCGCGATCACCCTGGTGGCGGTGGTGGCGCTGCTGTCGGCGCTCAACGCCAACCTGTACGGCGCCTCGCGCATGCTCGCCTCGCTGGCGCGGCGCGGCGAGGCCCCGCACGCGCTGGGACGGGCCAGCGCCAGCGGCGTGCCGCGTGCGTCGGTGCTGGCCAGCGTCGCCTTCGGGTTCGCCGCCGCGGTGCTGGAGCTGCTGTTCCCGGGCCGGGTGCTGCCGGTGCTGCTGAACGTGGTCGGCGCCACCTGCCTGCTGGTGTGGACGATCTCGCTGGTCTCGCAGCTGGTGCTGCGCCGGCGCGCGGACCGCGCCGGCCGGGCGCTGCCGTTCCGCATGGCCGGCTTCCCGTGGCTGACCGCCGCCGGCCTGGCGATCCTGGCGCTGGTGTTCGTGCTGCTGCTGCTCTCGCCGGATTCGCGTGCCCAGTTCCTGTCGATGGTGGCGCTCACCGCGGCCATCGCGCTGGCCTGCGCGGCGACCCATCGCTGGGGCCGGGCACCGGGCTGAGGCCGCACCGGCCGCGCGGCGCCGGTCTCAGGGCGGCGATGCGTCCGCCTGGCGGGCGATGTAGTCCAGCTCCGAGCGCGCCAGCGCATTGCCCGGATCGAGCCGGAGCGAGGTCTCGTAGGCCGTCCTGGCCGCGCCCCAGTCGCGCTTCTCGGCCAGGGCCCAGCCGATGCCGCGCCAGGCCAGCGGCGCGATGTAGGCGGCGCCGGGATCGGCCCGTGCCAGCTCCAGCACCTGGCGGTAGCCGGCGATCGCCTCGTCCAGCCGCCCGAGCCGGTTCAGTGCCGCAGCACGTTCGTTGGCCGGGTCCGGGAAGTACGGGGCCAGGGCGATGGCCTTGTCCAGCCAGGGCAGCGCTTCGGCGTGCCGGCCTTGCCCGGCCAGCACGTAGCCGGTCATGTGGTAGGCGCGCGGGCAGGCCATGTCCAGCCATTCCAGCGGCGTGGCGGCCGGGTGCGTGGCGGCGTAGCGCTCGTATTCCCGCGCCGTGCCGACGCTGACGAAGCGCAGGCCGGGCTGCGCCAACTGCCGGTCGCAATAGGCCACGGCCTGGCGCAGGGCCGGCATGGCCGCCTCGACATCCCCGGCGAGGACGGCGCGCGTGGCCCGGTCCACCTGCTCCCGGTACCCGCTGCCGACCGCCGGGGCGGCCGCGGCGGCCGGCAGGCGTGTCTCCACCACGTTCTGCGCCTGCGCGCCGGCGCACGCGGCGAGCACCAGCCCGACCAGCGCCGCGCCGGCACGCCCGCGGTTCATCGTGCCGGCTCCGCGGCCGCGGCGGGATTGCGCTGCGAGAACAGCCAGGCCCACATCGCCGGATCGGCGTAAGTGGCGTCCCAGGCGTTGTGGTTGCCCCGCGGGTATTCGGTGTAGCGCACGTCGGCGGCCCCGGCCTGCAGGAACGCCCGGTACAGGCGGCGGTCGTCGTCCGGGTGCACCAGGTCGTCCAGGGCGCCATGGAACATCCACACCGGGGTGTTGCCGATGCGGGCGGCCAGGGCGGCGTAGGGATCGGGCAGGTCGGCGACCTCGGCCACGCGCAGGGTGGGGCGGTCGGGATGCGGCACGCGCACGCCGCCGCACACCGGTACCAGCGCGGCGAAGCGGCCGGGCGCGGCCAGCGCGGTCTCCCAGGTGCCGTAGCCGCCCATCGACATGCCGGTCAGGTAGGTGCGGCGCGGATCGCCGCCGAACTCGCGGCTGGCCGCATCCAGCGCGGCCAGCGCCATGCGCACGTTGGCCCCGGCCCATTCGGCCCCTTCCGGGACCTGCGGCAGCACCACGATGGCGGGGAAGTCGGCGGCGTGCGCGCGCAGGTACGGGCCCAGGCCGGCCCGGGTCTGGGCGATCCCGTCGTCGCCGCGCTCGCCGGAACCGTGCAGGAACAGCACCACCGGCGTGCCGGCGGGATCGCGCCGCGCCGGCACGAACACCTGGTAGCGCCAGGCGTGGCCGTCCAGCTGCAGCGTGCGCGCGACGAAGCGGCCGCCCGCCGGTGCCGGGTCAGGCCGCACGGCGGCGCAGGCCGACAGGGCAAGCAGCACGAGCAGGCACAGGCCTGCACGCAGCGGACGCAACAGGGAACAGCGGGTCATCGGAACCTCCGGGTCTTCGGGGCGCGGGCCGGCGGCGCCATCGCCATTTCACCGGCCCCTCCCCAGGATGAAAGCGGCCAGCAGCGCGAGATTGAGCAGCGATGCCAGCAGGAATGTCCAGCGGAACGCGGGCTTGCGCGTCTTGTGGCGGAAGCACTGCTGGGCGAGCCAGGCGGCGGGCCAGCCGCCGAGCAGTTCCAGCGCGTGCAGCGTGGTTTCCGGGGTGCGCCGGGCGCCGGCCTGCGCCGCGCGCTTGTCCTGCCAGTAGGCCAGGAACGCCAGCAGGTTGACCGCGGCCAGCGCCCAGGCCAGCGGCGCGGGCAGGCGCTGCCGCCACGCGGCCCAGCCGGCCAGGGCCGCGAACGCCGCCACCAGCAGCGGCGGCAGCCAGGTGGTCGGCGAGGCGAGATGACGTGCCTGCGCGGCGTCGGCGCGGACCCGCCGGTGCGCGCGCGATGCCGCCCGCACCGCGCGGCTGGCGCGCCAGCGGCCGTCGGGCTGGCGCACCGGGACGACGTGCAGCAGCTCGCCGGCTTCCGGGCGGCGCCCCATCAGGCGGTAGTCGGCGATGTGCAGGAACAGGCGGTGCGGCAGGCCGGCGCCGGGCTCGACCAGTTCGACGAAGCCGTAGCCGCGCGCATCGTTCCATTCCACCAGCCGGGCAAGCCGTTCCATCGCCGGCGGCCTCAGCGCAGCAGGATCAGTGTGGCCAGGCCGAGGAAGCTGAAAAAGCCCATCGAGTCGGTGATCGCGGTCAGGAAGATGCCGCTGGCCAGCGCCGGGTCGAAGCCGAAGCGCTTCAGGGTCAGCGGCACCAGCACGCCGGCCAGCGCGGCCAGCAGCAGGTTCAGGGTGAGCGCGGTGGCGATCACCAGCGACAGGCCCGGATTGTGGAACCACAGCAGCACGATCGTGCCCAGCACCGCGCCCAGCATCAGGCCGTTGAGCAGGGCCACGCGCACTTCCTTCCACAGCAGGGTGCGCGCGTTGGAGGCGCCGACCTGGCCCAGCGCCAGGCCGCGCACCATCAGCGCCAGCACCTGGGTGCCGGCGTTGCCGCCGAGGCCGGCGACGATCGGCATCAGCACCGCCAGCGCCACCAGCTTGTCGATGGTGCCCTCGAACTGGCCGACCACGCTGGAGGCGACGAAGGCGGTGCACAGGTTCACCGACAGCCACACCGAGCGCCGGCGCATGGCGCGCCATACCGGCGAGAACAGGTCCTCCTCCTCGTCCAGGCCGGCCGCGCCCATGACCCGGTGCTCGGCCTGGTCGCGGATGATGTCGACCACGTCGTCGATGGTGATGCGCCCGACCAGGATGTTGTTGTCGTCCACCACCGGCGCGGACACCCAGTCGTGGTCGGAGAACTTGCGCGCGACCTCGTTGGCGTGCTCCTCCACGTCGATGGCTGGCTGCTCGTCGTCGATCAGGCGGTTGACCGGGGTGGACGGCTCGTGGGTGACCAGCGCGGCCAGCGGCACCCGGCCCAGGTACTGGTGGCGCTTGGTGACCACGAACAGGTGGTCGGTGTGGTCGGGCAGCTCGCCGCGCAGGCGCAGGTAGCGCAGCACCACGTCGATATTGACGTCGGCGCGCACGGTGACCACGTCCGGGTTCATCAGGCGCCCGGCGGTGTCCTCGGGATAGGACAGCACCTGCTCCAGCCGTTCGCGGTTCTCCCGGTCCATCGACTTGAGGACCTCGTCGATGACCGTGTCCGGCAGGTCCTCGACCAGGTCGGCGAGGTCGTCGATGTCCAGGTCCTCGACCGCGGCGATGATCTCGTCCGGGTCCATGTCGGCCAGCAGGCTTTCGCGCACCTCGTCGCCGACGTGGACCAGCACCTCGCCATCGTCCTCCTGGTCGACCAGGCCCCACACGACCTCGCGCTTGCCCGGCGGCAGCGATTCGAGCAGGTTGCCGATCTCGGCCGGCGAGAGGGTGTTGACCAGACGCCGCACCGGGCCCAGCCGGCCGCTGTCCAGGGCGTCGGACAGCAGGCGCAACTGGCGCGCGGTCTTGTCGTGGCGTGCGATCTCGGCCATGCGCGGGCGGTCTCCGGGGGCGGGCGCGCGGGGCGCGCGCAGGTCAGTGCGGCATTATCGCCCGCGGCCGATGACGCATGCACGCCGGCTGCGTGCCTGCGGCGGCGGCACCGCGATCAGGCCGGGGGCGCCTGCAGCCAGCGCTCGACCGCGCGCCGGTCGCGTGCCTGCAGCAGCTTGCCGGCGCGCGCGCGCAGGGCCCGCAGGTCGGTGGCTCGGATCGCCTGGCGCAGCTCCAGCAGGCCCGCCGGGTGCAGGCTGAACTCGGTCAGGCCCAGGGCCAGCAGCATCGGCGCCAGGCGCGGGTCGCCGGCCATCTCCCCGCACACCGCCACCGGCCGCCCGTGCGCGGCACCGGTGGCGATCACCTGCGCCAGCAGCTGCAGCACCGCCGGTTCCAGCGGCGAATACAGCGTCTCCAGCGCGGCGTTGTCGCGATCGGCGGCCAGCAGGTACTGCACCAGGTCGTTGGTGCCGATGGACAGGAAGTCCACCTCGCGCACGAACCCGGCCAGGGCGATCGCGGCGGCCGGCACCTCGATCATCGCCCCCAGCGGTACCTGCATGGCCACCTCGTGGCCCTCCTCGCGCAGGCGCTTCTCCAGCCGGCGCAGGCGGCGGCGCACCGCCAGGATCTCGGCGCGCGCGGTGACCATCGGCAGCAGGATGCGCACCGGGCCGTAGCCGGACGCGCGCAGCAGGGCGCGCAGCTGGGCGTCGAAGATCGCCGGGCGCGCCAGCGACAGGCGCAGCCCGCGCAGGCCCAGCGCCGGGTTGGCCTCGCCCTCGGCCACCAGTCCGGCGCGGTCGGCCTTGTCCGCGCCCAGGTCCAGGGTGCGGAAGGTCACCGGGCGCCCGCTCATGCCCAGCACGGCGTCGCGGTAGACGCGGAACTGTTCCTCCTCGCCGGGCAGGCTGTCGCGCTGCAGGAACAGGAACTCGGTGCGGTACAGCCCCAGCCCGGCCGCGCCCAGGGCATGGGCCCGGGCGATGTCCTCGCGCGATTCGGCATTGGCGCGCAGGGTGATGTCCACCTCGTCGCGGGTACGGCTGGGCTTGTCGCGCAGGCGCGCCAGCTCGCGCCGTTCGCGGGCCTGCTCGCGGATGCGCGCGCGGTAGCCGCGCAGGTCCTGCGGGCCGGGCTCGGCGATCACCTCGCCGCTCTCGCCGTCGATGATCAGCGCCGCGCCGTCGCGCACCTGGCGCAGCACCTCGGGCGCGCCGACCACCAGCGGGAGGTGCAGGCTGCGTGCCAGGATCGCGCTGTGCGAGAGCGGGCTGCCGGCGGCGGCGACCACGCCGACGACGCCCTGGGCCTGCAGCTGGGCCAGCTCGGACGGCGCCACCGTGGCGCATACCAGGATCTCGCCGGCCAGGCCCTTGGCGTCGGCCGGGCGCGCCTGCAGGAAGGCGAGGATGCGGTCGATCACATGGTCCAGGTCGTCCATGCGGCTGCGCAGGTAGGCGTCGTCCATGTTCTCGAACACGCTCGCCAGCCGGTCGCGCTGCACGCGCAGGGCGTACTCGGCGCCGTAGCGGCCCTCGCGCACCAGCTCGTCCAGGCCGAACAGCAGTTCCGGATCGTCCAGCAGCAGCGCGTGCAGGTCGAGGAACTCGCCGACCTCGCCGGCCAGGGCGCCCTGCAGGCGCCCGCGCAGGGCCTGCATCTCCGCGCGCGCGGCCTCCACGGCGGCATGCAGGCGCTGCAGTTCGGCCTCGACCTGTTCGGCGGGAACGTGCTTGCGGGCGGGCTCGATGCTGGGCGACTGGCGGATCCGGGCGCGGCCCAGCACGCAGCCGCGCGAGGCGCCGGTGCCGTGCAGGCGCAGCGGCGTCACGGCCGGCGCCCGCCGGGCAGCAACCGGGGCGCCGTCGTGGACACCGCTCAGGCGTCCTCGTCGAAGCGCCGGTCGAACAGGTCGGCGATCGCCTGCATGGCGTCCTGCTCGTCCTCGCCTTCCACCCGCACGGTCACCTGCGTGCCTTGCGCGGCGGCCAGCAGCATCACCCCCATGATGCTCTTGGCGTTGACCTCGCGGCCCTTGGCCGCCAGCGTCACGCTGCTGCGGAACGGCGCCACCGCCTGCACCAGCTTGGCGGTCGCCCTGGCATGCAGCCCGAGGCGGTTGGATACGGTGAGTTCGCGTTCAAGCATCGTCGATGATCGCTCCGTTGCGCGTGCCCGCCGCGGCGATGGCGGGCAGTTCCTGCAAGTCCTTTTCCGGGTAGTTCATCACCCGCAGCAGCATGGGCAGGCTGAGCGCCGCCACGCGGCGCACCGGCGTGCCCAGCTGGGCGAGGCGACGGGCGAGGTTGCTGGGGCTGGACCCGTACAGGTCGGTGAGCACCAGCACGCCGTCGCCGCCGTCGACCCGGCGCAGGGCGGCCGAGGCCTGCGGCAGCAGCGCGTCCAGGTCGGCGTCCAGCGCCACCTCGAAGGCCTCGGTACGCAGCGGCAGCGGGCTCAGCAGCCTGCCGGCCACCTCCAGCAGGGAAGGGCCGATGCCGGGATGGGTGACCAGGAGAACGCCGCAGCTCATTGCAGGAACTTAACATTTCGCGGCTGAACGCGGTAGGCGCCGGGCGCGTGTGCGCGACGCCGGCAGGGCATGCGACGGGACGACATGACGTGCGCGGAACGGCCGCGCGCGCCACATCGCCGCGCATCGCGCGCCCGGGAAATGCGCGGGGCTGCCCGCGTCCATCGCCTGCCTTCCCCTGCCTTGCCGCGGTGGCCCGCGAGCGGCCGGTCGCGCTAGGCCAGTTCGCGGTGGAAGGTGGCCACTTCCGGCCAGCCCTGTTCGCGGGCGTGGCGGGCCATGCGCTCGGCCAGGTACACCGAGCGGTGCTTGCCGCCGGTGCAGCCGAAGGCGACGGTGACGTAGCTGCGGGTGTCGTTGCGCAGGCGCGGCAGCCAGGTGTCGAGGAAGTCCACCAGCTGGGCGACGTAGCGCTTCACTTCCGGCTGCTGGTCCAGGTAGTCGCGCACCCCGCCGTCGCGTCCGGTGAGCGGGCGCAGTTCCGGATCCCAGTGCGGGTTGGGCAGCACGCGCGCGTCGAACACGAAATCCGCCTCGGCCGGCACGCCGTGGCGGTAGGCGAAGGATTCGAACAGCAACGACAGCGTGCCCTCGCGCTGCAGTGCGAACTCGGTGACCACCTTGCGCCGCAGCTGGTGCACGTTCAATGCCGAGGTATCGACCACCGCGTCGGCCGCCTGGCGCAGCGGCGCGGTCAGCTCGCGCTCGCGGGCGATGGCCTGCGGCAGCGACAGGCCCTGCTGGCTGAGCGGGTGGCGCCGGCGGGTATCGGCGTAGCGCTTGAGCAGGGCCTCGTCGCTGGCCTCGAAGAACAGCAGGCGCGCGTCGATGCCGTGCTCGCGCGCCTTGCCGCGCCAATGCGCCAGCTGCGACAGGTCGCTGCGGCTGCGCACGTCGATGCCGACCGCCACCCGCGAGGGCGGCGCGGCGCTGGCGCCGAACACCGCGCGCACGAAATCCGGCAGCAGCGACACCGGCAGGTTGTCCGAACAGTAGTAGTCCAGGTCCTCGAAGGTCTTCAATGCCACCGACTTGCCGGCCCCGGACAGGCCGCTGACGATGAGCAGGGTGGCGCCGGCGGCGGCCCCGTTCTCGGTGGCGCTCATGGCGTGCGCTTCTGCAGCATGCTGCTGTGGCGGGCGATGAACATCGCCGCCGGGTCCACGCCCTTGCTGCGCAGGATGTGCAGCCGGGTCGCCGCCTCGGTCAGCACCGCCAGGTTGCGGCCGGGCATCACCGGCAGGGTGATCAGCGGCACGTCCAGGTCGAGCACGTGGCGCGTGCCCGAATCGCCGGTCAGGCGCTCGTAGCCGTGCGGGCTGGGCTCGGTCATCGGCTTGGTCAGGTGCACGATCAGGCGCAGGTACTTGTTCCGCTTGATGGCGGTGTCGCCGAACATCTCGCGGATGTCCAGCACTCCCAGGCCGCGCACTTCCAGCAGGTCCTGCAGCAGTTCCGGGCAGGTGCCGTCGAGCACGTCCGGGGCGATCTGGGTGAACTCCGGCGCGTCGTCGGCCACCAGCCGGTGGCCGCGGCTGAGCAGCTCCAGCGCCAGCTCGCTCTTGCCCGAGCCGGCCTCGCCGGTGATCAGCACGCCGATGGAATAGATCTCCATGAACACCCCGTGCAGGGTGATGCGCGGGGCCAGGGTGCGCGCCAGGTGGTAGGAGATGTGGTTGAGCAGCTCGTGGCCGCGGCGCGGGGACACCCACAGCGGGGTCTGCGATTCCTCGGCGGCCTCGCGCAGGTCCTCCGGGCAGGGCAGGTTGCGGGTGATCACCAGCGCCAGCGGCCGGCCCTGCATGATCTTCTCGATGGTCTCCCAGCGCTGGCGCGCTTCCAGCGCGTCCAGCCAGTCCAGTTCCTCGGTGCCCAGGATCTGCACCTTGTTGGGATAGATGGTGTTGAGGTAGCCGGCCAGCGACGGCCGCCGGCCGTCGCTGCCGCCGGATTCGAGCGCGCGCTCGCCGCCCTTCTGCCCGGCGACCCAGCGCAGCCCGAGGCGCTCGGCCTGCTGGTCGAAGAGTTCCCGGGCGGTGATGCTGCGCGTGCTGACCAGCGCCGGGCTCATGCCGCTTCCCGGAACGGGCCGGCGCCGTCGCGGCGGGCAAGGGCGGCAGCGATGCGGGGATCCGGCCGGCGAAGGCCGGCCGGAGGGGAGTCGATCAGCGGCATGGCGGGAACGGAGCGATGGCGTCAGCCCGCATTCTCGCGCACTTCGTCGCGCACTTCGCGGGCGTTGACCTGCTGCTGCTTGCCCTTGTGCTTGATCAGCAGGCGGTCGAGCTTGTCCGCCAGCAGGTCGATGGCCGCGTACATCGTCGGGGCGCTGGCGTCGGCGTGCAGGGTGCGCCCCGGGAGGTTGACCGTGGCCACCACGTAGTGGTCGGGCTTGCGCAGGGCCAGCTGGGTGCGGATCTCGCAGTGCTGGTCGAAGTGCCGGGCGACACGTTGGAGCTTGGTCTCCACGTAGTCCTTCAGGGCCGGCGTGACCTCCACGGATTGGCCGTACGTTTCGATGCGCATCGGATACCTCCTCTGGTCGGGTTGTGCATGAACACGCGCCGCGAAGGGCTCAGGCGATACGGACTCTCTCGTGCGATGCGGCGATGTTCATGGCCTCACGATACTTCGCCACCGTGCGCCGCGCCACCGGTACCCCGGAGGTCTTGAGCAGGTCGGCCAGCTTGGCGTCAGAAAGCGGCTTGCGCGGGTTCTCCGCCTCGATCAGGCGCCTGATCATCGCCTGGATGGCGGTGCTGGAGGCCTCGCCGCCGCTGCCGGTCTCGATGCCGGAGGCGAAGAAGGCGCGCAGCGGCAGGGTGCCGCGCGGGGTGCGCACGTACTTGCCGGCGATGGCGCGGGAGATGGTGGATTCGTGCAGGCCCAGCTCGGCGGCGATCTCGCGCAGGGTCAGCGGGCGCAGCGCCTGCGCGCCGAACTCCAGGAAGCCGGCCTGGTAGCGCAGCAGGCTGCGCACCACCTTGAGCAGGGTTTCCCCGCGTGCCTCCAGCCCCTTGATCAGCCAGCGCGCCTCCTGCAGCTGGCTGCGCAGGTAGCTGGCGTCGGCCTCGCCGCAGCGGCGGATCAGCTGCTCGTAGCCATGGTGGATGGTCACCTTCGGTCCGGCATGGGCGGCCAGCGCCGCCTGCCAGACCCCGTGCTGGCGCCAGATCACCGCGTCGGGCGTCACGTACTGGCGGGTATCGACCTCGCCGATGCGCTTGCCCGGGCGCGGGTCGAGCGAGCGCAGCAGGGCGATGGCGGCCTCGGCATCCTCGCGCGGGCAGCCCAGCTCGGCGGCGACGCCGGCGACGCCGGCGCGCGGCAGGCGCTCGAGCGGGCCGTCGACGATCCGCAGCGCCAGCGCCCGGCCGGGGCTGCCCCCGGGCAGCGCCAGCAACTGCAGGCGCAGGCACTCGGCCAGGTCGGCCGCGCCGACGCCGACCGGGTCCAGGCCCTGGACCAGGCGCAGCACGGCGTGGATCTCGTCCTCGCCGGCGCGGATCTCCGGCAGCAGGGCGGCGGCGATGTCGGCCAGCGGCACGCGCAGGTAGCCGTCTTCCTCCAGTGCGTCCACCAGGGTGGTGGCGATGGCCAGGTCGCGCGCGGAGATCGGCGAGAGCCGCAGCTGTTCGAGCAGGTGGTCGGCCAGGGTCAGCGGGGCCACGATGCGCTCGGCCGGGTTGTCCTCCTCGCCGTCGAAGCTGCCGCCGCCGGTGGCGGTCCAGGCCGGGTCTTCCAGGTTCCAGTCGCCCTCGTCCGCGGGCCCGGCAGGCTCGTCGGCCGGGGCCTCCGTCGCGGCCGGCGCGGCCTCGTCGGCGCTGGCCGGCACGGCGCCGGCCTCGTCGTCCCATTCCAGCAGCGGATTGCTTTCCACGGCCAGGGCGATCTCCGCTTCGAGCTCGGCGGCGGACATCTGCAGCAACCGGATCGCCTGACGCAGCTGGGGCGTCATCACCAGTTGTTGCCCCAGCGATGTCTGCAGTCCTGCCTTCATCCCCTGCGCCGAATGGAGGGACGGCCGCGACTGCGGGTCAGAGCTGGAAGCTCTCCCCCAGATAGACGCGGCGCACGTCCGGATTGGCCAACAGCGCCTCCGGCGCACCCTGCGCCAGCACGCCTCCCTCGGCGAGGATATACGCCCGGTCACAGATTCCCAAGGTTTCGCGGACGTTGTGGTCGGTGATCAGCACGCCGATGCCGCGCTGCTTGAGGTGGGTGACGATGCGCTGGATCTCGCCAACCGAGATCGGGTCGACGCCGGCGAAGGGCTCGTCCAGCAGCATCAGCCGCGGGCGCGCGGCCAGCGCGCGGGCGATCTCGCAGCGGCGGCGCTCGCCGCCGGACAGGCTGGCGCCGGCCTGCTCGGCGACATGGCCGATCTGCAGCTCGTCCAGCAGCGCGTTCAGCTCGCGCTCGCGCCCGGCCTCGTCCAGGTCCTCGCGCAGCTCCAGCACCAGGCGCAGGTTGTCGGCCACGGTGAGCTTGCGGAACACCGAGGGTTCCTGCGGCAGGTAGCCCACGCCCAGGCGCGCGCGCTTGTACATCGGCTCGCCGGTGATGTCGCGGCCATCGAGCACGATGCGGCCGGCGTCGGCCTCGACCAGGCCGACGATCATGTAGAAGCAGGTGGTCTTGCCGGCGCCGTTGGGGCCGAGCAGGCCGACCACCTCGCCGGCGTCCAGGCTCAGCCCGAAGTCGTGCACCACCTCGCGGTGGCGGTAGCGCTTGCGCAGGCCTTCGGCGACGAGCATCAGCGATCTCCCTGCGGCTTGGCCGGAGCGGCGGCCGGCTTGGGCTTGGGCTGGATCACGGTGCGCACGCGGGTGCCGTCGCCGCCGCTGCTCATGTCGCCGGTGCGGGTGTTGTAGACCATGCGCTGGCCGGCGTTGGTGCCGCGCTGCGACTGCACCTGGTAGTTGCCGGTCAGCACGACGGTATCGGCGGAGACCTTGTAGTCCATGTTGTCGGCCTGGGCGTGCATGGTCGTGCCGTCGTCCATCTGCTGCTTCAGCGTTGCCTGCTTGCCGTTGAGCACGACACGGTCGACTTCGCCGTTGGTCTGGTAGACGTCGGCGGTATCGGCGTGGATTTCCAGCGTGCCCTGGATGATCACCACGTCGCCGCTGAACCGGCACTTGGCATCGTCGCCGTTCTGGCTGCAGTCGTTGCGCGAGGCATCGATGGTCATCGGCTGGTCGCGGTCGGAGGAACGCGCCAGCGCCATGCCCGGCAGCACCAGCGCGGCCAGCAGGACGAGCGCGACCGGCCTAGTGGACCTTGTTGGGTTCATAGCGGGTCTTGACCTGGGAAAGGAGGGAATACTGGCGGCTCTGCAGATTGACCTGCATGCCGGTGCCGCTCTGCATGATACCGGGGCGCGTCAGGGTGACCGGATCGGCGGTGGTGGCCAGGTGCTTGTCCGGGAACACGGTCAGCGTGGCGGTGCGCAGCGTGGTGGGCGGCACGTCGCCGGTGGTGGGGCTGTCGCCGGACACCTCGCCGGTCAGGCGCATCTCGTCGCCCTTGGCGCTGACCCAGCCGCGCTGGGCGGCCAGGTGCCAGTCGCGGCCCTGGTTGTCCGGCAGCAGGAACAGCGGCGTCTGGAGGTCCAGGGTCTGGTCGGCGCGAAGGCGGCGCAGCATCGGCGCCTGCAGCACGCCGGAGATCTTGCCGGTGTCGGCGTTGAACGCGGTGACGCGCACGTCGTGGGCGACGTAGTCGTAGCTGTCCTCCTCGGCCGTGGCCACGACCGGGCGGGCACGCTGGTGCAGGACCGACCAGCCGCTCGCCACCGCGGCCACCAGCAGGCCCAGGCCGATCCAGGTGCGCGTGTTCATGCGCAGGCCTCCGCGGTCGCGTCCGGGCGGCACGGGCCGGCGCCGGGCACGGCCGGGCACGACGGAAGGGGCAGGGGGCGGGCCGGGAGATGAATGCGCATGGGCATGGCGGTTAAACCACCCGCGCCTGCAACAGGTCGTGAATGTTCAGGGCGCCGACCACGCGATGCTCGCCGTCCACCACGATCAGGCCGCTGCCGATGCGTTTCTCCTCCAGCAGGTGCGCGGCCTCGGCAGCCAGGGCCTGGGCGCCGATGGTCACCGGGTTGCGGGTCATCAGCGTGTCGATGCGGGTATGGCGCACGTCCAGGGCCTCGCTGTCCAGGGCGCGGCGCAGGTCGCCGTCGGTGAAGATGCCGAGCAGGTGGTTGCCGCCGTCGACCACGGCGGTCAGGCCCAGGCGCTTGCGGCTGATCTCCACCAGCGCCTGCGCCAGGGTGGCGTCGGCCGGCACGCTGGGGATCTCCTCGCCGGTGTGCATCACGTCGGCGATGCGCAGCAGCAGGCGCCGGCCGAGGCTGCCGGCCGGGTGCGAACGGGCGAAATCGTCGGCGGTGAAACCGCGGGCCTCCAGCAGCGCCACCGCCAGCGCATCGCCCATCGCCAGCGAGGCGGTGGTGCTGGAGGTGGGGGCCAGCGCCAGCGGGCAGGCCTCGCCGGGCACGGCCACGTCCAGGTGCACGTCGGCCTCACGCGCCAGGGTGGAACGGGCGTGGCCGGTCATCGCGATCAGGCGGTTGCCCTGGCGCTTGAGCGCCGGCAGCAGCATCAGCACCTCGTCCGATTCGCCGGAGTAGGACAGCGCCAGCACCACGTCGGCCGGGGTGATCATGCCCAGGTCGCCGTGGCCGGCCTCGCCGGGATGCACGTAGAACGCCGGGGTGCCGGTGGAGGCCAGGGTCGCGGCGATCTTGCGCGCCACGTGGCCGGACTTGCCCATGCCGGTGGCGACCACCCGGCCGGGCGAGGCCAGCACCAGCCGGCAGGCGCGGGCGAAGTCCTCGCCGAGGCGGGCGTCCACCGCTTCCAGCGCCTGGCGCTCGGTGGCGAACACGCGGTGCGCGCTGGCGACCAGGCCGGCATCGGTGACGGCGGGGATGTGCGGGGACGTGGCCATGCGGCGCACCGGGCGGGTAGTAGAATGACCGGCCATTTTATGAGGAAACGCCCCTTGGACGCCGAAACCATCCGTGAACTCATCGAGGCCGGCCTGCCCGGCGCCCGGGCGGAGGTCAGCGGCGAGGACGGCGTGCACTTCGAGGCGACGGTCGTCAGCGAGGCGTTCCGCGGCAAGCTGCCGCTGGCCCGCCACCGCCTGGTCTACGCCACGCTGGGCGAACGCATGGGCGGGGAGATCCATGCCCTGGCGCTGCGCACCGTGACCCCCGACGAAGCCTGAGCGCGCGTTTTCCGTTCCTCCCCACCGTCCTCCAAGAATCCCCCCATGGCCAAGATCGTTGTAGAAGGCGGCATCGCGCTGCAGGGCGAAGTCGACATTTCCGGCGCCAAGAACGCGGTGCTGCCCATCCTGTGCGCCACGCTGCTGGCCGACGCCCCGGTGACGATCACCAACGTGCCGCAGCTGCACGACGTGCTGACCACCATCAAGCTGCTGGGCGAGCTCGGCGCCGGGCTGCAGGCCGACTGCGGCACGCTCGCGCGCGGCGGTTCGGTCACCGTGGATCCGCGCAGCGTGGACCAGTTCGTGGCGCCGTACGAGCTGGTCAAGACCATGCGCGCCTCGATCCTGGTGCTGGGCCCGCTGCTGGCGCGCCACGGCGCGGCCGAGGTGTCGCTGCCCGGCGGCTGCGCGATCGGCTCGCGGCCGGTGGACCAGCACATCAAGGCGTTGCAGGCGCTGGGCGCGGAGATCGTGCTGGAGAACGGCTACATCAAGGCCAAGGCGTCGCGCCTGAAGGGCGGGCGCTACGTGTTCGACATGGTCAGCGTCACCGGCACCGAGAACGTGCTGATGGCCGCCACCCTGGCCGAGGGCACCACGGTGCTGGAGAACGCGGCGATGGAGCCGGAAGTGGTGGACCTGGCGCAGTGCCTGATCGCCATGGGCGCGGACATCGAGGGCGCCGGCACGCCGCGCATCGTGATCCGCGGCAAGGCCCGCCTGTCCGGGGCCAGCCACGAGGTGATCCCGGACCGCATCGAGACCGGCACCTTCCTGGTGGCCGCGGCGATGACCAGCGGGCGGGTGACCGCGCGCCGCACCCGGCGCCACACGCTGGATGCGGTGCTGGACAAACTGGCCGAGGCCGGCGCGTCGATCACCCAGGACAGCCACTCGATCACCCTGGACATGCAGGGCCGCCGCCCGCGCGCGGTGAGCCTGACCACGGCGCCGTACCCGGCCTTCCCGACCGACATGCAGGCCCAGTTCATGGCGCTCAACTGCGTGGCCGAGGGTGTGGGCGTGATCAACGAGACGATCTTCGAGAACCGTTTCATGCACGTCAACGAGCTGCTGCGCCTGGGCGCGGACATCCAGGTCGAAGGCCACACCGCGGTGGTGCGCGGCGTCGAGCGCCTGAGCGGCGCCCCGGTGATGGCCACCGACCTGCGCGCGTCGGCCTCGCTGATCCTGGCCGGCCTGGTGGCGCAGGGCGAGACGACGATCGACCGCATCTACCACCTCGACCGCGGCTACGAGGGCATCGAGCAGAAGCTCGGCGCGCTCGGCGCGCGCATCCGCCGGGTGCCGGCGTGATCCTGCGCGGGCCGTTCGGGCGCCGGCGCCGGGTCCTGCTGGTGCTGCTGCTGGTGGTACTGGCGGTGCTGGGCTGGGCCAGCTACGTGGGCATGGCCATCACCCGCGGCGTGGCGCCGCGCGAGATGGACTGGAACGGCGACGGCACGGTCAGCCGCACCGAGCTGGCGCAGGCGTTCTACGCGGTGAAGGTCGAGGACCGGCAGGACGGCAACCGGCACTGCCGCACCTTCCTGTGGGCATCCTCGGGCAAGCAGATCCGCGTGGACTGCCGCACCGAATTCAAGCCTGCCCCCTGAAGGTCGCCACGTGGCCGGCGGGTTGCCGGTGCACGGGCCAGTGCGCAACGCGCGGCGCGGACAGGCCTCAGGCAGGCAGATGTAAAGGCAGACCCAAAAAAAAGAGGCGGCCGCGCGGCCGCCTCTTTCGTCCTGCCGCCATGCGCCGGCAGTGGCCGGCGCGGCGATCGCCTTACTGCTGGAAGTACACCAGCGGGCGGTCGTTCATCGGCTGGACCTTGCGGTTGTTGTGCGGATAGCGCGCGTGCAGCTCTTCGATCTCCTTGTGCGACAGCTGCATCGGCTTGGCCAGCACGTACCACTCCACGTTCTCGGTCAGCGGCGGCGTGGTCAGCGAGCCGAGGTAGTGGTAGTAGCTCTTGTCGTCGGGCATCAGGCTGGCGACGTCGACCTCGGCCTGCTGGGTGTCCTTGTGGCGCAGCTGCTCCAGCACAGGCTCGATGGCCGGGTTGGCCTGGCCTTCCTCGTACATCACCCCGACCACCAGCAGGCGCCCGTCCTGGGCACGGAACACGAAGTGGCCTTCCAGCGGATAGCTGCGGCCGTCGATGGTGTGCTCGCTGGGCGTATGGAAGTGGAACTGGGTCAGCTTGAAGTGGCGGCCGCGGATCAGCGCCTCGGCCACGTCGGTGTTGACCTGGATGGCATGGCCGGTATCGGTGACCTTGCCGGGGGCGCGCTTGCTCTCGATGAACAGCGCACCGGACTCCTCGGTGTCGGCCTTGGCGGCCGAGGTGGTGACGATGTTCACCGGCGACTGCGCGTGGTCGAGCACGCCGTGCCAGGTCTCCTGGTGGTCATAGTCCAGATCGTGCTCGGGGGCCTTCTGGGCGAAGGCCTGGGCGCACGCCAGGGCGAGGCCGAGGCCTGCGACGAGGGCGGTCTGGACGAGTGGGGTTTTCATGCGACGACTCCTTTTCGGGGGGACTGGTTGAAAGGAGGCCAGGACGTCGGTGCGATGCGGGTCGGGGGCGGTGGGGCCTGCGAACGGGCAGGGCGACCGGGGGCTCGTGACGAGCGATCCTGGCCGGGAAGGCAAAGATTCGGTGGGGCGGTCAGTAATCCCTGCGCAGCTTGTCGAGGAAGCGCGGCTGGTTGCGGCCCATCGGCAGCTTGAGCCGGCCGATCGCCTCCAGGCGCGCGCGGGCCATGCGCTCGGCGGCCTGCTGCGGCGTGATCGACTCGCGCTCGGCCAGGTCGAACAGCTTGCCCAGGGTGTGGTAGATGCCGCGGATCAGGCGCATGGCGCGCTCGCGGTTGTAGCCGTCGATCTCCAGCGAGACGTTCATCACCCCGCCGGCGTTGACCACGCAGTCGGGCGCATGCAGGATGCCGCGCCGCTGCAATTCCTCGCCGACCTGCGGCGAGGCCAGCTGGTTGTTGGCCGTGCCGCAGACGATGCCGGCCTTCAGTCGCTGCACCGTGGTCTCGTCCAGCGAGCCCTCCAGCGCACACGGGGAGAACACGTCTGCGTCCACGCCGTAGATGTCGGCCGGCGCGACCGCCTCGGCCCCGTACTCGTTGACCGCGCGATCGACCCGTGCCGGATCCAGGTCGGTGACGAACAGCTTGGCGCCGCGCTCCTTGAGCAGCTTCACCAGCTCCATGCCGATGTGGCCCAGGCCCTGCACGGCGATGCTTGCCTTGCCCACGTCCTCGTGGCCGTGCTTGCGGGCGAGCGTGGCCATCAGCGCCTGCAGCGCGCCGTAGGCCGCGAACGGAGCCGGGTCGCCCGAGCCGCCGTGGATCTGGTGCACGCCGGTGACGCACCCCGTCTCCAGGTAGATGTGCTCCATGTCGTTGACGTCGGTGCCCACGTCCTCGGCGGCGATGTAGCGCCCGCCCAGCGACTCGACGTGGCGGCCGAAGGCGCGGAACAGCACCTCGGTCTTGTCCTTGCGCGGATCGCCGATGATCACCGCCTTGCCGCCGCCCAGGTTCAGCCCGGCCAGCGCGTTCTTGCAGGTCATGGTCCGGCTCAGGCGCAGGGCATCGTCCAGTGCCGCCTCGGTGCTCGGGTAGGGGCGCATGCGCACCCCGCCCAGCGCCGGCCCCAGCACGGTGCTGTGGATGGCGATGATGGCCCGCAGGCCCGCCTCCGGGCTGTTGCAGAACACGACCTGCTCGTGGCCGGAGGTCTGGAGGGTTTCGAAATCCATTGGCGATGACTCCCTCGCGCCGGGCGTGGAGCCAGCCGGCGTCGGAGGTGCGTAAAAAGAAAAAGCGACGGGTCCGGCAGCGCCGGGCGTCGCGATGGGGCCCATTGTATCAGCAGTTGCCGGGCTTGGCGCCGATTGTCAACGCGCGTCGATCCGTACCTGCTGGACGACCACGCGGCCGTCGGGACGGCGTACCCGCAACCGCAGCGTGCGGGTACCGGCCGGCACGGGCCAGTCCACGCCGCCGTCGGCGGCCACCGGGATGTCCCGGCCATCGACGCTGAGCGTGGAACCCGGCGGGATGCGGCCGGTCAGGGGGACTCCGGGCGCCAGCCGGCGCGGCAGCAGGATCACCGCGTCGGGCCGCGGGTCGGGCCGGCGGATCTGCAGCGACGGGGGTGTGGCGGCAGTCTCCCGGGCGCTGGCGCAACCGGCCAGCAGGACGGTTGCCAGGGCCAGCGGCGGGAAAGGACGAAGCGGCGGCATGCAGGCTCCGGACGAACGGGAAGGAATGGGAACGGGAAGACGCCGGGACGCGCGATGAAACAAGCCCCGGAATCGGCAAGACGGCGAAGGGGCGGTGTCGCCACCGCCCCTTCGCGTCCGCCGGCTCAGAACTGCACGGAGAACCGCGCGCTCAGGCCGGTGTCGTGCCCGTCGTCGGCGAGCGCACCGGTGTAGCCCAGCTCCAGCAGCGAGTTGGGCGACAGGCGCGCGCCGATGCCGGCCTCGGCCAGGGTGGCGTTCCGCGACAGCGGGGCGCCGGCGACGGTGAAGGCACTGCCGCCCTCCAGGGCCTCCGTGGCGGTCATGGCCAGGTCGCCGCTGGCGCGGCGGTAGGCCAGGCTGCCCCGCAGGCTCAGCCAGCTCTGGGCCTGCCCGGTGGCGGCCAGGTTGGCGTTGAACCGCACGCCGGCGGTGGACAGGTTCACCTTGTGGCTGTCGCCGGCCACGTCCAGGGCGGACAGGCCGCCGGCCTCGCGGGCGGCATCGGTCTTGACCCGGACCTGGGCGAACTGGGCGAACGGCTCCAGCTCGGCGGCTCCGAAGCTCCAGCGGTAGCCGGCCTCGACGAACGCCTGCCGGGTGCTGACGTCGTACTTGGCGTGGGCGCTGTCCTGGACGCCGGCGAAGGCCACCTTGCGGTCGGTCTTCAGCGTCTGCCAGGACTGCGCGTAACCCGCGCGCAGCGCCAGGCCGCCCCAGTGCTGGCCCACGTAGGCGCCGGCATGATCGCCGTGCACGTCGGCCTTGGCGCCGCGCTCGGACACGCGCAGGTCGCTCCTGCCGGTGCCGCCGAGCAGGCCCAGCCGCCAGCCGCTGTCCAGCTGCAGGTCGATGCCGGCCAGCGCGACGTTGCCGCTCAGGCGTGCCTGCGCGGCATTGCCGTCGCTGTCCAGGCGGCTGCTGCCGTGCTGGGTGTCCACCCAGGCGCCGATGCCCGATTCCGCCTCGGCCTGGCCGGTGAAGGCATCCTGGCCGTAGCGGGCACGGGCCAGCGTGCTGTCGCGCAGCAGCCGCGAATCCTGCACCAGCAACGACTTGGCGCTGGCATGGATCTCGCCGCTGAGCTGGTCGAACGCCGACGAAGCCTGGTCGGCCGACAGCAGCACCAGGTGCTGCAGCAACGGGCTCGCATCGGCCAGCTGGTCGGCAGCGCCCGCCACGGCCTTCTGGTTGTCGGTACCGGCGGCCGCGGCGAGTGCCTGGCCGCGGCTGATCGCCAGCTGCAGCGCGTTGGCGGTGAACAGCGCGGTGGGCTTGAGGAACGGCGACAGGGCCGAGACGTCCAGCGTGTCGAACGCACCGGTCAGGCCGCCGGCGGCGGTCAGCAGGGTGTACTGCTGGCCCAGCAGGAACTCGCCGCCGGTCTGCACCAGCTTGAGCGTGCCGCCCTCGATGCTGGCGGTGCCCGCCACGTTCAACGTGTCCGAGGCCGACGGCGGCAGCAGTTCGACGTAGTAGGTCGAGCCGGCCTTCTGCACGTAGTTGCCGGTGACGCTCAGGGTGCCGATCGAATTGCCGGGCGAGATCGTGCCCAGCACTTCCAGGTCGGCGACGGTACCGTTGCCGCCCAGGGTGCCTTCCGCGCCCACCACGGTCCTGCCGCCGCTCACCGTGCCGTTGACCACGGCCAGGCCCTGGTTCACCCACAGGTTGCTGCCGTCGAGCGTGCCGGTGCCGGTCAGGTACAGCACGCCGGTGCTGCCGTCGACGCTGACGTCGCCGGCCAGGGTGTTGGCCCCGGTCAGCTCCAGGATGCCCTGCCTGACGCTGGCGCCGGCGAAGCTGTTGGCACCGCTCAGGCGCAGCCAGCCGATGCCGTCCTTGGTCAGCTTGCCGGGACCGCCGATGTCGTTGCTCCAGTCGTCCCAGGCGGCGCCTTCCCAGACCTGGGTGCCGCCGGCGCGCTGGTTCATCACCACGTCGGTATCCACGCGCAACTGGCCCGGGCCGTCGATGGCCTTCTTCAGGTCGATCAGGCCCCAGCCGTAGATCTCGTCCACGCCCGGCGCACCCAGGTCGGTGGCGGTGGTCAGCAGCACGTCGCGGACCTGCGGGTTGTCCAGGTACGGGAAGCGCTCCATCAGCAGCGCCAGCGCACCGGTCACGTGCGGGGCCGCCATCGAAGTGCCGGTCATGTCGCCGTAGCCGTATTCGGGCGACTGCGAGACGGCCTTGAAGCCGATGACGTTGCCCTCGTCGTCGCGGATCGCCTCGCCCTCGATGTCGCCAGTCACCACGGTGGAGGTGATGCCGGTACCCGGCGCGGCCACGCACCAGTCCTTGGTCTGCCCGCAGATGCTGGAGCTCTCGTCGATCGCGCCGCTCTGGTTGACGTTGACGACGCTGACCCAGTACTTCTCCAGTTCGGGCACGTAGCGCGGCAGCGAGGCGTAGATGCCGGCGATCTCGCCGTAGTTGTTGCCCGCCGCGAACACCTGCAGCATGCCGTGCTGCAGCGAGGGCTGGACGTAGGTGTCGAAGTAGTCCGCGTTGTAGCGATACAGCATGTCCATCGCCGCGACGGAAGTGGGCTCGTTGGCCAGGCCCCAGCTGTGGTTGATGGCACGCACCCCGTCGGCGGCCATCTGTTCGTACATGGCCGCCACCGATTCCGGATAGGGGCCCTGGGACAGCTGGGTGCCGGGATAGCCGAAGTCGCCGAAGTCGTAGCCGAAGGCATCGCCCAGGTACGCGCTCATGTCCTCGTAACTGTTGGCGAACAGGCGCGCGGTGGTCAGGTCGGCGGCATAGGCCACGCCGTGGCTGCCTTCGCCGTCGCGGTTGCCCACCATGGTGCCGGCCACGTGGGTGCCATGGGTGTTGTAGCTGAGCCCCGCCCAGGAGGAGATGATCGACTCGGCGTTGGGAATCAGGAACCCGATCCGGACCAGCCACTCCACCAGGGCCTTGTCGTTGGCGGTGTAGTCCAGGTAGTCGATCGCCACGGTGTTGCCGTCGGTCATGAAGCAGCCGTCGGGGCCGCCGAGGATGTCCCCGCTCGCGCAGCCGGGATCGGCCATGTGGATGCTGCGCAGGTCCTTGCCGTCGAACTCCGGATGGTCCGCGCCCACGCCGCTGTCGAAGATGCCCAGGCGGATGCCCTTGCCGCTCAGCCCGCGGGCGTAGGCGTACTGGGCGTTGATCGCCGCCAGGCCCCAGTCGGCCTGGAATTCGTCATCGACCCAGCTTTCCGGGGATCCGGTCTTGCCGCCGTCCGGCGCGGCCTGCGCCAGGGCCGGCCCGGCACCCAGTGCCAGGGCCAGGATCAGGGCCTTGCTCAGGTGCGAATGGGCCGGAGCGGTGCGGGACGCGCGCTTGGCGCCGGCTTTGCCACGAGTTGCTCTTTCCATGGAACTGCTTGATCTCCGAGGGCGTGGCAGAAGTGTGGTGAAGACATGCACCAGGCCGCTGCCACGTACGCCCCCATGCCGTCCGGTCCAGCGGGCGGGTACGGTCCCGTCAACGTGAACGAATGTTTAACGTAGGCCATTGTGTCGTGGTTTTGCAATGGATGCCGTTGGATTCCATTGCGTGTCATGTCCGGCCCACGAAAAAGGCCGCCCGGCGCGAGCCGGGCGGCCTTCGGTGCGGAGAGCCGCGATGCCGGCCGGTGTCAGGGCGCCGGGTCGGCGTGCAGGGCCTCGTTGAGCTGGTCGACGACTTCGGCCCAGTCGGCGTCCTCGGCGCGTTCCTCGCGCAGCAGGCTGGCCTGGGCGGCGTTCCAGAACGGCGCGTCCTCCACCCGCATCGCGGCGGGCAGCGGGGCGTGGGCGGCGATGAAGGCGCGGATGCCCGCCGCGTCGCAGGGCAGGCCGAGCTGGGCGAACAGTTCGTGGAACGGGTGGACGGTCTCTTCCATGGCGGTTTCAGGGGCTGTGGTTGACGCGGCCATGGTGTCGCGGCGGTGGCGGGGTGTCCACCGGGGAACGGCCCTGTCGGCTGCTTGAACGGGGGCGGGCCCGGCCCTTGCATCCGCGCCGGGCGGCCGCATCATCGCAGTTGAATCAAGACGTTGCGGAGGTCGACATGGCGGTGGGTTGGGCAGGCGATAGCGCGGTGCAGGAGCAGATCGACGCCACCGTCGAAGATGCCGTGAAGCGCGCGCGCAGCCAGCTCGGGGACGGACCGAGCCTGAGCCGGTGCGAGGAGTGCGATGCGCCCATTCCCGAGGCGCGGCGCAAGGCCGTGCCCGGCGTGCGCCTGTGCGTGGATTGCCAGGCGGCCGCGGACCGCGAGCAGCACGCCTTCGCCGGCTACAACCGCCGCGGCAGCAAGGACAGCCAGCTGCGCTGAGCCTCAGGCCGGCGGCGGGCGGGTGGCCCCGGGCGCGGGCGCCTCGGGCAGGGTCCCGGCCGGCCAGCGTCGCAGGGTGCGCTGGAAGAACAGGTTGTTGGGGATCTGCAGCACGCTGGGCGGCTGGCCCTCGCGCGTTTCCTGCAGCGTGGTGTAGACCATGTTGACGTCGATCACCTTGCCCTTCAGGCCCGGCTTCTCGCCGTTTTCCAGCAGTTCGACGTAGTCGTTCAGCCGGAACGGGCGGGTGACCACGATCAGGAAGGTGCAGAACAGGTTGGACAGCACGCTCCAGGCGGCGAAGAAGGCCACCGCGCCGACCGCCGCGAAGCCGGTGAAGGCGGTCCACAGCACCGTGCCGGACACCCCCAGCCGGTCCAGGACCAGCAGCACCGCGGCGCCGGCGATCAGCACGTTGCCGGTGCGGCGCAGCGCCACGACGATCTCCGGCGGCAGCGCGTAGCGGGCACCGAGGCGCTCCAGCACGCGCCGCGCCAGCATGCGCAGCAGCCAGGCCGCCACCACGATCGCCAGGATCTGGAGGGCGAGGAGGATGGCCTCGAGCGAGCCCTGGGCCCAGGCCGGCAGGGTCTCGTGCAGCAGGCGGGTGCCGAACCGGCCGGTGGCGGGCGTCGCGGCCGCGTGGGCGGTGGGCGGAAGCGCGGCCGCCATCATCCCGCGCGCAGGCGCTCGCCCATCGCCTCGCGCATGACGAACTTCTGCACCTTGCCGGTGATGGTCATCGGGAACTCCTTCACGAACTCCACGTAGCGCGGCACCTTGTAGTAGGCGATGGCGCCCCGGCAGAAATCGCGGATGTCCTGCGCGGTGCAGCTCTCGCCCTCGGCCAGGCGCACCCAGGCGCACACTTCCTCGCCGAACTTCTCGTCGGGCACGCCGAACACCTGCACGTCGGCGACCGCCGGGTGGGTATGCAGGAATTCCTCGATCTCGCGCGGGTAGATGTTCTCGCCGCCGCGGATGAGCATGTCCTTGAGCCGGCCGACGATGCGGCAATAGCCTTCCTCATCGATCGTCGCCAGGTCGCCGGTGTGCATCCAGCCGTCGGCGTCGATGGCCTCGGCGGTGCGCACCGGATCGTTCCAGTAGCCCTTCATCACCGAGTAGCCGCGGGTCTGCAGTTCGCCGACCGCCCCGCGCGGCACGACGTTGCCCTCGCCGTCGACCAGGCGCACCTCCACGTGCGGGTGGATGCGCCCGACCGAATCCACGCGCCGGTCCAGCGGATCGTCCGGGGTGGTCTGGAAGCTGACCGGGCTGGTCTCGGTCATGCCGTAGGCGATCGTGACCTGGTCCATGTGCATCAGGTTGACGACCTTCTTCATCACCTCGATCGGGCAGGTCGAGCCGGCCATGATGCCGGTGCGCAGCGAGGTCAGGTCGAACTCGGCGAAGCGCGGATGCTCCAGTTCGGCGATGAACATCGTCGGCACCCCGTGCAGGGCGGTGCAGCGCTCGTCTTGCACCGTCTGCAGGGTGAGCAGCGGGTCGAAGCCCTCGCCGGGCACGACCATGCAGCTGCCGTGGGTGAGGCAGGCCATGTTGCCCAGGACCATGCCGAAGCAGTGGTAGAACGGCACCGGGATGCACAGCCGGTCCTGCTCGCTCAGGCGCATGCACTCGCCGATGAAGTAGCCGTTGTTGACGATGTTGCGGTGGGTCAGCGTGGCGCCCTTGGGGGTGCCGGTGGTGCCCGAGGTGAACTGGATGTTGACCGCGTCGTTGCGGTCCAGGGTGGCCTGCAGCGCCTGCACGCGCTGCAGCGCGGCCGGCTCGTCGCAGGCGGCGATGGGGCCGAACAGCTCGGTCCCCGGCAGCGCCGGCGCGTCGTCGAGCAGGATCACGTGGCGCAGCGCCGGCAGGCGCGCGGCCTGCAGCCGGCCCGGCACCGCGTGGTCCAGCTCCGGCGCCAGCTCGCGCAGGATCGCCGGGTAGTCCGAGGTCTTGAAGTGCCGCGCCAGCACCAGCGCCTTGCACCCCACCTGGGTCAGCGCGTACTCCAGCTCGTGGCTGCGGTAGGCGGGATTGATGTTGACCAGGATCAGGCCGGCGCGCGCGGTGGCGAACTGCATCAGCACCCACTCACTGCGGTTGAGCGACCAGATGCCGATGCGGTCGCCCGGCTCCAGGCCCAGGGCGAGCAGCCCGGCCGCGAGCCGGGTCACGGCCCGGTCCAGTTCGGCGTAGCTCATGCGCACGCCCTGCGCCGGGACCACCAGTGCGGGGCGGTCGGGCCAGCGCGCGGCGATGCGCGCGAGCAACTGGCCGACGGTCTCTTCCAGGAGCGGGGGCTGGCTGGCGCCGATGACATGGCTGGCGGGCACGGGCAGGGACGGGTTCATGATGGAAGGCGGGAAACGGATCGACGGCAAAGGATACGACGTGCACCTGCCGGGGCGGCGGCGCGCGAAGGTTGCATCGGCAAGCGATGGCGGAAACGAAACGGCCCGCGTGCCGGGCACGCGGGCCGTTTCCTGCGAGGATGCCGCGCCTCAGTCGGCGGGCTGCTCGTCCTGTTTCTTCAGGGCCTGGGTGTTGCCGAGCACCTCGATGCGGCCGCCGGACTTGCGGAAAGCGGCCAGGTCGGCGGCGATGCGCTCGCTGGTCAGCGGCTGGCCATGCGCGCCGGAGCGCGAGGAGCGGGCCGTGAACGAGGACTTGGTAGCGGGACGAGCCATGCGTATGTCTCCTTGCTGGGTCGCCGTCCCCGGGCTGCCGGAAGCAGCCGGATGCCACGGGCATCCGCGGGACGGCGAAAGGGAGCGGGGACGCTCCGATGGGCCTGACGCCTGAACAGGCATCCGTGGATACGGTTGGCTACAGCGATGGAACGATCACCAGCCGTCGCGGGGGATTATACCGAATCATGGTTATTTACCCGTTAAACGTCCGGCCGACCGGCTAGAATGCGCGTCCTTTCCGCGCCGGATCCGGCCATGACCGACTCCTTTCCCGCCTGCCCGGAATGCCGCCAGGACAACACCTATCCCGACGGCGCGCTGTGGATCTGCCCGGACTGCGGCCACGAATGGGGCGAAGGCGACGCGCCGGACGCCGCGTCCGATCCCGGCGTGCGCGACTGCAACGGCACGCCGCTGGCGGCCGGCGACACCGTGGTGGTGATCAAGGACTTGAAGGTGAAGGGCGCCTCGGTTCCGCTCAAGCAGGGCTCGGTGATCCGCAACATCCGCCTGGTCGCCGGCGACGCCGCGCACGTGGAAGGCCATTCCGAGCGCATCAAGGGCCTGGTGCTCAAGACCTGCTTCCTGCGCAAGGCCTGACCCCGGCGCTGCCGCGTGCCCGCGCCGCACACGGGAAATGCTTCCCGCGCCGCGCTGCGGACGGGATAATGGTGCGCTTTCCGTTTCGCCGGACAGCCCCCTCGTGGTATCCCCCGCTATCTACGCCGGCCGCCCCCTCGGGCGCGGCCAGTACCTCCTCATCCTGTCGGCGCTGGCGCTGGGCAGTTTCGCCATCGGCACCAGCGAGTTCGGCAGCATGGCGCTGCTGACCCATATCGCCGCCGACCTGCACGTCGACGTGCCGCGGGCCGGCCACCTGGTCAGCGCCTACGCGCTGGGGGTGGTGGTCGGCGCGCCGGCGCTGGCCATCCTCGGCGCACGCCTGCGGCGCAAGCCGTTGCTGCTGGCGCTGATGGTGTTCTACGCGCTGGGCAACCTGGCCAGCGCGGTGGTGCCCGGCTACTGGGGGATGATGCTGGCGCGCTTCGTCGCCGGGCTGCCGCACGGCGCCTATTTCGGCGTCGCGGCGCTGGTGGCCGCCGCGGTGAGCCGTCCGGACCAGCGCGGCAGCGCCGTCGGCCGGGTCATGATGGGCCTGTCGGCGGCGGTGCTGGTCGGCAATCCGCTGGCCAGCTGGCTGGGCGAGGTGGCGGGCTGGCGCTGGACCTACGCGCTGGTGAGCGCGATCGCGCTGCTGACCGTGGCCGCGGTGGCCTGGCTGCTGCCGGACGATCCGGGCCAGCCGGCGGACGATCCACGCGCGGAGATGCGCGCCTTCAACCGGCCGCAGGTCTGGCTGGCACTGGGCATCGGCGCGGTCGGCTTCGCCGGCATGTTCTGCGTGTTCGCCTACCTGGTGCCGACCCTGGCCGAGGTCACCCGCCTGGGCCCGCACTGGGTGCCGCTGGCGCTGGCCTGCTTCGGCCTGGGCAGCATCGTCGCCACGCCGCTGGGCGGTTGGCTCTACGACCGCCTGGGGTTCGCCGCGGTCGGCGGGATCCTGCTGTGGGTGACCGCGGTGCTGGCGTTCTGGCCCTTCGCCACCGGTTCGGCGTGGACGCTGCTGCCGGCGGTGGCGCTGGTGGGCAGCATCGGCGCGCTGGGGCCGGCCCTGCAGATGCGGCTGATGGACGTGGGGACCGGGGCCCAGACCTTGACCGCGGCCTCGCACCATGCTGCCTTCAACGTCGCCAACGCGCTGGGCCCGTGGCTGGGCGGGCTGGCCATCGGCGCCGGCTACGGCTGGTCCGTCACCGGCTACGTCGGCGCGGCGACCACCGTGGCCGGGCTGCTGGTGTACGTGCTGGCGCGACGCTACGACCGGCAGGCCGCGGGCCGGCACGCGCCGACGGCGTGAGCCGGTGCGCGCGGCGCGCCCGTGGCCCCCGGCCGGGGCAGGCCCTAAGCTGGCGCCGATGACGAGCCAACCCTCCCTGCTGGGCGAGGCGGACGCGGTCCCGCGCGAGCGGCTGTTCTTCGCCCTGATGCCCGACCCGGCCACGGCGGCGGCGATCGCGGCCCTGGCGGTACCGCTGCAGACGTCGTGCGCGCCGGGCGGCCGCCTCCTGCCGGCCGCGCGCCTGCACGTGACCCTGCACCATTTGGGCGATTTCCCGCGGTTGCCGCCGGACCTGCTGGCCGCGGCACGCCAGGCCGCCGCGCAGGTGGCGATGGCCCCATTCGACATCGCATTCGACACGGCCGGCAGTTTCGCCGGCCACCGCCAGCATCCGTTCGTGCTGCGCGCCGAGGGCCCTGCCGCGGCCGGCGTGTGCGCCTTGCACGCGGCCCTGGCGCAGGCGATGGCGCGCCGCGGCCTGCGCGGCGATACCCGGTTCACCCCGCACCTGACCTTGGCCTACGGCCATGCCCGCGTGCCGTGGCAGGCGCTGGCAACGCGCGTCGGCTGGAGGGCCGATGCGTTCGTGCTGGTGCGCAGCCACCTGGGGCAGGGGCGCTACGACATCGAGGGGCGCTGGCCCCTGGCGGCGCCATGAGCACGCAGGCGCTGCCCGGTCCGCTGCCGCTGCCGGCGGCGCAATGGCAGGCCCTGCATGCGTGCTACGCGGCACCGCCGCGGGCCTACCACGACTGGCGCCACGTGCAGGCGGTGCTCGGCCACTACGCCGACGTGGCCGAGCGCCTCGGCTGGGACCACCCGCGCGAGGCCTGGCTGGCGCTGCTCTACCACGACGCCGTCTACGAGGCCGGCCGGACCGACAACGAGGCGCGCTCGGCCGGGCTGGCGCGCCGGGACATCGCGCGCTGGCTGCCGCGTGCCGGGCTGGACGCCGGCCGCGTCGCCCGCCTGATCGAGCTCACCGCCCGCCACGGCCAACTCGGCCCGGGCGCGGTCGGCCGCGACGAGGCGCTGCTGCTGGACTGCGACATGGCGATCCTGGCCGCGCCGATGCCGGTCTACGACGCCTACGAGCGCGCCATCGCCGAGGAATACCGGCCGCGGGTGGACGCCGTGCGCTACCGCGACGGGCGCGCGCGGTTCCTGCGCGGGCTGCTCGCCGCGCCGCGCATCTTCCTCAGCGACGATTTCCACGCCCGCTGCGACGCGCCGGCCCGGGCCAACCTGGCCCGGGCGCTGGCCCGGCTGCAGACGGGATTGCAATCGCCGCCGCCGCCTCCATCCCCGCAGGCATGAACACGCCAGATCCCGCCCTCGATCCGCGCCCGCAGCCGCCGGAGGAGCCGGGCCCGAACGAATGCTGCGGCAGCGGCTGCCCGATCTGCGTGCTGGACCTGTATGCCGAGGAGCTGGCGCGCTACCGGCAGGCACTGGCGGAATGGCACCAGCGCCACCCCGGGGCGGACGCCTGACCGTCGCCACTTGTGCTGCACGGCGGCCGGCGTATCGTGCGCGCCTCCCCAACTGACTCCGACACGGGACGATCGATGCGTGGTATCGCGAATTGGCGCTGGGCCGCCAGCCTGGCACTGCTCCTGGCGACGGCGCCGGCGGCGGCCGAGCAAGCACTGCAACTGAGCCATGGCCGCTTCGAGCGCGAGCCGGTGCTGCAGCCCCAGGGCGATCCGGCCCGCGTGATGTTCTGGTTCGCCGGCCGCGGTGAGGAGGCCGCGCGCGCGCGCCGGCTGCGCGCGCTGCGCGACGACGGCGCACTGGTGATCGAGGTGGACACCGAGCGCCTGCAGGCGCGCATGCGCCAGGAGAACGGGCGCTGCGGCTTCGGTGCGGGCGACGTGGAGAACTTCTCGCGCTTCGTCCAGGCCTACCTGCACATCCCCAGCTACCGCCTGCCGCTGCTCGGCGGCGACGGCGACGGCGCCGCCCTGGCCTATGCGGTCGCCGCGCAGGCGCCGCCGCAGTTGTTCGCCGGCCTGGTCACCGACGGCCTGCCGCCGCATGCCGAGCTGGGCACGATGATCTGCGGCAAGGGCGTGGACGCGGCCGGGCACGTGCAACCGGTGCCGCTGCCGCTGGCCTGGCTGCTGCCGGAGGATGCGCCGGCCGGGCATGGCGCGGCGCCGGCCGCGGCCGGGCGGGCGGCGCTGGACGCGTTCGTGCGGCAGGTGCCGCAGGCACGCCGCTACCGCCTGGCGCACGGCGGCGACGCGCTGCCGGGGCTGCTGGCCGCGGCGCGCACGATGGCCGCGCAGAAGGGCGTGAGCCTGCCGCCGCCGCCGGCCAGCCTGGCCGGCCTGCCGATCGTGGAAGTGCCGGCCGCCGCCGGCGGCAGCGACCGCGACACCTTCGCCATCTTCGTCTCCGGCGACGGCGGCTGGGCCGGGCTGGACAAGAACGTGGCCGGCGCGCTGGCGCAGGCCGGCATCCCGGTGGTGGGCGTGGATTCGCTGCGCTACTTCTGGAGCGCCCGCACCCCGGCCTCGTTCGCCGCGGACCTGGACCGGATCGTGCGCTACTACGCCCCGCACTGGAACCGCAGCCGGGTGCTGCTGATCGGCTTCTCGCAGGGCGCGGACGTGCTGCCGGCCGCCTACAACCAGCTGCCAGCCGCCACCCGCCAGGCGGTGGCGATGACCGCGCTGCTGTCGCTGGCCTCCACCGCCGACTACGAGTTCCACGTCTCCAACTGGCTGCACGACGACGGCGTGGGCCTGGCCATTCCGCCGGAGGTCGCGCGCATGCCGGCGGCGACCACGCTATGCGTCTATGGCGTGGACGACGGCGACACGGTGTGCCCGCACCTGCCGGCCGGGCAGGTCCAGCTCGTGGCGCTGCCGGGGGATCACCATTTCAAGGGTGACTATGACCGGCTGGCGACCGCAATCCTGCAGCATCTGCAGGCATCGCAGGCGGCACCGGCGCCGGCGCCGGCGAAGTGAGCGCCGCCGCCGGCGGCAGGGTCTGCGCGTGCGGCACCTGCCGCGCGTCGTCCTCGTCGTGGCGGCCCGGGTCCAGCGAGATCAGCCGGGTGACATCGAGCAGGGCGGCGGCCAGGTGCACGCCGCCCGGCGCGACCAGGTAGCGCGGCCGCCAGACCGGGTCGAACTTGGACTTGAACCGGCGCAGCCCGCTGAAGCCGTAGAAGCGCTCGCCGTGGCGGGCGACCAGGTTGGCGAAGCGGTTCCAGCGCCCGGCCAGGCGATGCTGGGGCAGGCCCGACAGCGGCGCCATGCCCAGCGAGAAGCGGGCATAGCCGTTGGCCTTGCCCCACAGGAACATCTCCACGAACAGGTAGTCCATCGTGCCCTTGGGCGCCGCGGTGCCGTAGCGCATCAGGTCCACCGACAGTTCGTGGCCGGCCGGGGCCGTCCACAGATTGGCGAAGGCGACGATCTGCCCGGCCTGCTCGACCACGGCCACCGGGAAGCGACGCAGGTAGGCCGGGTCGAAGCTGCCCAGCGAGAAGCCCTTCTCCTCGCCGGACTTCTCCTCCAGCCACTGGTCGGAGATCTGCGCCAGCACCGGCATGGCCGCGTCCACCTCGTCCGGCGTCAGCACGCGGAATGCCAGTCCGGCGCGCTTGCCGCGGTTGAATGCCTGGCGCAGTTCGGCATGCTCGCGCCCTTCCAGGGTGAACTCGCCGATCGGCACCATCGCCTCCTCGCCGAGCTTGACCAGGCTCAGGCCCAGGTCCAGGTAGGTCTGCCAGTAGGCCTCGCCGACCTGGTAGAACACCGGGCGCAGGCCCATGCGGTCGGCCTCCTCGCGGAAGCGCCAGATCAGCGCGCGCGCCACCTCCGGCGGGCCGACCGGATCGCCCATCGAGATCAGCGAGCCGCCGTAGCGCTGCATCATCACGAACCCCTGGCCGGCATCGTCGCGCAGCAGCGCCTTGTCGCCGGTCAGCGCCAGGCAGGCCTGGGTGTCGCGCGCGGCGGCCAGCACCGGGGCGATCGCCGCCAGCTCGGCGGCACCGGCCACCGGCAGCGGCCGCCGCGTGCTGCGCAGCAGCCGTGCCAGGCCGAACACGATCAGCACCACTGCGATCACCAGCAGCGCACGCAATGCGCGCGGTGCGTTGGCCGAGGACGCGAACTCCCACCACAGCTCGTTGCTGTATTCCACGTGCTGGTAGCAGAAGAACAGCAGCCACACCGTGCCCACCAGCACCAGGCCCAGGTTGGCCAGCCAGCGCCACGACCAGGCCTCGTCCAGCAGCGCGCTCTGGCGGTAGAACTCGCGGCGCGAGGCCCACAGCGCCAGCGCGGTGGCGGCGGCCCACAGCGCCACCGCGTAGTGGCTGCCGCGCAGCGGCGCCAGCGGCACCAGCGCTGCGCACACCACCAGCGCCAGCATCCAGGCCGAATGGCTGCGCCGCTGCAGGCCCTGGCCGATCAGCAGCAGGGCCACCCCGCCCAGGCTGACCAGCAGGTGCGAGGTCTCGATCAGCGGCAGCGGCGCCACCGTCTGCCGGCGCACCGGGGTGGGCAGGGTGCCGTCGATGACCATCGCCGCGCCGATGGCGAACACCGCCAGCGCGATGATGTGCGGCAGCCACGGCCGCAGCGTGGTCCACGCCGCGCGCGCGCCGGCCGCCCCCGCGTTCAGCGCCGGCCCGCGCAGGCTGCCCAGCGCCGCCATCGCCAGGGCGATCAGCAGCGGCACCACGTAGTAGGTGACCCGGTAGACCAGCGCGGCGGCGAGCAGCGCGCCCGGCGCCACCGCCGGCAGCAGCTTGAGCATGCTCCACTCGAACACGCCCAGGCCGGCCGGCACCGTGGACACCAGGCCGGCCAGCACCGCCACCAGCCACAGGCCGATGAAGCCGAAATAGCCCACGCCCGGGGCTTGCGGCAGCAGCACGTAGAACGCGCCGCTGGCCAGGCCCAGCTCGACCATGCTCAGTGCGCTGACCCCCAGCACCGTGCGCCGGTCCGGCAGCCACAGCCGCACCTTGCCGATGCCGAACTCGCGCCCGGCGTGGCCGACCGCCGCCAGCATCGCCGCGTAGGCCAGCAACACCGCCACGCCGGCCATGCGGACCCAGCCGGCCGACACCGGCAGCATGCGCGCGGCCGCATCCGGCTCCAGGCACAGCGCCAGGCCCAGCAGCACCCAGGCGCCGAACACGAAGCCCAGGGTGCTCATCAGCACCACCTGGCCGATCTCCAGCAGGTTCAGCCCGGCGCCGCCGTAGCCGCGCAGGCGCACCGCGCCGCCGGTGAGCGCGGCGAACCCCAGGGTCTGCCCGGCCGCGTGGGCGAGGAAGGCGGTGATGCCGATGCGTGCCGGATGCAGGTGCTTGCCGCTGCGGCGGATGCCGATACTGTCGAAGCCGATCAGGCAGGCGTAGCTGCCCAGGCCCAGCAGCAGCGCCAGCGCGATCTGGCCGTCTCCCAGCGCCTTGAACGCCTGGCGGATCTGGCGGTAGCCGTGTTCGGTGAACTCGGCCGACAGCGCGTGCAGCGCCAGGGCCAGGATGGTGAGGCTGATCAGCAACGGGAGGACGCGCCGCCAGGTGGGGGCATGGGGAGCGGATTCTGGAACGGGCTTGGCCGACATGGAGGGGACGAGGAGGCGGACGCGCGGTCCGGTGGAAGAACGCGGACAGGATCGCCGCGGCTGCGTGAAGGAGCTGCGGATCATAGTGGAAGCCAATGAACCGCGGCGCTTCGCAGCGGCCCTGCCGGCAGGCACAATCGCGGGGTGACCGATGTCCCGCCCCCGTCCGCTTCGTCCGCCGCTCGCGCTCCATGGCTGCCGCCGCGGCGCCGCGATGCGACGGCCAGTGCCGTTGCCGGCGGCGGCCGTCCCGGTACGGACGGGCCGCATGCCTTGCGCGGCGTCGCGGATCGGGCCGCACGCCCTTTCCGCGTCGCGCGCGTCGGCTGTCCCCGTCCCCGGGTCCGCCCGGTGGCCGATGCCGCGGCGGGGCCGCATTCCCGGCTTGCTGCCCGGCCCTGCCCGCCGCCTCCCTGGAACGGTCCGGCGACATGAGCCACCCCGCCGCTTTCCCGAATTACCGCAACGAGGAGATCGCATCATGGAACGCTACGAGACCGGCGCGCGCCTGTCGGAAATGACCGTCCACCACGGCGTGGCCTACCTGTCCGGCCAGGTGGCCGAGGACACGTCGGTCGGCATCGTCGACCAGACCCGCCAGGTGCTGGCCGAGATCGACCGCCTGCTCGGCCTGGCCGGCACCGACAAGACCAAGATCCTGCGCGCACAGATCTTCCTGGCCGACATGGCCGATTTCGCCGGCATGAACCGGGCCTGGGACGAGTGGGTGACCCACGGCCATGCGCCGGCCCGCGCGACGGTGCAGGCGGCGCTGGCCGATCCGGGCTGGAAGGTCGAGATCGTCGTCACCGCCGCGATCTGACCCCGCGCCGGGGCCGGCTCAGCCGCCGGTGGCCGGCGCCGGTTCCATCACGATGCAGTCCACCGGGCACGGCGGGATGCACAGCTCGCAGCCGGTGCACAGCGCCGCGACGACGGTGTGCATGTACTTGGCGCCGCCGACGATGGCATCGACCGGGCAGGCCTGGATGCACTTGGTGCAGCCGATGCAGTCGGCCTCCACGATCATCGCTACCTGCGGCGGCCGGTGCGTGCCGCGGTGGCGATCGTAGGGCACGGCGGCCACGCCCAGCACGTGGGCCAGTGCGCGCGCGCCGGCATCGCCGCCCGGCGGGCAGCGCTCCACGCCGGCCTCGCCGCGCGCCATGGCCTCGGCGTACGGGCGGCAACCGTCGAAGCCGCACTGGCCGCACTGGGTCTGCGGCAGGAGCCGGTCCAGGCGTTCGGCCAGCGTGGCGGTGTCGGAAGGAGGCATGCGTGGCGTCCCCGCGGCGGGCGGCAGACCCCGGAAACGATGGTCCAGGAAATGGCCGGGACACCGGTTTTTCCGGGGGCGTGCCGGGGGCCTGCCTTCATGCATTATCGCCGCAGGCGGCGTGGGCGGCGCATCAGGCCACGCGCGTGCCGCGGTACCAGCGTTCGTGCGCCAGCGCCAGCATCGGCCGGTCCTCGCTGCTGTCGCCGTAGGCGTGGATGCGGGCGTAATCGGACAGGGCGTAGCGCGCGCGGATGTGCCGGGCCTTGTGCGGGCCGCAGTCGGCCCCGTGATAGCGGCCGCTCAGCCGGCCCTCGCATACGTCCAGGCGGTTGCAGATCAGCGCCAGGCCATGGCGCTGGCACCACGGGCGCAGGTACAGGTCTAGCGAGGCGGATACCAGCGCCACCTCGTGGCCCTGGTCGCGGTGCCAGGCGATGCGCTGCATCATCTCCGGCCGCAGCGTGCCCGGCAGCACCTCCTCGGCGAAGGCGCGGCCCTGGTCGGCCAGAGCCTCGACATCGTCGCGGCCGGCGAAGGCCAGGCGCGTCACCCGGGCACGGATGGCGGCGGCCGATACCAGCCCGGCACGGTAGCCGAGCAGCCACGGTCCGACGCGCCATCGCGCCTGCGCCAGCTGCTGCGGCGTGGCGATGCGGCGCAGGAAGCGCGCATAGGTGTCGCACCGGGTGACGGTGTGGTCGAAGTCGAACAGGGCCAGTTGCATGGGCATCGGGTGGAAGCGGGCGGACGCGGGCATCGGCTGCCGGCTTCCCGCCGCTGCCACGGCCGGTCCGGCTTCAGCGCACCGGCATGCCCGGCTGCGCGCCGGCGTCGGCATCGAGCAGCGCCAGCGCGCCGCCGTCGAAGCCGGCCGACAGGATCATGCCCTCGCTCAGGCCGAAGCGCATCTTGCGCGGGGCCAGGTTGGCGATGAACACCACGTTGCGGCCGACCAGCCTGTCCGGCTCGCCGTAGCTGGCGCGGATGCCGGAGAAGATCTGGCGCTTGCCCAGTTCGCCGGCGTCGAGCTCGAAGCGCAGCAGCTTGTCCGAGCCCTCGACGAACTCGCACGCCAGCACCTTGCCGATGCGCAGGTCGAGCCTGGCGAAATCGTCGATGGAGACGTGGCGCGGCGCGGCATCGCTGCCGGCCGGGGCCGACGGTGCGGCCGGCGTGGGCGCGGCGGGCTTGGCGGCGGCTGCCGCGGCCGGGGCGGAGAGGGTGTCCTTGGAAGCGTCGGTCATGGCGTCGATCAGTTTCGGGTCGATACGGGTGAACAGGGCGGCGTAGGGCTGGATCACGTGGCCGGCCAGCGGCGCGGCCAGGTCGTCCCAGCCGGCCACCGGGGCGGCCAGGAAGGTCTCGGCGGCCTCGGCGGTGCGCGGGATCACCGGCTTGAGCGCGGCGGCGAGCACCCGGAACAGGTTCAGGCCCTGGGTGCACACCGCCTGCAGCTGCGCATCGGCGCCCGACCGGCCGTTATCCAGTTCCTTGGCGATCACCCACGGCTTGTGATCGTCGATGTACTTGTTGGCCTCGTCGGCCAGCGCCATGGTCTGGCGGATCGCGCTGGCCGGGTCGTTGCGCTCGTAGGCCGCGCGGATCGGCGCCAGCGCCTCGACGAAGCGCGCATAGGTCGCCGGCTCGGGCAGCGCGGCGGCCAGGCGCCCGTCGAAGCGCTTGTGGACGAAGCCGGCGCAGCGGCTGGCCAGGTTGACGAACTTGCCGACCAGGTCGGCGTTCACCCGGGCCACGAAGTCGGACAGGTTCAGGTCCAGGTCGTCCACGCCGCCGGAGGACTTGGCGGCGAAGTAGTAGCGCAGCGCCTCCGGTTCCAGCCCGGCGTCCAGGTAGGTGCGCGCCATCACGAAGGTGCCGCGCGACTTGGACATCTTCGCCCCGTCCACGGTCAGGTAGCCGTTGACGTGCAGCGCGGTCGGCGCGCGGTGGCCGGTGCCGTGCAGCACCGCCGGCCAGAACAGGCCGTGGAAGTTGACGATGTCCTTGCCGATGAAGTGGTGCAGCTCGGTCTGCGAATCGTCGGCCAGGAAGCGGTCGAAATCCTCGCCGCTGCGCGCGCACAGGTTCCTGAAGCTGGACAGGTAGCCGATCGGCGCGTCCAGCCAGACGTAGAAGTACTTGCCCGGCTGGCCGGGGATCTGGAAGCCGAAGTACGGCGCGTCGCGGGAGATGTCCCAGGCGCGCAGCCCGCCCTCGCTGTCCAGCCATTCGGCCAGCTTGGCCTTCACCCCGGGCAGGGCGACGTCGCCGGCCAGCCACTGCCGCAGGAAGGCCTCGAAGTGGCCGACCTCGAAGAAGAAGTGCTCGGACTCGCGGACCTGCGGGGGGGTGCCGGAGACCACCGAGCGCGGCTCCTTCAGGTCGGTCGGCGCGTAGGTGGCGCCGCAGACCTCGCAGTTGTCGCCGTACTGGTCGGGCGCGCCGCAGTTGGGGCAGATGCCCTTGATGTAGCGGTCCGGCAGGAACATGCCCTTGACCGGGTCGTAGAACTGGGCGACCGAGCGGCGGCTGATGTGGCCGGCCCGTTCCAGCTTCAGGTAGAACGACTCGGTGAGCTCGCGGTTGGTCGGCGAGTTGGTCGAGTCGTAGTTGTCGAAGGCCACGCCGAAGGCGGCGAAGTCGCGCTGGTGGCTGGCCTGGACGTTGGCGATGAAGGTCTCCGGCGTCACCCCGGCCTTCTCGGCGGCCAGCATGATCGGCGTGCCATGGGTGTCGTCGGCGCAGACGAACCAGGTCGGGTTGCCGCCCATTCGCCGCGCGCGCACCCAGATGTCGGCCTGGATGTAGCCCACCAGGTGGCCCAGGTGCAGCGGGCCGTTGGCGTAGGGCAGGGCGGAGGTGACGAGCGCGGTGCGGGACATGGCGTGGGACGGTGCGGGGAGACCGGCGATTATCGCACGCGCGCTGCAGCGGGGCCGGCGCGGCATTGCCCCCGGGCCTCGTGTCGCCCGGTCGGCCCGGTATTTCCGGCCCCGGCAGGGCGGGAGCGGGCATCCCTGCGTGGCGGCTGGGCCGGCGACGCGCGATCCGGGCGAAGGCCCGTGGTCGCGCTCCGGTATCAGGCCGTCCGCGCGCCTGCGCGGACGGTAGGGCAGGGCCTACTCGCGGACCCAGGTCTGGGTCCGCGCCGCAGCGGGGCCGGCGCGGCATTGCCCGAGGCCTCGTGTCGCCCGGTCCGCCCGGTATATCCGGCCCCGGCAGGGCGGGAGCGGGAACCCCCCGCGTGGCGGCTGGGCCGGCGATGCGCGATCCCGGCGAAGGCCCGTGGTCGCGCGCCGGTGTCAGGCCGTCCGCGCGCCTGCGCGGACGGCGGGGGCAGGGCCCTACTCGCGGACCCAGGTCTGGGTGCGGCCCAGCGCCTCGATGCCGATGTAGCCGCGCAGCTGCAGCTTGCTGCCGCCGTCGGTCAGGCTGACCTTGGCCTTGTAGGTCTTGCCCTTGGCCGGATCGAGCACCGAACCGCCGCTCCACACCTCGCGGCCGTCGGGCTTGAGGCCCCACAGGATCACCATGCCCTCGATCGGCTTGTTCTTGCGCTCGCCGTCGCACTTAACGCACAGCGGATGCGGGCCGTGGTCGGACTGCAGCACCTGCACCACCTTGCCGGCCAGGGTGCCCTTGTCGGCCTCGAAGATCTCCACGATCGACTTCACCTTGCCGGTCTCGTCGTCGATGGTCTTCCAGCGGCCCACCGGCGATTCGGCGGCCTGCGCGGCGAACGCCGCCAGCGCCAGGGGCAGGGCCAGCCACAGGGTCTTGAAGATCTTGCGCATGTCTTTCCCCTCCCAGGGGCGGTCGATGGCCGGCGTGGCCGTGGAGGGGGCGACTGTATACCCATCCGCCAGGGTACGGAACGCGACCAAAGTCAGCGTCCGCGGCGGCGCCTCATTGCAGCACCACGCGGCTGCGGTTGTCGTCCGGGACCCGGTCGATCAGCTTGTTGTAGGGATCGAAGCCGGCCTCGTAGGGCAGCTCGTCCACGGTCACGGTGATCCTGGGGTTGCCGGTGTCGATGTGGTGGCGCTGCAGGTACAGCACCTTCTCGTCGCGCTCCTTGCCCGAGGGGCTGCGCGCGAACACGCCCACCTCGATCCAGTCGTCCAGCTTGCCGGCGCTCTCCTTGCCCTGGCCGTCGGCGTAGCGCTTGGCGGCGTGCAGGTCCAGGGTGACGTCGAAGCGGCCGTCGCCGCGCCTGCGCGCGCTGGCCGCGACGACGCGGTTGTCGTAGAAGGTGATCCTCTCGAACAGGTCGGTGATCAGCGCCTGCTGGTCCGGACGGGCCTCGGCGCGGATGAAGTCCAGCAGTTCGGCGGAGGTGGTGAACGGGGCATGCTGGAACGCCTTGGCCTGCACGAACCGGCGCAACGCCCGGTCGAGCGCGGCCTCGCCCATTTCCTCGCGCAGCCGGTAGAACACCAGCGAGCCCTTCTGGTAATGGATGTACTGCTGCTTCTCCACCCGGTACAGCGGCAGCTCCTCCACCGCCTCGCCGCTGCGCCCGGACAGGTAGCTGTCCAGTTCGTTCTTCAGGAACTGGCGCATGTGCGCGCGGCCGTACTCGCGCTCCATCACCATCAGCGCCGAGTACTGGGCCAGGGATTCGGACAGCATCGTGGCGCCCTGCACGTCGGCGCCGATCACCTGGTGGGCCCACCACTGGTGCGCGACCTCGTGCGCGGTGACGTAGAACACGTAGTCGATGTCGTCGCGGTCGCGCAGGTCGGCGATGAAGCCGAGCGACTCGGAGTAGGGGATGGTATTGGCGAAGCTCTGGGCGAAGCGGGCGTAGCCGGGGAACTCGATGATCCGCACCTGGCGGTGCTGGTAGGGCGAGAAATTGGCCTCGTAGTAGGCCAGCGACTTGCGCACCGCCTCGATCATGCGATCGACGTTGTACGGGTGCTTGGGGTCGTAGTAGATCTCGATCGGGATGTCCTTGTAGTAGGCCTTCTTCACCTGCCAGCGCGCCGACAGGTAGGCGTAGAAGTCCAGCATCGGCCGGTCCATGGCGTAGTCGAAGCAGCGCCGTCCGTCGCGCACGTATTCGCGCTGCAGGTAGCCCGGCGCCAGCGCGATCTGGTCAGGCGCGGTGCACACGCGGGTGGTGAAATCGATCCAGTCGGCGTCGCGGGCGACGTAGGTGTTGGCGCGCGCGGCCCGGTCCTCCAGCTTCGGCATGCGGTGCGGCTCGCCCAGCCCGCGCTTGCGGCGGTCGTTGCGATCCTCGATCTCCCCGGCCGGGTCGTAGCCGAAGGAGGGCAGGATGCCGCTGTTGAAGAAGCTGCCGTTGTCCACCACCTGGCTCTGCGCCACGTCGGCGGTGATCCCGGTCGGGTGCAGGTCCACGCGGAACGTCACCTCGCGTTCCTCGCCCGGCTGCAGCGGGCGGTCCAGCCGGTAGATGCGGTAGCCGAGCGGCGCGTCGTGGCGGACGAGCCGGGCCCCGCCCAGGTCGATGGCGGCGAGCGTGCGGTCATCGGGCACCAGGACGTGCACGTCGGCGATCGGCGTGTCGTGGGTGTTGCGGATCCGGTAGCGGCCGTCGATGCGCAGCGATTGGGTCTCCGGATGCAGATCGACCTCGTTGTGCACGGCGACGATGCGCGGTTGCGGCAGGTCCAGGTAGCGGCGGTACTCGCGCTCGTAGCGGGCCAGGCGGTCCAGGTGCTGTTCGGGTGAGACGAACTCGTTGCGCACGTTGGTGCTCCAGTACAGCGCACCGCCGGCCAGCGCGAAGGCCAGCACGCTCGCCGCCAGCGCCACGCCGAGCGGCCCGCGCGCGCGCTGGCGTGCCAGCCTGGCGCGCATGCGCCAGGCGCCGTCGCTGCCGCGCACCCACAGCATCGCCGCCAGCAGCATCAGCGCCAGCAGGCACAGCGCCCAGTAGCCCTGGAAGGCCAGCTGGCCGGCCAGGAAATGGCCGTAGCCGTTCATGTCCGAATACGGCGCGACCGGCCAGGTCCCGAAGTTGTACAGGCTCTGGGTGTAGTCGAGCATGCCCAGCACCGCCTGCCCGACCAGGACCAGCACCAGCAGCGCATAGCCGAGGAACTTGTTGTTGCTCAGCACCTGCAGCACCAGCGCCATCCCGCCCATCAGCACGTAGACGATCGAGCCCAGCGCCAGCGTCTTCAGGTACAGCAGCGGCTCGACGTGGGTATAGCCCTTGCCCAGCTGGACGGCGATCGCGGTCAGGGCGCCGACCGCCTGGAATGCGGCGATCACCACCAGCAGCACGAGGAATTTGCCCAGCAGCGGCACCCAGTTCGGCACCGGCATGGCATCGGTGATGCCGGCCGTGCCGGCTCCGCGCTCCTTCCACACCAGCTCGCCGGCGTAGAACAGCACCACGATTATCAACAGCCAGCTGTAGGCCTGGTGGATCGCCAGCAGCATCTGCGAGGTGACCGGCCAGATCGCGGTGCCGTACATGCTCTGGCGGAACAAGACGTTCGGCAGGAGGTTGGCCACGCCGATGGCCAGCAGGACCAGGAACGGCACGCTGCGCAGCACGCCGGCACTGTCCAGGCGCACCAGGGAAAACAGCTGGCGCCAGGCGGTGCCGGCGCCGAAGGTGGGCGCCACGTGCGGTGCGGCGACGGCCGGGCGCGCGGGCACTGCATCCGTGGCGAGCTTCCTGGACGGGCGGCCGCCGCCGCTGCCGGTGCGGGTGGTGCGGAATACCGCGAAGGTGGCCGCGTACAGGGCGGCGGCCACGGCCAGCCACAGCGCGCGGTTCTGCAGCAGGTAGCCGGTCAGCGGCGGCAGCGCGGCGTTGCGCTCCTCGGCCGACCAGTAGCGGATGCTCAGCGCTAGGGCCCGGATGCCCAGCGGATCGAGCAGGGCCGACAGGTGCTGGTTGTCGACGTCGACGAGCAGCGCGCGGGTGACGCCGTACAGCGTCACGAACACGATCACGCCGATGTACACCCACAGGATGCCGCGGGTGGCCGCCGCCAGCAGCGCCAGCAGCGCGGTGGTGAACAGCACGTTCGGCAGGATCATCACCGCGAAGGTCCACAGGTAGGGACCCAGCCGCACCGGTCCCAGCCGCGCCGAATCGATCCACGGCATGAACTGGGCGACGAAGATCCCCAGCGCGATCACCGCGTAGATCGCCAGGCAGGCCAGCAGCGCCGCGCCGATGCGTCCGGCCAGGTAGTCGCGGCGGCGCACCGGCTTGGAAAACACCAGCGCGTCGGTGCCCAGGTCGAAGTCGCGCAGCAGCGCGTTGCTGACGAACAGCGCGCTGACCAGCAGGCCGAGCAGCGTGAACGCCGTCAGGAAGGTGGCGATCACCGTCGGCGCGTTGCGGTGGATGTTGCCGACGCTGCCGCCGATCTGCACCGCATCGCTGGAGGCGGCGGCGAAGCCGAGCAGCGCCAGCAGCACGGCAATCAGCCACAGCAACGGCGAGCGCAGCTGCTCGCGCAGCTCGAAGCGCAGGAAAGCGAGGGTCATGGCCGGCCCCCGCTCAGGCCGCACGCGCCTGCAGGCGCAGGCGCTGGAAGTAGACGTCCTCCAGGTCCGGCGCCACCGGTTCGAAACCGTCCTCCGGGCGTTCGGCGCTGAATACGTGGATCACCGGGTGGCCGGCCACCAGCCGGGTCGAGAGCACCGTCTGGCTGGCCTCGTAGCCGGGCAGCGCGGCCTTGCTCACCTGCTTGCGCCACACCTGCCCGCGCAGCGCCTCGATCGCCTCGGCCGGGCGGCCGGCCAGCAATACCTGGCCCTTGTTCATGATCGCCATCGTCGGGCACAGGTCGGTCACGTCCTCGACGATGTGGGTGGACAGGATCACCGCCACGTTCTCGCCGATCTCGGCCAGCAGGTTGAGGAAGCGGTTGCGTTCCTCCGGATCCAGGCCGGCGGTGGGCTCGTCCACGATCACCAGGCGCGGGTCGCCGAGCAGCGCCTGGGCGATGCCGAAGCGCTGGCGCATGCCGCCGGAATAGGTGCCGAGCCGGCGCTTGCGCGCGTCCCACAGGTTGACCTGCTGCAGCAGCCCTTCCACCACTTCCTTGCGCGGGCCGCGCGCGGTGATGCCCTTGAGCACGGCGAAGTGGTCGAGCAGGTCCAGCGCGCTGACCTTGGGATAGACGCCGAAATCCTGCGGCAGGTAGCCGAGCTGGCGGCGCACCGCGTCCTTGTCGCGCAGCACGTCGATGACCTGGCCGTCGCTGCCCTGCAGCGTGGCGCTGCCCGAGTCGGCTTCCTGCAGCGTGGCCAGGGTGCGCATCAGCGAGGACTTGCCGGCGCCGTTGGGGCCGAGCAGGCCGAACATGCCGCGCGGGATGTCCAGGTTGACCCCGTCCAGGGCCCTGACGCCGTTGCCGTAGGTCTTGGTCAGGTCGCGGATCTGCAGCATGCGGACATTCCTTGGTCGAATGCCCGAGTGTTCGCGGCATCCGTGCGCCGCGGCAAGCGCCGAAAGTCACCATCCGATGTGGTAGGGCGGAAGTGGTGCGGTGCGGCATCGCGGCCACCGGATGCGGCGCCGGGCGAACATGGGGCCGGCGCGCGTTCGCTGCCGCGGCGCCGCGCCAACAGGCACGGCCATGCGGCGATGCGGTTCCCGGCAGGCCGGTGCCGGCGGCAGCGAACCGCTCCACCGCCACCTGCGCGGTGGGCTATGGCCGGGCCGGCGGCGGCAGCCAGCGGTCGCCGATCCGCAGCGCCAGCCGGTACGGTTCCGGGTCGTTGCGGTTGGTCAGCACGATCACGGTCAGGTGCTGCTTCGGCCAGCGCACGATCACGTTGCGGAAGCCGATGCTCTCGCCGCTGTGCCACAGCGTGTCGCCGTTGATGCGCCAGCCGAAGCCGTAGAACGGCACGTCCGGCTGGTCGGTCCGGGTTGCGGGGCTGAAGGCCTGGCGCAGCGAATCGGCCTTGAGCAGGCGCTCGTCGTACAGCGCCGCGTCCCACTTGGCCAGGTCGTCGATGGAGGAATAGATGCCGCCGTCGCCCAGCACCGCGCTGGTCATGCTCTGGTCGGTGCGTTGCCAGTGGCCCTCGGCCAGGCTGTAGCCGTAGGCGCGGTGGACGACGGTGTCCACGCCGTCCTGGTGGGCCACGGTGCCGTCCATGCCCAGCGGCAGGAAGATGCGCTGGCGCAGGAAGGTGGCGAAGTCCTGCCCGGAGGCCTTGCCGACGATCAGCGCCAGCAGCGCGTAGCCGCCGTTGCTGTAGCGGTAGTGCGTGCCGGGGGCGAAGTACAGCCGGTCCTCGTTCTCCAGCAGGTGCAGCACGTCGATGTCGTGCAGCTGCGTGGCCTGGTCGGCCGGCATCAGATCCTCGTAGTCGATCAGGCCGCCGGTATGGCTGAGCAACTGGCGCAGGGTGATCGGGTCGGCCACCGGCGGCAGGCCCGGCAGCCACTTCTTCACCGGGTCGTCGAGCGAGAGCTTGCCGTCCTCGGCAAGCAGCAGGATCGCCGCGGCGGTGAACTGCTTGCTCACCGAAGCCAGGCGGTAATTGGTCTTGGGGCCGGCGGGGATGCCGTCCTCGAGCACTGCCAGGCCGTAGCCGCGGCGGAACACCGGCTGGCCGTCCTTGAGCACCAGCACCGAGGCGCCCGGCACCTGGCCGTCGTAGGCCGCCATCAGGCCGTCGATGCCGGCATCCGGCGCGGCGACCACGGGCGCGGCCTGGAGCGCGGCCGGCAGCAGCGCCGCCAGCACCAGGCCACCTGCCTTCCACACGCCCGCCCGGCCACGTGCCATCACTTGTCCCCTTGGGTGGGAGCCCCGACCTCCACGCGCCCGGCCGGCTGCTTGCTCGCCATCCAGCCTTCCACGCGGGCCTGCAGGATGTCCAGCGGCACCGAGCCGCCCTGCAGCACCACCGCGTGGAACTCGCGCGGATCGAAGGCGGCGCCGAGCCGGGCCCGGGCCTGGCGCGACAGTTGCTGGATCTGCATCTCGCCGATCTTGTTGGCCAGCACCTGGCCGGGAATGGCGATCATCCGCTCGACTTCGGCATCGGCGTCGTTCTCGTCGAACATCGCGGTGTCGCGCAGGTAGGCCTCGGCCTGCTCGCGGCTCCAGCCCTGCGCATGCAGCCCGGTGTCGGCGACCACGCGCGCGGCGCGCTTCAGGTCGCCCTGCAGGTAGCCGAAGTAGTCGTAGGGATCCTGGTAGAAGCCCAGTTGCTGGCCCAGCGATTCGGCATACAGGCCCCAACCCTCGATGAAGGCGGTCTCCCCGCCGAAGCGGCGGAAGCGCGGCAAGCCTTCCAGCTCCTGCTGCAGGCCGAGCTGGTAGTGGTGCCCGGGAATGCCCTCGTGCAGGAACAGGGCCTGCGCTTCCCAGGTGCGGCGCTCGCCGGGATTGGCGGTATTGATCCACAGGATGCCCGGGCGGCTGCCGTCCTGCGTCGGCGGCAGGTAGGACACGGCCGGCGCGGTGGCGGCACGAAACGGCTCGACCGGGCGGATCTCCAGCGGCGCGCGCGGCAGCGTGGCGAACAGGCGCGGCGCGGTGGCCTGGGCACGGGCCTGCAGGTCGCGGTAGGCGGCCAGCATCGCCGCGCTGTCGCGGAAGGCGAAGCGCCGCTCGGTCTGCATGCTGCGGAAGAACTTGGCCGTCGTGCCGCGGAAGCGGACCTGCTTCATCACCTGGGCGATCTGGTCCTGCAGGCGCGCCACCTCGTCCAGGCCCATCTGGTGCACCTGCGCCGGGGTCAGCGTGGTCGAGGTGGCCTGGCGCACGTCGAAGGCGTACCAGTCCGCGCCGCCGGGCAGGGCGCCGCGGCCGTCGCTGGCGCGGCAGGCCGGCAGGTACTGGGTGGCGATGAAGCCGCGCAGGGCGCGGTAGGCGGGCATGATCCGGTTCTCGATAAGCCGCTTGTAGTCCTCGGTGATGCGCGCGCGGTCTTCGGGCGCGAACGTGTCGGGCATGTTGCGCACCGGGCCCCAGAACAGGCTCTCCTCGGCGCTGGATTTGATGATGCTGTCCAGCTGCGGCAGCACCTGCTCCATCAGTGCGCGCGGCTGCACCACCCCGGCGGCCACGCCCTGGCGCATGTTGTCGATGGCCTGGTCGAACAGCGCCGGGATGCCGAGCGCGCGATGCGCCCAGGCGTCGTAGTCCTGCACCGAGCGGAACGGCTGCGCGCCGGCGCCCGAGCCGAGCACGGCCATGACGTTGGCCACGCTGTAGTAGGTGTTCACCGGCAGCATCCACGAGGGGAACTTCTCCGCCTCCAGCGCCATCTGCGCGTCGTGCACGAACACCTGGTAGCTCAGCAGGTCCTGGCCCTGCAGGCCGTCCGGGCCGAGCTTCTGCACCTTGCCCAGCCATTCCAGGGTCAGCTCGTGGCTTTGCTGGCGGTAGGCCGGCGACAGGAAGTTGGGCAGCTCGCTGTCCCAGCGCGAGTCGCCGTTGAGCGTGGCCTGCAGCGGATTGAGCTTGAGCGTGGCGTCCCAGTAGCCGTCGTAGAGCCGGTTGAGCTGGGTGGCCTTGTCCACCTTGGCCGGGGCCGCCGCGCGTGCCGGGGTGCGGGGAGCGTTCCGCGCCGGGGTGCGGGACGTGGAACGGGTCGCCTTCTTCGTCTTGGCGGTGTCCTTGGCCTTGCCGGTGCCGGCGCTCTTGCCCTTGCCGGTGTTCTTGGCCTTCGCGGACGCCTTGCCCGTGTCGGCGCCCTTGGCCTTCGCGGGGGCCTTGGCCTTGGCGGTGCCCTTGGCCTGGCTGGCGGCCGGCGTGGCCTTCTTCTTCGGGGCGGCTTCGGCGCCGGGGGCCGCGGGCAGGCTCAGCAGGGCGGCGACGGCCAGCGCCAGCAGGCGCACGATCGGGGCAGGCAAGGACATCCGGGGATCCACGAACTACGGCAAAGGCCGCAGAGTGCCCCATTCGCCGGCACACGGCCAGCCTCGAAGGTCACGCCGCGACGCCGGGTTCGCTCGCGCTCATGAATGTCGAGGCAGGGCGGGGCCGTCGGCGGCGGCGGCCGCACGCAGGCGCGTGGCGCGCTCCTGGCCGAGGTAGGCGTCGATGCCGTGGCGCATCAGGTACAGCAGCGGGATCAGCGCGATCGCGCACAGCAGCTTGTAGGCATAGTTGACCGTGCTCACCGCCAGGAACTGCGGCACCGGCCAGTGCTGGGGACCGAGCACGAAGGCGATCCAGATGACCACGAAGCTGTCCACCAGCTGCGATACCGCGGTGGAACCGGTGGCGCGCAGCCAGACATGGCGTTCGCCGGTGGCGCGGCGGATGCGGTGGAACACCACCACGTCCACCAGCTGGCCGATCAGGAATGCGGCCAGCGAGCCGGCGATGGTCCACATGCCCTGGCCGAAGATCGCGGCGAAGGCGGCCTGGTAGTCCGGCACGCCCTGCCCGCGTGCCGCGCCGACCCACCAGGCGGCTGGCGCCAGGTGGATGGCCGCGTAGGCGAACACGAAGCCGTAGCCGATCAGGCCCACGGTCACCCAGGAGATGAAGCGCACGCCGCGCTGGCCGAAGAATTCGTTGATGGTGTCGGTCATCACGAACACCACCGGCCATAGCAGGGTGCCGGCGGTGAAGCTGAGCGAGCCGGTCTGGCCGAACAGGTTCCAGTCCAGCGGCGCGATGCCAAGGGTGTCCTCCAGCGCGAAGATCTTCACGCCGATGAACTCGGCCAGCACCGCGTTGGCGCAGAAGAACGCGGCCAGCACGATGAACAGGCGTACGGCCCGGTCGTCGAGCGTGGAATCGGTCATCGCCTCAGCGGTCCGCGGTACGCGTGAAGGGCACGCTCTCCGGGGAAACGGCGCCGCCGGAGATGATGAAGCTCATCGCCTGGTCCACGGTCCAGTCGGTGGGGGTGAGCAGCTCCACCGGCACGATCTCCAGGTAGCCGGAGGTCGGGTTGGGCGTGGTCGGCACGTACACCGCGGCCAGCTCCCGTCCCGTGCCGTGCTCCTTGATGACGCGGGTGACCAGGCCGACCGACTTCATGTCCCGGTGCGGGAAGTCGATCAGCACCACGCGCTGGGTGCTGCCCGGCTGGGTCTGGAGGATGTCCAGCAGCTTGCGCACGCTGTCGTAGACGATGTTGGCCAGCGGGATGCGGTGCATCACCGCCTCGAACCAGCCCAGCAGGCGCTGGCCGATCACCCGCCGGCTGAGGATGCCCACCGCCAGCACCACCAGCAGGGTGGCGACCATGGCGATGGTGTTCTGCACCCACAGCGCCTTGATCCAGCCCAGGTAGTGCGGGAACGAGGCGGCGATGCGTTCGGACATCGGCACCACGATCGGGCTGGAGATCCCCGACAGCAGTACGAACACGAACTTGACCACGACCCAGGTCAGCCACAGCGGCAGCAGGGTCAGCAGGCCGGTCAGGAACAGGCGTTGCAGGGACGGGCGGGGGGGGGATTCGGTCATGCGCGTATTGTCGTGCGCGCGGCGCACCGCGGCTATAGCCCTGGGCGCAACGGTGCTGTGGCGGAATGGGCCTTGCCGAAGCCCGGCGGCCCGGGTCCGGGTCCGGGTCCGGCTCAGCCCCCGCCCGGGGTTCGCGCGCGCGGCTTGAGCCGCACGTAGACCTGCTTGCGCACGCGGGCGACGACCTCGCCGGCGGCATCGACCACCTCGTTGGTGAACCAGTGCAGGTACTTCTCGCCGTTGGCCGTGGCGGCGCGGATCTGCGCGAGGGTGGCCTCGTCGAGGGTGAACTCGGTCGCCACCGTGCCGCGGCCGGGCTTGACGAACTCGATCTCGGCCGCCTTGTCCCAGACGAAATGGTCGCGGCCGATCTGGTGCATCAGCAGCAGCATCCAGAACGGGTCGGTCATGGCGAACAGGCTGCCGCCGAAGTGGGTGCCGACGTAGTTGCAGTTCCAGAAGCGCTGGCGCAGTTCCACCCGGGCATGGCGCCAGCCCGGCGCCAGCGCGGTGACGTGGATGCCGGTGAACAGGAACGGCGGCCACAGGTTCAGGCCGAGGCGGAAGACGGTGGGCGACATGGCGGCGGCGAGGGCAGGATGGACCGCGATTCTGCCATACGCGGCAGTATGTTCCTGCGGGGTGCGCCTCCCCGGGGCCCGGGCGGATGCCGGGCCCGGGGGCCGCGATCAGAACAGCAGCGAGGACATCCGGCGGCGGTAGGTCCCCACCAGGTCCGCGTCGTCGACGACGCGGAAGGCGTCGATCAGCAGCTTGCGCGGCAGCCCGTCCTCGAAGCCGCGGTCGATGCGCAGCATCTCGATGAACTGTTCCAGCGCGTCGGCGTCGCGGCCTTCGACCAGGCGCCGCACGCCGAGCAGGTGCCGCGCCGCCAGGTCCTTCGGGTCGGCGGCGATGCGCGCTTCCAGCTCGGCGTCGGCCGGGGCGTCCTTGGCCGCGGCGACGAAGGCCAGCCGCGCCTTGGCGCGCACGGTGCGGTCGTCGGTGGCCAGGTTGGCCGGCAGCGCCTCGATCAGCTTGCCGGCCTCCTCGGCCTGGCCGACGTGGAGCAGCGCCAGGGCCAGGTCGAGGCGATGCTCGGCATTGTCCGGCTCGGCCTCGGCCAGCGCGCGCAGGCGCGCCACTTCGGCCTGCGGGTCGAGCGGTGCCGGCTCGGGCTCGGCTTCCTCGGCCGGTGCCGGCGCGGGCTCGATGCCGTGCTGCTTGAGGAACTCGCGCAGCTGTCCTTCCGGCAGCGCGCCGGGGAAGCCGTCCACCAGCTGCCCGTCCTTGACCAGGAATACGGTCGGCACCGAGCGGATCTGGAAGGCCGCGGCGATCTGCTGTTCCTTGTCCACGTCCACCTTGGCCAGCTCGAAGGCGCCGTGGTACTCGGCCGCCAGCTTCTCCAGGATCGGGCTCAGGGTCTTGCACGGCCCGCACCAGGTCGCCCAGAAGTCCACCAGCACGGGGGTCTGCAGCGATTTCTGCAGGACCTCGGTCTCGAAGGTGTCGGTGGTGGCGTCGAATACGTGAGGCTTGTCGGACATGGGAAGCGCCGGGTTCGAATGAGACGCCATGTATGGAGGCGTCCGCGCCGGGATGCAAGCGCGCGAGAATGCGCGCTTGCGCGGAAGAGAGCGGGAGTGGCGGGAGATGGCGGAGCGGATGTGGCGGGCGGCGGCATGGGGCGCGCCGGTGCTGTTCGTGCTGGTGCTGGCCGGTTTCGGGCTGGCTTTGCCGGGGTTCGAACAGGCGCGGCACCCGGTCGCCCTGCTCGGCGCGCGCGGTGTGCCCCGTGCCGATGCCTTCAACCTGGCCGGATTCGTCCTGCCGGGCGTGCTGGAGGCGCTGTTCGCGGCCGGCCTGCGCCGGCGGTGCGGGCCGGCGGGCGGACGCGCCGCGCGCCTGGGCGCGCAGATGCTGCTGATCGCCGGGCTGGCCTTCGTCGCGCAGGGGCTGCTGCCGTGGGCGCCGCAGGACCTGGAGAACGCGGCCGGGCGCCTGCATGCGCTGGCCTGGCTGCTGTGGTGGATCGCGGCGCTGCTGGGACTGGTACTGGCGGGCGCCGGCCTGGGCCGCGGCCGGCTGCGGGTGGCCGCCTGGGTCGCGGCGGGCGTGGTCGCGCTCGGCCTGGCCCCGCTGGGCGTGCCGGCGCTGACCCAGCGCGCCGCCTTCCTGGCCTGGCTGGCGTGGGCGCCGCTGGCGACGGCCTGGCTGCGGCGGCGGCCGGCCCAAACTGGAGCGCCATGACGCGCTGCGGTACTCTTTGGAGTTTGTCCCAACCGGGTTCGCCCGCTTTCCATGTCCGTCGCCGAAACCGCCCCCTACGACCCGCAGCAGGTCGAAGCCGCCGCCCAGCAGTTCTGGGCGGACACCCATGCCTTCGAGGTCAAGGAAGAGTCCGACAAGCCCAAGTACTACTGCCTGTCGATGCTGCCGTACCCGTCCGGCGCGCTGCACATGGGCCATGTGCGCAACTACACCATCGGCGACGTCATCAGCCGCTACAAGCGCATGACCGGCCACAACGTGCTGCAGCCGATGGGCTGGGACGCCTTCGGCCTGCCGGCCGAGAACGCGGCGATCAAGCACAAGGTGCCGCCGGCGCAGTGGACCTACAAGAACATCGAGCACATGCGCGGCCAGCTCAAGTCGCTGGGCTACGCCATCGACTGGACCCGCGAGTTCGCCACCTGCCGGCCCGAGTACTACGTGCACGAGCAGCGCATGTTCACCCGGTTGATGCGCAAGGGCCTGGCCTACCGCCGCAACGCGGTGGTGAACTGGGACCCGGTGGACCAGACCGTGCTGGCCAACGAGCAGGTCATCGACGGCCGCGGCTGGCGCTCGGGCGCGCTGGTGGAGAAGCGCGAGATCCCGCAATGGTTCCTGCGCATCACCGACTATGCCCAGGAGCTGCTGGACGGGCTCGATGCCCTGGACGGCTGGCCGGACTCGGTCAAGACCATGCAGCGCAACTGGATCGGCCGCTCCGAGGGCCTGGAGATCCAGTTCGAGGTGCGCGGCGCCGCCGGCGCGGCACCGGAACCGCTGCGGGTGTTCACCACCCGCCCGGACACAGTGATGGGCGTGACCTTCGTCTCCATCGCCGGCGAGCACCCGCTGGCGGTGAAGGCCGCGCAGTCCAACCCGGCGCTGGCCGCGTTCCTGGAGGAACTCAAGAGGGGCGGGGTGTCCGAGGCCGAGCTGGAGACCCAGGAAAAGCGCGGCATGGACACCGGGCTGAAGGCGGTGCACCCGATCAGCGGCGAGGAAGTGCCGGTGTGGGTGGCCAACTTCGTGCTGATGGGCTACGGCACCGGCGCGGTGATGGCGGTGCCCGGCCACGACGCGCGCGACTTCGAGTTCGCCCGCAAGTACGGCCTGCCGATCCGCCAGGTCATCGCCCTCAAGCGCCCGCGCACCGAGGCCGAGGCGAGCTACGATCCGACCACCTGGCACGACTGGTACGGCGACAAGACCCGCGAATTCGAGCTGGTCAATTCCGCCGAGTTCGACGGGCTGGATTTCCAGGGCGCCTTCGAGGCGCTGGCCGAGCGCTTCGAGCGCAAGGGCCAGGGCCAGCGCCGGGTCAACTACCGCCTGCGCGACTGGGGCGTGAGCCGCCAGCGCTACTGGGGCTGCCCGATCCCGGTGATCTACTGCGACACCTGCGGCGCGGTGCCGGTGCCGGAGGAGCAGCTGCCGGTGACGCTGCCGGAGAACGTCGAGTTCAGCGGCACCGGCTCGCCGCTCAAGACCGACCCGCAGTGGCGCAAGACCACCTGCCCCGAGTGCGGCGGCCCGGCCGAGCGCGAGACCGACACCTTCGATACCTTCATGGAATCGAGCTGGTACTACGCGCGCTACACCTCGCCCGGCGCCAAGGACATGGTCGACAAGCGCGGCAACTACTGGCTGCCGGTGGACCAGTACATCGGCGGCATCGAGCACGCGATCCTGCACCTGATGTACTTCCGCTTCTACCACAAGCTCATGCGCGACGCGCGGCTGGTGGACAGCGACGAGCCGGCCACCAACCTGCTGACCCAGGGCATGGTGATCGCCGAGACGTTCTACCGCCCCAACCCGGACGGCTCGAAGGATTGGATCAACCCGGCCGACGTGGACGTGCAGCGCGACGACAAGGGCCGCGTGGTCGGCGCGGTGCTCAAGGCCGATGGCGCGCCGGTGGAGATCGGCGGCACCGAGAAGATGTCCAAGTCCAAGAACAACGGCGTGGACCCGCAGGCGATGGTGGCCAAGTACGGTGCCGACACGGTGCGCCTGTTCTCGATGTTCGCCGCCCCGCCGGAGCAGTCGCTGGAATGGAACGAGGCCGGCGTGGACGGCATGGCGCGCTTCCTGCGCCGGCTGTGGGCGCAGGTGGACCGGCATGCCGCCGAAGGGCCGGCACCGGCCCTGGACGTGGCCGCGCTCGACGATGCGCACAAGGCGATGCGCCGCAAGACCCACGAGACCATCGCCCGGGTCGGCGACGACTACGGCCGCCGCCGCAGCTTCAACACCGCCATCGCCGCGGTGATGGAGCTGTCCAACGCGCTGGCCAAGTTCGAGGAGGCCGGCGCGCAGGGGCGGGCGGTACGCCAGGAGGCGCTGGAGGCGGCGGTGCTGCTGCTCAACCCGATCACCCCGCACGCCTGCCACGCCCTGTGGCAGCGCCTGGGCCACCCGGCCACGCTGCTGGAGGACGTGCCGTTCCCGCAGCCGGATGCCGAGGCGCTGGCGCGCGACGCGGTGACCCTGGCGGTGCAGGTCAACGGCAAGCTGCGCGGCACCATCCAGGTGCCCGCCGATGCGCCGAAGGACCAGATCGAGGCCCTGGCCAGGGCCGAACCCAATGCCGCCCAGTTCCTGCAGGGGCTGAGCATCCGCAAGGTCATCGTGGTGCCGGGCAAGATCGTCAACCTGGTCGCCGGCTGAGCGCGCAGGCCGTGGCCTGCGGCGGATCCCGCACCGGCCTGCGGCGGCTTCTCGGCAGTGGGGCCGTGGCATCGTGGGCGGGTCCGGCCCCGCCAACGGGGGCGTGTGCATGCGCCGCATGTTGCGGCTGCGGTGCGGGGCGTCCGGTCGGGACGATCCTGGTTTCAAGCGGCAATCACGCCACCCCCGGGTTCAGCGCACGGCCGCCCGCACGGCGCGCAAAGCGCGGGGCGGTCACCCCGTGGCGCCGGTCGGCCCGCGCCCGATGACCGGCGCATCGCCGGCCATGCCGCGCGGTTCAGTGGCCGCCGGCCATGCTGTCGCCGGTTGCCGCCGCTGCCCACCTCCTCCAGACTTGTCGCCATGACTCGATACCTGTCCGTGCTGTTCATCGCCCTGGTCCTGGGCGGCTGCGGTTTCCACCTGCGCGGCAAGCTCGTCCTGCCGGCCGACCTGCCCGAGGTGAAGATCACCTCGTCCTCGCCCTACAGCGAGCTGGTCAAGCTGCTCGACCGCGGCCTGCGCGCCTCCGGGGTGCAGGTGACCGAGGACGAAGATCCGGCCAACGACGCCCGGTACTCGCACCTGCAGGTCCTGTCCGAGCGCTGGGGCGACCTGCCGATCGCCATCGATGCCGAGGGCCGCGCGCAGGAATACAGCCTGCGCTACGCGGTGGTGTTCGTGCTGCGCCGCCCCGACGGCACCGCCTTCGTGCCGCAGCAGGTGATCGAGCTTTCGCGCGACTACCTGTCCCCGCCGACCGATTCCACCGGTACCGCGACCGAGCGCGAGCTGCTGGCCGACGAACTGCGCCGCGACATGTCCGCCTCGATCCTGCGCCGCATCGACAGCGTCGCCCGCGCCCAGATGCAGCACCTGCCGGCCAGCCCGGCCGGGCATGCGCCGGCGCCGGAGCCGGCCACCAAGCCCTGATCCGGTGGAACTGCGTCCGGAGCAATTGGCGGGGCAGGGCGAGGATCAGCCGCTGGCCCCGGTCTACCTGATCGCCGGGCCGGAGACCTTGCGCGTGCTCGAGGCCGCCGACGCCATCCGCGCGCGTGCCCGTGCCCAGGGCATCGGTGAGCGCGAGGTGTTCGATGCCGACGGCCGCGATTTCGACTGGAACCAGCTCTCCTCCAGCTTCGATGCGCCCAGCCTGTTCAGCGCCCAGCGCCTGGTCGAGCTGCGCCTGCCCGGAGGCAAGCCGGGCAAGGAAGGCGCCGAGGTCATCGCCGGATTCTGCGCGCGGCCGCCGCAGGACGTGGTGCTGCTGATCACCGCCGGCGAATGGAGCAAGGCGCACCACGGCAAGTGGACCGAGGCGGTCGAGCGCCTGGGCGTGGTGTCCATCGCCTGGGCGGTCAAGCCGCACGAGCTGCCGGACTGGATCGGCCGGCGCCTGCGCGCGCGCGGCCTGCGCGCCGACGCCGCGGCGGTGCAGCGCCTGGCCGAGCGCGTGGAGGGCAACCTGCTGGCCGCCGCCCAGGAAATCGACAAGCTCGTCCTGCTGGCCGAGGGGCGCGAGCTGGACGTGGACAGCATGGAGGCGCTGGTCGCCGATGCCGCCCGCTACGACGTCTTCCGCCTGGCCGAGGTCATGCTCGCCGGCCAGGGCGCGCCGGCGCTGCGCATGCTCGCTGGCCTGCGCGGGGAGGGCGAGGCGGTGGCCGCGCTGTTGCCGGTGCTGATCCGGGAGCTGTTGCGTACCGCGGGCCTGGCGCAGGTGCAGGCCCGCGGCGGCAACCTCGGCGCCGAGATGAAGAAGCAGGGCATCTGGGAATCGCGGCAGGCGCCGTTCAAGCGCGCGCTGCAGCGCCATCCCGATCCGCGGCGCTGGGAACGTTTCCTGGCCGAGGCCTCGCGCATCGACCGCATCGCCAAGGGCCGCGGCCAGGGCGACGCGTGGGTGGCGCTGGAGCGATTGCTGCTGGCGGTGGCCGAGCCGAAGGCCGGCGCGCTGCTCACCGCCTGACGGGACCGGACGAGGGCATGGCGACGGCGACCGGCAACCACGCAGGGAAACTGGCGTCGCAAACGCCGACGGACTCCCCTGACTCCGCCATGCAGCCTCAGTCCCGGCTCCATCTGTACTACGGCGGTACCTTCGATCCCTTCCACGACGGGCACCTGGCCATCGCCCGGGCCGCGCGCGACGAACTGGGGGTACCGGTGGCGCTGCTGCCGGCGGCCGATCCCCCGCATCGCCCGCCCCCGGGTGCCGATGCCCGCCAGCGCCTGCGCATGCTGGAGCTCGGTACCGCCGGCGAACCGGGGCTGTACGTCGACGACCGCGAGCTGCGCCGTGCCCAGCGGCAGCCGGGACGCCCTTCCTACACCGTCGATACCCTGCGCGAACTGCGCGCCGAATGGGGCCCGGCGCTTCCCATCGCCTGGCTGATGGGAGCCGACAGCTTCGCCGGCCTGGAGGGCTGGCACGAATGGCAGGCGCTGCCCGGGCTGGCCCACCTGGTCCTGGCCGAGCGCGCCGACAGCCCGCTGGCCGGACACCTGCCGCCGGCCCTGGCCGACTGGCTGGCCACGGCCAGGACGGATCGCCGCGAGGACTTGTCTTGCGCGCCCGCCGGCCGCATCTGGGTCATGCACCAGCCGCTGCGTCCCGAATCGGCCACGCAGGTGCGCGAGCTCATCGCCGCCGGCGATCCTGGCTGGCAGGCGCGGGTGCCGGCTGCCGTGGCCCGCTACATCGCCGGCCACGGCCTGTACGGCAGCGCAGCCTGAACACGGCACCGACGCCCGCTCTCCTATAATTCACGCCACTTCCATCGAGCTTTTCCGCCTTGACCAGCCAAGCCCAAGTCATCAAGACCCAGCTGCCGACTCCCGCCCCCTCCGTCGAGGACCTGCTCGCCACCGTGCGTGCGGCCGTGGAGGAGCTCAAGGCCCGCGACGTGGTGGAAATCGACGTGCGCGGCAAGTCCAGCGTCGCGGACTACCTGGTGATCGCCTCCGGCACCTCCAGCCGCCACGTGAAGTCGATCGCCGACGAGGTGGTCAAGTTCGCCAAGAAGCTCGACGTCATGCCGCTGGGCGTGGAAGGCGAGCGCGAGGCCGAATGGGTGCTGGTGGACCTGGGCGACGTGATCGTCCACGTCATGCTGCCGCGCGTGCGCGAGTTCTACGCGCTCGAGCGCCTGTGGACCGTCGGCGACCAGCCGCCGCGTGCCGGGGCCGACGTGGACGAGGCGCTGGCCGAGCCGGCCGCCTCCTGATCTTCGCCGTTGGTCGTCGTGCCCCGGCCTGAACGCATCGGTCCGCGATGAAGGCGCGCCTGATCGCCACCGGCGAGCGCGCGCCCGGCTGGGTGGCCGAGGGCTTCGCCGAATACCAGAAGCGCCTGTCGCACTGGCTCCCGCTGGAGCTGGTGGAGGTGGAGCCCGGCCTGCGCGGCAAGGGACGCGATCCGCGCCGGGCGATGGAGGACGAGGGCCGCCGCGTGCTGGCCGCCCTGCCCAGGAACGCGCTGGTGGTGGCGCTCGATGTCCCGGGCCGCCCGCTCAGCTCCGAACAACTGGCCCGGCGCCTGGAATTCTGGCGTGGCCAGGGCCGCGACCTGGCCTTTCTGATCGGCGGCCCCGAGGGCCACGCCCCTGAAGTGAAGGCCGCGGCCGACGAGGCCTGGTCGCTGGGCTCGCTCACCCTGCCGCACATGCTGGTGCGCCTGGTCGTGGCCGAACAGCTCTACCGCGCCAGCGCAATGCTGGCCAATCACCCGTACCATCGGGGATGAATATATAAGAATGAGAGTATTGAGAAAAGGCCGCCCATTGGGCGGCCTTTTCTTTTTAACTATACAGCCAGGAAAGTCGACTTACCAGTCGTATTGGACCTGGAAGCGGACATATCGAGGGGTCGTGTAGTATTTCCCGACCTTGTAGTTGTAGTAGTCAGTAATGGTGCCGCTCGAGGAGAGGCCATACTTGGTTTCGAACACCTGCAACGGCTTGATCGAGTTGAAAGCATTGAGTACAGAAAGCTGTACGCTCAGACCTTCGAGCCACTTGGGGGTATAAACGACGTTCGGGCTGAAGGTCGCGGTCCAAGGAGTGCGTCCAGCCGTGCCCAGCTTAGAAATTTCTTCGTTTCCAATGTTGTCGCTATTGCATGTATGGAATACGCCCGAGTATCCATACTCGGTACCGAAGGTGCCATATCCACCACCAAGGCAGCTGATCGGGGCGCCGGATTGAACCAAGATGTTAGCGCCTACCTGCCATTCATCATTGAACTTGAAGCCGCCATAAAGCTTGAAGCTATGGCGATGGTCATTGAAGAGATAGCCATCTGCGCCGTACATGATCTCGGCAAAATCGAAGTCCGAGGTCGTGCCCGTATCATCCTGACCATTGGTGCTCTTGACTAGACCTTCGTAGTTGCCCTGCAACTTGGACCACGTATAGGTCAGGCTGGCATACCAGCGGTCGACATGCTTCTCCGCACCCAGCGTCAACGCCTTGTACGTGCGCTTGGCCTTGGGGCCCAGGGTCGATCCTGGCACGGTAATGGTGTCGCCCTGGCCGTCACCATCAACGTCGAGGGTCAGAGTCATGTCCTTACCGGGGTTGAACAAATAGCACCCAGGCAGGCCATCGGGAATGGTCCACTCGTCCTCCCAGTTGGAAAGTGTATAGCCGGCTGCAGTTGCCGCATCGTAGAGAGAACGTACATCGCAGGTGTCATCGATGACGTTGTTGATGCGACGATAGGTGGCCTTTGCACTCAAAGTCCAGCCGTTTAGCCAGTCAGTATTGGAAGACAGATCATACTGGTAACCGAGAATGGCCTCGTCCTGGGTGTAGGGCTTCAAGCCCTTCGCTGCCACGGCCTTGGGATCAGGAGTGCTGCCATCCTCGCCATTGACGACGTAATCATACGCGCCGCCATTAAAGGGGCCCGTCACATTAGGCACGCCTGTAGTGGCGTCGTAGCCTGAATAGGTGTAATACGCCACGGTGTAATAAGAGGCGGATGCGGCGCGCAAAGCGACATTGGCAGCAATGGGTAGCGAATAACGTCCCAGAGAACCATACAGCTTGCTATTGCCGTTGCCGGTCAGGTCCCAAGTAAAGCCAAAGCGAGGCTGCCAGATGTTGTCCTGCTTGACGAAGCTAGCCCCCGAGCCATTCTTGTTATCGAACGAGTCGTTACGAATGCCGGCATAAAGCAGGAAATTGTCAGTAATCTGCCAGTGGTCGTCCAGATACCAGGACTTCTGGTCAATTCCGACCGTGCCGCCGGTACGGTAGTTGACCAGCATGGCATACCCTGCCGAATATAGCCGCCAGTAGGCGCCAGCGGAATAAGACGAGCCGGCTTCCGAGTCCCACTTTTCGTCGCTATAGCCAAATCCAATCTTGTGGTCGCCAAGCTGCCAGTCAAGATCCAGGCGATAGGTCTTGCGCTCGTTGGATCCTCCCTTCATATCCACGGAGCTGGCAACTGCACAACCAATCTGGGCTCCCGATGTACCGATCACATAAGGGCAGGTTCCCGCCGGGCTATTGATTTCGCCATCGTAATAGCTCATCACCCCATCAGGACTGATCGTGAACTGCGAACTCTGATTGCGCATGCGCCCATATTGCAGAGAGGCAGTGAGGTCATCAGTCAGATAGCTGGTCCACTTGAAGATATCGGTCCGGCCCCCACTTTTTCCAACCAACTGACCGAGATAGCTGGTTTTTGACGGGTTACCGCTGCTATCAGCGCTGCTATACGCAGCGTTATAGTAATCGTAAGTATAACGGCGGCTGTTATCAAAGCCCGTGTACTCGACATGGTTGCTGTCGTTGGGATACCAGTCTAGCTTGACCAGCCAATAGGGAGTCTTCGACTCGTAATCGTATCCCGTTGTGCTCAACGATGTGGGAATTACCGGATTGCCGCTGGCATCGCGCGCCTGGCTGCCGACACGCGAGCCATAGGTGGTGTTATTGGATTTTGCGAATTCTCCCAGCGCGAAGACGAACAGCTTGTCCTGAATCAGCGGCCCGCCTACCCACGCTGTGTAGTTATTGGAGCTACTGCTGTTATTATCGTAAGACCGGTACAGGCTTCCATCCGTCCGATAATTTTTATCGATATTTTCCCTCAGGCTGGAAGGTACACCAGCCCAGCTGAAGCCGCCTTTCCATTCATTGGTGCCGCGCTTGGTGTTAACGCTCGTAACACCGCCCGTGGAAAAACCGAACGGGGCGCCATAGCCGCCGGTCTGGATATCAAGCTGATCGATAGCCTGATATGGAACTTCGGAGAAAGACAAACTATCGTAAAGATTCGTAATGTTGAATCCATTAACGTAATAGCTATTTTCGGCTGCTGATGCACCGCCAAATGAGGCGGGTCCGAAGTAACCACTGCTTGCGACCGTGCCCGGGGTCAGCAACGAGACACTGGTAACGTCTCGGGAGACGGGGAGTGTATTGAGCTGCTGCGCCGTGAAGGTGGTACGGGTTTCGACACTGCTTAGATCAATGCTGTTCGGCCCAGTACCCTTAACAGTAATGGTGTCTAGGCGGGTTGCATCGGCGAACTGGGCTGTTGCCGCCTGGCCTGCAATAACGGTGACCGTGGTGGTCTTGCCGGCGACCGTTACTTCGTATTGACCAGTAGGTATAGAGGAAGCGCGAAACCGGCCATCAGCACTGATTACCGCTTGACGGGTGATGCCCGAGTCCAAGCTCCGGATCTGAACGGTCTGTCCGCTGGCGCCGCTGACGTTGCCGACGATATCGCCGGACGTACTCTGGGCCAATGCGGTCCCATTGGCGAGACAGGCACCCAGCATGACGGCTAGGGCGGTGCGCTTCAATTTTGCTGCGTTTGCGTTGGTGTGTCGCTTCATTGGGGGTCTCTCTCCAAAGCCTCGGCAATGTAAATTTCAATTTTATCAATAGCTTATAAAGCTCGGGCAAGCTCATCGAGAGCAAGCTTAACCAAACCCTAACCCCAATGTGCCGACAAGACAACATGTTGCTAACAATCGTCGCAGACGACACATGTGTCACTTGGACATCCCAATTGGGTCTCAGCTTGTCCCCGGACCGCGTCAATGGCTGAACCAGGAAGTCCGCAACGCGGTTCCTTGGCCGGTCGAGAAGACGTCCAGGTGAAGAGACACCAGTGGATCCCGGGGATTTGTCCGGCCTTCTCTCAATTGATGCTGACGGTCGAGGCACGGCTATGCCGCAGCCCTACGCCGCGATGTCTGCGCAGGAAACTTTGGTTCCGTGGGTGCAGCCACGGAGCGTAGGTCATTACGTCTGTCCTGATGACAGACCCCCAAGCTCCGGGGGAAGAACAAGAACGCAGGGAAAGAACTCAGGTGAAGACCGAGTCGCATTGCCCCCCTTAACCGGGTCCGGTTCGCTCAGCGCTCACCTGTCGCTGTTCCGAGGGACATCCCGGGGAGGCATCGAGGTTGCGACCATCGATTTTTCAGTCCTGTTCGCCAGGGGGGCCTTGCACTCAGACAAGTGCGCTTGAGGCGGGTGGCCCGCTCAGCGCCCCAGCTCGAACGTCACGTCCAGGTTCACCGAGAGGGTGGTCTCGCCGGGGGCGACCGGGGTGTCGGCTTCGGGCGCGGCGGCGGCGCGGGCCATCATCATCACCGGCATCGGGCGGGCACCGCCGCTTTCGGCGATGCTGACCACGCGGCGCACGCGCAGCCCGAGCGCCTTGGCGTAGAGCTCGGCGCGGCGCTGGGCCTGGCGCACGGCGTCCTGGCGGGCCTGGTCGTAGAGCGGCGCCGGGTCGTCGATGTCGAAGGACGGCCCGTTGATCTGGTTGGCGCCGTTGGCGGCCAGCGCGTCGAGCACCTTGCCCAGCCCGGCGATGTCGCGCACCTTCACCCGGACCGTGTTGGTGGCCTGGTAGCCGGTGATCGCCGGGGCCTTGCCCTGGGCGTAGCGGTACTGCGGGGCCAGGCGCACGCCGCTGGTCTGGACGTCGCGCTCGGCGATGCCGGCGGCCCGCAGCGCGGCCATGACCCGGCTCATCTGCTCGGCGTTCTGGCGCATGGCGGCATTGCCGTCGGCGGCCTGGGTGACCACGCCGGCGGACAGGCCGGCGACGTCGGGGACCCGGCTGACCTCGGCCTGGACGGACACGTTGAGCTGCGTGGCATCGGCGGCCAGCGGGGCCGTCGCGGCGGATTGGGCGAAGGTGGTCATCGGCGCTCCCAGAGCCAGGGCAAGGGCCAGCAGCAACGGCCGCAGCGGGGTCTTGTGCATTGTCGATCCTCGGGGTTCCTGAACAGGCGGCGACAAGGGTGGCGGCGAGGCCATGAATGGGCCGTGAGACCCGCCGCCGCGGCGCGCGCGGCGCCGTCCAGTCAGGCCGGGCGGGTTATGCTTGATCCATGCTGCATCTGGCTTCCCGCTCCCCCCGCCGCCATGCGTTGCTCGCGCGCCTGGGCGTGCCGTTCTCGGCCGTCGACCTGGACGTGCCGGAGCTGCGTGCGCCCGGCGAAACCCCGGATGGCTACGTCGCCCGCGTCGCGCTGGACAAGGCCCGCGCCGGGCTGGAGAAGGCCGCCACGGACGATCCGCAGGCCTGGGTGCTGGGAGCGGACACCGAGGTGGTGCTGGACGATCGCGTCTACGGCAAGCCGGCCGATGCGGCCAGCGCGCGCGAGATGCTGGCCTCGCTGGCGGGGCGCACCCACCGGGTGGTGACCGCGCTGGCGCTGGTCGGCCATGGCCGCGAGCTGACCGGCCGGGTGGTCTCCGAGGTCGGTTTCGCATCGATGTCCCCGGCCCAGATCGACGACTACGTGGCCACCGGCGAGCCGATGGGCAAGGCCGGGGCATATGCCATCCAGGGCGTGGCCGGCTGCTTCGTGCGCCACCTGGACGGCAGTTATTCCGGGGTGATGGGCCTGCCGCTGTACGAAACCGCCGAGCTGCTGCGCCGGGCCGGATTCACCGTGCCCGGCCCCGATGCCGGCGCCAAGGGGAGATGAGGGTGTCCGAGGAAATCCTGGTCAACGTGACACCGCGCGAGACACGGGTGGCCGTGATCGAGAACGGCATGCTGCAGGAGCTGCACATCGAGCGCGGCTGGCGGCGCGGGGTGGTCGGCAACATCTACAAGGGTCGCGTGCAGCGGGTGATGCCCGGCATGCAGGCGGCTTTCGTCGAGGTCGGGCTGGAGCGCGCCGCGTTCCTGCACGCCAACGACATCGTCCGCACCACGCCCACGCCGGGCGAGGACGGCCCGGTGGAAGGGCCGGCCTCGATGCCCATCGTCGAGCTGCTGCGCGACGGCCAGGACGTGGTGGTACAGGTGGTCAAGGATCCCATCGGCAGCAAGGGGGCGCGCCTGACCACGCAGATCTCCATCCCTTCGCGCTACCTGGTGCTGCTGCCGCAGTCGCACAGCATCGGCGTGTCCGCGCGCATCGAGGACGAGGCCGAGCGCGCACGCCTGAAGGGCATCGTCGCCGAGCTGGCCGCGCAGTACGGTGGCTACGGCTACATCGTGCGCACCAACGCCGAGGGCCAGCCGGCCGAGGCCATCGCCGAGGACCTGGCCTACCTGTCGCGGGTATGGAACGTGGTCGAGCGCCGCGGCCGCGAGGCGCCGTCGTGCACGATGATCTACGAGGACCTGAGCCTGCCGCTGCGCGCGGTGCGCGACCTGATCCGCAAGGACGTGGAGAAGGTGAAGGTCGATTCCGGCGAGACCTTCGCGCAGCTGCAGGCGTTCGTGGCCAAGTACATGCCGGTGCTGGCCGAGCGCATCGAGCTGTACGCCGGCGACCGACCGATCTTCGACCTGTACGGGGTCGAGGACGAGATCGCCCGCGCGCTGGACAAGCAGGTGCCGCTCAAGTCCGGCGGCTACCTGGTCATCGACCAGACCGAGGCGATGACCACCATCGACGTGAACACCGGCTCGTTCCTCGGCCAGCGCAACCTGGAGGAGACCGTCTACCGCACCAACCTGGAGGCGGCGCAGGCGGTGGCGCGCCAGCTGCGGCTGCGCAACCTGGGCGGCATCATCATCATCGATTTCATCGACATGACCGATGCCGAGCACCGCCGCCAGGTGCTGCGCACGCTGGAGAAGGCGCTGGCGCGCGACCATGCCAAGACCACGGTGTACGACTTCTCGCCGCTGGGCCTGGTGGAGATGACCCGCAAGCGCACCGTCGAGAGCCTGGAGCGGCAGTTGTCCGAGCCGTGCCCGGAATGCGGCGGCCGCGGCAGCATCAAGACCGCCGAGACCGTCACCTACGACATCTTCCGCGAGATCACCCGCGCCACCCGCCAGTTCGAGGCGGCGCGGTTGCTGGTGATCGCCTCGCCCAAGGTGGTCGCGCGCATCACCGAGGAGGAGTCGGTGGCGGTGGCCGAGCTGGAGGAGTTCCTCGGCAAGACCATCCGCTTCCAGGCCGACGAGCAGTACCTGCAGGAGCAGTTCGACGTGGTGCTGCTGTGAGGTGCCGGATCGTGGGCCGCGGCCGTCGCCGCCAGGACCGGATATCGCCGGTCCGTGCATGCTGACGGTGCCGGGATACCTGCGTCCTTGCGTGGCCGGTCGTTGAGATGAGCCTGTTCCCGCGCTACCCGATCGCCCGGCTGCGGCGGCTCGCGTTCTACGCCGCCGCCGGCCTGCTGGTGGGCGCGGCGCTGCTGGCCGGCATGGCCAGCCAGCTGCTGCCGCTGGTGCAGCGCCATCCGCAGCAGGTGGCGGCGTGGCTGAGCGCACGCGCCGGCCAGCCGGTGAGTTTCGACCGCATCGCCACGCGCTGGACCCGGCGCGGCCCGCTGCTGCAGCTGGACGGCCTGCGCATCGGCCGTGCGCCCGGGCTGGCCATCGGCCAGGCCGAGGTGCTGGTGTCCATCTACGCCGGCCTGCTGCCGGACCACGCCCTGACCGAACTGCGCCTGCGCGGGGTGTCGCTGCAGCTGGTGCGCGCCGACGACGGCAGCTGGAGCGTGCAGGGCCTGCCGCATAGCGGCGAGGCCGATCCGCTGGACACGCTGCAGCGGCTGGGCGAGCTGCAGCTGGTGCAGGCGCGGCTGCAGCTGTCGGTCCCGTCGCTGCAATGGCAGGCCCGCCTGCCGCAGGTGGACCTGCGCCTGCGCGTCCAGGGCGACCGCCTGCGCGTGGGCACGCGTGCCTGGATCGACCCGGCGGCCGCCCCGCTGGAGGGCGTGCTCGACCTCTCGCGCAGCCGCGGCGACGGCCAGTTCTACGTGCAGGCGCGGCCGACCGATTTCGCGGCCTGGACCCCGCTGTGGCCGGCATCGTGGCCTCACCCGGTGCAGGGCCAGGGCCGGGTCCAGGCCTGGGCGCAGGTACGTGCGCGCCAGCTGCAGGCGGTGACCCTGGATGCGGACCTGCGCCAGCTGCGGCTGGCCGGCGCCCCGCTGGCCGGAACGCCGGTGGCGGCCGGCCTGGACCGGGTCCAGGGCCGGGCACGCTGGAGCCGCGGCGACGCAGGCTGGCGCGTGGACGTGCCCAGCCTGCGCGTGGATGCCGCCGGCCGCCGCCAGCAACTGGACGGCCTGCTGCTCGCCGGCGGCCGCCGCTGGGCACTGGCCGCCAGGACCCTGGACGCCTCGCCGCTGCTGCCGCTGCTGGCGCTGGCCGGGCAGGTGCCCGACGACACCCGGCGCTGGCTGCTGCAGGCGCATCCGCAACTGCGCCTGGCCGATGTCGAGGTGGCCGGCCTGGCCGGCGGGCCAATGCGCGCCAGCGGCCGGCTGGACGCGCTGGGCTTCGCCGCGGTGGGCCGGGCCCCGGGCCTGAGCGGCTTGCGCGGGCGCTTCCATGGCGACGCGCAGGCGCTGCAGTTCGATCCGGATGCGCAGGCGACGGTACGCTTCGACTGGCCCACCGGTTTCGGCGTGGTGCACGAGCTGCACCTGGCCGGCAGCATCGTCGGCTGGCGCCAGGGGCAGGGCTGGCAGGTGGCCACGCCGGCGCTGCGCGTGCAGGCGCCGGACTACGGTGCCGAGGTGCGTGGCGGGCTGTGGTTCCAGGGCGATGGCACGCGGCCGTGGATCGGCCTGGCGGCGAAGATCGACGACACCGCGGTGACGGTGGCACGCAAGTTCTGGATCCATTCGGAGATGAGCCGGGCCACCATCGACTGGCTGGACACGGCCCTGGCCGGCGGCACCATCACCGGCGGCACCGGGCTGGTGGTGGGCGACCTGGACGACTGGCCCTTCAACGACCGCAACGGCCGCTTCGAAGCCACCGGCCACATCCGCGATGGCCGCGTGCGCTTCCAGCCCGACTGGCCGGCGATGACCGGGCTGGAAGCGGACGTGGCCTTCGTCGGCAACGGCTTCCGCATCGCCGGCAACGGTGGCCTGGCCGGCGTGCAGGTGCAGCGGCTGGAGGCCGGCATCGACGACTTCGCCAGCTCGCGCCTGTACGTGCGCGCGGCCTCCGACAGCGATACCGCGCACCTGCTGGAGATGCTGAAGCAGAGCCCGCTGCATGCCGAATATGCCGACACGCTGGACAACGTGTCCGTGTCCGGGCCGGCCAGCACCGACTTCGACCTGCTGTTGCCGCTGCTGGAGGACGGGCGCGGCGGCCACCTGCGCGGCCGGGTCGCGTTGCGCGGGGACCACCTGGCCGACAAGCGCTGGGACCTGGCCTTCGACCAGGTGCACGGGCAGGTGGACTACGACGACGGCGGCTTCTCCGCGCCGGCGCTGGCAGTGGTGCACAAGGGCGAGCCGGGTACGCTGTCGCTGCTTGCCGGCGGCGGGGTCGGCGATCCGGCCAATGCCTTCGAAGCGCGGCTGACCGCGGCCATGGCCGCCGACGAGCTGCTCGACCATGCGCCGGAACTGGCGTGGCTCAAGCCCTACGTCCACGGCACCTCGGCATGGACCGTCGGCGTGACGATGCCCAAGGCGGCTGCCGGCGGCGCGACGGCGCCATCGCAGCTGACCCTGGCCTCGGACCTGGCCGGTACCGCGCTCGAGTTCCCGCAGCCCCTGGCCAAGCCCGCCGGCGAGACGCTGGCCACGCAGGTGCGGGCCGCCCTGCCGCTGGAGGCCGGCCGCGTCGATGTGGCCTTCGGCCAGCGCCTGGCCCTGGCCGCACGCACCGAAGGCAAGCACACCGGGGTACGCGTGACCCTGGGCAGCGACCGGGTGGCCGGCGAGCCGCCGGCCAACGGCCTGGACGTGGACGGGCATGCCGACGCCCTCGATGCGCTGGACTGGATCGGCCTGGCCCGCCGCCCGGCGGCCTCCGCGGACACCGCGGCTTCCGGCGAGGAGCTGCCGTTGAACCGCGTCGACGTGCAGGTGGACCGGTTGCTGCTGATCGGCGGCGTGTTCCCGGACACGCGCCTGCAACTGCGGCCGCAGGGCGCGGGATTGCAGGTCGGGCTGGCCGGGCCGTCGCTCGCCGGGACGCTGAGCGTTCCCGATGCGCCCAGCGCCGCCGTCTCCGGCACGTTGGACCGGGTGTGGTGGCAGGCGGTCAACCCGCCGCCGGCGCCGCCGCCGGGCCAGGACGTGATCCATACCGGCTCGGTGCTGGTGGAGGCGCTGCCCGAGCAGACCCGCCAGAGCGCCGAACAGGCCGACCCGGCCGGCATCCCGCCGCTGGCGCTGGACGTGGCCGACCTGCGCTTCGGCAAGTTGCAGCTGGGTTCGGCGGTGTTGCGCACCCACCCGGTGAGCGGCGGCCTGCAACTGCAGACCCTGCAGATGAGCGCGCCGCGGCAATCGATCAACGTCACCGGCCAGTGGCTGGGCAAGGACGGCGGCGCCCGCACCCACCTGGTCACCCACATCCAGACCCGCGACATGGGCGGGTTCATGCAGGACCTGGGCTACGGTGGCCAGCTGCGCGGCGGCGAGGGCACGCTGGACCTGGACCTGGCCTGGCCCGGCGGCCCCACCGCCTTCGCCCTGGCCAGCCTGCAGGGGCAGCTGCACGGCGAGGTGCGCAACGGCCAGCTGCTGGAAGTGGACCCCGGGGCCGGGCGCGTGCTCGGCCTGCTCAGCATCGCCCAGCTGCCGCGGCGGGTGATGTTCGATTTCCGCGACTTCTTCTCCAAGGGCCTGGCCTTCAACAGGGTGGAAGGCACCCTGAAGTTCGGCGACGGCCTGGCGCGCACGGACCGCATCGCGATGATCGGCCCGGCCGCGGACATCACCCTGCGCGGCCAGGCCGACCTGCGCAGCGAGACCTTCGACCAGACCGTGGACGTGAACCCGAAGGCCGGCAACCTGCTCACCGTGGTCGGCGCGGTGGCCGGCGGGCCGGTGGGCGCGGCGGTGGGCGCGGCCGCCAACGCGGTGCTGTCCCGGCCGCTGGGCGAGATCGGCGCGCGCACCTACCACGTCACCGGCCCGTGGAAGGAGCCCAAGGTGGACGTCATCGAACGCGACGCGTCCAAGGGCCGCCCGGGAGCGGCCTCCGGCCGCTGATCCAACTGTTGCGAACGGGCAGAAGCGGCGCGCGGAAACCTTCTCCGCTCCCCGGCTCGAAGTCCGAGATGGTCTGCTGCGACGCAGTGGGCAGGGGCGCCATGTACCGGGCGCCGCGACTGGAACGGACATCACGCACTGACCGCTCCCGGGGCATGCGGACGCGGCCATCGCCGTCCGGGCTCTGGTATAACTGGCCCGGCATGTCCCGCAAGGGCCATGGTCATGGAGAAGGACAATATGGACGTATCCGCAGCACTGGCGCGCCTGGCCGCACCCTCGCAGCAGTCGCGCCTGATCCAACTGCATTCCCCGTTGCCGGGCTTGGTGGTGGAGAGGTTCACGGGCCAGGAACGGGTCTGCGCGCCGTTCCGCTTCGAGATCGACTGCCTGGCGACGTCGGCGTTCCTGCCGGTGGAAGACCTGCTCGAGCAACCGCTGGTGCTGGAACTGGCGCGTGCCGATGGCGGCCTGCGCCGCTGGCACGGCCTGTGCACCGGCGTGGACAGCCTCGGCGGCGACGGCGGCCTGGCGCGTTACCGGCTGGTCATGGAGCCGTGGACGGCGCTGCTGGGCCTGCGCCGCAATGCGGTGATCTTCCAGGAGATGGACGTGCGTGCGATCTGCACGCAGGTCTTCGCGGACTACCCGCAGGCCAGCTACCGCTTCGACGTGGCCGCCCACTTGCCCGTGCCGGCGATCACCACCCAGTACCGCGAGACCGACGCACGGTTCGTCACCCGGCTGCTGGCTAACGCAGGCCTGGCCTGGCGCTACGAGCAGGCGCAGGACGGGGAGGCCGCGCACACGCTGGTGGTGTTCGACCCGCAGGCCGAACTGGCCGATACCGGTACGCTGCGCTTCCATCGCGCCGACTATGCCGAGGCCGAGGATGCCATCACCGCCTTCGGCGAGCAGCGCCGCATCGCGCCCAATGCCGCGGTCGTCGCCAGCTGGCACAGCGAGCAGGTCGGCGCGGTGTCCGGCCAGGCCTCCGCGGAGGAGCCGGAGCTGCCGGCACTGGAGATCTTCGTCGCCCCGCGCAGCGGCGCCTTGCCTACCGGCGAGCAGGCCGTGGCAGCCGCCCAGGCGCGCCTGGACGCCCTGCGCCTGACCCGCCGCGTGCACGCCGGCGCAGGCAGCGGCCGCCAGCTGCAGGCCGGTGCCACCTTCGCGCTGGCCGCGCATGACCGGTTCGGCGG